>DATEPB010000099.1:0-13888 GCA_035273425.1 Pyrinomonadaceae bacterium | reverse complement strand
ATATCTAAACAGCGAATAGCTTCTTGCGCTAGTAAGAGCGGGGATAAATCCTCCTTCCCGACTGTGAGAAATCAGAAGGCTTTTGAGAGAGGCGACGCACGCACGCCACAGTACAGAACCCCGAGGCCTCGGGGTTCTGTACCATCCTTACGAAATGAAACTGGAGAACAACGTCGCGAAGATCGCGCCCAGAATCAACCCCAACACCCAAAGAATGATCGCAACGCTCCAGGCAGCACTTGAGCTAACCTTGTAGCCCGCATTGTGCAAACCCTTCGCTCTCAACCAAAGACCATAGAAGGATAGAACTCCGATCGCAGAAGCGAGCACAAATAATGTCGGCTGCGTTCCCGGCGTGAACAATACACCCAGGTTATCCTGCACCAGAGTTTCCTGGCCCATGATTGGATGGACATCCTCCGGTGCTTTAACGAACAGGATGATCAGACTTAGCAGTTTGGTGATCACGACCACCGGCAACGCCGCATAAAAGGTTGCCGCGACTGCCTGCCAGAAATTGATCCGGCCCCCGAACGCCATCACGCCTACGAAGCACAAGGTCGCCACAAAACACATAAACACAAACGTTCCCAAGAAACTCTTGGCAGCCGTTTGTACTCGCCGAATCGGTTGCGTGGCTTCCACCAGCCCATCCTGTTTTGCAGTTTCCATTGCCTCGGGCGGCGGCTTGATTGGACTCTGCTCGAGCTTTTCCATCGTGTAATCGACGATCCGCTGGGGGGTCAGTCTTTGAAAGAAAACATTCGCGTAGACGACATTTAATACCCCGATGGTGAGAAAAGCCGCGAGCCAATACGGATGCGACCGCAGGTTTCGAAACACTCGGGTCGGTTCATAGAATATCCCCAACAACTTTTGGACGCCCGAGATCGGTAGCTCGTTCGGGTCAGGCACTGGCAACCGAATGAAGCTAAGCGCGAAGAGGAGGATTCCAAAGAAAGCGAACGCGGCGCCGGTGCCGATTCCGCCTGGTAGAACTTTAGCCACACCCAATCCCACTGCAATTAGGCCAAGGACAAACAAGCCAATTGCAACAGGCCGCAATTTCGTCGGGCGCGGAGCTAGAACTTCTGCTTCTGCGGTTGGCGGTGGTGGTGGCGGTTGAAAGTCTGGGGCGTTCGGATCGCTCATTTAGTTATCCTCCTGAAATTGAGAGGACGGGGAGACTGCTCCGTCCGAGTTGTTTCCTGGTTAATACGGATGCGAAAGAGCACAGGTTTCAGAGTCCCTCTGTGTAACCTCTGTGTCTCTGTGCCTCAGTGGTGGATGATTCTCAGCGTTTGGTCCACCACAGAGACAGAGAACACTGAGGGTTGCACAGAGAAGTTATTCCGCAATCGGCGCGTCACTCCAACCCGGAACGCGTATACAAGCGACTGTGTGGCCCGGAGTAATTTCACGCAGTTCGGGATCGATGTTTGCGCATTCCTCAATCGCGATCGGACATCGTGTGCGGAAGCGACATCCAGAAGGAGGATTGATCGGAGTCGGCACATCGCCCTGCAATACTATTCGCTCCCGTTTTTGTTTTGGATCGGGCACCGGAATGGCCGACAGCAGCGCCTGCGTGTACGGATGCAACGGCTGCGCGTAGAGTGACTCAGCAGTGGCCACCTCCACTATCCTCCCGAGATACATCACTGCGACGCGATTCGAAATGTGTTCAACCACAGCCAGGCCATGGGAAATGAATAGGTAGGCGAGCCCAAACTCTTTCTGAAGCTCCTGAAGTAGATTGACTACTTGTGCCTGCACTGAAACGTCGAGTGCTGAGACAGGCTCGTCGGCGACGATGAGCTTAGGATTTAAGGCAAGTGTGCGAGCCACGCCGATGCGTTGGCGTTGACCGCCGGAAAACTCGTGACTGTATCGCTTGCGGTAATCGGGATCGAGCCCCACCTTCTTCAGTAGTTCAGCGACGCGGTCATTGCGTTCCTGCCTGTTGCCAATCTTGTGAATCACGAGAGGCTCGCCGACGATGTCGCCAACCTTCATGCGCGGATTTAGGGACGCGTAAGGATCCTGAAACACTATCTGCATCTGACGACGCATCTCGCGAAGTTCTGTTTTACCAAGGGCGGTAACGTCGCGGCCTTCGAATTCGATCTTCCCCGAAGTTGGTTCAATCAAACGTAGTAGGCATCGTCCGACAGTGGACTTCCCGCAACCAGATTCCCCGACCAGCCCCAATGTCTCGCCAGGAAAAATATCAAACGAAACTCCGTCCACTGCGCGCACCACATCGTCACTGCCTTCAACAGCAAAATGTTTTACGAGCTTCCGGACTTTCACCAATTCTTGATTCATTTAACTATCCGCAGATTCGCAGATTGGTTCCGATACGAGCTTCCTCGTCCCGTAGGGACGTAATGTTTATAGAACGCCGGGTGTCTAAATATATTCCTCGCTCCATCGGAGCGAAACCTACTCGACGAGGCGTCATCGCTGGAACATTGCGCTCCGCTGGAGCGGGGGTCGTAATGTGAGCGCGGTGCCTATAAACATTTGGCTCCTCTGGAGCCAGGACTGGTTGCAATATGGCCGCGCTGCGTAATCAGCGTAATCTGCGGATTCCTTCTTATATGGAATCTGCAGAATCTGCCGACAGTTTCTGATGGTCCGCCGCAACTGCAGCAGCTAGATCGAATAGCACGCAACGAACCTGTGCGCCTCCCTCGAGTTGGTAGAGCGGAATCTCCTCCGTCGTGCAGCGCGGCATTCGATATGGACAACGCGGTGCGAAGTGACAACCTGGCGGCAGCTCAGTTGGACTCGGCACAGTCCCTTCAATCGTCTCCAGCCGCTCCTTCTTGGTTACATCAGCTCGAGTTAACTTCGGAACGGAACGCAGCAATCCTTCCGTATACGGATGCTTCGGTTGGGCGAACAATTGTTCTACCGCCGATTCCTCAACTATGCGGCCGGTGTACATCACGGCCACTCGATCGGCGACTTCTGCTACGACACCAAGGTCATGCGTGATAAGCAACACTGCCAGTTCGCGGTGACGTCTCAGCTCTTCCAGCAACTCAAGAATCTGTGCCTGGATGGTCACGTCTAAAGCGGTGGTCGGTTCGTCCGCAATCAAGAGCTTGGGGTCACAAGCGAGGGCCATCGCGATCATCACGCGTTGGCGCATGCCGCCGGAAAGTTGATGCGGATAATCGTTGGCTCGGCGAGCAGGATCAGGAATCGATACCTCGCGCATCGCTTCAATGGCAGCGGCATGCGCCGCTTTGCGTGAGAGCTTTCGATGCAGGCGAAGGGCTTCGGCAATCTGTTCGCCAACCGTGTAGACGGGATTCAGTGAGGTCATTGGATCCTGGAAAATCATGGCGATGTCGTCGCCACGAATCTGGCGCATTTCAGCGTCGGACAGCTTGAGCAGATTCTTTCCGTCGAAAGTAATTTCGCCGCTTACTATCTTTCCTGGGGGCGAAATCAAACGCATGACGGAGAGCGCCGTAATCGACTTGCCACATCCGGATTCTCCTACCAATCCCAACAGCTCGCCTGCGTCCAGGTGAAAAGTCACGCCATCAACGGCACGCACCAGTCCGTTCCGCGTCAGAAATTGTGTTTGAAGATTTGTAACTTCTAGGAGGTGCGACATCTGTTCTGTCTAATAATTCGTTCCGGGATTTGATCGCTGCATCGTGATCCACTAAAGGACACGGAAGAGCACGAACGAAGTTTGGTGCGCTTTCGTGTGAGTTGGTGGATCGTGACTACAAGTTCATCTTGTCCATCTTCGCGTCTTCGTATTGGCTATCTTCTCCCGGATATCTCAGCAATGAGTCGAAGCGCCCTGACTCCTTGGCCAAGGCCCAGATGATACTTTCGCCGGCTGGAACAATTTTTGGCTCAGAAGAAAACACCGGATCCTTGAAAGCGTCGACGGCATCAATCAGCTTCCAACCTTTAGTCTGGAACATGTCGAGCAAGTCAGCGAGAAATAGTGCGTTGAGCAGATTGAAGTGGACCAGGAGTGTGTGTTTCACACTTCGGCCCAGTGCTTTTTTGGACAAGTCGTCGTAGTACACAGCGCGCTCCCACATATGCGCCAGGTAGAAATCACGATAGGGTTTTACATCAGCGGTGGGATCTTTCGTTAGGCGCTTCGTTAACCGACTGTCGACGGCCCAATCTGACGCATCAATCGTTACATGTCCAATGCGATAGCCATTCTGTTTGAGGAACTTTCTGACCTCATCACGTTCCAGCGCACTATCGCCCTCCTTCAAATACGGAAAACGAAAACTCTTCTGAAAGCGAGGGAAACCTCGGATAACTGCTTCACCTTTCAGTATGTCTGCGTTGAAAACTTCAGCGGTGATTTTTGAACTATTCAGATACGAATGTGAGTAAGAGTGGTTAGCAATCATGTGTCCGGCTTTGTCCCACTCACCGAGCAGGGCCTTTCCGGTTTCGTTATCCGCATGCTTCCCGGCCACGAAAAGGGCAGCTTTCAAGTCACCGTGCGACTTCAACGCGCCGAGAATTGCGCGATTTCGTTCTGTCGAATTCAACTTCAACGATGGTTGCCAGTTGAAGTCGTCCATCGTAATCGCGATGCGCGGCTGGTCGGACTTTGGAGGAGTCGCTGATGAAAGGCTTTTAGCGCCAAGACCAAGACCGATTGCACACGCCGCAAGGTTGGTTCCAAATTGTCGTCTGTTCATTTCGTCACTCTACTTGAATTAGATCCAACTCCTTGGAGTGCGCCGCCTTGTCGGCGCTTTGGAATGCGGCGGCCCGGCGCCGCTATGCTGCGCGAAACTCAACTTGATTTCAGTCTCAACAGCAGCGACAGAGTCGCTGCGGCCAAAGCGGCGCCGGGCCGCCGCACTCCAAGGAGTTCATTACCAGGGAGTTGTATCAAACCGTCGGCGCTTCTCGATACTCACCCCAAACGCGACGCAGGCGATTGCTGATCTCGCCAACCGTAACGTACGCCTCGACAGCTTCAAGGATTCGCGGCAACAGGTTTTCCGTTCCCCGTGCCGCTTCCTCAATTCTGTTCAGCGCCACCTCAGCTGCCGCTGCATCTCGACGCGCCCGCACTGCCTGGACTCGTTCAATCTGTTCCTGCTCAATCTTCGGATCTACGCGCAACGTTGGCACGCTCGACTCGTTAGTCGTTTGAAAACGATTCATGCCGACCACCACAGCCTCGTCTGTTTCGATCGCCCGCTGGTATCGATAGGCCGATTCCTGAATTTCGCGTTGGACATAGCCTGATTCGATCGCGCGCAACATGCCACCCATCGCATCGATTTTTCCGATGTAGTTTCTGGCGCCAGCTTCGATCTCGTTGGTTAACTGCTCGATGGCATACGAACCTGCGAGCGGATCGGCTATATCGGCAACCCCCGATTCGTGCGCGATAACTTGTTGGGTTCTCAACGCCAGTCGCGCGGCGTCCTCGGTCGGTAATGCCAACGCCTCATCCATCGCGTTTGTATGCAGCGACTGAGTGCCGCCGAGAACCGCTGCTAGAGCTTGAATCGTTGTCCGCACCACGTTGACTTCCGGTTGTTGGGCCGTCAACGAGGAACCTGCAGTCTGCGTGTGAAAGCGCAACATTAGTGAACGAGGATCACGCGCCTTAAAACGGTCGCGCATAATGCGGGCCCAAAGTCGGCGAGCTGCACGAAACTTTGCGATCTCTTCAAGCAGGTTGTTGTGGGCGTTGAAGAAGAACGACAAACGTGGGGCGAAATCGTCAATTTCCAGACCTGCATTTATTGCCGCTTCTACATAGGTGACTCCGTCGGCAAGAGTGAAAGCGACTTCCTGAACTGCAGTCGAGCCCGCCTCGCGTATGTGATATCCACTGATCGAAATCGTGTTCCAGTTGCGAACTTCACGGGCGCAATAAGCGAAGATGTCGGTGACTAAACGAAGCGAAGGTGACGGCGGATAAATGTAGGTGCCGCGGGCGATGTATTCCTTAAGTATGTCGTTTTGTAACGTGCCCTTCACTTTGTCGAATGAAACGTTTTGCTTTCGCGCCACAGCCAGGTAGAGGCTGAGGAGAATTGCCGCGGTCGCGTTGATCGTCATCGAAGTGGAAACGTTGTCCAGCGGGATGCCCTCAAATAGCCGCGACATGTCTTCAAGCGAGTCGATAGCGACCCCAACCTTGCCGACTTCTCCAGCGGCCAGCGCGTCGTCCGAATCAAGACCAATTTGAGTGGGCAGATCAAACGCAACCGACAAACCTGTGGTTCCATGGGCCAGCAGATACTTGTAACGCGCGTTGGACTCTTCGGCGGTGGCGTAGCCGGCGTATTGCCGCATGGTCCATAACCGGCCGCGGTACATATTCGAGTAGATCCCGCGAGTGAACGGAAAATCGCCAGGCGAATTGAGGTCTTTTTCGTACTCGACGGGGTCGGTGTTTGCAGGATTAAAGTCAGCCGGAAGATCGATTCCGGAGGATGTTTGAAAACGTTTGCGGCGTTCAGTTTGTGACTTAGTCGACATGATTCTAAAGAGTTTCGAAGCCTAACATAGCGAATAGAGCCCCGCAATTCACTTACGCTCGAACGATCTCCTGGTTCAATGCACAGATTTGAGTGCTTGAGAGCCGCGCCAGAAGACTTTGCACAGAACCTTAATACAAGGCTATCTGGGCGGCTTTGCCGCAGCACAGTGCGGTAAGGCTACGCCTTACCGATGTTCTCCAACTGTCTGGGAGGCTATGCCTCCTATTTTCTGAGGCAGAGCCTCATACATCCAAGTAAGACGCAACGGAAAGGCACAGCCTTTCCGCACGGTGCGGCGGCTGAGCCGCGTCGGGTATGGCGCTCAGATCCTGGTTATGTCAGTATCCGCCCATGAGCCAGATCATTGTTACGAAGCGCGGAGCTGATCGCATCCGCCATGGGCATCTGTGGATCTATCGCAGCGATATTGATGACACTGCAGACGCGATAGGCGGTTCCGTAGTCAGCGTGTTGGACAAAGGGCGCAACTTCATTGGCCAAGCCTTCTACAGCGACTCATCCCAAATCGCATTGCGTTTTCTGTCCCAATCTGAAGAAACAATCGATCGCGAATGGTGGAGCCGGAAACTTCGTCAAGCTGTCGCACGGCGGGCTGCGATCTCAACTGACACTAACGCATATCGACTGGTTTATTCCGAAGGAGACTTGCTGCCCTCGGTAATCATCGATCGATACGCTCACGTTCTAGTGCTGCAAACGCTCTCGCAAGGCTCGGAAGCAATCAAGCCGCTTCTCGTTGAGCTATTAGCAGAAGAATTTGAACCAACTGCCATAATCGAACGCAACGATGTCAGGGTCCGGATGCATGAAGGACTCGAGATGGTCGCGGGAACACTTTACGGTAGCGCTCCTGACGAATTTGAGATCCTTCAGGATGGAATCCGCTTCAAAGTTGCGCCTCTCGCAGGACAAAAGACCGGCTCATTTCTCGATCAACGCGAGAATCGTGTCGCTGCCCGGGCAGTTGCTCACGGTCGCGCGCTGGATTGCTTCACCTTCAACGGCGCCTTTGCGCTTCATCTCTCGCAGAGCTGCGACAGCGTTACCGGTATTGATATTTCTGGGGACGCAGTGAAACTTGCGCGCACAAATGCTGAAATCAACAATGCGGCTAACGTTGAATTTAGAGAAGCAAACGTGTTTGACGCGTTACGCGAAATGGAAACGGCCGGAGAGCGATTCGACACAATCGTGCTTGATCCACCAGCCTTTGCTAAGAATCGGGCCAGCGTGAAAGCGGCTGAACGTGGATATAACGAAATCAATCTTAGAGCGCTCAAATTGTTGAACCCGGGCGGCATCCTCATTACGTGCACTTGTTCCTACCACATGCCTGAACACGCATTCCTGGAGATCATTGCGCAGGCTGCGAACGATGCTCACTGCAAAGTTCAAATCATCGAGAAGAGGACACAGGCCAGCGACCATCCCATCCTGTTGACGGTGCCAGAAACCTATTATTTGAAGTGTGTGATTGCGAGAGTAGTCGCTTGAGATTTTAGCGTACGCCTTAGCCGCCGGATGTGAGGCGGCAAAGCCGAATCGAAAGTATCTTGTTTCATTTGACGGGAATTGGTTAACTCTGGAAGGTCCCGGTGCGGATGCTCTCGGCCAGTTTCCTGGCGTCAGGCAACGCCTCGAGCGCGCGCAAAACCTGTGGATCACTGTCGAGCAAAACGCGAGCACCAGCGTCATTAGAAAACGCAGCGGTCACGATCTCCTCGCGCAGGCGCAACTTCACGAAGTCCAATTCTTCATCGAGTTGCGCAGCCGCTAGCCTCGACTCAGTATCTGTCCGCACAAAACTTCGGAAAGCCTCAAGCACTCGGTCGTTGATTGGGTAATCCCCAGCCTTAGGGTTTTGGCCGTACTGCACCCGCTGGATCTTGTAACTATCAAGTCCCGGGACCAACCCGGCCGCGAGGCGCCGAGTAAATTGGAACGCCGCCTCAGCGATGCGATTTCTCAGCGGAGTAAACATCAACGGTTTGACGTCGATATCCGGTGTGATACCGCCGCCACCGTAGAAGACTCTGTTCGCCGCCGTAGTCACAGCCGGACCATTCGGTGGGTGTGCCGTCGCGGTTGGCTGCGCCGAGGGAGATGGCACCGGCTTTGTCGAAGGAGATCCTGCGGGACTAGCAGTCGTCTCGGCATCGTCATGCCTGGTGTAATAATCGTAGAGCGAGCCGCTGGAATAATCGCGCTGCAACGAGCGGCCGTAGGGCGTGTAGTATCGCGCTGTGGTTAGCGTTAGGCCGGTATTGAATGGTAATTGGAAAACGTGCTGGACCAGTCCTTTGCCAAAACTCGTCTCACCCACAATCAATCCGCGCCCGTGATCCTGAATCGCACCGGCAACAATCTCAGAAGCGGAGGCGGAACCGCGATTGATAAGAACCACGAGGGGTACATCTTCCGGTTCGGAGCCGCTCGATTTGTAAACAATGGAGTCGCTGTATTCAGTTCTCCCTTTAACTGAAACCACAACCTGCCCTCTCGGCAGAAACTCGCTGGCCACATCGATCGCCTGGTTTAAGAGGCCGCCTGGATTATTGCGCAGGTCGAGCACCAACTGCCGCATGCCCTGTGACTTCAGCTTCGTGATTGCTTCACGGAGTTCTTCATCGCTGGTGCTTTGAAACCCTCCTGTTAGGCCGACATAACCGGTTCCTGGTCGCAGCATGTAGGCGTTGCGGATTGACGGCAGCGGTACCGAATCACGGATGATCGTGAAAGTGAGCGGTGCCTCAGCACCAGCCCGATCCACTTTGACAACTACCGCCTCGCCGCGACCGCCACGCACCTTCTTTGAAACCTGTTCACTGGTCCAATCACGCGCGTCCTGACCATCCACTTCGAGGATCCGGTCACCATACCGCAGACCCAATCTACCGGCCGGTGTTCCTTCTACAGCTGACTGAATGTACACACCGTCGCGATGCTGCACGATAGTGACCCCAATCCCATAAAACCTTGAATCCTGATCTTCCTTAAGTTTCTTAAATTCGTTGTAAGGAAAATACATCGAGTGGGGATCGAGCGTGGAAAGCATCCCCTGAATCGCCGCCTGGGTGGCCTTCTCGTAATCGACATTACCGGCATAACTGTCGGAGATCGAGGAAAGGGCCTCGTTGAAGTCCTTCTCTATGTCGTCTGACTGGGTCCTTGAGGCTGCACTGGCAGTCGGCGCGCTGTAACGAAACTTCCGCGAGCGGCCAATGGTGCCACCAACGAGGGCCGCGATCATGATGATCGCGCTGGCGGTGATGATGAATCGTCTTGACATAGTTTCCGATGAGCCGATTTCGCCTCGGACACCATAATTAACGGCTGAATCTTAACACAGTGGGCTTTTTCTTCGGTAAAGGCGATTTCTACCGCTATGGTATATTCGACCTAACCTTTGATGACGAATCCCCTGTCAATTGTTGTTCCGGCTTACAACGAAGGAGCGCGCCTGGGAAAATCTCTGCGCGCGATCGTTGCATATCTGAATGAATATGCGCCGCAGTCGGAGCTAATCGTGGTGGACGACGGCTCTACCGACAACACGTCGGTCGCCGCACGTGAAGAACTGGCCGAGACGGGCAGCGTTCACACCTCGGTTATCAGTTATCAATCAAATCTGGGGAAAGGACGGGCGGTCCGGCTCGGCTTGCTGGCTTCGCGTTGTGAAATTGCCCTATTTACAGACGCCGACCTGTCGACGCCGATCACAGAAACTCCCAAACTAGTAGAACCCATCGTGTCAGGCGAATGCGATTTGGCGTTTGGTTCCCGTGCGCTTGATCGAAGTCTGATTGGGGTTCATCAATCATGGCGACGCGAGCAGGGCGGCCGTGTTTTCAATCTCGCTGTGCGGCTGGCGACCGGGCTTCCATTCTGGGATACGCAATGCGGATTCAAAGCGTTTCGGATGAATTTGTGCCGGCCGTTGATTGAAGGCGCCACCATAGATCGATTCGGTTTCGACGTTGAGTTGCTCTACCTGGCTTATCGGGCAGGACTTAGACTCAGGGAAATTCCGGTTCGTTGGGATCACGCTGAAGGCAGCAAGGTCAACCTGGGGAGCGACAGTTTGAAGATGCTCGGGGAAGTTGGTCGAATTCGTTCGCAAGCTCGCCGTGGCGTCTACGATCGTGCATTCAAATCTGTACACGATACACAGGAAGCGTAAACCAAACTGGTGGTTCGCTTATGATGAAGATAGGAACAATTATCGCCTGCACCCAAACTAAGAGTTTGCGTTACACTTCGAACCAATGACAGCACGACTCAACATTAACGTCGATCACGTTGCCACAATCCGGCAGGCACGTCGCGCCCCTGAGCCCAGCGTCGTTGCCGCTGCCATGTTATGTGAGCAAGCAGGGGCCGATGGGATCACCATTCATTTGCGCGGCGATCGTCGCCACATACAGGACAGCGATATCAAAGCCTTGCGCGCTACGGTCACCACGTACCTAAACCTCGAGATGGCGGCTTCGGAAGAAATGCTGGCTATTGCCCTCGACGCGAAACCGGATGCCGTGAGTCTGGTACCTGAAAGCCCAAACGAGATAACCACTGAAGGTGGTCTCGATGTCCGAGCGAACATCGCTATCGTCCGCGCCACCGTAAGCCGGCTGCGACAGGCGGGGATCCTGGCGAGCCTGTTTATTGATCCCGATCCAAGTCAAATCGAGGCCGCTCACGAAGTAAACGCCCAACAAATAGAGTTGTGCACTGCAGCTTACGCTGAGGCCACTCTTGGCGCCCGCGGGTTCCACGGTGAAGGAGCATTGCACGTAGGCAAGGAATTAAAGCGATTGCGCGAAGGCGCCGCGTTGGGTAAGCAGTATGGGTTGTTGATTGCAGCCGGCCATGGTCTCACCTACCGAAACGTCGGAGCTGTCGCTGGGATTGCCGACGTCACGGAATTCAACATCGGACACAACATCATCGCGCGTTCGGTTTTTGTAGGATTAGAGGCTGCGGTGCGCGAGATGCGCGATGCGATCAGAGCGGGAAGCTAGTAGTTAAGAGTTGAAGCCTTAGCTGACAAGAGCAAGCTAAAGCTTGGACTCTGAACTTCTTGTATTATTTGCTAGCGAGTTGCATGCGAACCACAGACTGTTCCAGCCTCGCCTTCGCCTTTTCAAACTCTTCTTCAGTTCCAGTCCACCCAGTCAACTCTTTCTCAAGTTGCTCGCGCTCCTGACGTGCGCGTGCGGCGTCGATCTCCTCGGGCCGTTCTGCAATCTCAGCCAAAACGGAAACATGATCGTCTTTGACTTCGATAAAGCCGCCCGAAACATGTAGCTGGAGCGTCTTGCCTCCGGATGTATACGAAAGCACGCCGGTTTGCAGTTGAGAAATTAGAGGCGTGTGTCCAGGTAACAAACCAAGTTCACCACCAAGACCAGGCACTGTCACCGCGTCAACCGCTTCTGACAGCACGCGCCGCTCGGGTGTTACTACTTCCAATTGAAGTTGAGCCATAACAAGCAAGGATGGAGGCGGAAGGATGAAGGATGAAACCGTTGTTCATCGTTCTACTTCATCCTTCATCCCTCATCCTTCATCCTTATCATTTTACTGTGCGATCGACTTGGCTTTTTCCACTGCTTCTTCGATTGTGCCGACCATGTAGAACGACTGTTCCGGCAGATCGTCATGCTTCCCGGCGACAATCTCGCGGAAGCCCTTAATAGTATCTTCCAGCTTCACGTATTTGCCTTCGAGACCGGTGAACTGTGCCGCCACGAAGAACGGTTGCGAGAAGAAGCGCTGAATCTTACGAGCGCGCGAAACGATCAGTTTATCTTCGTCGGACAATTCATCGAGACCAAGGATCGCGATGATATCCTGCAAGTCTTTGTAACGCTGCAGCACACGCTTCACGTCCTGAGCGGTGTTGTAGTGCTCTTCACCAATGATGCGTGGATCCAAAATGCGTGACGACGACGCGAGCGGATCAACCGCCGGATAAATTCCCAGCTCCACAATCTGACGCGAAAGTGCGGTCACCGCATCAAGGTGCGCAAATGTAGTTGCCGGTGCCGGATCTGTGTAGTCGTCCGCCGGAACGTAAACCGCCTGGATCGAGGTGATTGAGCCGGTCTTTGTAGTGGTAATGCGTTCCTGCATTTCACCCATTTCCGACGCAAGGTTTGGCTGATACCCCACGGCCGAAGGCATACGACCGAGCAACGCCGAAACTTCTGAACCTGCCTGGGTAAACCGGAAAATGTTGTCGATAAACAACAACACATCAAGACCCTTGTCGCGGAAATACTCGGCCACCGTCAATCCGGACAGTGCTACACGGAGGCGCGCTCCCGGCGGCTCGGTCATCTGCCCGTAGATGAGCGCCACCTTCGACTGCCCAATTGCTTCCATGTCGACCTTCGTCATGTCGAACTCGCCGGTGTCGTGGAAGTGTTTATTAAACTTTTCGCCAAACTGGATGACCTGCGACTCGACCATCTCGCGCAGAAGATCGTTTCCTTCGCGCGTTCGTTCACCCACACCAGCAAACACCGAGAAGCCTGAACGGGCCTTCGCGATGTTGTTGATCAACTCCATCACGATAACCGTTTTGCCTACCCCGGCGCCGCCGAACAAACCAATCTTTCCGCCACGCACAAACGGCTGAATCAGGTCGATGACCTTGATACCTGTTTCAAACATCTGCAGCTCGGTCGACTGCTCGTCGAAAGACGGAGCGTGTCGATGAATCGGGTAACGTTCCGTGTGTTTCACGGCGCCCAGATTGTCGACAGGCTGGCCGACAACGTTAAGCACGCGTCCCAGAGTTCCCTCGCCCACCGGCATCGTGATTGGACCACCAGTGTCGATAGCTTTCATCCCGCGAACCATGCCGTCAGTCGGCAACATAGAAACCGTACGCACGCGACCTTCACCAAGGTGCTGCTGCACTTCGGCGATCAGATCAACCGGAGTGGGGACGTCAAAACCTTCGGAAACGATTCTGAGTGCTTGATAGATTGGCGGCAGGTAACCTGCTTCAAATTCGACGTCGACCACCGGGCCGATAATTTGCACCACGCGTCCGGCCTTTTGGCCGTTGGCGGTCGCATTTGCGCTGGACGTAGCCATACTCTGTGTCTGCTCCTCTTTAATGCCTTAGTAAGGCGAAAAACTGGAAGGATTGAAAGCCAGAAAAGATAACACAGCGGCGAAAGTTGCGCCAAATGGGAGCCAGGTTTTTGTCGTAACTAGATAAAACAGCCCTCTGCGAAACCGAATAGAAAAGCCCTCTAGGATGTCGCACCCGAAAGGGTGGGCAAATGAGAGGACATTTGTTGATGAGTGCGAAGGAACGGGAGCGGCTAAAGATCTTTGCCAGA
>DATEPB010000098.1:0-7437 GCA_035273425.1 Pyrinomonadaceae bacterium | reverse complement strand
CGCTACCGCGGGCTGGTTCCATTCACCATTCACCAGCTTCACTTCACTGGCAGGCGGTTAGTGGTGAAATCCGCAACGCGGCTGGCCGCTGGAGGATCCATGTTTGCCAACACCGCGATTACGTAACCCGGCCCGGGGCAGATTTTGAGTTCACCATTCATCCCAGGGGCGCCGCCGCCGTGGCCGAAACAACGCGCACCGTTAGCCATCGCATCCTGAAATCCATACGCGTACTTGCCGCCCCCAGGTGTATCCACTTTCCCAGTCGTCAGCATTTCCGTGGACTGGGCATTCAAGAGTTTGTGAGCCTGCAACGCGGTCGCAAACTTCAAGAGATCTTCCACCGTTGAGTAACCACCGCCAGCTGAGCTTCCGCGGTAAGGCAGCGTGTCAGTATTGGGCCGCAAACTATTGCCACCAAATCTCGTGTAACCAATGCTGCGATCCGCCACCACCTGATCTTCAGGTTCAGAAGCAGTTGCGGTCATTCCCGCCGGCTTGAAGATGTGGTCACGAACGTAGTCGTAGTAACTCTGACCACTAACCTTTTCGATTAACACTCCGAGCAGTAGAAAACCGTAGTTGCTGTATTGCCAGCGACTGCCTGCCTCGTACACTGGTGCGCGATTACCGTAGAGCGTTACGTAATCCTGCAGGGTCTTTAATTCAAGACGTTTCTTCTCGAACTCTGGACCAAAGATGTCTCCCGTGCCTCCGGTGTGGGACAGCAACTGTTCGATCGTTACCTTTGAAGCAACGTCTTTATTCGGATAGTCAGTTAGGTAATTGCCAAAGGGCGCTTTCAGATCGAGTTTGCCTTTTTCGACCAGTTGCAGTGCAGCAACTGCGGTGAACATCTTGTTCATCGATCCGAGTCGAAAGCGCGTCTTCAGAGTGTTCGCAATTTTCTTATCGCGATCTGATAGACCATACGCCTGTGCAAAAACAGTCTTGCCATTTCTTGCGACCAGGGCCGCGCCAGAAAACCGATCAGCAGCCGCTTCCGCATCAAGCTTCTTTCGCAGGGCCGCAATCAGTTCGCTCTCGCTCAAGTGCGGAAGGGCAAACTCGGCAGGTCGTGGGATCCCTTGCAAGTCGAGTCTGGTCATCTTGTAGGGTGCCGCGGCATTCACCTCAGCGGTCATCCGGAGAAACTGATCAGAATTTCGTTCCTGGACCAAAGCGACGAGTTTTGTAGGAGTCGACTCGTCGATCTTCTTCAGTTCGAGGCCGCCACTCGCCTGCCGCGATTCCATGTGCCGAGCAGCACGCTCCAGACGATCCGGGAGATTCTTGCTGAGGAACTCCTTGTATTTCTCGAGGTCTCCAGCGTTGAAAGCCTCCAACCACGCCTTCGTCTGAGTGCCGGCAGGTGTATCTGGAAACTGTGTTTGCGCAAAACAGGCTGGCGCGATGAATAATAAGAATGCGGCGGCTAAGAGCGGATAGTTTCTATGGTTCATGAGTCTTCTCCCTGTGTACGTTGATGACACAGAAAACCATAACTGGTGATAACGATGCAACAGGTCCTGTCCGACATGCCTCAGGATTTCTACCGCGAAGCGGTTACGTAATTTAGCCCAGGTAGGTCGATTAAGATCCGTGGTTGATTCGTTCGAGTGGCACTCGAGCCGCAACCCCGTTGGGGTTGGACCACAATCACCATTCGATCCCAGGGTAGCCTCGCAACGCGGCAACCCTGGGCTAAATTACATAACCGCTTCGCGGTATAAGTGGCAAACCGTTATGACTTAAGCAGCGCTTGCTTTACTTTGTCCCCACGTCAACGACAAGCTGAAGCATTTCGGACACTAAAGACTGATGGTGATCGCGTGAACACGACCCAGGGTTACTTCTTCATTGTCGGCTGTTCGAGGTCAGGAACCACGTTGCTGAGTGTGCTTATCGATCGCCACTCACGGCTGTGTGTTACACCGGAAACGGCATTCTTCGACGAGGTGGCGCCACTTCTAACGAATCGCAACGATGAAAGTCTGATCAATGTTCTTGCGAATTGGAGCCGGCTCTGCGAGCTTCAGATCGAACCGGAAATGGTTCGGCGCCGATTGGGAACAAGACCCGAGCCTGGTGATGTGCTGGCCGCCATCCTTGACCTTTACGCTTTGCACAGGGGGAAGTCTCGCTGCGGAGAAAAGACGCCGCAGCACCTGGCACATATACCCTCTATTCTCCGTCATTTCCCGAATGCCAAAGTGATCTGCATGTTGAGAGACGGACGTGACACATCGCTCTCGTTAGCCGAAATGCCCTGGTGGCGATCGGGAGTAGCCGAGGCCGCGGAGTTATGGAAACAAAGTCTGCGTCGGATGGAGGAGTTCCAGCACAAGTACTACGAACGCTTCCTGGTGTTGCGTTACGAAGACTTGCTTGCCTCTCCCGAACAGGCGTTGTCTGGTGTAATGGAATATCTGGGAGAGACGTTTGAGCCCGCGCAGCTCCGATCCGAGACTCCGAGTCATGTTGTGCTAAAGCGCTCGGTAGAGTGGAAGGGCAAAGCGCTAGATCCGATCGACTTCGAATCGGTGGGCCGGCGCCGCGCTGAGGCGCGTGCAGCGGACCTCGAGTTTCTTGAACAAGCACTGCGCGACGATTTAGCACTTTACGGCTACGAGCCAATGGGTTGATCTGCGACGAATAACGCTTTCAGCATTATCGTCACCCTAACTTGTCCTTTGTCTTCAACCGTGTTCATAATCGAAGGGCTCGAAGACGTTTTTGAGATTTCCTTAAAGGTCGTATGCAACAAGGTTTTGGATCTGCAAAGGGTAGCCACAATTTGTGCGACTTAACCACCCTACCGGTATTAACCAAGCCGTTTCCCCACGTAATTAATAATCAATTTATAAACCCCGAACACTACGGAGAATTGCGGGAGTCATTTCCCGTCTGTCCGCCCAGCACCGGCCCGACTGGCTTTTCGCTTTACTGGGGAGACGCGGAATATCAGAAATTACTGGATGAGCATCCAGCATGGCAGTCTCTGTTCAATACATTTCACAGTCAACAATTCATTGACTGGGCCAAAGAGCAGTTTGGTTCATGGTGGAAACCAGCCGGCTGCAAGATCGACCTCTCGGAGGCTCGCTACGTACCTTACCGGGAAGATCGTATCGACAAGGAACTTGCGACTTTGCGGCGCATTGAATATGACCCGCATGAGTTGTGGGTCCGCATGGATATCCACCAGGGACGCGTTGGCTACTCAAGGCCTATACACCTGGACCACCGCCGGCGATTGATCTCGCTGCTCGTCTACCTGTGTGATCACAAAGAGACGCAAATGGAAGGCGGCGAGCTATTCCTTCACACCGCCGCGCAGGCGGAGCTGGATACCGAAAGCCCCATCAGGATCACTCCCGAGCACAACCTGATGGTGGCGTTTCCCTGCATGGCGCGCTCGTATCATTCAGTGTCTCCAATTACTTCTATGAGTGCTCCGCGGAATTATCTTCAAGTGCACATCTCTAGTTCCGTAGACATCTGGGAACCTGAAACGAATCTCGAAGAGCAGACTCATGAGCCGAACCAGCGGCCTTCAAGTGGTACGCACAAATCCTTCCCGGGCCTTTCGAATGATCTTCGGCGTCTCGATCTTGAAGCGAGTCGCGCAAAGTTGCTTGAGCCGCTGCAGGACGCGACGGACATTACCGTGATCCGCAATTACGGCAACATGGGCGACCAGCTTATTCATGCGGGCATGCGGAAGCTTTTGGAAGGCGTCAGCTATCGCGAAGTTGAGTTACTGAAACTGGATGGAGTAACCGGCGATCTGGCAGTCATTACCGGGAGCGGCGCGTGGTGTGGCGCACATAGACATATGCCCGAGTATCTGCCGCGGATCGAAAACCAATTTAGACGAGTGATCATTTTTCCGACTACGTTTGACACCTCGATCCCGACAGTTCTCAACGGGCTAACCAGAACTAACGCATTCGTGTTCGCCCGCGAGTTTGGGTCATACGATCAAATCCGTTCGCTCTGCAATTCCGAAATCGCCCACGACACAGCTTTCTTCTTTGACTTTCGTCCTTATTACCGCGAAGGGCGCGGGACACTGATTGCGTTCCGCACTGACGGAGAGGCGCTCACCGGTGAGGTGCCACCCGGCAACAACGATATCTCAATGACTTGCGAAAGTTTGGACGAGTTCCTATGGACCATCGCCCGGCACGATACGATAGAAACCGACCGCGCCCATGTGATGATTGCCGCGGCGCTGCTTGGCAAGAAAGTCCGCTACGGGCGCTCCAACTACCATAAAGTGCCCGCACTGGCCCTTAGCTCGTTGCAGGATTATCCGGTGGTGTCGTTAGCCGATAATCCTCCGACGTTCAGACAAAGGATCATGGAGCAGGCCCGCGCCAATGAGAACGAACTGCCGGAGGATTTTGCTCAGACTCATAGCGAGTGTCAGATTACTGTAGTCATGCTTTCCTGCGAGCGCTTCGAGGAAACGCGCCGGGCAATTGGAGCGTTGCAGCAGCACGTCCGCATCCCCTTCAAACTAATCGTGTTCGACAATGGTTCCAGCGCGGATACCCAAAGCCAACTGAAAAAGGTTTGCGCGGCCGACGCGCGCATCGAGCTAATTCTGTCGCCGCAGAATTTAGGTTGTGTAGGCGGACGCGTAGCCGCCATAGAGAGAGTCGAAACCGAATACCTGTTATTGCTCGACAACGATGTTGAGGTATTGCCGGGTGCGGTGGAACACTTGCTCTTCCAAATCGAGCAGGAACCACAGGCTGTGGCAACCACAGGCAAAGTTGTTTTTCCCGATGGCTCAACCCATGTGTGCGGTGCAAACTTTCGCATGGAACCTGGCGTCATTGATTTCGAATTGCTTGCCGCGGGACGACGCTTCGATGAGCCGATCGGCGAATCCGGAAGTTGCGATTGGGTGCCCGGGTGTCTGTCACTGTTTCGCACTCAGGTTTTCCGTCACCATCGCTACGATCTGGGTTTCCGACATTACTTTGAAGATTTTGAGTGGGGTTATCGAGTAAGTCAGGCTGGGGAGGGAAGGTTTTACCGCAACATTCGGGCGCTCGGAATTCATTACCACGAATCGAAATTTCCCAGCGGGTCGTTGCCTACTGAAGAGCATCGCAGGCAAATAATGCCCTATGTCGAAATGCTTGCTTTATTCTATGAGCGACACGGACTCGTCAACCCCGTGATCTTTTCCTTCATTCCTCAATTGAAGGGTAAAGGCGAGGCTTACCAGATCCAGTGTGCGCGATTGCTGTTCGAGTTAATCAACACTCACGGAAACGAATGGGTACTCGACGAGTGGAATAATGGCGCGCTTACCCACCTGCTTGAGGACGACGAGCCGTATAAGGGTAGTGAGGAAATTACTGCCCTGAGAACCGAGGTTGAGGGGCTGAGAACAGAGAATGAGCAGCTTCGAACAGAGCAGGAGCGGCGGAGAGCAGAGCTTGATGAGCTCCGAACAGAGCTTGAGCAGCGGAGAGTAGAGGGTGAGCAGCTCAGAACAGAGCTTGACGGGCTCAGTGCTCTGTACCACGAAAGTCAGCGGGCAATGAACGATATCGTCAACTCAAAATCGTTCAAGATCACTTCTATGTACGCGCGTCTGCGGCGACGAAAGTGATTTGTCGGATGGAAAGTGTCCGAAATGCTTTTAGCATATCGTACAAGACTTTTCGCGAAGCCGGTTTAAGAGAAGCACCCGCAAATTCAATTAGCCCGCGCAGCGGGCGGCAGCATAAAGCCTCCTAAGGAACTACCGTAGTTCCTTAGGAGGCTTTACGCTGTCGCACACTCTGCGGGCTAGGCAAATCCGACTATTGATCGACTTGATCAGAGATTCCTGAAGCATGTCGGACATTAAGACCTGCGCCATGGCAGGCTCCACAGTCCGCGCGCTGAGAGGAGGAGGGAGAAAAGCCCCGTCACTCCGAGTGCTAACAGCATCCAGACGAAGCGGTAGCCTCCGCTGGACCTCACTACTCCGCTAGCGACACCCACACCCTTTCCCTTCATGTGGAGGATGGCGACACCAAACGAAAGAAGTCCCCCGATCAGCATGATTATGTATCCCGATCGTCGTCCGGCGAGTACGGTGGCTCCGTAGAGCCAAACGACCATTATGAGACTTCCCCCAACCACGTTTTGAACACTTCCCGGTTCAAGCCCGCGGTAGATGTCGTCCGCCAGGTGAAACATAAACAAGAGAACCGAGAGCAGAGTGCTAATGGTTAACATAACGCTTTCTTTCATTTGATCGCTCCTTAAGAGTCTGTCGGGAAAATAAGGTTGGTTTCTCCGTGCAACCTCTGTGTTCTCTGTGCCTCTGTAGTGACTTATCTGGCTAATGCATCCCCCACAGAGACACAGAGACCACAGAGATTGCACAGAGCGTTGAAGATACCCCTGAAGGCGATCGCCATCACACGGTCGCTTTCAGGTCTCTGCGTATGAACGCGCCTTCCTCGAACACGTGGGCCAGCACGAAAGTCAGGACTACGACGAGCCAGCCGTTGATCGAAAAGCCTGCGTCTAGATGAAGGGGATGCGCCGGAGTAGAAACAGTCTTGGCGATTGCGCCGATCACCATGCTGAGAAGGTTCAGAGTGACCCCCACCCAAGCGATCGCTCGCAAACGGGCGGCGTTCTCGGCGACGAATGGGTTTCCCATACGAATCGTTTTAACAATCGCGAGCAGCCGCTTCAGAGCGACATGATTGAGTGGGGTCGCGATGAGACCGAGCACGGCGATCGCGCGCAGGCCCATGACCAGTCGCGCTGCTTCAGGCGAAGGAGAGAGTTTGAAAGCGCTCATGATCCATTGCTCGTTGGGCAGGACCACCAGCAGAGCGAGGATCGCAGCGCCGCCGAGCAAGTTCACAACGATGAGAATTCTCAGAACGAAGTACGCGATCGACACCGCAGCGGATGACGAGATTGGTCTTGACATGATTTAGTACCTTCCATTTGTCGAATAAGACTAAGGCGAACGCAGTGGTCCAACCTTTTAGCTGGAACGCCGCAAGCAATTCCTGGCTCCAGAGGAGCCAAATGTTTATAAAACTGGTTAACCCCGACCCGCGCTCCAGCGGATCGCAATGTTTCAGGCGATCAATCGGAGAGTCGAGCTCGTTTCGCTCCCACGGAGCGAGGAAGAACTTTCGGAGATGCCGCGGTCTATAAACATTTCGTCCCTACGGGACGAGGGCGCTTATCCGCTCGGTCACTTCGAGCGTTTGAATTCGCCGCGCAACGCGATCGGCTTACCGTCGGGCATAACGAAAGTAATTCCAACCGTATGACTATCTCCGTCAATCAAGGTGAGCACCATATCCTTCAGGTATCCTCCCCGAGTCGATCCGGCGACATCGAGAAAACTGAACTCGATCGTCTTTCCATCCGGCGACATCTTCCCCTCCAGGCGAG
>DATEPB010000097.1:0-107134 GCA_035273425.1 Pyrinomonadaceae bacterium | reverse complement strand
AGCGCCGACAAGGCGGCGCACTCCAAGGAGAGGCCTGGTTTCAAGTTGAAACTGCGAATGACAAAGCCTGTCCTACGTGAAACGCCTCGCCATTCTCTTTCGAGTTTGGCGAGGCTTTCAGGTCAAGCGACTGGATCAATGACTTACCGGTTTGGCCAGGGAATCCTGTTCCACCAGTCGTTGTTATTGTTGGTGCGGTTACGTCGATCATTCGGATTGTAACCACCATTGTTGTAACCATAGTTGCCATAGACATTCGAGATGACATTCAGCTCATTCCGAATCTGCGACCAGAGCGATCCCAGCCGATTGTTGTATCCACGGGCCATGCCGATCCGTTCAACCTGGCGGGCTTCCTGGAATACTCGCTGAGCTTCGTCGCGGCTGCGATTCAGATCGCGTCCATTGCCAAACGCTGACTTGAGATCGCCAACAGCGTCACGAAACTGATTCGCCTCGGCATTGATCTGATCCTCACGCCGCGTGCCGTCGCGACGGCTGCGATCCAAATTGCGGTCTACTTCCTTTTCAAAATCTTTCGCCAAGCGGTCAAGCCGGTGAATTGAATCGCGAACATAACGCTCATCATAGCCACCACCATAGCCGCCATTGCGATTGCGGCCCCACGGATCATAAGTGCCTTGGGCTGCTGCCAGAACTGGTAAGCAGAGAGCTATCACCGCAGTCGCAAAGATCGAAAACATTAGTGTGCGTCGGTTAGTCATTCGTAACCCTCCTCATTTCATTTGTAGCGGACCACGCCTGAGATTGCTCTGCAGCGTTGGCGCCGGTAGTTCGTCGCTCGCCGGGGGACACCTTCGACTTCGAGCGTCCTGCCGTTATCAGGTTTGGCAAACACCGTGCCCAAAACCTGATCGACGACTTCGGTAATTTCACTAGAAAAATTGGCCGTGTTTTACAGGAGGTTGGATTGGTCGGCAGAATTAGGCGGTTCGAAAACGTGCACCGCGTTGCCGAAATGGTTAAGGGCGATTGAGCTGGGTGTGCAGCAGGATGGCTATATGTCGACGAGCATCGGATTCATGGACCTCACGAAACCCGTCGTCACTTTCCGGCACGATCCATTTAGGAATTCCGTTTGGATCAAGGATCAAACGCAGTTCCTCATGTGACGACTTCATGCCGAGATGTTTGATGTTGGCGCAGGCTAACCCGCCTCCGCGAATAAATCCGTCGCGTGGTGTGCGCGGCCAGCCAGCCTCGATGGTGAGTTTGCGTATACCGTTTTCCAGGTTCAGTTGAGGTCCAACAATGGTTGTGTTTCCAACCTTGAACCGATGCGCATCTTCGCGGCTGAGTTTGATGGAAGCGCCGGCGCGGTTGGCCTCGCCCGCGAAGTTGGTGAAAGCAGTGAGCAACCAGTCAGTGCCGACTGTCCTCAAAAAATCGTTTGCAGTGCGCAAAGCGAGATAATCAGAAAAATCAGGTCGGCCTTCAGCGAGGGCTCGCGCTTCGGCATTGGCAAGTGCGACCGCCCATGCATCTTCAAGTTCACTCATAGGGATTAAGTGGGTTTTAACGTCGTCGGGCGTCACGATGGAGCAAGAAGTCGCCTCGCCCAGTCAAAGGTGCGATGTTATCATGGGCCTTGCAACCCCCGGATCATATTGGTCTTAAAGCCACTCTTTAAGGCCCAATTAATTAGAATATGACGACAACATTGGGTAACCACGGAAGTGACACAATCACCACCAGTCCCCCCTTTCAGCAATATCATTTGTCCTTATCGAGAACCTAAGAATGAAGCTATCTAACCCATCCAAGTGGATTCTGCTGGCGAGCGTTATCGTTGGTTTTGTCCTTCTTGGTACGAGCACTCAATTTGCCCAAACGCAGCTGCCGGCCCGGACCGGATATGTGAACGACTTTGCAGGTGTGGTTGATGAGAAGACCAAACTTCAATTGACGGGCCTGCTAGAGAACGTACAGCAGAAGACCGGGATTGAGTTTGCGATAGTGACAGTGCCATCAACGGCCGGGCGCGACATCTTTCAGTTTTCCCGGCAGGTGGCAAATGATTGGAATGTAGGCGCCAGAACGACGAAGAGCAAGAGCCTTTTGCTGGTCCTTGCAGTTGATGCTAAGGAGTCGTTCACACAATTTAGTAGGTCGGTGCAAAGCGACCTGCCTGAAGCTGTGCTGGGTGAAATGAGCCAGCGTATGAAAGCGCTGATCAATGCCGGGGACTTCGCCGGAGGATTAAACGCGGGGGTTCATCATTTTGTGAATTCGATGGCCCAGAAGCTGGCGCTCAATCCGGCGGATTTTGAAACGTCTAGCTCTGGTTCTGCGGCAGCTAATGACTCGCGACCGGCTGAAGAAACGGTCGCCGCGAAGCCGCCGCCGTCAGCTCGATCTGTTAGACCCAGAATTGCGGCAGCACCTCCAGTACCAACTCCAACACCGGTTGAGGAACCAGTTGAGACAAAACCTGATCCAGTTGTGACCAGGACTGATCCGGTTGAAACAAAAACTGATCCGGCTGAGTCGTCACCTCCAGTATCGACTCCCACCAACGATCCAGTCACGATTGAAGCAAGTACGAAAGTCAGAGCGCCCGCCGAGGAGACTGCGGCGAAAACGCGGACCGAAGAGAGCCCTGCAGTCACAACTCGAGTCACAACGCCAGCTCCGCGCACCGAGCGAGCTGCAACCACCAGAAAATCAGTGACCACGCCAGAAGAGGACGCTGATGAATCTGAAGAGGTTGAGTTGACCCTGACGTTGCCACTTGAGGCACGCATCAACAAACTCAAAGAATTTCTTCGTGATTATCCGGATTCGAAGTCGAGACCCAGGGCAATCGAGCTACTGGTGAGTGCTCATGCTGGCCTCGGCGATCAGCGTCTCAAGAAGGGCGATGGGCCCGGTGGTATTGAGCAACTGATGCTCGCGATCAGCTCAGCGCCTGTCGACATGTCGGAAAAGCTGTTCTCGGGGGTGGTTGCGCAGATTCCGCTGAACTTGTACCTGCGTGGTGAACGTGAAGCCGCCGCGCGGGCAGCGCAGAGTATCGAAACAAGATTCGGAACTGACGCAAAGCGCTTAGTCGCTCTGTCGGGCTACTACATTAATACTGAACAAGCAGATGAAGCCGTGCGCATCGCAACTCAGGCCGTTTCCCTCGCGCCGGATTCGTCTCAGACTCATCAAGCCCTGGGTCTTGCCTTACACATCTCGTTACGTTTGGACGAAGCAGTCGCGGAATACAAGAAATCGCTAGAGCTCGAGCCAGATTCAAAGGCGGCTCGCCGTGGTCTGGCTGATCTCAATCGTGGTTTGGGTAAATCAGAAGAGGCACTCGCCCTGTACCGTGGACTGCTCGCAAACGATCCAGTAGACCGAGGCGCGCAAACGGGCCTGGTGCTTTCGCTGCTTGATCTCGGTCGTATGGATGAGGCGAAAAAAGAATTAGACGCGGCTCTGAAATCTGAGCCAAAGAATTTGTCCCTCTTGTCCGGAGCTGCCTATTGGTTTGCCGCCCACAATGATCTGACTCAGGCCGAAGCAATGGGAAGACGCGCGCTGGAAATCGAACCACGTTACACCTGGTCGCACGTCGCAATGGCACGAACGTTTGTGGCACAACGCAAACCGCTTAACGCAGAGCGCGCGCTTCGGTTCGCGCGGCAGTATGGAAAATTTCCAACGCTCGAATATGAGTTAGCAAACGCGCTAGCCGCCGCTGGACTGTTTGGTGAGGCGTCGGAGGTCCTGGCAGAGACGTTCACCTGGAAAGATGGCCAAATAGAAACGCGTCTCGCTGGACGTTCACTGGCCCAGGGAAAAACATTCTCAGAGCTGCTTGCTCCCGAGCGTCGCGCGAGTATTTTTCAATCGACCGCCGCAGAGTCTGAAAGCAATGCGAAGATGCTTAGAGATCTGTTGGTCTTCACCATCTTGATCAACAGAGACAAGGAAGGCGGGACACTGCACGAGCCGAGTGTGACGGCAGCCGCGAAGGAATTTGCCTCTGGAAGCGATCCCTCACAAGTCCATCGTCAACTTTATGCTGCCAGTCGCTTGTTACAAAAAGGCATCGGGTTTTCCACTGCGCACGAACTCGCGGAAGCAGCCCGGTCCACGGCTGATGCCGGGTTGACGGTTCCTGAGGTGACGTTGGCTGTGCAAGCGGACGAGTATCGAGATAGTCGAGCGCGGGCTATTGCGGCCGGGGGCACACCGAATATCGAGGAAGCGCCGCGCAATATTTTGTCGAACCTGCTTCGTGGTCGAATCGAAGATATTTCGGGTTGGGCGCTCTTCAATCAGGACAAATTGGAAGAATCCGTGGATCACTTGAAGCGGGCGGCTAACATTCTGCCAGGGAAGACGCCAGCGTGGCGCTCGGCTCAGTGGCACCTGGGCGCCGCACTTCATCGTGTAAACCGCAAAGAGGAAGCTCTTTCAAGTTACATCAAGAGTTATAGCGTCGGTGATCCAGATCCGGCGCGCCGGACGGTGATTGAGCGCCTCTATCGAGACGTACATGGCTCGCTTGCGGGACTTGACGAGCAAATCGGTGCGGCTGCAGCGGCCCCGGTCACCACCGGTGGCGAAACCAGCTCGGTTGAAAATCAGCCTGTTCCGTCTCCAGCGCCGCCTTCGAGTCAGGCTACGTCGCCAGCTGCTCCGCAGGTGACAGAACCTTCGGGTCCAACCACTCCAGAACCGAAGCCCGACTCTACTTCCTCGGCGGTTGCCCCAAAAACCGCTCCGGCCAATCCTGGTAGCCCGGAATCGGCGATCGTTGAAAGCATCAACAAGCCGCGTGCATCGGTAGCCACGATCAAGGGCCGGGTAACAGATTCAAGTAATAACCCCATCGCGAATGTGGTTGTGGTGTTGATTAGTCCGCAGGGTAGCGTTTTGGCCTCTACCACCGACTCGTCCGGAAATTACTCTTTCACGGTGGCGCCTTCGAGCAATAATTATCGTGTGATTCCTTCGAAAGATGGATTTTCCTTTGAACCCGCTGATAGGGTTTTGTCCGGAGTTCGCGAAGATCTGACTGGCATGAACTTCGTCGGAGCCCCAAAATCCACCCCCTAGCAAGCCCTTAGCACTGGATTGGCCGTCTCCGGGGGGAGTGAGCGAAACCGACGTCACCTTCTCGGGATTCTTGTATGAATCAGCCAACCGGTCGTGCCTTCTTACCATCCAAAAGCCCGACGCAGAAAGCTTCCACCAGGGCGGTCACCCTTGCTAGTCTCCACCCCGTGCAAGTCTTTGGACCTATAAATACGGGCGCTACGACTGTGGTAAGTTCGCGTTTGGATTACTAAGAACAGAAGCAGAGACAATATGAAGATATTCAGGCCGATCTTTCCCCAAGTGCTTTCAAGTGTTGCGGTGGTCATGTTTTTGACTGCTTTGGCCAGCGCTCAGCAACCGGCGCCACAGCAGGCTGCCAGTCGCTTTGACATCACTAACTACCGCATCGAGGCGCAGCTCATTCCCGAACAGCATATGCTGCGGGCCGGCGCAGACATTACCGTTACTCCGCTGGAACCCACGCGGTCCCTGGTGTTTGAACTGAACGGGTCGTTGCGCGTTGAGAGCATCGAGCGAGACGGGAAGCCGCTGACTGGGTTCGTACAGGATTCGGTAGGGGTAGGTTCACTAGGACCGAGCGTCAGGGTCGATTTGGGCCAGGTTGTTCCCGCCAATCAATCAATAACACTTCGATTCCGCTGGAGCGGCGCACTCGTGTCGCCTGAAGGTGGACCATTGCCGACCAAGCGTTTGGCCTATGTTGGTAATGAAGGTTCGTATTTGATGTATGCCTCTCGCTGGTTCCCGTTCCACGATTATGCCGCTGACCGAGCTACTTCCGATATCACTCTGATCGTTCCGGCTGGATTGCAGGTTGCAGGTACCAGCGACGATCCGGTGGTCGCTCAAAGTGTCGCTAAAGATGGCGCGGTCCGTTTCCGGTTTGTGCACCGGCAGCCAGTGCTGGTGGGAAATTTCGCCGCAGGTCAGTACATCAATCGCAACCTCCGCTTTGGTAATTACGATATCCAGTTTTACGCGAAACCAGGCAGCGAGGGGCGCATCAATGGCTACGCCGAAATGATGGGCCACGTGCTCGAGTTTTACTCCAAACAATATGGACCACCCATTTTCGGAACTCGCCTGGTAGTGACTCAAATCGACGACGACAGTGTTGATAGCTACTCCGGACCTGGAATGATCTTCCTGGCTTCGCGACTCTTCGATTCCTCGCGGCCCATGCCTGAAGAAAAGCTGGCCCGTGAAGTTGCTTATCAATGGTGGGGACAAACGGTTGGTCTCAAGTCGTTTGACGACGCCTGGCTTTCGCAGGGTTTGGCGGAATGGAGCGCGTTCGCGTTTCGCGAGTTAAGCCTGACCGGTGGCGCGTTGGAATCGGCGCAGCGTGAACAGCAGGAGCGAGCGCTTACGTTTGAACAAACGGCATCGATTGCGCGGGCTCCTAATGCGCTTGACGATCAGTCGGCTGCGTATCAATCAATAGTGTTTCACAAAGGCGCGATGGTGTTTCGCATGTTGCGCGAAACCATTGGCAAGGAAAAGTTCGACCGCCTGCTAGGCATGTATCTTCAACAATTCCGTGGGAAGAACGCGTCGATCGACGATTTCGAGAAACTCGCAAATCAGGTTGGCGATGGGAACATGCGTTATTTCTTTGCCCAGTGGGTGGAGGGCACGGGTGTTCCGGAGTTTACAGTTGACTATCAAATTATCCGCACACGCAGTGGCAAGTTTCGCACACGCGGCACCGTGAAGCAGACGCTGGAAACATTGCGAATGCCGGTGCAGCTAATGTTGCGAGCTGAAGGTGACAATCAGACCATCGTCACCAGGATAGAAGGACGTAGCGAAGACTTCGATTTTGAGTCGAATGGCCAGCCGCTCGAAGTTATCGTCGATCCAAACTATCGCATTCTCCGCATGTCGGAAGATTTGCGGGTCTCGATTATTGCGCGACGGGCCATCGAGCAGATGAAGGAAGGCCTTTATGCCGAAGCTCAGCAGCAGTTTGAAGCGGCCCTGAAACTGGATCGTTCAAACTCATGGGTCTACTACAACCTTGGGTTACTTTACCTGGAACAGCGTAACTGGCAACTCGCGCTCGACAATTTTGAAGCGGCTCTCAACGGCACGATGAAACCGTCGTGGATAGAAGTGTGGGCCCACATCAAGCGCGGCAATGCCTATGATGCCAAGGGAGATCGTAACAAGGCCGTCTACGAATACAACAAGGCTGTGCAGTCGGGGATTAACTACGACGATGCGCTGTCGGTGGCTAAGAAATTTTTAGCTACGCCTTACGATCCAAAAGCGACTCAGGCTGGGCTTCTCAACTCGGGCAACTAAGAGGCAGTTCAGAGTTCAAGCTTTAGCTTGTGGCTTGAAGCGACTCCAGCGGCAAGCTA
Source organism: Pyrinomonadaceae bacterium (assembly GCA_035273425.1). Taxonomy (GTDB): domain Bacteria; phylum Acidobacteriota; class Blastocatellia; order Pyrinomonadales; family Pyrinomonadaceae; genus PSRF01. Next base: position 99,692 of record DATEPB010000097.1, on the reverse strand, counting down.
AAGCTTGAACTCTGAACTGCTCTTTATTGGCCGGGGACGTAAGTTAACCAGAAATAGATCGCCTGGCCCACGCCGATGATGAATCCGATCAGCGCCCCGAAAATCTCAATCTTCTTGAGGTGCTGTGCCGCCACTGAAAGCACGAGGGCTTCGAGTTTCTCAGTCGGATAATCCGACACTTTCTTTCTCACCAATCCACCAACGTCAAATTCTGCAATCGCTGTCGGCAAACGTTCGCGCGCTGTAGCTGTGATGCGTTCAACTAACGCTTCGGCTGCGCGTTTTACCGTAGCCTCCGGAATGTGATCGCCAAGACGTCCGATGGGAACTGTGAGCAAACGTTCAATTTGGGAATTGAGAATCGAATTGATGGTGCGCGCCGTTTCCTCGCGGGCCAAAAGACCCAACAAACCTTGCGTCAGTATTTCCTTTGCCCGCCGAATGGCATCCGGATTTACATGTTCTAGTGCCGCACCGAGCGTCTGAGGGCGCAATCGCTCGAGACCGTCGTGTATGTAATTCGAAAGTGAGGTTGAAAGCTCCTGACTCTGTATAAACTCAAGAATGCGTTCGGTTATTTGCCCCTTAATCGAGTCAAATTTCTCCGGCTCCATTTGGCCAATCAATTCATTTAGTGGACGCGCCAGCACGTTATCAATAGTCGAATTTAGAAAAGCCTCGGCTTCCTGAAGGAACGCAGGGCCACGCAAGTATTCTTCGATGCGACGGGGCAGGGTGTTGTTTACGAGTTCATCGACTTCACGATGTATGCGCTCGCGCGAGATGAAGATTTTTTTGATCAGGGAAAGCTGTTCGTAGTAGTCGTCGACCTCGCGCTTCATCAGAGCGCCAATTTGCTTGCGCGTGTTTTGACTGGTGGCGAGATCCGCGAGGTGATGGACGATCGGGGGAACCTGACTATCAATCCGGTCTTTGATGAAGGCAACGGTTTCGGGCGTGAACGTTTCTGCCAAACTTGCATTGCTATGCGCCAACTCATCGAGACGGCCGGAAACAAACTCGAGAACCCTTTTCTCGAAGCCTTCAGCCTTCACCAAACTCTTGAACGCCTGTTCGGCGAAACGCGGAATCTCATTCAAAGTTGATTCAGTCAGCGTGTCGCCAACCGGCCGCTCAAGCAACTCGTTAATTTGCCGATCCACAAAACCGGCCAGCGCCGTGGCGGTTTCATCGCTCCTGAGTAGCTCGGCCACGTATTCGGCCATGCGTTTTTCGAGTTCAGAAATAGTTTCCAATACGGGCTGGCGTGCCGAGGCCGGGAGGGCGTCGATAAAGGAAGGGTAAACGGTAGAAACCAACTCGTCGGTGTAGCCGTTTACGAAGTCTTCGATCTTCCGGCGAAAGAAACTGGTTTCAAACAATGCGTCGAAAACGGTGTCTTGCGAAACCAACTCGTTTCCCACGGCGTTTCCGATCGACTGGGCCAGGCGCTCGCGGTGGCGTGGAATCATTCCCTGCGGCCAAACAGTGACACCGAATAGTTTGACCGGATGATAAGGATGAAACAGCATCCAGATCGCCATCCAGGCAGCGCCGTAGCCATGAATGGTCGCAATCACAATAATGGCTGCGCTGATTAGGAGCTTGAATGTGAATGGATCCACGGTGGGTCAATCGTAAATGGTGGATGGTGAATAGTAAAAGACGGAGGGCCTTCGCTTGATGGTAAAGAAAACGTTGGTGTCTTTTCGTGTGTGTTCGTGGATCGTGGTAGCCGCTGGTAAAGAAGACAATCCGCGAACACACACGAAGAATACGAAAAGAAGACCTCGATCGCTACTTTTCTACTGGATATCCGCGGTAGACCCAGGCACTAGTTCCGCCTGTTACGTTGAGGAGTTTGCTAAAGCCTTGCTGTTTTAGAATGCTGGTGGCAGCGCTCGAACGATATCCGCCGGCACAAATTACTGCCGTCGGTTTGGTCGAGTCGAGGCCTGCAAGCATTGTGTCGGGCTTCAGTTCGGAGAGAGGCTCATGGACTGCGTGAGGCACGTGGCCGCCTTCATATTCCGGCCGGCGTCGCACATCCACAATCTGCAAATCATTCCCAGCTTCGACCATATTGTGCAAATCATCGATGTCGATTTGGGTAATCTGCGACATGCCCAATCCGGCTTCGCGCCACGCGTCAATTCCGCCATCAAGGTAACCCTTCACGCTTTCGAGACCAACTCGTGCCAGGCGCGTGACCGACTCGTCAACTTTTTCTTCCGACTCCGCCACGATCACGATTGGCTTGCCCATCGGAATTAATGTTCCGGCCCAGATCGCAAACTGACCACCTAGTCCGATGTTCAGCGAGCCGGGAACATGGCCATCGCCAAAGTCGCGCGCTGGACGAACATCAAGGATGAGATGACCTTCGGTTGCAAGCTGATTGACTTCCTCCGGACTAAGCGGATTAGGTCGAGTCAATCGAGCGAGGGATTCCGCACCCTGACGGTTGATCTCTGCGTCTTTCGGAAAATAAGCCGGTGCTTCAGGCAGATCGGCAGTCATCATCTTAACGAACGCATCTTTCGACATCGGTTGCAGCGCGTAATTCAACTTGCGCTGTTCACCAATGGTCGACGACATTTCCTTCGACATGTTTTTTCCGCACATCGAACCGGCACCGTGCGCCGGATAAACTTCGGTTTCGTCGGAGAGCTTCAGAAGTTTTTCGTGTAGCGTGTCATACATCATGCCGGCCATCATCTGCGGCGTGTAGCCTTTACCGCCCGCGAGATCGGGTCGGCCGATATCGCCGATGAAGAGTGTGTCGCCGGTCAGAAGTTTTTGCGGTTGGTCAGAGACTTCAGTGTCGATCACGAGAACGCAGATGCTTTCAGGCGTGTGTCCCGGCGTTTCCAGGATTCGCAGCGTGACTTTGCCAATCGCGATTTCGTCTCCTTCTGCAACCGCACGATGTGGAAATTCGGCGCCGGCGTGTTTACTGAAAACAATCTCGGCGCCGGTGCGCGCTGCCAGTTCACGGTGTCCGCTGACGAAATCAGCATGCAAATGCGTCTCGATCACATATTTAATCTTTAATCCCTGGCTTTCAGCCTCTTCGATGTACTGGTCCACATCGCGTTGCGGATCGATAACCGCGGCCTCACCTTCCGAACCTATCAGGTAGGAAGCGTGGGCCAAACAGGCGAGATAGAATTGTTTGAAATACATAATTTTATGGACCGCCTGACTATTCAATTTCGCTGAAGGTTGACGACCAGTTCCTGTATCACCGGCGGTGGTAACCGGGTCCATTGTGGTCGGCCCGTCGCGGTTGCCCGCAATTGGGCTTTCCCGGGTTGGAATCGCGCGAGTATGTCGGAAGTGATCGTGGCAGTTTGAGAGCCTCGCCGGTTCCGCGGATCAAAGAATCCCCATTCGTTACCTGGAACCGTCTGCACTGCGAGTATCGCAGAGTTGGTTCCCTGAATGAGTTCGAGTTTGACGTCAACATGCGTCCGCGCGTAGCTGATTACACTTGTTTCTATCACGGAGCCTTCCCGGAGTATTGGATTAGCTGTTATCAGTGCCAGACTGTGGACTTGATAGAAAGCCCGATAGGCGGATACGAATCCGATTATCAAATACAAACTAAGCAGTAACAGGACGCACTGTTTGAGCAGTACAAGCGGACGGGCAGTCGGTATTTCTGCGACTTCAAACATTGGCCAACTCTGAAAGCTTAGCTCTTTTCCATCTGGGGCTCCAACTTATAAAACTCCCTTGCGGGCTTTAATGGTCGCAGCATCCAGTAAGGCCGGCGGGTGCCATCTGGCGAATACTTGTCAGCGGGACGCGTCATCGCCAGCCACTTCTTAAAAAGCTCATGTGACTTTGACGTGTCCACGTGGATGTCGCCGTAAGTATCTGTGCTCCTCGCCTTGCGCACATACACGGCCTGGTGCCAGCAATGCATTCCCGAGATCGGATCCGGATGAACCGGGAACGTTAGGTTTTGGTGGACCCCGACATCGTTCCACCAGATCCGCAAAGTATCGGCATCGGCAGACTCGTAAGGACCTGCGCCGTTTTTGCGCTCAAGTTTCCATTTTGTCCCGGTGTGGTTAAGGTTCACCGTTGCCATAAGTTGCCGCTGACCATTTTCATGAACCTTCCAACGGCCCATGTGATGACTGCAGGCAACGATGCCTGGCTTGATCCCCTCGGTAACCCAGGCGCGCACCACAAAATATCCAATCTCCGTTTCTACGCGAACTAGGTCACCGGTTCTGACGCCAAGCTTTTCCGCGTGGCCGGTATGGAGCCACAACGGGTTTGTGTGCGCGATCTCGTTCAGCCATTTTGCGTTTGCGCTGCGCGTATGAATCTGGATTGGCAGGCGGAAGGTTGAAATCAAAATCGTCTGGTCAGCTTTAAGATTCTCGGGATGTACATGGCTCGTTACGTAACCGGGGATTGCATATTCAGGCCAACCCCAATCCACGAGTGTGCGCGAGTAAAATTCCAGCTTGCCGCTCGGTGTGGGAAAGCCGCGTAGCACTTCACCGTCAATCTTCACACCCGCAAGCCGCCGCCCCTCAGCGTCACCGTCGGGACTTGGGGTCGGTACAATGTTTGGCGAGACCGGCTTTTGCGCTCGCGAGAACACACGACCTAACTGATCTTCACGAACGTCGTCAAGTTCGCTAGTGGGGACTGTCTCTTCGTAAATTGCGCCCACTTTCCGAGTGATCTCAAAGGCCCCGTAACGCCGCATGAATTCGAGCGGTGTCAGATTTTCTGACGCAGCCTTCTCAGGTAAACCCGGAACCGAGTTTTCAAAGAGCCATCCGTAGTATTCATCAACACTCAGCCGCGTTCCAGGTTTCTGTTTCGACTCCACAAACTGGCGGATGCCGAGCGAACCGTCCGGATCGATACGCCAGGTCAGCTCCATCCAGAATTCATTTTCTTCCCAAACTTCACCGGGGTTCACTTGTCGAGTGTCGTCGATTTCCTCGCCATCGCGCTGTCGGGCGGCTTTCATCACCGGCTGCCGAAATCCAATCCATTGCGAGTCGTGCGTTTCGTAAGAATGTAGATCGTGTCGCTCAGGCCCCAGGCCCATGGGCAGAACGTAGTCTGCAAAGTAGGCCGTTTCGCTCCAGACCGGGGTTAAGGCCACATGGCATCCGATCAGGCTCTCGTCAGTAAGCGCCTCAATCCATGAGAAGCCGTCAGGGTTGGTCCATACCGGGTTATAAACGCGCGTGAAGTAGGTGTCCAACTTGCCGCGACCGTCCTTGAGAAGATGCGGCAGGAGAAACGACATCTCGAACATCGAGAGTGGGTATTCCCGCGGCCAGTTCTTTTCGTTCCACATCTTCGGATGCGGTGGAGTGTAAATTGGTCGGGGTACAAACTTGTTCCAGGCGTTAGGAAAGACGCCGCCCTCAGTGGCGATCGCACCGAGCAGAGCGTTAATCATGAAGAGCGCCCGCGGCACGGTCCATCCGCCACTGATGCCTGATGCGGCGCTGCGCCAGTTGTGACTGGAAAAACGTGTGCCTGCAGTTGAAACCACTTTCGCAATCTCTTCCAGAATTCGCGCATCTACTCCGGATTCATGGGCCGCAAATTCAAAGGTGTACTGGGCGTACAAACTCTTCAACAGCCGCTCGAAATCCTCGAATGTACTCTGGTCCTTTGTTCTTGAGCCTGACACCTCAAAGCTGACACCTTCGTCCAGGAATTCTTCCCAGTTCCACCAGCGGCGCACAAACTCCCGGTTATACAGATTGTTTTGGATCAGGTAGTTGGCGATTGCCAACAGCATCGCAGCTTCAGAGCCTGGATAAGGCGCGACCCAAAAGTCTGCATGTGTGGCTGTGTGCGAGAGGCGCGTATCAAAAACGATTAGCTTGGCGCCATTTGCTTTGCCATCAATGACGCGTTGCGCGTGCGGATTGAAATAGTGACCGGACTCGAGATGTGCGCTGATGAGCAGAATAACTTTCGCATTCGAATGATCGGGACTTGGACGGTCCAGGCCCATCCACAGTTGATAGCCTTCGCGACTCCCCGACGAGCAAATGTTTGTATGTGAGTTGTGACCATCGACTCCCCAGGCGGCGAGGATACGTTCAGTGAAACCGTCCTCCCCGGGACGCCCCACGTGGTACATGATTTCGTCACGACGATTCTCAATGATTGCTGTGCGAATTCTTCCGGCAATGTCGTCGAGAGCCTCGTCCCAGGTGGTGCGTGTCCATTCGCCCGCACCGCGTTTCCCTTTTCGTTTGAGTGGGTAAAGGATACGGTCGGGATCGGTGATCTGGTTCAAGGTCGCTGGACCTTTTGCGCAGTTGCGTCCACGTGAACCGGGGTTCTCAGGGTTCCCTTCAAACTTCTGAACCTCGCCGGTGACCTTGTCGATGTAAGCCAGCAGACCGCAGGCGGATTCGCAATTGAAGCAAGTGGTGGGAATTAGAGAGTAGTGCCGTTCCTTGCGACGCGGCCAGGCCTTTGAATCCAGTTCAGTCCAATCATCCCAACGCTCTTTCGGTGGGAAGGCGGCGAGATGGCTGCGGCTCGGGCCAGGATAGAAAGTCTCGTTCAAGAGGTCAGTTGGTTGCTTCAATTCATTCAGCTCCATCGCTCTGCCCTCTGCGGGTTAAGGGCACTTGTCGAAATTCTAGCTGACCAGCACGATTCTCTCTCCAGTCCCACCACCCGCAATTAGAACAAATAACGTACATTAGCTCTTGCACCTCATTGTGGTTCGGGGCTCCGTTCCTTCCGCTTCCATCAATGGTATCCATTTCGGCTCGCACTCGTCTGTAGCTCTCTCTAACAAGGGCACTAGCAACCGGAGTAGTCATGGGGTTTTGCACGCTATCGCGAAGCCATTCGTAAACGCTTGTTAACAATGAAAACTCATCATTCTCATAAGATATTGGATCTAAACCCGCCAAATCCGATGCTGCGATTCGATAGTCATGCGCGGCCTGTACAAAAAAGGCGCAACGGTGCTCATTCCGCTGTGTCTGAAGCGCATGGAACAACGCCATTCCCATTTCGACAGGCATGTTGAAGCGAGCAAAATTCAACTCGCCTTCGCCGGTGAGTCTAGAAAAATCATGTGCTGACAAATGACAATTATCGATAGCATGGACCAACATTTCCAAACGGGGGCGATCCGGGCTGGTAAGATCTCTAGCGCAAACGGGGATTAGTCCAGACGCTATGACGGCGAAATGCATAGCTAACCCGAGATGTTCAAAGTCATCATCGAACGGATAATTCAAGAATACCTGCTGTAGTCTGTACTGAGCGAGATTTGTTCTCATAGTCTCGCTCCTACTTGTACGTTTCTGAGGTTAGGCTAAAGGTTAGATCCCTTATTAGGCGGGATAGTGCTTTACGGTAAAAGCTCTGATTTGTCCAATCACGAAAGTCGCCGATGTGCCTGCCTAGTATCTGAGTTAAGAACGCGGATTCAGTAGTCAACACATTATCATCAAGTCTGATTGGAAAAAGCACCTGACTGTGTTGTTCGCGTTCCCGCTCAAGGGCAAGTTCTACCTCCTTTTTTACCCAGTCGCTTTTAATAGAGGACTCAGAGAGGATCAATAGCATCTTGTCGTAAACCACCACCGCGCGATCTATTTTTTGCGTTACCGAATCCCCTATCCTCAAGGCTTGTGGAGCAAACCAGCATCGAATTCCAGCCCTGGAGAGATCGCGGTGTAATCGCTGTGCAAACTCCCCATCTCTAACCGAATAGCTAATGAAACACGAGTAGAACTCTATTGGAGCGGCAAGGAGCGACGGGAGGAAGTCAATGACTGAATCGGGCAACCCACACCCTCTCAGGAAGGCCGTCGGCAACGGGCCGGACTTCGCGAGAGTCTGATGATCGATGATAGAAGGGAGCGAATGGAACGCGGATTCCAGGTTCCCAGCGTTTGTGAGATTAGTATCCCCAAGGATTGTTGCGCCGAATTCGGCATTTTGGAAATCAGCCCCAGTAAGATTCGCCCAGCATAAGATTGTCTCCACCAGACTCGCCCCAAAACTGGCATTGATCGCCTTCGCTCTAATCAGATTTGCTTTTGTTAGGTTAGCGCCCTTAAGGTTAGCTCGACTGATATCTGCGTTCGTCAAATCTGCGTGGGTAAAGTTGACGCGACGCAAGCTCGCCTCTGAAAGATCTGCGCCAACAAGATTCGCATCTTGCAGATCCGCACCATCTAGATTTGTACCACGAAGATAAGCGCCAAAAAAATCTATTTTCGAAAGATTCCGCCCACTTAGATCTGCGTTGGAAAGATCCGTTCTCCACCACCCAAGAGTTCTGTTGGAAGCGTTCCAAATATCAACTCCTTGATTGATTAAATCTAGATGTTTTTGATCGGCCATGGTACAGCTCTCAACGAGAACTTCCCGTCAACCACAAGTTCTACTGTTGTGGTCTTCGTCTAGATCGCAGTTTCTGCATGACTAACTCGCCGTCTACCGTTTCGACTCTGCCCTCGTCGATCTCACGCAGTCTTCGCTCCGCTTCTTCCGCCCAGAGCGCATCCATCCTCTTCTGATCCGGGCCATCAAGGCTTGTAAGCAGATGGTCAGCGAGCATCGCACGCATGCCGGGAGGCAAAGCAAGTGCTGCACTTAATATTTCTTCGAATGTGGTCACAGCCTCTCTGGATATCGTCACTCAAGTCGTCGGACATAGATATCGTCTTAGCAGTTGCCCCAAATGAGATCAAGTGAGTTCGCCTGGCTTCAACCAGAACTCAGCATCATCAGTCGCCAGGGTGTGTTAGTGCCTTTAAGATCATCGCCCTGAAGTATCTCTTTACATCAAGGCATCGAAACCCAGCGCGAACTCAATCGCCACGCGAACCTCGCGCATGCGTTCAGGCGATAGCTCCGTAATGAGGTTGCCGAGTTGGGCCTTTGGAATCGTTTGAATGTTGTCTGTGTTGACGACGCATTCTTCTAAGACGCCATCCTCTCCTGGAGTAAGCAAGACTTCAGAAGCGGGTCCTCGGATGGTCGATGTAATTTTAGCAACCGTTATGCCGGTGAGGTAAGGGATGGCAGAAGTGCGAGTTAGAATCAAGACCGGACGACGCTTATCAGGGGCACGGAATCTATACCAATAAATTTCACCCTGCCTCACTACTCTCCCCACTCCTGTTCATCCTGCCATTCCTCGATTTCTTCCGGTTGCTGTGGCTGAGCCAAATAGGCCTGGGCATGCTGCCGCTCCTTAGCGATTATTTCGCGCTGTTGCAATGCTCTTTCCAAAGCAACCTTCATGAAATCTGAAGGTGTCATTTGCAAAGCGTTAGTCGCCTGTTGCACCTCAGCTAATAATGACTCATCAATCGACAACTGAATCGTTTCCATAGCGTCAGTTTAACATGCGGTGCGAGCAGTATGTAGCATCCTTGAAGTTCCGCTACGCTAGCGGCACTGACTGTCCAGCCTGCACGTAGGCGTTCTCGTAGAGCATCAAACCAACCAAAGCTAGTGGCGCTCCAGCCACGCCAATAGGAGTCGAAATCAAACCAAATATCGCGAGGGCAGGCAATAGGCCGCCAAGAATGGATAAGACGGTGCCGATCCAGAAGTCGCTCTTGTAGCGCCCACGAACCATTTCCCAAACTGCCAAACGAGCGTGCGCAGTCGGGTGTGTCAATGAAACTTCACCCCATATCATCAACACGTGAAACAGACTGGTAACAGCGAGGATCCATGCGGAGATGCCCGCAACCACGGTGATGGCAAATCCCGATTCGTCTGAACCAGTCCACTCAACTAAGGCGGCCATCAACAGGATGATGGCTGCGCCCAGCAATAAAGATTGAACCAGCAAGTGTGGAGGCAGCAGCGGGTTTTGCCACATGTCGCGCGCCTTCGCCTGCGCAAACAAGTATGCGGTGTAAATCGCAGTCATCGCTGACAGTGGAATGCCCGGAATAATGAGCCAGCGCTGCACGGCCAATGACCCCAGCGCCGACGCCAGAAAATGCAGGAGCAGGACAACCGAATAGCCGGCAATCACAAACGCGCCTTTAACCAACCAACTGCGCCACTGCGGTCGCGTAAATATCATGTAGAAACGTTCCGGGTGCTCCAGATCCCAGATCAGCAAGCCGCCTGTGATCGCGAGAAAGGCGCCCGAAACTATTGGTGTGGCCCATAGCCATATCAGGCCGTCGACCCGCAGAAAATTAAACAACACCAGAAGCGCCGCGACCAGATACACGCCGCTGGCAATTCCCTTGGTCCAGGTGTAGAGGCTTACGCGCCAGTCCCAGGGAATCGAATGCGCCACATCGTAAGAGAGCAACGCTGCTGCCGACGTGTTGCTATAGTTCGGATTTCCCGAAACAACAGTAGAGGCGCTCTGCTGCTGTTCGCTCCACATGAAGAGGCCGCCTTCAGGCCGGCGCGCAGCCAACGGATCAAGCGTCGCCTGATGCGCACCTTTATAGAAGAGCTTTGGCAGCGTTTCCTTTTCAGGTCTACGTACCGCCACCGGTTCGCGGTTTATGATCTGTGACACATAGGATTCGCCGTCGTTCATGTCTCCGATCAGGATCGCCTGCGTGGGACAAACCACGACGCAGGCAGGCTCCAACCCGACGTCAATGCGATGCGCACAGAAGTTACATTTCTCGGCTGAATGGTCTTCGGGATTTATGAAGATGGCGTCGTAAGGGCAAGCGGCCATGCAGGCTTTGCATCCGATGCAGATGGACTTGTCGAAGTCGACAATACCGTCGGCGCGTTTGAACATGGCCGTAGTCGGACATGCCGTGACACATGGGGCATGCGCGCATTGATTGCAACGGGTGACCTGGTGTGCTCGCCGTGCTTGTGGAAACACCCCGACGTCAACGTGCTTAACGTAGGTGCGTGTGACCGACAGTGGAACCAGATTTTCAGATTTGCAGGCAGTGGTACAGGCGTGGCAACCAATGCATCGCGTATGGTCGATGACCTTGGCCCACTTCACCCCACGGGAATTTGACTCGTCCAGCATTCGCGTCTCTTTAGTGGCAGGAAGCGCAAACTATATCACGCGGGAATGGAAAGCAAACTGTTAGTTTGCATGTGGGCAACGAAACTCAGCTTCGGGTTACGAAATATTCCTGAGCTATGCATACTCTTCTCAAAAGCAAACTAACAGTTTGCTTTTACGGGCCGCTGGTGTTGACAAATGACTGGGGGCATAAGAAATTAACACTACGGGATTCATTAACATTGGTCGAATTGTCCCGTTCATTGGGAGGGTAGTGGATGCGTAATCTTTTGGTCTTAATGGTAATCACTGCGGGATTGGTATTAGCCGGTTGTAATTCGGCAGAACAGAAAAATGGGTCGACGAAGCCCGTAGCACCGTCGTCGTCTGCTGTCTATGCCGATGGTGTTCGCCGCGTTACACCTTCTGAGTTGCAGGCGCTGTTAACCAATAACGAGGCCGTGGTTATCGACGTGAGAACCGAGGATGCTTATAAGACTGCTCACATTCGCGGCGCCAAACTGATCCCGGAAACGGAAGTCGGCAAGCGCAGCAATGAATTGCCGAAGGACAAGTTGATTGTTACGTATTGTTCTTGACCAAACGAACATACGTCCGCCCGTGCGGTGGTCGACCTCAAAGCAAAGGGTATTGAAAACGCTGCGGCTCTCCTCGGTGGTTTTGTCGCGTGGCAAAACGCCGGCTACGCAATCGAGAAAAGCGCTCAGGCCGCGACCAAGAGCCCGCCGGCTCAGATAAAGGGCCCTCAGGCCCAGATCAAGTAAGCCTCGTAGAATCGCCCGCAGGCTTCCGGCTGTCTCGTGGCGAGCCTGGCGACCAGACAGTCAGGAAATATTGCCCAACTAGAATGCATTGTTCCAACTGCGGCTCATACATCGCCCCCGGCAAGCGCTTCTGCTCCGAATGCGGTTCACCCGGAGAAGACAGTAATGCGACCCGAATTGTGCGAGCTCAATCCGGTGTTCCGGTCCGTTCAATTAATGATGATGAGCCTGAGCAGGTAGTATTCACCGTCCGTCCGACGATGATATTCATAAAGTTCGGTTACGTATTGGCTGTGGTCGCGGCGATTGCTCTGGTTTTTCTCCTGGCACTGATCCCCGTTACTCCCTATATTTCAATCCCACTGGCCTTGTCGCTATTGCTGATTCCAGCGTACTACCATTTGAGACGCAACATGGTTCGTTACACGTTGACGGATGCAAAGATTGAGATCGATACCGGACTTATAGCGCGCACAACCCGCAACATTCCCCTCAGCAAGATTCAGGATGTCACCGTTTCTGCGAGCATTCCCCAGCGACTCCTCGGTTTTGGCGACGTCATTGTCGATAACGCCAGTGAAATGGGTGGAAAAACGCTACTTCACAACATCAGCAATCCGCGCCACCATGCCGACCTTCTTTTGCGTGAGCTTCGTCGCTGGCAGTAGACTGGAACTGATTTTCGACTGGATTTCCAACCTTCAGACTTTCATGGAACGTCTAAGGTAATTCGGGTTCTAAATCACCCACGTCTGCTGAGGAGTCGCTATTGTGAGATCTGCTTTTCTTAGGTTACTCGTGATTGGGGTGCTGGGATTGTCCGGCTTTGCTGGGGCAATCGGCCAGTCCCTGCCTGTAGAACCTGCCGCCAAACTCTTGCCTGATCAAATCGGCGAATACAAAGCAGCAGGAGCGCCTGCGGCTCCCAGCGCGGACACCGTTCAATTTGCATCTGGAGTCACTTCGGGGGCGGCTCGCACTTACGTCTCGAAAGAACGAAAGAAGATTTGGCTGACCGCATTCACCACGCCGTCAAATTCGGCAGCGTTTGCCCTCATGACAAACGCCAGGCGAGCGGCGGAGAAGTCCGGAAGTATTTCCCGCGTGGACGTCGGTACGGCTGGTTTCCAACAAGGTAACCGACTCCTATTTGTACGAGGGCCAGTGTTGGTGACGATCAATCCAGATGGTGCAAGTCAGACCGATCAAGCCTTCACTGCGCTGGGAAAAGAATTTGCCACCACGATTGATCCCGGAGAGGGTGATATTCCTGTCCTTATCAAGCACCTGCCGAATTGGGAGAGCATTCAAGACAGAGTTCTTTTTGCTTTGAACACAGAGACATTGAAAGCGGCGATCAGCCAACCGGCGCTCGATGCAGTGACTCTGGATGGCGGCGCCGAGGCTGCGGTGGCTGACTACGACGGCGCGAAAATGGTTTTGATTGAATTCAACACGCCACAGATCGCCAGTGACAATGATCAGCGAATAAACGCGAAACTTGCTGAGCTGCGAAACCAGGGCCAACCGTTACCTACCGTATATCGACGAGTAGGCAACTACGCAGTGTTTGTGTTTGACGCCCCGAGTGAGGAAGTTGCGAACCAGCTGGTCGGTCAAGTGAAATACCAGCAGATGGTCCAGTGGTTGGGGGAAAACCCTTACCGCTATGATCGTGCCGTACGCGAATTTGCCGATACGACATTGGGCGTATTTGTGAATGTGGTGAAGGCGTCTGGTCTGGTGATATTGGGAAGCCTGGCGATTGGAGGCTTGTTGGGAGCGGTTCTGTTTTCGCGCCGTCGCGCACAACAGCGAGCGGTTTCAGCCTACAGCGATGCTGGTGGGATGCTGCGTTTGAATCTCGATGAGCTTCCCCGGCCCGATCCCCGCCGACTATTGGGTCCAGGAACTGATCCAACGTAGCGGTAGCGAGGGATCCCAGAGATCTTCTGGACACAACCTGATACAAATCGAGCGCGGCAGTCGATGCCAAAGGATCGCGCCACCGCGCTCGTTGTGTATCCAAAACTAATGCGGGCTGCTGATTTTCCTGGGAGGCTCCCCCAAGCCTCGTCAGGATCGAAATCAGCAGCCTCGCAATGATTGCTCGTCGATTACCTGCAAACGTTTACTCCGTTCCCCCGAAAGAGCCACCGCCTGCCTTTTAGTCTGAGAGGGAGCCTCCCCCAAAGCTTCCTCTCACTGTAATCTAGAGCCTGACCCGATTTACCCTTATGCTACCTTTTTGTTTCGTTTAGTCTTTGGCAACGAGCGTGCCAACGATGCCTACCTTAACGCGCATTTCAATATTCGCGTAAATTCGAAGTACCGACGTCGCACAACCCAACCACATCCCTTGCAAATGTCGATTCTTGTATTCGTTCCGTACATTGAAAGCGAACACTCGCACCATAATCGCTCGCTGTTTTGTCGCCCCCTTACCGCAGAGCGGCGACGAGGGCGTCAATATCTGCTGTCGTATTGTAGAAATGCGGTGAAATACGTAGGCCATGACCTCTGGGAGCAGTCATGATTCGTTTTTCCTTGAGGTGGTGGAAAAGTTCCATGGGGGTAACCCCGGCAAAGTGTTGAATAGATACGATCTGAGATTTTTCCGCCGGCACTCGCGAACTGATCACCTGATAATCCGAGCCGCGTAATCGCTCGCAAAGATAATCCGTTAGCTCTCCGAGGTAGTTGTGAATACTTGCGATTCCGGTTTGGGTAAGCAGCGTTAGACTCGCATCGAGGCCATGAATCAAACCTACCGGACTTGTTCCCGTTTCCCAGGCTAACGTGCCTTCATTCCATCCTTGCTCGAAATCATCGAAGTTCTCCGGATCGGGAACGCTGATCCAGCCAACGAGCGTCGGTTCAATCCGTTCCCGAGCGCGGTCCGACAAGAACAGAAACCCAACACCTTCCGGAGTCAGCAACCACTTATGACACGCCCCGGCTGCCACGTCGACCAACTCGGCTTGCACGTCAATCGGCACCACACCCAGTGATTGAATAACGTCGACGACCAACAGCGCATCGTGCGCCCTCGCGGCGCGGGCCACCCGTTCCAGGTCACAACGATAACCGCTGGCGTACTGCACGTGGCTTATTGCTACGAGGCGTGTCTTAGCGTCGATCAACCCAATCAATTGATCGAGATCAACCCGACCATCGCGCTCGTCACATATCCGAATCTCGACTCCGTAAGCATCTCGAGCCCGCAGCCATGGATATCTGTTTGAAGGGAATTCGTTCCGGAAAGTAACGAGGTTGTCGCCGGGCTTCCAGTTGTATCCGTTCGCCACGGTTGAAAGGCCATCTGAAGTGTTTCGTACGAATGCAACCTGCTCAGGGCGTGCGCCGAGCATAGTCGCGATCTGAGTACGCGCGTGTTCCTTAACTGCCAGCCAATTTCGAAAATTCAGCGAGCCGTTTTCCGAAACGTCTGCGAGATAGGACTGTATTGCCTGAATTGTAGGAAGTGGAGGCGCTGAAACAGCGGCATGATTCAAATAGACTGCGCGCTCTGTTACCGGAAACAGCGCACGTATGGATTCATTCATAGGGCGTAGAAGGCTTGGCTAGGGTGCGAAAGGACGGCCGTAAAACTCTTTGTAGAGCCAACCGAGAACACGAGCTTCAGCGGTGCAGAGCGTTTCCAGCCAACAATTAATCAGAAACTCGTGCCGGCTACGCCTGGATGGAATCTTATCCGCTTCCTTTACAATTGAACCGCCTCCCTGGAGATCGAGCCGGTAGGTTTCCGCTGTGGCTTCGTTTTCCTTCGACGCTGAATCGAGCGCATTCAGGAGCTGGCTGATCCAGGAATGGAGCGCCCGTTCATTTGAATACTCAGCCAACGCTTGGATGATTCCGATAGCCAACCTGTCCTCAGCTCGCTTGAAATCAAAAACGTTCTCGCCTGCTGCGCGACCCTGTTCCTGTTTCCACTGAAACACCTCCTCAACATTTGGGTGCTTGATGATCGCCACTCGCTGGTCGAAATCGAGAAACCATTGAATAACTTCGGGAACTGAATCAGTGTCGATATTCCCACTAGCATCGCGTCGCAATGGCGGAAGATTATTAGCCGCGTCGTCCCTGTCACTTTGTGCTTGATGAATTCCAGTGCTTTCCATTTTTAACTCGTGATTACCCTGCGATGTTGAGCTTAAACTCGGGCGTTACTTCGCCCACAACGTCTCCGCGGCGGTTGCGGACCGGAAAAAATGCATATCGTGATACGGCCTCAAGTGACTCATCGGCCAAAATACCCAGTTGTCGTAAGGATTCGATTACGACGGTTGGTCGGGCCCGATGATCGTCACCATCTTCAATCTTGAGAGCGAGCCCAAACCCTTTGGGCCACCGATCGCATGGTAAGACGCCGGAGGTATAGACTCCTTCGGCACCTACTTTTGAGATCAACTTTCCGCCAGCCGCGCGCATGATCTCAGTATCCAGTCGCTCGCTGGTGCCACCGATCAACTCGGGATGACCAGCCATCGCCGACACGATTCGTTTACAGGCTGCCTTAGTATCTTCTGAAAACTTCGCTGGAGGCGCGACTAGTCGGGCGTACATCAAAGCCATTCCCTTCACCGTTATCCCAAATACGGGCACGCCGCAGCCGTCAATTCCCACGGCAATATCTTGCATGGGGATATCGGAAAACTCAGAAATTGTTTCTCCAATTGCTAATTGGACAGGGTTTTCAGGGCGATCATAGGTTTCGATTGGGGCGTTCAGATGAAGAGCTAGAGCCAACATGCCCGCATGCTTACCCGAACAGTTGTTTTGAAGGATGTTTGGCTTTTCACCGCGTTCGCGGAGTTGTCGAGCCACCTCGGGGCTAAAAGGCTCATGAATGCCACACTTCAAGTGCTCGGGAGTTAATCCAATCTTTTTGAGCATCGAGGCGGCGACTTCAGTGTGTATCTGTTCTCCACTGTGCGACGCACAAGCGAGGGCAACTTCTCGTTCATCAAAGCCGAAGCGATCAGCGGCGCCTGACACAATCAAGGGGATTGCCTGGTGGGGCTTTGCTGAAGAGCGCAGGTAAGTAACCGTTTCGCGGGCGCCCAAATGCGCCAGGATCTGTCCGTCGGGATCAACGGCGACGATATGCCCGCGGTGCCGCGACTCGGTGATGCCGCCGCGCGTAACTTCGACCAAAGGTTCGGCAGACGGAACTTCTTCATTGTTTGCAGACGGTTGTGTAGAAGACTGCATCGTCCTTCAGACCTCGCGAACTATGATTTGGGATACCGCGTCATGTTATCACGAGTGCGGGCGCTCTCCGGCTCTTCGCTGCCCAATAAAAAAGCAGAAGGTTTTATCCTTCTGCCATTTACACCGAGCTGTTTTGCAGCGTCAGCCTTTTGCCGATCGCCGGGTTCGTTTCGCTGGATAACTCAAGACAGTCAGTTTCACGGTGCGGCGCCCGAAGCGCATCGCTTCTCGTGAGCTTGGCGTCCAAATATCAATCCGGCGTCCTCGAATCAAGCCTCCGGTATCCGCTACAAGGTACTCTCCGGAATAACCGGGGTGGTCTAAGCGAACTCGAGAACCTAGCGGTAACACACGCGGATCCGCCGCAATTAGGCCACGACCCACCATTCGGCCGCTCGCGGTCCGGCCCCTCAGGCTGTACGCAGTTGCGACGTATGGCGCAGCTGGAACGATCGGGCGCTCCTCGACATTCGCGGTTGGCGTGGATGTCTCGGCCTTGCCTAAGGTTGTCGGTGGCTCTTGTTTTGATTTATCGAGGGTTTGGAAAGGAGAAAGCAGGGTTTCAGCAATCGAAGGGGTGGCGGAAAATGCAATCAGTCCAAAAACAAATGCACCTAAAATAAAGGCGCCTCTACCAATAGTGGCTTTCATTAGTCGGGTCTCCTGACCGAAGTATCTATCAGCGGTTTGCGCGAGTCCGTTCTTTCCTATGACTCGACCTCCGGCTCAAGGAGTTAATGGACAACGTCAGCCGGAGTTGGGGGCTTGCATCCTTAATGCATGCCCGCTGAAAGTGGGTTGATACGTAAAACGAAAAGCGGGGCGTTTAACCCCGCTTGTATGGTCAAGGAGGCTAGCACACGGTTTTAGGGGGTGTCCAGCCGAAGCCTCGGCAAAAGCGCTTACAATAAGGTTAAGTGTTGAAATATAAGCACTTCGCATTAGAACTGAAACAAAAAAAGCCGCTATAAGGCGAGAAAGTTCTGGATGATCTTGCGTCCGTGGGGATGTTCATCATCGAAGAGTTCGGGGTGAAACTGAACGCCAAAAAGTGGGCGGCGCAAGTGCTGCATTGCCTGAATCGGACAAGTCTCGTTTGAAGCAGTGGCAACGAACTCGTCGGGCAGGGCTTTCACTTCATCGAAATGAGAATGCCAAACATCAAATGTCGGTGGCAGGTCCGTAAAAATCCCGTTCCCGTTTACGTTGATCGGGAAATAGCCGCGTTCGCGTTTTGCACCCTGGTAGCCTTCGCCTCGTTCAAGTCGGCCCATCAGATCCACCGGCGCGCCGTACGCGAGAGCAATCTGTTGATGGCCGCCACACACTCCGAGCGTGGGCTGGCTCCCTTGGGTAATCACCTCATAGACCCCTGCTAAAGACTCGGCACTGTAGTCATCCCAGGGATGGCTTTGGCCGCTCAGGATGATATGAGATGGATCCAGTTCGTTGACCCTTTTCAACGATACAGCCTGAAAAGGCTCAGTGAGGATCTCTACTCCTTCCGCAATGCGGCTAAGGGCCGCGCGCAATTCGCGTGGACTCGCACCCTGCCCGTCGATAGTGTTGTCGACCAGGTAGATTAGTGAAGCACCCATGGAAACCAAGGGTAAGGGGGAAAGGGGTAAGAGGTAAAGTCGAATTAGGTGGGTCGTTGAGGCGTGGTGACACCTGCGGTTGGCTGTAGCTGCGTGGCGGTTTTCCTCGGGCCAATCGCGACCAGCTTACCGTTGAAAGCGCCAATGTAGATGCGTCCATCAAGAATCGCCGGGGTGGCGTTGATGTTCTCACCGATCTGAAGTTCCCAAATGCGCTCGCCGGTTTTTGCCGAAAGCATGTACATCCAGCCAGACTTGTCGCCAAAAACGACGCGATCATCCACCACGGGTGACGAACCCCAGATCGGCGCCCGCACCTGATGCTGCCAGATCAGGTCGCCCTTATCGGTTCCGAGGCAATACATCAGACCGTTGTTTGAACCAATGTAAAGACGGTCCCCGACCACGATCGGACTCGCCCAGAAGCCACTTCGTTCTTTGAAGTTTTTGCTCAAGCCGCCATCGGCTTTGAATTTCCAAACCGGCAAGCCGGTGATTTGGTCGAAACTGTAAACGTAGCCGTCCTCAGCAGCGGTAAAAACACGCCCTTTTGAGATTGCCGGCGTCGAATCGGAGTCAGCACCGATGCGAGCCTTCCACACCGTCGATCCATCCTCGAGCTTGAGACAGTAAAGATCACCGTGCTCAGTGCCGACGTAAGCCTTGTCACCGTCCACCGAGATGCTTCCTTCCATTGAGCCCAGGCGTTCAGTCTTGTAGATCAATTCGCCATCGGCGAAGTTGAGGCAGTAGAAGAAACCGTCTTCACTGCCAAAATAGAGCCGTCCGTTAACTAGTGCTGCCGAACCATCCACTTCAAATCCGGTCTTGAATTTCCAGATAAGCGATCCATCGTTCTTGTTGAGACAGTAGATATAGTGGTCTAACCCGCTGGCGATGATGCGATCTTCAAAAACTGACGGTGTCGACTTGAAACTATCCTCGCCCTTAAAACTCCAGATAAGGCTTCCGTCCTCAATGTTGAGGCAGTAAACGTTTCCGTCCGCGGATCCGAAGTAGACACGCTTATCTGAAACAGACGGTTGGCCAGGCCAGCTCGATCCACCCCATCCCAATGGGTGTAACCGGCCAGAGGTGAGCTTCGTTTCAAACTCCCAAAGAACTTCGGCCGGTTGGTCGTACCAGGGCCCCGTGCCATAAAAGTTTCTAGACGTGTTACCCAGCCAGGTCGGCACGCTGGTTGGCGGGGGTGCCGGACGCGCAGCTACGGGTTCGGCGATCGTCTCTTTTACTACTCCACCGCCGCAACCGCTTAAGAACAAAGTTCCAAACGATGCCAGGCACAGCAGACCCGTGAGAAAGCCGCGACTAAATTTAAGGTGGAATTCGGGAGAGTTCATGTGAGAGCTGGTCAAAATCGCTTCATTGGCAGTCCTGGCTATGTTGATGGATGTTACGACGCCAGCCAATCGCCCGCATAAATTACTTCAGCAGTGCCAGTAATTACAACTTCGCCCTGCCCGTTACCCTCATCGCGCCACTGAATCTTTGCCCTGCCTCCGGCCATCAGGACATTGATGCTCCGGTCGGTTTCACCTCGGATCATCGAGGCCACCGCGGCTGCGCAAGAGCATGTGCCGGACGCCATCGTTTCTCCGACACCACGTTCCCAGATTCGCAACTCGATCGTCTCTCGATCCACCACTCGCACAAACACCACATTAGTGCGATCAGGAAAGAGACGGTGGCGCTCAAGACTTTTGCCTATTTTCCGCCAATCGAGCTGGTCGAAGTCGTCAACAAAAATGTTGGTAATTGGGTTTCCCAATTGCAGGGCGGTGACTTTGAAGTCGGTTCCATCTACGTCGAGCTGGTAATCAATGACCTGATCCAGGGGCTGTGAAGTCAGCATTGGAATAGACGCTGAATCAAACTTCGGCTGACCGAGTTCGGAGTCAAATACATACTTTCCCGGCTCACTGTTTTCACGGAGGACATACCGCTTCACGCCGGCTCGCGTCGTCAGAAGCAATTCCTTTTCGCCCCAGAGTTTCTGGTAGTGAAGGTAAGCCGCGGCACACCTCGTGCCGTTGCCAGACATGGATGCTTCACTGCCATCGGGGTTAAAGATGCGAACTTGAAAATTTGCGTCGGAACTTTCCCAGGGACTTACGACAGCGATTCCATCGCCACCAGCGCCGTAGTGCCGCTCGCAAATGCGTTGCGCGAATTTGCCCAACTCGGTCGAGTCGGTAACGCCGCCTAAATCCTTGGCCTCGATCACGATGTAATCGTTCCCGAACCCGTGAAATTTTATGAACCCTGGTGGCATGTGGTTGTGCTCCTTCAGCATCTAGATCGAAAACACCAAATAGGACCTTTCTATTCTCACAAGTCAGGAAGGAGCACTTGTGCCCGCTCTTCGATCCGCATCTCCGCTGCATGACAGAACTAAGACCGTAGAAGCGGCTGGAAGAGCGGGGACAAGTCCACCTTCCCAACCTGTGAGGAACCTCCACAAGACTCTGTTAATCACGATCGTCCTGTAAACGAAGCGAGTAGCACTGCAATCGGATCTATAACCAGCGAGACTGGGCCAGTGTCTGGCGGGTAATTGTTAACCATGATCGAAAACACCAGTTCCTCTCCGGCGGCGCTCGTAACGTAACCGGAAAGACTCGAGGCGGAACTTAAGGTTCCTGTCTTTGCGCGCAGGTTGTTCTCCGCGGGTGTGCCCTTCATCCGATTCCGAAGCGTGCCATCCACTCCCGCAATCGGCAACGAGTCACGAAAGGCCGTTGCGTATCTATGCTTGCGCATATAAATCAATAATTGCAGGGTCGCTTCGGGCGTGATCATGTCGTTTCGAGAAAGACCCGAGCCGTCGCTCAACGCCAGCGACGTTGGATTAACGCCGGCTTCTCTCAGGAAAGCCTTCAATACTTCAAGACCGGCTGATTCGCTGGTTTGATCGGCACGAACCGGATTAGTGCTGGGTGGCGCATTCTTTCCGAGGGTGCGCAGTAACAGTTCCGTGTAGAGATTCTGGCTGGGCTTCATCGTTTGGGCTGCGATCAAGCTCAGCGGTGGCGATTGCAACGAAGCAACCTCGACCAATGACGTAACCGCGGGAGCGCTGTTTACCGATGCTTCCGAGGTTAACGGTCCGGTTGTTCGAGTTCTGCCAGTAATTATCACGCCTTGTTGGGACAACGCCGCGCGGAGCAAATAGGCAAACAGCAAACCGGGCCGCGAAATTCCCAAACCGCCTGTGTAACCACGATCGTCGATAGCGATGGTCCCGCTGATTTCAATTTCATCTGAGTTAAGACCACGATGAATCGAAAGATCCCGGCGCGTTCCTTTCGGAGATGTCTTCGCTCGGTTGACAATAGTAAGCAGCGGATCGGGTGGACCTGTGGTCACGATTGCCGCGGCGCCGACTTGGGCACCAGGTTTGACCGAGAGATCGAGTGCGTTGTCATTTGAGGTGAGCGATGAAACCTCAGCTCCATACCACCACTGAAGATCTTCCCATTCCCAGCCCGATCCATATTGGGGACCGATAAAATAAGTTTCATCGCCAACGAGATCACCTTCAACACGCTTGACCCCCGCCGCTACAACGCGAGCAGCCAGGTCGTTTATCGCTTTGAAGTAATCGCCGTTGTTGAATCGCGCTGCTATTGACGGATCGCCACGTCCGTAGAGGGTTAAGTCACCGCGAATCAGACCCCCCGCGTCAGGTTTTGCCGGTGCGTAAATTGAAGTCGAGAACCGGTAGTCGGGTGACAGCCGGTCGAGCGCCGCTGCGACCGTATACAGCTTCATATTCGACGCCGGGCGCAGGAGTTTGTGCGAGTTCTCTTCAAACAAGATTTTTCCTGTTTCAAGAGAAGCGACCTTAATTCCGATCATCGCGGGTGCGAGCTGTGGTTTGCGAAGTATCTCTTGAATCCGAGCTTGTAAGTCGGCAACCGACTGCGTTGCAGTCGAAGTTTTCGCCGCCCCACTGCTTGACGGCGATGGGCTCGGGGATGCAGATGGACTCGGCGTCTGGCTCGGCGAAGGACTGGGCGTCGGGCTTGGGGTAACGATGGGTGCGGCTGTGGCGCGACGTTCTCGTTGCGGTGACTGCGCAGTTGCCAGTCCTGCAGGAACTGAGGACTGGACGAGTGTGATCAACAGAAGAAGAGTTACCAGACCGTAGACCCTGACGTTTTTATTCATGTTTGTGATTTCTAATGCGAGTTCAGATTGCGGGATCCTACTCAGGCTCTGAATCCCTGTTCGGCGTGACTGGCGTGGACTTTAGTCATGAGACTTTGAAAACGCGGGTCGCTCCTCAGTGCCGACCAATTAGGATCGTTTTCAAAGCACGGTTGATTTGCGTTGCCCAGAGCGATGGCGCGCTCCAGCCACTCAAACGCTTTTTCGCGCATGTCCTCGAGCGCGTAGACCGAGGCCACAGAGTAAGCGATGTCGGGATCAACTTCAGCGTTCCGAAGGACCGCGCCGTTGAGTTGCCCGCGCGCTTCCGCGTGCTTACCTTGCGCGCTTAGACACATCGCCAGGAATGGCCGAATGCCGGGCATCCTGGCATGACTGTCAACAACCTTTTGCATCATAGCTGCCGCGTCGTCCGTATGACCCGTGTAATAAAGCGACAGCGCACGGAACGTCTGCACTAGGGGATTGTCTGGATCCCCTGCATGGTCCAACTCCCGGGACATTTCTTCAAACTTACCCATATACATGTAGACCAGCGCGCGGTTGAAACTGGCAACTACGTGTGCTGCCGGATCCAGGCGCATCAACCGTTCGTAACTTCGCAGTGCCCGGCCATACTCACCATCCAGACGATGCAGCGTTGCCTTTACAAAATGGACCACCGGTTCATCAGGATTTTCGCGACGAGCCTGGGCCACTTCCATACGAGCCTTTTGCTTTTGGCCGCGCCACATGTAAACAAAGACCATCAGCATGCGCGCTTCGATCAATTTTGGATCGATGGCCAGCGCCTTGTTGAAAGCAACTTCGGCGCGTTCATAATCTTCAGCGCCGCCGAAGCCTTTGAAGACGCGATTAACGTAAGCCGCGCCGAGACCGTCAAGAGCCAACGCAAAATGTGGATCAAGCTCGATCGCGCGTTGGAAGTGTTCGATAGCTGCGTCGCAATCCTCAGGAGCTACAGTACGGAAAATGAAGCGCGCAAACAGGTCGCGACCGCGCAGGTACTGTTCGTAGGCGGCGGCGTTTTGCGTGGACGGTTTCGCCATTCCATCCTGCTCAGCCGGGCTCAACTCGAGACGAAGTCCTTCAACGATTCGCTGTGCAATAGTGTCCTGGACCGCGATGATGTCGGCTGCCGAAGTGTCGATTCGATCGCTCCAGAGGATTTCACCTGAAGCAACGTCTAAGAGTTGCGCGGTTACGCGAAAGCGCTCACCTGCGTGGATAAAGCCTGCCGTCAGAACAGCGCTCACATTTAGCTCATGTCCGATATCTTTGGGGTCCTGGTTTGTGCCTTGGTATTTTGCGATTACAGATGATGGTCTGACGACGAGCGAACGCACGCGCGCCAGTTCGGTGATTACCGCATCCGCGAGTGAAAACTCATAGAACTGAGAAGCCGGATCGTTGCTGAGATTGCGGAAACAAAGGACCGCCAGGCTCTTCTTTTCGCGATCAGTGATTGTGGTAAATGGAGTCTCGTGGATTGTGGGACGGGTTTGAGCTCCCTGACTCGGAGCTGACGTCGCCTCGCCTCGGGACCTTCCCTTTAACCAGCGCATTGCCCGTGATACCGGACTTGACCCCGAAAGGTGACGCGCCGGTTCGGGAACTACACTCGTAAACGCCCCGGTTGAATCTGTAGCAGAAACCTCCTGCAGCACCCGACGCAGATCGTCCCGCACCTCTTCCATTTTCTGGTATCGGTCCCGCGGTTCTTTTTGCAAACACCGATCGATGATCTCCTGGAGACGTTGAGGTAATTGCTCTTTGCGAAGTTCCGCAATCGGGCGCGGGTTATCGTGCAACACGGCGTGACGAACATCGATCGTGGTCTTTCCCCGGAAGGGCCAGGTGCCGGTCAACATTTCATAGAGCAAGACGCCGGTTGAAAAAATGTCGGCTCGTTTGTCAACCTTGTCGCCGCGAGCCTGTTCCGGAGCTGCATAGGTGGCGGTGCCGTATGGAACTCCCAGTTCGGTCAGATCAGTGCGATGGATTCTGGATTTTCGTTGGTCATCCTCATCTTCAAGCAGTTTTGCTAAGCCGAAATCAAGAATCTTCGCCTGACCTGATGGCGTTACCATCACGTTTCCCGACTTGATATCGCGATGAATGATTCCGCGCGAGTGGGCCGCGGCAAGTGCGTCAGCAACCTGGATTCCGATCAGCAACGCACTTTTCAGCTCGAGCGGATGACCGGCCACAAGTTGCCTCACATTGCGACCTTCCACGTACTGCATGGCGATGAAGTGATGGCCTTCGGCTTCGTCGAGATCGAAGATGGTGCAAATGTTTGGGTGGTCCAGTGAAGAAGCAAGACGCGCTTCGCGTTCAAATCGTTTCAGGTTAGCTTCGCGGGCGGTCAACTCGGGAGGCAGCACTTTGACGACCAGCGTGCGTCCGAGTTTCGCGTCGGTGGCTTTGTAAACAGTGCCCTGCCCGCCCACGCCGAGCTTTTCAAGAATCTTATAATTTCCGAGCGTCTTACCAATCATGATCTTAAGGTCCGACATGCTTCAGCTTGTCGTTTAAGTTTTGTGTTTCGTGTGGTTTCGTGTGATTTGGTGGATCGTCTGATAAGTAACGGAAAGGACGATCCACGAATTCACACGAAACTGCACGAAACACGTTTTCTTCATCGCTTCTCTTTTCCGCATGAGCAGTTGTCCAGAGCTTCCTAAAGCAGATGCACACCCTACTGCGCAAAGCTCGCCAATAATTCTTCCGCCGTGGTAGTTGCCGTTCCCACTTTACCTACAACGATTCCCGCAGCGTGGTTCGCTAGCGTGGCGGCTTCCAGCATCGTAGCGCCTGTCGAAAGAGCCGCTGCCAGCGTTGCGATAACAGTGTCGCCCGCGCCGGTGACATCGTAGACCTCGCGTGCCGCCGTGGCTACATAAACCGGTTCATTGTTTCCTTCCACCAGCATTATTCCGCGATCGCCCCGTGTTATCAGGACAGCATCACAACTGAGTTGCGACTGAATGAGGCGGGCCGCATTCTGCAATCCTTCATCGGAGTCTTCTTCAGTGTTGGTCATCCTGAGTGCTTCGTGATGATTCGGCGTTATCAAAGATGCTGGACGGTAGTGGGAGAAGTTTCGAATCTTCGGATCAATTAACACCGGTACACGTTCATACGCAAACGGAAGTATCTCGCCAAGAATTCCCGGAGTGACGACTCCCTTGTCGTAATCTGAAATCACAAACGCGTGGGCATTCTGGAGCGCCTGCTTCAGCGAGACTACGATGCGCTGCTCCACCTTGCCATTCACTGGAGATCGCTTTTCGCGATCGGCTCGCACTACCAACTGATTATGAGCAATGATGCGCGTCTTAGTCGTTGAAGGTCTATTCTCATCGACGACCAGGCAATCCGTTGTCTGCATCAGACTCGACTCTTGCAAGCTTGTTCTCAAACGCTCGCCTGCAGCATCGTTCCCAATAACTCCAATCACGCAGGAATTTGCTCCGAGCGCTACAACGTTGGCCAGGACGTTAGCTGCGCCGCCCAGATGGACCGACTCTCGACGCACGTCGACTACTGGCACGGGCGCTTCGGGAGAAATGCGTGTCACTTCACCCCAAACAAACTCGTCGAGCATCACGTCGCCGAGGATGACAATCTTGCGATCGTTCATCGCGGTGATAATCTCGGCCGCTCGTGATTGGGTTAGCTGGGGCATGAACGTCTTCGTGGCGTCGTGGCTCTGCCACCGCACCGTGCGGAAAGGCTTAGCCTTTCCGTCACAGCAAATCTTGAAAGTCCGAGGCTACGCCTCAAAGTGGAAGGCATACCCTTAAGTTAGTTGGTTCTCATTTCCGCACGGTGCGGCAGCAGAGCCGAGTTCAAACACTCTCCCTTAACACCCGTTCGATTGTCGCAGTCACGCGTTCCACCGGCACGCGCTTAATGCATTCCGGTTCATCAAACTTTTCGCAGAAGTATCCATGACAAGGTTGGCAATCCATCTCTTCATAGACAACTTCGGCTGCGCTTTGTGCCCACGGACTCCAATGCGCGCGATTAGACGAACCAAAAATCACGACTGACGGTGTCTTTACCGCTGCCGCCATGTGCGCAATGCCGCTATCGTTGCCGACAAACAACCGCGCCCGCGAAAGTATCGCAGTGATCTGCGGAAGCGAGAGGTTGGTCAGCGCCTGCACCTCAGTGTCAGTGTGTTGTTTGATTTCAGCGATCGTGCTTGCCTCGCGCTCGGTAGCAATCAGGACGACCGGAAGTTGGAGTCGCTTGAGTTCATCTATCACACGGGAAAAATTTTGAGCCGCCCATTGCTTGGTCGCAAATGCCGCGGCCGGATGAACCACTGCAAACGTCGTCTGATCCAAACCTAAGCCTGCTAGCCTGGTGGCGATATTCTCGGCTGCCGCGTTTGTTACCGCCAAACTCGTTGGTGGTCGATCGCTCACCGGGACACCGGTCCAACCCAGCAACGCAAGTTGTTGTTCCACGGAATGAACTTTATCTCGCCTCCAAAGCAAGAGTGGGGAAGGGGCAACGTGATTGTGTAGGAGCCCGTATTGATAGCTCGCGTAACCGACGCGATGTTTGGCGCCACTGGCCCACGCCAGCATGGTTGCAGTTGTGCCGCCGTGAAGGTTGTAAACCACGTCGTAGCGGTTTGCGCGCAAGCGGCGAACCATGCGAACACGAGCTGCGGTGCTGCCTTTGGTAATAGTAAGAATATTGTCGACGTGGGGATGTCCGTCGAGTACTGGAGCAACCCAGTCTTCCAAAAGAATATCGATCGACGCGTTGGGCAAAAATCGTTTGAGCGCGAACAACGACGGAGTCGAAAGCACAGTGTCACCGATCGACCGCAGCTTCACCACCAAAACACGCTCGACGCGATCCCAATTCCAGCGCGGCGGTCCAAGCGCTTCAGGTGCGCCGCCGACTGAAACGCGGCCGGGTCCGTCTTCACCATGGACACTCAGCATTCGGAGGGCCCGCAATTGCGGCGAGGATTCAACTATGTCACGTAAGCTGTTCAACTTTGAGGTGACGGTTCTGGACCGTCTTCTACTGTAGCTTCATCAACAAGCATCACGGGAATGTCATCGCGAACCGGATAAACCCGCCGGCACTCAATGCATTTCAAGCCGGTGCCATCCGGACTCAACTCAACTTTTACCTTGCAAACAGGACACGCAAGGATCTCCAACAAGTCCTGACTAAGAGCCATAAAGCGAAACCTTTCTTACTACGAGAAGACCACTTGTGGCAGAAGGATTAGTTGCGGAAAGCTTATCATAAAGCACTAAAGCAGCAGCAGAACGATCCGCAACCAACCGGAGGAATACTAACGGGAAGTGTGTGACCCGCTCGAAAGCCTCGCTGCACGTACAACGGTCGCGTCAAAGGCATCCAGATCAAAATCTTGCAAATTCCCAGATCGCCAAGCACAATCCGCCCGTGAAAACTCGCCTCGACACTTCTAACCGAAGCTTGTCCTACTTGTGTCTGGTCCTGGCAATCCTGTTGTTACCGTCGCTTACACCGGCCCGGCCCGTACTCCTGGGCCACCAATACACCGGTTTATCACGCGAAATACTCTCGCAAGAGAGTGCCAAAGAACTCATTCAACAGGGTGACCAGGCGCAGAGGGAAGGCGATCTTAGTCGCGCTCTCAAGGCCTTTAGCCGCGCCAAAGACGTGGCCGAGGGTGTGAAAGACAACGAAGCATTGGCCGAGGCTCTAAGCAGGATGGGAAACGTCTTGCGCTTGCAAGGGAATTACGACGAAGCGTTGAAACATCTGCAAGCGAGCATTGCCCTGAGTGAGGCAAAGGGTGACAAACAGAGATTGGCGCCGGCGCTCAACACTGCTGGAATCATTTATCAGGGGCAGGGCGAGATGGCACGAGCTCTTGATTACTATCAGAAGAGCCTCGCGCTAAGTGAAGCCGTTGGAGACAAGGTCGAGATCGCCCGCTCCCTTAACAATCTTGGAGCTTACTACCGGAACATCAGCGAATTAAATGACGCGTTGAGTTATTACCGTCGAGCGTTAGCGATCAACGAAGAACTCGGAAACAAGCCGGTGACCGCCATGGTGTTAGGCAACATCGGAAACGTCCACATGGCCCAAGGTGAATTCTCTGACTCGCTCGAGTTTTTCCAGAGAAGTCTTAAGTTGCGCCAGGAGATGAAGGACGAACGTGGCATAGCTAACATCCTGAATTTTCTTGGTATTAACTACCGGGCGCTAGGCGATGAAGCACAGGCTCTCGATCATTTCCAGCAGTCTTTGGCTCTCCAGGAACGTTTCAAAAACAGATATGGAGTGGCATTCGCGCTTGAGTACATCGGAATCTCATCACTGAATTGGAAGAACGATAAATCCGAAGCCGTTTCGCGCTTTCAAAAGAGTCTTGAGATCTATGAATCGCTAAAGGACAAGCATGGCATGGCCCGGGTCGGGATATGGTTGGGACGGGTTTACCACGCTCAAGGTGATCATAATCAGGCGCTCGGGTTTTATCAGAAAGGACTGGCGCTATATCTCGAGACTGGAGACAAGGCCGGAACGATTGACGTTCTCATCAGCATTTCAGACGCTTACCGAGGACAGGGAGATCCTACCAAAGCACTGACCGAAGCCAAGCGTGCGACCGCCTTAGCAAAACAGATTTTAGTTCAGAGATTTATTGCCGATGCGCACGTGGCCGAGGGCAAGGCGTATCAAGCGTTAGGTCAAAGCGAAAGCGCGCGCGAAGCCTACGCGGCGGCGATCGCCGCGGTAGAGTTGTCACGCTCGCGAATCGCAGGGAATTCCACGCGCGCGTCCTACTTCACCACTGTGCGCGAGCCTTACGAGCTTTACGTCGATGTGCTGATGAGTATGCACAAGGAGCGACCCACAGGCGGGTTTGATCTATTGGCTTTTCAAATGAGCGAACGAGGCCGGGCTCGATCTCTGCTGGAGGCGTTATCTGAAGCTCGCGCGGACATTCGTCAGGGCGTAGATCCCACGCTGCTAAAACTCGAGCAGGGATTGCATCAACAGCTCAACACCGCAGGTGATAAACAGTCACGTTTGCTTTCCGGTAAACACTCCGCGGAAGAAGTTTCCCTGGTTGAGAAACAGATCGCTGCGCTGACGTCGGAGTTTCAGGAGGTCCAAGCTCAAATTACCAAACGGAGCCCGCGTTATGCAGCCCTCACGCAGCCGGTCCCGCTTTCTGTTCGCCAGATTCAGACTGAGGTTCTCGACAGCGAGACTATGCTGTTGGAGTATGCGTTGGGCCAGGAGAAGAGTTACCTGTGGGCTTTAACTTCAAACTCGGTGGTTAGTTTTGAACTACCCAAGCGGGCGGAGATCGAGACAAGTATTCGACGGGTCGTTGAATTGCTGAGCAACGGCCGCCGTTGGACCACCAGCAGTGAGATCGACTCGGAATATAAAACTGCGGCGTCGCGGTTGAGCCAGACACTGCTGCCTCACCAACTCATGTCTTCGATAAAGGTGAAGCGATTAGTGATCGTGGGAGACGGCGCTTTGCAATATTTGCCCTTTGGAGCGCTGCCGAGTTCAAAGGCGAATGCGCAAACTTCAAAGGCCAAAAAGGAGATCGCTGGAAATAAATCTCCGTTAATAGCGGACTTCGA
Source organism: Pyrinomonadaceae bacterium (assembly GCA_035273425.1). Taxonomy (GTDB): domain Bacteria; phylum Acidobacteriota; class Blastocatellia; order Pyrinomonadales; family Pyrinomonadaceae; genus PSRF01. The sequence continues at coordinate 69,250 of DATEPB010000097.1, read as the reverse complement.
AATAGTCACTTTGCCGTCTGCCTCAGTACTGAAAGTTTTGCGCACGGAAAACTCCAGTCGCCCGCGCGGACAAAAAAGTGTCGCTGTGTTGGCAGATCCTGTTTTCGAGGAAACGGACCAGCGGATCAGCGCCGTCGCCGATAGGCCAAGTGGAAGCCAAGTGTCGTCACTGCCGCCGGCAAAGATCGCTGGCTCCAGAGCGCTGTTGGAGCGGGCTTTTCGCGTTGATACGTCTGCCGACGGCGAATCAGCGAAGGGTGATACGCAGCGCATAACGCGACTCCCATTCACGCGTTTTGAAGCTGACGGAGTGCTGGCCTCGGCGCCTCCAGACCAAAGCTTAAAAGCTACTGACTTTCGTGCGAACCGCGAAACAGCAACCAGCCCAGAGCTTGCTAAGCATCGCTACGTCCACTTTGCTACTCATGGAATTCTGAACAGCGAGCATCCCGAGTTGTCGGGCCTCGTGCTTTCGTTAGTCAATGAGCAGGGTCAGCCGGTGAACGGTTTCTTGAGGTTGCATGACATCTACAACCTCAACCTGCCTGCCGATCTGGTTGTATTGAGTGCCTGTCAGACAGGACTCGGCAAAGAGATTCGCGGTGAGGGCTTGATTGGTCTGACGCGCGGATTCATGTATGCCGGCTCACCGCGAGTGGTGGCGAGTTTGTGGAAGGTGGACGACGCTGCGACAGCAGAGTTGATGAAGAGGTTTTATCGAGGAATGTTAAAGGACAAGCTCGCGCCGGCCGCGGCATTGCGCGTCGCCAAAGTTGAGATGTGGAAACAGAAGCGCTGGAACGCGCCCTTCTATTGGGCCGCGTTTGAACTTCAGGGTGAGTGGAAGTGAAATTCTATTTTCTCTGTGCAGTCTCAGTGTCCTCGGTGTCTCTGTGGTTGAATAGCAATCCAGCAAAAGATCCACCATAGAGACACAGAAAACACAGAGGTGGCACAGAGAATAGCGGTAACCCATCAGTCTGACTCGCGGAATCGGAATCCTTGGCGACAAGCAAGCAAGATTGGACACTTACCGAAGAAGCCTTCGAGCGGCTGTTGGACCAGCTTGATGCAAATCGGGACCAAGCTGGTCAAAAATACGAAGGCATCCGGCGAAAGTTAATCGAGTTTTTTGAAGCGCGAGGAAGCGAATTAACCAGCGAGCACGCAGATGAAACGTTCAATCGTGTCGCCCGCCGGATCAGCGAAGGCGAAAAAATTGAAAATATCTTCAATTACTTTTATGGCGTAGCGCGGCTCCTCTGGCTCGAAACTCTGCGGTCACGCGATAGATCGACAATCCCGCTCGACCTGGCTCCTATTCCAGTCGCACCAAATCATGAAGAACAGCAACGCGAGCAGAGCGTGAGTGAGCAGAGGTTCAAATGTTTTGAAGACTGCCTGGCAGAACTTCCTTCGAAACATCGGCTCCTGGTCGTCGACTATTATCGTGAAGAGGCAGGAAGCAAAATGGACCACCGGAAACGGCAAGCGGAAACTTTGAAAATGTCACTCAACGCGTTGCGCCTGCGTGCCTGTCGTATTCGAAACGAACTGGCGGTTTGCATCGAGTCGTGCCTGGAGAATTCGTCGGCAGACACAGAAACGTCGATTTATCACTGATATTAGGGAGTGAAGTTGGACCAAATCCGCGATTATGAGAATGAGTGCGAACGTTACCTGCTCGGCTCAATGTCGGAGCAGGAGCAGGCGCATTTTGAAGAGCAATACTTCGAAAACGACGATCTCTTCGAACGATTTCTCGCTGTGAAGGATGGTTTGATTGATGCTTATGCGCGCAATCAGCTGAGGGCCGATCTGCGTCCGCAGTTTGAGCAGCACTTTCTAGCCACCGGGCCTCGCCGCCAGAGAATAGAGGAAGCCAGGCAATTTATTAGAGCCATCAACGAGTCTGCTGCTGCGGGCACCGGAGCCGAGCGAAGTGTGAGCACCAGTTGGTGGCAAACGATGCCTGTGCGCTGGGGCATACCGCCGTTAGCGTTTCACGGAGCGTTAGTTCTCTTGATCACCGCCGCACTCTTAGGTGGTTTTCTATGGTTGAAGAACATCAGAAACCGTCAAACGGAACTAGCCCGTGTGGAGCAGGTCCCGCCGTTTCCTACGCCACCAGTCACAAGTTCTCCTGCAGTTCCGGGAGTGTCCCCGGTTGACGACAAAAATGGAGATCCAGGCAGGCCAACCCAACAGCCGTCACCGAGTCCATCGCCAACCGCCAATCGTCAACCGTCGCAACCAGCGCCGGCGCAGGTCGCTTCATTAACGCTTATTCCTTTCGCGCCTCGCGACGGCAGTAGTTCAAATACACTTCAGCTACCTCAAGATGCCAAGCTGGCGCTGCTTAATTTAACCTTTAAAAACGCCGAGTACCGGAGTTACTCAGTGAGTTTGAAGACATTGGCGGGCGAACCGGTTCTTCAACGTAGCAGGCTAAAGGCTACATCTGTAGCCACGGGCAATAGTCTCATTCTGACCATCGACCCCGCTCTACTCAAGCATCAGGACTACATAATTACACTGAGCGGCCTCTCCAAATCCGGGCAAACAGAGAGTTTGGCGGACTATTACTTCCGGGTTCAGCGCATGCCCAGCCGATAAAGCGAACTCGAAGAGCTAAACGACTCCAGCGTTCACGAGTCGCCTTCCTTACCCACCCCACTCTTATTGCGGCAAGAAGCAAACTAACAGTTTGCTTTACGTGTACACCCACGTCCGCATGACATGTTTTCTTTCGAGCCTCACTAAGAATTAGGCACAGCTAAATCGCAGTACGACGTTTCGACTCGCGAGAGTTTTGGCAATGGCCTGCCTCTAAGTTGAATCTAAAATGAGGACAACACTATGAAAATTCTTGAGAAGCCCCGGAAGAGTCCAGCGTCAGCCTTACTGTTGTCTTTCCTCCTGACAGTAATCCCAGCAACTGCTTCCACGCCACCCAGCGTCAACGTCATTCATCCGAACGACGCTATGGCCCAAACAGGTAAGACTTACGAGGAGTGGTCCGAAGCATGGTGGAAATACGTTTTGGAGATCCCATTCGAGAACAATCCGTTATTTGATGAAACCGGGGCAAACTGTAATTTTGCGCAATCCGGTGATGTCTTCTTCCTGGTGAGCACCGCCGGAGGTACGGCCACCCGCAACGAGTGCATAGTGCCTGCGGGTAAGGTGATCTACTTCTCATTGTTGGGAGCTGTGAGACTCAAGGAAGTAGATGGACCAGAACCCGAGATTGCCGCCAGGTCCTCGATTCAAGGCGTGAGTAAGTCGACGAGAGAGCTTCGAGTATTCGTCGATGGTCAGGACGTCGGAATCAGTTTGTTCCCTAGAGCTACACCTCTGCGAACCTTATCTACGCCAGGATTCTTTACGATCGATGCGCCAGAGAATAATGTGTTTGGTCTCGCGCCAAATCAATACCATGGTGTGGCAGACGGCTTCTATCTGATGCTGGCCCCGTTATCACCTGGTCCTCATGAGATCACCTTTGGTGGTACCACAGCCGGTTTTTCCTCCTACGTCACTTACAACCTGGTCGTCGACGAGCCCTAGGTTCAAAAGAGTAGAGCACTAGCCCGTCCGTCGGGGAGGGCGTCTCGCGTTGGCCCATCAGTCCGGAAAGGAAGAATAGGATGAAAAACGGTAAGCAGCAGCTACGTTGGCCGACCGTGGTCTTTGTCGCACTGCTGTTGGCAGCGACAGGATGCAATCCGGTTATTAGCAAGCGCCCGGTTGGACCACAACCAGCTCGAATCGTAGCGGCCGAATGGGAAGGAAATTGGATTGGCCCTGACGGTGGCGTAGCAATCAAGGTCGTTGACGCATACCCAGCAATTTTGAAAGTCGCTTGGCGCGAGGATGACGGTGGCAAGCGGACAATGAAGACTGCCCTGGTTGAGTTGCGAGAATCAGGAGACTGGTTCTTTGCCAACACGCGAGCAGAAGGCGAAGGTAATGGATACCTGTGGGCGCGGGTCAAGAAAGAGAAGCAACAGATCCTGATTTGGGAACCAGATAACGAGGCGTTTACGAAACTGGTAAACGATGGAGTGCTTCCCGGCAGGATCGATCAGAAGAAGGTCACTCTTGAAGAACTCGATACCAAAAAGCTCAGTGGCCTTCAGTCTGGCGATTATGGTGTGCCGTTCAAATGGAGCGAGCCGTTGATTCTGTTTAGGCCGCCTAACTAGATCGCGAAACTGAAGCCAGCGTGGGTCGAACCCAGGCATCTCCTTGGAGTGCGCCGGCCCGGCGGCGCTTTGGTTGGTCTGCGCTATTGCGAATCCCTTGCTTGAAGTAAGTCGCTGAGCGGGCCAAAGCGTCCCGACGCGTCGGGACGCACTCCAAGGAGAGGCCTTCGCGCTGTTCAGTGGCGGACCGTTGCCGCGACACGTTTTTGGATCAATGTCACTAACAAGTAGAAGTGGGTCTTGCACCGCAGCTGGATCGCGGTTTCAAAACTCGGTTTCACAACAGGAGAATTCATGCTGAAAAAACTTGCATGCACCGGCCTGATCATGGCTTTGCTGTTGACTATCGGCGGTACCTCTGCCTTCGCGCGTAGTGCTACCCACGACAACCCAGAACCCGGCGCAGCACAAATGCCGGCCAACAATTCAATCAAGAAAACGGAGTCGTCCACAAGACTGCGCGTGGCTATGGACCAACTGGTGGCCGAAGCAAAAGCCGGCAAACTCACTCGAGCCGAGCGTTCCCAAATTCAACCCGCTAAGAGCAACGGTCTTTCGAAGACCACCAAAATCGCCATCGGAGTGGGCATTGCAGCAGCCGTCATCGCCATCATTGTGATCTATCAGCATGATCACGCACTCGATAATCTACGCGTGTTCTAGTCAAGCCTTTTAGAAAAACATGGATATTCAACTAGCAGGAAACTGCTGAGGGGACTTCTATGCCTGGATGGATCGAAAGCACTCAATATTTGCGGCGCCGGCCGAGCTCAGTTTTGGCGCTGCTTTGCCTGTTTGCATTAATTACCTCGGGCTGCTTGGGCGGGGCGCGACCATCGCCCGACCTGCAAAAGGTTTTTGCTCAGGCGCGCACTCAAAAAGGAAAACGACCGGTAATTTTTGTACCCGGGCTGCTCGGTTCGCAGTTGGAAAACTCCCGCACGGGTCAGGTAGTGTGGCCGGCGTTCTTCCGTTCATCAGACGACGAGCTGGACTTGCCGGTGGGTCCAGACTTCTTAACCCGGCGCGATTCCCTGGTCGCTACGAAAGCAATCGACAAAGCGAAGATCTTCAAGTTGTTGCCGAAGGTCAACGTGTTTCATGCGCTATTTGAAGCTTTGAATGAATACGGCGGATATCAACCAGGCGATTGGGAGAAGCCACCCGTCAATGGCGATCGGGATACCTTCTATGTTTTCAGTTACGACTGGCGGCGAGATCAGGTTGAATCAGCGCAGCTCTTAATACGCCGCATGCAGGCACTCAAAATCAAGCTCAACCGGCCTGATCTGCGTTTCAATATCATTACAGTTTCCGGTGGCGCGACAGTGGCACGTTACGCTGCCATGTACGGCGAAGCCGACTTGCCTGCCGATGACGCTCCGATAAATCTTACCTGGGCCGGGGCTGCACACATCAACAAGATCTTTATGTTTGGTCCGCCTAATGAAGGGACCGCAGACATGCTCTCTGTATTGGTGAAGGGATATTCGTTTTCACACGGGTTGAATCGCCGGGTCAAGTTAACTAAAAAGTTGACACGCGAGGACGCGCTCACGAGTCCCGCTATCTTTGAATTATTGCCTCACGGTGGAACGGTGAACTTTTACGACCAGGATCTTAAGCCCCTGCCGATCGATATCTACGATCCTGCTGTTTGGCAAAAGTATCGATGGTCGCTGGCAAACGAGGAAGGTTATCGAAAACGCTTCGTCGAAAAATGGCGCAAGCAAAAAGCCCCGGAACAGCCAGTCACGGAGCTGGACGAAAAGATGGCGCTCGCAGACCTTGATGGGTACTTAGCTGCCGTCTTAAACCGTGCGCGACGGTATCACCAGGCCTTGAATACAAGCAGCAATGAAAGGCCTCCGGTTGGCTATTACGTCTTCGCCGGCGATTGCGAGGAAACTTTGCAGTCACTGGTCATTGTTCACGACAAGAAGAATAATTCATACGAAACACTCACCCAGCCGAAGTCAGTGAAGGGTGCAGATGGGCGCAGTCACACCAAAAAAGAGCTGCAGGACTTGATGTATGCTGCCGGTGATGGTCGAGTCACGAAGCGGTCCTTGCTGGCGACAACTTTCGCCGGTGTGCGTCCCGCCGATTCCCCTTACAAGACTACGCTGCCGATAGCGCATTCTTTTCTGATCTGCCTGGTCCACGGCTACATTCAGGACAGCGCCAATGTTCACGACGATGTGCTCGAGTTTCTGGTTAACGATTCAGTGCTGTAAATGCCGCTCGCGGCAGGGCGTTCCTGTTTTGTGAAACTTCCCGGCGGGCAAGCCTCGTACAAACATTTCAGGAGCCTACTGAAATGTTCTGTCCCCGTTGTGCTACCCAAAACCTCGATGACGTGAAATTCTGTCGGGGTTGCGGCACTAATCTCGAGATAGTCTCGTTGGCATTGTCCGGCCAGCAACTTCCTTCCAAATCAAACAACGAATCAAAAGAAACCTGGCTTCAGATGCGTCGTCGAGGAGTTAGCAGCCTCGTACGCGCAACTGGGCTGTTAGGATCATCCCTCCTGATCGGCGCTGCCCTCGGACTATTCAGCAATCAAAACGATTGGATCATCATCTGGATGGTGTTTTGTGGGTGGATGGCAGTCTGGGGAGTGTTTTCGTTAGTTTCTGGCGTGCAGGCATTGTTGGAGTCGCGCTATGTGCGTGAAGAGGTTCGGGAGACTCCGGCACCGGCTCAACTGTGGAATCCAGCTCCGCCTCAACAACTTCCCGACGCAGTTTCAGGTTTGGGCACAACCATTCCGACAAGCGTCACCGAACACACCACCAGAGCCCTAGCCGAACCGCCTGCCAAAAACAAAACCGACTAATGTGGTACATGCCTGGGAAGCCTGATCAAGTCTTGCGATTTGATTGCCTGAGCCCGTCGCCCACTTCGCGGGCTGGATGGTTACGACGTTTTGTCCCCAGGCTGCGCCTCCGCCTGGGGCTTCTACTCTGTCGCGCGAGACTCCTTAAACTTCATCCTCCCGACACTCAAAAAAATGCAGGCTTCACAGCCATCGTGCTAAGGTTTCCCATTAGCTGGAGTTGAGGGAACGAGGACTTATGTCGCTGGAATTTGCGGTTCAATATCCCTGTCCGTTGCGTGCGCGTTATGCAGAAAAGCATCTGCGAGATTGGGGCAGACTAGGCAATCTTCACGCACAGTTAACTACTGGTGACACGGTCGTCCCGACGCAGGACAAACTCGAATGGGTTGAACAGGCTCGCCGGGAGATCGAACTGATGCAGGCAGAGACTGTAATTTGTCCGAGCTGTCAGGCCTGCTTACCGGAAGCGATTGCCGGCGAGGGAGAGGCGGTTGGCTGCCTGGGGCGCATTACCTATCCGATCGAAGCTCAGTTCGAAAAATTTCTAGCGGACCGTGTGCAGTTGACGCTGGACACTGTCGACATCAGCGACCAACCTCGGCTATTGCGAATTCTCGTTGATTCGGAGTCGCCGTTTGACGGCGAAGCCACCAAGGAGCTGCGTCGAGTAACCACGCCGGAGGGGCTGCGCTTTTTTGAACTCCGAGTGCCGATTATCTTGTCGCGCGAAGCCGCTCGTCTCACGACCGATAACGTTTTTGATCTGCTCGCTGGTTTTCGTTCCGACAACAAAGAGGAAACTACTTACACTCGCGAGCTTCCTCTGCAGGCGACAGGCGACTATTACGACTTCCTCGATTTGTTGTTGCGCAACGATCTTAGCCAAACAGAAATTACGCGGCTGGCCAGCCGAGGTAAGAACTATTCACAATTCGTGCGGTTACTGGCGGCGATTGAACGCGCAGAAGCGCTGAACACTCGAGTGCTGCTGGATTAGAGCTATCCGCAGATTGCGCAGATTACGCAGAAGGTGCACGGAAGCCTGATCGCTTTTTGCAGAACTCGGAAATTGTTTTAAGAGAATCAGCGTAATCTGCGCAATCTGTGGATAGGACCAAGTTCACATCGATTTAATCTGACGTTCACGAGCTTTTAAGGCATCACTGACAACCTGATTTCTGTCAAAGACCCTTTTAAAAGGAACGATTGCTATGTTGATGAGAATCTCTTCAAAAAGCAGGCATATTTTCGTGCTTGCATTTGTTGCCCCTTTCGTTCTGATCGCGAATGTAACTTCGATTCGCTCACAGCAACTCGCGCGACCGAAAGGTGCGGAGTCGTCCGTTACCAGCGATGTTGAACACGTGGGGGCAACCAGTGAAAAGCATCGCGTTGATAAGAAGCCGGAAACGACCGAAGAGAAGCTGAGCGCGCTCGAACAACTGGTCGAGCGACAAGGTCAGCAGCTCGATCAACTGCAACGAACTTTGTCAGAGCAACAAGAGTTGATTCGCATGTTGGCTGGAAAGCTTAGTCCCGTGACGACGACTCCTGCCGTACTCACGACGAACGCTCCGGTCCTGGAGGTGCGCGCCGAAGCTCAACCTCAAGCTGCCCCAACTCCAGGGATTGAAGATCGACTCAAGAAAGTCGAAACACGCGTATCTGAAATTGGCAATGTCAGATTCAGCGGCGACATTCGTTTGCGCTCTGAATCGATCTTCGGTCAATCAAATGGCCTGACAAACGCAAACATCCCTTCGATACTTGGCAATGACTTAACTCCCCGGCATCGCATGCGTCTTCGCGCGCGCCTGACTATGCGCGGCTCAGTTACCGATGAGTTTGACTGGGGAATCCGTCTGGCTACCGGGACGTTTGCCGATAACATTTCGACTAACCAGACGATGTCTGATTTTTTCAACCGCAAACCGTTCGCGCTCGACCAAGCTTTCGTGATCTACAAACCGAAGTGGGCGCCTCGGCTGCAACTCCAGGGCGGTAAGTTTGAAGCACCATGGGCCTACAGATTTGATAATCCCTGGCCCGCCCCTGAGTTGATAACTGACAACGATTTGATGGTCGAAGGATTCAACGAATCGTATGTAATCAGAAAAAAAGATGAACAATCACGAGTAAAAGAAATTAAGTTTATTGCCTGGCAACTGCCCTTCCTCGAGCGAAACTCTGCTTTTGTTCGCAACGCGAATGGCACGGTTAATGTTGACGAGTCGCGTCGCGGTGGACGCGACCTGGGTCTCTTTGGCGGGCAAATTCGCACGCGCTTCGAATCAAAAGGAAAATGGGACTCGTGCGCAAAAGCAGCGCGCACGGAAAAAGATAAAGCTGCGTGCCCGGCGAGAATAGGATTCGATCTTGCGGTAAGCGATCTTTATTTTTCCGGGACGCAGTTTATTTCCCCGGTGCAAGTCTTCGGAACCCAGTTGTCGCTTCCAGTGACCTTCACCATTCCCGCGTCAGGCGCCACGCCGGCGCAAACAATTACTACTCAGGCGTTAATCCCGCGCGATCTACTCGTCGCCGGCAATGCCAATCTAGGCGTGTCGATAGCCAGCAACAATGCAACGAACCGCGACGGACGACTCGCTTCCGGATTCAACCTTGTCGAATTGTTTGCCCGACTCGAATTGAAGTACAGCAAGCAATACCCGGTCACCCTCGTGTTTAATGCCGTCACCAACACCCGGGTGCGCGACGTCGTTGCGGCTGGACCCGGCGGCGCGGACTTGATTCTACCCAACAACGAAAACCATGGTTTTTGGGCGGAGGTACAGGTTGGACAAATGAGGGCACGAGGCGATCTGCTTTTTGGTTACACCTTTATGCGAATAGAGAAGGATGCGGTGTTGACCCCGTTCAATATATCTGACGTTACTCAACAGTCAGACATGCGCGCACATCGGCTCAACTTTGCTTATACCGCAAACCCACGGGTGTTGCTGGTGGTAACCGGAATCGTCACGCAACGGGCGCACGGGTTGTTTGGTCCATTCGTGCCGACACCGCCTGGCTCACTTAACCGGCCTACGACGCGAATTCAACTGGATACGATTCTGCGATTCTAAGTTTATCCGACTTTAGTGTCCGACATGCTTCATTCAGCTTGTCGGTGAGATAAGGGAGCGAGAGAGAACACAACTCCTTGGAGTGCGGCGGCCCGGCGCCGCTTTGGCCAAACGTCCGATATTTGCTAGAGCGGGCCCTTAAGATCAGGTAGGCCAAAGCGCCGCCAGGCCGCCGCACTCCAAGGAGTTGTGTTTCACTTGTCGCCCAGCACTTGCTCAGGGCTAACTTCACCTGGTAGTAGCGCGCTGGGCTTACCGCCAAATAACATTGCGCATTGAATCTTCCTGATCTGAACGACAAGCTGAAGAAGCATGTCGGATCCCAGAAATCGTTGGCCAAAAAACCGAGAGGCCGGGTTTGGCCCGGCCTCAAATCGGTTAGCGGAGACATTCAGCCTCAATAGGTCACTGTCCTCACCCCAGCAACCAAACGCTGTTGCCACGCATTCTATTACAAATTTCTGCTGCGTCAATCCAAGGAAACTTGCATTTTTGTTTTCAGTTGGTGATTGGCCATTTCTCGAGCCTCAATTCTTCTCCAACTTGTGGAGAACCACACAAATCCGAAAGGACAGGACTGGCGCGAGTGAATTGTTTTGAGAAAAGTCCGTCGTGCGCGATTACACAAACATGTAATGAATCGCTCTGACTAGCCAAAAGGAAAGCGCTGCGATGGTCGCTGCTGCAGGGATTGTGAGAATCCACGCCCAGAGAATTCGTCCGGCCACGCCCCATTTCACTGCTGACAAACGCCGGGTGGCACCGACTCCAACGATCGCCCCGGTAATTGTATGCGTTGTCGAAACCGGCGTACCGGTGAGTGTCACATAGGCCAGGGTCAACGCTGCACCAGTCTCCGCGCAGAAACCGCCGATAGGTCTTAGCTTGGTGATCTTGGATCCCATCGTGTGCACGATACGCCATCCGCCGGATAGTGTGCCCAGAGCTATTGCCCCGTGTGCGGAAAGCACTACCCAGAGTGGAATCTCGGGCAATTGACCATTAGGTCCATAAGCCATGCCCGCAACGCCGCTGGCGGTCAACACCGCAGTGATAATTCCCATCGTTTTCTGCGCATCGTTTCCACCATGACCTAGTGAAAAGGCAGCGGCCGAGAAAAGCTGACCCTTCCGAAAAATACCGTCAACTTTCTTGGGTGTGAAACGCCGGAAGATCCAATGGACCGCGACCATCAATGAGAACCCGAGTAGCATTCCGACCAGCGGTGAAAGAACGATGAAGGAAATCGTGCGGACCCAAACTTCAGTTTTCAAGAGACCACTAACGCCGCCATATGCGGCAATGCCGGCTCCTGCGTAACCACCGAGCAGTGCATGGGAACTGGACGTAGGTAGGCCTAGATACCACGTGATCAAGTTCCAAAGGATGGCCCCGAGTAATGCACCCAACAAAACATAGAGCCGCAGTTCGGGAGTGATGAGATCCATCCTGACGCCATCGCCGATCGCTTTGGCTACGCGCGTTCCGAAAACAGCAAACGCAATGAAATTAAAGAAGGCAGCCCAGAGCACCGCCATACCAGGTGAGAGCACGCGCGTCGACACTACAGTGGCGATAGAATTCGCCGCATCGTGAAAACCATTGATGTAATCGAAAACGAGGGCGAAGAAAACCAGTAAGAGGACGAAGGCGAAGGTAGCGGTCATGGTCAGTTGTCCGTGGTTAGTTGTTCGTTGTCAGTTGTTAGTTGAATGTGATCGACGGTCGTGAGTTCTCGTGCAACGGACCACTGACAACGGACCACTGACAAATCTAAACGTGCTTGATGATGACGCTCTCAATGATGTTGGCGACGTTTTCGCAACGATCGATAGCCGCTTCGAGTTTCTCGTAGATGTCTTTCCATTTCAGCACAGTTAATGTGTCCTTCTCGTCTTGAAATAGTTCGCGGATGGCGGCGTGGTAGGTATCGTCGCCTTCATTCTCGAGCCGGTGGATTTCCACCAGTCGCTGCGTAATCCCCTTAGGGTTTTTCAAAGTGGCAACGATCTCCTTCAACTGGACCGCCATGCGCTCGATAACATCCGCAAGGTCCTGCGCATATTCCTTAACTTCGCGGACGTCAAAAATGATGATGGCCGTGGCCGCGTCATCGATGAGATCGACTATGTCGTCGAGGGCGCTGGACATTAGATAAATGTCTTCGCGGTCGAAAGGCGTAATGAACGACTTATTTAGCTTGGTCGAGATGGTGTGAGTCAGTTCGTCGCAGGCGTGTTCGAGACCTTTAATGCGCTTAGCATATTCGGCATAGTCGTTATTCTTATCAGCCAGCATCTCCTTCAGTTCGCGTGCCGCGTCGGAAATGTAGACCGTCATCTGGAGGAAGAGGTCGAAATATTGTTCCTCTTTAGGCAGAAAGCTGAGCAGGCCCATTTAGAGTTTAACCCCGCTGCTGAAATGAAGATTTCGAAGAGCCCGCAATATAAACCAGCGGGTCAGGGCATGTCCATCTGAATTACATCTGAACGCGAAGTTAAATGATACTCTGTGTCCGACACGCTTCAGCTTGTCGCTCATTCGTTAAGAATCAAGTGAAGTGTTAGAGAAAATTCATGGTTGAGTGTCCCTTAGAGGCAACGACAAGCTGAAGAAGCATGTCGGACACTCTAAGCGTTGGAGAATTTCCCCTCGTGCGCATTCCGTCATTATCAAAGCGATGGCAAGTACTTCCTTGCCTGGCGGCACTGCTCCTGGGTTCATGGTCGTGTATGTCTCGGGGGAAAACTCCCGGCTCGACCCAAGAAGATGTGCTCAGCAAGATGACTCCCTTTGTCGGCCAGCCTCTTGAAGCCTCGGGCATTACTAGTGTCGCCGGAACAGACGGAGTCTTAATCGTCGACAATGGGCGCAACGGCCAAGTGTTCTGGATGCAGCTCGACGAAAGTGGAAAGCAGTCGGGCGCGATCAAAGCGATCGATCTCGGCGTCAACATTGAAGACGTTGAGGGCATCACGACCGATGGAACTGATTTTTACGTAGTTAGTTCGCAGTCCAGACCCAAAGCAATCGCTGGAGTAGGACTTGTGCGATTTAAGTTTAATGCGCGCACTCAAACTGTTGAGAACGTTGAAGTGATTAGCGGCTTGAAAAAATTCCTGGTTGACAATGTGGCGGAGCTCCGTGAGCAAGGCGACCGGAAAAACAAAGATGGCGGCGTCAATATCGAAGGGCTTGCCTGGGATCCCAAGCAGTCACGACTTCTCGTGGGACTGCGCTCACCTATTATTGACGGACATGCTTTGGTTGCACCGCTCAAGCTGCGCGACTCGAGAGGATCCTTCTCAATTGAAAACCTGCAAGTCGAAGGTTCAAAAGCCATCCGGCTGTCTCTCGGAGGCCTCGGTATTCGAGGCATTGAATATGATGGGCATGCAAACGCCTTCAGAGTGATCAGTGGGGCGGCTGAGGACCAGCAGATAACAGATTTTGGTTTGTGGGAATGGAATGGACGTGACAAGCCCCGGGAGACAAACAAATTCGACAAAACGTTGAAGCCCGAGGGCGTGGCACGAGTAACCACTGGTAAACGCGATTTCACCATGGTGGTCTTTGACGCAGGCGGATACGTGATACTGGATTAGGAGTTATTCGTAGATAATACGAACTCCTCAGCTATCGGCCTCCGCGCCGGACCGGAGTTCAACGTCACCAAGGTTCGTGTACTTTGTGATCTGCCCAAGCAACATTGGCTGCTCGCCGATTGTTAAAGGCTTGTCCTGATCCGAGATTTGTACTAATCTCTCGCACGTCGTCTCAGGACAGCGCCTTAACACTCGGTACTCACGCACTACTCACAACCAGGAAACCTAACTCATGGACCAATAGTTGCCAGCGGAGCAGCAACCATCTCTGTTTTTTCTGGGATACCTTACGCATGTCTGACGACCGCGACCCATTCGACGATGTCAATTTCCGTCTTGAAGATCCTCCGGGATCTCGTCGTTTTATTCTTCAAAAAAAAACCTACTCGACCGGGGAGAGTTGAAAAGTGTCTGGTCCATGCAACGGAATCGCCTTGCGATCGTTGGAAACGATTTGTCTGAAGTAGTGAGCCAAGGGTCACAATGACAACACTTTCCACAATTACCGATAGCCAAGGTCAGTTGCCAAATCAGCCTTTCTTCTCGTGGCTACGAACTCACACTGCGCTGTTCATCGGCCAAATAGTTGGCCTACTAAGTGCGTTCTCTTTCCTCCTGGCGCTGATTTACAACTCGAGACGTGTGGGGTTGCCGGATCTTACGCCGCAGATCATCGGCCAATTCATTGTTTATGCTCACTTTCCGTTTTTGGTGGTGTTTATTGCAGCCCTTATCCGAGTGCTGGATAAGAACTCCGTAGGTCGTTATCGGGCAAGTCTTGTATATGAAAAACTGAGAGGCACAAAGACAGACCTAGAGCCTTTAGAACGTTACAGCGAGAAGCAAGTAGGGAAATTCAAACGTCGCTTTCTTGGCTTCTGGTGCGCGATGTTGATGCTCTATCTTGCCTTCGCGTTCCAGCCACTGTTTCCGCCTGAGTCCGATAAAATATTACCGATCCTTTCTTGGCGCGACACAATTGGCCCACTACTTTTCCCTTTTCTCACCTTTGCCCTGAATAATGTGAGCCTCCTTTTTGTGTTTTCCTGTTTCATTGCTTTGTATTTACCCTCGGAAAGCACCCCTCCTGACGCAACGCCCGCTCAAGCCAAGGTGCAGAATGAGAACCAATCCACGCAATCTGTGAACCTCGCCGAAGACACAACCCGAAAGCTCGGCAATGGACCTCTCACCAAGCTGGAGTTTAGTCAACGAAAACTGCTTTTAGGTTTCATATCTTTGGTGCTAGCACTGACACTTGCGTATCCAATGATCATTTTTTGCCGGATCATGGTAAACGCCACAACAAACTGGAGAGAATACGCCGCAGTATTTAACGCCTTAAGTGGGACCATCAACGCCGTAGTGCTGGCCCTCTTGATTGCCAGATTAGATAGCAAGTTGATTGCTCTGCCATCATGGCTTATCTGCATTTTGTATTCTTATGCTGGTGTACAACCGCTGTTTGTGGTGTTCGAACTGGAGCCGGAAGTGTATGCGGGTATCAAGACTGCTGTCTTGTTAGTGGTCTTTGTTTTCAAGATCTATCTATTCCTGATAATCATTTACAGTTTGCAGACAGGGAGAATGTACAACTATTTCTTTTGCTCTGGAATACTCAACGACCATGTTAGACGGATAAAACTTCAGCGATTCCAAGCGACTTGCGAAAAGGAGCCGCCATTAGCCAGTAGCAACGCCAAGCTTGCCGAATCTTCCTCAGAGAAAGCCGCCAACGAGCATTCTCCTGAGACTGCCCCGACCCATGCAGGGAAAGGTGCTGACGATCATTTGCTGGTCTGGTGCCAAAGACTAGGTGCGTTCGCAATTATCGCTTTTATAGGATTGCTACTAGGTTATGCGGCGGGGCCTGTCGCAATGAAAGGGTGGCTCGCCTCACCTTACCCTAAAGACGTCGTAATCTACCTTCACCTAGTGTTACTAATGATAGGCATCGGTTGGTTCTTCTTGACCCGGCACAAGCGGCATAGAGTCTCTCTACCAAGTGAGCCATCGAGATCGAAAGAGCTTTCGAAGGAATTTAGAGAACTTTCCGAAGAAAGATTCGACAAGTTCTCTGAGCCGGAATTCAAAGAAGAGGCGAAATTCAAGAAGCTGACAGTCCTAACTGAAAGGCAGTTCACAGCTTTCACTAAGTATTTCTTCTGGTTCTGGATCTCACTGCTGTTACTCTATGCCGCATTGTTCGTCACCACATCCGGCGCACAAAGGATAGGCCTTGCTCAAGTCTCTCAGCCCTCCCAACAGCAGCAGTCGCAAGGGAAGGCTCCAGTGGCGACTCGCGAAATGTTTGGGAAGGTCAGGTATCCACTCCTCCTTTTTGTTTTGAATAACTTCACAGTGTTCTCTCTCTTTTGTTGTTTTGGAATTCTTTATTTGCCCCGTGATGACAGAAACTTTGAAGCAAAACATCGCCTAATTTTCCATTATTCCTTATTGATCGCCGTTCTTCTGACTATTCTCACTCCGCTATTATTGGTTGTTGTGAAGGGCAATTCCTTCACAACATCGGATGTCGAACAGATTCCACTCTTATTTGCGGTGGTCGGCGGAACACTTAATGCAGTCGCGTTCGCGTTATTGATTGCCAGATTGGATAGCAGAATCATTGGCATACGATCGTCACTGATATCGATTCTTTACGGCTATGCAGCACTTCAACCACTCTTCGTAGCATTTAATCAGTCAAGTGATGTCCTTCGAGCTATCGAGAGTGCGGCGGTATTCGCTGCCTTCTTATTTAAGATTTGTCTGATTCTCATTGTGGTCCATTTCGGACGATCACGAGGCTTTAGTGATTATCTCTGGTTCTTTCCTGTCCTGCACAGAAGCGTCAACTCAGTCTTTCATAACCAATTTGAAATCAGGGCCTTCAGCCTGGGACCGGCCTCCTTCACATTCGCAATCTTCAACAAGACCGCTGAGATATATAAGACGGAGAAAAGCTACCTTACCAGGGCTGAATGTGACGGCGTCGTCGACAATCTAACGAAGCGGATGACGAAGGGGTCAAGCTACAGGTTGGCACCGAAGCCCTTGCAGGGAACCTATTGGGTCCAAGTAACGAATTCGGACGGCTCTCTGATCTGTGAAAGCATATGCCTTCGCTCAGAAGAGCAGGCGCAGGATTTAATCAACGAGTCCATCGAAAAGGTTCCCTATTGTAAGTATGACCGTGGTTAGAAAAATGACAGTATCCGCGTGGCGTTAGCAGAGATCACATGCGGACCAAGATACTGGTAATTCCACCCCAAATATCCAGCTGCCCTTTTAGCGATCGCTGACAAACTCGCCCGTCGCCACTCGCTTTTGCGAACCGCTGGTGCTAACGATACATAAAACACCTGCGGCAAAGACCATGTGAATCCTCGCTGGCATTCGCACGAATCGTCCCTCCGCAAAGCGATACACACATTCTTGATTCGCTGCGTGGTTTCTTCGTCTGCTTTTTCATTTCACAGCCTCCTCACGATTTCAGTGAAGACTTCAGAAAGCGTGTTAGCCTTGTGTATACGGTCGGTAGTGAAATTCTTACAACCTGCGTGGGGAAAATGTTAGCTGAGTGGACGCTGCCTCCAGCACGCGTTTCGGAGACGAACAAATTCGACAAAACCTTGAAGCCCGAGGGCGTGGCCCGTGTCACATCCAGTAGGAAGGATTTTACGATAGTTGTCTTTGACGCCGGTGGATACACGACTCTGAATTAAGATCGATGTGCGACATGCTTAATAAGCTTGTCGCTCGGATCGTTAAGAATCAAGTTGGAGATATTAGAAACGGACCATGGTTGAATTTTCCGCGCCTCAACGACAAGCTGAAGAATGTCGGACAACCTAGCCGCGCAACCAAACAAATAATTTCCTCATCAGTATTCTTTCGGGAGACTTTATGCAAACAACAAACTGGCTCTGGAAATACGCAATTCTTACCGTTGCATCCTTTAGCTTGATCGGGGGCATCACGACCGGCACCCATGCTCAGGAAATCAGCGAAAGCGGGCCGGTGGTGTTTTTTAAGGACCAACCAAATATTGAGCCTTCGGGCGTGTTGCCGATTGGCGACGGCTCCTATCTGTTGGTTGCAGACGACAACACCCGAGATCTACTGATCGTCGAAAAACAAAGCGGCAAGATTCTGCGGGCTAACCTGGTGGTTCGAGGATTGAACCGAAACGCGGACTGGGAGGCGATGGCGAAAGATGGCGCCGATTTTTATCTTATCGGTTCGAAGGGGCCCCGTGAGCATTTCGTAACTGGATCAACCAAACGCGATTTTAGAATCGTTTTTGACGCCGGCGGATGAGCGATGTGCTTTAACGTTCGCTAACAAACTCGCCCGCTACTGCGCGCTTTTGAGTTTGAAAACGCAGAGCCAACGAGTTGTAGAAACACCTCAAGCACAGACCATAAGCATCTTCACTTGCCTTCTCGCGGATTGTGCCACCACAGGCAATACAAACGATCTTAAATTCAATCTTTGCTTTCTTGCGGTTCTTTTTCATCTCAGACCTCTTCACCCATTTCCTGCAACTGTCTCCCGAACGTGTTAACCACGATTTACCCACGTGTTAAATGATCGTTACTGAACATTGTCCGACATGCTTCTGATGTTCGACATGCTTAATCAGCTTGTCGTTGAAGTTGGGGACATTCAATCATGGGCCCTCTCTAACACTTCACTTCGTTCTTAACGGAGTGAGCGACAAGCTGAAGCATGTCGAACACGGATTTAGTTCAGATAAAATTCAGCTGCGCTTTAGATGGGCCACCCTGTGGAAAATTCTGCTACTTCATCCGTTAACATTTTGGTAACATGCGACCAATCGCAACGCCCCTAAGGCACGCCAACAATCTGAACCGACGCAATAACCCAACGCCGGTCCAACCTGGGAGAAGCTGCTTTGCTACCCAGACCGCGCTCAACCGTCTCCGCTCGAATGCACCGAGCAACGTGGCTCGTAGTTCTATTTCTATTTTCATGCCTCGCAGCTTTTGCTGAACCAATTCAAACGCACGTCGTTTGTCGCGAGAGTCTCAATGCATCTCGAAGGGAAAATCTCGAGAAGGCGCTGCGAGAAATAACTGGTTGGTCGGAACTTCGATTCGACCGTAGCGGTATGCTTCGTCTCGGAAGTATGGCTTCCGTGGGAGGTTCGTCTACTGCCCGCGCGCTACTCGAGCAATCTACTTTTGGCCACAACTTTATTGTGATCGAGGACGCAAGCGGTCGGGCAGAAGTGGCTTTTTCTCAGGTGGTCGACGGCAAATGGAAATCCGAATCTGTCAGTGGTCCACCTGCTTTTGTGATTCAGATAGATTTTTCCGATTTCGATCACGTGCTGGGAGATCGCCGGGCATTAAAAGCTTTCAATGCGGGTTGGGCGTTGCTTCATGAATTGGACCACGTCATCAATAATTCTCACGATAGCAACCATCTCGGTGCAGCCGGTGCTTGTGAGAGTCACATCAACCAAATGCGCAGTGAATGTGGCCTGCCTAAAAGGGCTGAGTATTTCTTCACCTACTTGCCCCTCACCGACGATTCGAATACGCGGCTGGTGCGACTGCCTTTTGAGACCAACGACGGACCGAATAAGAGGAAGCGTTATTGGTTACTTTGGAACGCTCAACTTGTGGGTGGAATCGAGAAGCCAAGGACAGTTGCCATGAAGTAAACGTCGTCTAGCCGGAATATCCCCTCACGAATCACCAAGGCCTGAGTCATAACCAGCCGAAGCAGACTTAGCAAGGCCCTTCTTAATAACCCTGCCGGCCCGAGTTTCCTCTTCCATCGACTGTAGCGCGGAATGAACTTCCATCAGCATAGTCTTTAAGGCGCGTAGTTCCTCGGGCGAACGATCACGCTTCGTTAGCAAGGCATTTACTATTTCGCTGCTCAGTTCGTTTGAAATCGCCATAACGGGTTTAGCTCGATTATTGGATGGATGGACTAGACCAAGCATAACCGCCGCCTGTTACGCGCATGTTAATAGTGTGTTACATACCGTTTTAAGTCTGACTGTTACTAGCCCGACCCAGCAGCCCGCCTCCTCCTTAACAAACATTTAAGGCGCAATTCACGGCGGCTTAACTTCATCCTTCTACATTGCACCTTTCATACAAGAGAGAAACTCGAGGCGTGTATTTGATCCATCAGAAAACGCCGTGACGTTTCTCAAAGTCGGTAGCCACTTCTTTCATCAGCAAACATTACAAAAGATCACAGGAGAACTAATTCATGTTTACCCAACTCCCTCGTAGCTTTAAGTCGATCTCCATAGCCTTACTAGCGCTCGCCGCTCTCTTCTCAATGCCTTTCGCCACGCTCGGGCAATCCGGTTCGGCCGGAACACTCTCAGGAACGGTCCAGGATCCG
This sequence comes from Pyrinomonadaceae bacterium, assembly GCA_035273425.1. Classification (GTDB taxonomy): domain Bacteria; phylum Acidobacteriota; class Blastocatellia; order Pyrinomonadales; family Pyrinomonadaceae; genus PSRF01. The sequence continues at coordinate 49,113 of DATEPB010000097.1, read as the reverse complement.
AACAGTGCCAACCTTCCAGGCGTCAGTGTGACAGCCCGCAATGTGACGACCGATGCGTCGCGCAACGTAGTCACTAACAGCGAGGGACGTTGGACCATTCCAGGCCTGGCGATCGGCAGCTATCAGATCACTTATGAGCTTGAGGGCTTTAAGAAATTGATCCGGGAGGGTATCTCAGTTGAAGCGTCGGTCCCGCGCACGCTCGAGGACAAGCTTGAAATCGGTGAAGTCGGAGCAATCGTAAATGTAGTCGAAGGGTCGACGCTGGTCTCCGCCGAAACTGCAACAACGTTCCGGCAGCTATCTTCGGAAGACCTGGTGACGGTGCCCACCTCAACCAGAAGCTTTACTCAGCTCCTCTCAACCGAAGCAGGCGTCAACACTGAACTCTCACCGGTGCTTACCAACGGCAACGGCAATCAATCACCTTCCGTGAACGGTACCCGCACAACCAGCACGAGTCTTTTCTTTAACGGAGTTGATGCCACCAACATCACCACAAACGAAGGTTCGCTTAGTGACAACATCGCGCCTGCGCCGGAGAGTCTTCAGGAAGTTAAGTTGCAGACCAGTCTTTACGACGCCTCCACCGGACGTTCCGGTGGTGGCAACTTTCAACTAATTACTAAGCAGGGTGGCAATGGCTTCAACGGCTCAGCCTATTTCTACCTGCAAAACGAAAAGCTGAACGCTAACGATTTCTTTTTTAACAAGGAGGGGATCGATCGACCAAAAGCCCGACGCAACGAGGCCGGTTTCACTCTAGGTGGACCCATAGTTAAGGATAAAGTTTTTTTCTTCGGTAGCTATCAATACACAGATGCAATCACAGGCTTTGTTCCCACTGCTCGAAGCACGACAGTGTTGCCCTTGGCGTTAAGAAGGATTAGCGGAGCGCGGACGGCGGAGAACCTGGCCGCGGCTTTCAATGCTGAAAGCGGCTGCACGGTGGGAGTGAATTGCCTCTCGGCTGCCGACATTTCTCCCGTGGCGTTGCGTTTGTTTAGTCTAGTGAATCCAGTCACGGGTGACTTCGTGATCCCGGCACCACGAGCCGGAGCTCGTCTTATCGGCGTCGATAGAGCAGGCGCCCGAGCGTTCCAGTTTGGGTTGTTTCCAGGAGTCGTTAACCGGACCTTACGAGAGAACAATCCGCTCGTCCAGCAGCTCAACGTTCAACCCTCCGAATTTAAGCAACATCAGTTTACAACTCGGTTGGATGGTCGGTTGAATAAGCAGAACAGCCTTAGCGGAACATTCTTCGCCGCTAATTTCCCGGGTCTCGATTCCTTCCCGGATCCTTCCAGCCTGGCTTCGCCTTTCACCTTGCGGCGCGCCGATCAGAACCGGACCCTCGCGATTTCTGACCAGCATATCTTTGGGCCAACCCTAATCAACGAGGCTCGGTTTGGATACTTCTATCTCAACAACACTCGTAGCCTCAACGATTCATTTCTGGGAGAAGATTTCACCAGTGCGGCCGTCGGTATATCTAATCCAGCTCTACTATTTGATGACAGCCCTGGCACCCGTCGACTCGGCCACTTTATCGGTCGTCCGGGAACCAACATGTCGCAGTTCTCATTTGGGGGGCCTAACGATTCTTTCAACCAGCGCAAGCAGCAAACGTTTAGCTTATCGAATAACGTGACCTGGATCCGCGATACGCACACGTTCAGGTTCGGTGGCGACTTCAAGCGCCACCAATACGACTCTACTCTCCCCGAAGAACAGGCTACTGAGTTTGAGAAATTCGACAGCTTCACTCAACTGCTCACCGGAAATGCTACCGAAGCCGACACGCAGTTTGGGGTTACCAGCAAAAGTTTCCGCTTCCGAGACTATAGCGGTTACATCACGGACGATTGGAAACTTTCGAGAAAGCTCAGCCTTAATCTGGGCTTGCGCTACGAATTGTTTATGTGGCCCACCGAGAAGGACGGTCGCATTGGCAATTTCGATTTCTCCGCTTTTGAGTCCTGCTTCAGCGGAAGTGGCGGCTCGACTAACCTCTGCGACAGTCCCTCATCTGGCTTTCTGGTACCAGGTAACGTGCGGCCAACCGGTTTGTCGAACGTTGATGCCGCGATTGCTGTCACAAGAAAAGCGGAAAACAATCACACGCTGAATGGGCAGGATACAAACAACTTCGCGCCGCGAATTGGGTTTGCTTATTCACCGCTCGATTCAAATCGGTTGGTAGTCCGGGGCGGCTTCGGCGTCTTTTATGATCGGCCATCGGCGTCGTTTATCAACACGGTATTCAGCAACTATCCGTTCCTGCGCGAGATTGAAATCACGGTGCCGTCTGGCAGTGTTCCTATCGCAAATGCCTTTGCCGCTCAGCCGACTAGCTTACCGCTAAGTAACTGGCTGCCATTTCGGGTGACCCGTGGTTCGGGCGCGGGCGGTACTTATGTAATTCGTGATAACACGGGTGTTGGATTTGATCCGCGGGGAACAGCCACTAGCCCTTCTGGCAACATTGCCGAGACGTTCGAATTTCGTGCCGTAGACCGCGATCTGAAAACACCTTACGTGCAGCAGTGGAACCTTGGTTTTCAATATGAGATCACCAGGAATCTACTCTTCGAGGCCCGATATGTCGGAACACGAGGCCGAAATCTGCTGCAAGCCGTCGCGTTCAATCAAGGCTATGACCTTAACGACGCGAGTACTCCAGACCACATCTTTGAGCGGTTCAATCAGGCCTACCTGGCCGCGGGTGCTCCGAATGGACCACTGAACGCCGGCAACACTGCACGTGAGCGTGGCCTCGGGCGCGCCTTCGGATTTGCTAATCCTTATCGGGTGGGCGGCTCTGCCACTTGTGCTGCAGGCGTCCTTACTATCCCTGGCGGCACGCCCGTGGATCTAAATCTGGCTAACGCACTCACTTGTTCGGGTAGCACTCTGGGAGGCGGCCAGGTCATAAACTTCGAGGCGAGAGTGCCGGTACTTGGTTTCAACGTACCTGAGGCGCTGATTTTACGTTCGAACGGCGAATCAAATTATCACGGTGCACAATTCAGCGTTACCCAGCGTTTGACCAAAGGACTTCACTTTAACGCGGCGTATACATGGTCCAAATCTATTGACACTAGCTCCAGCGATCCTGGCAGCACCGCCGGTTCGGGTAAGCCTGACGTTCCGAATACCGGATTCGTGGTCCAGGGCGATCTGCGGAACCTCGAAGCCAATCGCGCCGTGTCGGATTTTGACCGGACTCACCGCTTCAGTCTGAACTTTGTTTACGAGGTTCCTTCTTTCGGTTCGAATAGCCAGTTTCTCAAAGGTTGGCAGCTATCAGGTTTCTTTCAGGCGCAGACGGGAACGCCTTACACGATTTTTTCACCCGAACCTGAAATCCAAACAGCGCCTCAATATGCGGAGCTAATGCGAGGGTCCGGAGGTCTCTATCGCCTTGGTTTCGGCAGGCCTGGTCTATGTGGCACGCTGGCTGAGCTGAATCAGCAAGGCGCTGACGTCACTGAGGCCGCATTCAATAGGGGAGCGCTTTGTTCGCCTTTGGGCCAAAACGGTAGCTTGGGAAGAAACGTTCTCCGCGCCTCTGCCCAGTCCCGCTTTGACCTTGGCTTAATGAAGAGCACAAAGCTGACGGAGGGCGTAGCTCTCGAGTTTGGATGGGATGTATTCAATGTCTTCAACCGAGCCAATTTCGCTTCACCCGACTTTGAGTTAGGTAGTCCGGACTTCGGCCGAATTACCAGCACGGTGGGTGGTCCACGGGTAATGCAGGTAAGGGCTAAGCTGAAGTTTTGAAATTGAGGAGCCAAGATCACGAACTACAGGTTCAATTCATTCGAATATTGATATGTCATTCGCAGAACCTTCATTAATGAACAGGGAGAGTCAAGGCTATTCCCAGGCTGATGTGTATGACGACGGCGTGCTGCGAGTTGAGCACAAGAATTATTACGTTTCGTGTTCGGGCCAGCCAATCAAACTGCCCAGAACGGAATTCCTTATCTTTTCCCGCCTCGCTCGCTCACCGGAGAGGATTGTTACCGCCGAGGACCTCTGGACTTACGCTTGGGGAGACGCTAAACCGCTCAATACCGAAAGCCTGCACGTTTACATATACCGGTTGCGCAGCAAGCTCCTGCCTTACAACCTTCGTATCGATACCATGGTCAATGTTGGATACCGGCTGTTGCTATATCGGCCGACAAAGGAATAGAAGAGGCCCTTTTATTTACATCAAGTTCAGATGTAATTCAGATAGATGTAACACCGCCCGCCTAGGCTTTCGTCGGAAAATCAGTTTTTGAATTTAGGAGAATCCCCATGTCGTTTAGGAACACTTCCCCGTGGATCTTAATGTTTGTATTCCTGTCGCTCGCCCTAATGGGTTTTGCTTGCGGGGGCGGAAGCGGTACCGGAACCAGCGGCGAAGCTGCCGTTATCAAGATCGACGGCTCAAGCACCGTTTTCCCGATCACAGAAGCTGTGGCTGAGGAATTTCAAAACGAGAAACAGGGAAAAGCCAAGGCGACGGTGGGTATCTCCGGCACCGGCGGCGGCTTCAAGAAGTTCGTTCGCGGTGAAATTGATATTGCAGATGCTTCGCGTCCGATTCTGGCGGAAGAGATGGCCCAGGCAAAGGCCAACGGAATTGAGTTCATCGAGTTGCCGATTGCTTACGACGCGCTAACTGTGGTCGTGAATAATCAGAATAACTGGATCGCATCGATGACCGTCGAGGAGCTCAAGAAGATTTGGGAGCCGGGCGCCCAGGGCAAGATTACACATTGGAACCAGGTGCGCCCTGAATGGCCCAACGAAAAGATCGCGCTGTTTGGCGCCGGCGCCGACTCCGGAACCTTTGATTACTTTACCGAAGCGATCGTAGGGAAAGCTAAAGCGAGCCGTGGTGACTACACAGCAAGTGAAGACGACAACGTGCTGGTCCAGGGGGTTGAAGGTAACAAGTTTGCGCTCGGGTACATTCCTTACGCTTATTACGCGCCCCACAGCAATCGGATGAAGGCGGTGTCGATTCAATGGGAAAAGAACAAGGTCAAGGAAGCGGTCTTGCCGAGTCCGGAGAATGTGCTGGCAGGCACATACAACCCTTTGTCGCGTCCGCTGTTTATCTATGTGAGCCGCAAGTCCCTAGATAAGCCTGAGGTGAAGGAGTTTGTGGAGTTTTACATGAAGAACGTGAAGACTCTTGCGAAAGAAGTTAAGTACGTTCCCCTCGCTGACGGAGCTTACGCAATGGCTACCGAACGCCTTCTCAACAAGCAAACGGGTTCCGGATTCGGCGGGCATCCCGAAGTCGGGCTGGCAATTGAAGAACTGCTCAAGCGAGCACCCAAAGCATAACGAAACGATCCACTAACTCACACCAAATTGCACGAACACTTTTTCGTGTTGGTTCGTGTGAGTCAGTGGATCGTCTGTTAGTAAAGCTTACCCATGGACGAAATCCCCAATCTTCAGCATCCGGTCGCAGCCGCAGCGGATTTGGCATCTGGTCCTCCGCCGACTGAAACGCCCTCAGCTCGCCGGCGTCTGTCTCGGATCAAAGAGCGATTTATTGAGGCCTTATTATTCCTTGCGGCTTTTTCTTCAGTAGCGATCACTCTCGGGATTGTCTTCACTCTCATCTTCGAGTCGTCCAGTTTCTTCGCCCATGTCTCGCTTAAGGAATTTCTGACAGCACCGCTCTGGACACCACTCTTTGCCTCGCCACGCTTTGGCATCATGCCCCTTGTGCTGGGAACTCTGGTAACTACAGCAGTAGCACTCGCGGTCGCGTTACCAATCGGCACCGTGGTCGCAATCTACCTTAGCGAGTTTGCTCCACCTACTGTCCGCGAAATCATCAAGCCCGCACTTGAACTCTTAAGCGCAGTACCCACAGTAGTCTATGGCTATTTCGCTCTGCAGTTCATGTCGCCATTGCTGCAGAAGATCATTCCCGGCTTGCCGACTTTCAACATGCTGAGCGCTGGAACAGTAATGGGAATCATGATCATTCCCTACGTTAGTTCTTTGAGTGAAGACGCGATGCGTGCGGTGCCAATGTCGCTACGCGAAGGCGCGTATGCGATGGGTGCAAATCGCATAATCACGGCCATCAAGGTGGTCTACCCGGCAGCGCTTTCCGGAATCGTGGCTTCTTACATTTTGGCAATTTCCAGAGCCATCGGTGAAACGATGATTGTGGCGATCGCCGCCGGAATGCAGCCAAACCTAACGCTCGATCCGCGTGAGCCGGCAGCAACTATTACCGCGTTCATCGTCCAGGTAAGTCTCGGAGATCTCCCACACGGCAGCATTGGCTATCAGTCGATCTTTGCAGCCGGCGTCACCCTCTTCATCATGACGCTCATCTTTAATATTCTCGGCTACATCCTGCGCAAACGTTTTAGAGAGGTCTATTGAGGTGAACGACTTCAAAGCCATCATCGCTAAACGTAAGCGCCAGGACTTCCTCTTTAACATCGTCGGGATCGTGTGCACGCTGGTCGGGATTTTGACCTTAGGCGCTTTGCTTGTTGACCTGCTTATGGATGGTGTGACACGGGTCAACTGGACCTTCCTCAGTTCTTTTCCCTCGCGCTTTGCCGAACGTGCGGGAATTCTCTCTTCGTGGGTGGGCACACTCCTGATTATGTTGGTGACGGCCTTTGCCGCCGTTCCGCTAGGGGTCTCGGCTGGTATTTATCTCGAGGAGTACGCGCGGCGAAACTGGGTAACAAACCTGATTGAAATCAATATCGCGAATCTTGCTGGCGTGCCGTCGATCATTTACGGATTGATGGCGCTGGGTCTGCTGGTCTATCAGTTTCGGTTGGGCACGAATGTATTGACTGGCGGGCTAACACTCGCATTCTTGATTCTGCCGATCGTAATCGTTGCGACGCGCGAAGCGCTGCGAACAATTCCACAGGGAATTCGCGAAGCTGCTTACGCTCTCGGTTCCACCAAGTGGCAAGTGGTGCGACATCATTTGCTGCCGTATTCACTCGGCGGCACGATGACCGGAATCATCATCGCGCTCTCACGGGCCATCGGCGAAACCGCGCCGCTGATCACGATCGGGGCGCTGACCTTCATTGCCTTCCTGCCACCGCCGCCGATCAACTCGCAGCCGCCGTTTGTTTCTTTTGACTGGCTGTCTTCGCCGTTTTCGGTGTTGCCGATTCAAATGTTCAATTGGGTTTCGCGGCCGGATCAGGACTTCGTGGTCAACGCTGCTGCGGCTGGGCTGGTGTTGATCGTGGTTACGTTACTGCTGAACGCGATTGCGATCATGATTCGATATCGCGTGCGCAAAAGGATCAAGTGGTGAACGTTGGACTATTAGATGCAGTTTAGAGTTCAAGCTTTAGCTTGTGTTTTTCGTTACTACTGCAGCCTAAAGGCTGAACTCTGAACTACTTGAATGATGACGCGAGAAGAATTCGCAAGAACCGAAGCTAGCCAGCCAGTAACGATGTCTGGCGTTCAGCCGGAGGTGAAGGCCCAGGTTGAGAACCTCAACTTTTTCTACGGCAAGCACCAGGCGTTGAAGAACATCAACATGTTCTTTCAAGCCAACAAGGTGACCGCCATTATTGGACCATCTGGTTGTGGCAAATCAACACTGCTTCGTTGCTTCAATCGAATCCATGACCTCTATCCGGAGACACGCTACGAAGGAAGGATTCTGCTTCAACCCAGCGGGATCAATTTGATTGGGCCCGAAACCGATCCGCTCGAGATGCGCATGCGCATGAGTATGGTGTTTCAGAAACCAAACGCATTTCCTAAATCGATCTTTGAGAATGTGGCGTTTGGACTGCGGCTAAGAGGCGTTGGCGGTAAATCGCTAGCCGATCAGGTTGAGCGCTCGTTGCGGTCCGCAGCGCTTTGGGATGAAGTGAAGGACCGCTTGCGCGAATCTGCTTACGCTCTTTCAGGTGGACAACAACAGCGATTGTGCATTGCGCGTGCGTTGGCCATCGAGCCCGAGATGCTTTTGTTTGACGAGCCGACGTCAGCTCTCGATCCGATCGCTACTGCAAAGATCGAGAGTTTGATTGCTGAGCTCAAGAAGGACGTTACAGTCGTGATCGTCACTCACAACATGCAACAAGCTGCTCGCGTTTCAGATGCGACAGCCTTTATGTATTTGGGCGAGCTTATCGAAGTAGCATCGACGAAAAAGATGTTTGAGAACCCGTCAAACAAGTTAACTGAGGAGTACATTACCGGCCACTTTGGGTGAGGGTAACGCAGACTGTTAGTTTGCGCTCGATGGTAAGTGCAAAGTCGGGTAGTGACCTGGTTTGAAATCACTCAACTCCTTGGAGTGCGCCGCCTTGTCGGCGCTTTGGCCGCTGCGACTGTGTCGCAGGTTTGATGGGCAGAAGGCTTCATTGTGAAGCTCAGTAGTGCATATATAAGCAGCGCGGCGCGGAGCGCACGCGCGACCAAAGCGCCGACAAGGCGGCGCACTGCAAGGAGTTAGCTTTGACTTAAATCAGGCCACTACCCAAGGTTGAGTTTATTCAGAAATCCGCAAACTAATAGGTTGCGTTACAAATAGATGCCAGCACAGCCACAAGTCATTTCATCGCCGAAGCCGACTGCCTCGACTCAGAGGCACGAGGGCGGAAGCTTGGCTGATCTGCCGATCAAAGTGAGCGTCAACCATCTCAACTTTTATTACGGTAAGGCCCAGGCGCTGTTTGATATTAATATCGATCTAGCTGAGCGAGTGGTAACCGCTTTTATCGGACCATCTGGTTGCGGTAAGTCGACTTTCCTTCGCACGCTCAACCGCATGAACGATATCATTCCCGGCACTCGGGTTGACGGGAAGGTGGTCATCGATGGTCAGGATATCTATGCACCGGGAACTGATGTTGTCGACCTGCGTTTGAAAGTGGGAATGGTCTTTCAGAAGTCGAACCCATTTCCTAAATCGATCTTCGATAATGTTGCTTACGGCCTCCGAATTAATCGCATGACATCTGGTAAGAGTGAGCTTGAAGGACGTGTTGAGCGCGCCCTCAAGGATGCGGCGATTTGGAATGAAGTCAAAGATCGCTTGGATCAATCCGCACTCGGTTTGTCTGGTGGCCAGCAACAGCGACTGTGCATTGCCCGCGCTCTCGCAATTGAACCTAGTGTAGTGTTGATGGATGAGCCTGCTTCGGCCCTCGATCCCATGGCCACCGCCAAGATTGAAGAGCTAATCGTGGAGCTGAAGAAGCAGTATACGATTGTGATAGTCACACATAATATGCAACAAGCTGCGCGCGTTTCCGACACCACGGCGTTCTTTCTCATGGGCAAATTGATTGAAGTTAATTCAACGAGCAAGATGTTCACAAATCCCGATGAGAAAGTGACCGAAGACTATATTACTGGAAGGTTTGGGTGATTAAGGCAATGGATTACCACCGCCTACTTGACGATGAGCTCGACTCGCTTCGCGACAAGGTTTTGTTGCTGGGCGGAGAAACTGAGACAGCCCTCGATCGCGCAATGCATGCGCTGACCGATCGCGATAGTGATCTGGCGCGCGATGTCCTTGAGAATGACGACAAAGTGGATCGACTGGAAGTGGAAATCGATCGGCAGTGCATAGATATTATTGCGCTGCGCCAACCGGCCGCACGCGATCTGCGGTTCGTGATTTCGGTCGCCAAGATGGCCCCAATTCTGGAACGAGTCGCCGATCACGCATGCAACATCGCGCGAGCCGCTATCGATCTAAACAACGAGCCGGAGCTGGCTGCGGTCGCCGACCTGCGCAGTATGTCGGAACACGGGCTGGGGATGTTGCGTGCAGCGCTCGATGCTTTTACCTCAAGCGATGCAATTGCGGCCCGCGAAGTTATCAAAAGCGATGCGAAGATCAACGATCTCTACAATTATATTTTCCAGAAGTTGATCGAAATGATGGGGACCGAACCAGGCACTGCCACGCGTAACGCTCGGCTACTCTTCGTTGCCAAACACCTGGAGCGCATTGGCGATTATGTGACCGATATTTGTGAGCTGACGGTTTACATGGCAGAGGCTGCGTTTATCAAACATGACAAAGAGTAGGACAGACATTCCTGTCTGTCTCTGGTCGACAATAAGGGACGGTGGACAGACAAGAATGCCTGTCCTACACGGTTAGGGAAAAGTGAGAGTGGACAGACAGGAATGTCTGTCCTACATGGTGATGCAGCGACCAATCCTGATCATCGAAGACGATCCTGACATCGCCGAAAGTTTGAAGTACAACTTCGAGCGTGAAGGCTGGGCTTCGGCTATCGCAGCGACCGGCGAAGCTGGCCTGACTGCCGCGCTTAATGAGAAGGAGCCGCCCATCCTGATCATGCTCGACTTAATGCTGCCCGGAATGAGCGGCATTGAGTTGTGCCGCAGACTCAGGCGCGAGCCGGCGACCCGGCGTACTCCGATCATCATGCTGACCGCAAAAGCTTCGGAAACAGATCGTGTTACCGGCCTTGATTTGGGCGCCGATGACTACATCACCAAACCGTTTTCTGTTCGCGAATTGCTGGCACGTGTCCGCGCCGTCATGCGCCGGACTGAAGAAAACAAAGGTAAGACCTACGAGGACGATCAACTGGTAATCGACTTTGACGACATCAGGGTTAGCTGCCAGGGCGCGCGGATCAAACTAACGAACAAGGAGTTCACGCTGTTGTCAGTGCTGGCGAAGAGTACGGACCGTGTCATCAGCCGCCAGCAGTTACTTGATAGTGTTTGGGGATATAGTTACTACGGCGACGCTCGCACGCTCGATGTCCACATACGACGATTGCGCCAGAAGCTTGGTGAATGTGGGGATTGCATTGAGACTGTAGTGGGCGTCGGTTATCGATTCGTTGGATGCAAGCCGGCCGCGTAGCAATGTTTCGCTCAATGTGAGCACAGGGACGGACGGGGAGAGTATTGAAGCCCAGCGGCTCTGCCGCCGCCCAGTGCGGAAAGGCTCGGCCTTTCCGAGTATGGCTTCTTTGTTCCGAGGCTAAGCCTCAGGGCGGCGAGCCGCAAAGCGTCCTCTCTAAATTTCATGTCCAAGCGCAATGCTCTTCTGATTACCGCCGGCGTTGTCTTCGTTATCATTGGCCTCTTACTTCCCTCCTTCGCAGCGCGCGCTGTCGTTGCAGGCCTCCTGGCTGTGATCGCCTTCGTCTTTATGTTTCGCAATCTAAGGTCTACAGAGAGTGCGAACCCAGACTCTACTCACCAAACGGACGACGCCTCGTCTGAGATCTTCGCTTTCGGCAAACTCTTCGAAGCAACCATGGGCGGTATGCGCGAGGGTCTGCTCATCGTTGATAGAGATATGCGGGTAGTTGCTTCAAACACAGCCTCGCACCGTCTCTTTAATCCAGCTCGAGGACCACTCAACGGCCAGCGTCTTACCGAACTAACTCGCAACCCCGCGATATACGATGCGTTTCTTGACGCGCTCAATGGCACCGAGCGAAGCGGCGTCAAGATCCAGACACATGGACCAGAGCGGCTGGTGTTTGATCTGCGCGTGGTCCCGCTCGGCAGCGAAAGCGGTGGTTCAACTAACAGCCGGACTGGAGCGCTCGGCGTCTTTATCGATATCACCCGCATCGACCGTCTGGAGCAAGTGAGGCAGGAATTTCTTTCAAACGTTTCCCACGAGCTGCGCACGCCATTAACCGCAATTCTCGCATTTGTTGAGACACTCGAATCCGGCGCCATGGAAGATGACGATGCCAGAAACCGGTTTCTTCCCATCATTCGCAAAAGCGCCTCACGAATGAAGGATTTGATCGACGACATTCTCGAGTTGAGTGCGATTGAGGCAGGCAATGTACCGGTGAGAAAAGAACCGGTCCGCCTTTATGCAACTGTGAATGATGTGGTCTCGTCACTTATTGCCCAGGCGTCGGCAGCAAACGTGAACGTACTAAACACGGTCTCGCCCAATGTGATGGTCCATGCTGACCGCCGCCGATTGGAACAAATGCTGACTAACCTGGTGGAGAATGCAATCAAGTTTAATCGTCCTCACGGCACCGTAACGATCAGACATGAAGCTGTTTCGGGCACAGATAGCATCTCGGTGGAAGACACAGGTGAAGGAATTCCGGCGCAGCATCTGGAAAGATTGTTCGAGCGATTCTATCGGGCGGATCGAGCGCGCTCGCGAGAAATGGGAGGCACCGGATTAGGACTTGCAATCGTCAAACACCTCGCCTTGGCTCATGACGGTGAAGTGACGGTAACTTCCGAGTTAGGCAAAGGGAGCAGCTTCACTATCGAGTTGCCGGGAATCAAGGCCGGCATAGATTAGGTTGGCAATGAGTAGAGTCACGCTTTGGACAATGGGTTATTCGCAATCCACTCGGCCACCGCCCAAGAAAAATCTGAAAACGGAAGATCATCAATGTCCCAGGATAGTTTGCTGCAAATAGATGGAAGGGTAGCTTGAAATCGGACGTATCTTGCGTATATCACTGGCCCGCCGGGCGTAATTACCAGTTTTGGATCTAATTCTAATCTAAGCCAGTTTCTTACGACGTTTATGACTTCCGCTGGTTCAGCCCGATGAGCTTGAATGTCCTGGCCCGCAATATCGGAAATAAAATCTCGATAGCTAAACTGCCGGATATCCAAGACGAGCAGCACCTTCTCTTGGTGATGCGGTTTGCCGTATCTCTTACATCCAAGATCCAAGCCGAGCTCTAACGGCATGTTAAAACGCGGCAATCCAGTCGCAGTGTCGATCTCAGCGCGAGAGATATCGTGAATACTGTATTTACATTCCTCGATCAGATCTTGAATTTTGAGAAATCGAATGTCACCTGCGTTGCTCTCGTCTTTCGCAGACTTTGGCCTAAACCCCATATCATTTACTGCAAATACGATTGCATTAAATAGTGGTTGATATTCGTCGTCAAAAGGACAGTTTATGAAGACGTTTTTTTCGTAGTTGGCGGGAAGGCGCCTAACTCCAGGCATGTGAAGGTAACGTTTCGCTCCGAATTAAGATATCAGTTGACACTTGATAACCAAGTTCACGATTTCGCAGACTCGCGCACAGCCTCGCTCACGGCTTTCCGGATCGCCTCGCGATTTGTGTTGGGCCGTGAACTTGGGTAAAGAACCTTACGAGGTTGCCTTGGCGGAAATGGATCCGGAGTGTAGCTGTTCCGCCTTATGATGCGACCATCGCTGCCATGAATGATCAGTCGACCGGCGGTCCTTTTCGCGAGAGTTCGAGCAACTTCGATGGCTTCACGCTGACTGCTGTGACTAGATGTTGCGCGACTGTTGCCCTCAATCCTCACAACCCAACCGTCGATCCGAGGAACCACATGCAAGGCGATGGGCTCGCGAGCCTTACGAGCAGTTTTGCCTAGCTTCTTCTTGACCTTGCCTTTGGAGCCTTCGTCTCTCATTTTATAGGTCTTAATTTACAATAGAGTAAAAGAGTTTGAAAGGAAGCACCTACACTTTATCAGGCGTTCCCCGGCTATTGTCTTTCTTCGTCGAGTTGTCGCAGGCTGTCGAGGATGAGGTTGGTGTTGCTGGCTGCTTTGATGCGAGCTGCGAATTCTTTTTCCGACTTATGGAATTCGAAATCTCCGGTTGAGATCTCAACGATCTCTTTGAACGCTTTCTCGCCCGATGAGTGTCCTACAACCGCGTCAACAATGCGGCCGGCGTTAAATAATACTCGTCCCGTCTGTGCCTCATTTGTCAGCACCAATGAGCCGCCCAGCTTTGCGTTTTCAATTACCTGGATCGCATCGAAGATACTGATTACGGCCAGGTCACCCGCAAGCGCCGCGTGACTTCGTTTACCTCTCTTCGCAACTGGCGCTGGCGCCACGGCTGTTTGCGGATGTCGTGCGCGGCGAATCGCGTCAAGCCCGCCAGCGATATTAATGCGCTCATCGAGTTGTTTTGCTTCCAGCAGGCGATCATAGGCACTGTCGAACTCATCACGCTCGATGTATAGGCTGGCTAGGGTCAGACACTGTCGCGCGGCCTCATCCTTTTGGCTTTGGGAAATACAGATCTCACGCAGTCGCTCGCGCAATGGAATCGAGCGCGGGTTGCTCTCGATAGCTCCGCGCAGCCGGTTCACGGCCCGCTCCGGAGCCTGATATTTCAGGAAGAGTTCGACATCCAGGAGCGCAGTATCGACTTCGCTGCTGTGCTTTGTTTGTGATGAGGTGTCGACCATCAATTCAGATTCTCTCACACGAAAGTTTAGCACAGCAGACGTGGACGGCTGACGATTGTGGATTTGCGATTGCCGATTGGCGATTGGGATGTGGGCGCAGGAGAATCGGACATCGGAGATCGGCAATCGCCATTCGGGTGGAGTTGAGGATCAGGCCTCCGGCAGTTATCAACAACGGCCGTCCGTCACAATAACTGCTCATTGTGTCTGCAAAATGTGTTAGATTTTGTTCACCCCCATCGAGTTAAACACTGCCCCTTATCGCAGGTTGCTCTATGACAATTGCCGATTCAAGCCGTCGCGGATTTCGCCGCCGCGCTGTACAGTTGGAGGTAAAGATCATTTTCCGACCGCCCGCCTCCTTTGCCAGCACGGTGGGAGCGGAACGTCTGGCCCTCGTGGGCCGAACCAGGAACCTCAGTGAAACAGGTCTCGCCCTGGTTGTTTCTGCAAGAAACGTTGATCGCTATCTGAAGGCCAAAGACAACACTTTCGATTTGGAATTGCGACTGCCGGAAGGCTCGATTGTGTTGCAGGCAGCCCCGATCTACTTCAAGAAGACTCAGGCTGGCGCGGGCGCGACTTACTTGATTGGAGCTCGCTTTACTCACGCGGACGCTAAGGACCGCCTTCGACTCACCTCTTTCCTCCGAGCTTTGCCACCTACCTCGTAAAGCAAACTGTCAGTTTGCTTGTCCTCGGTGTAATTAAATTTTTTGAAGCAAGACGGAAGCGCCAACGGCGCGAAGTGTAATAGCCAGGGGCAAGTGTTGAGCGGAGCGAGGCACGTCGCCCCTGGACCAGATCAGCAGAATATGAGGGAGCGCTGAAGGCGCGAGATCCGTGAATACTGCTCCTTCAGAGACTCGGAGGAAATTAGCGTTACTTCCAGGGGCGACGTGCCTCGCTTTCGCTCAGCACTTGTCCCTGGCTCTTACATTTTCGCGCCTTTGGCGCTCCAACCCCATCCGACTGTCAGCCAATCACCCCTAGAAGTCGAGCCGAATGCCCAGCCGAATCTGTCGTGGTCGGAGGGTGCGGGTAGTCACGAGAAACGAATCGATAAACGCTTGACGCTGCTCTGCGGTTGCGTTTGCCCCGAGGGCGCTAAAGTTGATGAATTCACTGCCGAAGCTGTAGACAGTCTTGTTGAGTACGTTGTCGAATTCCAAAGTTGGTCGGAGACGAACTCTTTCGTTCAACTCGAATTCACGAGTGAGACTTAGATCAAGGAAAAACTGGCCCGGTCCATGGCCGGCATTACGCGGCAGATTTCCGATCTGGCCGATCGTTGGCAACGCGAAGTGTTGGACCAGCGACTCGTCAACAGGATCTCCAGGTCGCCGCCATCGCAGCAGTGATGTGTCGCCCGTGAATATCGGCCGGTCATTACCGACATCGTCAAGGTTTCGATCCGCGCCACCGATTGAAATATTGAATGGAGCACCGGAAGCGAGACGGAGGATCGGCGACAGTTGAAGTGACCCAAGATAAGTTGGCGTTTTCAGAGTCCCTGAGAAAACGAAGCGATGACGACGGTCGAGCAAACTTCGCGCTCGTTCACCCGCAAAGTCTCCCACTACGAGCGCGTCAGAAGTATTTACCACCCCGTCGTCTTCCAGATATGAAAGCGTGTAGCCCGCGCGGAAAGAAAAACTAATTGTCTTGGTTTGTTTGAAACGCTTGCGCAATTCAAGCGTCAATCCGCGGTAGAAGCTGTTGCCGGCCGACACCAGTTGTTCAACCTCAGTGCGCGAAGGATCAGGTCGCAAACCATTCAATGCAGCCAGCGCAACTTCAACCGGTGTGGAAAAACTGAGACTGTTCAAATTGATCAGCGAGATCGGAACACCAAATTCATTAACTCTAACCACTGCATTTGGGTTTGATGGATCAACCGGATTGACTACAAATCGCACCAGATCTCCAGCAGTGGAAACGTTGTAGAGAGGCCGCACGCCGAATGAGCTACGAAAGTTTGCGAAGTCACGAGAGGCCAGATAATCGGTGAAGTTCTTAAAGCCGGCGGGAAGACGAGGTGCGTTTGCGTTAAACTCCCTCCACAAGTGAAGTCCGCGATTTAAGGTGAAGTTGGTTTCGAGAACAAACGTTCGCCCGATCTCTCGTTCCAGACCCAGATTGGCTTGATAGCTCTCTGGGATACGCAACGCTGAATCCAGGCGCCGTGAGAATCCGGTATTCAAGACGCGGAATTGCCTTACCAAGGGAGAGTCAGCGGTAAGCACTTGGGGAAACGTCAAATTTGCCGCGATGAAAGCGCGTCTGAAGTCAGCGCTTCCCACCTGACTTGTCGCCGGATCGACCAGAGTATTGGTGTCGAAGAAGAGCTGCTGTGCGCCGAGGGTGAAGTCGTCAATCGTGCGCAGCAAGGCACGATTGTAGAAGACACCCGCGCCGAACCTAATCACGGTCTTTCCTGTTCCCAAAGGGTCGTAAGCCACTGACAAACGTGGTCCCCAATTGTTTCGGTCGGGCACGATGGTTTCGGTTTCATATCGCAAACCCAAACTTAAAATGAGGTTTGGTCGGAGCCGCCATTCGTCCTGCACGAAAAATCCAAGATAAGTATTTTTCTGTTCGGATTCTGTTTGGAAGTTTTGGCGAAAACGGCTGGGCGCGTTGGCAACGAAGTCCAATGCGTTGTCAAAACTGTAAGTGCCCGAAGCATCCGTGAGATCGATGAAGGTTGAGCTCACTCGTTGCAAGTCACCACCGAAACGCGGGGAATGATTGGAGACGGCCCAAGCCAACACATCCTGAATCTGGATGCGACTTTCGCGACGGTCCGTCGCTCCGGCAGTGGATGAGCCCGCAACCAGTGTCCCGAAACGCGCCGCAGGATCTGTTGATGGCAAAGGATCGTCGAGATTGATCAATACCACCGGACGTCGTCCGCCGCTGGCTGTCACCGATGGAACCAGGCGCGAAAGTTGTACCCGTGCCTGATTGACCAGTGAGGCCGACAACACAAGATTGTCAGTGTATGAGATGGCGTCTGTGCCTCTCGTCTTGCCCTGTAACGATTCCGCCAGCCGGTTACCGCCTCCAAATTGTCGCAAGTTGTTTTGTCTGCCCATCTGATAGAGCACTGAGCCGTGGTGCGTCTCTGAAAACTGATGATCGACGCGCGTGGTGAAGATGTGATTCTTTACCGGTGTCGAAATAGCCGAAAAGAACGGGGCGATTCCGGCGTTCAACCGAAGCTCACCGATTGCTTTTGGATCGGTAACGGTTGGACCAGGAATTGGAAAGAGCGGGTTACGCTGAGTTGGCACTAGTGTATCGATGGGGGCCGTGTCGAGGGTGGTATCGTATTCATACGCACTGAAAAAGAAGGTGCGATTGCTGCCATCATGAAACGGCAAACGAACTGGACCACTCAAAGTGAATCCCGGATTGTGTTGTTCAAGAGGAAGTCGCGGCAGACCGCGGGCCTGGTTGTTTGAAGTATTGGCGTTGAGGATATCGTTGCGGGTGAAGTAGAAGGCCCGACCCCGAAACTGGTTTGAGCCGCCGCGAGTGCGAATATTAATTCGTCCACCCGAAGCGCGACCGTATTCGGCAGAAAACTGATTAGTAATAACCTGAACTTCTTCGACGGCCTCAATCGATGGCTGAAAGCGCTCACGCGCGGCACGGTCGTCGTTATTGTCGAGACCATCGATAGTTATATTGTTTGAATAGGCTGGACCACCGGACAGTGAGAAGGTGCCGGATTCTTCCGGGGTGTTGGCTGGATTCGAGTTGCGATCCTCTGCCAGGTCCCGCGTTGACAACGCCTCTTCGGAAACTCCGGGCAGGGTGAATATCAGATCGAGAGGCGAACGAGTTGCGACCGGAAGCGATTCGACTTCACGTGATGTGACGGTGCCACCAACTACCGTGCGGGTGGTATCAACTGCAGGTGCATCCGCTTCGGTGATCACCATCGCTTCGACCGAGACTGCGGCCGGCCGAAGGACAAAATCCAACTGCACATTTTGCCCGGAGATCGTGCTGAGATTGGTTTTCCCTTCGGGGGCGAAGTTTGGAAACGAAGCTTGAAGGTTGTAATCGCCCGGCTCCAACTGAAACAGGCGATAGCGCCCGTCCGCGTCGGCTATCGCGGTCCGTTCCAATCCATTCTTGATTAGCTTTGCCGAGACCACAGCGCCGGGAATTGAGGCGCCATTCTGATCCATGACTCTGCCGCCGAAAGAAACGCTGTCGAGATTCTGCGCGAAGGCATTTGAGTTCGAACTTGAAACACTGAGGAAGAAAGTGAAGATGAGAAAGCACCTCAAAGCAATTATCTGCATTGGTGAACCTGCTCTTGTATTGATGGATGTTTCGACTGAATTTGATCTTCAGTCAGCCTGGCGGCTTCAACTTCGAGAGGGTGATGTGCGTCTAGACTACGCCCACTAAGCAGCGAACGTCACTGCCTGGACGGAAAGTGCCAGCAACCGAAAGATGCAAGGAATTTGGCTGTGCGTTCGGAACGTGCCAATTCGCGATGAAATCTCATGTTACTGCCGCTCCGTCATCATCTGGGGCCCATCAAGTAATTAAACAACTGACTTTTCCTCAAAGGTTGGGAAGGGGGATTTATCCCCGCTCTTCGGTACATGAGAATCCACGACTTGGAGATGCTAAGGAAGAGCGGGGATAAATCCTCCTTCCTCACTTGCGAGAGAATTTTGAGGCTTCTTGTGTTTCAGGTTTGCAATGCAGAGAGGGCAGGACTTAGCTGCGGGAGACTGTACGGCGGCGAAGCGAGACTGTTCGGGTGATTGGAACCAAGGATTCTGAAGTGCCTTCAGCGGGTACATCGAAGTTGGTTAACTCGTCGGCGTGTGATTGAAGATACTGGAAGAAGCGTTCAAATTCATGCTGCATCGCGTCCATCTTCTCGCGCATGTTGAGAATGATTTCGACGCCGGCGAGGTTTACACCAAGATCGCGCGTGAGGGACAAGATCAATTCCAATCGAGCGAGATCAGGGTCCGTATAAAGACGCGTGTTCCCTTCCGACCGCGACGGTTTGAGCAACCCTTCGCGTTCGTAAAGTCGCAAGGTCTGCGGATGAATGCCGTATTGATCCGCAACGGCGCTGATGGTGTATGTCTTAGGTTTGCGTTTCATTATTCCAGTGAATGGTAAATGGTAAATGGTAAGGATTGCCGCGTTGAACCCACGCCCATACGGCTTTGGGAACGAGAGGGCGTTTTCTATTTACCATTTACCATTCACTATTTACTCGAGTCCCATCTCAACTCTCGGATTCTCCGAGTTCAATTTCGAATATTCGCGCAGCAATTCTTTCGTCTCTTCCGAAATTACTTTCGGCAGCATCACTTGCGCTTCGACAAACTGATCACCGCGGGCGCCAGGGTTTCGCAATGACGGTGCACCTCGCTGGCGCAAGCGAAACTTCTGGCCTGACTGCGTTCCCGGCGGAATTCGCAACTGCGCTTTTCCTTCAACTGTCGGCACTTCAATCTTTGCCCCCAGGGCCGCTTCAGGCACAGTGATGGGGACCGTTACGTAGATGTTATCGCCCTTGCGCGTGAAATATTTGTGCGTGCCCACATTCGTGATGATGTGCAGATCCCCCGGCGGCGCACCAAGTCGTCCACCTTCGCCTTTGCCAGGTATTCGAACTCGCGAACCGGTTTCAACGCCGGCAGGAATACGTACCTTGACGGTTTCGCTTTTCGGTGTAGTGCCTTTGCCTTTACACAACGCACACGGCGATCGTCGACGTCCTGTTCCGGAGCAATCAGGGCACTCCTGAGCGAAGCGCAACCTGCCGCCGGCGCGTTGCACCTGTCCGGAGCCTTTGCAGGTGGAGCAGACCATTACTGGTCCACCAATATCACCGGCGCCATTGCACCGCGAACATTGTTCGGAACGATTAACGGTTAGATTTGTAGTTATGCCTTGCAGCGCCTCTTCAAACGAGAGTGCCAAAGGCATTTCGATATCAGCGCCCTTCTTAGGCTGAGGTCGTGGTGGCTCAGCCTCTTTTGCTCCGCCGCCAAACAGATCAGCAAAAATGTCGCGAAACCCACCCCCGCCGCTGGTTGCCCCGCCGCCGCCTGAAGTTGTGGTGCTCCAGTCGAAACCGCTGAAATCAAATCCGGGCGCGGCACGGCCACCCGCTGATGGACCAGGACCACGCGCTGCCGCGTTGGCCAGGTTGTCGGAATACTCTCCGAAGCGGTCGTAGACCTTGCGCTTCTTGGGATCCGACAAGACGTCGTGAGCCTCAGTCGTGAGCTTAAAACGCTCCTCCGACGCTTTGTCACCAGGATTCACGTCAGGGTGATACTTGCGCGCGAGACGACGATAGGCCTTCTTAATATCTTCGGCCTTCGCGTCGCGCTTGATGCCCAGTACTTCGTAGTAGTCTTGCTTAGCCATTTGAAATCAGTTGGCCAGTTAGCAGTAAGCAGTGAGCAGTAGAGGCGAATGTCCTAAACTGCTCACTGCTCTCACATCATACTGCTTACTTTTACTTCTTTTCGTCGACGTCGACGTATTCAGCGTCGATGACATCGTCCTCGCCTGCGCCCCCCGCAGACGAAGCTCCAGCAGCCGAAGCTTGCTCAGTGGTTTCCGCTCCCGGCGGCGGAGTTTGCTGATAAAGCGCTTCAGCCATTTTGTGTGAAGCAGCTTGCAACTGATTGAAAGCTTCGTTGAGTTTTTCAACTCCACCCTCAGCCAATGCTTTCTTCGCTTCCGCGATAGCGGTTTCGACTTCGCCCGCAACCTCGCCAACCTTCTCGCGATTCTCGTTCAGGGTCTTCTCCATCTGATAGGTCAATCCATCCAGACGGTTCCGAGCCTCGATTTCCTCTTTCTTCCTGACGTCGTCGGCCGCATGTGATTCAGCATCGCGCATCATCTTGTCGATCTCTTCCTTTGATAGACCAGACGATGAGGTGATGGTGATCTTCTGCTCGCGGCCCGTGCCCATGTCTTTAGCAGACACGTTTACGATGCCGTTGGCGTCGATATCGAAAGCGACTTCAACCTGTGGCATTCCACGCGGTGCGGGAGGGATACCTACCAGATGAAACTTACCGAGCGTGCGGTTGTCGCCGGCCATCGGCCGTTCGCCTTGCAGCACGTGCACTTCCACGGAAGTTTGATTGTCAGACGCAGTTGAGAATATCTCCGACTTGCGAGTAGGAATTGTTGTGTTGCGCTCGATCAACTTAGTGAACACGCCACCAAGTGTTTCAATGCCGAGGCTGAGCGGCGTAACGTCGAGCAACAGGATGTCGGTTTTTTCACCGGACAACACACCTGCCTGCACGGCTGCACCGATCGCCACTACTTCATCCGGGTTCACACTCTTGTTTGGTTCTTTGCCGCCAAACAGACCCTTCACAATTTCCTGAACCTTGGGGATACGCGTCGAGCCGCCGACCAGGACCACCTCGTCAATTTTCTTGGCATCAACACCGGCGTCTTTGATTGCCTGCTCGACGGGCGATTTGAGGCGACTGAGTATCGGTTCGACCAACTGCTCAAACTTAGAGCGCGTCAACTTCATTGCCAGGTGCTTAGGACCTGACTGATCAGCTGTGACGAACGGTAGGTTGATCTCGGTCTCCATGGTGCTGGAAAGCTCGATCTTAGCCTTCTCAGATGCTTCCTTCAGACGTTGGAGCGCCATCTTGTCATTTGAAAGATCGATACCCTGATCCTTCTTAAACTCGTCGATGATCCACTCGGTCAGACGCTCGTCGATGTCGTCGCCACCCAGATGGGTGTCGCCGTTGGTGGATTTAACTTCCACTACACCTTCGCCGACCTCGAGGATCGAAATGTCGAAAGTTCCGCCGCCGAAGTCGAACACCGCGATGGTTTCATCTTTCTTCTTGTCCAGCCCGTAGGCCAGCGCGGCCGCCGTTGGCTCGTTCACGATGCGCATTACTTCCAGGCCCGCGATCTTGCCGGCATCCTTGGTCGCCTGGCGCTGCGCATCGTTGAAGTAAGCCGGAACGGTAATTACTGCCTTATCCACTTTTTGCCCCAGGTAGTCTTCGGCAGACTGCTTCATCTTTTGCAGGATGATTGCCGAAATCTCCGGTGGACTCCATTCCTTGCCACCGGCCTCGATGCGGACATCGCCCGTACCTGCGGCTTTCACTTTGTAGGGCACCTGCTTAATTTCTTCGGTGACTTCGTCGAAGCGCCGGCCCATAAATCTCTTGATTGAATAAACTGTATTTTCAGGATTGGTTACGGCTTGTCGCTTGGCCACCTGGCCAACCAGTCGACTGCCATCCTTTGTGAACGCGACAACCGAAGGCGTAGTGCGCCCGCCCTCCGAATTAGTGATGACAGTTGGCTCGCCGCCTTCCATTACTGCGACGACCGAATTCGTCGTCCCCAAGTCAATTCCAATAATCTTGCTCATTTCTTTTGTTCTCCAAAACGATATTTAGCCCGCCATCAGCAACCTCGAAGGCTTCCCAAAAGCCATTCACTAGACAAGCCTGATTCCGGTTGAATGGACAGGTAATATAATACCTGAGTGCTTCGTTGTCAACTTTCTAGATGGGTGCTGTGTGGGGTGAAAAAGCGCCAGTATTCAGGCGTTTTCTGAAGTTTGAGGGGGCGGAGGGGGCTGTTTTCGGTCCTCGTTCATTAGCCTGGAGATAAAGAAAACGTAATGGAGACCGGAAATAACGGCGAAAATGAAGACTGTCGCGTAGACAGTTGGAAGGTAGTAGCCAGTGTAATAAGGCACGCTAGCGGCAAACATGATTAAGGTCGTGGCCACAATTTGGACCGTGGTGTTGACCTTACCCAGCATTGAAGGCCGAAAGCCTCGGAACCCGGTCATTATGTTGATCGCTGCTGCGCCCACGATGATGAAAACGTCTCGGCTAATCACCGTGATTGTGACCCAAAACGGAATCGGTAAATGGCTAGGCAGGGGTTGGGGAAAGATGCTTCGCATTGACAGCACTATGAACGCCGTCACCATCATCAGTTTGTCCGCAATGGGATCCAGAATGGTGCCGAGCTGTGATTGTTGTTGAAAACGGCGCGCCAGCAGCCCATCAAGTCCGTCGGTTATGCCGGCGACGACGAAGACAGCCAGAGCGAGAACAAAGCGTTGATAGAAGAGGAGGGTTACAAAAACTGGAATGAGCACCATCCGGAAGACGGTGAGTAGATTTGGAACCGTAAGAATCCGGGAGGACATCAATCAGTAAATGGTGAATGGTAAATAGTGGATGGATGGAATGCGCCAGCACCACTTACTACTACATCTGGTTCACTTTTAGGCAGTTCTTAACTCGAGCAACGAAACTTCGGGCGGGCAGCCAAAGCGGACCGGCAACACTACGGTTCCTAAACCACGGGTCACGTAGATTTGAGTTTCGCCCTCGCTCGCGAGGCCTTTCAACACACGCCGGCGCGGCCGGGCCGAAGTGCTGCGATCAGAAGTCAACTTAACTTGACCACCGTGTGTATGGCCGCTCAGTACCAGGTCAACGCCTTCGCGCGCGGCTCGCCGCAAGATAATCGGATTGTGCGCCAGCAGGAGTTTCATCTCGTCGTCGCGGGATCCTGCCAGTGCAAGTGGGAGATCTTCTAACCCAACCATCGTATCGTCTACGCCGGCCAGCCAAAATGCCGCACCGTCCTTTTCGAATCGCATTCCCTGATTAACCAGCACGGTAATGCCTTCCGCCCGGAACAGGTCGGTAATCAATGCCGCATCGGTCCAATGGTCATGATTGCCTAGAACGGCATACACACCGTGGCGCGCCCTTAGTTTTCCCAGCAATTCCGCGCATGGGGCAGCATATTGGCGTTCCTTTGAGATGTAGTCGCCGGTCAGTGCAATGATATCGGGTTGAAGATTGGTAGCTGTTTGCACCGCCCGTTCGATCTGCTGGCTGCTGGTGAACCGGCTAAGGTGGATATCGGAAAGTTGGACGATTCGAAAACCATCAAGGGCAGCTGGCAAACGTCGCAGGAAAATCTGGTGATGCTCAATGGTCAGACGGTGGGGTTCGGAAAGAGCCGAACGGGCCGCCGCACCCAGATTGAAAGCCAGGGTACGCAGAGGAGTAGCTGGCTGTCGGCCGAGGGGCGCGACCTGCCCGCGATCCTTCCATCTAAGTGGTGTTGACATTTGAAATGGATTTTAGGAGAAACCGTTACCCCAGAATTCAAGAATCCTGTAGAAACTACCCCTCCTAAGATTTGGCGCATTATAGGGATGCACACCCTCGGAAGCAAACTGTGGAAAACGATAAAACACCTTGCAGGTATTGGGCGCATTCATCGCTCGCGGAAAGAGTGAGCAGCATTTGCGGGCACAAAACGGTCATTCGGTTCTCTTAAGCACCCTTCTTGCGATTAATCTGCAATATTCTAAATATGCAATAATCTGGAAACGAATTGCTATGGAGGACGCATGAAGCCGAAGAAAGATCAACACAAGGTTGGCATTAGGTCGAAACCACGCGGTCAACAAATGGGAACCGCCGGTGCGCGCGATCAAAATCGAGCGGAAATGAAAGAGACTCCCGCGATAAAAGGGAATCGCAAACGGTCAAACAAGTTGGCGGCGGACAAATCGGCCCAATTCACGGGCGGTGACGCGGTCACTCCACGGACGACATCGCCATCCACTCCCGCGATGACGAGCGAAAAGCGAAAGGGCGAGAGTCCGGGCGAGACAATCTTCAAAGCGAAACTGAAAAAAGCACGACCTGCCAAAAGTCGAAAATGAGAAGAGGAGAAATCTACAAAGTGAGCAGCCCACACTTGATTAAAGATCCACGGAGGATTGGCGACGCGATCCATCAAGCCTCAACTAAAATAAAATACCGCAGCCTTTCGAGTGTGTTCATGGATCGTCTCTTCTTCGTATTGATAATCGTGGTCTTCGTCATCGTTTCCAGCTCGGCCGTGCCCGTCTTTGCTCAAGCCCGCACGGTTGTTTTCGTGGTGTCGAGAAGCGATCCACAAGAAGCGCAGAGCAGTATGGACGCCGTGCTGATGATCGAGAACGGCAAGCTGAAAGCTCCGTACGCAGAGCAGAGCGAAGCCGCACAAAAGAGATTTGCAACTCAGTACTTTTCAACAGGCAAGGTCTACCGGGTCACTTTTGGCGGAGGGGAAGTCGGATCGGCAACGGTCAAAGACTCAAGCGTCGGATGCAACAACATCCATGCGCGCGCCACCGTAGACCATGGTGGCAAGATTCCTTCGCACCTTTCAGGCCTCGCGACAAATTCTAGCTCCATTGGTAAGCGACCGAGTGCTCGTCGCGCGCCAACGTCCGCCGAACGCACGGCAGTTATGAAGCTCGTCGATCAAACCTACCGCGCCCGTCGCACACCGGCATCGTGGCTTCCCAAGCTCCAGACTACAAATTTGACTGCGACCGACCTGAATGGCGATGGCAAGTTTGAGTTAATTGGCAGCTTTGTGATTGAGACGGCAACAAAGCAGCGCCGCGATCTGTTGCTGATTGCCGAGCCACTCGGTGAGGGTTTCAAGCCTGCGTTTGTAAATTTCCAGGCGTACAAAATGCAGCCTGAAGGTTTCGATTCGGCAATTGATTTTGTCGATCAGGTTGACGTAGACGGCGATGGGATTGGTGAGGTTTTTACGACTCAACACGGTTTCGATGCTTACGGCTACAACATCTACAAAAAGGTAAGTGGCCGCTGGCGGCTGATTCTGAGCACCGTCGGCGACGCCTGCTAGAAGAATCAACTGCGACCATATTTTGGGCTGGCTCAAGGTGCCTGCATGGCCCAACTTCTTGCGTCGCTTCGTGTGGGTTTGTTATAGTCCAAGTCCGAAAACTTACATAAAACAATCACTTGCAGGGCCTGGGGCTTTGCTTCGACGAAAGGATTTTCTCTCATGGGCAACGACTCTGATAACAACATTTCGACTCGACTAACTTATCTGCTGATTGGCGGCGGCATTGGGGCTGTGCTGGCACTCTTGTTCGCTCCCAAATCAGGAGAGGAGTTGCGAGGCGACATTGCTGATGCCACTCGTAAGGGTATCGATAAGTCACGTGAAGCCGCTCAGCAAATTGGCGATCGTGCAGGCGAATACTATGAGCAGACTCGCGAGCGTGCTTCCGAGCTTTACTCGACGGCGAGTGAGAAGGCTTCGGGTCTCTATTCGCAAGCGGCTGAGAAGGTCGGTGAAGTAGCACAGACGGCGCGCGAAACCGCAACTCGTCAGACCAGCACCGTAGCCGCGGCCATCGACGCCGGCAAGAAAGCTTATCAGGACGAGAAACGTAAGACCGAAATGTCTGGTCGAATTGAAGCGGCACCCAAATACACAGAAAAGGCGAACTAAGGAAGACGATGACCACGCTTGCGCTTCAGATCACTACAGACGACCCGATGTTCTGGATCATGGTGGTTGTCGCGCTGTCGTTCATCATCATCGCCGCAGCGATGGTAGCCATCGCGGTATTTGTTAGTCGCGCCGTGCAGTCAGTAAACCGCATGGAGCAAAAGCTCGAGCCGCTCATCGAGAAGGTGACGGTGATGAGTGAGCAGGGAAAACAGATTGCGGTTCAGGGCAAGCTGATCGCCGAGCAGTTCACTGCGGTTTCCGGTCATCTTTCAACTGCCACCATGAATCTTTCTGAGTCGCTCGCAATAATCAAGAGCGAGGTCGGGGAGTTGAAGGAACTGGTAAGCGATACCGCGGTTGAGGCGCGTAACAAGGTGGAATTGGTGAGCAACACGATCGACCGCACTCATGGCCAGGTAGTTTCGACCACAGACTTCATTCAACGGAAGGTGGTCGAGCCGGCCCGCGAGTTGGCGGCGATTATGTCGGGCTTTCGTAGAGGGCTCGAAGTGCTGGTCGCCCCGATACCAAAGCCCATTAACCAGACTTACGGAGAGGATGAGATGTTTATCGGCTGAGTCTCGTGTCCAGGTTGAACGGAACCCGAACCATCGCATCCGCAAGGAAAATGGTTCGGGTTTTTTGTTTGATAACTGCGTTAGATGTGGCTTGCCGTCGCCCAGTGCGGAAAGGGTCCGCCTTTCCGGACCGCATCAAGACCTTTCCTGAGGCTCAGCCTCAGCAAGTATTGGGAATGTTTGACGGAAAGCCGAAGACTTTCCGCACTGTGTGGTGGCAAGCCGCAGTCAAATTATGGAGGAGTCATCACACGCAGCTGAAGCCACAAGCCGAGCCATTTTGGTGAGTTCATAGCTGCTGGTACTATTGGCAATTCTTGTCACTAAAAATTATGTCTACCGAAACACCGTTCGATCTAAAAAAGTCGATCAACCTGCCGAAGACAGGGTTCGCGCAGAAGGCCAACCTTGCCCAGAGTGAACCCGCGCGACTCAAGAAATGGTCTGAAGTTCGGCTTTACGATCAGATCATTAAAGAACGCGCGGGCGCCGAGAAGTTTATCCTCCACGATGGTCCACCTTACGCCAATGCCGACATTCATCTCGGCACGGCCATGAACAAGATTCTGAAAGACCTGGTGGTGAAGACCAGAAGCATGATGGGTTTTGACGCGCCCTATGTTCCGGGGTACGACTGTCACGGGCTACCGATCGAACTGCATGTGGAGCGCAAGCTCGGCACCAAGAAAGCCAATATGCCGGCGTCATCTATCCGGCGCGCTTGTCGCGAATACGCCAGCAACGCTCTGAAAAGTCAGACACGTGATTTCCAGAGGTTGGGAATCCTCGGCCTTTGGGAAAATCCTTACTCAACCATGTCGAATGGTTACGAGGCCCAAACGGCGCGCCTGTTTGGGACCTTCGCTGAGCGTGGCTATGTTTACAAAGGTGCGCGCCCGGTTTACTGGTGCATCCACGATCAAACCGCACTCGCGGAAGCAGAAGTTGAGTATCACCAGCACAGCAGTCCTTCGGTCTATGTGAAGTTTCCACTCACCAGCGATCCTGCACAAATTGATCCGGCGTTAGCCGGGCGTAAGGTCTTTGTGCTGATCTGGACCACCACTCCGTGGACCTTGCCTGCGAACCTCGGTATCGCGGTCCATCCAGACTTTGAGTACTCCGCCTTTGAACACGGCGATGAAGTTTACATTGTGGCTTCCGAGTTGGTTGACACCGTGATCGAGAAATGCGGGCTTGTCGCGGAAGATTCTGAACAATCTGAACCAGGCTCCAGAGTTTTGGCTCGCTTTCCTGGCGCAAAGTTGGATCGGATGGAATGCCGCCACGCCTGGTTGGATCGTCCATCGCTATTGATGGTTGGCGATCACGTGACGCTGGGCGGCGAAGCTGATGCTGAAACAGAACTCGATGTTAGCGAAGCGCGCGAACGAAAGACGACCGGAAAAGCGGGAACTGGTGCGGTCCATACTGCGCCCGGTCATGGTCACGACGACTTTGTGATCGGCAAGCGTTACGGTCTCGACATCTATTGTCCGGTAGACAACGCCGGGGTTTTCACTGACGAGGTAGAACACTTCGCCGGTCAAAAAGTTTTTGAAGCTAACCCTCGGATTGTGGACTTCATGCGCGAGCGTGGGGTGTTGTTGTTTTCAGAAAACTACGATCACCGTTATCCGCATTGTTGGCGCTGCAAGAACCCGGTGATCTTCCGTGCCACTCCCCAATGGTTTATCTCCCTCGACCATGTGAGCGAAAACGACGACTGGGGCTTCAGCTTGCGAACCGGAGCCGCACACGACATCAAGGAAGCGGTCAATTGGATTCCCGCCTGGGGCCGCGAACGAATGCTTAACATGTTCAAGAATCGCGCCGACTGGTGCGTTTCTCGTCAGCGTGTTTGGGGCGTTCCGATTCCAGCTTTCTATTGCGTTCCCTGTAACAAGGACCAATCGAATCCCACGGTGCTGCTGGATCCGAACGTGATCAAACACGTCGCCGATATTTTCGAACAGGAGTCTTCAGACGCCTGGTACAAGCGCGAGGCAAAGGATCTGCTGCCTGAGAATTTCAAATGTCCAAACTGTGGTGCCGACGAGTTTACTAAGGAAACTGACATCCTCGATGTTTGGTTCGACAGCGGTTCGTCATGGTCCGCGGTTTTCAAGGACTACTTTGCACAGGAGTTGGGCGACTGGCGGCCTGCCGACGTTTACCTGGAGGGCGGCGACCAGTATCGCGGTTGGTTCAATTCTTCCTTAATGATCAGCCTGGCGGAAAATCGACGTGCTCCTTATCGAAACGTGGTCACGCACGGTTGGCTGATCACAGTTGCCGGCGAAAAGATGAGCAAGTCGGCCGGCACCGGAATCTCACCGAACGAAGTTGTGAAAGCTTCGGGCGCCGACATTCTTCGTTTATGGGTTGCTTCTTCTGACTATCACGAAGACGTTCGCTGTTCGGAAGAGATTCTGGAACGGACTGTGGATGCTTATCGCAAGCTGCGTAACACGGCGCGGTATGCTTTGGGTAACTTGCACGGATTCGATCCAGGACAGGGAAGCGTAACTCCCGAGGAAATGCTTGAGATCGATCGCTGGGCACTGGCGGAACTTGATGAAGTGGTCAAAAACGTCAGGCACGCTTTTGAAACTTATGAGTTTCATCTGGCCACGCGCGCAATCTATTCCTTCTGCACGGTTACGTTGTCTGCCCGGTATTTCGACATCATTAAAGATCGACTCTATACGAGCGCCCCTCGCAGTGTTGCTCGTCGTTCGGCCCAAACCGCGCTTTACCGGATCGTTGAAGCGTTGGCTCGCATGCTCGCGCCGATACTTGTTTTTACCGCTGACGAGATTTGGGAAAACTTGCCGCCTGACACTGGTCGACCCGAGTTTGTTCATCTTTCATTGTTGCCTGAACAGAGCGCCGGCAGCAGCGGGGAGTTGCGCTCAAATTGGGAGCGTCTGTTCACAATCCGAGAGAAGGTTTTGCAAACGCTGGAAGAGGCGCGCATCGCCAAGAAGATAGGCAGTTCGTTGGAAGCCCGCGTTGAAATAACGGCAGCGGGGGTTGAATACGATCTGCTCGAACGTTATCGTGATCAACTCCGATATCTTTTTATTGTGTCTCAGGTGGACCTTGCTCAATCCAGTGAAGGTGGAGTTGTAGTCCGAGTCCTGCCGGCGGAGGGACTCAAGTGTGAACGTTGTTGGAACTACTCAAAGCGCGTGGGTGAATCGACTCGCTTTCCGACAGTTTGCGAGCGATGCCTGGAAGCCCTGGAAGAAATCGAGAGTTAATAAACGGCTGGTTGAGATCTGAGGTATGGAAACTCAAGCAAAGAACTTAGATGCAGTGTCCGAAACGCGCACGCGTTTTGGTTGGCGAGCCGGCTACCTGCTGGCCAGCTTCGGTATCTACCTCGTCGATCAGACCACGAAGGCGTGGGCCGTCCGGACACTTCGACACGGCGACGATCGCACCATCATCAGCGGTTTCTTTGATCTCATCTACACGGAAAATCCGGGCATCGCGTTTGGCCAGCTACAAAAGGGTGGTGCTTTTGGACGCTGGTTTTTCGTCGCCTTGGCGGCAGCAGCGGCGGCGGGCGTCTTCTACTATTTCCTGCGGACGGCGCGAAATGACGATCGAGTCTTAGGGGCGTGCGCACTACTACTGGCGGGAATCCTTGGGAATCTAACGGACCGCGCGCGGTTTGGTTACGTCATCGATTTCATCGCTCTGCACGCGGGTCAGTATCACTGGCCAACTTTTAATGTGGCGGACGCGAGTATTTGTATCGGCGCTCTGCTGCTGGCTTACGATCTTGTATTCCATGGTAAGCCTAAAGATGAGCGTGTCACTAGTTAGTCCGTTGTCAGTTTTCCGTTGTTAGTGGTCAATGGTCAGTTGTCCGTTGTCAGTGGTTAGTTGCATGTTGTTATCAATCACTGGCCAAGTGACAACTAACAACTGACCACTGACCATTGAGAACTGACCACTAACAACTGACATCCGCAAACATGTACCCCGAACTCTTTCACATCCGCAGTTTTCCAATCCATACCTACGGCGTTTTCCTGGCGCTGGCCTTTCTGTTTGCAATCCTGCTCACGGTGCGGCTGGCGGCGCGAGATGGACTGCCCAGCCAAAAGATCTACGATCTGTGTCTGTGGATGCTGCTGGCCGCGCTGATCGGATCGAAAATCCTGATGCTCTTCACGGAACCCGAGTACAGGGGCAATCCCTTACAGTTGCTCTCGCTCGACTTCCTTCGTTCGGGTGGAGTCTTCTACGGCGGACTGCTGGGAGCGGTGATCGCCGGATATTTATTGATGCGTCGCTACCGTCTTCCCTGGTGGACCACGGCTGACGCCTGCGCACCCGGAATCGCCCTCGGAAATTTCTTTGGCCGGCAAGGATGTTTTGCAGCCGGCTGCTGCTGGGGCAAACCCACGACTCTTCCATGGGGCGTTAAGTTCAGCGAGCTGGGCCATGAGGTCACTGGAGTTCCGATTGATGTGCATCTCCATCCGACGCAACTCTACGAATCATTCGCAATGCTGCTGGTCTGCTTGTTTCTCCTGTGGCTTCATAAACGTCGCCTTTTTAAGGGCCAGGTCATCCTCGCTTATGCAGTGCTGTACTCAACAATTCGGTTTTTGATTGAGTTTGTGCGGGACGATCCTCGCGGCGACATCATGGGGTTAACTACTCTCACTGGTTTGTCGACCTCTCAAATTATCAGCTTGATCGTAGGGATCATTTCTCTGGTCGTGCTCATTCTTCGATGGCGCAACGCCAAGGCGTCTTCCCAGCCAAACACAGCCCTCGCAGCGGAAGTTTGAGCGCGCGAGCGTCCGACCTGCTTTCAGCTTGTCGTGAGCACACCACACCCAACGATGGTGTTTATCTAACTCGTTGCCCTGTATTCACTCCGCGGATCCGGATGTTGACTTGGTCGCGGCGCCACTCCAAGCTGAAGGAACCTCCTGATCAAGTCGATCAATAGTCGGATCGTTGGCATACCAAGACAGAGCCCGCGAAGTGGGCGACAGCCGGTTATCGTCAGTCAATTGCGTCGTTTGCGCTATCGCACACTCCGCACGCTCGATTCTTCATACTAGTCCACCACCTGGGGTTCCGCTTCGCTCCACCCCCAGGCTTTACGCTATCGCCCGCTCCGCGGGCTAAGGCAAATCAAATCGTACGACTTGATCAGAGGTTCCTGAAGCATGTCGGCCATTCTGTCCTTCTTTGCCTTGCAAAGTACTTGACACGACAGCGCCCCCGGATTAACATTCGCTCATGACCCCAATCCACCTGGTCACTCCACAACGTGAAGAGCCGCCTGCCCTACACGAGCGGGCGATGGATAACCTTAAGTACATTCGCGCGACGATGGAGAGGTCTACCACTTTTACCCTCGTCTCAGGGTGGGGTCAGGTGGCAATTGGCGGTACCGCGCTGATAGCAGCGTTTATCGCCTCTCGGCAAACGTCATTCAAGAACTGGATGACGGTGTGGCTGGTCGAAGAGGTCGTGGCTTTGCTAATCGCTGGATGGTCTATGGACCGCAAGGCCCGCAGGTCGAATGCCGCGCTGCTTTCCGGCCCCGGCCGCAAGATTATTTTCAGTTTGACCCCGCCAATTTTTGTAGGTGGTCTGTTAACCATCGTGCTTTACCGAGCAGGTCTGACCGATGCCATTCCGGCGCTCTGGTTATTGCTTTATGGAACTGGGGTGATTACGGGTGGGATGTTCTCGGTGAGCGTAGTGCCGATCATGGGGCTCTGCTTTATGTCATTGGGTACCGCGGCGCTCCTCGCCCCTCCGGGTTTTGCCGATTGGTTTATGGCGGTGGGATTTGGCGGACTTCATATTGTTTTCGGATCGATCATCGCGAGGAAATACGGTGGCTAAGCAATCAGCAGTTAAACACACAAGCAGAAAACGCGAAGCTTCTTCCAGACTCGAAGAAACCCGTGCGAAAGTTCGGAGGGCGCCGGCTTCGCTCGATCGTTTGATTCACGAGCGAATGCGTTTGGGAATAGTCAGCGCGTTGGCCGCGAACGAGTCATTAACGTTCAACGATCTCAAGACGTTGATGGATACGACTGACGGAAACCTGAGCGTGCATGCACGCAAGTTGGAAGACGGTGGTTACATCACCTGCACCAAATCGTTTGAAGGACGTCTGCCCAAAACGGAGTACAAAATAACTGCGGCAGGCAAACGTGCGCTGGAAAACTACTTGAGCCACATGGAGGCGCTCATCCATCAAATGCGCAATGCGTGATCGCTAAAATTTTTTGCTATTGGGCTTTGCAGAACAAAGCACTTTAAGGTGATTGGGGGGGGGGAGATGTGTATCGGGCGGTTCCTCTTGGTTGTTCACGCTTTCCTCACCACTGCATACCAACCGGTTTCAGCTCTAACAGCGACTGAACTGTAGTGCGCACACGTCCCGCCGTGGGTTGCCACATTGCTCTCCCCAAAAGGCAAATTCATCATGGACCTTCCAGGGAATAGGACTTTAAACAATCAACTCATCGATCTAATTAAGGGAGCAGTGATCATGACCAAACGAATCATCGCGATTGCAGTAATCCTTGTTTGCACTTCAGTGGCCTGGGCCATTCTCGGCGCCACGATCTTCGCCCGCACATATGAATCTGCTGCTGAATCGAATGACAGCGTAGTTTCTACCTGGGGCTCGCCACATAACCAGGCACCGCCCTCAGCCTACTTCGTTCGCCTGGTCCCGCGTCAGGAAGAAATAACTGAGAATGGCAAAAAGACGGTTAAGACTTTTAACGACGAAGTGATAGTGCCTCTTCCGCTGGAAAGTAGTGTGGTGGATGTGGCGCTGGATTTGGACCACCGCCAGAAAGGTCTGCTCTGGTATAGCACTTACAAAGTTGGTTTTGCAGGTAACTACTCTATTCGCAATACCAGCGATAAGGATGAATTGGTTAACTTCAGCTTGAATTTCCCCGCTTCGAAAGCAATCTACGATGACCTGGTGTTCACAATCGATGGCGTTCCCCTGGTTACCACCAATCAAGACAACACTGCCAAAGGTTCGGTGAAGGTTGCGGCAGGCCAGGTGTCCCAACTCGTCATTGGGTACCGTTCTCAGGGGTTAGGCGAATGGCGTTACAGCTTTGGTCATAAAGAGGTAGCGCAGGTTCGAGATTTTACCCTGCGGATGAAAACAAACTTCAAGGATATCGATTTCCCCGACAATACGATGTCTCCTTCCGAAAAACACGAAACCGGAAGTGGCTGGGACCTTACGTGGTCATCCAGAAACCTGGTTTCCGGTTATCAGATCGCGATGGTGATGCCGGAAAAACTTCAACCAGGGCCGCTCGCAGGGCGCATAAGTTTCTTTGCTCCCGTGTCGCTGCTCTTCTTTTTCTTCATCATGCTGATCATTACGACGATGCGCGGCATTGACCTCCATCCCATGAATTACTTTTTCCTGGCGGCCGGCTTCTTCTCGTTTCATTTGCTGCTCGCGTATCTCGTTGATCACGTTTCAATTCACCTGGCCTTTGCGATCTCTGCAGCCGTATCGGTGTTTCTGGTGGTGAGTTACCTGCGGTTAGTTGTTGGGCTGCGCTTTGCAAGTCGAGAGGCGGCCATGGCGCAGTTTGTCTACCTGGTCATGTTCTCATATGCCTTTTTCCTGAAGGGCTTCACCGGTTTGGCAATAACTGTGGGCTCGGTAGTTAGCCTGTTCGTCGCAATGCAGGTGACCGGGAAAATTCGCTGGTCGGACAAGTTTTCTCTAAACCCTGCTAAAGAAGCTCCTGCTGAATTAACCTGACTGTTAACAGAAATATGACTTGGTTCGTCTACGAAGGTGGAGAGACTGGCTCGACGTGTCTCTCCATCCGAGTTCCGGCTGATTTATTGAACTTTTCGTGCGGGCTCTGTCGTAAAGCTACTCGCCTGGAACTTTCGTATTACCAACATGCGAGCAATATTTTCCTTTTATGCAGACGCGCTGAAGATCGCCCTCCAGTCGATTTTTGCCCATAAGCTACGCGCTTTTCTGACCCTCATTGGAATCATCATTGGGGTGGCTTCGGTGGTCACCGTCGGGGCCTCTATTAGCGGCCTCAATACCTACGTGGTCGACAAGGTCGCAAAAGTTCTCGGCAGCAATCACTTCATGATCGCGCGCATGGCCTCGCATGGACGATTATCTGACGACGAATACGAACGAATGAATCGTCGCAACAAGCGACTGGCTTGGGACGACTACGAATGGGTTAGAGACCGTTGTAAGTCTTGCGCTGAAGTTGGCGCGCAGTCTCAAAGTGGAACCGATCTTAACCAGGATGGAATCCAGTTTCCTGGCGCGATGGTCTTCGGGTCGTCCGCAAACATGGTCGATATCGAAGATAAGACTATGGAGTCGGGACGCTTTATTTCAGCTGACGAAGTCGAGCGTTCCGCGATGGTTGTGGTCCTGGGTGGCGATATCAAGGACAAGTTCTTCCCCAATACAGATCCCATAGGCAAGTCGCTAAAGGTGCGCGGCCGACCCATGCGCGTAATTGGCGTCGAAGAGAGGCGAGGATCTTTCTTCGGTGATTCCTTTGACCGGCAAATCTACATTCCTGTCACCACCCACATGCAGATTTGGGGTCGCAATGGACTACAGATTCATGGCAAAGGGAAAAACCGTGAAGAGTTTCAACAGGCAATTGAAGACGCGCGCGTGGCACTGCGCGTTAAGCATCAACTGAAAGGCAACGAAGAAGACGACTTCGGGTTGGTGGACGTTGAAGGAGTAAATAATCAGATAGACCAGTTTACTGCCAGCATTGCGATGGTGGTTGTCCCCATCACTTTGATAACCCTCGTGGTTGGTGGAATCGTGGTCATGAACATCATGCTGGTCAGTGTTACCGAAAGAACTTTCGAAGTCGGACTTCGCAAAGCGGTAGGTGCTACGAAGCGCCAGATTTTGCTGCAGTTTCTGATTGAGTCGGCAATCCTTTGCATATTAGGCGGCGTGGTTGGCTTGTTGTTGTCATGGGGTGTGACTGAGCTGATCACCAGTCTCGCGTCGATTACCATGACTATTACTATTGGGTACATCCTGCTCGCCTTGATTGTTTCCACCGTGATCGGCATGGTTGCTGGAATTTATCCGGCGTTTAAGGCAGCGAGACTGGATCCAATTTTGGCATTAACAAAAGCAACTTAACGTGAAATTCAGCTTACCAAAAAGTAAATTGCGGGAAACGATTGTGATGGCGCTGGAAAGTGTGCGCTCGCATAAGTTTCGGAGCTTCTTGACGGTTTTGGGGATCGTGATTGGAGTCATGACTGCGATCACAATCGCTTCGATCCTCACCGGAATGCGCCAGAACATCGTATCGATCATCGAAGAGTACGGGACCAACAACATCTACGCGTTTCATTTGTCCACTGGTCCAAATCTTGGGGAAGACCGCTCGGAGAGAACCAGGAAGCCCTTAACCGTTGATGACGCGGAAACTATTCTGGCCCAGGCGCCCGCCGTCGAAGACGTTGCGTGGGTTGCGGAAAATATCGGATACAGCGGCGGGCCGTTTGACGACAACATCATGTACAACGGTCACAACTACCGTTGGGGAAATACGCAGGGCGTTTCCGTCAATCACGCTTCAATTACCAACATCGCGCTGAAAGAAGGCCGCTTCTTTACGGAGCACGACGATGCGCAACGGGCCAACGTCATGGTCATCGGCGTCAATGCTGCCGATGCATTGTTCCCCGGGCAGAACCACCAGATTGCTGGAACTCAGGTGCGCATGGGTGGATACAACTTTGAGATCATCGGCGTTCTCGAGAAACGAAAGGCCGGGTTCTTTGGGGAGAATGAAGAAGATAATGCGGTCCTGATTCCGTTTCGCACGGCCCAGAAAATTGCGCCGGCCAAAGGCTATGTTCTGTTGATTATTAAAGCGCGATCAGGTCAAACGGCTGAAGCCCTCCAGCAGTCGGAAGAAATATTACGACGACGGCGCGCCGTGAAATTTGGTGATCCAAACAACTTCGATATCAAGACCGCCGATAAATTCATCGAACAGTTTGACAGCATCTTCGCTATGGTCGGATTGATTGCGATTGCGATTTCCAGTCTTGGTCTATTAGTCGGCGGTATTGGTGTAATGAACATCATGCTGGTGAGTGTGACCGAGAGAACCAAGGAGATTGGCATTCGCAAGGCGATCGGAGCGCGTCGGAAAGATATTGTTCGCCAGTTCCTCTTTGAAGCCATGGCCCTCACGTTCCTCGGTGGCGCGCTCGGCGTGCTGATCGCCATCGGGGTCAGCCAACTTATAATGCTGTTGGTGCCAGCCTTGCCGGCGACGATTCCTGCCTGGGCAGTTATTACGGGTCTGTCGGTTTCGGTCGGCGTTGGTCTCATCTTTGGCGTTTGGCCCGCCCGCAAAGCCTCCCGCCTCGATCCGATCGAGTGTCTCAGATACGAGTAAGCCTGGAAGACGATCCACGAAACAACACGAACCGACGCAAAAGCAGGTTGGTGTCGTTTAGTGTAATTTAGTGGATCGGATGCCTTGCCGACCTTTTCCCACCCCCGTGTGATGACCAATGCAACTGAAACCAGTGAGGAAAGCGGTACAGCTAAAGGATTTATCCGCCCACTTCGTCACTCATGTACAGCCACTCGAAAAACTTAGATCGCTCAGCCTCTCACAAGTTGGGAAGGAGGATTTATCCCCGCTCTTGTTCTCGCATCTCACAACATCTAGGTAACTTTGCGACGCGAGGCTCCAGTTTGAAAGAAACCCGATGAACTGAAGACGTTGAGGAGGAGCGGGGATAAATCCTCCTTCCCAACTTGTGAGAGGCTGAGCGATCTAAATCCTTCGAGTGGCTGTACATGAGTGAGGTAGAGCGGGGAGGTCCGCCTTCCTGACGGCGAGATATCACACGCTCTGGCGGAACCTTAGTGGTCTATAATAGTGACGTAATGACTCTTCGGGGCGGGAGTAAGAGCTAATCAAACCAACCACCCAGCGCGATCTGATTAAGGAATACCTAACCTACCTTCAGGTGGAAAAGGGACTCGCGCGTCAAACGCTCGAGAGTTATGGTCGCGACCTCGGACGGCTCGATGCGCTCGCAAACAAACTTCGCAAATCAGTTTCTGAGTTGACTCGGCCGGATCTCCGCAAATGGATCGCCGAACTTTCGCGTGAAGGGTTGGCTCCATCGTCGGTTGCACGAGCGGTCAGCGCCGCACGTGGGTTCTTCCGTTTCCTGATGCTCGACGGGCATATCAAACATCATCCAGCGGAAGACCTCGATACGCCTCAAAAATTCTCCTACCTTCCACGCTTCTTAACTGTTGAAGAAATCGATCGGCTGCTTGCTGCTCCTGACGTTAGCTCCGACGAAGGCGTTCGAGATCGAACCATGTTGGAACTGATGTATGCAGCCGGTTTGCGCGTCTCTGAAGTAGTCGGACTAAAACAAGCGCAAGTGGATATGCTGGGCGGCGTCGTCAACTGTCACGGAAAAGGCAGCAAGGAAAGACGCGTACCGGTTGGCAAGAGCGCGATCCATTGGTTGCAACGGTATGCATCGGTAAAGGCCGCCTACGGCCAGAGCCCATTTCCGAATCTCTTTTTACATCGAGGCAAACCGTTAACACGTCAGCAGGCCTGGTCCATCATCAAGCGTTACGCCGACACCGCTGGCCTTGATGATGTTTCACCCCACACCCTCCGCCACAGTTTTGCTACACACCTGCTTCAACACGGCGCAGACTCACGCTCAGTGCAAGCGCTGCTCGGCCACAGTGACATTTCGACCACGCAGATTTACACACACATGACCAACCAGCATCTTCGAGCGGCATACGACAACCACCATCCGCGTGCGCGTGCTGCCCTGACTACTAAAACCAAAAGCGATAAATAGGCCGATGCATAAAGGCCTCTCCTTGGAGTGCGCCGGCCCGGCGGCGCTTTCCCCAGCCTTACGACAGAAAACTCGTCAACTTCTAAATAGGCGCAAGACAGCAGGGCGCGCCGCTGACCAAAGCGCCACCGGGCCGGCGCACTCCAGGGAAAGGCCTTATTTGCGATCCTGCGCTGTTTACGATTTACTAGTTATCGAACTATGAAATTAGCAGTAGCCATGTCTGGCGGCGTCGATTCATCCGCGGCCGCCGCAATTCTCAAGGAACAGGGCCATGAATTGGTCGGTTTTACGATGCAGCTGTGGAACCAGCGCCGCGGGATCAGTGTCGACGAAAATGGCGATCCATTGCCGTCGCGGTGTTGTTCTCTCGACGACGTCTACGATGCACGTCGCGTCGCGGAAGAGCTTGGTTTCCCCTTCTACGTACTTAATCTTGAGAAAGACTTTGAACGCGATGTGGTGCAGCCTTTCGTTGCCAGTTATCTAAATGGCGAAACTCCAATCCCATGCGTCTCATGTAACAGTCGCCTAAAGTTCGCCTCGCTTGATCGACTCGCCGCCAGCCTGGGCTGTGACAAAGTAGCTACCGGACATTACGCGCGCGTGGAGTTTGACGAGAGTTCGAATCGTTATCGACTCCTGCGTGGGCGCAACCTGCAAAAGGACCAGTCGTACTTTCTCTGGGAGTTAACTCAGGATCAGTTGTCGCGTGCGATGTTTCCGCTGGGCGAAATGTCCAAGCCGGAAGTACGCGAAGTGGCACGTGAACACGCGTTAGCCGTGGCCGAAAAGTCCGAGTCTCAGGAAATCTGCTTCGTGCCCGATGGTAATTATGCGGGATTTATCGATCGCTATCTCGCAGCAGAAAACGCGTCAGACCGGTTGCCTGGTGAAGGTGAAATTGTCAGCAGCGAGGGTGAGGTGTTGGGCCAACATGGCGGCATTCATCGTTACACCATTGGTCAGCGCCGCGGGATCGGGATCGCCGCGGAGCAACCCCTCTACGTCGTTTCGATAAACTCAGTAAAGAACCAGGTGGTAGTCGGACAACAGGATGAACTGTTGGGTCGCGAGTTTATCGCGGCTGGCGTGAACTGGATTCCTTTCGACGCGGACGAACCGGTCCGCGCCGAAGTTCGCATTCGCTACCGAAATGAACCCGCACCGGCGACGATTACTCCACTTGATGAAGGACGGGTTCGCGTTGAGTTTGACGAGCCACAGCGGGCGATTACACCGGGTCAGGCTACGGTGTTTTACCGAAGCGATGAGGTGATCGGCGGTGGCTGGATCGTGAAGCGCGACTAAAGTCTCGCGAACAACGAGCCCGCAAAGCGGCGGCAGACGTTTCAAAATCGTCTGTCGCCCGCTTCGCGGGCTCGGTTCCCACCTTACCGATAAGCTGAAAGCATGTCGGACATTGAAGCCTCACATAAACCTTTTCCCACTCAAATACGTAAACAAACTGGGCATATTTGCGACTTTGAAATCGCTAATTTAAAGATTTAAGGCAGGAAAAATTATGGCAATGTCTGGTACTCGAAAAACTCTAATCATTATCTCAAGCATTGTAATCGGCCTGATTCTGGTCGTGCTGATTGGAGTGGCGATATTGGTGGCTGCGTTTCGACGCACCGAGCCAACTATTGCGCAGAACAGCGCACTCAATTTGAGAATCTCCGGAAGCTTGCCTGATTACGTTCCAGATGATCCGCTCCGCAAGTTGTTTGGTGACACCGATCAGTCTCTCACCAGCCTCCTCGAACAGTTTAAGAAGGCCAAGGTCGATAATCGCATCAAGGCAATTGTGCTTCAGGTAGATATGTCCGGCGCCGGTTGGGGCAAAGCCGAGGAGATCCGCGACGCCATCACCGATTTCCGCACTTCAGGGAAGCCCGTCTATGCCTTCATGGAACTGGGGATGAACAAGGAGTACTACATCGCGAGCGCTTGCAATCAAATCTACGTGGCGCCTCCGGGAGAGCTGTTCATCAATGGACTCGCCGCGGATGTGATGTTCTTCCGTGGGTCGTTAGACAAGCTTGGTATCTATCCTGACATTTATCAGATCGGACAATACAAGAGCGTCGGCGATACGTTTACTCGCAAGGAGATGTCTGACGCACATCGCGAGTTTATGAATTCGCTGCTCGATGATCTTTTTAATCGTTTCGTCGACGGAATTGCGAAATCGCGCGGGAAGACTCCCGAAGAGGTGCGCGCGATAATCGACAACGCTCCTTACAGTGCAGCCAAAGCTAAAGAG
The DNA here is from genome assembly GCA_035273425.1 of Pyrinomonadaceae bacterium. Classification (GTDB taxonomy): domain Bacteria; phylum Acidobacteriota; class Blastocatellia; order Pyrinomonadales; family Pyrinomonadaceae; genus PSRF01. The sequence continues at coordinate 7,754 of DATEPB010000097.1, read as the reverse complement.
GTTGGATTGATTGATGGTGTGGTCTACCGTGATGAACTCGACAAGGAAGTGAAGACGAAGCTTGGCTACAAGGAAGACGAGCCGCTCAAGCTGGTAAGGAATTCTGACTACTCCGACATACAGCCGGAATCGTTAGGCCTTGATAAGGGCGAAAAGATTGCGGTCATCTATGCGACCGGGAACATTGGCTCCGGCCAATCCGAAAACAGTCCGACCGGTGAGCAGTCGATCGGTTCTGACACCATGGCCAAGGCAATCAACGATGCACGCGATGACAAAACGATCAAGGCCATTGTGATTCGGGTTGATAGTCCAGGTGGTTCTGGTCTCGCTTCGGACGTGATCTGGCACGCAGTTGAAGCGGCTAAAGCCAAAAAGCCGGTAGTTATCTCGATGGGCGACGTTGCGGCTTCAGGCGGTTACTACATCTCGGCTGGCGCGAGCAAAATCCTGGCCCAACCTTCTACGATTACGGGCTCCATTGGCGTGGTCGCCGGCAAACCCGTACTCCGCGGTTTCTACGATTGGTTGGGGATTTCCAACGAATACATCTTGCGCGGAAAGCACTCGGGAATGTTTCGCGAGACTGAAAAATTCTCTCCCGAAGAACGGGTGAAGTTTGAGGAGTGGATCAAAAATACTTACTACAACGACTTCATCCCTAAAGTTGCGAAGGGTCGCAACAAGCCGGTCGAGTATGTCGACTCGGTGGGCCAGGGACGCGTTTGGACCGGATCGCAAGGCAAAGAGCGTGGATTGGTTGATGAGTTTGGTGGTCTGGATCGCGCTATTGAAGTTGCCAAAGAGTTGGCCAGCATTCCGAAAGACAAAGGCGTCAAGCGCGTGATTCTGCCTTACCCGCGAACGTTCTTGCAGGAGTTGTTTGACCAGGGAAACGAAACGACGGCGCAGATGAAACAGCAGCAAGCGGTTTTGTCAGCGTTGCCTGAAGACAGTCGACGCGCGGTGCGCTACATGATGCTTCTGGACAAGATGAAGAACGGCGAGACGATGCTTTTAATGCCGTTTGAGTTAAGGATCAAGTAAAGAGCCCGAGTCGCAAGAAAGGCAGATTTTCCATATATCATTTTCCATTTCTCATTTGTCGTCGCACGGCGATTGAGAAGCTTGTAGTTCAGAGTTCAGCCCTTAGGATGCGCGTCCGCTAAATTCCAACCCTCGCAGAACCTAAACCCACAAGCTAAAGCTTGTACTCTGAACACCCTCTTAACCACCGCTAGAGGCGTTTAGAGTCCAGCCTTTAGGCTGCGCGTCCGCTAAATCCCAACCCTCGCAGAACCTAACCCGCAAGCTAAAGCTTGTACTCTGAACACCTCTTAACCACCGCTAGAGCCATTTAGAGTCCAGCCCTTAGGCTGGGGCTCCGCGACGCAAGCTAAAGCTTGAACTCTGAACTACAGGCTTCTCAATCGCCGTGCAATGACAAATGAGAAATGGCAAATGATATATGGAAAATCTGCCTTTCGCTTAAGCCCTTCCCTTAATAACGTCCATCCCACCCATGTATGGGCGAAGCACTTCCGGCACAACAATCGAGCCATCTGCCTGCTGATAGTTTTCCAATACCGCAATCCACGTGCGTCCGATCGCCAATCCTGATCCATTCAAGGTGTGTACAAACTCAGGTTTCGAGCCGCCAGCGCGCCGGAAGCGTATCTGCGCGCGTCGCGCCTGGAAGGCTTCGTAATTTGAACACGAAGAGATTTCACGAAAAGCATTCTGCGACGGCAACCAAACTTCGATGTCGTAAGTTTTGGCCGAACCAAATCCGATATCTCCAGTCGAGAGTGCGACAGTGCGGTAATGTAGTCCCAGCTTTTGCAGAATAGCTTCCGCATTGTTGGTTAGTGCTTCAAGCTCGTCGTAAGAATTCTCCGGCAAGGTGTATTTCACCAATTCAACCTTTTCAAACTGGTGCTGCCGAATCAATCCGCGCGTGTCGCGTCCATAGCTGCCCGCCTCGGAACGAAAGCACGGAGTGTATGCGACCCATCGCATTGGCAGTTGCGCGGCGTCGAGAATTTCTTCGCGATGGTAATTCGTGACCGGCACTTCCGCGGTGGGAATCAGATACAGCTCCCGCTCGTCAGTAAGTTTGAACAAATCCTGCTCGAATTTTGGCAACTGCCCAGTGCCGAACAACGACCCTTTATTAACGATGAAGGGCGGCAGTGTCTCAAGATATTCATGCTCTCGCGTATGCACATCGAGCATGAAGCTGACCAAGGCCCGTTCTAATCGCGCCCCGTCGCCATTGAGAATCGCAAAGCGAGCGGAAGCGATTTTGGCCGCGCGATCTAAATCAAGGATCCCCAGTTCATTGCCCAGGTCAACGTGGTCCTTGGGTTCGAAATCAAACTTTGGTGGTTCGCCCCAACGTCGAATCTCCTGATTGGCGGTTTCATCTTTTCCGACAGGAACTGTTTCATGCGGGATATTTGGCAAGCCCGAGATGAGGTCCTGAATACGCGTCTCAGCCTGATCGCGACGAGTGTCCAGTTCAGCGATTCGCTCTTTCAGTTCGTTGACTTCCTTACGACGAGCATCAGCCTCATCTCGTTTACCTTCCTTCATCAACGAACCAATTTCGCGACTCGCTGAATTGCGCGTCGCGTTCAATTGATCGGATTCGGCAATTGCTGTGCGCCGTTCGGCATCGGCGGCGGCAAAATCATCAAGTACTTCGGCAGCAGCGCCGCGGGATTCAAGTGCAGCCCGCACCTTCTCCAAGTTCTCACGTACAAAGTTCAGATCAAGCATTCGTTAGGCCTCGGTTAATCGTTAGTAGGGAGGACGTATCTCCAGGAAGTATCCCTCACTTGTTTTAAGTGAGTGTATCTCAGTGTGTTTGGTGTTGCACCTTCAGCATATGTCCGTGATTGGAATTGCCGCCTAGTGTCCGAGACGCTTCAGCTTGTCGTTGACATCGGGAAGATTCAACTATGGGTGACTTGTACCGCTTCGCGGTACAAAGCTTTGGTCTGAGTTCGTAGAAAATGCCCTCAGACGAAACAGAAATGGTCCATGGACCAGAAGCAGAAACTTTGGCATTTACCGTAAATAGCACCTCTCCGGCTCAGCGTTGACCTGACAATTGTTCACTGGTAATTTCCGCCGCGTAAATTCCTCAGTTCATATCTTTCAAATCGAAGTTGGAAGAGAGTCACGGTGGACCGCTATTCCCCCTCCCCGACCTAGCGGTACAACTGACAGGAGCCAACAAAATGAAAAAGATAAAGTGCCTGATCCTTTCTGCAACCCTCTTAATGGGTTGCTTGCTACACAACCCGCCGAAGGTGGCGGCGCAAACACAAGAAGACTTTGAAGCTGAGTTTTACGCGTACGCAGCTAACCACACGACAGAGGAGTTAGCTGTATATGTGGAAGCTCGCCTGGCTGGAATGACCGCGCAAGCCTTCCTGGAAGACCTTATTGAAATGGAACTCCTGAGCTCGTTTATTGGTTCAGGACCATGTATATCGGTTAAGCGCCAGATATGCGACAACGATTACAAAGCCAAGATGGCCGAGATCACTGCGTTAACCACGGCCGCTGCGGCTGCCTGCCTGGCGATAGCTACATCTGCCGGACCTCTTGTGACCGCGGCTTGCTTTATCGCCGTGGCAACCCAACATGCTGCCCGATTGCATTCAGCCACGTTGGCGCACAGAAGCTGCTATCTAAAGGCCAAACTGGCGTGCCAAGTGGTTCCTATTGGTGGCGCTTCGGGTACCTGTCAGGCGTTGACGGAGTTTGATGGTACCGTCATCGAGCTTGCGTGTTGGTCACCAATCCTGATCGATGTCGCCGGAGATGGTTTTTCTTTGACAGGGTTCCCGGGCGGCGTACAATTTGATCTCAATTCAGACGGGAGACCAGAATACCTTTCCTGGACTGTTGTCGGGGGCGACGATGGTTGGCTGGCTCTCGACCGCAATGGCAACGACACGATCGATAATGGGCAGGAACTATTTGGAAACTTCACGTCCCAACCAGAGCCTCCTGCTGGTGAGTCAAGAAATGGATTCCTGGCCCTGGCAGAATTCGATAAGCGAGGCTACGGAGGCAACGGTAATGGTGTCATAAGCCAGACCGATGCGGTCTTTTCTCTATTGCGCTTGTGGCAGGATAAGAACCACAACGGCGTCTCGGAAGCTTCGGAGCTGAACAGCCTCGCTGAACTAGGGCTCCACTCGATCGACCTGGATTTCAAAGAGTCTAAAAAGAAGGATCAGTACGGCAACTGGTTTCGTTATCGCTCCAAGGTACGTGACGCACAGCACGCTCAACTGGGCAAATGGGCCTGGGATGTTTTCCTGGTCGATCATTGAGGAGGTAAGACGATGAAAAAAGAGCAGCAGCAGAATCTCATGTACATCATCTTTGGTCCCTTCCTGGCGATCATGGTGGGTTCCAGCCTGATAGCCGCGAAGTATCCAGACTACATCAATTATGTTTTTGTGGGCTTGATGGTTGTCGCCGCTCTTTTGTACGCGCTCATGATTTACATGATTCTGACTAAGGAAAGTTGAGTCAGATCAGTAACATTCAGCGCACGAACACGTTCACTACGCCGAGTCAGGCCGCAGGCATTAATGCAGCCTGACTCGACTACTCTCGGACGTTTCTATTTCGCTTTCGCATCAAGATACGCAGCGCCTACCGCTGGTCCCGTCACGTAGTTTCTGAATATCAGTTTCCTAATTCGCGATTCACCGCTGAATAACTTCTCAAACTCGTCAAGGTTGACTCTCTTCCGCGTTTGCTCAAGAGTTTCACCACGTAACACTGCGGCCTCAACCTGTTGTTTCACCGACGCGAGCAATCGAACCATTTGCTTTACATATGTATGATCATTAAGCACTGGTCCATGCCCGGGTACGATAGCGCGTGGATTCAAAGCTATAAGTTTGCCGAGCGTGACACTCCAATCACCCGGATGCGATTGAGGGCTTCCAATATAGGGAACCGGCCAAACGACGAGATCGCCGGCAACCACCACCCGCTCTTTGGGAAGATGGACCACGACGTCGCCGCTGGTATGCCCACGTCCCAGAAAAAGGATTTCAATCGTTCGTCGCCCACGTTTTAGAACAAGCCGATCTTCGAGTGTGATAGTTGGCAGGACCACTTCAACACCAGGGTTCTCAGCCATATAACGTTCAGCAATCTTCGCGCTACTTTCATAGGTAGAACGTTCTTCCTCGTTCATTGGCCCACCAAACACGCTTTCGTTGCGTGCCAGCCGGTTGCGGAGCGATCTAATGAACCCCGGATAGCCTTGTTCCGACAGTGCCATCTTCCGATTGGCGAGGCCGGTTCCTGGCAGATAGTCGCGCGTGGCTAGGTGAGCAATGAATTGAGCGTCGGGAAATGCTTTCCGAAACACTTCATTGCCCATGATGTGATCGTCATGCCAATGTGTGTTGATGACATATTTGACCGGCTTATTGGTGAGCTTCTTGAGCGCTACCAATAATTCGCTTGCGGTGCCCGGCGTTAATGTCGTATCGACAACTACTACGTCTTTATCATTGATGATGAAGACACTATTTCCAATTACAGTTAATCCAGGAGGCTCGGTGCGCATCGCGACATAGACACCATTCGCGATCTTGCGAACTTCGAAGTCTCCGGCTTGGGCCGATACGTTCATGTGCAGGCAGGCGATCGCGAGTGCGGTAGCAAGCAAGAGAAGAATGGAGTTTCGCTTCTTGTATATGCCCTTCCTGAGAAGACGCATTATCACGCTCCTGGACTGAAGAATCGGAAAAATTGGTGGTGCCAGCGACTTTTAGAATTTGATTATTCTTAGACGCAGTGTTTCGACGACTGAACTAAGTCAGTGATACGCGTGAAGTGCGAATTTGTTCTATACCTTCAGAATGTGTTAAGAGAGACGACCGTTTTGAGTTCAATATTTTGAATTAGCAAACTAAATTCAATGCCGCAAAAAGTTCGCAAGGCTGTCTTTCCAGCCGCTGGATTAGGAACGCGTTTTCTTCCTGCTACCAAAGCTTCTCCAAAAGAGATGCTGCCCCTGGTTGATAAGCCGCTGATTCAATATGGAGTCGAGGAGGCGGTGGCTTCGGGAATTGAGTCCGTCATCATCGTGACCGGGCGCGGCAAGGCTGCGATTGAGGACCACTTCGATATTTCATTTGAGTTGGAAAAGCTACTGGAGGAACGCGGCAAACAAAGCGAACTGAAAGCGATGCGCGCGATCTCCGGAATGGCGCGGGTAAGCTATGTGCGTCAACGCGAAGCACTGGGTCTGGGCCATGCGGTGTTACAAGCGCGCGATCTCGTGGGCGATGAACCGTTTGCTGTAATCCTGAGTGACGACATCATTGACTCGCAAACACCTGCGTTGAAACAGTTGATTGACGTTTACGAAAAATATGAGGCGCCAGTGGTAGCTGTATTTGAAGTTGCAGGCGAAGCGATCTCGCGGTTCGGGGTCATTGACGGGGAAGAGATAGAAGACGGCGTTTTCAAAATCAAAGACATGGTTGAGAAACCGCCTGCCGCGGAGGCCCCATCGGATTTGGCAATCATTGGTCGCTATGTGCTGACGCCGGATATCTTCGAAGAGATTGCCAGCACGCGTCCTGGAGCAATCAATGAAATCCAGATTACCGACGCTATGCGCTCGCTTTCAAAGAAGCGGCCTTTTTATGGCGTGCGGTTCGAAGGGAAGCGTCACGATGCGGGAGACAAGCTGGGATTTCTAATGGCGACGGTCGAATTTGCCTTAAAGCATGAGGAACTAGCGCCAGCGTTCCGCGCATATTTGAAATCGCTTAATGACGTAATCGAGGGATACGATCCACCAAGTTACTCGAAGTCACACTAGCTCTTGTTTCGTGATCTTTCGTGTGCGTTAGTGGATCGTTGCCGGCGACTTATGGATAGACACGATGACTGATCAAAAACCATTTTCTGGAAAAGCAGCAATTGTTACCGGCGCCACTCGCGGCATCGGGCGCGCCATCGCACTTGAACTCGCATCGCGTGGCGCTGACGTCGCTTTTAATTACGCCAAGAGTGCCGAGGCTGCCGAGTCGCTGACGAAAGAGCTGCAGGATCTTGGCGTCCGAACATTGTCGATGCAGTGCGATGTCGCCAGTACCGAAAGCGCGGCGGAGATGGTCAAGCAGGTCAAGGAAAGCTTTGGTCGGATCGACTTTCTCGTCAACAACGCAGGGGTCACGCGCGACAATCTTATTCTTCGCATGAAAGAATCCGATTGGGACGAAGTGATAGATACAAATCTCAAGGGCGCGTGGAACTTTGCGAAAGCTGCGTTGAGAACCATGTTGCGCCAGGATAGTGGCGGCTCGATTCTAAACATCTCATCAATCAGCGGCAGCGTGGGGATGCCGGGCCAGTCAAACTACTCTGCCTCCAAGGCCGGGATGACCGGACTAACCAAAGCTCTGGCCAAGGAAGTCGCGAGCCGAAAAGTAACGGTTAATGCGATGGCGTTGGGGATGGTGGCAACGGACATGGCTGGTGCACTCGACGAAGCCTACCGCACAAAGATTCTTGAGCAGATCCCGCTTGGCCGGTTTGCCGAAGCCGGCGAAGTTGCGAGAATCGCATGCTTTCTACTGTCTGACGATGCACGCTATATAACTGGGCAAGTCATCCAGGTTGATGGCGGTCTGGCGATCTAGCACACATTTGAATCAACTCCTTGGAGTGCGCCGGCCCGGCGCCGCTTTGGCCCA
>DATEPB010000096.1:0-8378 GCA_035273425.1 Pyrinomonadaceae bacterium | reverse complement strand
CCACCTCTAGTGTACGAGTTATGGCGCCAGCCGTAGCGCTCGGTAGCTATGTGGAGCATGGATAAACGCTGAATGCATCTAAGCGTGAAGCCAGACCCAAGATTAATTCTGCCAGTGAGACTCCTCGTAGACCACGAGGTTGATAGGGTGGATATGTAAGTGCAGTAATGTGCTCAGTTGACCACTACTAATCAGTCCCTTGGCTTGACCATAAAATTTACTCAAGCAACAAATTCGCGCTTGCGCGTTGAGATCTTAAATCTTAGATCTCAGATTGCCTTGCAGTTCACTATTCGATTTTCTGAGACCTCTTTGGTCAGTTGTTAGTGGCCAGTTGTCAGTTGCTCTTTTATGCGATTGCAACAACGGACTACTGACCACTAACAACTGACAGATTTTGAAAAGTTTTCCGGTGATTTTGTCGACAGGGTCACACCCGTTCCCATCCCGAACACGGAAGTTAAGCCTGTTGGAGCCGATGGTACTGCACGGGTAACTGTGTGGGAGAGTAGGAAGTCGCCGGGATTATTTAAAAAAGCCCGCTTGATTAATTCAAGCGGGCTTTTTGTTTCTCAGGTGGCGAAGGGCAAACTCGGCTGGTCGCGGCGGGAATTGCAAACCTGATGTGGTGGACTGGCATCGACGTCTAGAAACGTCCCAACAATCCAAGAAGCGTTCCTGGAAGAGCGCTACTAGTTTCGCGGGTGCCGACTCCTCAAGCCTCGCATTCCGGAAGCACTCTGTTCACCCGCTCAATCCGAACCCTCCCCTAAACTCTAGCCTCATTTCGGTTAACTCAGTTAGAATTCGCCCGCGCATTCTCGAATTTACGCCCTGGACTCCAACATCAGGGTAACCCCCGACTTTTGGGGGCGAGCTGTGCGGTCCAAAGCTCGCAGGCATATTGCCGGTCCAGGACACCATCGCCAGGGAATTTCCACGAACTATCTTTAAGACTCTCGGAGGGCGAAGAAGTGACACCGAGAACAACGGCGCTAATCAGTTTCCAAAGGTCGCTGAATGGACCAAGCCCAATTTTTCGAATTCAGGAAGCCCCGCGACTAACCTGAATGAAGCCATTACCACCGCCATCGATCCCAGTTTAGACTTCAATGGACCAACAGACTCTTAGGTGCACAGAAAGATTCGACCTCCCCCAATGCTATGAAAAAAAGGTCGACGCCCAACAAAGCCTAATTTATCGTTAGAAAACCATCGCTGAAGCGCAGCAGGTCATCGGAAATCGTTAGTCCGTATTTCCCTAAGACGAAATACAACTGAAAGAACAGTGGGTCTCGCCGCAGGCACAAAATTCGGCCGTTACGAAGTCCGGTCACAGCTGGGTGCTGGCGGCATGGGTGAGGTCTATCTGGCGCGCGATAGCGGACTCGATCGCCTCGTAGCATTGAAGATACTGCCTGAGAAGGTAGCTTCAAACGCGGAGCGGATGCAGCGTTTTGTGCAGGAAGCGAAAACTGCATCGGCCCTCAATCATCCCAACATCCTCACCATTCATGAGATTGGTACTGAGCCGGGTGCGCACTTTATCGTCACAGAATTCATCGAAGGTGAAACCTTGCGCCGCCGCATGGTCCATCGTCCACCGACCTTAGTTGAAGCAGTTGATATTGCATTGCAACTAGCCTCCGCGCTCTCGACGGCGCATGCAGCCGGAATTATTCATCGAGACATAAAGCCCGAAAACATCATGATGCGCCAGGACGGTATCGTGAAAGTGCTCGATTTCGGATTGGCGAAACTGACCGAACGGTGGCGGGCGGAGGAAGTCGATCCAGATGCGGCGACGAAGGCGTGGGTCCAAACCGAACCTGGCGTGGTAATGGGCACCACTGCTTACATGTCGCCGGAACAGACTCGAGCTTTGGACGTTGATCCGCGTACCGACATCTGGAGTTTGGGGGTGGTCCTTTATGAGATGGTTACTGGTAAGGCGCCTTTCAAAAGCGACACGGCGAGCGATACAAGTGCGGCTATTCTCAAGAGCGAACCGCCGCCGCTTTCCGAGTGGGTACCGGAGATCCCATTTGAGCTGGAACGCATAGTCAGAAAGGCCCTGCAAAAAGATCGGGAGGAACGCTATCAGGTAGTCAAAGACCTTCAGCTCGATCTCAAGAGTTTGAAAAGAGATCTGGAAACCGGCGCTTCAGTCGAACGTTCCGGCGCATCATACGGCGCAGCACAGCTCTCATCGAGATCAGCAGAACGAACCAACCCCTCCGGTGTGTCAACTCAAGCTTCAATGCTCACGCAACAAGAGTCTGGGGCAAAGCGAACCAGGGGGTGGCTGCCAGCGTTGCTTCTAATTCCGCTCGTCGTATTCGGAATCTGGTATTGGTGGGGCCGACCAAAAGAAAGCGATGGGATTCGGACGTCTTCGTTGACAGTTACCCAGCTGACCAGTGGGAAAAAGGAGCTAGGGGAAACCGGCACTAATCATGCACGGTTCTCGCCTGACGGAAAATTTGTTGCTTACAGCTCAACTAAAGACGGCACCAGTGGGATCTGGTTAAAACAGGTCGGCGGTGGCGAGCCGTTCAGAAACCGAAGCGAACAGGACTTAGTCGAAAGCCCAATCTGGTCACCCGATGGACAGCAGATCGCTTATCTCTCGAAACGCGGTACGCAGAAGGGCATTTGGACCATGCCGGCGTTTGGCGGATCTCCGACTCTAATTGCAGCACTGGACAGGTTCAGCCGTGAATTAATAGCGTGGTCTCGTGACGGACAAATTTATTTTGTAGCACTGGGGAATCTCTATGCTCTCGACATTGCCTCCCGGCAGGTTTCGGAGCTGACCAAATTCGATCAGTCTAAACCCTTTGACCGTAGCTTCAGTATTTCGCCAGACAACCAGCGCGTCGCCTACACTGATTTCACCGACGAACAGATCGACATCTGGACCATGCCCACGAAAGGCGGTCAACCCGCTAGGGTGACCAATGACGAACCTGTGGATAGCAACCTGGTGTGGACACCGGACGGAAAAAGCATTCTCTACAGTTCGCAGCGGAGTGGGGTCCAGCAGATTTTTGTCGCTTACCCCGACGGCCGCAAACCAGTTCAGTTAACTGTTAACGACAGCGACAGTGAAGTGATGGATGTTTCGTCTGATGGAGCAAGGATTCTTTATGTTACCTCCAGAAATGAATCTGATTTGTGGAGCGTGCCTCTGGATCGGCTCAAAGAAAACCAATTAACTTCGGATATCGGAATTGAGTTGTGGCCCACTGTGGCGCCGGATGGTAAGGCGTTCGCTTTTCAAGCTACGCAGTCGTCCAAGGGGGCGACGATCTTCAATGGCTCGTTGGTGGCCAAGTCTTTGATAGGCGAGGGAACCCTTTTGCAGTTGGCGCCCGATGGTTTTGCGCCGCGCTGGTCGCCTGATGGGAAACAGATTGCCTTTCTGCGACACACGAGTGGGCCACCCAATCTGTGGAGGGTCAACGCTGCCGGCGGTGACGCGAGTGCACTGACAACTGGAGGAATTACCTTCGGCGGCTTTACCATGCTGCCCTACAACCGTTCGCAAACTCAGGATTTTCAATGGTCGTCAGACAGCAGCCGTTTGCTTTACTGCGCCAACAGTTCGGGGGTGGACAATGTCTGGCAGATGGCGGTTGACGGTTCCGGCGCCAAACAAGTTTCGCACAACGCAACCTCCAATGTTCACTTCTTTGATCCGATGTGGTCGCCGGACGGGCAGCGCGTCGCCTGGCTATCTTTGGTTACCCCTGGCTCGGCACAGGAAAAAATGGCCTGGACCATTTGGCTCTCCAGCGATGGTAAGGATCAGGCGCTTTTAGAATCCCGGTCGGTCCTTGGGCTGGTCGGTTGGTCGCCATCCGGTCAGGAGTTAATCGTCAAGTCGATTGCCGGCAGCGGCATCGCACCTGCTGTTCCCGCTGATGTGAGCTTGTTTGCCATTGGAATCAACGGTGGGCCGCAGCGTCCGCTGGCTGAACTCAAGGCCAGCTATTTTCAGAATATACAAATTGGACCACTCAGAAATCAGATCGCTTTTGTGACGCGAGCAGATGGCGCCGATAGCCTGCAGGTAATTCCAGCGATCGGAGGCGTCCCCAGGACAATTACGAGCAGTAGTGATCCAAGGGTCTACTTTTCGGGTCTGGCGTGGTCGGCTGACGGCAAGGCGCTTTTTTACGGTAAGCAAGCCAGTTGGACCGTACTTTCAATGATCGACAACTTCAAATGAAGCAACGCCCCATAGGAGGAGACAAAATGCCTAGAAAGAAAAAAGCTACGATAGATCCATATGTGCGACTGCGGACGATCCTGGATTCACTCGAGGACGGTGCAATTCGTCTTTACCTCAAGCATCAAGACGGTCCGCGCCGCGGTAAGAAGAAGTTCGACGAAATCGAATCTCAACTGATGCCGGTCGTTGAATGGCTCTGGGGTAATGAGGAAATTCTTTGTCCCCCCGGCTATAACAATTGTGACGGTGTCTGTGTACCTTACACTTGTCCACGAGGGTATGATGATTACCCACTGACGAAGAAGTAAACCAAATCGCGTTTTAGGTGAGAGTTGGGAGGGAAGGCAGATTTTCCATATCTGATTTATCATTTCTCATTTGTCATTGCCGGAGAGCACGCATTAGGGAACGATCGGTAATTAACGGCCGCGAGAACCCGCGCTCGACCTTCACTTTGAGTCCGGCGATGACAAATGAGAACTGATAAATGAGATATGGAAAATCTCTTTCCTTGAGTTCTCGCTCTAATTTTCTTTCGAGGAGGCCCGCGAGATCATGCCTTTCGCGGGCCTCTCCTTTATATTTCGAGATACCTGCGGGCGCTTAGCGACTTTTGACTTTTCAGAGGACGCTGCAATTATCGGAACAAATCGGTCCCGGTCTCGTGATACCAATTGAACCCTGGTCAATCAAATGAAACGCCGAAACTTCCTGTCGACCCTAACCGCCGCCGGTCTCATTACGGCTCTAAAACCCGCGATGGCTTATGCCGCACCACCAGTCTCACGGATTTCAAAACAAGACCTGTACGACATTCTCCAGATCACCGAAGTCCCCGGCATCGCGATATCCGGAATCGTTCGCGGCAGGCCAGTCCAACAGGTTGAGGGTTTGCGAGTAAATCGCGCACAGAGATCGGGCGGTAGAGAATCAGCGGGTGGCGACGTGGCTGGCTCCCCGATTGAGCTGACCACATATTTCCCTGCAGCCTCACTCACCAAGCCACTCTTCGCCTGGGCCGTGCTGGACCTCATCAGGCAAGGGAAGTTGGAATTAAGAAAACCGCTTCAGGAATATATGGACCTCGGCCTGACCGGTGAGGCGAAGCGGATCACCGCCCAATTCGCCTTAACTCATACCACGGGTCTGCCGAACTGGCGATTTCAACCTGATACTCCGTTGACGGCGGCGTTTATGTCCGGCAGCCGCTGGCAGTATTCCGGCGAAGGAATATTTCTGCTGCAACGCGTCGTCGAAAAAATTGTTGGAGTTCCGATTGGTGCGTACATGAAGGAAAAGGTTCTGAAACCTCTCGGGATGACGTCGAGCACTTTCGCCTGGAGCCCAGAGCTGCAAGCCAGGGCTGTGTCGGGTCACGACCGACGGGCCAGCTTACTCGAGCGCTCGAGTGCCTTTTATGAGAAGCGGAATTACGACGCGATCACCAAGGCTGGTCTGCAACCTGAGTCGTCAACGTACGAACAAATTGTTGAAGCGTACAAGAAGTCGAGCGCGACGCCGCTGCCGATCGGTATGTCGCCAAACATGGCAGGTTCGTTATGGACCACGCCGCTCGATTATCCGAAGTTCCTCAAGGCAGTCCTCTCAGATATCCCACGCCATCCTGAGGACTATCTGATCCAATCGCGAATCAACCCGGAGATTGGTTGGAGTTTAGGCTGGGGTGTGGACGAAACCTTCGGCCCACCAAGAGAAGACGAAGTCAAGGAAGGGCAGCGTTGGCGGGCGGATCAAACATTCCGCTGGCCTGGAATATTACGACGTCAAGCGTGGTTTCACTGGGGCGATGGCCCGGGCTTCAAAAACTTCTGCTGGATCCAACCTGACACTCAAACCGCCTTAGTCATCTTCACCAATGGTGACCACGGCCAAGCCATCTACTCCTGGGTCTTTCGAAAGCTGGTCGGCGACGCAGCGTCACTCTCATGGATCTAAGCCGTTTCGAAGCGAGCAACTCCGTATTCGAAAAGCCCGCTTGAGTGTTTCAAGCGGGCTCTTTGGTTTTCCGAGATCTTCAATCTGAGATCTCAACTCTGCGATCTTCGATCTGAGATCTCAAATCTCAAATCCGAAAAGCATTGCCCTACTGCGCTCGTCTAATCACCCCTTCAAACCAAACCTGCGCTGGCGGGGTGAGCCCGTTACACGGAGTTAGGTTACTCGTAATGTGAAAGTGACCATTTCCGGTTGCACCCGCGTGTCCTCCAGTTCCGCCGGCGACACGAAACGGAACCGCATGGGCGTTTGTCGCCACGCAGTTAGCGGGATTAGGTTCCAGCACGAACGGATCGCCCTCGATAAATACCTGATCGCCACTCTGCGTGTAGGTGTCGATCGCTTTCAAATCGAATACCAGGTTGGTGGTGGTGTTAGTACAGGCGGAGAAAACAGCGTTGTTGAAGCCGCCCTCTGTATCGATGCCTGAACCTGTGAACGACAACTCGATATTATCGGGGAATGCCCCGCAACGTGCGACGTTTGGACCAGCACCAACGAGGTTAAAGGTTGATCCGCCCTTGTAATGTGGGTTGGTGAGATTGTCGGCTGCTCTTGAGCGAGTGTTGCGAACCAGGGCGACCATGACAATCAGCGCTACCAATGCAACCACTGTAACTGTGAAACGGGTTTTCATTTTGCTACCTCCGGGTGAGTGTGAGCGTTTGGGGCCTTCATCAGATGGAGACTGCTTGACCTAGTCTCCTCCCGCTTGATTGGTTTGGGTATCTGGCGCCCCTGCCAGATCCTCGAATAGGCATGAGTCGACGGGAAATTATCACCAGGTGCCATTGTTTGGGAAGGATCCTATGAAGCCTGCACTCGCTGCGTGTCGAGAGCCTTAGCGAAGGCGAATCGAATAACCTTATATCCCACAGTTTCGCTCTGGCTTCCCTAGAACTTTTGACAGGCTCCTTCATTAAAAAGGCCTGCTAATCTGCAGAGAAATCTTGCCGCCGCTACTAGTGGCTGTGCCCGCCGGTCGGAAGGAGAAGTTGTTATGAAACGAGCGAGACTGATAATCGCGTTTGCCGTGTTGGTATCGAGTGCGGTTCCTATGGCTGCGAAATCCAAAGAAGAGAAGCAAGCTGAACTTCGTCAGAAAGCTGCGGCCACGTTGGAGCGACTCTATAAATCGCGTCCATCTGCGAGAGCGGCTGTCAAAAACGCGGCCGGCTACGCCGTCTTCAATAGTGGCGGCGTGAAGATTTTGGTTGCGGGTGGAGGTCGGGGACAGGGAATTGCTGTCGACAACGGCTCAAAAAAAGTTGTCTATATGAAGATGCGTGAGATTCAGGCGGGCCTGGGAATGGGGGCGAAGAAATTCAGCACCATCTTCGTGTTTGAAACAAAGAGTGCGTTAGAGCGGTTCATAAACAGTGGATGGGAGTTTGGTGGGCAAACGACGGCAGCGGCAAAAACCGGTGATGGGGGTGGCTCACTGCAGGGTGCTGCCTCAGTTTCTCCGGGCGTTTGGATGTACCAACTAACTGACAAAGGTGTGGCCCTCGAAGTAACCGGCAAAGGTACGAAGTATTTCAAAGACGACGATCTAAATTGAGCACATTGTAGGGAGCCAGTACTGCGCAGAAGTGGGACCGCGCCTTCCCTAACGCTTGGGTTACTGTTCGGGCCACGTCAGGAATTAGGCTCGCTGTTCGAACACCTCTCTCTGCACGTTGCGACCTTGTGGACTGAAGAAGAACCACAAGCTGAAACCACCAAGTGCGGTTCCGAGTGGAAAGATGGGCAGCACCACGATGGCCGCGATGATTCCCCACAATCGCACGCGTGGTTTTTTCTTGAACAACTTCCAACTGGCTAGAGCAGTAGGCAAAACACAAATCAATCCCAAAACACCATAGAAAATCACGGTGAAGACTGCACCGAGAACTCCGATTCCAGCTTGATTTACGTCGCCGGTGTCATTCGCCATGGTAATTCCGAGGGCTACGAACACGCCCGCGGTAACGAGAACGAGGAGCAGGAAGGTGAAGAAGTAGATTGCAGCAAAGACTGCAAAGCCTATTGCCAAGATCTTGATTTGATTGTTGTCCTTCATCGGGTGCTCGAACTACGTACTAAGCCAAAGGCCTCTCCTTGGAGTGCGCCGCCTTGTCGGCGC
>DATEPB010000095.1:0-78487 GCA_035273425.1 Pyrinomonadaceae bacterium | reverse complement strand
AGCGCCGACAAGGCGGCGCACTCCAAGGAGAGGTCTGCACACGGCGAATCTTTCTGCAACCTTTCGCTCCGCCATCCGTTTAAATGACTGAAAGTTAAATCCGGTCAGCGGTCAAATCATACAAAATGGTCGAAATAGCAGCAAAACTGGATGTTAGGGACGCCATTCTCGATGCCACCGACGCTCTATTGGCTCGATTTGGCTACCGAAAAATGACCGTGGAAGACATTGCAAACGAGGCCGGCATCGGCAAGGGGACGGTGTACCTTCACTTCAGTAGTAAGGAAGAAGTGGTGCTTTCGCACATCGACCGGATTGTCGAGAGGCTAAAAGTTCAACTGTGGAGTATCGCAAAGTCTGACTTAAGCGCGGGCGAGCGCCTGCGACAAATGTTGTTGACGCGAGTGCTCTTTCGTTTCGATAGCATTCAACATTACACGCAGAGTCTGAACGATCTCCTTGCTGTTCTTCGTCCTGGGTTGCTGGCCCGGCGTGCGCGCTATTTCGATGAAGAGGCGCAAATCTTTGCAGAACTGCTCGAACAAGGCCGCTCGGCTGGAGAGTTTGAATTCGACGACGCACTGTCGATTGGATACGCCCTTATGAACGCCACCAATGGATTACTGCCCTACAGCCTGAGCGCTACTGAATTGGGCGCTCGTCCTGATGTCGAGCATCGAGCCAATGAAGTCGCCGACCTGTTGGTCAAAGGACTGTTGAAGCACTCGTAAACTACTCGATGTAAATATGAAAGGAACTCTTATGACTAGATTCTCAGGCCCCAAAACTTTTGTCGCCATGGTCGCATTTTGTCTGGTTGCATCTCTGATCTCATGGGCCCAGCAACCCAATCAGGCGCCTGATGGTGTGGTTGACAGCGCAACTCGCAGCCAGGTTATCGACTCAATTCTTAAACGCCTCAACGACTCGTACGTCTTCCCGGATGTTGCGAAGAAGATGGAAGCGTCAATACGAGAACGTGTTAGCAAGAACGAATACGATCAGATCACTAGTGCCCGATCGTTTAGCGAAACGCTTACGCGTGACCTCCAGGCGATTAGCAAAGACAAGCACCTGCGAGTACGTTACTCCCATCAACCGATTCCAGTCCGCGAGGAACGCCGTGAGCCAACAGCTGAAGAGCGTGAAGAAGCGCGACGCGATTACACATGGATGAACCACGGATTCAACAAGGTGGAACGACTGCGCGGCAATATTGGGTACATCGAATTCTCCGGTTTCTTTAACGAGGAGATGGGCGCGGACACTGTTGCCTCCACTATGAATTTTCTCAGTGGCACTGACGCGTTGATCATTGACCTGCGCGGTAATGGCGGCGGCAACCCACGCATGGTCGCCCTGATCTGTTCCTACTTCTTTGGCAGCGAGCCCGTTCACCTTAACGATCTCTACTGGCGGGAAGGCAACCGGACCGACGAGTTTTGGACGCGGAAAGAAGTCGCGGGCAAGAGATATCTCGACAGAGATGTTTATGTGCTCACCAGCAAGAGAACATTTTCAGGCGCGGAAGAATTTGCTTACAACCTGAAGAATTTGAAGCGGGCGACGATTGTAGGTGAAACCACCGGCGGCGGCGCGCACCCCGGTGGAATGCATCGTGTTCACGAGCACTTTGGTGTTTTCGTGCCCACCGGTCGGGCGATCAATCCAATCACCAAAACAAATTGGGAAGGCACAGGAGTGTCGCCCGATGTGGACGTGCCGGCATCTCAGGCCCTGATTGTCGCGCGCTTGATGGCGTTGAAAAAGACAATAGTGAAGCTCTCAAACCCCGATTTTAAAGCCGGTGTTCAGGGCGAGATCGATCAATTGGAAAAGGAATTGGCAGAACTAAAAGCGAAGAAGGTTTAGTTGTAGGGGGGGCACTCCGTGCCCGCCCCCTCGTTGGAAACAGCTTCCGAGTTCAGGAGAAATCAAAGAAGGGGCGGCCACGGAGTGCCGCCCCCACAGAGTCACTTGGAAGGCAGATTGTACTCAAACTGGTAAAAGTGTTTTCCGTCGGCAATATTGATCGTCATCTTGCCAGTCAGCCCCACCAA
The DNA here is from genome assembly GCA_035273425.1 of Pyrinomonadaceae bacterium. Lineage (GTDB taxonomy): Bacteria > Acidobacteriota > Blastocatellia > Pyrinomonadales > Pyrinomonadaceae > PSRF01. Next base: position 76,427 of record DATEPB010000095.1, on the reverse strand, counting down.
CTCTCCTGTACCAGAATCAGGAACGACGGAAATAGAGAGTTGAGGCGCTCCGCGAGTCATCGTCCCACTATGCTGGAGTGCGAACGTGCCCTTGCGGCCATTCAATTTTCCATCGACGCGCTCCAAGGCCACATACCCAGCAGAATCTTTCACGTCTGTCATGGCGGCGAGCATCTGGCCTTTGCTAGTTCCCTCCAAATCGCCTGAGAACTGTTTATCAAGAGACATGCGGCCGATCGTAGGATCCCCGACTTTGTCATCCACTTGCGGGGTCAACTTTACTTCAAAGGTTCCTTTTGCCTGAGTGGTCAAGGCGATGCCTTTCTGTTGTGCGGCTGCAGACTGTTTTGTAAACGACTGCAAGGTTAGGACTGCAAGAAGAGTTGTTGCCACTGCAACGACGGTATTGCGGCTCTGGTGTTTCATAGATGTCCTTAGGGCCGGTTCAGTAGCGACCTTAGACCATTACCTCTTTAGCTTACTCATCATTTCTGCATGACCTGCAAGTATTTGGGTTGATTGCTGAGCATTTGGCTCGAGAGACCAATCATTGTGGTCAAACGTTCCGCCCAAGATAATCCCGTCCCGACGCGGAAACATATACCCCCGACCCGCGAGAATACAGTAGTCGACTTCAGGTTGCGGCAATAGAACTTCAAGCTGGCCACGCACTGGTTCAAGTTTCTGGTCGCCAAAGAGCTCACGTGCACCCAGACCGGTACAGTTAAATAAGACCTGCTCGGGAAGTCGGGCGAGCTCGTCGCGGCTCTTGAATTCTTTCACCACGATCTTGCCGCCTGCCACATAGAAGTCGCGCATCAACGCCCGCAAATAGACGTGGGGTTCAATCATCATGGTGCTGAACTGTCGCGCATACGAGTATCCGAAATAATGTTCCGGGTCTCGATGAACTTGAGTTTGCGGGTAAAGCTGAGCGCCTCCAGGGAGTTCCCGGTCAACTGAATCTTCGTGGCTCAGCAACTCGTAAGTGTCGGTCCAGCGCACACCATATTCAACACTCACTAACTCCTGAAACGTGCGATTCGAAATAAAGGAGGCAGAGCGAAACTGGTCCAGAAACTTTGCGCTCGCTACCTGCGGATCGTAAATCGAAGTCGGATACCACAAGGCGCCCGCGATATTCGAGGTGGTTTTTGGAGGCAGGTCCTTCGCGTAGATTGTGACCGTGACACCCTGACCCTGGAGACGCTGTTGGAGCAGGCGGGCAGTCGAAAGTCCAATCACGCCACATCCTAAGACTCCGAACCTTTGGGCTCGCCTTGACGCTGGGCCACGCCGACCTCTTGATTCCGGACCGTTAGTTCCCTGCACATAGTCGCGTGCAATGTCGACCGCGAGCGAGGAAGTTCCCCACGACAACGTCACCCCCGCGCCGCCGTGACCATAGTTATGGACCAACAACTTACTTCCTAATCGTTCGGCACTTACAACAAACCCCTCGTCGCGATAGGGCCGCAGCCCAACTACTGTTCGAATTACTCTGTTGCGCGCAACGTTGACAGGAGCGAAACGCCGGCGACTTTCCTCGAAGAACGAATAGGGTAGAGTTCGCGAAGATCCGCTCGAGCGACCGTATACGAACGAGGGGAGGGATCTTTCAGCCGCAATCAACGCACCTGCGGTCACAGCCGTGCGAAGAAACTGACGACGATTAATTCCCGAAGTGTTCATTCCTGAATCGGAATTTCGTGACGATAAGTCGCAGCCAAAGAGAGTATTGCCGCCACCATTAAAACCCCTGGCGCCAGCAGCGGGTTGCCGCCTTTTAGAGCCCTCCAAAGCATCGTGGCGGTCGGAGCGTTCGCATTAATCTCCTGCTCAAATTCGACGTTCCCAATGAGGTGCATCACGACGCCGAACACGCTACCGAGGATCACCACCACCATCGACACACGCAGTAGTCGCAGAATCCCGCGACCTGAACCAAACAATCGCGCCAGGGCAGCCAATCCTCCGACGGCCGCCACCGCAAATGCGAGCCACTGAATTGTGTCTTCGGTATGACCGACGAGCCATAACTCAACCAGCGCGCCGGCGAAAAGTAAGACTGACAGCACCAGCAGAAAGCGGCGTAGCTGGCCTAATACTTCTTCCGGCCTCATTTCTCAACCATGTACGTCCTGGCGATAGCGAGCTCGTCCGCAGATATTTTTGTGCCTAGTTTCGTCATGAATGCATCACGCGATGCATAGGGTCGACCGCTGATTAGCTCCTGCGTTTCGTTAACGTCGAGGCCCGGAATCTGCTGTAACGTTGCCGCGTCACTCTGGTTCTCATCGATCGGAACGTAGATATACTTTTCGTATTCGGCTACCTGTTCTGGCGACACGTACTTTCCAATTTCTTTTCTAAACTGCTGAATGCTCCGGTAGGGACGATACTCCTCAAACTCGTGGACCATCTTGTTCCCCATTCCGGGAATGGTGCGCAGTAGTTCATCCTTGGACGCGTTGTTAACGTTGAGTTTTGCTTTGGCAGCAGATTGAGCGGCTGGAGTGCTGGTTGCCGCCGGCGTTCCAGTTGAAGTGGCGGCGTTGGTTTGCGTTCGATTATCGCTGCCCGAACCACAAGCTACACTCAACAATGGAAGCGCGAGAGCAAGAGACAAAACCGTCAACGCAGGCATCGACTTATGACGAGACATCAGTTCTCCTTCTCAAAGGGAATGTTTTTGATGGCGGGGGCTGCGAGCGATTATACGGATCAAATGGAATTTGGGAATCAGCGACAACAGATGGGGAATGTCGCGAGCGTGAAATCGATTCTTGCTTGATGGCACCTGTGACCGGTTGATCACTATTACGTGCGGAACCATCAGGATTAGCCACGCTTCTTTTCTGGTTTAGGCAAAAACCCACGAAGCTGTGGCGGTTCTTTTGAGGAACCAGATCGCTGTTGGGGAAGCGTTTTGGCCCGCTCCTGTTTGTCCTTCTCGATCGCTTCTTTCAACCGCTTCTTAGCACGCTTATTCATGGTCTAACTATACCTCAGAAGCCTGGCTAACGCAGGCTGCCCCGTAATGCATTGAGACTTTAGGAATACAGGTTCGTTACCTTTCCTCGTTGCGCTGGCGATACGCAGTCACAGCGTCAATTGCGCCCTCGTGCATGCGTTCAGGCCGCACATACAGCCAATGCTTGTCAAACTCTTCGTCGGACATCTCGGCCGCTAACGAAGCACGTTCTTTGTTTTTCAACCAGGTTTCGGCCCACTGTCGAAGTTCGTCGTCATTGTTCAGCGCGGTTCGCGCTGAGTGCATGTTGATTGGCATACTCATACAACTATCGTAAAGGTGAATCGGATAATGGACAAACTGGCGCACTAAGGAGAGGCTGATGCCTGCGAGAGCAGCCTACTGCAGACGGGTCATGACCCGAACGCTGAGTTAATAAGACTAGAAGTCTTTTACCTCAAGGATTCTTGTGAAGGTATGAGCCTTTGGGTAGGCGGCTTCGACTTGTGCGGCCACGTTTGCCGCATCCGCGGGAGAAACATGAACCGCGACAACTTCCCTTGGACCAATCTGACTCTCGACTATCTTTCGGTCCGCGGGCGAGAGTAGAAACCAATACGGGAGAAATGCGACGTCTATCTTTTCGTCTCTTAAATTCAGACTGGCGAAGTTTTCCACGCTAAGCTCAGCATCACCCACATGAAGAAACTTCTTTCCGTTTAGCTCAACAATGTAGCCAAGATTCTGAATCCACTTGAATTGGGGACTCGCATGCCGCAAGCCGAGGTAGGTCAGCGAAATCCCCGAAACATTGAGCGACGCTTTTGTTTTCCACTGATGAGGGAATCGTTTGACGCGCGACTCAATCCCGGCGAAACCCTCGAAATCCTTTTTCATTCCTTCTGCAATTTGCTCAGACGAAACCAGTTCAGCTCGCGGATTGTTTTTCAGATGACGGCCAACCGACACAGGGTGGAAATGGTCGAGGTGAAGATGGGTCACCAGGATCAGCCGAATGCGATCGTATGGCGCGGTCGCGGATTCCAAAGACGAAAGTAATGCGGGTGGTGGAAACGCGTAGTCAGGCTTGTACTCGCGATGGAGCCCATCAATTAGCACCTGCTTGTCGCCGGCTGAGAGCAGCACGCCCTCGTTGCCGATGTAAGTAGCCGTGACACCACTCTTCTTAATCTCTTGCTTGCCCTCGACACTTTGGCTCACCTCACTCGGCGAGCACAGCGAAGTCAACAAGAGAACAATCAGTAGACTGACGCTTCCGACCATTTTCATTGGACGAGTAATTTTGGGGGTAAGCTTTACGGAGGGGCGACGCCGTTCTTTTGCAAACGACGTAGAAAACGCGGCAGTGACCGAGACAACTAGTCTGCCATCTGATCGTTGATCGACTTCAATGCCTTCTGGAGCATTGATCGATGCGAAGGATTTGTAGCACCGTCCAGCTGCGTCATAATGCGGGAACGCGAGAGTCGCAGTGATTCAAACTGCGCGCTGCGTGCACGCTCTTCCGGGGTTGAAGTGCCTCGATGTGCGCGAGCGTCTGCGACCGCCTGTTGCCGTTCGAATGCCTCTTCAGCCTTACCCGCCAAGTCGTCGCCATCCCATCCCATAAGTGTAGCCTCCAGATGTTTTTAGCAATCCTACCACTTCACGACCAATAACGCTCAGGTGGGGAGACGATTCGGAAAGACCTCTCGCCGGACCATCCGCAGATTACGCCGATTACGTTGATCAAACCCAGCGCTGTTGGAGGGTGAATAATTGTGACGCCTTGAATTCCATATCGGCGTTTTACTTTTTGTTAATCGGTGTAATCTGCCTAATCTGCGGATAGCCCGCGATCGGTTCTTTGCGGCCAACTACCGTCGAGTCGTATTTGGTTGTATTGTTCAAAACCATGTCAGACGATCTGGAAAATCAGAAGAAGAAAAAGATCACGCCAGCAGCAGCCTGGCGCGATGCGCGTGAGCTGATATGGGAACATCGTTACCGGCTGGCGTTGGGAATGTTCCTCATGATCGTCAATCGTCTTGTCGGTCTGGTATTACCCGCGAGTTCTAAATATTTGATCGACGACGTGATTCTGAAGCAACGTGCCGATCTGCTGGTGCCCCTTGCTCTCGCTGCCGGTGGAGCGACGCTGGTGCAAGCGCTCAGCTCATTTGCTTTGTCCCAGGTCCTCGGAGTTGCCGCACAACGTGCAATCACCGACATGCGCAAGAGTGTTCAGGAACATATCGCGCGGCTGCCCATTCGATATTTCGACTCGACCCAGACGGGCATTCTAATCTCGCGGATCATGACTGACGCGGAGGGTATCCGGAATCTCGTCGGCACAGGCCTGGTCCAACTAGCCGGCAGTGTAGTCACAGCTCTCATCGCGCTCTGCATTCTCTTTTATCTGAATTGGAAGCTAACACTGATCACGCTGTTCGCCCTCAGTGCGTTTGGCGCGTGTATGGCGATCGCCTTTAAGAAACTGCGGCCGCTGTTTCGCGAGCGGGGGAAGATTCATGCCGAGGTTACCGGGCGCTTAACGGAGTCTCTTGGTGGAATACGCATCGTCAAGGCTTACGCGGCTGAGAAGCGTGAAGAGTTGGTGTTTGCTCGCGGCGCGCATCGGCTGTTTCGTAATGTAGCTCGATCGATGACAGCGGTCTCAGGTGTGACGGCGTTCTCCACGATTATTGTCGGCGCGATCGGCGTCATCCTCATTCTGGTTGGCGGTCGAGACATTCTCAACGGGCAGATGACCCTGGGCGACTTTTTCATGTACATGATTTTCACCGGCTTGGTTGCCATGCCGCTGGTCGAGATCGCAAACATTGGCACTCAAATCACTGAGGCCTTTGCTGGCCTTGATCGCATTCGCGAGATCAAGCGAATGGCCACCGAAGATGAAGACGACACGGAGCGCCAGAGTCCGACGACAATAATTGGCGAGATTGCTTTCGAAAATGTCAGTTTTGAATACAACGAAGACACGCCCGTTTTGAAAAATGTCTCCTTCACTGCTCTCGCAGGTTCAACCACTGCTCTGGTTGGATCGAGCGGTTCTGGTAAGTCAACGCTGATTAGCCTGGTGATGGCTTTCAATCGTCCGCTCTCGGGGCGTGTTACCGTCGATAAACGTGACTTGGCCTCTATTAAGCTACGCGAATATCGCAACCATTTGGGTGTGGTGTTGCAGGACAATTTCTTGTTTGATGGAACCATTGCTGAAAACATTGGCTTCTCCCATCCGCATGCGACGCGCGAGGAAATCATCCGCGCCAGTCAGATTGCCCACTGTGAAGAATTCATCAACGGCTTTGTCGATGGCTACGATACGATCGTTGGTGAACGGGGTGTGAAATTATCGGGCGGGCAACGTCAGCGCGTCGCCATTGCGAGGGCGATTCTTGCAGAACCGAAGATCCTGATACTCGATGAAGCGACTTCAAGTCTGGATAGCGAAAGCGAGGCTTTAATTCAGGATGGGCTGCAATCACTGCGTCGCGGGCGAACGACCTTCGTGATCGCGCACCGGCTTTCCACAATCCGAAGCGCGGATCAAATTCTGGTTCTGGAAGCCGGCGAAATTGTCGAGCGCGGAACTCACGACGAATTGCTAACGGCTGGTGGAAGGTATAAGCAGCTTTATGACAAGCAATATAACTTCGAGAGAAATCAGTTTATTAATCCCGGAGAGGACTTCACACCTGAACAACCGAAGACTGCGACGCCTGCGCTATCGAACAGCCTCTGAGTCCCTCGGTGAGGCTTGAATATGTGGCGAAAGACTTCTCCTTGGAGTGCGCCGCCTTGTCGGCGCTTTGGCCGGTCGCGGCGTTGCGCGACCTGGTACGTGTTAGTCAAGAAGCGGCGCCAAAGCCCGCCGCGGCCAAAGCGCTGACAAGGCAGCGCACTCCAAGGAGAGGCCTTTGCCACAGGCTAGCCTCTAACCTTAAGCAATATAACTTCGAGAGAAATCAGTTTATTAATCCCGGAGAGGACTTCACACCTGAACAACCGAAGACTGCGACGCCTGCGCTATCGAACAGCCTCTGAGTCCTTCGGTGAGGCTTGAATATGTGGCGAAAGACTTCTCCTTGGAGTGCGCCGCCTTGTCGGCGCTTTTGCCGGTCGCGGCTTTGCGGGACCTGGTACGTGTTAGTCAAGAAGCGGCGCCAAAGCCCTCGTGTGCGCGCTTCAAAGGATTGAATTCTTCGATCGCTGAGGACTGCCTCGAGCGCGTCGGCATATTTTCTGACTTCAGGTCCTTCGGGCATAGATTGAAAGTGAGATTAGGGAAACAAAATCACAGATCAATGTCCGCAGGATTCTTTCTTGCCGGCAAAACCCAGGTATGAATCTTTCGCGGGATTAGGACTGCGGGAATATTGGCGGGGCTTGATGGCTAACTTTAATGAGCGTGGTTGATCAACTAAGGTCCGCTCTCACGCGCTCAAAGGGCGTGCGCCCATTTTCGTCAAACGCTACCGGTTCAGAGTCTGGGCTTCGCAATCCCAGTCGAACGGGTTCTTGCGTCCCCCAGAATTGTCTCATTCTGACTCTCTTGCCCAGCATGAGCAGTCCTCCGAAGACCGCAATCATGATCAGCACATCGCCCATGCGGGTAACGGCGACTGAGTGATCCAGGCTTCTAATTAAGACACCCAACAAAAACGCGAACGTAAAGAGACCCTTTTGAACCCAGATTCCAAGGCTACTTCGCAGACCAATCTCGATACATTGCCTTTTGATTTTAGGAAAGTCGCCGAAGCGAATATGTGCTTTTGCCAGCGAATCCTCGGGTGATAATCCTGCTCGCTCGTAGTCGCGTGCCCGCATTTCGATATGAAATTGCAATTCTTCTTCGACTTCACGGCTGCAAACGCGTCGATCAAAACGCTGAGTTAGCAGTTGAAAAACACTGCGCATCTCAATACCTCCTATGTAGCTTGCAATATCCTGGTCACAGCCCTCGAGATGCGCTCCCAGTTGCTCGACTCCGCTGCGAGTTGTTGTCGCCCTGCCCTCGTCAACTTATAGAATTTAGCGCGCCGATTGTTTTCCGAAACACCCCACTCTGATGTAATCCATCCTCGTTCTTCCATGCGATAGAGTGCCGGATAGAGCGAACCATCCTCAACCTTAAGCAGATCCTCTACCGCCTCATGTATTCGCTGTGCAATACCGTAACCATGTATCTGCTCGCGCGCTAGGGTCTTTAGGATCATTAACTCCAGAGTGCCTTGCATCAAATCTGTTCGCGTGTGTCGCATTTAGTCTTTCCCTTGACAATCGAGGGGTAGAAGATAGAATGCCTCCCCCTAGATTGTCAAGGGAACACTTGAAAGTTGACAGATCTAACTGGCGGCCGCAGAGCGATCTCGGAGTCTACTGTCGTCAAAATAACTGGGTTCAACGAGTAACGCTGAAAGCGTTCGCCAACTTCATCCCAGGCTTGCGCTTGGGTAACCCTGGGTAAAACGCACCCGTTTTCTCTGGAACCGGAAGCGGTAGCGACCGGGTCGATCTCCCGCCACAAGCTTGCGGGTTTTATAGAGCAAGCGAGCCCAAGCCTATATACAACGCCTGAACATTAATCTCACGCCAAGATTTTTTCGTGATCTCCAGCGTACTTTTTCCAGCATAGAGTCATCATAGATTTCGCAAGCCTGACGAGGCGCGCAGTAGTTGATCGTAGCGCCCGTTTCAGGCTCTTTTTGTTGGTTCTCATGACTGCGACTTTTGACACGGTCAGGTTGCAATACGAAATCATACAGCTGACATTTTTGGTTTGACCGAATAAACGCGACGATCCTGGGTAGGAGAATTAATGGGCACGATAAAGCGACACTCAGCACCACTCCTTATCACGCTAGTCTTAATCGCGGTGGCAGCTCTCTTAATGTTGCCCGGAATGCGCAAGCGGGGTCGCAACGGGTACACGAGTTATCTCCCCGCCCCTCTCGCTGCACAGGCGGCCGAAGTGAACCCATGGACGGCAGCCGTTGCCAGAATCAAAGAGAATCGCGGCGAGCCTGGTGGCAAGCAGGCCAAGGTTGAAATCCCTCAGCAGTTACGTCATTACAGCGATACCCGTAGATTTCTAGCCGTACAGGTTGCCGAGGTGCGTGAGGAGGGGATCACGACGCCGCAGGATTTGGTCGAATTGGCCGGAATGATTTCCCGCGGAGAAATGATCGCGGTCCAGCCTGTGACCGAAAATTACATCCTTTTTGGAGTTGGCGGCAGCGCCAGCAAGCAAGCATTCACTCGCTTCGAAAACGGCAAGAGTATTCCCCTTTTCAGCAAAGCCGGACTGCAGCAGGAATATGCGCGAATTGCGGCAACTCGCCTGACCTTAACCAATGAAATTGCGGGTCTAAAAAAGGAGCTGGCGGGCTTGGGTAAGCGGGAGCGATCAAAACGCAATGGCCTGCAAAAGCAGATCAACGCCAATGAAGCTGAAGCGAAAGCAGCCTTGGAGTCCAAAGAACTCCTCGATCGGTATTACGCCGATACCAACAGAAGCACCGAACTCGTTGCGAGCTACGAATCGCTCGCGAGTATCGCGAAGAAGTTTCCCGGCCGCGACTTCAATATCGAGGATGGCTCGGAGCGCCGTGATCTAAAAGTACGATTGCTCAGCTCCATGCGCCCTGAAGCCTTCAAAGTCATGGAAGAGATTGCCACCGCGTACAAGGAGAAGTTTGATCGCCCGCTGCCGATCACTTCGCTGGTGCGCCCGGATGAATATCAACTTCAACTTAGCAAGACGAACCCCAATGCTACGCGCATTGAGACGCCGCCGCATTCAACGGGGCTGGCTTTCGATATCTTCTATGGCTACATGTCTGCCGCAGAGCAGGCTCACGTGATGGATCATCTCGCCCGCTTGAAGGATGCTGGGCGAATAGAAGTCCTGCGCGAAAACCGTGATCACTATCATGTCTTTGCTTTCGTCGATGGCGCTCGGCCAAATGAGACCGCGATCAGCGCTTCATTAGGCACCCCTACGAGAGCGAAGGCGTCAACGGCATCTCACCACGCTTCGCCCTCTAAGAAACCGGCGAAGACGATGAAGACAGCGACGAAGAAAAAAGCGGCGATTAAGCGACGGCGTTAGATCGCCAGTTTTAGTGCGTTCGAGTCATTTAGTGGATCGTTTTAGTCACGATCCACTAAATGACACGAACCAACTCGAAACGGGCGAATCACTCCTTTCTAGCACCCAGGCCTCTTTTCCTAATCTGTGAAATCAGCGTAATCTGTGGATAGCATGCGCTATCGCGAAATCACCCCATCTCCTGCCCTAACCCCATACATCGAATGTTTCTGGACGCTCGAGCGTGACGCGACCGCCGAGCAAGCGGAGCCTGAACGCATCCTGCCAGACGGTTGCGTTGAACTGATTTTGAATTTTGGAGATCGGTTCAGGGCGCTTCGCGACAATGGGTCTCAAGAAGATCAGCCGAACTTTTTCATGGTGGGCCAGATGACGAAGCCAATGCTGATAGTGCCAAGCGGAGGTGTGGAGATCATCGGCATCAGGTTTCACCCCGGCGGCACGCTTCCCTTCTTCAAGAACCCGATGAATGAATTGACCAACGAGATAGTTGAGATTGGCGCTCTGTCGAATTCGTTCGAGAGTGAGTTGATAAACGATGTGGGCGAGTTCCGGACTTTATCAGAAAAGGTAAGTCGACTGGACGAATTGTTGGTCTCCAGAGCGAGCACACGCACTGAGTCATCCCTCAGGTTGTTGGTTAACGAAATCGTTGCTCGCGCCGGTCAGGTCACCGTCGAGGAGTTAGCCACAACGGCTGGAATCAGCAATCGCCAATTAGCACGACGGTTCCTGAGCGATGTGGGACTTACGCCGAAGCTGCTTTGCCGGATTCTGCGTTTCCAACAAGTATTTCGTGCCTTGGATCGGAATGACGCAGGCTGGTCTGCAATCGCTCTTGATTGCGGATACTACGATCAAGCGCATCTCATTCGCGACTTTCAACATTTTGCCGGCAAGGCTCCCGCATTACTCCTCGCTCAAGCCAGTCCATTGACGCGTTCTTTCACCCGAAAGGACCGCATGTCGGATTTTTCCAATACCACAAGAGCTGAACTGCATTAGCCTGACAACGTACAGAACGCCAAGTCGTGCTCTCAGTGTCAAAGATACGATTCGCTAACACACGAAGTGGCACGAAAATGTGGTTTGTGTATCTTCGTGAATTTCGTGGATCGTTCTCGGGTCTTTTGACTGTGCACGAACTCTGTATTGACGTAGATGACTTCTGGCCTGAATTTTTTCAAATGGAGAACACATATGCATAGAAAATACCCTGGGCATCTTGTCAGGTTGGTAATCGTCCTTATCCTTGGCATCATTTCTTTCTCAACGACATCCGTCCCAAGCGGTGCTCAGGAACGCGCATTCACTCTCTCGGACCTGAGTTGGCTATCCGGAAGTTGGCGAACTGCTCCGGGCGGAAAAATGCAGATTGAAGAACACTGGATGGCACCCGCGGGTAACTCGATGCTGGGAATGAGTCGCACGGTGGCGGGCGATCGAACAGTCGAGTTCGAGTACCTGCGATTAGAACAACGCGCCGAAGCGATCTATTACGTTGCACATCCGAAGGCCCGTTGTCCTGGGACAGACTTCAAACTCACAAAGCTGTCCGGTCAGGAAGCTGTTTTTGAAAACCCAGCCCACGATTTTCCGAAGCGAATCATTTATCAAAAAGGCGCGGATGGGTCATTAACCGCAAGCGTTGATGGTGGGCCGGGAACCAAATCGATGAAGTTTGCTTACTTGCCTATTGCCAAGTAGAACAAGCAAGCAGATTTTCCATATCTCATTTTCCATTTCACATTTGCCATTGAAAGCAACTCCTTGGAGTGCGCCGCCTTGTCGGCGCTTTGGCCCCGCGGCGCTTCGGCGCCGCGATGACAGGAAATAATCAACCGGGATCTCAACTTCATCAGATTTAGGTTTTCTTATATCAAGTTGTATGAATCGCAACACGCTGCGACTGAGTCGCAGCGGACCAAAGCGCCGACAAGGCGGCGCACTCCAAGGAGTTGTTTTTCAATGACAAATGGAAAATATAGAAAATGAAAAAGAGCCTGACGTGCCAGGAGGACACGCCAGGCTCACCAACGTTTATGGTTCACACCACAAACGCTAAGCTTTATTGAACAGTTACATCGTCAACTCGGAATGACGTCGGCAATGTAATGTCGTTGGTTCCTCGGAATTGAATCCGCACTGTCTGCCCAGCGAAAGCGCTGAGGCTATATGGTCCCCTCAACACGTACACGCCGGCAGTGCCGCTGTTCACGTTGCTGAAAGTAGTCAGCGTTGCCAGCAGCGTGCCCGAAGTGTTCCTTACTTCGATGAAGAGCCGATCGTAGATCGTGCCCGGCGCCTCGCTGGTGGTGATGTTCAACCAGAAGTTGAGATTACCTCCACCTGCGGGAATCGTGACCGTTTGATAAAGCGTTCCCGAACTGCTGTTGACGCCATTAACGATCATGTAGGCGATGCCACTGTGTGGGTAAGCACCAGTGCTTCGCGTGATCTGCCCGGAGACGATCCAGGGTGTGGTGCCCGACTCAAACCCAGGATTGACAATCAGGTTAGTGCCGCCACCACCGGTGCCTGCTTGGGTGACTGTGAATGTCTGGCCTGCAATGGTCATGGTGCCGTTCCGTGAGCTTGAGCCTGTATTGCTCGCCACCGAATAGCCAACAGTTCCATTACCCGAACCGCTGGAACCCGAAGTAATGGTAATGAACGTGGCGTTGCTGACTGCGGTCCAATTGCAACCCGTGCCAGCGGTAACGCTCACGCTGCCGGTGCCACCGCCTGCTGCTACGCTAGCGTTGGTCGGATTAATTGAAAACGTGCAAGTTCCCCCGCATTCGCTGGGAACATCGCTCGCCGCCGTGTGCGTCGTACCGTCGTTTCCGACGGCTGACACGCCCATTCCGTGTCTGGCGAATACGGTCCAGATAGCACACCGATTAGCGCCGCCATTCAAGTTCTGATCGGCTTGCAGGATGCCGTCACGCGCGTTCAGAAACGAGGGCCGGATCGGCGTAAACTTCATGCCGTTCAATACCAGCAGGTTGGATGTTGCGGCGCCGAGTGTGTTGCGAAGATCCCATAGCGTCGCTGCCCAGACCTCGCCATCACGGTGGACCTGACAACCGCCCGCGCAAACGTCAGCGTACGAATCGTGCACCGCGTTTGCCGGGATCGTATAAGCCGCTCGGCGAATGCCGGCGGTATTGTTCATCACATATTCACCAACCGCACCATCGCCGTTGATAGTGATGGCCCAGTAATCCGACCATCCTTCGCCCATCGCGCCCGATTGCGTGCCACTTAGAGCGGTGCTGCCATTGCCGATGAGACGATTGGAGATGCCGTGTCCGTATTCATGGAAAACCACATCGCCGTCCACCGAACTATCGCGGTCCGGACTCGGTGCGGTGAAAAGGTACTGCTGCATGCGAGGCCGCGAACCGTCTGGCGGCGTAGCAAAGTTGGCGTTGTTAGTGCCCGAACCGTCCTGTGCTTCAGCTCGCACTGAATCGTTTCCGGTTCCACCGCGGCCATAGTTGTTTGTTTGGAAGTTGCGCGCAGTCTCCGTGAAACCGAGGTTATAGGAGAAGTCGTGCATGACGTTGTTGTAGTAGAAGAGATTGGTTACAACCGCCGCTTGTTGAGTGCGCGGGTCAACGGTGGTTGAGAACGGGAACGTAAAGTTTTGATTTGAAGCAAAAGCGTGTCCGTTTGAAAGACCGGTTCCGTTGTTTGCATCGGGAGCGTTATCGGCGTTGGTATCGAGATACGATTCCACGTTGTTGCCGGTAGTAACGGTTGACGTACCCATCCATCCGGCGCTGGTGTTGATTACAGTGTCACCTACGAATGACAGGAGCTGCCGCGCGCCATGCAGCGGGCTTTCCGTGTAGACGGTTCCCTGAGCCTGATCCACATAGAGATTGTGTCGCAGTAGCATTTCACCATTCTGTGCATCGACCAGCAGTTCATACCATTCATCCGGACCGACTTCGACGTAGACATGCCAAGCGAGGCGAGCTGCGTCGTTAACGCGCACTACGTTTAGTTCAGAAGTTACGTCTTCGTAATCCGAATGGAGTGGGTTAGCAAAGCGCGCACTTTCGCTTTTGGAAGAGCGCCCGCGAACTTCGACGAATGATGGATTCACAGTTCTTCCGGCGTATTCGAAAGCTTTGGCGATGCCCTCGGATTCGCTTAGCGCTGCTTTGAGCTTTCCATGCCCGCCTTCAAGCAAGAAGCCTTCACGAACTGAAAGCACTTCGCCGTGTTTGTTGACGACGACCTGCACCTGACCCTCAAAGACTTGGTAGCCATCGTGCATTTGAGAGTAATCAAGGAAAACGGTCCCGCGATCGTCGTCTTCCTTTGTGAGTTTGAGATTGGCTACGTGCGCAGGGGTAAGTGCAAACAGACCTGCATGACGATTAAGAAATCCACGAGCAATATTGTCGGCGCTGTCCGACTGAGGTTCGGAGAGCGTGTCTCCGTCAATGAAGAAATGTTTCAACGCGCCAGTTTCGTTTGCGATGGCGCGCAGGTTGTCGACCGCTTTAGCTTTCGAGTTTCCTCGAAACTGGTCCACTGCGGGAATCCGTGCACGCACCGCTGCTCTTTGCATGGCGCGTTCTCTTCCCTGCGGTGAAGTGAGGTCGTAATCAGAAAACTCGTCTCTATCGGCGAGACGGATGTCATAGTTTGGTAACGCTCGACCCGATGGGCCACCGCCCTGCGGGTTCTGAAATGCTTGTGAAGCTTTCGCCCTGGTGCGCGCGGCATCAGACCGCGTCAAGGGGAAAAAAGCTGCTGTTAGTAAGGCCAGGCCCAGTAATCCTACGAACAATTTCATGCGCATAACTATTCTTTTGCCTCCGAAATGATTGAGGTAAGGCTACAGCTCGTCAATTGGCTAGTCATCGAGATGAACGGAGAAACCGTTTGACCAATCAGCAAGGTGAGAAATGCCCTAACGTTGTTGTATACCCGGAACCGTTGCAAGCTGGGGCAGGCGTGCCGATCGATTGTCCGCACACAAGCAACGGCTGCAATGGTCCTAATCCAATCAAACCCGGTGTCACGCGACACGGTTTGGAGAGTCTTGTACTACTGGGCTTTTAATGTGAGTGGCAGAGAACTGACACTCGGGAGGTCGGGGCGGCTGAAAGTAACAGATCTACGGATTTCTGTATATTGATATCTTGGTTCGTTTATCGTTGCAATTGGTTTGCGACTCTAACGCTGAAAGCGTTCGCTAATTTCAGCCCAGGGTTGCGGGTCGCAACCCTGGGAACCAATACGACGATCACGCACAACCCTGAAAGGGTTTCGTGAACACCCACTTCACAACTCCTCTTAGCAACTCTTTCAGAGTTGCCGCAAGACAATAAGTGCTCTGGTCTGACCCATGGTTGAAGCCACCCGGGGCAGCAATTTGCGAACGCTGTCAGTGTAATTAAACGTCCGACGCTGATGATTTAGGGGCGTCGCGGCTGTCAAGAGATAGATTACCGCTCGACGACTTTCGTAACCCCGCAAGATGTGCTTAATTATCAAGCGATCTCAATTCACTAAGATAGTTTTCGAAAGACCCCCCGAATAAGTATGTCTACTGAACCAAACAAAGTCATTTACTCGATGGTCGGCGTCAGCAAGTTTTACGATAAGAAGCCGGTCCTCAAAGATATTTATCTCTCCTACTTCTACGGCGCAAAGATTGGTGTCATCGGGCTCAACGGCTCCGGAAAGTCTTCCCTGCTGCGCATACTCGCCGGCGTCGACAAAGAATTTAATGGCGAAACGGTTATCTCGCCTGGCTTTACAGTTGGCTTTCTCGAGCAGGAGCCATTAATCGACGACGCTCGCACTGTGCGCGAGGTTGTTGAAGAAGCCGTGAAAGAAACTGTCGATCTGCTCAAGGAGTATGAAGAGATCAACGCAAGGTTTGGCGAGGAGATGTCTGACGAAGATATGGACAAACTTCTCGCACGCCAGGGCGAGGTGCAGGAGAAGCTCGACACGTTGGATGCATGGGATCTCGATTCACGTCTGGAGATGGCGATGGACGCCCTCCGCTGTCCGCCGCCCGAGACTCCCGTGAAAATCCTGTCAGGAGGCGAGCGACGCCGGGTCGCACTCTGTCGTTTGCTCCTGCAAAAGCCGGACATTCTCTTGCTTGATGAACCCACAAACCACCTCGATGCCGAGTCAGTCGCCTGGCTTGAACACCATCTGCAAGGTTATCCGGGCACGATCATCGCGGTGACTCACGATCGTTATTTCCTCGACAACGTTGCGGGGTGGATTCTGGAACTGGATCGTGGCGCCGGGATTCCATGGAAGGGTAATTACACTTCCTGGTTGGAGCAGAAGCAGGAACGGCTTCGTCGTGAAGAGAAGAGCGAAAGCGAGCGACAGAAAACTTTGCAGCGAGAGCTCGAGTGGATTCGCATGTCGCCGAAGGCGCGTCGGGCCAAAGGCAAGGCCCGCATTAACTCCTATGAGGAGTTGCTGCGGGAGCAGACCGAGAAGCGTCGGGAAGATCTTGAAATTCACATCCCAGCAGGCCCGCGACTCGGGAATGTGGTTATCGAGTCTGATGAAGTCAGCAAAGGGTATGGCGATCGACTCCTGGTTGAACACATGACATTCAAGCTTCCTCCGGGCGGCATTGTTGGCGTGATTGGTCCAAACGGCGCCGGCAAGACCACTTTGTTTCGAATGATCACCGGTCAGGAACAGCCTGATAGCGGCACGATTCGTCTTGGAGAAACAGTAGCGCTTGGTTATGTGGACCAGAGTCGAACCCTGGATAACGATAAGTCGATCTGGGAGGAGATCTCGGGAGGAACCGACTTGTTGAAAGTCGGAACCCGTGAAGTCAATTCGCGAGCTTATGTTGCGCGCTTCAATTTCTCAGGATCGGATCAGCAGAAAAAAGTGGGCATGCTTTCAGGCGGTGAACGCAATCGGGTTCACCTCGCGAAAATGCTGAAAGAAGGTTCAAACGTGCTGCTGCTGGACGAACCTACCAACGATCTTGATGTAAATACCCTGCGTGCCCTGGAAGAGGCGCTCGAAAATTTTGCGGGTTGCGCGGTCGTCATTTCTCACGACAGGTGGTTTCTCGATCGCATTGCTACGCACATGCTGGCGTTTGAAGGCGACAGCAAGGTGGTGTGGTTTGAAGGTAACTACTCAGAATACGAAGCGGACAAGAAAGAAAGGCTCGGAGCCGCGGCAGAACAACCTCATCGAATCAAGTATCGACAATTGACCCGCGGATGATCTCCGAGCTACTAACACAAGGCGCAAAAAGGTACGTGACGAAAGCACAGATCTTTCAGGCGTGCTTTAAAGGTCGCCACCGCCCATGAACCCCTTCACCTCGTCTTTTCCTCCGATGATGAATGAGACAACAAGGTAAAGGAAGAAGCCTACCGCCAGGCCAATGGCGTAACCGCTAAACAAATCCTGCGATTTGAACAACGCAAGCACGCTCGCACCGCCGACTGCACCGATCACCGTCGCGATATCCGAAAGCGCGGTGCTGCCTTCTTTTCGACGCAAGGTCCGGTAGCAGATCCACCCAATCACGAAACCGAACGCGAAAGCACCCCATTCTTCGAAGGTCATAAGTTGTTCTCCTTTTGCTAGTTGTGAGTTTGAGTAACAAAACTGCTCTTACGGAAAAAGTGGTCTCAGTCCGCGTTAAGCGGACGGGTGAAAGTAGCCCAGCAGTTTACTGCTGGGATCAAGGAGTCAGAAGGACCAGTCCGTGAAGCGGACGGCTGAACAAAGATCCAGGTTATCAACACCTTCAGCCGTCCGTTTCACGGACTGAGACTCAAGGTCGCCACTACTCCCAGCAGTGAACTGCTGGGCTATTATCATTCGTCCGCTTTCGCGGACTAGGCTTTAAAGCCTTCTTGTGCAACGGCCAACAGGACAAAACTCTGTCCTCCTGTCTTCGTTTAGAAACTGAGTGAAGTCGAGCAATAGGGCGTATACGCTAGCCCCAGCAGATTGCCCTTCAAAAGCAAGTGTCGGCGCATCAAGTGCAATGAACGTCCGACGCTTTGCGTTTGAAAGTGATGAAAGAATTCTTCGGCAGCCTCACCCGCTACATACTGATGCAGTGTCACTTCAGTGCCGATAACGCCAGACGCGTATTGGCCCATGAAATTATCCACAAAGTTAACCAACAATTCGGGCGTCAGTTCCGCGGTGTTGCAGCCGTTGATGAATATGAGTGGCGAGGTGTCGTGCCAATGGTTGTCGGGCCATCCTCGGCCCAGCCGCCAGGCCGTCAAATCGCTCGGCGCAAATAATCCGTCGGTTCCCACCTCCAGAATCGGTATCGGCTTGTTGGATCCAGGAAGAAGCTTACGCCGCCCGTGGCAGTAGAAGTACACGATCTCCAACTTAGGGTCGTCGAGCGCAGTCTTGACATCGTCTAACGAGCGATTAACCTCGATGTGAAATTTATTGAGTCGTTTCTCCAATTCATCAAGATGATCTTGGGTAAGGTCGGGATTCAGATTCAGGCTGACTCCCATGACCATTTCGGGCGGTTGGTTGGCTATCGTTATCTTGAGAGGAAGATTTCGTCCCTTGGGCATCGACGGAGGTTGCTCGATCTGATGTTTGAAGCCCCACAGGCCGAACGGGCAAATAACGTTCAAGCGGTGTGTCTGTTCGTAGGGACATCGAGACTGATCCTGCGGCAGCAGTTGGTCCACATTATCCCATTCATCAAGCAGGCGGCAGTTAGAGTACAGCTTGTAGTCGTTACTAAATTCGAGAGGAATGTCATAGACCATCGCCCAGGGAAAGACGAATGATGTTCCCTTCACCCGAGACACCTGAATTGAAGCGGGCGCCTTTAGCGTTGTGGCTAGCGAGGTTTGCAAGTCTGACTGGTCAGCCATCAGCTCGTTCCACAAAACCCACCCAAGCCAGGCCATCCGCTTCAGATCTTCTATGAATTCCTCTTTCGGCTTGCGGTTATGCTTGTCGTAGAGATTAATGAAGTCTTCAGGTTTGCCGCTTCCCGGATCTTTCAGGTGAAAGTCTCGCAGCGCTGCGCGCACGGCTCCCATCGCATTGCTCATCTGAGTTTCGTTGATATTGAAATGAGCAGCATCAGCTTCCCTGCCGTTGATGACCACTTTGTGTGTGCCGTCAACATTCTGATTCGTCAGGATGTTGATTGTGCGCTCGTGGGGAAGCACACTGAGATCCATCAACTCGGCAGTGAGCGTGTAGTCGATGTCAGAGAAATAGCCCTCGCCTTCTTTTCCTGTTTTGGAAACGCCGGCAGTAAGAAGTTGTGACTGAACCAGATTCTTTTGGTAATAAATCCCGATTCGAATGTGTGCGATGCGACTAGTTTCGTTGGTCTTAAGGGTAGGGGGTTGGAGGCCAATAAACAGATACGGGCTGCGCTCTTTGGGGCTGCAAGTATGAGCACCTCCCGGTGAGCATGTACACACCCAACTCGGCCCCTCTTTGGGCAAAAATAAATGGTGCCGAAGTCGCTCACGCTCCAGATCGAACATTCTGAATTCGTCACTTACGGCAACGACTTCCAGCCAGTGCCCGGTTTCGGTTCTCGGGAGTAGTTTGGATGGGAATGCTTCTGGATTTCTGACAGCGGTATCGGGTGAGAGCGCCCCTATGTCCAAACGTAGATCGTATAACCCTGCAACACTAAGGCTCTTCGTCTTAGGAACGATGGACTTACCGTTGCTCAGAACGATGCAAACGTTCACGTAGCGGGCGTTCTCGGGGGAGGCTGCGGTGTCGGTTGTTTCCTTGGCGATGGCTCGATCTTCTGATTCTTCGCCTTCGACAATAAAGATGTTTTCGGAATCCTGAGAACCGTACACCAAGTCATCACGAGGACCGTATTCAAAGTTCTTTTCCACCAAGCGGTCCCGATACTTCCGGTCGATTTCACGATCCCTGCCTTGCTCACGAGCATCGTGTTCCCTATCCATTTCCCGCCAGCGATCCCTGAACTCCCGGTCGAAGCTTTCAGAGGCTGTGCCCTCCTTGACACGTTTCCTCTTCAAAACACGGTTCCTCTTCAGGACACGTTGCTCCTTGGCAAACCAAGAATCCACGTCTCGTCCAGTCGCTGCCAGGACGGCGACAAACTGCAGGAAAACGCCGATCGCCAGACCCCAGCCGTAACTACCAAAGATCCGAGGTTCAACCTGCGACAGAACGGCCTCGCCACCCACCAGGGAAACAACAACCAAAAGATCTGACCATGCGGCTTTCTTGTTTCCCTTCTGTAGGGTGCGATAGGTAATCCAGCCGACGAGAAGCCCGAAGGCAAACGCTCCCCATTGGTTCCAGGACATCAACATAACGGTTGTGATCTGAGCTGAGTCCCTAAGACGTTCCGGAAGGCTTTCGACTTAGGACTGAATTAACTAAACGAAGGAGTTGAGGTTTTGGTGAGCTGACGAGGCTACGCTCACCATGGAAAAGACCTGCGAAATCGGTGAGCAAGATATTCCCAAACCCAGAACCTGTCAATGCAATTTCAGATACCGCCGACCCTAACGAAAGAGCCTTTAGGTGGACGCTATTCCATATCGTGCAACGCATCCGCTGCTCGCTCGCACATCGTCTATACAACCTTTACTCAAAATCTTGAGACGCTTAAGTCAACCATTAAACCCACAATAATCAGTAGGTTTCAGGAGCATCGGACGCGCGGCGCTTGCTGGCACGGTCGTTGCTAAATGACAGTCAGAGCGCGTCGAACACTGCAAGGAAATTGAGCAGCGGCGGCGCGCGAATTAGCGTCGAGAGTTTATGGTCGTTGGAGAGTGGCAATGAACAGAAGCAAACATTTCCTGAGTGCAATGATGTTGGTCATGCTCGTTGCCTCGACGGTGATTCCCGCGATGGGCCAAACGAAGCGCAAGCCGCGGATACGTCGAACATCACGCGCGAAAGCTGTTCGCGTAACGACACCTCCGGCGCCTCCAGTCGTTTACTACAACGTTGCCTCTGGTCAGGTGATCAATGTTCGCATGAACCAAAGCATTACCTCTGAAACCGCGCGCGTCGGCGATCAATTTACGACGACGGTCATGGTTCCGATTTACGCCAGCGGCGTTGAAGTAATACCGGCAGGCAGCGAGATTACAGGGCGTGTGACCAGCGTTAATCGGCCGGAGCGGAAGAGCAAGCCTGGCAGCATAGGTGTCCATTTTGTATCGCTGCGTTTGCCAACCGGAATTGCACGCGCGATCAATGGCGACCTGGTTGAGAACATGGATGAAGAAGTGAACTTCGACAATGAAGGCGACGTTAAGGGACGGTCGGCGACCAAACGCAACGTGGTATTCATCGGTGGTGGCGCGGCGACAGGGGCTCTCATTGGCGCGATCGCTGGTGGCGGCAAAGGTGCAGGCATCGGAGCGCTACTCGGTGGAGGTTTAGGTGCGGCAGGCGCAGTGTTTTCGAAGGGCCACGAGGCTGTAGTCAAGTCGGGCACTGAGTTTGGTGTGGTTCTAAATCAGACTCTGTCACTGCCGGCGGCAAACGTTAGATAGGGTTTTTCATGTCGCAGGCTGAAACGTGTCTTACGTCACTGTCAGTCTTGCGCAACAGAATCGGCGGCCCTCGCGGTTGTCCGATACGGAGGGAGCCCGCGAGCGAAGGGGAGAGCGCGAACGGGTTCCCAACAAATTGCAAGGATGAAGGCGGAAGGATGAAGAGGAAGCGCAAGCGAACCGAATAGCAAGGATGTTTGGTTCATCCCTCATCCTTCCGCCTTCATCCTTTACATCTGGGTCGCCCCGGTATGAACGTAAGTAGGCGACCAAACGAAGACCCGTCGCGAAGGGGAGAGCGCGACGGGTTTTCTACTTTAAAGGGACGATCTTGGTGTAGAGGCCGCTCCTTGGAGTGCGTTGTCGGCGCTTTGGAATGCCGCGGCTCGGCGCCGCGATACTCAACTTGATTCAAATCGACCAGCTGCGACTTAGTCGCAGCGAACAAAGCGCCGACAAGGCGGCGCACTCCAAGGAGTTGAGTATGGTGTTGGGTGCTACTTAGCCGACGCGTCTCGGCTCTTAGCATCGGTAAGGCGAGTGTAGTTTGGATTGAGGTAAACGATCCGGCCTCCCACGATTGTGGCCACGGCTGCACCCGTCATCGAGCGTCCATCGAACGGCGTGTTTCGACTTTTCGACTTCGAGGTCTTCACGTCAAACGTCCAGGCGCAAGCGGGATCAAGGATGGTGACGTCGGCATGCGCGTTTTTCGCAAACGTGCCTCGATCCCTGAGTCCAAAAATACGAGCCGGGTTAGTGGAACAGAGTCCGACCAGCCTTTGGAGGTCGATTATTCCACGATGCACGAGTTCGAAGGCCATACCCACCGCAGTTTCCAATCCAGTGATTCCAAATGGCGCGCGCTCAAACTCGAGCGTCTTTTCGTCAGCGTGATGAGGCGCATGATCTGTGGCGATAGCGTCGATGGTTCCATCGCTAAGTCCCTCGAGCAGTGCATTGATGTGATCCTTGCTACGCAACGGTGGACTCATCTTCGTGTTCGTGTCGTATTCAGACACGCTCTCGTCGGTTAGCGTCCAATGATGTGGAGCGACTTCACAGGTAACCGGTAGACCCATTTCTTTTGCGCGTCGCACCGCCTCAACTGCGCCTCTGGTCGAAACATGTGCGATGTGAACTGAAGCCCCAGTTAACTTTGCCAACACGCAGTCGCGAATGACGTGAACATCCTCAGCGGCTGCCGGCATGCCTTTCAGTCCCAGAATCAAAGACCACCGTCCTTCATGCATTACCCCTCCGGCAGTCAGCGAAGCATCCTGGCAATGATCGACGACTGTGAGATCAAACCCTCGCGCATACTCCATTGCCCGACGCATCATCCCAGCATTTGGCACGGGCCGGCCGTCATCCGAAACAGCGACAATTCCGGCATTCTTCATCTCACCCATTTCGGAGAGCTCGGTCCCTTGTGAGCCTTTCGTCAACGCCCCGATAGGAAACACGTTCGCGAGTTGTGCGCGCTCTGCTTGCTCGATAATAAACCGTGTGACTGCCGGACTATCATTCACCGGGTCGGTGTTAGGCATTGCGCATACGCTGGCCCACCCACCGGCGACTGCCGCGGCCGCACCAGAGGCTATTGTCTCTTTGTATTCGGCCCCGGGTTCACGCAAGTGCACGTGGAGATCGATGAAACCAGGAGCAACGATCAGTCCGGTGGCGTCGAGATACTCCACATCTCTCGGTGCTTCCTGGCCCCGCTCAAGGACTGTCACCACCCGGCCGTCCTCGATCAATAAATCTCTACCGGTGTTGATACCCTGCGTGGGATCAACGATGTAACCATTTGCGATTAAGAGCTTCATTGTTCGTAAAGCAAACTGTCAGTTTGCTGATCAACTTCGGGGCCCGTGATTCGCAGTTGAGTTATGCGCATCGATCAATGACCCTTGTCTTCTCCGTCACTGCGTGTGCCCCCTGCCAACAGGTAAAGCACCGCCATTCGCACCGCGACTCCGTTCGTCACCTGATCAAGAATCAGTGATCGACTTCCATCGGCAATTTCCGACGCTATTTCAACACCTCGATTCATTGGTCCTGGATGCATCACGATCGCATCTTTGGCCGCTCCCTCCAAATGTTTAGCGTTCAGGCCGTAGTGGACGGCATATTCCCGCATCGACGGGAAGAACGCGGCATCCTGTCGCTCACGTTGTATGCGCAGAATCATTACGACGTCTGCCCCATCGATTGCTCCCTCGATCCTTTTCTCGACGTGCAGCCCGTTATCTACAAGGCTCTCGAACTCTTCCGGTACGAGCGTGCCGGGCCCCGCTAGACTAACTGTCGCGCCAAGTTTTGTAAGCAGGTGAACGTTTGATCGGGCTACTCGGGAATGAAGTACATCCCCGATGATTGCGACTTTCAATCCTTCAATGTGTCCCTTGTGTTCGCGAATCGTTAACGCATCCAGGAGCGCCTGCGTTGGATGTTCATGGGATCCATCACCGGCATTCACGATCGGGGCAGTTCCCATTCTTGCCAATTGTTGCGGCGCGCCAGCCATCGAATGGCGTACGACGATGCAATCCGGAGACATGGCTTCGAGGTTTCGAGCGGTGTCGAGCAATGTTTCACCCTTACTGACGCTTGATGTGGAAACGCTAATGTTGACGGCGTCTGCAGACAAACGTTTCGCAGCGATTTCGAAGGACGTACGCGTGCGAGTCGAAGGTTCGAAGAAGAGGTTTATGACAGTACGACCGCGGAGGGCAGGCACCTTCTTGATGTCGCGACGCGAAACATCACGAAACGTTTCCGCGGTATCAAGCAGATGGGTGATTTCACCAACCTCGAGTTCCCGAATACCCAGAAGATGTTTGCGATTGAAATTCATTTAAGCGTCCGTTGTTAGCAGCGGTCAGTGGTCCGGGGTCCGTTGTCAGTTCTTAGCCAAATTACTTTTGATCCGAGGCTGGGCCACATCATATTCAATTTTGTTTCCCATGAGGAGAACTGACCACGGACAACTAACAACTGACAAACCATACAAAAAAGCGGCCATCGCTGGCCGCTGTTACTTCATTCCGTTTCGCCGGGGGGTCGTTCGACGATTACAACACCTTCTTCTTCGTCGAATTCGTTGAGCATCACCTTGATGATCTCGCTCTTTTTGGTCGGGACGAGCTTACCAATGTAATCGGCCTGAATCGGCAGCTCGCGGTGTTCCTTGCCGCGATCGATTAGGACCGCAAGTTGAACCCGGCGGGGCCGGCCAAAATCAATTAGTTGGTCCAACGCAGCCCGGATGGTACGGCCGGTGTAGAGCACGTCGTCAATCAAGACGATGTTACGGTTCTCAATGTCGCCGGGAAGATCAGTACGATTAACGATGGGCTTTGCGCCGACAGTGGAAAGGTCATCACGATAAAGCGTGATGTCAACTATTCCCACCGGCGGACGACCACCTTCCAGGTCGGCAATCTTGTCTGCCATTCGTTCCGCGAGCGGCACACCTCTACGCCTGATACCAACTAGATATAAGTCATCAGCGCCATGGTTTTCTTCAACGATCTCGGACGCCAAACGGGCCAACGCGCGGTTGATTCGCGGGCTGTCCATGATGCGCGCTTTCTCAATGAAATCCATTTCGCGGGATACTAACAAGAACAGTAAGTAGTGACAAGGGACGGTTCCCAAGTGATCAATATCTTGCCATCAGAATCACAAGTAGCCGCCTCCGATTGAAACAGATAGAATCGGCAGGCTCGTTACCTGTCGCTTTTTAGCTCTTCAAAGCTCCTGATGCTCTATCGCTCATTGCTTAGGCCTTTGCTGTTTCGCTTGCCTGCGGAGACGGCCCACGAACTGGCTCTGCATTCACTTTCCTTAGCTCCCCAGCTCGCGACCCGCTGGATGAGTGAGCAATACTCGTCAAGTCCATTTGGTAACCTCCGTCGCTTTGGTTTGACGTTCTCAAATCCAGTGGGTCTGGCGGCCGGATTCGATAAGGACGGTATCGCCCTTGAATCTTTAGCCGCGCTCGGTTTTGGTTTCATTGAAGCGGGCACAGTTACTCACCGGCCGCAAACCGGCAACCAGCGCCCTCGACTGTTTCGTCTGCCGATGGACCAGGCGCTAATAAATCGCGCGGGCTTCAATAATAGCGGCGCGGTCGAATTTGCGAAGCGAGCAGCGAAACATAAACCGGAATGTGTTCTTGGGGTTAGCATCGGGAAGAACAAAGACGTTCCGCTGGAAGGAGCGGTCGAGGACTATCTCAAGACGTTTGAAATCGTCTACCGTGTGGCGGATTACGTTGCGGTCAACGTCAGCTCACCAAACACTCCTGGCTTGCGTGAACTGCAACATGCCTCGCATCTTAACCGGCTCTTAACCGCTCTACGTGAACGAAATAACCAACTTGCTGCAAGGTTCGGGAATAATCCCATTCCGATCCTGGTTAAACTCTCGCCTGATCTCGACGAGGATGAATTGCGAGAAGTGGTGAGCGTCGCCCAGTCAACAAACATCGCCGGTCTAATAGCAACAAACACCACAACAGCGAGATCCGGACTTAAGACTGACGCCAGGACAGTTACAGCTTTGGGCGAAGGAGGCTTAAGTGGTGCTCCTCTAAGACAACGTGCTACGCATGTCGTCGCCACGCTCCATAATCTTGTTGGCGGCCTAATACCGATCATCGGTGTAGGTGGCATCTTTAATGCCGACGATGCCTGGCAAATGGTTAGCGCCGGCGCAAGTCTCATTCAGATCTACACTGGCTTCATTTACCATGGCCCAGGCATCGTCAAGGAAATAAACGAGGGACTGCGCAAGATACTTTCGCGCGAAGGATTCGTTTCATTCGATGAAGCAGTAGGCTCTCGCGCAAAAGACTTCACCACGGAAAGTAAAGTTCGTCCGAGTAATTGAGATGAAACCAGGTCGCAATAAATTGATCGTTGCTCTTGACGTTGAAACCAGCGCCGAGGCGCGCCGAATCGTGAGTGCTCTTCGCGGAATGGTGGGGATGTTCAAGATTGGATCTCAACTGTACACATCCACCGGCCCGGAGTTGGTTCGAGAAATCGTGGCGATGCAAGAGCAAGTGTTTCTGGATCTTAAGTTCCACGATATACCGAACACAGTCGCTGCCGCTGCTGTCGAAGCTACACGTCTCGGCGTTTCACTCTTCAATGTTCATGCTGCTGGCGGAACCGAGATGATGCGGAGGACCGCAGACGCTGTAAGCGAATTCGTGGCGAAAGAGCGGCTTGCGGCGCCTGCAATCATCGCGGTAACGGTGCTTACGAGTTCGAATGCCGACACTCTTGCCGAGTTGGGAATTACTGACAATCCGGAAGAAATGGTAACCCGTTTAGCGCTGCTTACCGAGGCGTCCGGGCTCGATGGAGTAGTTGCGTCGCCGCGAGAAGTGGAACGTGTGCGAGCAGCTGTGAAGAAGCCTGGCTTCCTGATTGTCACGCCTGGAATCCGGCCTGCTGGTTCCGATCCTGGCGATCAGAAACGCGTAATGACCCCTCGCGAAGCGATCCGGGCAGGGTCTGACTACATTGTGATTGGGAGGCCCATTCTCATGGCCCATGACGCGGTGCGCGCCGTCCAGTCGATTCTCGATGACCTAGAAAGCGTGCCCGCGTAGCCTGCCTGACGAAGTGCACGGAACTGTATGGGCCTAACGGCGTGTAGATCACGCACAGCAATTGGTGAAGTGATTAGCTCCCGTTCCAGGTGCTAGTCGGTGCTGTGCTTTTTGCTCTGATTGCTTTTTGAATTATGATTCAAAGGTGACATCAAGGTTGAAACTCTCGACAGTTGGGCATCTCTTCGTCATTTTTCTTTTCCTCGGCGCGTTTGCCTTACCTTTGTACGCGCAGGACACGACTCAGGTAATCAATCAACCATTCTCGCCGGCGCCATATAAACTTGGTGAGCGACTCACCTACAACGTGACGTTCGCCAACTTCGTTAGCGCGGCCCATATTGAGATGCTGGTCGCGGGTCGGGGTACGCTTGCAGGTCGCGAGGGCATCATGTTGAAGGCCCATGCCGAGACCATCGGCATGGTCAACGCCGCACTCTTTGCGATAAACAACGACTACATCACTTATGTTGACCCGCAGACAGGTTTGCCGTTCCACGCCCAACAGGTAATCCGATCCGCAACTAACACTTCTGAAACATCAGCCGAGTTCAATCAACCAGCTGGCACCGCCGCTCTGCCCGAACAACAAACAGCCGGCTTTTTAGGTACATTCGATTTCTTGTCAGCGGTGTATCGCGTGCGAGCGTTGCCGCTGCAAGAGGGCATGACTTACCGGCTGGCGGTGCGCGGTGAGGGGGTGACATACGACATTGAGGTGAAAGTAAAAGGGCGGGCCGCGCTGAAGACGAATGTCGGTTCCTTTGAAACTATCGGGACAGAGATAAATGTCAGAAACAATTCTCGCGCTGACAATTTCGACATCAAGGTTTTTTTCAGTGACGATCCAAGACACGTGCCGGTTCTCTTAACCGCCAAGCACTCCGCAGGACGGATACGCGTAGAACTGGCGGGTTCTGAGTTTATTGCCACACCTACTAGTCCGCCTGGACCTGCGCCGAAACCAGTGCCTGTCCCGCCAGCGCAGCCCGGAAACCCTATCGCATCGCCTGCCAACGATGGAGCTTTATCAGGTTTGCCGTTTCGTGTTGGTGAGCAGTTGAACTACCGCGTCTTTCTTCCCGGTATCACTCTGCCCGCGGGCGAAGCCTCCTTTACCGTGCGTGCGCGGTCTAAGTACTTTGATCGCGACGGGATCTACTATTCAGTAGGTGCGAAAACTACGAATGCATTGCAGCATCTTTTTTTTGCTAACGACGTGATCAACTCCTATGTCGATCCGAAGACGCTCCTTCCCTATCAGACGGAGTTGAATCTGATGGAGGGCCGTTTTCGTGCGAGTTCGAAGCTAAAAATAAGTCAGGACTACGGAACGATCACAACCGAAAAGGGTGACAAGATAGAAATTCCCGTCGGAACACATGACTACGTCTCCTTTTTTTATGCCCTGAGGACGTTCAATCTGTCTCCACCGCGCAAAACTGGTGTTTCCATACTGGTTAACAACAAACCAAAGACCTTATTTATTGAGTCGATAAAACGTGAAGCAGTTCAGATTGGCTCTCAAACCATTCCCGCGATTCAGCTAACACTGACGACCGACGATGCCCAGCCGGATAAATACCAATTGCGCGTATGGATCAGCGATGACTCACGTCGTTTACCGCTGAGAATCACGGCACTGACCAAGCTTGGCGCCCTTCGTGCGGATTTGGCGATTATTCCCGTCACCAGTCAGTAGCTCTAGCCCCAACATCCAGCCATGAACCTGGCCAATGACGGCTGGGATGAAATTGAAAACTGTTTTCAACTAGGTTATACTCTTTCCGTGGGAGTTCTCCCTCGACGGGAGCCCTCAAATTTGTTCAAGCTTGCATAATCTTGGTCCGAACATAACGCCATGCTTAATTCTTTCATTATTGTTTTGCGTGAAGGATTTGAATCCTTTCTGCTGGTAGCGGTAATTCTTACTTACCTGTACAAGGCCGGCCAGAAATGGCTTACCTCCGCTGTTTTTGTTGCTCTTGGGCTGGGCCTGGCTGTTAGTGCGGGGCTTGGTTATGTGCTGGCGAAGGGTGTTGACGATTCCCGGCTGGAGCAGATGTTTGGTGAACGATTTGGCGCGTCGGTCAGTCAGTTCCTGGGAAACGAAGCGATGCGTGAGGGAGTTCTTGGATTAATTGCTATGGTGATGGTAGGTACCCTCGTGGTCCATATGTGGCGCACAGGTCCTAAGCTCCGTCAACGAATGCATCAACGATTAGGTGAGATGTCTTCAAAGAGCTCCCGGATCGCGGCGTTCGCTGGAGTGTTTCTGTTTACTTTTCTGATGATTACGAGAGAAGGAATGGAAACCGCGTTGATGCTGATGCAAGTGCGCGATCCGCAACTTGTAACGGGTGCATTATTGGGGCTAGGCGCTGCCCTCTTGTTCGCTCTTGCGTGGACCCGGTTTGCTCATCTGATAAACATCAAGCGGTTTTTCCAGGTCACCGGCATCTTCTTACTACTCTTCATGCTCCAGGTCGGTATCTACTCATTCCATGAATTCTCTGAAGCGGGTGTCTTGCCAAACAGTGAAATGCTTCATACGGCGACAGAAAAGTTTTCGCCCGATGGTCTATACGGCAAGTGGTTTTCGTTGGCGATGATTTCAATCTGCGCGCTTTGGTTACTAGCGGCCTGGTTGAAAGACCGAATGAGAGTGACGCGGCAAGGTGCAGTTCGCTTAGGTGAGGTCTAACAGTTCGATCAGTTCAAATGGAAAAGCCCCGAGGTTCTCGGGGCTTTTCCTTTTATTGCCTGAGAGCAGTTTTACTGGCCGCCCTTGGCAAAGTAGCTTACGCACTGACCCTGGTTCTTGAAGGGACCAGGAGCCGACGTGAACTGGGTATAGCCACCCTTCTTGCAAGAGTCTGCACTCTCGAAGGTGGTGGTCGAGTTATTTATCTGGACGTTGTCAATATGGGTTGTTTGAGCAACGCCCGAATAACCATCAGCGACGAGCTGAATACCCACGACTTCATATGTTCCGTAGGCTGCCTGAGCTGATGCATATGGCATGTAGAAGAGTCCGCCAAGCTGCGTTGCATCAACAAAGTCGACAGGATCCAGAAGATTCGTCGTGTTCAGGTAAATGCCGGCTGGGCAACCTGTGTAGCCAGGGGCTGGTCCAATGTAAACAAAAATGTTCTTCACCGTGTTGGTAGTTGGATCCTGAACATTAATCTGGAAGCGTGGTGAACCACCTCCACAGCTACCTGCCGTGAATTTGTAATCGGTGCTGAGCACGTCGAGGTCAGCAAGAGTCAAACCTTCCGGGACAGTAAAATCAACACCTCCGTACTGAAGCCCAGCTGGGTCATACTTGATTTCAGCTGCCGTCGGTGAATTGTTGCCGGGCGAAACCAGCGATGCATCACCGAAAAGTGTGTAACCGGCCGCTGCTAAAACCGCACCGGTGCAAAACAGTGCGAAGACGAAAATCGATGCAAAGATCGATGATCTTTTAATCATTCTATTCATTCGAAATCTCCTTAAGAGAGGAATTTGGGCAAAGGTACAGACTTCAACATGAGCGCAACTCGCGCCGGTTGATATCTGCACCATCAATTAAGGTGTTATGAAAGGAGCCCTGCGGGAGGATAACCCTGCTTGTTCCCTGTAACACCACTCGCAACCGTTCGAGTACGCACTCGCGCGGCGGGGTGAAACCCTTGATTGTAAAGCGAAGCGAATCTACGAAATACACCAAGCCCCGTCAAGTAGAGCCACATTCCGCACAAGGTAATTTCAGCCTTGTGTCAACCCATTTACTTTATGGTGCCGAAGTTCGCCGATATCAAGATGTTTACAGTCGGAGCAAACAATTAACGGCATTGTCGTTCCAGAGCGGAGACGAAACAAGAAGGTCAACTCTGCGGTTGGTGTTTATGCGGAGTAGAGTTTCGTCAGCTCCCGCTTTAACAATTTTCCGGTAGGTCCCTTGGGAATTTCTGAGACAAAACGAATTGTCTTTGGACACTTGAAGTCAGCGAGGTGTTCGCGACAGTACTCGATAATCTCTGCTTCGCTCGCAGTCGAACCGTTTTTGAGAATTATGAAAGCGGCCACTTCCTCGCCGTAAAGTGGATCAGGAACACCAATCGTTGCCGCACTCGCGACGGCCGGATGCTGGTAAAGCACTTCATCTATCTCGCGCGGGTAAATATTTTCTCCGCCGCGAATGATCATGTCGCTCTTGCGATCGACGATGTAGAAGAAGCCATCGGCATCGCGGTAACCAACATCTCCGGTGTGGAACCAACCATTACGAAAGGCCGTAGCAGTTGCCTCTTCGTTTTTGTAGTAGCCCTTTAGAATATTTTCGCCTCGCAAGACGATCTCACCGAGTTCACCGTCGACCACTTCCCTGTCCTCTTCGTCCACGATAGCCATTTCATTCCCAATCGGAATTCCACAGGAACCCGGCCGGCGACGTTTGTCTGGCGGGTTAAAGGTTGATCGACAAGTTGATTCGGACAGTCCGTAACCTTCAATGACAAGGCAGTCAAAGGTTTCCTCAAAGCGCTTTAAAGTCTCGGCCGGAACCGGCGCCGATCCACACATTGCAAAGCGAAGCTGATCAGTCTTCAACTCTTTCGGAACTCCATTGGGATAGGTGCTCAACAACATTGATAGCATCGTCGCAACTGAGCCAAACGACGTAATCTCATAATCAGAAATGATCTGCCAAAACTTTGACGCAGAAAACTTCGGACTCACCACTGTTGATCCGCCGGCATAAAGAGCCGACATCGTTGTAACCGACACTGCATTCATGTGAAACAACGGCATGATGGTCAGCAGCCGATCAGTGTCGGTAAAGCCCAGCCACTCGCTAATCTGGCGTGCGTTTGCGATCAGGTTGGCGTGAGTTAACAAACAGCCTTTCGGTTTTCCGGTTGTCCCTGAGGTGTAAATAATGATCGCTTCAGAATCAGAATTGATTTCAGACGTGTTTGTCGCCGGAAGGTTCGCGTAATTGCTCGTGGCCGCGGTTTCATCATCAAACTGAATGACCGATTTGAGGGTTGGTAATTGATTTCTGATGCCTTCGATCGTCTCGACAAAATCAGGGTGGACCAGTAACGCCTTCGCTTCCGAATCAGAGATGACGTAAGCAATCTCTTCAGACTTGAGCAATGAATTCACTGGCCCTGCCACTGCGCCAAGTTTCCAACACGCGAAGTAGGCAATTATGTATTCGGCGCTGTTAGGCATTAGCAGACTAACCGCGTCACCCTTCCCAATGCTGTGGGCAGCAAGCATCCGCGCTACCCGGCTGACTGCTTCCTGGAATTCACTATAGGTGAACTTCCTGCCGTCTGTTTCCGAAAAGAGGAAATGTTTATCGGGAGATTGGTCTACTCTTAGGCTTAACAGCTCAGAGAGATTGGTGGGCGAGAATTGGCTGCTCATATGTGCTGGACTCTTAGATAAAAGTGAAGTTTATATAACATGAATCCTTAAACCTGAGCGATCCGTGGGGTCGTGCTGCTCCAGGGCGGCAGGCCTCAATTGTCCAGGTTAGGCTGAAGCTCAAACTGCAAAGCCCGTGCTATATTACGTGCTCACCTGAATCACCGATTGAGCTAACGACGCAAATTCAAGTTTGCTTTAGTTCCGTCTGGCACGAACCTGAACTTCAACTAGTCAAACATAGACCATGGATACATATCGAAATTTCATAGATGGCAAGTGGAGCGAGTCGACCTCGTCGCGCACCGTTTCAAACATCAACCCAGCCAATACAGAAGACATTATCGGAACGGTGAAACAAGCGAGTCGCGAGGAGGCGAAGCGCGCAGTCGAATCGGCCGCCGAGAATTTTCCGAAATGGCGCTCCACCCCAGCTCCGGCACGAGGGCGAATCGTTGCACGCGCGGCGCGACTGTTGGAGGAACACAAGGAGGAGTTGGCCCAAATACTGACCCGCGAAGAAGGTAAAACTATTTCCGAATCTCGTGGCGAGCTGCAAAGATCGATTAACGTCGCCGAATTCTGCGCGGGCGAATCGCGGCGGATGAATGGCGAAACGATCCAATCTGAGCTCCCTGCAAATTTTGCTTACACAATAAAGCAGCCGATCGGTGTAGTTGCCTGCATTACTCCATGGAACTTCCCTGTTGCCATTCCGGTTTGGAAGATTGCCCCGGCGCTAGTCGCCGGAAACACCGTCGTCTTCAAGCCGGCTAGCCTGACGCCTGCCACCGCAGTACGAATTGTTGAGATCTTCGAAGAAGCAGGTATCCCGCCGGGAGTTTTGAATTTAGTGCTCGGATCGGGTTCGGAAGCAGGAGACGAGATCATCAATCATCGCGCGGTGAAAGCAGTGTCTTTCACCGGTTCAAATGAAGTCGGAATTCGTATGTACGAAGAAGTTTCCAGGCGTGGGGCAAAAGTCCAATGCGAGATGGGCGGCAAAAATCCCGTTGTTATTCTCGAGGACGCCGACATTGATCTGGCAGTCGAATCCACAGCACAGGGCGGTTTTGGATCTTCTGGACAGCGTTGCACTGCAACCAGTCGCGCCGTTGTGGTCAATGACATTGCCGATGAGTTTGTCGAACGTTTGGTCAAGCGCGCTGAGTCAATGCGAATCGGTCACGGGATGGATCCTAATACCGAAATGGGTCCCAGCGTCGATGAAGGTCAATTCAAAACTGTACTCAAATACGTGGACATCGGACGTGAAGATGGGGCCACCCTTGCCTGTGGCGGCGTTCGCGCAACTGGAAACGGACTCGACAACGGCTTCTTCGTTAAGCCGACCGTTTTCGATCACGTTACTCCGGACATGCGGATCGCTCGCGAAGAAATTTTTGGACCTGTGGTTTCTGTATTACGAGTAAAGGATTTTGATGAAGCCATGCAGGTTGCGAATGACACTGAGTATGGTCTTTCGTCGTCAATCTTCTCAAACGATGCGGCGCGCATCTTCCGCTTTGTTGATGAAATCGAAACGGGAATGACGCACATCAACTCACCCACAACCGGCGGCGAGGCCCATATTCCGTTTGGCGGAATCAAGGGAACCGGCATTGGCGATCGCGAACAGGGATCGACTGCACTGGATTTTTATACCGAGCTGAAAGTTGTGTACGTTGACTACACTGGCCGAAAACGAGAGGGTAATTTGTACTAGTCGTAAAGCGCTTGGTTGAAAGTACTGCTTCTATGGAAGACGTCAGCCAGGATATTTTCCTAGTTGTTCGCAACGTGCTCTCGGAGTTGCCTTCCCTCTTGACGCTCCTGGTTTGTCTGATCATCGCCCTGGGACGGTGGAAGCGACATCCAAAGGTATCGCTCATCGCTTCGCTCACCTTCTTCTTTCTTATTCTTCACACTTTAATCTTCTCGGCGGCCTACATATGGATTCCGCTTGTGCTATACGGCCCTGAGGGCAACGCTAGTCCCAGGTTCTACTCTATGTTGGCGCTGACTAGTAACGGCCTATTTGCGGTGTTACTGGCCACCCTGCTCGTTGCAGTCTTCGTTGATCGGAAGGTCGACGCTACGGCGCCTGGCTCGCTCTAGAGATTATGAACTCCAGCTTCTTCTACTATGTATTCTCCAGGCACTGGCCCGTGATGCTCGTGGTCCTGGGTGGGATTGTATTTGCGATTGTGCGCTGGAGGCGTCATCAGAGAGTATCTGGACTCGTAGTCGTTGGGTTACTCCTTTTTCAATTTCAGTCGATCATTTTCAGGTCCTTGTACTATTTCTTGCCGAGTCTCGCGACGCGTGGTTGGACGTGGGCTTCTATAGACAATCTGTCGGTTGTTTTGGACGTAGTGCATGACATTTTCTTTGCATTGGCCATAGCGATTCTGGCGGCCGCGGTGTTTAGCGGACGCCGCACCAACCGCCTGAATTTCCCTGCGTCATGAACCTGTGGGGCTTCCTTCGGGCAAATTCACAGACAAAGAACTGAAACTCAACTGACGATGCCCTCGTAGAATGATGAGGTTTGCTCCGCTTCAGTTCAGTATTCCCTTTAAATATGAAAGAAGGTTCTATGAAATCAAGTGTCTATCGAAAAGGCCTCTCATTTGTACTTGGCCTGGTTGTTATCGCAGCGCTCGCAAATATTGCCCTCGGCCAGGTTGTTCAGACGCCGTTAATCGACCGCGAGCTATTTTTTGGTGATCCCGAAATTTCAAATTCTCAACTCTCCCCTGATGGAAAATTCATTGCCTTCGTCAAGCCTTACAAAGGCACTAGGAATATTTGGGTGAAACGAACTGAGGATCCATTCCAAAGTGCCAAACCCATCACCGCGGACAGTAAGCGACCGATTCCCTCTTACTTCTGGAGTATTGACGGTAAATACATTCTCTTCGTTCAGGATCAGGCCGGGGACGAAAATTACAATGTCTACGCGGTCAATCCCGCTGACAGCCCTGCGGCCGGGCAGGATGTACCCGCGTCTCGGAATTTAACGGAAGCCAAAGGCATTCGCGCGGCAATCTACGCTGTTCCGCGAAGCGAGCCGGACGTGATGTATGTCGGGATCAATGATCGCGACAAGGCCTGGCATGATCTGTATCGGGTTAAGATCTCTACCGGCGAACGAACACTGCTGCGCCAAAACACCGAGCGAATCACCGGCTGGGTGTTTGACCTGAAAGACCAACTGAAGCTCGCGACTCGGGCAGCCGAAAACGGTGACACGGAAGTCCTGCGGGTAGACGACAAGGGATTCACGAAAGTGTATTCCTGTAGCGTCTTCGAGACCTGTGGCCCAATCAAGTACCACAAGGATGGCCAGCGCGTTTATTTTCAGACCAACAAAGGCTCGGGTATCGACTTAATCCGGCTGGTGCTGTTCAACCCAACCACCAGCAAGGAAGAATTGGTTGAAGCCGATCCGATGAATCGTGTCGACTTCGGCAATGCTTCTTTTTCGGAAGTAACCGACGAATTGATTGCGACTGCGTATAACGACGACCGCCTTCGCATTTACTGGAAAGACAAGGCGTTTGAAGCCGATCAAAAGCTGGTGGAAAAGAAACTTCCCGGCAAGGAGGTCGCTTTTACAAATTCGACTAAGGATGAGCGGTTCTGGTTGGTGACGGCATACAGCGACACTGAGCCGGGCGAACGTTATCTCTTCGATCGCCAGAGCAAGAAACTTACCCTGCAATACATTGCTCGCGAGAAGCTTCCGCGTAACGCCCTGGCGCCGATGAAAGCAGTGCGCTACAAGTCTTCAGATGGTTTGGAAATCCCAGCTTATCTCACACTGCCGAAAGGCGTAGCGGCTAAGAATCTTCCCGTGGTAATCGTGCCGCACGGTGGTCCATGGGGTCGTGATTCGTGGGGCTACAACAGCTTCGCACAATTCCTGGCGAACCGCGGATATGGCGTGTTGATGCCGAACTTCCGTGCTTCCACTGGATACGGCAAAAAGTTCCTCGACGCTGGCAACAAAGAATGGGGCCAGAAGATGCAGGATGACGTGACCTGGGGCGCAAAGTATTTGATTAGCGAAGGTATCGCTGATCCGAAGCGCGTCGGGATTATGGGCGGCTCCTACGGTGGCTACGCAACGCTCGCTGGCGTAACCTTCACACCTGATCTTTATGCAGCCGGCGTTTCAATAGTTGGCCCATCCAACTTGATTACGCTGCTCGAATCGATCCCTCCCTACTGGGAACCCATTCGAAAGATTTTCTACGAACGAATGGGCGATCCGAATACTCCCGAAGGTAAGGCTCAGCTACTGCGCCAGTCGCCTTTGACGCACGCTGACAAGATCAAGACACCGCTGCTGGTTATTCAAGGTGCAAACGATCCCCGCGTTACCAAACGCGAGTCGGATCAAATCGTAATTGCGCTTCGCGATCGAGGTTTTCCGGTCGAGTACATGGTCGCGCCAGACGAAGGCCACGGCTTTGCCAGACCGGTAAATAATATGGCGATGTTTGCTACGGCCGAGAAATTCCTTGCCAAGCACCTTGGCGGACGTTTTCAGGAAACCACTACTCCGGAAGTGGCAACGCGATTAAGGGAAATTACGGTCGATGTGAAGACGGTGTCGCTGCCAAAAGCCATGGGAGCGGTAGCTTCATCTGATCCAAAGCCGGCGTCAGATCTTCGAGCCGGAATCTCAAACCACAAAGCCTCAATAGCTCTCGGCAGTCAGAGCATGCCGCTAACCATGAAGACTGAGATCAAAGAGCAGGCTGGGTCGTGGGTGATAACGGAAACGGCGCAACTTCCACAAGGTGAGATGTCCGACGTCTCTACTGTGGATAAAGGCACTCTCCAACTCACGCACCGGACCATCAATCAAGGCCCAGTCGTTGTTGATCTTGATTTCAAGGGCAACAAGGCGAAAGGCACCATGACCATGAACGGGCAAACGACGCCAATCGATGTCGATCTGGGAGGAGCACTCTTCGCAGACGGTGGTGGTGCGTTTGATGTTATGGCCGCGTTGCCACTTGCGCCTGGATACGCAGTTAGTTTCCGCAATTTCGACGTGCAGAAACAGAAGCCGACGATGAAGCAATTAAAGGTTGTAGGTGCTGAGAGTGTGACGATTCCGAGTGGCACTTTCGACACTTACAAAGTTGAAGTTGTCTCGGCCGAAAACGAAGCAGACAAGACGACGATCTGGATTGCAAAAGACACGCGCAAGGTTGTAAAGATCAGCGCGGTGTTGACTGCACTCAACGGCGCGATACTGACGTCTGAGTTAGTGAACTAGGCAAGACTTAAAAACTCTGGGCGGCTGGTTCGTATGGACCAGCCGCCTTTTTGTGTTCAAAGGAATTACGCTAAACCCTTATGGTGCCGGATTCGATACAAGACTATTTGCTATTCTGTAAACCCACTTCGGTGTGACTATCGGTTGGCTTTTAAATCTCAATTCTTCAAGCTCAAACCTGAAATTGTTCAAACAGCCCGAGGGGCGACTGGTCTTCGCTCCAGAGGAGCGAGATGTTTATAGCACCGTGCCTTTTGCGAAGCGTCCTCGCCCCGTAGGGGCGACATGTGTTTCGCGGGCATTGCCTCCACCAGCCAGAAAGGAGAAACCGAATGGCCAATACCTTCTCACAAATCTACATTCAGACAGTCTTTGCGGTGAGCAATCGGCTCTCGTTGATAAAGCCCCAATTCAAAGAAGAACTTCACAAGTACATTACCGGGATCGTCCGAAACCAGGGCCAGAAACTAATTACCATCAACGGAATGCCGGACCATCTTCATATATTGATTGGGTTACGACCTTCGATGGCGCTTGCCGATCTCGTTCGAGATATCAAAGCTGACTCCTCCGAATTCATTAACAAGAACAAATGGGTTCGGGGCAAATTCTCCTGGCAGGAAGGATACGGCGCGTTCTCATATGGCCACTCACAACTCGACACCATCATCCGCTACATTCAGAATCAAGAAAATCATCATCGACGAAGGACATTCAGAGAAGAATACCTGGCATGGCTTAAGAAGTATGAGATAGCATTCGAGGAGAAATACGTTTTTGAGTTTATTGATTAGGGGCGTGCTGGTTGGACCAGGGCATGAGATGACTCATGAACATTACGCGCCCCGTAGGGGCGATATGTTTATAGCTGCCGATGGATTCATTACCCTTTCGCTCCGTAGGAGCGAGATGTTGAGACGCAAACATCGCGCTCCTACGGAGCGCTGTTGACTACATGCCTTGCGTGCTATAAACATTTCGCTCCTACGGAGCGAGGAACTTTAGGTATTTTACCCGGTGCTATAAACATTTCGCTCCTATTGGAGCGAGGAGCAAACCTAACACCCTATGAAAACTCTTATCACCAACGGCCGCGTAATCACAGCCACCGACGATTATCGCGCTGACATCCTGATCGAAGACGAAAAGATTTCCGTCATCGGCGCAAAGCTGGAGATGGAGGTCGACAAGACCATCGACGCCGCCGGCAAACTAGTGATTCCGGGTGGCATTGATCCACACACTCACATGGAGCTTCCTTTCGGTGGCACTCAGGCGTCCGATGACTTTCTCACCGGCACTCGCGCTGCGGCATACGGCGGCACTACGACCATCATCGATTTCGCTGTGCAATACAAAGGCGAGTCGCTCATTCAGGGCATCGATAATTGGCATAAGAAGGCGGAAGGCAAAACCGCCATCGACTACGGCTTTCATCTGATCACAACTGAACTCGAAGACAACCAGATCGAAGAATTGCATACGGCGATGGACGAGGGCGTCACGAGCTTCAAAATGTTTATGGCCTACCCCGGGGTGTTTCTGGTTGACGACGCAACCATCTTTCGCGCCATGTCTGCGGCGGGTGAGCGCGGAGGCCTCATCTGCATGCACGCCGAAAACGGTATCGTCATCAATGAGATCATCAAGCACGCCCTGGCTAAAGGACATACTGCACCGAAATATCACGCTTTGACTCGTCCCACCGTTGCCGAAGCCGAAGGTGTTCATCGCGCAATCGCGATCGCCGAAATGGCCGAGTCGCCGGTTTACATAGTTCACCTCTCGTGTGCCGACGCTCTTAACCAGGTTCGGCAGGCACGAGATCGAGGCATTCCTGCATTCGCTGAAACGTGCCCGCAGTATCTTTTCTTGTCGCTCGATGATTACGACGAGCCCGGCTTCAACGGTGCAAAGTACGTGATGACACCTCCATTACGTGACAAATCAAACCAGGCTGAATTGTGGAAGGGCCTGAAGATGGATGACCTTCAGGTGATCTCAACGGACCACTGTCCCTTCTGCATGAAGGAACAAAAAGAATTGGGGAAGGACGATTTCACCAAGATCCCTAATGGTGCGCCCGGCGTCGAGAATCGGGTCCCTCTCATCTATAACGGCGGCGTAATTGAAAACCGCATCAGTCTCAATCGCTTTGTCGAACTCACTTCGACCGCGGCCGCCAAGATGTTTGGCCTGTTCCCCAAAAAAGGAACCATCGCCATTGGTTCGGACGCTGACATCGTGATTTTCGATCCTGAAAAGGAACAAACACTCGGTCTTAAGACCAGCCACATGAACGTGGACTACAACACTTACGAAGGCAAGAAGATCAAAGGTGTAGTAGAGACTGTGCTATCGCGTGGCAAAGTGGTTATCGAGAACGGTGAATATAAAGGCAAAGCTGGTGACGGGCAGTTCTTGAAGCGAGGAACCTGCGTCGCGATGTGACCGCAAGGAAAATAAACTTGTAGCCCCTTCGCCGTTGCCTTACTATGCGCCCTGCCGGGACTTTGCGAGATCGACTACAGCCATACCTGAATGCGAACATAGACCATCGTGCTAGTTCCCGGCTTCCCTGGGCGAACATCAAATTACCCTTTCATACATTTCGAAGTACGAGGTTATATCGATGAGAAATCTATTTCTCTTGATGGTCGTGGTGGTGTTCTTCGCCAGTCCTGTTTCCGCACAGGAAAACGTCGAGCGACCCTTGATCACTGTGTCAGGCCAGGCGGAGGTTCGTGTGCCACCTGACGAAATAGTTTTCACTTTGTCGGTCGAGTCCGTCGATAAGGACATGTTGGTTGCGAAGAACAAGACTGACGCTAGCGTTCGGGAAATTCTGGCCATCGCACGTCGAAGCAACATCAAGGACGAAGAAGTTCAAACTAGCTACATCAGCGTTGAGCCTCGCTACAACGTTGATGACCTTGATTACGACCAACGACGAGGCGTAAAGCGCGAGTTTGTTGGCTACCGAGTTTCAAAAACAGTTGCAGTTCGTTTGCGGGAGATCCCGCGATTCGATGGCTTGCTCTCGGAGTTTCTGAAGGCGGGTGTCACGCGCGTGACCAACGTTGAATTTCGCGATTCGCAGATTCGGAAACACAGAGATCAGGCCCGCGCCATGGCAATAAAGGCGGCCCAGGAAAAAGCAAAACTCCTGGCTGGCGAGATCGGGCAAGTGATTGGCAAAGCGTACACAATCACTGAAACTCAGAGCGACTTTAGTCCCAGGAACGCAACTCAAAATGTTTCCGTCGAAAGCTACGGAGCGGATCGCGACGCTGACAGCGCTATCGCGCCCGGTCTTATTTCTGTAACCGCACGCGTGACCGTTAGCTTCCGCCTTCAATAATCAACAGCTTCAGGAGAATCCGGGTGACCGCAAACAACTCAGCCGAAGTAATTCAGCACCAGGATGGACGTGTCGAACTGCTTCCGGAAGCGGCGCAGCAGATTAAGGGTAGTCCGCTTTATAACGAAGATCTCGCGCCGGTCCCCGTTGCCAGGCGTAATTGGACCACCTACAACTACGCGGCGCTTTGGATTAGCATGGCCCACTGTATTCCGACGTATATGCTTTCGTCTGGTCTGATCAGTGCCGGGATGAACTGGTGGCAGGCTCTCATCACGATTCTGTTAGGCAACACGATCGTCTTAATTCCCATCCTGTTGAATTCGCATCCGGGGACAAAATACGGAATTCCCTTCCCGGTATTTGCACGCGCTGCATACGGCACCTACGGTTCAAATCTACCTGCCCTCATGCGCGCGATCGTGGCGTGCGGATGGTTTGGAATTCAAGCGTGGATCGGGGGCGAAGCGCTGAACGTTTTCTTCTCCGCCATTATTCCTGGCTGGAAGACGTTGTTGGGTGGTCCAATCGGCGGACACATGACCACGGAATGGTTGTCGTTCTTACTCTTCTGGGGCCTGAACATCTACATCATTTACCGCGGGATGGACCTGCTGCGGAAAGTGGAAAACTGGGCCGCTCCGTTTGTGTTAATCATGACCGCCCTGCTTTTGGCGTGGGCGATCTGGAAAGCAAACGGGCTTGGCTATCTTCTGACGCAGCAGAGCAAGTTCCACACCTTTTCAGAATTTTGGCCAGTCTTCATTATTTCGTTGACCGGCATGATCGGGTTTTGGGCCACGCTGTCGCTAAACATGCCTGACTTCACTCGTTTCGGACGCAGTCAACGTGAGCAGGCAATCGGACAGGTGGCGGCGCTCCCAACTACGATGACGGTGTTTGCCGCGATGGGAGTGCTGATTACCTCGGCAGCAGTTGTGATTTACCCACACATGAAGATGGACGAACTGTGGGACCCGATGAAGCTGGTGGGCCAGTTTCAAAGCGTCGCGGTGATTGCGATCTCGATGTTTACCGTCGTCGTCGCCACCCTGGCGGTCAATATTGCTGCGAATGTGGTCTCTCCGGCAAACGATTTCGCCAACGCATTTCCCAAATGGATTTCGTTTCGCACTGGCGGTTTGATTACAGGCATCATCGGCATCCTGATGCAACCCTGGCGATTGCTTGCTGATCCGTCAGGCTACATCTTCGCCTGGCTCGTCGGATACTCAGGCGGGTTGGGGTCTATTGCGGGAGTCTTGATTGCCG
Organism: Pyrinomonadaceae bacterium; assembly: GCA_035273425.1. Taxonomy (GTDB): domain Bacteria; phylum Acidobacteriota; class Blastocatellia; order Pyrinomonadales; family Pyrinomonadaceae; genus PSRF01. Next base: position 33,799 of record DATEPB010000095.1, on the reverse strand, counting down.
ACTATTGGATTCTCAGAAAAAAGGGACTGGCGCTCCCCGATCTTTACCGGACCAAGGGAGCCTACTCGTATACAGCGGGATGGAACTGGAGCGCTGTGGTGGCCACGCTGCTTGGTTGTGCGCTGGCTTGGGGTGGTCAAATTCTCTCGTGGTTCGGAATCACCATTTCCTGGCTACTCGATCTATACGCCTATGCCTGGTTCGTCGGTTTTGGCGTCGCAGCAATCACTTATCTTGTGCTCATGAAGCTGATCCCGCGATCTGACACAAAAGCCGCCCCTCCATTCAAAGCCTAATAGGCAGTACGCCCTGCGGATTAAGCTTCGAAAATCTGTCAGTTCAATGCTATAAACATCGCGTCTCAACAAAACGTCTGGGCAAAGCTCCGATGGACTTCCAATCGAACAGTCGCGAAACAATCAGCTACTTTACGAGGTATAGCAACGATGCCACGAACAGTTAAATGCGGACTCATTCAATGCACTAATGCTGCCCCAACCGATTTGCCGATTGAAGATATCAAGCGGCTAAATATTGAAAAGCATTTAGGCTTCATCGAACAGGCAGCCGACCAGGGCGTGCAGATTATTTGCATGCAGGAAGTATTTACGACGCCCTACTTCTGCGCCGAGCAAAAGACACGTTGGTATGAGGCAGTAGAGAGGATTCCTGATGGACCAACTGTGCGACTGATGCAGGAAGTGGCCAAAGTGCACAGCATGGTGATCGTGGTACCGATTTATGAAGAAGAGATCACCGGGGTTTACTACAACACTGCCGCGGTGATCGACGCGGACGGCAAATACCTTGGCAAGTATCGTAAGAACCACATTCCTCATGTGAACCCGGGCTTCTGGGAAAAGTTTTACTTCAAGCCCGGCAACCTTGGTTATCCGGCGTTTGATACCGCCTTCGCGCGCATCGGCGTCTATATTTGCTACGACCGCCATTTTCCTGAAGGCGCACGCGCTCTCGGGCTGAACGGCGCCGAAATAGTTTTCAACCCCTCTGCGACGGTAGCTGGTCTTTCGGAGTATCTGTGGCGCATCGAGCAACCAGCTCATGCCGTAGCCAATGGCTACTTTATTGGCGCCATCAATCGCGTTGGCCATGAGCAACCGTGGGACATTGGCGAGTTTTACGGTCAGAGCTATTTTTGCGATCCGCGCGGCCGGTTTGTCGCTGAAGCGCCACGCGATCAAGACGCGCTGGTTGTCGCCGATTTGGATTTGGACCAAATTCGCGAAGTACGCAACACGTGGCAGTTTTTCCGTGACCGGCGGCCGGATACGTATGGGGCACTAGTTGCCGACTAAATACTAGTCCAAAGTCCAATGACCAAGGTCCAAAGTCTTCTTAAACGTTGGACCAGCTATTTCCGCGCTCCTCAGAAATGTGAATGCGAAATCAGACTTTGGACTTTGGACATTGGACTTTGGACTTTACCTGGAGAAACCATGGATCTATCGATAACCGTAAACGGCATGACCTTCCCCAACCCCTTCCTGCTGGGCTCCGGCCCGCCGGGAACTAATGCCCGCGTAATTGCCAAGTCATTCGACGCTGGTTGGGGCGGTGCGGTCGCAAAGACCATCAGTCTTGAATCGGCCAAGGTGGTCAACGTTGTTCCGCGCTACGGGAAACTGCGATCGAAGACCTCGGGCGAAGTAATTGGTTTTGAAAACATCGAACTGATTTCAGATCGACCTATCGAAATCTGGTTGGAAGAATTTCGCCAGGTGAAGAAGGAGTATCCCAAGCACATCCTTATCGCCTCGATCATGGAGGAGTATGAGAAGAGCCGATGGCAGGAACTAACCCGCATGGTCCAGGACACGGGCGTCGACGCGTTTGAGCTCAACTTTTCCTGTCCACATGGCATGACCGAACGCAAGATGGGTTCGGAAATGGGCGAGCACCCGGACCTTTGCGAAGAAGTCACCGGTTGGGTCACCGAGGTTTCAAACATTCCTGTCTGGGCCAAGATGACGCCCAATATCACGAACATAAAAGAACCTTCATTCGCGGCGGTACGCGGGGGAGCAGTTGGCGTCTCTGCAATTAACACGATCCTCTCGGTGATAGGCGTTGACTTAGAGACACTGCGACCGATGCCAACCGTTGAGGGTCATACGGTCCCGGGCGGTTATTCGTCGCAGGCTGTCCGTCCCATCGCTTTGAGAATGGTCAGTCAGCTAGCGTTGGGACTTCCTTCCGACGTTTCGATTAGCGGAATAGGTGGAATCGAAAACTCACACGATGCGCTTGAGTTCATGCTTTTGGGATCTTCAACCGTGCAGCTTTGCACCGGCGTGATGCTCCACGGCGTCAAGATGATCGATGAACTCAACGAAGGCCTGGAGAAGTTCATGGTAGATAAAGGCTTCAACTCAGTTCAGGAAATCGTGGGCAAGAGCCTGGGCTACTTCTCTACGCACATGGACCTGGTGCAGAAAATGAAAGCTGCCAAGCGATCTAAAGCGGGCGAGGCCAGCCGGGATAACGAGTGGGCGCAAAAAGACATCACTGAGAAGACTGCGGAGCTAACCTCAAACTGATCCCCAACCGAAGAGAAGCTCATTGGAAGCCTCTTTGAGGCAAGTACGAAGGAGACGCTATTAGCTCCCCACAATTCTCCACGCCCAACACTTTTTCACCTCCATATGTTTCAGCTCACAACCGGGCGCGCGTTGTAAGCCTTCTCTTGCTAATCAGTGCTGTCCTTAGCCTGGTGTCATTTTTTATTTTCGTCCTCGAGTTCTTCTATCCTCAGTTCACTAACTCCGACGAGGAAATCACGGATCCGGTTACATTGGCTGCGGCCCTCGTGGTGATGGGGCTCGCGCTGCTCGAAATTGCCGTCTACATTGCCACGGTTGTCGCGTTTCTGATGTGGCTCTACCGCTCATACGAGAACTTACCAAGTTTTGGCATTCGAAAAGGTGAAATCAAGTACTCATCGGGGTGGGCAGTTGGAAGTTTCTTTGTACCCTTTGTAACTCTCGTGGTTCCCTACCGTGCGATCAAAGAACTATGGAACAAAAGCGTGCCAAATTCCGGCGACTTTTTCAGGGATTTGGGGCCTCCAGGTTTCTTCCCCCTGTGGTGGGGATTCTGGCTCGCTTCCAACTTTGCCAACCAGATCTACTTGCGTCTTTCCTGGCGTGGGGAAATGACACCCGAGGTTTCTTCGATCCTGGGTTTGGTTACATCCATCCTGGATATTGTTGCAGCTATCCTGGCGATAATGGTGGTGAGAGAAATTGATCGACAGCAGAGAGAAAGCGAGAAACTGATTCCCTCCCTTTACAGCAATCCGCAACCACCTCCGCCGCCGGTGCTTGAAACGGCGTGAAAAGCTATCCAACCCGACGCAACGTTTACCATTTCAACCAAACCCAATAAAACGCGAGGCGGGAAAAGAAAAGTAGTGAATCCGTCCAACCTGCTATAGAATGCCGCCCACAATGTTGCCCCAAGCTGCTTTTGTTCCACTTGCAACATTATTGCGTAATCGCAAATTCGGCCTGTTACTTATTGGAGCGCTTTGTCTCCACGTCATTTTTAGTTGGTTACACCTTCCGGCTTGGGATTGTCCGTTCTTTAAATTAACTGGCGTCCCTTGTCCGGGATGCGGACTAACGCGCGCGTGTTTGTTATTACTTAGGGGTGAGGTGCACGCGTCGATTCAATTTCATGCCTTTGCACCAGTCTTTCTGGTGCTGATCGTGATGGTGGTTATTGGCACGTTGCTGCCTCAATCGGTAAGCGAGCCATTCATTCATAAAGCAGAAACACTTGAACGACAGTCTGGGCTGACAATCATAATTATGGGCGGTCTAATTCTCTACTGGCTGGCGAGATTACTTCTGTTCCCGAGCGTATTCGCGCAGCTGATTCGAGGTTGAGACAGACTTTTAACTATCGCTTAAACGGAGGAGAAACCGAATGTTAGGAATACTTGCTTTGGTTGCGCTGATAGGTTGTGTCATTTGCTGGATCATCGTGCTGATCAAGATCTTCCAGAATGATGGCGCACTGAAAGGAGTGCTCGGACTGATTTGCAGTCTGTTTGCCTTCATCTGGGGCTGGATGAACGCAGGACGCCTGGGCGTTAAGAATGTCATGATGGCCTGGACAGTGTTGCTGATTATCTATGCAATACTCTCCGTGATGGGTGGAGGATTTAACTACAGCTTCGGTACACCGCCCGTAACTCCCTAACCCCGCTCCCACGATTCGACTAGACGCGGCTCAGAATCCCATTCTGGGCCGCTGCCTATTCCGCAAACTCGGCAATGACCGGGGCGTGATCAGATGGCCGCTCCCAAGTCCGCGGCTCCACATCAATCCATGTGTTTGTGCTCCCGCTTAGAAGCGGCTTGGTTACCCAAATGTGATCGATCCGCAGGCCCATGTTGCGACGGAATGCGCCCGCTCGATAGTCCCACCAAGAGAAATGACCACCTTCTTCGTGATGCTTCCGGAATGAATCGGTGAAGCCCCAACGCTTAATCTCATCCAGCGCCGTGCGTTCTGCCTGGCTGCACATGATTCTTTCCTGCCAAAGTTGTGGATTGTGAATGTCGCGATCCTCGGGCGCGACATTGAAGTCGCCACAGAGCACAACTGGTGAGTCTCGCTCGAAGTTGTTGTCGAAAAATGCTCGCAACCTTCTCATCCAATCAAGCTTGAACTCAAACTTTTCCGACCCCACCGCCTGGCCATTTGGGATATAGACATTTACGATCCGAATGCCATTAAGAGTGACCGCCAACAAACGAGCATGTGCGCCCTCCTGATCTTCGTAGTTGCCGCGTTGGACGTCGACGCATTCGTTACGAGTCAGGATTGCCACGCCATTGTAAGTTTGCTGACCAAACACAGTCGGGCAATAACCTATTTGTGAAAAGGCATCAAAGGGAAACTTATCGTCGGTGCACTTTGTTTCCTGCATGCAAAGCACGTCGGGTTGCGCCGATTCTAGCCAGCGAATGGCATGGGGCAAGCGTGCCAGTATTGAGTTAACGTTCCAGGTTGCTATTTTCATGGTTCAGAAATCAAGACGGCTCATAAGAGACTCAACTAGTCTCAGGTCTTCAATTGAATCAACGGCGTGTGTGTCAATTTCAGTCTCAACCAAGTGAACTTTGTGTCCGTGCTCCAGGGCGCGAAGCATGTCAATCGATTCGATCTGCTCGAGCGGTGTTGGCCGCATTCGCGAAAACTCTCGCAGAAATTGTCGCCGAAAAGGGATAACACAGACCTGTTTGTAGGATGCAATATTCTCTTCGCTTATCAACTCAAAGCTTGGAATCGCGGCCCTTGAAAAATACAACGCCTCACTTTGATTGTTCATTACGACTTTGATTGTATTTGGGTCCTCATAGTGCTTGCGACTGACTATTCTTCGCACGAGGTTCACGCATTGAACACCTGGATGGGCCAACATCGGAGCAACCGCGGCTGTGATCATCTCAGCTTTGATCATTGGCTCGTCACCTTGAAGCATGACGACAATATCGCTGGTTTGTCCTGCGGCAGCATCAATTAAATCTGCGGCTTCGGCTACCCGGTCGCTGGCGCGCTCATGACCTGATGACGTCATGATCGCGTTGCCTCCAAATCCCTCCACCGTCTTTCGAATGTCTTGGTCACAGGTCGCAACGTAGACTGCGTCCAAAACGTCGCATAGTTTTGCCGCACGAAAAACGTGTTCGATCATGGGCCGGCCATGCAACAGGGCTAATGGCTTGCCGGGAAACCGTGATGACGCCATTCGCGCAGGAATGATTGCGATCGTCCTCATCATATTAGCGGATTCATGTGAGTCGCGACGTAGCTAGTTGCCGCAGTTCCGCAGCAAACCGGTTCCGGACACTGATCTGCTCCTCATCTATATTCGCGAAAAGGCGAAGCACTTCAACCCATTCTGGTCGTTGATAAAACGCCGCAATCTTCTCTAGCTCAAATTTCAATGCGGCTCCGTCCATCGCGGTTTCGAGCGAACAGACGAGACCGCGCATAACAAACTGGTGCATATCCGGCGCGCCGCGATCCAATCCTGGGACAAAGGCAGCCGGCCGCCCTCCCGTAACCGCGTCAATCAACACGCTGGAGTTTCCAGCCAGCACGATATCAACTGTGGCGAGGTCTTGAGAAACTGTGCCACCCTGCGTTCGCCTCAAACGGAGATCATTTTGAGATTCGATCCAGATATCGAGTTCGCGCCAAAGGTTCTTCGGATGCGGGCGTATTAGAACACTGGCGACTTTCGCATCACCAAGAAGTTGACCGACTAAAGCGCGAACTAATTGCTCGTTGACGTCCTTGCAAAGAAATATTCCAACTGTGACCTGTCGAGGAATCGCATCGACCGGCATCTCCCGGAAATGCTGGCGCCGGCCATGAATAAGAGCACGGCCCGGATCAGATCCTTCTTCAACATAAGTGAGTCGCGCCGCTTCGCAATGAACTAACGCAAGGTCGTATCGGAGTTTCGCGACAGGACGCACCGGCATGCCGTGAGTTATCAGAACCACCGGAACACCAGCTCGTCGCGCTGCGAGGTTGAAAGCAATGCCATGTGGGTTACTGTGACTCGACAGCATCGCAACATCGTAACGACCCTCCTGAAAGATGCTGAGATAACGGGCGTAGTAACCAACCAACTCAATCGCGCGCAGTACCCTAAAGAACTCGTGCCTTTGGTGCAGCCTCCGTGCAATCCTCAACAGGCGCTGTGGCCTTGATCGGATTCTCCGCATTAGCGCTCGTAAACCCAACAAATCAGGCGGTCTACCTAACCGTACTTCAGTCCAATTCAACTCCGGTACCGAATTAATTATCTCTTCGATTGCGCGCCGTTCGTTACCAAGTCGGGCCACCCAGATCGCACCTTCTGATTGATATCCCTGTCGCACCTCAAGGAATCTCGTGACGGCACCGAGAAGAGCCATGATCGAAGGAAGCGGCGTTCGACGGGCGCGTACCATCAGTTCAGAACCAATTCGCAATAACCTGTGCTGAGACATCACATATTTCGCTATGCCCGAGACAACTTCGGCTTCGTCGCAACGCAACATGTTTTTGATGCCCTGGTAGAGGAGAGCGGCGCCTTGGGCGTCTGGATTTCGGAGACTCAATTCTTTCTTGCTTGGCATGCGCTGGCGAGACTGAACTTCTTGGAGTGCGCCGCCTTGTCGGCGCTTTGGTCATCGGCGGTCAGCGCCGCTCGTTGACTGATGCGTACCAGGTCGCGCAAAACCGCGACCGGTGAAAGCGCCGACAAGGCGGCGCACTTCAAGAAGACGACTTTTTATGAAGGTTCGTTGGGCACAACCCTCCTCGCACCATCATCCAACTCGCGGAGCCCGCGCAGCAGATTCTCAAACGTCGATCTATGCACCCGCTGGCGTGCTACCCGGTCACTGTTTGCATTGTGAGGAGCAAGGAAACAGTTTCCAAAAGAGCGGAGCGGACTCTCAGCAGGCAAGGGCTCGACTTCAAAGACGTCGAGCGCAACGCCTGCAATTCCTCGTTCCCTCAAGACTTCAACCAGGGCCGATTCATCAATCAGTGAACCTCGCGCCGTGTTGATCAGAAACGCAGACGAGCGCATTAGCGCAAGTTCGTTGCGGGCGATGAGGTGAAATGAAGTAGGGTTGAGGTCGCAATGGAGTGAAACGAAATCAGCCCGCATCAGGAGCTGCTGCAGCGCCATCATCTCTATACCTGTCTCTTCTAGAAAAGAAGTTGGCATCGGCTGAAGATCAACTCCGATTACCTTCATTCCGAAAGCCCGCGCTCGTCGCACCACAGCTTTACCAATATTGCCGACACCTACAACTCCCAGAGTGCATTCCTTCAGAGCAACTGTATTTCTTTTCGCCCACACACCCTGGCGAATATCCTGGTCCATAGAAACCAAACCGCGAGCAAAGCAGAGTATGTAACCAAGGGTGGTGTCGGCGACCGGATTGGTGAAGGCGTCGGGCGTGTTGCAAACACGAATGCCCAGTTTGGCGGCCGCATTCTGATCGATGGAATCGATTCCCGTTCCCCATTTGGAAATGACCTTTAGCCTGGACGCTTTCCGCATGACCTTTTCGGTGAAGGGATCGTCCCCACAAACAGCACCATCAACCTGATCGATAACGGCCAGAAGATCTGCTTCACTTAATCGTTCACCCACGTCGAGCGTAACTATCTCAACGCCTGCACTTTCAAGTTGTAAACGAAATTCTTCCGGAAGAGGAAGTAGGTAAGGTGCGCTGATCAGGACGCGCCACGTCATAGAGTTGTGATCAAGCCGGCGAGCAAGGCGCCACGCCGTGGTATGTCATCGAGGCTGATATGCTCGTGGCTTGCATGTGCGCCATCACCATCAATTCCGAGACCATCTAAAACTGGCGCGCCTGCAGCCGCGGCGAAGTTCCCATCAGAAGCCCCGCCCACCTGTGTTTCTTCCAGGCTGAAGTTCAATTCTCCAGCGATGGCCCTGGCGTGGTGATAAAGTTTCACGACCTTCTCGTTTCTTTCGAGCGGAGGTCGGTTTATGCCACCCTTAACGATCAGATGAACTCGCTCATCGAACGGAGGGAGACTCCGAATCTCTTTCTCGATCATTGCCGCTTCGTCTGCGGTAGTAAATCTGATGTCGATTTCTGCGGTTGCAGATTCAGCGACGACATTCGAAAGCGTACCGCCGTGAAACACCCCAACGTTAACGCTGATACCACCGGCCGATCCATTCAATGAATGTAGTCGCGCCGTCTGTTTCGCCAACTCCAGAATCGCACTTGCACCATTTTCAGGTTCAAGCCCGGCATGCGCTGCGCGGCCCCGCGCTTCAATTGTAAAAATACCGGTTCCCTTCCTGGCCGTCTTGACCCGTCCGCCACTAGCTGGCGGTTCGAGAACCAGAACCGCGTGTGCTCGTCGAGCTTCAGTTTCAACCAAATGTCGGCCTGTGCGGCTTCCGGTTTCTTCGTCGCATGTCAACAGCAAGACCACAGGGCGCTTCGGTGATCCCATCGCAGCGCAGGCGCGGATCACCTCAAGAGCAAGGGCGCAGTTAGCCTTCATATCAAAAACGCCCGGTCCGTATGCGCGATTGCCTTCGATGCGCCAGGGACGCTCATTCAGCGAACCGAGTGGGTGAACGGTATCGGTATGTCCGATGATTATGATCGGCTTTTCTCTTGACTCACCGAACGCCGTCAGGCGCAGATGCTCGCCGTAGTCTTCACTTACCACACGATCGATAGTTGTCACTCGGTTAATGCCCGCCGCCGCTGCCGCGAGAAGAGACACAACCGCTTTGCTCCCATTCTCATCACCTGAAGGAGACTCGACCTCAACCAGCGCACGCGTGAAGGCTACGATCGCCTCGTGGCGGCTAACGAAGTAGTCAGTGAAGGCAGCGAGGTTAGAAAGAGAGAGTTCCATTGGTTTCCTGGGGTTTGTTCTTGGTGCTTTGTTCTTTGTACTTTGTATGCCCTTAGCTCGGTGGAGTCATCTTAGACGGAATTCTATAAAGGAGCACACAGCCCCCAAGTACAAAGCACAAAGAACAAAGTTCAGACTTTATTTGATGACTGCGCTTCTTACGGTCAGCTTTTCAATTCGTGGCAGATTAATCGCGAAACCGAGACCAGCTTGGCATGGCGAATCGATGGTTCCACTTCGAGAAACTGTGACCGGCGGGTCAATAATGTCCTCTTCCCAATATCGAGCGCTAGCTGAGACGTCTCCGGGCAAGGAAAAGCCTTCAAGCGTAGCCATCGCAATGTTGTGAGCGCGGCCGATTCCCGATTCCAACATCCCTCCACACCAAACGGGAACATTCTTCTCACGACAAATCCGCTCAACTTGTTTTGCGTGCCAGTGTCCGCCAACGCGTCCCAGCTTCAAGTTGACGATTCGACATGAAGCTAGTGAGATCGCGTGCGCCGCGTCTTCGCGGGTCCGGATCGATTCGTCCAGGCAAATTGGAGTTTCTATCTGTTTCTGTAACTCGGCGTGGTCGAATATGTCGTCGTGTGCCAGGGGTTGTTCAATCATCATGAGCGTGTATTGGTCCAACTCCTTGAACAACGGTACATCACGCAGCGTATACGCAGAGTTAGCATCGGCCATTAAAGGAACCTCGGGAAACTCCGCCCGTACCCGTTCAATAATCTTGGCGTCCCAACCGGGCTTGATTTTGATTTTAATGCGTTGGTATCCCGCCGCAACTTCTTTCGCGATCTTCTCCAGCAACATTTCGGGAGAGTCTTGAATGCCAATGGAAACCCCACAGCGAATCTCTTTCCGCACCCCACCAAGATGTTTCCACAACGGCTGCCCAAGAATCTTCGCTTCAAGATCCCAACAGGCGGTCTCGAGAGCTGCCTTTGCCATCCGGTTCCCACGCACAGCCCGCATCAAGTCCGAAGCTCCTGCGGCAGTTTGAAGTTCTTTGCCGACAATCATCGGAGCAAGGAAGTCATTGAGGGTGGGCCAGGCGGCTTCCACCCATTCCTCAGAGTAGAACGGGCCTTCCCCGGCGGTACACTCTCCCCATCCCTCGGCCCCATCCTTGTCAATAACGCGGGCGAGCACAATTCGTCTCTCAGTGGTGCGACCAAAACTGGTTTCAAAAAAATGGATTAGCGGCAGACGAATTTCGCGCAATTCAATCGAGGAAATGTTCACTTCTGGTGGAACCCCGCGGGAGTTTGGGTCTCGAAAAGCGGAGCCATTATGCCGACGCGGCGCTGGTTTGTCAGCCTACAACTCTGCGAAACCAGCAAAGGCAATCTCGCGACCTCTAGAATTTTTTGCTCTGATACAAATACCCTGGCGTGTTATACTTGAAAAGGTGCTGAATCACGGCAGCTCATAGCGAAGCAACTTGCAAAAACTTACCTTGACCCCCGCAAGATTGCTGAAAAACTTCACACATTCCTAGAGCTAGTTTCTGTGAATCCCCGGTTCAACGTGCGGAACCTTCAGTAAAACTGTATTTGAAAGGACCGTACTATGCCTACAGCCCTCCGCTCCGCTCCGCGGACCCGTCTATTTATTCTTTTGATCGCCACCTTTTTTGGTGTTTCCTTATTTGTTCAGCAGATGTACTTCCCGAGGAAGGTGCAAGCCGTTTCTGCCACAGTCGTAATAAGCGAGTTTCGCGTAAGGGGCCCAAGCGGAGGTAATGATGAGTTTGTTGAGCTATATAACCTAAGCAACAGCCCAATCAACATCGGCGGATGGAAGATCAACGGGTCGAACAATGCCGCTGGAACGAGCACGCGACTAACGATTACGGCAGGAACTACGATTCCAGCCAAGGGTCATTTCCTGGCAACCAATAGTGCCGCATCAGGCTACAGCGGCGCCGTGCCGGGAAATCAGACCTACACTGTTGGCGTGACCGATGATGGGGGTATAGCACTACTTGATGCTTCAAATGTAATCATTGATCAGGTGGGAATGAGTGCGGGCTCCGCTTACAAGGAAGGCACTACTCTCGCCCAGTTGGGCACCTCGAATTTGAATCGTAGTTATGAGCGGAAACCCGGCGGACTCAACGGAAGCACACAAGACACGGACAATAACGCGACTGACTTCCAACTAATTACACCTGGTGATCCACAGAATCTTTCAAGTCCGCCCACGCCCAACAACCAGGCAATCGTTCCAACCTGTCCACCATCGCTGACTACACTTCAAGGCACTGCGACATCCGCTGGCGTTAGTGCGACGGATCCTGATGGCACGGTTACAAGCGCGACGATCACCAGTGCGGCAGTTCCCGGGATTACGCTTGATGGCTTGACCGCCGCAGGTGGCGTTGGTGGTACGGCCAACGCAACCTTGAACGTGGCGAATACTACGGCGTCTGGGACTTATAACGTCGTTATCCAGTACTCAAATAACGACTCTCCAACTCCGCAGACCGCGACCTGCACAGTCCTGGTCACGGTGACACCACCTAATCAGGCAATCGCCCCAAATTGTCCCGGTTCGCTAAACGTTAATTCAGGTAGCGGCGGCTCCACGGGAGTAAGCGCCACAGACCCTGACGGGACCGTGACCAGTGCAACTATTACCAGTGCGTCTGTCCCAGGCATCACTCTGGATAGCTTCAGTCCGGCCGGAGCTTCGGGAGGAACGGCTACGGCCACTCTGAACGTTGCGAACACGACAGCTGTAGGAACTTACAACGTCGACATTCAGTGGGCCAACAACGATTCGCCAACCCCGGAGACCGCAAACTGTACCGTCGTCGTGACGGTTCAATTGGCGCCTGGATCCGTGATCATCAGTCAGGTGTACGGTGGAGGTGGTAATACAGGCGCCACCCTGAAGAACGACTACATCGAGCTAATTAATCACAGCAGCGCACCCGTTAATTTGAACGGCTGGTCCGTGCAGGCTTTAATTTCGGGAAATTGGCTGGTAACGCCGCTGCCGAATCTCATTCTGCAGCCAGGGCAATACTTCCTGGTCCAGGAATCGCAGGGCGCAGGCGGTACGGATAATCTCCCCACCCCTGATGCAGTTGGAACAATCACAGTGGGTTCGACGGCTGGAGTAGTAGCTTTAAGAAGCAGCGCTACCCCGTTCACCGGAAGCTGCCCGAACGGCGCCGGGCTAATGGACTTCGTGGGATACGGTGATGCGACGACTTGTCATGAAGGAGCGAACCCGGCCCCACAGCTGACCAACACCACGGCCGCTCTCCGCAAGGAAGACGGTTGTTTTGACACCCACGACAACGGGAATGATTTCCTGTCGGGAGCGCCAACTCCACGTAACAGCTCATCTCCATTTAACGACTGCACGGGCCTGGCCGGGTTCGGTGCGGCAAATCCCAGCTCAGTCCTGCAGGGCGAGATGACCACGCTGACGGTTTACGTAGCGCCAGCTCAGAATCCCGCCAGTACCGGTCTGACAGTAACGGCAGATCTTTCACAGATTGGCGGGTCCAACGCTCAGACTTTCAGTGGCGGTCCAGGTACGTTCACTTATCTGGCCACGATACCGGCGAATAATTCGACCGGAACCAAGTCATTGCCGGTGACAATCACAGATGCTCAGTTGCGTGCCGCCAGCACGAACATAGTGTTGAATGTCCTGCCGCTGATTCCGGATCATGTCACCATCAGTCAGCTGTATGGAGGCGGTGCAAACAGTGGCTCCACCTACAGTCACGATTATGTCGAGCTGTACAATCCGCACTCAACACCGTTCGACCTGACAGGCTGGTCCATACAATATGGTCCAGCGACTGGTGATACGTGGCAGGTGCAACCGCTGGGCGGAGAAATAGGATCTGGCGAGTATTATTTGATTCGTCTAGCGGCTGGGACGGTTCCGGCAGGGACGATCCCAGTGCCCCCGGCAAACGTAAATGGCGACATAAACATGAGTGCGACGACGGGGAAAGTCGCGCTTGTCAACAACTTCGATTCGCTTGAGGGCCCGTGTCCCCTGGGCAATCCCTCGATTGTTGATTTTGTCGGTTACGGCACCACCGCAAACTGCTCCGAAACCAACAGAGCACCAGCTCCAAGCAATACCACCTCTATTTTCCGCGTGAACGGCGGAGCCAGAGATACCGACAACAACTCCTTAGACTTCTTTGCCGGAGCGCCGAATCCGCGAAGAACTGCACCGATTGTTGAGCTTCGGCCAGCGGTATTCAGCACCGATCCTCGGAACGGCGCCACTACAGCGCCACGTGATGCGACGATCGATATCAACTTCACCGAGCCGGTGACCGTGGACGACGACTGGTATGACATCACTTGCACGACGACGGGCAACCACAACGATGCTACGGTGCGGTCGTTCTTTGGTGACGACACCTACACCATCACGCCTAACTTAAACTTCTTCGCCGGCGAGCAGTGCACCGTCACCATCTTCAAGGATGCGGTGCACGATGTGGACACGGACGACCCGGTCAACGGCGATACCCTGCCCGCCAACAAGGTCTTTATCTTTACGGTGGCAAACGGCACCGCACCGCCATATCCATCGAGCGTTCACCTGACCATGGGAACGCCCAATACAGGAGTTCCCGCCAGCGACAATAATTATTTGATGGATAAACCCGAGTTTACTCTGTCATATAACCGGTCGCGGGGAGGTGCTAACTGGGTAAGCTGGCACTTGTCTGATGAATGGATTGGAACGCTGACACGGGTTGATACCTTCCGGGCTGACCCAGAAGTTCCAGCCGATTGGTTCCGCGTTTCAGAATTCGATTATGTCGGCTCCGGTTTCGACCGTGGTCACATGGTGCCGAATGCGGATCGAGACAAAGAAACGTCCGTTCCCATCAATCAGGCGACGTTCCTGATGTCGAACATGATTCCCCAGGCCCCAAACAATAATCAGGGGCCGTGGGCGGCTTTGGAAGGCCATCTTAGATCGCTTACACCAGCAAATGAGGTCTACATTGTTGCGGGTGGAGTTGGGACGGGCGGCGTTGGTAGTAATGGTGCCGCTTCGACAATCGCCGGCGGCAATGTGACTGTGCCAGCGCAAACCTGGAAAGTCGCATTGATATTGCCGAAAGGTAACGACGACATCTCGCGGGTGAGTTGTTCAACGCAGACGCTCGCCGTGATTATGCCTAACACTCAAACTATCAACTCTGACTGGATGACGTACATCACAACAGTGGATGCCGTCGAAACCTTAACGGGCTACGACTTCTTCTCGAACCTGCCAGACGCAGTTGAAAATTGCGTTGAAGCGGGCACGAATGGAACCAACCCGCCGGGAACGGCCAATCAGTCGGCCAGTACGCTGGAAGACACTCCGGTCTTGATCACTCTGAACGCGGTGCGTTCCAACAACAACACACTTTCATTCAGTATCGTAACCGGCCCGGCCAATGGCTCACTGGGTGCTGTCAGTTCCGCTACCTGTTCAGGCGGCGAGTGCAGCGCCACAGTGACCTACACCCCGGGCCTTAACTACAGCGGACCTGACAGCTTTACGTTTAGGGCGAGCGACGGAAGTATTAACTCGAACACCTCCACCGTCAGCATAACCGTATTGCCTGATCAGGATGCCGATGGCGTCACTGACGCAAATGACAACTGTCCTACGACCGCCAACAGCGATCAGACTGACTCGGATGGAGACGGTCGCGGGGATGCTTGCGACAACTGTCAACTGGTACCTAATACGGACCAGGCGAACGCCGATGGCGACGGCCTCGGTGACCCCTGCGATCCCGATGATGACAACGATGGGGTCCTGGATACGAACGACTTATGTCCGGGTACTCCTGCGGGTACTCAGGTAAACGCTGATGGTTGTCCGGATGCCGACGGTGATGGGGTTGCCGATGCAAACGACAATTGTCCGTCTACTGCAAACCCCGACCAGATTGATTTCGACAATGACGGTTTGGGCGACGCCTGCGATACCAATGACGACGACGATGGTGTGGCAGACGGTAGTGACCTCTGTGCCAACACGCCGCCTAATACGCAAGTCAACGCGGCCGGCTGTCCCGACGCCGATGGAGATGGCGTCGCCGATACTGATGACAACTGTCCATTTACACCGAACCCGGATCAAGTCGACTTTGACAACGATGGATTTGGTGATTCCTGTGATTTGGATGACGACAATGACGGCGTGCTGGACGCCAATGACCAATGTCCGGGGACAGCTCCAAGCACTCAGGTTAACTCCGCGGGTTGTCCGGATGCCGACGGCGATGGCGTCGCCGACTCCAATGACAACTGTCCGTCAGTCGTAAATCCTGGTCAGCTCGATACGGACCATGATGGTCTAGGCGATGATTGTGATGGAGATGACGATAACGACGGCGTCCTCGATGGCGCAGACAACTGCCCGTTGAATGCTAATCCCGATCAGGCCGATTTCGATCTTGATGGGATTGGTGATACTTGCGACCCGATCACCGGACCTCCGGTGAATAAGGATCAATGCAAGAATAACGGCTGGCAGCGATTCAATGCCCCGACTTTCACAAACCAGGGTCAGTGTGTGGCGTATGTAAGCGCCCTACCAGGCGCTCGTCGTTAAGAGGAGCGTCCTTCAACTTAATGAGGGCGGGTATCCTTTCCAGGATCCCGCCCTTTTTAATTTCCTCCGAAAGCACAGAGGTAGAACCTTGAAAAGAGACAAGCAGTGGAGTTCTTTGCCGACAATCATTGGGGCAAGGAAAGCCGAGGCGGCGCTGCTTTCAACCTACGATTCCGCAAACACCAGCAAACGCAATCTCGCGACCTCTACGGATTTTCACCGTGATGCAAACACCTTGGCATAATGAACTTGAAAGCCCGCTAAGTCGCGGCAGCTCATAGCTAAGAATCCATGCAAAAAAACTGGCATGTCGCCTTGACCACATGCAAGATAGCTGGTAAAAACTTCACACATTCCTAGGGCTAGTCTCTGTGAATCCCAGTTCAACGTGCGGAACTTTTTGTAAACTGTATTTGAAAGGACCTTACTATGCCTACAGCCTCCCGAGTTACTTCGCGCTCCAAGTCGACATCGCTATTACGTATCATCCTATCTGTGGGCCTGGCCACAGGAGCACTTTATTTAATGGTTGGAGTTAGCAGAGTCAGCGCCGTGGTCGACGTGCTGGCCGCGTGGAGTTTTGATGGCGTAACGACAACGAATACCGGTACGGCGCCAGTTGTTAGTGTCGGGTCTGCTGCAGCTGATTCAGGAGTTCTAACCGCCGGTTCTTCCTTCACCGGCTTACACGCGAGTGCATCCACTACTTGGAGTAATCCTGCCGGGAATGCTTCGGCTAAATCTGTTTCGTCTAATAATTGGGCAGTCGGCGATTATTACCAATTTTCATTCAGCACTACCGGCTATACCGCAATAAGCATAACCTGGGATCAGACTGGCAGTGCAACCGGCCCCAGGGATTTCAAAGTTCAGTACAGTACAAACGGCACCAGCTTTACTGATGCTTCAGGTGCAAATAGTACGTATGCTCTTTCGACCCAAGCCTGGTCCGCTTCCGGCAGCACCTTTCTCACATCAAGAAGAACGCTGGATCTGAGTGGCGTTACAGCGCTGGACAATCAATCCATCGTTTACATTAGGCTAGTTGACAATTCAACCACCGCTATTAATGGTTCACCTGTTGCATCTGGAGGCACTGGCCGGGTCGATAACTTTACTGTAAGCGGTACATCGTCAACGCCGACGCCGACTCCAACACCTTCTCCGAGTCCAAGTCCGAGTCCAAGTCCAACACCTTCTCCAACTCCAAGTCCGAGTCCAACACCTGGAACAAACATCATCATCAACGAGGTTGATGCGGACACGCCGAGCACCGACGTCCAGGAGTTTGTTGAGTTATACGATGGTGGCGTCGGGAATACGTCGCTCAGTGGGCTGGCTGTAGTGTTTTATAATGGCAGTACCGATCAGTCCTACGCGGCCTTTGACCTCACCGGTTCCACGGATGCCAATGGGTATTTCGTCTTAGGAAACGCAGCGGTTCCTGGAGTCAATCAGACTTTCACGGATGGTATTTTGCAGAACGGCGCTGATGCGGTTGCGCTTTACGTAGGGAGCGCAGCGAGTTTTCCAGCTGGTTCAGCTATCACAACGACAAATCTCGTCGACGCGATCGTTTATGACACGTCCGATGCGGACGATGCCGCCCTCCTCGCGCTGCTGAATGCCGGACAACCACAGGTCGATGAGAACAGCGGTGCTAACGGGGATACTGTATCAAGTCAGCGTTGCCCCAACGGTTCGGGCGGAGCACGGAATACAGCTACTTATTTGCAGAACACTCCGAGTCCCGATGGTCCAAGCAACTGTGCGGCGCCTACTCCGACTCCGACCCCTACTCCAACCCCGACACCTACACCGACCCCGACACCCACTCCTAATCCCGATGCGGGAAAAGTAGTAATCAGCCAGGTCTACGGCGGCGGTGGCAACACAGGCGCGACACTCAAGTATGACTACATCGAACTCATCAATCATAGTTCGGCGCCGGTCGATTTGAGCGGCTGGTCGATACAGCACCGCCCAATGACAGGCCCCTTCGCGTCCGTTTGGACTGTAACTCCGCTTACAAGCTTTGTTCTACAACCGGGTCAGTACTACCTGATTCAAGAATCTCAGGGAGCGGGTGGGACCGAAAATCTTCCCACGCCTGATGCGATCGGGACATTTACGGTAAGTTCAACCGCCGGAAAAGTTGCCTTGGTGAACAATACTACGCCGTTGGTCGCCAGTTGCCCTGGTGGCGGAGGGATAATTGATTTCGTAGGCTACGGTGCTGCCGATTGTTGGGAGGGTTCCGGACCCGTGCCGACGCTTTCAAACACGACTGCGGCCCTGCGAAAGGACGATGGCTGCTTTGACACTGACGATAACGCGAAAGACTTCCTGATTGGCGGGACCAATCCACGTAACAGTTCTTCTCCCTTTAACGACTGTACTGGCCTTGCTGGCTTTGGTTCGGCCAACCCCAGCTCTGTCTTGCAGGGCGAGATGACGACTCTAACCGTGTACATCGCTCCGGCGCAGAATCCCCCAAGCACGGGCGTCACCGTAACCGCGGACCTATCTCAGATTGGTGGATCACCGACTCAGGCTTTCAGTGGCGGTCCAAACACGTTCACATATGTGGCTACCATTCCGGGAGGTAACCCAACCGGAACGAAGTCTTTGCCCGTCACAATTGCAGATGCTCAGCTGCGTACGGCCAGCACCAACATAGTGTTGAATGTACTGCCGCTGGTCCCAGATCACGTCACTATCAGCCAGTTGTACGGCGGCGGTGCAAACACTGGCTCCACTTACAGTCACGACTTTGTCGAACTCTACAATCCGTACACAGCACCGTTCGACTTAACCGGCTGGTCCATACAGTACAGTTCTGCTACGGGAGATATTTGGCAAGTGCAACCGCTGGGCGGAGAAATAGGATCTGGCGAGTATTATTTGATTCGTTTAGCGGCTGGCGATGTTCCGGCAGGGACTATCCCAGTGCCCCCGGCAAACGTCAACGGCGATATAAACATGAGTGCGACTGTGGGCAAAGTTGCCCTCGTCAGCAACTTCGATGCGCTTGAGGGACCCTGTCCCCTTGGCAACCCCGGAATCGTTGATTTTCTAGGCTACGGCCCCACGGCTAACTGTGCCGAAACCACCAACGCGGCATCCCCAAGTAACACGACCTCGCTGTTCAGGCAGAACGGCGGAGCCAGAGATACCGACAACAACTTCGCAGACTTCTCTGCGGCTGCGCCTAATCCGCGGCGAACGGCGCCTATTGTTGAACTCCGTCCAGCGGTGTTCGGCACCGATCCTCGAAACGGCGCTACTACCGCGCCGCGCGATGCGACGATTGATATTAGCTTCACCGAGCCCGTGACGGTGGATGCCGACTGGTATGACATTACGTGTACCACGAGCTCCAACCACAACGATGCTACCGTGAGGTCGTTCTTTGGCGGCGACACCTTCACAATTACACCTAACGACAACTTCCTGGCCGGGGAGCAGTGCACTGTCACCATATTTGCGAACAAGGTTCATGATGTGGACACCGATGACCCGGTCAACGGCGATACCCTGCCCGCCAACAAAGTCTTTACCTTTACGGTGGCTACGGGTACGGCGCCACCCTACCTCCCCACCGTGCACCTGACAATGGGAACCCCCAATGCTGGAGTTCCCGCTAGCGACAATAATTATTTGATGGATAAACCCGAGTTTACTCTGTCATACAACCGGTCGCGGGGTACGGCTAACTGGGTCAGTTGGCACCTGTCTGATGAGTGGATTGGCACTCTGGCCCGCGTTGACACCTTCCGAGCTGACCCACAGGTTCCAGCCGATTGGTTCCGCGTTTCCGAATTCGACTATGTTGGATCCGGTTTCGATCGCGGGCACATGGTGCCTAATGCGGATCGAGACAAAGAAACGTCGGTCCCCATCAATCAGGCTACCTTCCTGATGTCGAACATGATTCCCCAATCCCCGAACAATAATCAGGGGCCATGGGCAAATCTGGAGGCATATCTAAGAACCCAACTTCCGGCCAACGAGATATACATCGTTGCTGGTGGCGCGGGGACAGGCGGCGTCGGCAGCGCGAGTGCGTCCGTAGTTAACACGATCGCGGACGGCAACGTGACCGTTCCAGCTCAAACCTGGAAGGTGGCGTTGATAATGCCGAAAGGCAGCAATGACATATCTCGCGTGACTTGTTCGACCAGGACCCTTGCGGTCATCATGCCGAACATTCAGGGTCTCAGTACTAACTGGGAGGACTTCATCACCACAGTTGATGCTGTTGAAAGCCTGACCGGTTATGACTTCTTCTCGAACCTGCCAGACGCAATTGAAAATTGCGTTGAGGCAGGGACTAACGGAACCAACCCGCCGGGAACCGCGAATCAGTCGGCTAGCACCGTGGAAGACACCCCAGTGGTAATAACTCTGAACGCGGTGCGCTTTAACACCAATACGCTTACCTTCAGCATCGTGAGCGGCCCAGTTAACGGAGGTTCTCTGGGAAGTGTCAGCGCAGCTACCTGCTCAGGTGGTAATTGCAGCGCAACTGTCACCTACACTCCTGCTCTAGACTATAGTGGCCCTGACAGCTTCACGTTCAGGGCCAGCGACGGAAGTATTCACTCGAACACTTCCACCGTGAGCATCACAGTGTCGCCCGATCAGGATGCTGATGGCGTCACTGACGCAGACGACAACTGCCCATTCGTTGCAAACGCCGACCAGACAGACACAGATGGGGATGACATCGGCAATGCATGTGATCCAGATGATGACAACGACGGCGTCTCAGACATTGACGAGATAGCCGCTGGTTCGGATCCGCTCAACGCTAATTCGACTCCTGAAGTTTGTGACGGAGTTGATAACGACCTGAACGATGGCATCGATGAAGGCTTCACCAACACCGATGGCGATTCTCAGGCGGACTGCGTTGATGCGGACGACGACAACGACACATTCTCAGATACGACGGAGACTGCGGCAGGGTCGGATCCACTAAACGCGAATTCAACTCCCGAGGTTTGCGACGGAGTTGATAATGACCTGAATGACGGCATCGATGAAGGCTTCACCAACACCGATGGCGACAGTCAGGCGGACTGCATTGATGCGGATGACGACAATGACACATTCTCAGATACGACGGAGACTGCGGCAGGCTCGGATCCATTAAATGCCAACTCCACACCGGAAGTTTGCGACGGAGTAGATAACGATCTGAATGACGGTACCGATGAAGGCTTTACGAACACCGATGGCGACAGTCAGGCCGACTGCGTCGACACCGATGATGACAATGATGGGGTTTCGGATACTGCTGAAATTGCCGCCGGTTCGGACCCACTTAACGCGAACTCGACTCCCGAGGTTTGCGACGGAGTCGATAACGACCTGAATGACGGCATCGATGAGGGTTTCACCAACACCGATGGCGATTCTCAGGCAGACTGCGTTGATGCGGACGACGACAACGATGGGATTTCGGATACCGCTGAAATTGCCGCCGGTTCGGATCCACTTAACGCCAACTCTACTCCTGAGCTTTGCGATGGAGTTGATAACGACCTGAACGACGGCATCGATGAAGGCTTTACCAACACCGATGGCGACAGCCAGGCAAATTGCGTTGATGCGGATGACGACAATGATGGGGTTTCAGATACAGCTGAAATTGCAGCGGGATCGGATCCACTAAATGCCAACTCGACTCCCGAAGTTTGCGATGGCGTCGATAATGATCTGAACGATGGCATCGACGAGGGTTTCCCGAATAACGATGGGGACGCTCAGGCAGATTGCGTTGATGTAGATGATGACAACGATGGTGTGCCCGACGTAACCGACAATTGTCCTTTCACCGCCAATTCTGATCAGGCAGATTTCGACCTTGATGGAATTGGAGATGTTTGTGACCCCGCAACTGGGCCTCCGTCAAACAAGGAGCAGTGCAAGGACGGGGGCTGGATGCGCTTTAACACTCCACGTACCTTCGCCAATCAGGGAGATTGCGTTCAGTTCTTCAACAACACTGGGGCTGCCTTGTGGAAGTCAGAACTATCAAACAACACCTACGCTTACTTGTTTACTCGAAGCAAGCGTTAGGAAAACCAGGCTCACTTTCTGACGAAAACGATTAACATCGCGTCTGAGAGGCCACAGCAAATAGGGCAGGTTTCACTTAAGAATCCTGCCCTCTTTTCTTTTAAGTGATAGGCGAAGATGACAAGTGACAAGGAAATTCTGGCCAACTTGCAGCGGGCCTCCAAAGGACTGCTAGTTATGAGCGAATCAGACTACCCGTTTGAATTGGTCCAATGGAGCGGTGAAACTCAGATCACGCCGGAATATCTATGCAGTGTTAGCGAACGCCCTGAAGGAACTCGGATCGATGAGAGTGATACCAAGACTTTTCTTGGTGAGAATGAGCGGTTTCAAAGACTACAGGACGTAATTGAGCGTAACCTGGCAGACGTCAAAGTCTACAAGATTGGAACCATCAATATTCCTGTTTACATCGTGGGGCGCAGTCCGGAAGGTAATTGGTTGGGCGTTTCTACTCGGCTAATTCAGACTTGAGGTTGAGGGACGTACCCGATTACTCGGTGGAGACAAGTTCCTTGTTATTCAACGCTGCGTGCATCGTGTGCCAAGGCAACGTGGCGCACTTCACGCGTACGGGAAAGTCACGGACACCCGAAAAGATCTTGAGATTGCCTAAGGCGTTCGGCATTGTTTCCTCGTCCAGCTCTCCGGTGACCATCTGGTGGAATTCGTTAAAGAGCTGTTCCGCCTGTTGCTTACTCTTCCCTTTCACAGCCTGCGTCATCATGCTGGCTGCAGCTTTCGAAATCGCGCAACCTGAACCCTCGAAACTCACATCCTGGACGGCGTCTTCCTTCAGACTCAAATAGACAGTTAGCTGGTCGCCGCAGAGAGGGTTAAAGCCTTCCGCCGAGTGATTCGCCGTTTCAAGCTTGCGAAAGTTTCGCGGCTTCTTGTTATGGTCGAGAATGACCTGTTGGTAAAGTTCGCTGAGTTCTGACATAAGTGGTGAATGGTAAATGGTTTTCTTATCTCAGATGAAATTGACCACACAAGCTGTAAGGTCAGTGAACGGCATTCCATTTACCATTCACTATTTACCTAAGAAAATATCTCAATCACTCGCTCAATGGTGCGTGCGAGCACGTCAACCTCATCCTTCGTGTTATAGAAAGCGAAGGATGCCCGAGCTGTAGCCGGAACATTGAAGCGCTGCATTACCGGTTGTGCACAGTGATGACCAGCACGCACGGCAATTCCCTCCTGATCGAGGATCGTCCCGATGTCATGTGGGTGGATCTCATCAATAACGAACGAAAGCACACTCGCCTTTTCTCGAGCGGTGCCAACAATTCGCACACCTTCAATCGCCATCAATCGTTCAGTCGCATAGCGCAACAACTCATGCTCGTGCGCCACAGCTTTGACCCGATCAATAGTGTTCAAATAATCAATTGCGGCGCCTAAACCGATTTGCGAGGCGATAGCCGGTGTTCCTGCCTCAAACTTGTTGGGTAGATCCGCGTAAGTCGTTTTCTCGAAGGTCACATTCCTGATCATGTCGCCGCCGCCCTGAAACGGATTCATTGTTTCCAGCAAAGCTGCTTTCCCGTACACAACTCCGCTGCCGGTCGGAGCAAACATCTTGTGACCTGAAAACGCAAAGAAATCGCAGTCCAAATCCTGTACGTCAACCAACATATGTGGAGCACTTTGCGCCCCGTCGATCAAAACCGGAACCCCATACTTGTGCGCCTCGTCGATCATCTCCTTTATGGGATTGACGGTGCCGAGCGCATTCGACACATGCGTGATGGCGACAAACTTCGTCTTCTCGTTGAGGAGTGCGTGATATTCGTCGAGGATCAACTCACCCGCGTCGTTCATAGGAATCACGCGCAGGGTTGCTCCTTTTTCTTCGCACAGCATTTGCCAAGGGACAATATTGGCGTGATGCTCCATAGCCGAGATTATGATCTCGTCACCTGCATGGATGAATTTGCGCCCGTAGCCATGCATCACCAGGTTGATGCCTTCGGTGGCGCCACGCACGAATATGCATTCCTTTACGTCGCGGGCGTTGATA
Organism: Pyrinomonadaceae bacterium; assembly: GCA_035273425.1. Lineage (GTDB taxonomy): Bacteria > Acidobacteriota > Blastocatellia > Pyrinomonadales > Pyrinomonadaceae > PSRF01. Next base: position 9,624 of record DATEPB010000095.1, on the reverse strand, counting down.
AACCGCTTAACCTTCTCGCGAGCGCCTTCATAAGCAGTGGTCGCCTTCTGACTTAAGTAGTGCACACCGCGATGAATATTGGAGTGTTCGTCTTCCAGATAGATGCTGCCGCGATCTATCACCACTTGAGGAACCTGAGACGAGGCTGCGTTGTCGAGATAAACGAGCGGCTTGCCGTTAACAGTCTGACGCAAGACCGGAAAATCTTCGCGGATACGCTTCACGTCCCAACCTGTGTTAGTGGATTTGGAAACTGATTTTTCGATAGTTGCCATTTTCTAAACCAACAAGTCCGTTCAGGGCCTGTAGGAGCAAGCTAAAGCTTGGACTCTGAACTACCTGTATCTATGCCTCGAGGCGGGCGTTCAGACGATTGAGCACGGCCGCATCCAATTGCTTCCTGATTGAGTCAACTTTTATCTTGCCGATTACCTCTTCAGCAAAGCCATAAGTTAAAAGGTTCCGGGCCAAATCAGTGTGGATTCCACGGGCCTCAAGGTAGAACAGCTCATCTTCAGAGATCTGCCCGACAGCGGCGCCATGCGCACACTTAACATCGTCAGCCAGAATCTCCAGCTGCGGCTTGGTATCAACCCGAGCTTCATTTGAGAGTAAGAGGTTCTTGTTCGTTTGCATGGCGTCGGTTTTTTGCGCGTCGTGTCGAACAAAGACTTTACCGTTGAAAACCGCTCGCGACTTGCCGTCAAGAATGCCCTTGTAGAGTTGATGACTGGTACAGTGTGGCTTCCGATGATCAATCAGCGAATGCGTGTCTGCGTGCTGCTCGGTGGTAACTACATAAAGCCCGTCCACCCAGCACTCGGCGCCCTCGTGGTCCATACGCACGTTGATCTCGTGTCTGGAAAGTTGACCGCCAAACGTAATAGTGGTGGAGTCGTAACTTGACGCAGCGCCCAAATCAGCTGCCGTTGTCGCTATATGAAAACTGCTTGGGCTTTCACGTTGGATCTTGTAATGCTCAAGTTTTGCGCCGTCTTTCAGCACGATCTCAACCACTGCGTTGGTGAAATACTCCTGGTCACCGGTGCTTTCATAACTCTCGATTACAGTACCGCTACTATTCTCTTCAGCAATAACCAACACTCGAGGGAAGTTGCTGCGCTCAGTGCCATCGGAAATAAACTGCAAATGAATGGGCACCTTGATGCCCATTCCTTTCGGAATCAAAACAAACGCGCCCTGAGACAACAAGGCAGTGTTTAGCGCAACGAAAGCCTCGGTCACATAATCAGCTTCCTGGGCCAGGTGCTTCCAAACGATTTCGTTATACCTGGGATCGTTGATTGCCGCGGCAAGATCGATCGCTACTACAGAATTAGGGAGTGCAGCTACTGTTGACAATTCACTTCGGAATTTGCCGTTCACAAACACCAACTTACTGTCACGCGCTTCGTAAACGCCAAGGCCGATCAAGTCGCTGTCATTCGCCGGCGCTGCACTCGTAGAGGCTTTGAAATCCATCCTGGCGATGGGCGCGATGTTCGTGTATTTCCACTCTTCGTCTCTAACCGTGGGAAGCCCCAACTCCTCAAAACGCTCCATTGAGGTGCGACGCAGACGCTCGAACCAAGCCACATTTGACTCGGGCTGCTGCGCACGCATTGACCGGAATGCCTCTTGATAAGTATTTTCTGTTTGCTTTAGTTCAGTAACCATTTTATGAATTCGCCGGCGCTGCAACGTTAGTGGCAGGTGATTTGAGCCAGTCATAGCCCTTCTGTTCAAGCTCAAGCGCTAATTCTTTGCCGCCTTCTTTGACGATGCGGCCGTTGGCCAGGACGTGCACAAATTGCGGCACTATGTAATCAAGCAAGCGCTGGTAGTGGGTGACAAGGATGACGGCATTCTCCGGTCCGTGCAGTTGATTGACACCGCCTGCGACGATTCGCAACGCGTCGATGTCCAGACCTGAATCAGTTTCATCAAGCACTGCCAGTTTGGGCTCAAGTACTGCCATCTGCAGAATCTCGTTGCGTTTCTTTTCTCCGCCTGAGAACCCTTCGTTTACAGAGCGACTCATGAAACTGGCGTCCATCTCGACAACCTTGGCGCGCTCTTTCAAGAGATCCTTAAACTCAAGTGGATCCAACTCTTCCTCTCCGAGGTGTTTGCGTTTCTCGTTGTAAGCCAACCGAAGGAATTGCGCATTCGAAACCCCAGGCACCTCGATCGGATATTGAAAGGCCATGAACACACCAGATCGCGCGCGTTCATCTGGAGGCATGTCGAGGAGATTCTTGCCCTCGAAAAGCACTTCGCCTTTTGTAACTTCGTAAGCAGGGTGTCCAGCAAGAACCTTAGCTAAGGTCGACTTCCCGGAACCGTTCGGCCCCATAATGGCGTGAATCTCGCCCTTGTTAACCCGGAGGCTTATGCCTTTCAGGATTTCGTTGCCGTCGATTCCAGCGTGTAAATCTTTAATCTCTAACATCAATTACTCTCTTCCATCCGGTCAAAGGTGTCGGGTGCCGGGTCTCAGGTGTCAACTAATACTTTCAGACACCCGACATCCGGCACCCGACATCTGGTACCTGTTCATTTATCCAACACTGCCCTCTAGCTTTAGTCCCAGCAACCGAGTCGCTTCAACAGCAAACTCCATGGGCAGTTGCAGAAACACATCTTTACAGAAACCGTTGATAATTAAGGAAACAGCGTCTTCCTGGGAAATGCCTCGCTGTTGCAAATAGAACAATTGCTCTTCGCTGATCTTTGAGGTAGAGGCCTCATGCTCAACGCTCGAAGTATTGTTCATGACTTCGATATACGGGAATGTATGCGCGCCACAGTTTGAACCGATCAGCATCGAATCACACTGAGTGTAGTTCCGAGCGTTGTCTGCCTTTGGCATGACCTTAACCAGACCACGATAACTGTTGTTTGATTTTCCGGCGGCAATTCCCTTCGAGATGATCGTCGAACGCGTATTCTTGCCCAGATGAATCATCTTGGTGCCAGTGTCCGCTTGTTGCGCGTGATTGGTTAGCGCAACTGAATAGAATTCGCCAATTGAGTTGTCGCCCAACAGAATGCACGAAGGATACTTCCAGGTGATCGCCGAACCGGTCTCTACCTGCGTCCACGAAATCTTTGAATTCTTACCGGCGCATTTGCCTCGCTTTGTCACGAAGTTATAAATGCCGCCGACACCGTTCTCATCTCCGGCATACCAGTTTTGAACTGTTGAATACTTGATTTGCGCGTCATCAAGCGCGACCAATTCAACTACCGCCGCATGCAACTGGTTCTTATCGAACTTCGGTGCGGTACAGCCTTCGAGATAAGAAACGTGTGAACCTTCTTCGGCCACGATTAGGGTCCGTTCAAACTGTCCCGATTCGGAGTTGTTAATTCGGAAGTAGGTTGACAGCTCCATCGGGCAGCGGACGCCTTTTGGAATGAAGCAGAAGGAACCATCAGAAAAAACGGCACTGTTCAGGGCTGCGAAGAAGTTGTCGTTTGTGGGAACGACCGAACCCAGGTATTTCTTGACCAGATCCGGATAATCCCGAATCGCTTCAGTAAACGAGCAGAAGATCACGCCGTGCTTCTTGAGCTTTTCCTTGTAGGTTGTAGCTACCGAAACTGAATCGAAGACCGCGTCGACAGCAACCCCAGCGAGCTGTTTCTGTTCAGTTAAGGGAATCCCAAGCTTCTCGAAAGTCCGCAGCAACTCTGGATCGACTTCGTCCAGGCTCGCCTTCGTCGGCTTCTGTTTGGGGGCGCTGTAATAGATAACGTCCTGATAGTCGATATCCGGATACTTGAGATTGGGCCAATGTTTTGGCTCAGTCATCGTCAACCAGTGACGGTAAGCCTTCAGCCGAAATTCCAGCATCCATTCCGGTTCGTTCTTCTTCTCGGAAATCAGCCTCACGGTTTCTTCCGACAAACCGCGCGGAATCACGTCAGACTCGATGTCCGTGACAAAGCCGTATTTATATTCTTGTTTCGTTAGAAGCTCTGCTGTGCTCATCTGTTAACCGTAACCTTCTTCTCTGTCCCTGATCTCGTTATGCCTGCACCTGGTTTGATTCACTTCGCTGTAGCTGCTTTACGCCCTGAATCTTATGAAGCACCGCATCTACCGTCGCTTCAGTTCCCAGCAATTGCGACAAAGTAATCTCTGATAAAGCGTTATCAACAATCTGGTGTAACTCGACGATCACCGGCCGGATCCCGCAGTCACCGGTATGGACACATGATTCCAAAACGCCTTTGTAGCTGTTGCAGTGGGTTTCGATGCGTTCTTTGTCGAGGACGCTGATCACCTGATTCAAATGAATTTCCGAGGCCGGACGCGCAAGCCGGTAGCCGCCTTTCGTCCCACGCTGAGACTGCACCAAGCCGGCCTTGCTGAGGATCCACATTAACTTGCCGGCGTTTGCGACAGAGATGCCCTCCAAACTAGCAATCTGCGTCAGTGTCAGAGATTCCTCATGCACTTCAGCGCGTGCCAATTGCAGAAGGCAGCGCAAACCAAACTCTTCTTGTGCCGATATCTTCATAAGATTTTGTTCGAGTCGAGAGCAGTTTACCCAATCCTTACTTTTAAGTCAACATTGGGTAAGCTGCTGATCTTCAACAGGATAAGCGGCTGAGGAGGGGTTACAGGGTGAAGTTAAAGTCAATGTAGCCGGTGAAGCGGACGGTCTGACCCGGGCCGGCTATTCCTTCGAAATACCAGCCGCGGGCTGCGTCTTCTGCAACTTGCCGGAGCAGTAGCGGACCTTCCGTGCGGGATACTTCCACCACTTTTCCCTTTTCATCGACAATCACATGGACCCTAACCAGGCCGGAGGTGCCCATTTGCTTTGCGATTGGAGGATACCGTGGCAGAACTCTTTTGGAAGCTTTGAAATTCAGCAGGCCGAAATCGGTCAGCTTATCTGTCGCAGCGTTTTCCTTGGTTGCAGGCGCGGAAGATGCTGACAGACCAGACTCTTTGTTTTCGTTGGCCGCCTTAGTATCGGCTTCTTCGTTTGGTCGTCGGGTTGAATACGGGGATGGAGTCTTGATGGCGGATGCCTTAACCGGTAACGCTGTAATTCCGGTGCGGGAAGCGACCTGGGACTGGATCACCAAAAGGTCTCGCGCCCCTGAGTATTCGGTGTTCCACTTAGCCTGCTCCTCGGAATCCCTCGATAACGAGAGGCGAATTCCCAGGACGTCCTCAAGCAATGAAAGCGAGTCGTAGGCCCGGCGTTCAGTTGAGATCTCCTTGGCGTGGACAATCATTCGCTCGAGAAATGACCGCAGGCGGTCAAGGTCGGTCAAGGCTTCTGCCGGAAGGTTCGTCGCAGATGTGTTGATTCCAAGACTTCGGTAGCGAGCCAGATGGGCACGAGCGCCGATTAGAGCCTGACCAGCAAGAGCGAAGTAGTTCCCGCCGCTTTGGTCTCCTCGAGACCGAAAACTCTCGTCCAGCAACGCTTCTGCCCGGCCGTAATTTCCAGCTTCCAGATAGATATTCATCAACATCACCGAAGCGATGTTGTGAATCGAAGAGTCTTGAGTCGTGGCCCTAACCGATTCAAGTTCGGTGGCGGCCGTCTCCAACTGGTGCGCTGCAACCAGCGCTCGAGCACGTCCAATGCGCGACTGGACAACATCCGCAGGCTGACTGGATTCGGTGGACGATTGGGCTTTAATACTCGTAGGGAAAAAAACAAAAATTAAGAATATGAAGGCGGTAAAATACTGCGAAATTCCGAAGGACTTGTCTTGCACCACTAAACTTTACTCCCGATATAAATTCAAAAAGCGAGCCTAATGGCTCGCTTACGGTCAACATTATTTGGCCACTTATTATGGCGGGATCGGAGGGATATGGCAAGCCGTCGTAGTTCCAGGAGCGCAGTTTGAGCAGCGTCAATGAATGCGGATGAAGTCGGATGACGTCGGGACACCGCTGACGGCATCTGGCCTAAACGGTGTGCGACGCGCACTATTGCTTGGTTGGAGCGGCTCCCGCCCCAAGGCTCTTAATAACCTGCTCCCGAAAGAGTCGCGCGCTGGCTTTGATGGCAACTTCATCCAGCGTCAGCAATTTTCGATCACGCATAACGATCTTGCCGTTTATGACAACCGTCTGGACGTCAGACGCCTTCGTCGCATAAACAAGATCGGAGTAAATGTTGTACGAAGGTATTTGATTTAGAGAATCGCGAGCCACCAAAACAAGATCCGCACGTTTTCCGACTTCCAGCGATCCGATTTCCTTCTCCAAATGGAGCGCCTGGGCGCCTCGGATCGTAGCCAGTTCAAAGGCTTGCAGGGCGGAAATGACTTTTGGGTCGCCGGTAATCAGCTTATGTAACTTGGCTACCGTATCCATCTCCTCCCACATACTCAGATCGTTGTTTGACGCGGCGCCGTCTGTACCAAGCCCAACGCGCACACCTTCCTTCATCATTCTGGGAACAGGCGCAACGCCGGAGGCCAGCTTCATATTCGACTGCGGATTATGAATCACCCCCACACCCGCGCGTTCCAGTGTGTCCAGGTCATTTCCAGCAGGCCAGACAACGTGGGCGGCGATCACCTTATCGTTTAGAAACCCGATACGACGAAGGTATTCAACCGGGCTGGCGCCCTTGGATTTAAGGCTGTCATCGACTTCCCTCTTCGTCTCCGCAACGTGCGTAACGATGGGCGCGCCGGTGCGATCTGAAAAAGCTCGGACAGCGCGCAGATGCTCTTCTGACACTGTATAGGGTGCGTGTGGGGCAATCGCCGCGGTGATAAGCTCGTGCCCTTTCCATTTCGCGACAAATTTTTCAACGTAAGCCATCGCTTCCGCATTGGTTTTGTTGTCTGCGACCGGAAAGTCGATGACAGTCTCTCCCAGGACGCCACGCACACCCGCCTTGGCTGTTTCATCCGCGATGGCGTCTTCGAAGTAATACATGTCGCAGTAGGTCGTAGTGCCGCCCCGAATCATTTCCGCCAGACCCAAACGCGTTCCGGCCCGGACGAATTCTTCAGTGACATTCTTCGCTTCGGCCGGGAAAATGAATTTCGTCAGCCACTCCTGCAGATCCAGATCGTCAGCCAGACCACGGAACAACGTCATCGGTACATGCGTGTGCCCATTGATTAGTCCGGGAATAATCACTTTGTCGCGCGCGTCGATGGTTTGCAACGCAGTGAACCGGCGCACAATGTCAGTTCGTTTGCCAACCGCGACAATGCGTCCGCCCTTTATGGCGACGCCTCCGTCTTCAATTACCCGACGATCTTTGTCGAGAGTTACAACAGTACCGTTGAGCACCAGTAGGTCTACGGAGTTCATGCGAGTTCCCCTCCGTTGTGCGGCGGCGGGCAGAGCCGGGCCAACAACCGTTGTGATAAGCAGGAGAAAAGTTACAAGCAGGTTCTTCATAGGTTTGTTCGCAACAGAGCTTGCCTGAGCGGCTGGGCCGCATTCCGCGCGGAAAGGCAGAGCCTTTCCGCATCGTCTACTCTTATCTTGAGGCTACGCCTCCGGAGGCATAGCCTCAATCATCAAAAGGTCCCCTCGGTAAGGCAGAGCCTTACCGCACGGATTGCGGCAAAGCCACCCAGCGAACTAACAGTTTGCTTTACGACTTCTTGGCCGCGCTCAGGAAGCGAGCATCAAAGGCCCGTGGCAACAGTTCGTCGACGTCGCATGTTTCAGTTTCGCCAGCGAGATTTGCCAATATGACAATCGCCTTGGGACAAAACTCGTGGATGATCTGCCGGCAAGTGCCACATGGTGGCGTTAGCCTTTCGGTATCAGCGACAATCGCGAGCTCAGTAAACTCCCGTTCGCCTTCCGACAACGCCTTCCAAATAGCGACGCGTTCAGCACAGACGGTCAATCCATAGCTGGCGCTTTCAACATTACACCCGATATAAACCTTCCCGCCCGCGGTCTTCACCGCAGCACCGACCATGAAATGTGAAAATGGAGCAACCGATTGCAGCCGTGCTTTCCTCGCCGTTTCGATTAGCTCCGCAAAATTGTCTTCACTCAAGATTGACCTCCAGCCGAGGTTAAGGCATTGGCCAACCTCTCACGAATCTTTCCACTAATTAGATCGATGCTTACTAAATTGTAACCGCCTTCAGGAATTATCACGTCAGCATATCGCTTCGAAGGCTCGACAAACTGGATATGCATCGGCCGAACTGTAACAACGTACTGCTCGATCACAGACTCTAACGTGCGACCCCGTTCATCGATATCACGTTGTAAGCGGCGAATAAAGCGAATGTCGTCTGGTGTATCAACGAAGACTTTAATATCAAACTGTTCGAGGAGGCGAGGGTCAGCAAAGATCAGGATGCCTTCCACTATTACTATCGGCTTTGGGGTTACTTGCTGAGTTTCGTTAGAGCGAGTGTGGGTGCGGAAATCGTAAATTGGCAGTTCAACGCATTCGCCGGCTTTTAACTTCCTGATATGGTTCACCAGCAAGTCGTTATCGATCGCGTCTGGGTGATCGAAGTTTGCAACTTGCCGGTAGTCGAGCGGAAGATCTTTAAGATTGCGGTAATAGGAATCCTGTTGGATAAAGACTACTTCGCTGGATTCGACTGTTTCCAGGATGCGATTAGCTACGGTGGTCTTACCCGATCCGGTGCCCCCGGATATTCCAATTATCAAGCTCATTCCCTATTTATCGCCTATCTCAACAATCAAGTCCAATGCTGGACTATGACTTCTGCAACCCCTTTATGATTTCCCTGAGTAGTTGAGTAAAGGTTTTCCGCACTCGCTCGCCGGTTTCAATTACTTCTTCGTGATTGATCGGTTCCTCTCCAATCCCGGCAGCCATATTTGTGATGCAAGAAATGCCAAGAACCTTCATGTTCATATGCCTGGCAACAATCGCCTCTGGCACTGTGCTCATGCCCACAGCATCCGCGCCCAGCGACCGTAACATGTGAATCTCGGCAGGAGTTTCGTAACTTGGGCCGGACAACGCCGCGTAGACCCCGCGACGCACAGTAACGCCGATCTTTTTTGCCTTGGCCACTGCCATTTCCTGCAACTCACGCGAATACACTTCGGACATATCCGGAAAGCGTGGACCAAAACGCTCATCATTCGGTCCGATCAACGGGTTGTTGCCCATTAAGTTTAGATGGGTGCTGATGACCATCAACGCACCCTGGCTCAATTGAACGTCGATTCCGCCGGCAGCGTTGGTGAGTATCAGAGTTTCTATTCCCAGTAGCTTGAACGTGCGAATGGCGAAGGTCACCTGCTCGAGAGTGTAGCCTTCGTAGTAATGCACGCGTCCTTGCATTGCCAGGACAGGTACGTTGCCGACCTTGCCGCTCACGAGGCGACCCGCGTGTCCCTGTGCTGTGGAAGTTACAAAACCGGGAATTTCCTGGTAGGGGATTTTGACTGAATCCTCAAACTCTTCTGCGAAAGCACCCAGGCCGCTGCCTAATACCAGTGCGATCTTCGCCTCTGCGCCGGCGCGCGCGCTGATGGTGCGCGCAGCATGTTCGGCGCGCGCGTAGAGATCCATTTTGGCCATTCCTTCTGACATTGTTTTCCGCTACCGAACTCCGAGGCGTCCAATAATTAGCAGTTCCGCGCCGGTACAGAACCGGAAGCGGTAG
>DATEPB010000094.1:0-17492 GCA_035273425.1 Pyrinomonadaceae bacterium | reverse complement strand
GCGGTAGCTTCAAGTTCATCATTCAACCTGAAGGACTGCCATCACCGGTGGCTGAAAGCGACGGCGCACTTCTTATACGACGTCAGTAAGGAAGTCTTAGAGTACAGGTGTTCAGAGTACAACCTTCAGGTTGCGGGTTCGCAATGAACGATCCCGCAAGCTAAAGCTTGTACTCTGAACACCTGTTAGGTTGCGGGTTCGTAATAAACGATCCCGCAAGCTAAAGCTTGTACTCTGAACGCCTGTTAGGTTGCGGTGTTTTTTTACCCTCTCACTCCTTAGCAAACGTCAGCGAAGTTGGTTCGCTCGTTCTAGAAGCTGCATCGGGTTCAACTCGAGCGGTAATCGGTGGTGGCGGAGGATTAGCCACAAGAACCTCCAATGCGGCCTCTATCACTTCACTTATCCGCGAGACAAACACAATAGTCAGTTCCTTGCGCACATCCTGAGGAATGTCTTCGATGTCAGCTTCGTTGCGTGAGGGCATCAGGATGCGACGAATGCCCGCGCGATGTGCCGCCAAAACTTTTTCTTTAATTCCACCAACAGGGAACACCAGTCCGGAAAGTGTAATCTCTCCGGTCATCGCAGTGTCTGGTCTTACGCGACGTCCGGTGTAGAGAGAAGCCAGGGCAGCGGTAATCGTCACGCCGGCACTTGGTCCATCTTTCGGTATCGCTCCAGCCGGCACATGAAGATGTACGCCGTAGTCCTTAAACATCTCGGCGCTGATGCCGAATTCAGCGGCATGGGACCAAAGGTAGGATTGAGCGGCACGCGCCGATTCCTGCATCACGTTACCGAGCTGTCCAGTGATGGTCAGCCCTCGGCCACCGGGCAGCAGCGTCGCCTCAATAAACAAAACCTCGCCGCCCATTTCGGTCCAGGCCATACCGGTGGAAACACCCGCCGGCAGCTCTTTACGTGCCTGCTCCGGATAGAAGCGCGGCGGGCCGAGATATTCCGGCACGTCAGACAGGTCGACGGTCAGTTTCTCTGCATCACCTTGCGCAATCTTCAATGCAACTTTCCGCGCGACCCGTCCCAGCGTTCTCTCCAACTGCCGCACTCCAGCCTCACGGGTATAGCGAGTCGCCATCAGCTCAATTGAAGCGTCAGTTATAGCCAGCTGCTCCGGATTTAGTCCGTTCTCCTCAATCTGTCGTGGAAGCAAATATCGCTTGGCGATTTCCAGCTTTTCACGATCGCTGTAACCAGCTATCCAAATCACTTCCATGCGATCGCGCAGAGGCGGAGGAATTGGGCCAAGCTGATTCGCAGTAGCGATGAAGAAGACTCTCGAAAGATCGAAAGGCAGGTCGAGATAGTGATCGCGGAAAGTCGAATTCTGTTGCGGGTCAAGAATCTCGAGGAGCGCCGAAGCGGGATCGCCGCGATAGTCGTTGCCCAGCTTGTCAATCTCGTCGAGCATCATCACGGGGTTGTTTACCCCGGCCCGGCGAATCGCCTGAATGATACGGCCGGGCATCGAGCCGATATAGGTACGACGATGACCTCGCAGTTCGGCTTCGTCGCGCATTCCCCCGAGCGACATTCGCTCAAAGTGCCGGCCCAACGCGCGCGCGATCGAACGCCCTAGAGAAGTTTTTCCCACTCCTGGTGGACCAACAAAACACAGTATCGGACTCTTCGTGTCCGGCCTGAGCTTGATAACTGCCAGGAACTCCAGAATACGTTCCTTGACGTCTTCAAGGCCGAAATGATCTTCGTCCAGGATCTTGCGCGCTTCATTAAGATCGAGTTTGTCTTCAGATGATTTGCGCCATGGCAGCTCGAGCACATAGTCAAGATAAGTGCGGATAACGTGATAATCAGGAGCTGCCGCGGGTAACTTCTCCAGGCGCTTTAGTTCGCGCTCAGCTTCAGCTCTAACCTCGTCCGGCAGGTCAGCCTTAGCCAGGCGCTCACGTAACATCTCAGCTTCCGCGATCTCGCCGCCCTCATCTTCACCAAGCTCTTTTTGGATGGCCTTCATCTGTTGGCGAAGAATGTAGTCGCGTTGAGACTTGTCCATCTCCGACTGCGCTTCGGTGGCGATCTTGGAGCGCAACTGAATGATTTCCAATTCACGGGCAAGGTAGGTATGGGCCAGACGAAGCAGTTCGTCTGCGGTGTTGGCCTCGAGCATCTTCTGTTCCTGCTCGACCCCCAGATTAAGGATTGAACCCAGGAAATAGGCGAGTCGTACCGGCTCAACCGCTCCCATGATTGCCACCCGCACTTCGGGCGGAATACCAGGCAAAAGCGCTAACGCCTGCTGGACCATCGCCTGAACATTTCGTTTGGTTGCCTCAACTTCTTCGGCGTCTTCTACTTTTACGTCCGGCAAAATCTGAACGACGGCCCGGAGAGAGGGTGCTTCCTGTTTCCATTCAATGACCTTAATTCGTTCCTGACCCTGCACGATGATGTGCACCGTTTGATCGATGCGTTCCATCCGCTTGATCATCGCCAGCGTGCCAACTTCATAAAGGTCACTTTGTGTGGCATCACCACTTGTTTCCTTGGCATCAGCCCGGACGGTAATGCAACCAATGAGTTTCTCCTGAGTGGAAAGGGCCGCTTCAACGGCAGCGACAGAGCGCGGCCGCCCAACGGCCAATGGAGTCACGGTGTCGGGGAACAGAGTCGTATTCTGTAATGCCAGAACCGCTACCTCGAACGGTTCACTTGGCAGTGTGGCTGGTTCCGCCGTGCCGGCTTCAGGCTGCTTTGGCGTCTCGGGCTCAGGATTAGGATTGTCAGAAGTTTCTGCCATGACTTAAGAGGCGCTGCCTTAAACGCAGCGCAATTCGATGATCAGAAAACCATCGTGGAAGTTGTGTGACAATGACGCTTCTTGTATCGAGCAGGGAAACTGAATGGTCTTTTCAAATCTGCTATACGTGATCTCCATTTGCTGATAGCTCAAACCATCACGGTAAAACGTATCACGACGGCAACCGGAAATTCGCAGCAGCGACCCTTCCAAATGTAGTTCCAGGTCGTCAGTGCAGGTTCCAGCCAAATCTACCTTTACGATCCATTCATCGTTACTGCGATAGACGTCGGCGGCCGGATTCCATAACCGTCCCGAAGGTTTAACCCGATGAGCTACGGTCAACAACGCAACCTGGCGATCTCGATTTGGCATATTGAATGGTTACAGCATAAGGGAAATTTGAAGACCCACCAAGTCAACCGGTAAAGAGGGTCTTTTTTAAAAGGGCGCATCTACCCAGGGTTGCCAAAGCTCAACCCTGGGCTGGAATTAGCCAACGCCTTCAGCGTTAAAGAACCGACTGCACCAGTAGTGGCCCAGAACTGTCCGCTAACGCGTATTACGAACTCACTTCACAAGCGAATTCTAAGAATTAGTTCCTCTCAGAGACTCGTTAGCCGAAGAGTTTTCCCCAGAACGATGATTCCTTGGAAATGTCTTCAAGGGCTCCGGCCAGCTCGGTGTCGGCATTAGTTTCCACGGCGATGTCTCCCATCGAGATCATCCCCAGTAACTTACCGTTTTCATTCACCACCGCAATACGACGCACCTGCTTATCGCCCATCTTGCGAATTACTTCGACCACGCGCTCATGTGGTCGAGCAGTGTGGATGTCGGTTGACATGATTTCTTCAGCGCGCGTTGTGTTGCAGTCTTTACCCTCGGCGACCGCGCGTAACGCGATGTCACGATCGGTAATCAAACCAACCAACTTGCCGTGGCTATACGATCCATTGTTGGGCCGTCGCTCGTCAGACGTCGCCCGGCCATTGCCGGTCGCGATAAAGTCCACCACTGGAATGACGCCGGTGTCTTCGTCTCTCATCATCGTGGCCACTTCACGCAAGCTGGTATCGCGGTTGGCGACTACGAGGTCGCGCGTCATGATGTCGCGCACACGAAGACGTGAGCGCGTTACCCGATCATCATAGGCCGGACGCTCGCGATAATCGCGACCCTCATATGGACGGCGCGTGTCTTCACGGTAACGGCCGGGATAATCGTTGTATCGAGGCTCGGCGTATTCATAGTCGGCGCGTTCGCCAAATCGGTTTAAGCCACGGCGGTTGTAGTCGTCGAGGGCCCGTCCACGATCGTGGAGCGATTGATTGTAGGTCCACGGCCGCTCGCGTTCTAAGCGGTCGCCGCGGGACTGAAACTCGATGTCGTCATAGTCGTTACGATTTCTGTACATTGCAAACCTCCTGGTTATTAAAAGGAAATGATCCTCGTCCGGGACGAGGCAACCAACGAAATTATTTGGGGGCGGGAGCGCAGCAGTTCTGCGCTAAGGGGATGGTAAACAGGGGTACTTCTAAACTACGTCCCGATTAATTCATGGAGTGCGACGTGCGCCGCACTCCATGAGGGAAAATTAACGGGCGAACCCGGCTATCTCCGCGATCAGTTGAACCCTGCTCGTGATATCAAGCGTGCCGGCTTCAATCGGAGTTGAGGGCGCACTTGCTCCACGCATTGTTTGCACCTGGTCCATCTCATATGTCGGCTTCGGTCTGTTGGTTCCTTCTTCCTGGACCTCGACGATTCGAACCACGCGGCCACCCAAAGCCGTAGCAATTACACGTGCTTTGTTGACAGCTTCGCGAGTTGCTTCGGCTATCGCCTGGTCTCGAGCGGCCTGGTCCTGTCTCAAAGTAAACGATAGCCCGGTAACGTCGTTCGCGCCTGCTTGAGAAGATGCGTCAATAATATTCCCGACCTTCGTTAGATCAGACATCGTGACCGTAACGCTGTTGCGAGCCTCGTAACCCGTAATCGCAGGAGGCTGACCTTCTTTATAAACCCGCATCGGCTGCAGGCTATATCCACTGGTCTTCACCTCCGCGCCGGGGCCAGCCGCACTCTTCAACGCCTTTGCTACCGCATCACTCTTGACCGCATTGTCCTGCTGCGCATCGATCGCGCGTTTCGCCTGACTGACTACCGTGATCGTCACGATTGCAGTATCCGGTTTCGCCTGAACGATTGAATCACCGCTGACAATTACTCTGGTATTACCTGATGCCGGTTGGGTTGCTCCGGTGGACTGTTGCGTCAAAGGACGAATAGTCCGCACCTCAAAGGGCGAACCCTCCATGTGCGTAGTGACCACATCAGGTTTTAATTCTCCTACGGCTTCCACTTCAGTCGCCTCGGAAAACCACGATTCGTTTTGGAACCGTTGCCAATTAAGAATGAAATACTTTTGACTCGGGGAGACAATGACCCACCCACCGGGTTCGACAGTGCGTTGCAACCTACCCGTTACTGATACTTCAGCAGCGAAAACCTGAGATGCAACTGACACCAACATCATGATTGCTGCAAATCCTATTAATAATCTTTTCATAACAAACCTCTTTCTCCCTTTTGATCTAATCTGAGCCAAGCTCAGACCATGAGAGAACGATCAGGTGCGCTATTCTTGCGCATTTCACGCGCCCGTTAGTGGATGCTTTGGCCCACTCCTAACTACAAGGTACACATTTAAAGTCCATAAAGGGGCCCAAGCGGTCCCGCCGCATCGGGACTGCACTACAGGGAGGTCGATTGTGGTCATTAGCTTGTGTGGTTCAAACACTGTTTTGTTACGATTCATGCGATGCAATCATTCGATACTAATAGCGGCGATTTCGGCCACAACGAAATGAACGCTCAAGTCATCATCATCGGCCGGGTGGAAGATTTGCCTGAGGGTAGTTGCAAAACCATCGAACTTCCGAATGGGCACGAGATTGCCATCTTCAATGTGAATGGCGAATTCTGTGCCACCAGTAACTTCTGTCCTCACAAAGGTGCGCCGTTATCCGAAGGGATTCTTTGCGGCCACGTGATTGAATGTGAATGGCACGGCTGGCAGTTTGATGTAAGAACGGGAGAATGCCTTACCGTGAACGAGACGATTGAAACTTATCGAGTGGTTGTTTTGGATGGGGTTATTTCGGTCGAGGTGTAGCAGGATCCATTTTCCATATCTCATATCTCATTTCTCATTTTCCATTGCCTGAGAGGCTTAAGACCTGACGTTCAGAGTTCAGCCTTTAGGCTGTTTTCCGCAAAACGCAAGCTAAAGCTTGAACTCTGAACTTCACACCTCAAGCCACGATGTATCTGGGAATGACAAATGAGATATGGAAAATGGTTCTTACTCGCCATCGTTTCCAATCGCTTCGACCGGACAGCAGGTGAGTGCTTCTTCGCAGGCGGATTTTTCTTCGTCGGATGCAGGTTGCTTGAAGACAAACGAATAGCTATTGGCATCTGACCGCATGAAGTTTTCGGGTGCGGTGTCGCGGCAGACGTCGCAATCGATGCAGGTGGAGTCTACGTAGTAAGCTCCGGGCACATTTTCTTTTACGCGGTCGTTACGGTCAGGCAAACTTACCTCGAATTCCGATCTTTGTACTTAGTGCTTTGTTCTTTGTCGCCTCAGCTAAGGAGCCTCGGCTAATCGGAGGGGAACAATTTGAGACGCAAAGAACAAAGCACAAAGTTCAAAACAAAACCACTTAGCTTCCCCAATCGGCTATGGATGCGTCATCTCTTCCGGCTTTACCAGCCTGTCAAAATCTTCACCACTCAAGAATCCCAACTCAACGGCCGAGTCGCGAAGGCTGATGCCTTTCTTGTGCGCATGCTTGGCTACCTTCGCCGCCTTGTCATAGCCAATGTGTGGATTCAGGGCTGTAACCAACATCAGCGAGTCTTTCAAATGCGTGTCGATCTGTTCGCGATTGAGCTCGATGCCTTTGATGCAATACTCGACAAAACCATGGGCGGCGTCGCGAAGTAAGCGCATCGAGTGGAGCAGATTGTGAATCATTACCGGCTTGAATACGTTTAACTCAAAATTTCCCTGCGAGCCGGCGACTGTGATCGCAGTATCGTTCCCGAAAACCTGGACCGCCACCATGGTCATCGCTTCACTCTGGGTGGGATTAACCTTTCCGGGCATGATTGAGGAACCAGGTTCGTTTTCAGGCAGTATCAATTCACCCAGACCACAACGGGGACCAGACGCCAGCCACCGAATGTCATTGGCAATCTTCATCAACGAGGCCGCCAATGTCTTTAGCGCGCCACTCGCAAACACGATCTCGTCATGCGCTGAAAGGGCCGCAAACTTGTTCGGGTGTGACTTGAAAGGCAGGCCGGTAAGCTCCGCAATTTTTGCTGCGGCTCGTTCGCCAAACTCCGGGTGGGAGTTTAGACCGGTGCCCACGGCCGTTCCTCCGATAGCCAAGTCCAGCAGGCCGGGTAATACCATCTTCAGCCGTTCAATGTCTCGCGCCAGCAGGTTGGCCCAGCCGGACATCTCCTGGCCCACTGTCAGCGGTGTGGCATCCTGAAGATGAGTGCGGCCGATCTTCACGACGTCCTTAAACTCGTTGGCCTTGTGATCGATCTCATCGTGTAACTCCTGCATTGCGGGAATCAGCTTCGTCATTTCCTCAGCAGCAGCGATATACATTGCCGTCGGAAAAGTGTCGTTTGACGACTGCGACATGTTCACATCGTCGTTCGGATGAACCGGCGTCTTGCTCCCCGTGACGCCACCGGCGATCTCGATTGCGCGATTGGAGATCACTTCATTGGCATTCATGTTAGTTTGCGTGCCGCTTCCGGTTTGCCAAACCCGCAACGGAAAGTGTTCATCAAGCTTACCTTCGATCACTTCGTTTGCTGCTTGTTCGATCAGCTCCAGCTTCGCGGTCGTTAACTTACCCAATTCTTCGTTTACCTGGGCCGCGGCTTTCTTGAGAATTCCCAGGGCGCGAATCATCTCACGCGGCATCTTGTCGTCACCGATGTTGAAATGAAGCAGACTGCGCTCGGTTTGAGCACCCCAATACTTGTCAGAGGGAACGCTGATTTCTCCCATTGAATCGGTTTCAACGCGCATTCCTGTTTTGTTGGCTTTGCTGGCTTCGGATGACATCTGTCGGTTTCCTGACTTGGGAATGTGATTTTGGTTAGGCGGTACCTGTTGCCTGGAGTCGACACGGCCTTGTACCAAGCGATTCTACATCACGTAACGTAGAGCCTTAAAACAAACAACGCTGAAAGCGTTCGCAAATTCCAGCCCAGGGTTTGCTTTGAAACCCTGGGTTATGAAAGGCCACCAGAGATTCCTCGCAACTCTGAAGGAGTTGCGAAAGTCTTACGTGCGGCGGCGCAACTCCTTCAGAGTTGCACCTTTGAGACAATCAGCATTTACTGCCTAGCCCGCTCCGCGGGCTAAGGCAAAGCAAATCGTAATTTGAGTTTTCGCACGCAGAAGCGGGTCGGTCGACCTTGTCAACTTATTATTGTGTGAGCTAAGGTTTCGCCATTAACCCGTTACAATTTACCGTTAGTATCCCTCCCAGATTGGTATGTCTTCCCCGGACTCAAATCCCTCTGACGGCAGTTCAAAGCGCGGTGCGCTTATTCTTGTAGTGGAGCGCAACCCGGTGGTTCAGCGTCTTGAACGGTATTTTCTCGAGCAGGCTGGGTTTAGTGTTGAGTTTACGAATGACGGCGTGTCAGCACTCGCCCGCACCCGCGAACTACGACCTAAAATCGTGGTATCTGAAATTCTGGTGCCGAAACTTGATGGCCTTAGCCTGTGTCGGGCCATCAAAACCGGTCTCGATACCAAAGATATCCTGGTGATGATTTTCAGCCACCTTCAGGCACAGGATCGCGCCACCGAAGCAGGGGCCGATGCCTTTCTCCGCAAACCACTGGAAGAGGAATTGTTGCTTGAAACCGTGGGAAGGCTGCTCGATCCTAGAAGAAACGCTGTAGGGGACCATTTTTAATGAGTGAGATGAGCGAAAGAATATCAACCGGGTGCCGCGGCCTTGATGAGGTTCTGATGGGCGGCATTCCGGTCAATACAATTAGCGTCATCATGGGCGCTCCGGGTACCGGCAAGACTATCCTGGCTGAACAACTCGCGTTTGCAAATGCTTCAGATGAAACGCCTGTACTTTATCTCACCACGCTTTCCGAACCGCTCGAGAAAGTCCTGACCCATGGGCAGAGTCATAGCTTCTTCGACGTTTCGAAAATCGGTAGCTCCGTAATCTACGAAGATCTGGGCGTGATGCTGCGTGAATCCGGAGTCGAGAAACTGCCCGACATCGTTTTGGAAATGTTGCTGGCGCATCGCCCCCGGTTTGTCTTCATCGACTCTTTCAAAGCTCTCAATGAATTACTGACCACCACGCAGGAACGCCGCCTGGTCACGTACGATCTGGCAAACGTACTGTCGTCTTACGGATGTACGAGTTTCCTCATCGGCGAGTATTCCCAGGAAATGATGACGGACCTGCCTGTGTTTGCCATCGCCGACGTGATTCTTCAGTTGATAAAGCATGCGAGCAACGTCAGGGAACAACGTTTTCTTAGAGTGGAAAAGTTGCGCGGATCAAACTCAATACCTGGTATGCATGCTTTTTCGATTACGCGCGACGGTCTGGAGCTTTTCCCGCGTCTGCTTACGCCCTCGACAACTCCTAGCTACTCAACCCGCGTAGAACGGGTTAACACGGCAATCCCAGGTCTCGACGGAATGATACGAGATGGCTTCTGGCGCGGCAGCACCACTTTGGTTGCCGGTCCAACCGGCTCGGGTAAAACAATTATCGGCCTGCACTTCATTTGCGAAGGCGCGCTAAAAGGGGAGCAGGGACTCTACGTGGGCTTCCAGGAGAATCCAAATCAGCTCTCTCGAATAATTGAAAGCTTCGGCTGGAGCTCCGAAAAACTGATGGGCGACGGCTTTGAATTAATGTACCGGTCACCGGTAGAAATGCAGCTTGACAGTGTGACGTCGGAATTATTTCGGCGAGTGCGCGAAGGCAAGATCAAGCGGGTCGTCATCGATGCGCTTGGCGACCTGGAGCGGTGCAGTACTGACAGGCAGCGGTTTTCAGATTTTATTTACGCGTTGACCCAATGGTTTGCCAAAGAGAATGTCACCTGCATGATGACTTACGAACTCACAAATCTATTTGAAGTGCACGGCATCAGCGATCAGGAAATCTCGAATATGAGTGACAACATTCTGCTGCTGCGTTTTCGCGAGGGGCCGGAAATGGAAAGGACCTTGAGAATAATCAAGACCCGCGGCAGCGCGCACGACAACCGTGAACGTAAACTCGAGATCACCAAAAAAGGTATCGTGATCAAGTGAGATGAAGGTAAGTATGTTCGAACCGGGGCCGGCAAAAAAGAAAACCTCCCGAACTCTGGCCGAGATCAATCGTGCGATTACCACCTCACTCAATTTCGATGAAGTACTGAATCTCATAGCGGAAAACGCGGCGAAATTAGTAGATGCGCGTGTTTGCATCCTGCTTCTGGTGGACGATCAAGACCATCTGAGGACTCGGGCTGCGTGGGGCGATGGCGCCGACCTCATCCGCAATTTTTCCGGCCGCATGGAAGAAGACGTGATTACTCAACTCACGTCCACTCTGGGGATTCAAAACAAGGAAACTCTCGTCTCTGTACCTGTAATCGCCAAGCAGTCGCTTAACGGTTTGCTGGTGGTCGTACGCGAAGAACCATTCAATTCAGACGAGTTATGGCAATTGTCCGCGCTGGCCGATCAGGCAGCTATCGCTCTGCGGAACGCGCGGCTCTATGAGATGGAGCTTGCCGAGGCCACGCGTGAACGTGATGAAACGCTCGAAGCGCTGCAGGGATCGAACCAAAAGATCACCGACATTCTTGAGAGTATTACTGACCTCTTTTATACGCTTGACCGCGATTGGCGTTTTACTGACATCAACCGGCAAACCGAGATCCGCTTCAAGATGAATCGCCAGGAGTTGCTCGGTAAGGTTATCTGGGAAGTGTTTCCTCTCGCGGTGGAGTCGGATCTCTACCCGCAATTCCACAAAGCGATCGCGGAGATGAAGGCGGTACACTTCGAACTGCAATCCAGGATAGTTCCAAGTGCCTGGTTTGAAGCGCATGCTTACCCTTCGGAAGCCGGCCTTGCCGTTTATTTGCGAGAGATAACCGAACGGAAACAGGCGGACAAGGAGATTCGTTTTCAGGCCCATCTACTTGACGCGGTTGAGCAGTCAGTAATCGCCACCGACTTAACCGGCACAGTTCTCTATTGGAACTCCTTTGCTGAGAAACTCTACGGTTGGCCCGCCGCAGAAGCGCTCGGCGCAAACATTCTTGATGTTACTCCTGCCGAAGCCTTTCGCAGCCAAGCTAACGAGATACTTGAAAGACTACGACTCGGAGAAAGTTGGTCTGGAGAATTTCCGGTGCGACGTCGTGACGGCTCACAACTTCCAGTCCTGGTTACAAACTCGCCAATTATTAGCGATAGCGGAGAGTTGATCGGGATAGTGGGAGTTTCGGTAGACAACACCGAACGACGCCGCGCAGAAGAGGAACGCGAAACCCTGCTGCAGCGTGAACGCGAAGCTCGCGCTGAAGCGGAAGAAGCCAATCGTCTAAAGGATGAGTTTCTGGCAACTCTTTCACACGAATTGCGAAATCCGTTGAACGTGGTAATTGGGTATGCGGAGATTTTGCGCCGCAGCGACGAGACTCAGAAACCTGAGTTTGTGATCAAAGCTGCCGAAACAATCCGGCGTAATGCGTTGGCCCAGTCGCAACTGGTTTCTGATTTGCTCGACCTATCGCGATTGCAGATGGGCAAGCTTTCGCTCAACAAGCAACCGGTTTCGCTTTCGACCGTAATCACTGAAGCGCTCGAAACGGTCCGTGCAGAGGCGAAGGCCAAAGGTATTGCTCTCTCGATCAATCTGGGTTCGGAGATTTTGGTGGTCGAAGGTGACTCGGTGCGTTTGGGCCAAATAGCCTGGAACCTGCTCAACAATGCGGTCAAGTTTGCTCCGCACAGTGGGGAGGTGCGAGTCACCCTGGATCGCGCAGAAGATGATGCGACCTTAATAGTTGAAGACAACGGGCTGGGGATTTCACCCGAATTCTTGCCGCATGTTTTCGAAATTTTTCGCCAGGCTGACGCCAGTATGGCGCGTAGACAAGGTGGAATGGGAATCGGACTGGCACTCGTGAGGCAATTAGCTGAATTACACGAGGGTTCCGTTACGGCGGAGTCAGAAGGCTCAGGAAAAGGCGCCAGGTTCATCGTCAGAGTTCCGCTTTACAAGCCGGGCATCTCTGCATTGCCTTCGGAACGCACAGGCTCGACCGGTGCATTGCGCAAGAAGTTCATTTTGGTTGTCGATGATTCGCCGGAGACGGCGGAGATGTTGGGAAAGCTGCTGGAGATGGAGGGCGCTTTTGTTGAATCGGCAAAGAGTGGCGAAGAGGCGCTCGACATCGCTAGTCGCAAAACTTTTGATCTAATAGTTTCTGACATTTCGATGCCGGAGATGGACGGGTATCAACTCTTGTGCAGCCTGCGCAAGCTACCTGCCATGGCCCAGGTGCCGGTCGTTGCTTTAACGGGATATGGCCGAACGAATGATATCGAGCGAGCGCAACAAGCGGGATTTGCAGAACATCTCACCAAACCGCTGGACCTTGATAAGCTGTTGCAAGTGGTCAAGAAACTTACCGACTGATCTCACTAAGAACCCTTCTCTGTTTGCGCGCCTGCTTCCGTCCACGCCTTCCAACCGCCGGCCATCGAAAACACATTCGTATAACCCATCTGTTGGAGCACGTCGGCTGCGAGTGCCGAACGATAACCACCGCCGCAATAGAGAATCACTTCGGTGGATTTGTCCGGTACCGTCGCTTCAATGTCGCGTTCGATGATTCCTTTGCCTAGGTGTTCAGCGCCGGCCGCATGAGCTTCCTGCCATTCGAGATCCTCGCGCACGTCGAATAGTTTGGCGTTGGGGTTTTCGGACAGGCGTTGTTGTGTTTCAGCGACCGTGACCTCGCGAATGCGGGTCTTGGCGTCGTTGACCAATTTTAGGAAGCCTTCAGAATGTTTCATTGGTTTCTCGTCTATCCGCAGATTACGCAGATCAAACTCGGCCTGGTGAAAAGCCGCCATGCCCGTGTTTCCCATAATTGTGGAATCTGCGTAATCGGCGGATGCTCCTTACAAAATCGCTCAATTGGAGGAAATACCTTTGAATGATTATAATGCCAGACTCCAAAAAGAAAGCACCTTCAAGATCGTGAAATCTTATGCGGAAATCGGACCGCAATGTGTCCCTAGCATTTCGAGGAGAGGAACCCCACTACATTGGCTAACGAACAGTTTGACGTAACAATTATTGGCAGCGGACCTGGCGGCTATGTGGCTGCCATACGCGCGGGCCAATTAGGCCTGAAAGCAGCGATCATCGAAAAAGACACTCGTCTCGGCGGAACCTGTACTTTGCGCGGCTGTATTCCCACCAAGCAAATGTTGATGTCGGCCCACGTTTATGAACAGATGCAACATGCCGCCGATTTTGGTGTGCAGGCATCGGGCATTCAATTGGCTTTCGCCGATGTGCAAAAACGCAAAGACAAAGTGGTGATGAAGAATTCCAAAGGCATCGAGTACCTGATGAAGAAAAACAAGGTTACGGTGTTCAAAGGAACAGGGAAACTTGCGCTGCCGGGAAAGGTTGAAGTCACCGGCGCCGACGGTAACAAACAAACGATCGAAAGCAAGAACATTATTATCGCCACTGGTTCGGTAGTCAGACCTATTCCGGGATTTGAAACCGATGGCGCTCATGTTGTGAGCAGCGATCACATTCTTGAGTTGAAAGATGTGCCTAAGTCTTTAATCGTGATGGGCGCAGGCGCAGTGGGCTGCGAGTTTGCCTCTGTCTACTCGCGATTTGGTGCGGAAACCACGATCGTTGAATTAATGCCAAGGTTAGTTCCGCTTGAGGATGAGGAAGTTTCGAAAGAGCTGGAAAAGAGTTTTCGCAAACGCGGAATTAAATCTCAGTTAGATACGAAACTCGAAAAACTGGAAAAGACTGAAACCGGCGTGCGTGTAACCGGAAAAACGGCGAAAGGCGAGGCCGTGAGTCTGGAAGCAGAGATGCTGCTGGTGGCTGTGGGTCGCATGCCTTACACAGAAGGGTTGGGTCTGGAGGGATCCAAGATAAAAGTTGAACGCGGATTCATCACAGTTGACGAGTTTCAGCAAACGGCAGAGAAGGGCGTTTATGCCATCGGCGATGTCGTGCCCACACCATTGTTGGCCCACCTCGCATCGAAAGAAGGCATCGTTGCGGTAGAACACATGGCGGGGCAGAAGGACGTAAGGCCAATCAATCTTCGCCTGGTGCCAAACTGCACTTACTGCGACCCTGAAGTTGCGTCGGTTGGCTTAACCGAAGCGAAAGCGAAAGAGCAGGGATACGATGTGAAGGTAGGCAAGTTTCCGTTCTCAGCTTCCGGCAAAGCGCGCATCCTCGGTGAGGAAGAAGGCTTTGTGAAAATCGTCAGCGAAGGCAAGTACGACGAGATACTTGGCGTGCATATTATTGGACCACACGGCACAGAGCTAATTGCAGAAGCGTGTGTGGCAATGCAACTTGAGTCGACAGCCGAGGAGCTCGGCCGCACGATGCACGCGCATCCGACCGTTTCTGAAGCCGTGATGGAAGCCGCCGAGGGCGTACACGGGTTAGCGGTGCACATTTAGCTTGAAAAACAGGAAAGTCGAAGCAGGACGATCCACGAACTCACACGAACGAACACGAAAGCGATTGGTGTTAATTAGTGTGTGTTAGTGGATCGTTGGTCGCAACGGCGAGCGTCAGAATGGATCAAGTCAAAAAACCAGTAGCAAACCAAACTCGGCGAGGACGAGCGGGAACTGGAAATCGTCGTCGCGGTGCGCGCCCTGCGCCTTTTCAAATGCGCATAAACACCAAATACGCACCGCCCAAGGTTGACGGCAAGCCGCTAGCCTGTACCACCGAAACCAAACTCAAGCCGGAACAGTTGCTTGAGCTTTATCGCTATCTGAAATTGACTCGGTTGGTTGAAGAACGCCTCGTTAATCTCTACCGGCAGACGAAAGTGGTCGGCGGTGTATTTCGCTCGCTGGGTCAGGAAGCCACGGCGGTCGGCACCGCTTATGCGCTTGAGCCCACCGACTTCATCACTCCGTTGATCCGCGATTTGGGCGCAGTGCTCGTTAAGCAGATCAAGCCGCGTGAGATTTTTGCGCAGTACATGGCGAAGGCCTGGGGACCATCTGGCGGCCGCGATCTGAATATTCACTTCGGCGATATGGACAAGGGATTCATTGGCCCCATCTCCCATCTCGGCGACATGATTCCGGTGATGAACGGCGTATTGCTCGGCGCGCGCATGCAGAAGAAGCCAACCGTGGCGATAGCTTACATCGGCGATGGCGGCATGAGCACCGGCGCGTTTCATGAAGGATTGAATTTCGCCGCCGTGCAAAAGCTGCCGTTGATCGTCGTGGCAGAACACAACAAATACGCGTACTCAACACCGACTAATTTGCAGACGGCAGTGAAGGATTTAGCGGAGAAAGCGGCGGGCTATGGGATTCCGGGTTACATCGTCGACGGCAACGACGTAATCGCTTGTTACGAAGCGACAAAGCATGCGATCGAGTTTGCGCGGCGCGGTGGTGGCGCGGTCTTGATTGAAGCGAAGACATATCGCCGAAAAGGACATGCTGAACATGACGATCAACGTTATGTTCCTGGTGGCGAGATTGAATGGTGGGAAAAGAATAACGATCCCGTTGATCGTTACGAGCGCCACCTGCTTGAACACAAAGTTGCTACTCAAGAAAAGCTTGATGAGATCACGGCTGAAGTGAGTCGCGAGATCGACGAAGACTGCGACTGGGCCGAGTCGTCGCCAATGCCTGAAGCGGATAAGGCCGCGTATGGCGTGTTTGATAACAGCATTGTGCCGCCGGCATTCCGGCCGGAAGTCTTGAAGAACTGAGGCAACTCCTTGGAGCGCGCCGCCTTGTCGGCGCTTTGGTCGCGGCGGCTTTGCGCCGCTTGTGGCAACATCCAAGTAGAGCGTCAATACATTCAACTAACCAGGTCGCGCAAAGCCGCGACCTAACAAAGCGCCGACAAGGCGGCGCACTCCAAGGAGTAGGTTTTAGCTAAGGGGGGATAGAAATGGCTAACGAACAGGATTCAGCTCATGAAGTTGACGATCAAGGAACAACCGAAGCCGAAGGCCGAGCATTATTGAAAAAACTGCGGGATGCGGGCTTTGGTGGTAGCGATGCCAATTTGGCTCTCGCTTTAGGACGGCCTGTTGAGGAAGTTGAGAGCTGGACTGCCGGTGCTGGCCCGGTTGATGACGACGTCGTGATCAAAGCGCGTGGTATAGCCGACGAACGAGGAATTGAGATCGAATAGCTCTAATCGCTCGAGATCGTAATCAATGTCTACAGCAACTAAGAAAGAGCATAAGTCAGCGCGTCCTGAGCGCGGCGGCCAGGCGACGCTGGTCGAAGCAATCCGCCAGGGGATCTGGGAGGAGATGGAGCGCGATCCTTCGGTCTTCGTCATTGGCGAAGATGTGGGCGCTTACGGCGGCGCGTTCAAAGTAACCGATGGCTTGATTGATGAGTTTGGCAGCGGCCGGGTGATCGACACGCCCATCTCCGAAGCTGCGATCGTGGGCGCGGCCTGCGGAGCCGGACTGATGGGTATGAAGGCGGTGGCTGAATTCCAGTTCATCGATTTTATCTCCGCAGGCTTCGACATGTTGACCAACTACGCCGCCAAGTGTCGTTATCGTTGGGGCGCAAACATTCCCGCAGTATTCCGTGGTCCATGTGGCTCGGGCGTTCGTTCCGGACCATTTCATTCGCTCAATGCCGAGGCGTTTTTTCTGAATACGGCGGGCCTAAAGATCGTCGAACCATCCAGTGCTTATGACGCGAAAGGCTTGATCAAAGCAGCCATCCGCGATCCCGATCCGGTTCTGTACTTCGAGCACAAAAAGCTTTACCGCTTGCCGCGACTGCGCGAAGAGTTACCTGCTGACGACTACATCGTCGAGATTGGTAAAGCGCGGACGGTTCGTGAAGGCCGCGATCTGACCATCATTACGTTCGGTGCAATGGTCTTGACTGCCATCGATGCTGCGGAAGAACTCGAAAAAGAAGGTCTCGACGTCGAGGTGATCGATCTGCGCACGCTGGCTCCGATGGATAAACCGGCAATACTTGCCAGTGTAAAGAAAACTAACAAGGTCATGGTGTTGCACGAAGCTTCGCGGACTGGCGGCATAGGTGGTGAGATTGCTGCGACAATCGCTGAAGAAGCGTTTGAGTGGTTGGACGCGCCAGTATTGCGGATCGCCTCGATCGATACACCAGTTCCTTATTCGCCCCCACTGGAAGATTACTACTTGCCGCAAACGAAAGACGTGCTGGAAGCTGCAAGGAAACTGGCTGCGTATTAACTCCTTGGAGTGCGCCGGCCCGGCGGCGCTTTGGCCGCTCACGGCTTTGCGCGAGCAGCTTTGTTTGAAAACGGTTCTTGGATATCGCCTCGCAGCGGGCGTTAAG
>DATEPB010000093.1:0-127442 GCA_035273425.1 Pyrinomonadaceae bacterium | reverse complement strand
GCGGTAGCTTCAAGTTCATCATTCAACCTGAAGGACTGCCATCACCGGTGGCTGAAAGCGACGGCGCACTTCTTATACGACGTCAGTAAGGAAGTCTTAGAGTACAGGTGTTCAGAGTACAACCTTCAGGTTGCGGGTTCGTAATAAACGATCCCGCAAGCTAAAAAAGCTTGTACTCTGAACACCTGTTAGGTTGGGGGTTCGTAATAAACAATCCGCAAGCTAAAAAAGCTTGTACTCTGAACACCTGTTAGGTTGCGGGTTCATAATAAACAATCCGCAAGCTAAAGCTTGTACTCTGAACACCTGTTAGGTTGGGGGTTCGTAATAAACAATCCCGCAAGCTAAAGCTTGTACTCTGAACACCTGTGCACGTGCGGGTCTAAAAAAGAACAAATGAGCGACAAGGAATCCGAAAACTCCCAAGAACAATCTCCCGCTCGGTCTTCAGCACAATCAAGTTGGGCGGTACCGATGATCCTGGTGGTTATCGCGGGGTTCGCTCTGGCTATCTATTTTCTCAAAGATCGTGACAATGCTTCGTCGCCTCCACCTTTTGCTTCCCCATCGGCGCAGAATGCACAGGTAACTCCGCCGCCATCAACAACAGCATCGCCAGCCGGGCAACAAACGATGCAGGTTGCGCAGGCTGTCATGGTTACCGCAAACCTGAGTTTCCCCGAAGGACCACCCTCGATCGGTGATGCACTCTTGCAAATTGAGAGACGATACGAGCCGGCAGATGGCACCGGACGCACCTTTGCGATTCTCGATGCCTTTGGTGAACCGTCGGCTGATGGCAAGTTGCATATTTCAATGCACGTCAGCAGCGAAAAACCTGGTAAGGGCTCATTGATTTTCAAGCCCACCGGCGAAGTGTTATGGCAGGGGACGATTGCAGGTTCGAGTGCTGCGCCAACTAAGAACTTGACCATTTATGTCGCTGACGAAGCCGGGACAAGTTGGATCGTTGACGGGACTGGTGACCCAAGTTCCGTTCTTGATGCGAAACTTCGAGATAAAGCTATGCGCGTGAAGGATCTTTGGCCCGATGGCGCTGAACGGGAAGTGACATTCGTGTACAGCGCCTGCGGCTGTCCTGTTAAAGCTATGGTCAAGCGCCAGGGCGAACGCACTGTGCGCACAAAGACTCTGCCCGTTCTCTTTCCTGACGACCCTGGCGCAGTGCAGACCATTTCACGGCTCATGGGTTGGTCGGTTTGATCCTCGCCCGCTGCACAGCGGGACGCCTTTTTACTTTCTATTCAACTGTCCAGGAAGACATTTTGCGCGAACTTGACCGGTGGATTTTGCTCGGGCAAGATCGCGCCATGTTTTACCTGAGTTCCCTCGCGTTTCACATTCGCGCCATCCGATTCCCGCTCCCCTCGTTCATTTCAGCGGCGTTTTTAATGTTGCTATTAGTCACTCCGGCGTCCGCCCAAAACTACGTAAAAGAGATTGAAACTCCGGAAACGGTATCGCTTTCAATCAAAAACAAAAACGGCCGGGTCAGCGTAATCGCCTCGGATGATCAGCAGAAGAAGGCTTCGATCGACGCCCGTTCGGCGGGCCTGATTGTCGATTCAACCGACATTAAGGCGGAGACTAAAGGCAACACCTTAACCATCGAAGTGAAGGATCGCCCGGACAAGGATCGTATCGACCTTACCGTGCGCGTGCCATCGCGCTCGAAAGTCAAGATTGAAAGCGAAGCCGGCGCTGTTGATGTAGTCGGAAATTTCGAGTTTGCCGAAGTAGCGACAAACACCGGGACCATTCATGCGGATGTACCGACGGAAGCCCTCAAGGTTAATTTCACCTGGAGTGCGAGCAAGCCCCGGTTCCTAAGTGACGTGGAATTACCGGAAGTCAAAGAAAAGGCGGGCGGCATCTATAGAATTTCCGGAAAGCTTGGCGAGAAAAAGGGTCCCAAAGAAACGCGAGTCGAACTTGAGTTCCTTACTCAACGCGGAGTTGTGCTCCTTAACGTCGACCCCAGTATGGCGCCCGCCGATTTGCGTGAGCGTCCATTGACCGAAGCAGCTCGAGCGATTGTTCGCAGCGGAGACAGTCAGCTGATTGATGCTATTCGAAAGGTCTCCCCAAAGTTGTTTGGCGACTACGCTAAGACGTTACCTCCGCTGGAGAATGAGCCATCTTTAGTGAAGCGAACTCCGCCCGGACAGTTTGTCAGTGTCTTATCGCCACAACTGCTCCGCTTTAACGCCAGCGTAACCGACCGCAATGGGCGTGCAATCGGCGGCATGCGCGAATCGGACTTCACTGTTTATGAAGATGGCGTCGAACGACGGGTGACGAACGTTGTGCCCACTCAGGAACCATTCAATCTGGTGCTGCTGCTGGATGTCTCAGGAAGCGTTGAGGAACGAATCGACTTCATTCGCAAAGCGGCGCGCGATTTTTTGAATACTGTGAGTCCGCAAGATCGTATTGCCATCATCAGCTTTCGCGACGATATTCAGATCATTTCAGATTTCAGCACTGATCGCCGGATGCTCTCCAAGCGCCTCGATGATATCGACGCTGGCGGTGCCACATCGCTCTACGACGCGCTTGGTTTTGTGCTTGCGGATACGCTTAAGAAACTTCGTGGCGAACGGACCGCCATCGTAGTGCTTTCAGATGGCGACGATAACAAATCGTTTGTTCCGTTTCCGGCGATCCTTGAGGCCATCGCTGAATCAGGCGCACTGATTTACCCGTTGTATGTACCATCGGGTTTGATTCCTGAGACCAGCGTGCCTCGGCCTGAAGTAAGTATCGACCCCACTCGCACTCGCTACCTGACGTTAACGACGCGCGCGCATGAAGAAGGTCAAAAACTCGCGACTGCATCGGGAGGGGTTTATTACCCGATTCGACATCTCGGTGAACTCCAACGCGCTTACGACGACGTGGTGGTCCAACTACGAACTGCGTACACGGTGACCTACGCTTCAAACTCACGACCATCCGGGAGTCGCCGCGTGCGCGTCCGCACTAATCGTGAAGGCGCTTCGGTGCGTTTGAGTCCGGTTGTCGGCGTTAATCCCTAAAGCCACCTCATCCGCAGATTATGCTGATTCGCACATTCCGATGAGCCATTTATCGGAATCTCTTGCAGGAATATCTGCGAAATCCGCGTAATCTGCGGATGACGAGACGGGTTTACTTTTCATCCTGCATCATTCATCCTTCATCCTTCCGATGTCTCAACCCTTGTTTGCATCCCTATTTGACGAAAACGAACGACGGCCTTTGACCGTCTCGGAGCTCACCGGCTCGGTGCGCAAAGCTATCGAGGCGCGGTTCGCATCGGTTTGGGTGGAGGGAGAGATTTCCAACTTCAAAGCACATTCTTCCGGCCACTGGTATTTCACGATCAAAGATGAAGGCGCCCAACTGCGCGCCAAATGCTTTCGCTCCGCCAACAGTCGCATACGATTCAAGCCCACCGATGGTCTACATGTCAGGGCCCGCGGGCGGCTTACGGTTTACGAAGCACGCGGTGAGTATGAACTGATTGTCGAGGCGCTCGATCCAGCTGGCGCCGGCGCCTTGCAGGTCGCATTTGAACAATTGCGCGCGCGGCTTCAAGCAGAAGGTCTCTTTGCACAGGAACTGAAACGGCCGCTGCCAGTTTTTCCAGGACGCGTCGGCATAGTAACGTCGCCTACCGGGGCAGCGATTCGCGATATCCTGAATGTTCTGTCCCGCCGGACACGCACCGTTCATGTGCTTTTTTCTCCCGCCCGGGTGCAAGGTGAGGGCGCAGGACGCGACATCGCGCGGGCCATCAAGTTGCTCAACCAATATCACGCACGCGCCCAGAGCAGTTCGCGTCTGAAGGATCTGGTTGACGTGATCATCGTGGGTCGCGGCGGCGGATCTACGGAAGACCTTTGGGCATTTAACGAAGAAGAGGTGGCGCGCGCTATCCGCGGTTCTTCCATTCCTGTAATTTCAGCTGTGGGCCATGAGACAGATTTTACTATTGCCGATTTTGTCGCAGATCGAAGAGCAGCCACTCCATCGGCAGCGGCTGAGCTCGTGGCTACTCGCGAAGACGAACTGTGCAAAGCGCTGGCGCAAATGAGCCAGAATCTTTCTCGTTTGATGCGTTACAAGATCGCGGGGGCCAGAAGCCGAGTTCAGGAGCAGGCACTGTCGCAGGTTTTCGATCGAGTTCGCGCAAGTCTACGTGACGCGAGCGCCGCTACCAGTACGGCTGCGCACCGTTTACAAATTCTGATGGGCAACGAACTACGGGATGCGCGGATACGCACTGAGCCGCTGATCCGGCGGTTGGCGCCTTCGGAACTTCGCGCCCGTTTGGCTGAAGCGAGATCAAGATATGAATATGTTGATCGCGCGGGCGCCGCCGCGATTGCCGCCGGACTCGATGCTTCTCGAAAACGTCTTGGCCTGGCCGCTGCATCGCTGGATGCCCTTTCACCGTTGGGTGTACTGCATCGCGGCTATGCAATCGCACAGGATAAAGATGGAAGATTACTTCGCGATGCGGCTTCCGTTTCTTCGGGCGATCCGATCAGTGTGAGGTTGGCCAAAGGCAAACTGACTGCGAGCGTCGAAGTGGTTGAGGAGAATTAGAGCAACGGTGTCCTGACGCGGCTTTGCCGCCGCACCGTGCGGAAAGGCTCTGCCTTTCCGGCGAGCTTTTTAACATCTGAGGCTGAGCCTCAGGAGGTGTGGGAAAACTGAACGGAAAGCCGGAGGCTTTCCGCACTGTGTGGCGGCGAAGCCGCAAAGCACATAATGAGTACCGGCACAAATGAAACCGAATAACGAACAACCAAAAACGTTTGAAGCTTCGCTCGAAGCTCTCGAACAAATTGTCCATGAATTGGAGCAAGGTGATTTACCTTTGGAGAAGAGCCTCGAGCTATTTGAGCGAGGCATTGGCCTCTCCCGCCAGTGTCAGGAGCGTTTGAATCAGGCTGAACGACGAATCGAAGTGTTGCTCCGCGATAACCAGGGCCAGCCGGTAGTCAGCGCTTTTGAAGACTCTCGTCAGATCTCAGAAGCGGGCGGCAACGAAACTGATGAAAATGTTTTCTGACGCAGCGAGCATTCAGCCCAACTCCAGCCTGGACCAGTTTCTCAACGAGAACCAAAAGCTCGTCGACTTACACCTCAATCGCTACCTACCCTTAGAAACAGTTCCACCTGAGCGAGTTCATGCAGCAATTCGCTGGAGTGTTTTTGCCGGCGGCAAACGATTTCGGCCTTCGCTTTTACTGGCAGTCGGTGAAGCGTTTGGAGCTGCTCAGTCGCAGCTCGTCTCTTCGGCATGCGCATTGGAGATGATCCACACTTACTCGTTGATCCACGACGACCTTCCCTCGATGGATAACGACGATCTGAGACGAGGTCGCGCGACATGTCATATTCGCTTTGGCGAAGCCGCCGCGATTCTTGCCGGCGACGCATTGCAAACTCTGGCGTTCCAAACTGTTTCTGAAGATGAATTGTTGCCGGCAGACAAGCGAGTGCAATTGATCAAGGAAATCGCGCAAGCTGCGGGGACACCTCGCGGGATGGTTGCGGGCCAGGCCTACGATCTGGAGGCGGAGTCGCGAGAGGTTTCCGCCGAAGAGCTAGAACAGATTCACCGTCTCAAAACCGGCGCTTTAATTATCGCGGCATCGCGATGCGGCGCTCTGATCGCTGATGCCAGCGCTGACGAGCTTTCGCTCATTACTGACTACGCAGCCCAACTTGGGCTCTTGTTTCAAATCACGGATGATCTTTTGGACATAACTGCGACAGCCGAAACCCTCGGCAAAACGCCGGGCAAAGATATGCGCTCTCAAAAAGCCACGTATCCAGGGCTGCATGGCGAAGTGGCTGCCCGCGAGCTTGCGGGGAGAGTTCATCAACAAGCGCGCGCAATCCTCAACCAACTCGACCGACCAACCGAACGCCTTCATGCCATCGCCGACTACATCCTGAACCGGCGCGCTTGATGTCCGACATGCTTCAGCTTGTCGTAACCTGAGGTTCTCAGCTCCTTGTTGAATATTGGCCCGTCTCCCGACAAGCTGAAGCATGTCGGACATTAATCTCTTCGTTTCATCAACTCGACACCGTCGTGGTCATGGCCAATCGTCTCGTGCGGTTCAACTGATTCGTATCCGTGTTTGCGATAGAACTGCTCGGCTGAAGGTGCAGAATGAAGTCGCAAGACTGTGAAACCTGCGTTCCATCCGATCTCTTCCAACTGTTCGAGAATTTTCGAGCCTGCGCCGCTGCCCTGGTGTTCAGGCAAAACGTACAACCACTTCACTTGCTCAACCGAGTGAACATCGATTCCACCAAAACCGACGACAGCGTCATTCGTCTCAGCGACAACCAATCCACCTGACTCGATTAGTCGCGCCCAATCTTCCTGTCGCCCGTCTGCACTCGTAGCCGCCTCGAAAATATTTTGAATCGAGTCAATATCGTCAGATGTGGCCAGACGAACGGTTGGTATCATTTTTTTACCTTGAGATGCGTGTGTCCGACATGCTTCAGCTTGTCGTTGCCGTGGCAAAGCTAATTTTGCAGCGTTACTCGCTAGTATGATTGGGAATGAGTGTGATTGAGCTCAATCGACAAGCTGTGAAGCATGTCGAACACTCTCTAGCGATCAGTTAACGATGCCAGCCTTCTTTTGCATCGCCCTGACTGTTTCGGGAATGAACGAAGTGATGTGATGAATTTCGGAGCGGCCATCTGAGAACGCCTGATAGAGAGTGAAGTCCGGCAAAGACAAACAACTTAGCGGCGACTGCAGGTTGTACCCGGTATCGATTCCGATGGCGCTGTGTGAAATATAGATTCCGTGGCGTCCCAACCGGCCGAGCAAAGGGAGCAGCGGGGTTGGTGTGTGCCCAAAGATGCAAGGCTTACCCCGGTAGTTTTTGTAAAACTCCATGTCACGCATCCATAACAATGCCTGAGGCTCGGTATCGCGCGGATGTTTTTCCAGATCCAATCCCGCGTGAACATAGATGGCGTAATCGTCTTCGTGGTAATGAGGCAAGGAGTTGAGAAAGTCCAGATGTTCGGCAGGCACACTCGCCTCAATTTCCTTTCGAGCATCGTCCAGATCCTGTTCCTTGGTGATCATGAGTCGCTTGTTCGCATACTGCTCAAAGGTTCGTTCACCTCCGGTAACCGGCGTAATCCAGAGATTGGCGCTGCCTTCCATGAAATCCAGCAACATCTGCTCATGATTGCCTCGCAGACAAATGACTCGTTCCGGATCTGCCTTCGTCAACTTTTGAACTAGATCTACACAGCCAGGCGCGTCAGGGCCTCGATCAATCAAATCACCCAGGAACACCAGGGTATCAGCCGACTCGTCACGCGGAATCATGTCCAGTAACTCCTGCAACTGGGCACAACGACCGTGAACATCGCCGACAACAAAAGTTTTCATCCAGGGGTTTCCTCGAGTTTTTCCAGTGAGGCTTTGACTCTTTCCATCAACGCTTTGAATCGCGGATCCTCATGCAGGTCGGTCCAGTTCGGATCGCTCTCAAACCATCGATAGTTTTCGTTACCGAGGTTGATTGCTTTCTCCAGCCATTCCAACGCCAGAACTTGCCTGCCTTGCAGCAGATAAGCTGAAGCCAGCCAGTAAGGTATATCATGATCCGAAGCGGCGGCGATCTTTACTTTTTGCGTTAACTGCTGGTTCGCCAGCTCATGTTTTCCCTGCGCACTCAGACAAGTTGCCAGAATCGGGCGGATACCCTCCATCTTGGGATGTCGTTCCAGCACCTGTTCGATGATGCGCGTGGCCGCGTCGACTTCCCCGCGATAATAAAGCACGCGTCCACGGAAGGTTTGAATCAAGGGATGATCGGGCTCCATTTCAGCGCCTTGATCGAGTTCGGCCAGGGCGTCCTCATAACGCCCCTGGTACATGAAGATACGGGCACGATTGTAACCAGCCACCACGCGCTCGTTCGGGTTCAATCGCACCATCCGATCAAAACTGCGTAACGCTCGCTCATATTCAGCATCGAGACGCGCTACGACTCCACGGACGAAGTGAACGCCGGAATCGTTTGGATACTCGTCACGAAGCAACATGACTTCGTGTCGCGCCTTCTGCTTCTCTCCTCGCGTCAGATAGATGAAGATCAAATGCATGCGCGCTTCCAGGAGCTTAGGATCGAGAGCGAGCGCTTTACTAAACGCGCTTTCAGCTTTCTGATGGTCGTCTTTTTCGCCCAGCGCTTTCAATACTCGGTTAACGTAACAGCTTCCCAGCGCGGAATACGCGAGCGCAAAGTTTGGATCCAGCTCAATAGCTCGCTCGAAATGGTTGATAGCCGAATCAAGGTCCTCGCGTCCGATGGTGTGATAGATAAACTGGCCCAGGCAATTTCGTCCTCGTAGATACTCTTCAGAGGCGGCAGCGTCTGTGGTCGCTGCTCGGGCCAACTCAACCTTTTCGTCCGGACTTAACTCGATTCTTAGTCCATCTACAATATGACCAACGATAGTGTCCTGCACTGCCATAATGTCGCTGGCATCTGCATCAATTCTATCGCTCCACAGAATCTCTCCGGTCCTGACATCCAATAGTTGTAGCGTTACTCGCAAGTGGTCCTTCGCACGCAGGAAGCTGGCGGTCAGAATGGCGTCGACCGAGAGTTCCCTGCCAACGTCGCCTGGGTCAAATTGCTTGCCCTGATATTTAACTATTACCGACGAGGGACGCACGACCAGGGAGCGCACGCGGGCCAGTTCTGTGATTACGGCGTCCGCGAGAGAGAATTCATAAAACGCAGTCTCCGGATCGTTACCCAGATTCTTGAAAGGCATGATCGCGATGCTCTTGCGCTCGCGGTCGCCAAACGTGGTGGGCGTATCGTCCCCGTCATGCGATTTCGAAGTGCTTCGCATCCTGCCGGACGAACCTGAGCTTTCAACTCCGGCGACGCTCTTGAACCAACGCAATGCCCGGGAGACTGGTCCTTCGTTATGCAAATGGCGCGGCGCCACCGGCAAACCGCTGTCATCCACTAAGATTCCACCGCTAACGCCGATGTCCTTTACGACCGCCCGCAGATCGTCGCGAAGTTGCGAGATTTGCTGATAACGATCGCGCGGATGCTTCTTCAATGCGCGATCAAGGATTTGCTGCAAGCGCTGTGGAACGGCGTCGGGGCGGGCCTCACTCAGCGGCACTGGCTCTTCGTGCAATACGGCGTGACGAACGTCAACCGCCGTCTTGCCGCGAAAGGGCCAACTTCCGGTCAGCATTTCGTAAAGCAGCACTCCGGTGGAGAAAATGTCAGCACGTGAATCGACGCGATCGCCCCGCGCCTGTTCGGGAGCGGCGTAAGTGGCCGTGCCATAGGGAATACCGACCTCGGTTAGTTCAGTGTGATGAATGCCGGATGTGCGCGCGGCTTCGTCGTCAAGCAGTTTGGCAAGTCCAAAGTCCAGCACCTTCGCCTGGCCTTTGCTGTTCACCATTACATTTCCTGCCTTGATGTCGCGGTGAATGATTCCCTGTGCATGCGCAGCGGCGAGCGCATCGGTTACCTGGATGGCGATCGATAGGGCGCTCTCGAGTTGCAACGGTCTGCCGTTGACCAGTTGGCGGACGTTGCGTCCATCGATGAACTGCATCGCGATGAAGTGGATGCCATCGATAACGTTGAGATCAAAGATGGTGCAGATGTTTGGATGGTCCAAAGAAGACGCGAGCCGGGCTTCACGTTCAAAGCGTTTGCGATTTGCTTCTTTGGCGACGAGTTCGTCAGGCAGGACTTTGATGACGACGGTGCGGCCAAGTTTTGAATCAATGGCCTTATAGACTGTTCCCTGTCCGCCCGCACCGAGCTTCTCGAGAATCTTGTAATTCCCCAGCGTTGTTCCAACCATGCGATTGCTTTCGCCCTATTTAACTCCCAAGTCTTACATAACCGCAACCGGCCAGCGGACTTCGGCGTGTAAATGCGTGCGGGTTTGGGTTAGGGACAATTGCCCACGAGGGCCAAAGGCTTCTCCTTGGAGGGCGCCGCCTTGTCGGCGCTTTGGTCGGTCGCGGCTTTGCGCGACCTGGTATGAATCCCGAACGAAGCGGCGAGCCCAAGGCACGCCGCGACCAAAGCGCCGACAAGGCGGCGCAATCCAAGGAGAGGCTTTTTGCGATACATCTTCTAGCTAGCTCCCGCGCAACAATTCGTTGCTCCGGACGTTTAAGCACAGTATCTTTGTATCTCAATCGTAGCCCGCCCACCTTGAACGAGCATGAAATACTCGCGATCTGTCTTCATTGTTTTGCTGATAGCGCTGGCGCTCACCTCCGTGGCCGGTCAAACCGATCTCAAAGAGAAAGCTCGAAAAGAGGAAGAACGGAAGCAGCTACTTGAGCGCCAGACTTTTGCTTTGGTTGAACAGATTGCAGCCGACACCTCAAGCCTTAAGCTCCCGGAGAATCGGTTGTTCTTGTTGGCTGAAACTGCAGAACTTATGTGGGCACATGACCAGAAGCGTGCGCGCAGTATCTTCCTCGACGCCTTCAACAATCTCACCTTGCTGACAATTCCAAGTCAGAATAAGGATCCGAAGAAGCAACGAGACGAGATACTCTTTTCCACTTTTACACTAAGAAGTGAACTGCTCCTCAGAATAGCGCGGAGAGATTCCCAGTTTGCCCTCGACCTTCTTCGCTCCGTAGCTCCCATCCCGCCTGATCTTAGCCAACGCTACTTCTTACCTGATTTGGAACAGCAGATAGTCGCGGAAGCTGCGTACCGCGATCCACAGCTGACCTTAAAACTCGGTCGTGAGGTTCTTGCTAAGAAGCTGACTCACGAGGTGCTCAATACACTTTTCCGGCTCAACTACCTGGACCAGGAGCTCGGCTCAAAGTTTGCCGGCGAGATCATAGCTAAGTTACAGACCAGAGACTTGTCTTCAGATCAGGTCGCGTCGGGGATCGCGTCGGACCTGCTCATCTCCAGTCGCCCTCCCAAGAGTTCGTTTGCACTTGGTGGTCGCGGCGGCTTGAAGTTGACTGGCGAACAACGGCGCCAACTGGTGGACATGATTGCCACAGCGATCCTGGGACTCTCCGGCAATGGAGCGCTGCTCCATGCCGTGTCTGACATCATGCCCGAGATCGAGGAATTTGCTCCCGAGCGCGCAGCGCTGCTTCAGAGAAAAGCGGTTGCGTTCAATGAGACTCTCAACAAAGAACAAAAGGACTGGCGGCAATTCAATTCATTAGTGCGAAATGGCACGCCCGAAGAGATTCTGGCTGCCGCGCAACAAACCTCAAACAGCGAGCAGCGGCGGATGCTTCAACAGCAGGCCGTCGTCACAGCCGTCATGCACAACCGTGCTGACTCATTTCGGAATTACCTTGAGAATGAACTCAAGGACGAAGGTGTACGCAAAGACCTGATCGACGCGCTGGACGCGGAACAGATCAATGGCTCGGTCAACAAAGGCGATGCCGAGGCATTGCGCAAGCTCCTCTCGCGCGCCAGATTAAAGGAACAACGCGCCCGGTCGATGGCCGAGTTAGCGATACTGCTGGAGAAAAAGGGCGATCACGAGGAGGCCCTGAAACTACTCGACGAGGCACAAGACTTATTAAAGTATGATTTCAGCAGCGACACCCAAACAAATGCATTGCTGGCGCTGGTCGCCGCCTACGCGCTGGTGGAACCTGCGAGAGCGTTTGCCATTATTGAAGCAGCGATTGACCGAGCCAACGATCAAATCACCAAACTGTTGTTATTGGACAAGATTATGAAGACCGGCGTGGTGAAGAGTGGTGAGATAATCCTGCGCAATTCCGGAATCCTGTCTGAGTTTGTCATGTTGAGGTACGGAAGCGCCTTGGCCGCATTGGCAAACTTTGACTTTGATCGAACCAAAGCGATTGCTGACCGGCTGCAACGGAATGAGTTGCGGATTTACGCTCGCAAGATCATGGCCCAGGGCCTGCTCCAACAACAACAGCTAAACCAAATTAAGGACAATCAATGAAAAGGTTAATCAAATGGAGCTTGATATTCACGGCAATCGGACTGGGCGCAGTAAACGTCGGACTCACAAACTCTGAAGCGGCATTGATTCCGCAGGTCGATAACTCGATTCAGGAGTTCTGGGGAAAGTTTAGCGCAGCCGTAATCAAGGGAGACAAAGTAACAGTAGCCGGACAAACGCGCTTTCCGGTTTCCATGCCCTACGGTATGGCATCGGTTAGAAACAGAACCCAACTTACCAAACGTTATCGAACCGTTTTCAATGGTGAGGCCAACGCCGCCAAATGCTTCGCGACCGCGAAGCCTGAACCAGATCCAGCCAATGCCAAATCCTTCACCGTGGCGTGCGCGAACGCAGCCGGTCACGAGGTTGTAGTCTATTCGTTTACCCGCACCGCAACCGGGTGGAGGTTTACCGGCCTGGACAATCTGAACGAATAGCGGCTCTGCCGCAGCACAGTGCGGAAAGGCTATGCCTTTCCGGACAGATTTTTTTTCGGTTGTGAAGCTTAACATCAGGAATTGGAGAGGTTCCTGCGGAAAGCCAAGGCTTTCCGCCCGGTGCGGCGGTAGAGCCTCGGTGCAAAGTACAGGTTGTTCGTGCGTTCAAAGAAGTTCGTCGATCGTCTCGCCCGCCTTTCAACAAATCCGAAAACAAATGCGTTGACACCGACCCCGCAGCTTGGCTATGTTTCATTAACCCGACTGACGTTGTTGGTTCGGTTCTTGCCAGGCTTATCTCACCAATCTAAATATTGAAGTCCTGAGGGAGTTTTACGATGAAGTCTCTAAGCCGAGTCTTTTGCTGTCTTTTTATGCTTGGTGCGATTGGACTCCAAACCGCAGTCCATCCAACCACTTGTTTCACAGATGACAATCAGAAAACAGAACACGGCGGCAAGATTGAAAGCAAATATGATGGGTTTACGCACGAAACCACGATCACGCTAAAGAAAATGAAGATCACGTGTGGAAGCGCCAGAGGCAAGTTCAAAGACGCGTGCGTTAGTCTGGTGGCATCGCTTCACTGCCCAGGCATTCAACTCGACTACGTGCGCTATGTGACTCTGCAGCTCATCTTTCAGACGCATGATTGGGATCAACGACATCCTCTCGACCAGCGCCAACTTTCGGTGGTTGCAGACGGAGTTACTTATCGACTTGGTCAAATGAAACTAGCCAGCCAGAGCACTGACACTTTGATGACCGAAACTCTGGAAGTGAAGATGCCGTACTCGACCTTCCTGAAGATGACAAAAGCAGAAGTAGTTGAGATGAAGGTTGGTCCCAGCCTGTTTGAGCTGCGACAACAAAACGTGATCGCATTTCGAGATATGGTAAACCGGGTGAAGGTATCTGCGGCATCGGCAGGACCACGGTAACTAGTTTCAGAGATCGGACGGACGATCCACCAAATTACACGAAGGCACGCGAAGAAGAATTAGTGTTGCTTCGTGTAGTTTAGTGGATCGTTTGCCTGGCCCGAATAATAAACGCTGCCGGTTAAACTAATACTTCGGCACGTTCGAATCAACGTCATTGGACCAGGCGGTAATCCCACCCTTTAGGTTAATCATCTTTCCGGAAAACCCAGCCTTCTTTAAAGCGTCAATCGCCTTGGCACTTCGCACTCCACCTTTGCAATGAACCACCGTTTCGCGCGATGAGTCGATTTCGTTCATGCGATTGACTACCGATCCCAACGGAATCAATTTAGTTCCCGGCATCTTCGCAATCTCGTATTCA
The DNA here is from genome assembly GCA_035273425.1 of Pyrinomonadaceae bacterium. Classification (GTDB taxonomy): domain Bacteria; phylum Acidobacteriota; class Blastocatellia; order Pyrinomonadales; family Pyrinomonadaceae; genus PSRF01. The sequence goes on along the minus strand of DATEPB010000093.1, from coordinate 113,664 downwards.
TTTGGTTCGCGCACATCGATTATTTGAAGGTCGTCGCCGCGATCGAGTCTGGCCTTGAGATCAGAGGCGGTGATCTCCTCCAACTGTGTTTCCTCTACCGGCGCTGTTGCTCCGATCCCGCAAAATTGCTCGTAGTCGATCAACTCCTTAATGCTTGGGTTTTCGCCACAAACGGGGCACTTAGGATCCTTCCTCAGCTTGAACTCGCGAAACTTCATCGCCCAGGCATCGAACAGCAGTAAGCGATTAACAAGTATGTCTTCGGCGCCGAGGATAATCTTGATCGTCTCGGCCGCTTGAATCGCACCCATGATTCCAGGCAGCACTCCCAACACGCCGCCTTCGGCACACGAGGGAACCAGCCCAGGAGGCGGGGGCTCTGGATAGAGACAGCGATAGCAGGCTCCGCGCTCCGCCCAAAAGACGCTCGCCTGACCTTCAAAGCGGAAGATTGACGCATAGACATTCGGCTTGCCCGTCAAAACACACGCGTCATTAACCAGATATCGTGTAGGAAAATTGTCAGTGCCATCCACCACGATGTCGAAATCTTTGATCAGTTCAAGTGCGTTGTCGCTGGTCAACCGCAACTCGTGAGTCTCGAGATCAATGTGCGGATTAATGTCTGCGAGACGATCCCGAGCGGATTCTACTTTTCGACGACCCACATCCTTGGTGCCGTGAACTATCTGCCGCTGCAGATTCGACGAATCAACCACATCAAAATCCACGATGCCCAAACGGCCGACGCCAGCAGCCGCCAGATACATTCCCAACGGAGCGCCAAGTCCGCCAGTACCGATCATCAGCACGCTCGCGGCCTTTAGTTTTCGCTGCCCTTCGAGTCCAACCTCCGGCATGATTAGATGGCGGCTGTATCGTGCAATCTCTTCATTCGAAAGTGACGGCAGTTTGTCTACCGCATTAGCCGCAGAAGTTGAGCCTCCAGCAATCGAAGGAATGATCATCAGAGTGTCACCATCTTTGAGTGGCGTGTCGGCGCCGGACTGGTGGCGAATATCTTCGTCGTTAACATAAACGTTCACAAAACTTCGCAGAGCGTTCTTATCATCATAAAGATGCTTACGAAGCGTGGCGTGTAGCGACGTCAATTGGTCGAGCGCCTCGCCCGCGGTAGCTGCCTCAACATCGATCTTCGATGTGCCGCCGGCAAACTGTCGCAATGCTGTAGGGATAGAGATGGTTACTGACATATGAACTTCCTTTCAAAGGTCCTGAACATTTTCCTCATCAAATTGTGAGCGGTCCGCGCGCATTTCCCATGACCGCAGGTCTTCCGCCTGCCCTGCTTTCACAGCCACAACAATGTAGGAGTAGATGGGCCACGCATGTTCCAGATCGTATACGGACGGCACCGCTGGGTGGTCCGGATGCGAATGATAAAATCCTACGACTTCCAGGTTTCTGGCAGCAGCGTATTTCTCACCGCGCAACAACTCCTCGGGTCGAATCAGAAATCGGTTTCGCTTGGCCGCTTCTTCGCGAGCGTTTGAAATCGGATAGGTCTCAACACACACCTTGCTTCCGTCTTCCTCAAAGCGTCCCAAAAGAAGCCCACAACACTCGTGCGGATAGTCGCGGTCGCCGTGGGCACAAATTTCTTCTCGTTGTGATGACGATAAGCCGAGCATCTACTCCAGATACCTCTCGCCACCGTCGCATAAAACAGTTACGACCACCGCGCCAGGATCCAGAGTGCGCGCCAATCGAAGAGCCGCAAACACATTCGCTCCTGAACTCGTCCCAACGAATAAGCCTTCTTCTCGCGCCAGACGTTGCACCATTTGCTGAGCGTCCTCGGTTTCGACTTCAACTTTTGCATCGGCAACCGTGGGATCGTATATGCCTGGCGCCAGCGCAGTCTCCATGTGCTTCAACCCTTCAAGTCCATGTAAAGGTGAAGCGGGTTGCATTGAGATTGCACGAACGTTCGCGTTTAAAGCTTTGAGACGACGTGCAGTTCCGATAAAGGTGCCTGAGGTTCCAAGCCCACAGATGAAATGCGTAACCCTGCCTTCGGTCTGCTCCCAAATCTCGACACCTGTGGCGTCGTAATGTGCCCGCCAGTTGGCGTCGTTGTTGTATTGATCGGGATAGAAGTATTTGTCTGGCTGTTTTTGATAGAGCTCGCGCGCCGTGAATTGCGCCCCGTCAGTTGACTGAAGCGGATCAGTCTCGATGATCTCGACGCCGTACCGGCGCAGGATTTGTTTGCGCTGCCGGCTTGCATTGGCGGGCAAGCAAAGCGTCACTGGATAACCGCGACCTGCGCCGATCATTGCATATGCTATTCCCGTATTGCCGCTCGATGCATCGAGAATCGTCATGCCTGGACAAAGCTTTGACGACAGCTCGCCGGCGTTAATCATCGCGAGCGCGGCGCGGTCCTTTACCGAGCCGCCCGGATTCAGATGTTCAGCCTTCGCGAAGATCTCCACGCCTACCGGCAATCCTAATTCAATTTGCCTCAGCCGAATTAAAGGCGTGTTGCCGATGCTCGACTCTATCGAATAGTCGAGGTCAGTGCGATTTGTCTCAAGAGCTGCGGTGCTCATAATTCACATTCCTTGTTCGCTCGGGGACCATTTTTCTGATCAAAACAAAACGGTCGCGAATCCTTTTCAGGTTCGCGACCGGATCATGAAAGCTTTTGCTGCGGTTAACTGTTTCTGACAGATACCCTGCCCGCATGCAATGCGCCCTCTTCCGGTCGCGTCGTACAACAACAGACGCAACAGAAACAGGCGCAACAGCAATAAAAGCAGGTATTAGACATTCGTTTAAGCTAACCGATGTCAGCGACTATAGGAATTGGTGGAAACAGTGTCAAGCCACTGCTACTAATCCGCCAATCCCATCTGCCAAAGCATGAACGCGTAATCGACCGCAACCTCTCGAAGGTAGTCGTAACGACCTGACGACCCACCGTGGCCGGCGCCCATGTTTGTTTTCAGTAGCAACGGATTGTTGTCCGTCTTCATGTCTCGTAGACGGGCCACAAGCTTGGCGCCCTCCCAATAAGGCACCTGGCTGTCGTTAAGAGAAACCTTGACCAACATCGCGGGATAAGCCTTGCGGCCAACATTGTCGTAGGGAGAGTACAGCTTCATGTAATCGTAAGCCGCTTTCTCATTAGGATTGCCCCATTCGATGTACTCACTGGTTGTCAGTGGTAACGAAGCGTCGAGCATGGTGTTGAGCACGTCGACAAATGGAACTTGTGAGACGACTGCCTTGAACAGATCGGGACGCATGTTGCTCACCGCGCCCACCAACAAGCCACCCGCACTACCGCCCTGAATCGCCAGCCGATCGCTCGATGTGTATTTGTTCTTGACCAGGTGTTCAGCGCTGGCGATGAAGTCGGTGAACGTATTCATCTTCTTCATCATGCGACCCTGCTCGCGCCACTCTTCCCCCAACTCGCCACCGCCGCGAATATGTGCGATGGCATAAACCACGCCGCGATCCAGCAGGCTGAGACGGTTGGAGCTGAATGTTGGTGCGATTGAGTAGCCATACGAACCATAGCCGTATAGCAACGCCGGCGCGGATCCATCGAGCTTCGTGCCTACGCGGTAGACGATCGACATTGGTATCTTCGTCCCGTCTGAAGCGGTCGCGAATATACGCTCTGACTTGTAGTTCGCCTTATTGAAACCGCCAGGTACTTCCATCTCTTTCAAGAGAGTTGCCCTGCGGCTGTTCATGTCGTATTCGAACACGGAGTCGGGAGTAACCAACGATTCGTAGTTGTAGCGGACTCGAGGTGTAGTAAATTCCCGGTTTTGGGTCAGCGAAACTGAATAAACCGGTTCGGGAAACTCGATGCGGTGCATCTTGTTGGTTTTGAAGTCGTGAACTTCAAGCTGTTCCAAGCCCTTTTCCCACTCCGACAGGACCAGGTGGTCCGCAAAAAGATCGATATCGGCAATCTTCACGGCCGGTCTGTGTGCCACCAACTCTTTCCAATTCGCCTGTCCTGGACTGGCAGCTGGCGCAGTCACCACGCGGAAATTCTTGGCGCCCTTGTTGGTGCGGATATAGAACAGATCGCCTCGATGATCGATGTTGTATTCGTGATCCGCTTCTCGCGGACTAATCATCTTCAACTCGGCCATCGGATTCGCGGCGGGAATGTAGCGATACTCGGTTGACGTTTTACTTTCCGAGCCGACAAACACTATCGCCTTGTCTCTCGAACGATAAGAGACGAGATCAAACAGTTCGTCTTTGTCTTCGTAAACCAGATCGGTCTTTCCGCCGAGGACGTGCCGGAAGAACTTGTCAGAACGTTTGGTGACCGCGTCTTCAGTCGTGAAGAACAGAGTCTTGTTGTCATTCGCCCAGGAGACACTGCCGACCCGGTCAAATGCTTCGGGCAGAAGCTGGCCCGTGCGCAGGTCCTTCACCTGAAGTTTGAACTGACGATAGCCAGTGGTGTCAGTGGAGTAGGCAAGCAAGTTGCCGTCGTCACTTGGTACGAAGGCTTGAATGCTGAAGAACTTCAAACCCTTGGCGAGTTCATTTTGATCGATGACGATCTCTTCCCTGGCTTCCAGGCTGCCTTTTTTGCGCGCATAAATCGGATATTGTTTTCCCTGCTCCGTGCGCGTGTAATAAAAATAGTCGCCCCAGCGATAAGGCACGGTGACGTCGGTTTCCTTAATGTGGCCCACCATCTCCTTGTACAGCTTTTCCTGAAGCGCAGCCGTCGGCTTCAAGATGGAATCAGTGTAGGCATTCTCTGCCTCAAGGTGTGAGATGACTTCCGGATTCGTCTTTTCACGCAGCCAGAAATAGGCGTCGTTCACCGTGTAGTCATGAATTTTTGTAGTCTTGGTTTTCTTTGCTGTCATAGGTGGTTGTGGCTTAGGACCAGTTCCATTTCCATTTCCATTGGACTGCGCCAGACCGGCGACGTTAAAAACGATAGTTGAAGCTAAGACAAACAGTGATAGCGCGAGAGGGGTTAAAAATCTCTTCATATGCAGCCTTCTTTTTAGGAATTCCAAACATGAAATCAAGCTCGGCCAGAGAGGCTAAGCGAGCTTTTGGGGAGAGTTGAAATCGTTTGACGGCACACGGCCGTCAGTCGTGCACCGTTCAACCGCGCGGAGGATCGCCCCAACCTGACCCCTGATACTTTCCGTCTTCAATGATACAGGGGACGGTTGGGTCGCCACCGGAAAAAGCAAGCATATCAACGCGGTGCTTGCGATACGTTTGGGCGTCGTACTCGGTAAAGGAAATACCCTTAGCGTTGTAATGATCACGTGCCTGCTGACAATAGGGGCAGCCTGGCTTTACATAAATAACTAGCGACAATCTCCACCTCCGTTTGGTCTAGTTTAGCAATGGATGCAGCACATGAGAAGTGGGTGTGCGCTGATGCGTTTTTGCTACTCCAAATTAATGGAAGTGCCGCCAATCTATCGTGTTGGTAGTCTCGCGCGCCCTCAAGGTGAGACGACCCGCGCGCTGACTCAAGGTGAACAAACCGGTTTTCAACACGGGGAGTGAATTCACGGCGAGCAGATTGAGATAATCCAGTATTATTTTAAAACCCGACTCGCTATACTTTGGCTGCCTATGTCAGAGCAAGAACTCGCAGATACACCCCCAAGCAGCGTCGACAACGATCTGCTTGATCCTTACGAACGCCTTGTCACCATCGAGATTCTGGGAAAAAAGGCTGAGGTACCGGAGAAAAATCGTTTACTGCGGTGCTTCCAGTTTCTCTCTCTCAACTCAATTTCCTATGGAGATTTCTGCTGGAATGGTGATTGCACAAATTGCCAGGTGTGGTTCCGCACTGAGGGTCAAACCGCGGACTATGACAAACCTGGACTGGCTTGTCGGATGGAAGTAATCGAAGGTATGTCGATTACATCAATGAGCCCGTGCATCAAGCTTGAAGGAATCAACGAGTAAAAGAACCATTTTCCATATCTCATTTCTGATTTCTCATTTGACAACGCCGAGGCTATCCGCAGATCACGAAGATTCGCTGATTGCTCAGATCGACCACGGTGTTGAAAGTAAACAACGTAGCCGGTCACACTTTCTTAATCGGTGGAATCTGCGTAATCCGCAGATAGCCTCGGCGTTGTCAAATGAGAAATCAGAAATGAGATATGGAAAATGGTTTAGCGAACGCCGTCAGTTAATACTTCGCGACAGTCGGATCGACTTCATTCGACCACGCGATAATCCCGCCCTTGAGATTCGATAGATTCCCCGTGAAGCCAGAACGCTTCAGCGCCTCAATGGCACGAGCGCTTCGTCCACCCATCTTGCAATGGACCACAGTATCTTTGTTTGGATCGATTTCCGAACTACGAGCCAAAACCTGAGCAAGCGGGATATGTTTAGAGTTTGGAATAGAGGCAACTGCGACTTCATCCGCCTCACGCACGTCGATAATCTGAATTTCGTCGCCGTTATCGAGACGTTGTTTGAGTTCGGTTGCAGTAATCTCCGGCATCGGTGGCATGGCTGCTGGGTTCATGATTCCTCCAAGAATTATTTATTAGGCCCCTAATTCTACTGTTGCACCAACTGTGCGACAAGCAGCAGGCTCGGAAGAGCCGTGCTTAGTTTGCGGAAGGGTGGAGTTACAGGCAGGGTTGAACCAGTGAGAAAATTTTCCATATATGATTTTCCATTTCTCATTTGTCATTGCCGGAGCCTAGAGGCCTGAAGTTCAGAGTTCAGCCTTTAGGCTGTGGCTCCGCGACGCAAGCTAAACCTTGAACTCTCAACTAGCTTTCTCAGCGCCGGGCGATGACAAATGAGAAATGGAAAATGACATATGGAAAATGCTCCGCATGCTACACTTTGTTTGCAACCACAAATCCAGTTTGAGTCGTCATTAAAGTTATGCGTTTCGAGTTTTATCATCCCGGGCTCGATGACACGCCGAAGCTTTCGGTCGATGGCACCGTCGACAACAGCCTTCACTTCTCCCACTGGCACGGCAATGAAACGCCAGTTGAGCTGAAGGCTGATACATCGACCGAAATCGCGCTTAAGCTGATGGCCTCCCCGCGAAGAGCGGATTTCACAAGCGGTATCGAACTGGTCACTAACAATCATTTTGATACCGACGGAGTGCTTTCGGTTTGGACCGTCCTGAATGGCGAACGCGCTCTCGAGTTGCGTGACCGGCTAATTCCGGCAGCCGAGGCCGGAGACTTTTCAGAGATCAACAGCGAAGCGGGCGTCAAGGCCAGCATCGTCATTCAAGGGTCGGACCAGCCGGTGCCGGGCGAGTCATCAATCTCTCCATTAGCTTCGCACATCGCAGGAACCAACGTTGAAGATGAGGCCAGCTCTTATGAACTCGTGCTTCCTGAAGTGGAGGGTGTTCTGACTAAAACAAATGAATACGAACACTTGTGGAGCGAGCCCTGGAAAAAACTCGAAACCGCGTTGGACAGCTTCGCGCGTGGCGCCAGCACCGTGAATGAATTTCGAGATGCTAATTTATCGTTAGTCAATTTGGCGCCCGGCGTGTTTGGTCCAACTGGTTTTGATCCCGCGCTCCATTCAGCTCCTGCCACAGCGATATCTCAACACGCTCATGGACGACTATTCCTGATAACAACTCCCTACCAGCGGGGATGGTCCTACCGCATCGACTATCCATACTATTCCTGGGCTGAAACAGTTGTTCGACCCCGCATTCCACGTCATGACTTTTCGGATCTGCTTCTGAGGTTGAATCAAGCGGAAGGTCACACGGAAAACCGTTGGAAAAGCGATTCGTCTGAGTTGGCCTCCGCGATAAAGTTTGTGTCGAGCGACACGAGGCTTGCTGCTTCCAGATTACCTCCAGACGACGTAGCCAATCTCATTCGACAGGAATTAGCGGCGGAGGCATCCGGCTCTTAGCGCCAAGGGCGCGAAATGTAACAGCCTGGGCACTGCACCAGGAGGCTGGTCGGACACTAATAGAAAGCGCAGGAGGCGCGAATGTCGACGAGAAAGGGGCTTTGGGCACTAACCATTTTCGCGCCTTCAGCGCTCGGAATCTCGCTGGGGTTTCCCCTGGGCCGATAGCCCAGGCTATTACATTTCGCACCTTTGGTGCTCTTATGATTCCTCATGCATGACGTAATCATCATCGGCGCCGGACCGGCTGGTCTCGCAGCGGCACTCTGGTGCGATGAACTGGGACTCGACACCCTGGTGCTCGAGGCGGCAGACCACACTGGTGGTCAGCTTCATTCGATCTTCGGACCAATCACGAATTACCCGGGAGTTAACGCAGAAAACGGCGCCGCGTTTCTTGAACAATTTGGTGGACGCGTTGATAGCGCAGACTTCGATTTGTGGACCTCAGTTGAGATTGAAAGCGTCGATCTGAAGGCGAAGAAGGTTTCCCTGCGAAGTGGCGAACAACTGCAGTCGATCGCGTTGATCATCGCCACTGGGGTGCGACGGCGACAGCTTGGCATTCCCGGTGAAAGCGAGTTCGCCGGCCATGGCATCATCGAATCGCCGATGAGGGATCGAGAAGAATTTGCCGGACACGACGTGTGTGTGATCGGGGGTGGTGACGCGGCCGCCGAGAATGCTTTGTTGCTGGCCGAAGTTTGTCCAACCGTGACCCTGGTCCACCGCAGTAAACTCCTGAAAGCGCGTCGGAAGTTTTCTGAAGGATTAAAGACTCAACATTCGATCACAGTTTTTCCGGAATCAGTTGTGACGCGCATTATCGGCAACGATGCGGTGGAAGCGGTTGAGATTCGGCGAAAAGATGCGTTGAAGCCGTTTCAGATGGCAGTCCGTGGCGTAGCGATCCGGGTAGGGGTTGAGCCAAACACTGACTTTGTTCGCGGGCAGATCGATCTTGATGACGATGGGTATCTGGTTGTTAACAGTCAACAGGAAACGACGACGGCGAACGTGTTTGGTGTGGGCGACGTTGCAAATCCTTTTGCGCCGACTATTAGCGGGGCGGCTGGATCTGGCGCCACCGCTGCTAAAGTGATCGCGTCAAGGTTCCAGAGCGTCAAAGCATAGAATGTGGGAGTTGTCGCTCAGCGCGGATTGCCGCCGCACAGTGCGGAAAGGCTTAGCCTTTCCGGAAGGTTTTTCGAATCCGGAGAGGCTGCGCCTCGGGCAAAACACAGAGGCATAGCCTCAATCGTTAAAGCGGGATTCGGAAAGGCAGAGCCTTTCCGCACGGTGCGGCGGCAAAGCCGCAATCTTCTGATGCAAATTTCTTTATGAACACGAACGCTACTGAAGAAATGCGTCAACCAGCACCGTACACCGACGCGCACATCTCGGCGTACCCAGTTGAATACATCGCTGGGATCGATCTCTACAACGCTGGCGAGTTTCACGCAGCCCACGATGTTTGGGAAGAACGGTGGATGGGAGAGGTTGGCCCACAAGAAAAGCTTTTCCTTCAGGCAATGATTCAATCAGCAGTTGCGTTTCATCATCTCGAAATAGGACGTCCGGGCGCCGCCCGGCAGATGTATGTCAGAGCCAAGGAAAAGTTTGAACGACTGGGAACCACAGTTTTCATGTCACTTGACCTCATTCACTATCAACAGCAACTCGATAGTTCCCTTTCGTGGCTGTTAAGCGCTCCCGATCCCAAGGAGTTGATTCCGCCTCAGATCGATCCCCCGAAGATCGCCTTGCTTCCTGAGGTCTCTTCCTACGACTAGTTTGATGGCACACACACTCAACAACCTTCGGATTCTACTAATCGCGGCGTGGCTGGGCGCGGCAATATTCTTTAGCGCGACAGTCGCACCGAGCGCGTTCGGCGTTTTGAGATCATCAAATGTACCCAACGCGGGTGAGGTCGCCGGCTCGATCGTGAACCGCACTCTCGCCGTCGTAAATACCTCAGGGTTTTGCATCAGCCTGTTCGCCCTCGCATTGGCCTTTCCGCTTAGAAGGCTGTATGGCCCACGCACTTTCGTGATCCAAATCATGCTACTCGGTCTCATCTCGCTAGCGACCGGAATCGGTCAGTGGGTCATTGCAGCGAAAATGCGGGTCTTACGAGAGGCGATGGGCGCACCCATTGATTCGATCGCTATGACTGATCCGAACAGAGTGGCCTTTGCAACCCTTCACGGCTATTCTGTTGCAACGCTTTCTGTTGCTATTATTGCCGGCCTAATCGTCTTCTTTATTTTGAATAACCGAGTTGAGTCGGGAAGGAACTAATTTTGGAAATCATTGAAAACCTTGCGGAATGGCGGAAAGATTTCGACGAGTGGAAACGTAAGGGTAGCGAAGTCGACGATTCGTATCCATTCGTGAAGAACCGTCGAGCGCCATTTGCACCGGCACGGCGCGCGCTACCGATGATGAATTTGGCCCTCATCTCTTCAGCCGGAGCATACATCGACGGCACCGAGGCGTTTGACACCACCGCCGCTGATGGCGACTTGAGTTTCCGGGAGGTTCCGGCGCAAATCGAGGCGGAGGATCTGAAGTTTGCTACACGCGGTTATGACCCTGCCGCAGTGTTGCAGGACATCAATTCGCAGTTACCACTCGCTCGCCTGTTTGAATTTGAAAGCAATGGAATCATCGGCCAACTCAACCCGGTGTTTTGGAGTTTCTGCGGGTTTATTCCAAATGCCGGGAGGTTGGCAGAAGAGCTCGCACCACAGCTGCTTGAGAGCGTTAAGAAATACCAGGTGCAGGCAGCTCTGCTGATTCCTGCCTCGAGACTTTGCCATCAATCTGTAGCGCTCATCGCCCGCGCACTTGAGGAAGAAGGCATTCCGACCATGACGCTCGCAGTCGTTAAAGATGTGGTCCGAAGCGTTCGGCCTCCTCGCACTGCATACTATGATGGCGAACCCGGCAGCGTTGCTGGTTTACCGGGATGGCCCGAGTATCAACGACGAGTCCTCGACGAAGCGCTCAGATTAATCGAACCGATGGACCAACCAGGAATTCGGAAGCTGGGAGTTGAAATGGAAAGCATGGTTGAGAAGGCGCGCGGCGAACGATAGTCACCCCCAAAGTCTCCTAAATGAAAACAATCAAAAGGCTGCTGCTACTTGCCGTTCTCCTGATCGGCATTGTTGTTCTGTATTTACTCCTTTGGCCCGTTCCCATCACACCGCAGGCATGGACGCCACCCGCGGCGCCGAGTTTAACGGGACCCTATCAACAGAATTCAGATCTCGCATCGGTGGAGCGCATATCGCTGGGCGAGGGTCACGCTCCTGAAGATGTTGCCGTTGACGCAGAGAATCGCGTTTACGCCAGCATGGACGATGGCCGCATCGTGCGAGTCAATATCAATGGCGGCAATCCTGAGGTTTTTGCCAACACTCAAGGGCGGCCTCTGGGACTGATGTTTGACGCTAACGGAAATCTGATCGTCGCGGATGCGATCAAAGGGCTTCTCTCCGTAACGAAAGCTGGGGCTATCAGCATACTTGCGACCGAGGCCGATGGCGTCCCGTTCAAGTGTACAAATGACCTTGATGTAGCCGCCGACGGAACGATCTACTTCACAGATGCGTCGAACAAGTTTCCGCTTACAAACTACAAAGCTGATCTGATCGAACACGGCGCCAACGGACGGTTCCTGTCATACAACCCCAAGAGCAAAACGACGAAGACGCTGCTGAAGGATCTCAGCTTTGCAAACGGCGTCGCAGTCAGCCCTGATCAGTCGTTTGTGGTCGTCGCTGAAACTGGGAAGTATCGATTACATCGCTTTTGGTTAGCTGGCCCTAAGCTTGGCCAGGCAGAGATATTCATCGACAACCTGCCTGGATTTCCTGATGGTCTATCTTCCAATCGTAGAGACACTTTTTGGCTCGCCCTGGTAACGCCTCGCGATCAAACCCTCGATAAGCTTTTACCTAAACCGTTCCTGCGCAAGGTTGTGATGCGCCTTCCAAAGTTCATGCAGCCAGCGCCAAAACGTTATAGCTTCGTGCTCGGGCTGGATGCGAATGGCAAGGTGATCAAGAACCTTCAGAATGGATCTCCAGACTGCTACGCCCAGATTGCCAACGCGCTGGAGCATGACGGCTCGCTTTATTTCGGCAGCATCGGCGAGGACACCGTTGGCCGCTACCGGCTCCCGAAATAGATCTTTCTTCGCCACTCATTCCTCGAACCGTCACCGTTGGGCTCAGACTAAGGAACACATACAGTTTGCCGGTTCGGCTTAGCCGCCGGATGTGAGGCGTGGCTCCGCCGCGCCGGTCAGCTGTTTGTAAGCTCGGGCTGCGCCCTGGTTGGTTCTGCCCTAGGGGGCACAGCCCCAAAAAGTCAAAGCCGAGCTTGCGGCGGGGCAGAGCCCGCGCCTCATATCCGGCGGCAGAGCCGAATCGGAGACAGTTGATTACTTTTGAGCCAAAGGCGACGCCTTGATTCGTCGTTGACGCGTTGACGCGTTGACGCGTTGCTTTGACTCAAAAGTAGAGTCCGGAGATGAATCGGCTTAGCCGCCGGATGTGAGGCGGAGGCTTTGCCCCGCCGTACGCGACCCAGTGAGACTCAGGGGCTACGCCCACAAACCGAATAATTACTTCTTAGAAACCGTTCGAGCCCAGACTAAGGGCGTAGCCCGATTGTGTAAGACCCGAGGTACGGCGGGGCATAGCCTCCGCCTCACATCCGGCGGCGAAGCCGAACTCTCACAGGTCTCAAACACTTTTGAGGCAAAGCCGCCGCGTTGCCGCGTTGTGACGCGTGTGACGCGTGACGCGTGGCGCGTTGGGCTTTGCCCCAAAAGTCCGAAAAGGGGGCGATTTATGAGTCAGAAGTCTGACTTATGGGTCAAGCCTCACGGGTTCTTTGCGGGCGGTTTTTTATCGATTCCCATAATCGACTTTTCCTGCTCACGCATTTTCTTATCATGCTGCTCGTATACATCTCTTAACTCCTTTGGGAGAAGGCGACGGGTTGGCTTTAGCCCGACCCAGATCAAAAGAGTGTTTGGTTCAAGCTCTGCGGGACTCATCGATGTCTCTATTTTTCTCTCACGCAAGCCCTTCACAAGTGCCTGTCCGGCAACTGCAGACCGATCATTAGGATCGGTAGCATCGCGATTCCACATAACCGTCACCCCTTCACTCATAAGATCGTCCCTCACGCTGTGGCGGAGAACGACCCAGCCGATCCCTTTCAAACCTTCAAACGAGTCAGCTATTAGCCGTGGTTCCCATTCAGGTCTAGTTTCGATAATGATTCTCATACCAGCGAACGGCCTAAGCTGGTCTTGGAGTTCGCCGTCCACAATAAAGACTCTAGGCGAGACGGCTTCCTCAAGCTCTAAGCGTTCACGCCGCTCGGTCTCTGCCTTTTCAACCGCTTTAGCTGTCTCCTTTTCAAGACTGGCTACCTTTTCGTCAGAAGCCTGTTTTTCTCGTGTAGCTTGTTCGTCTTTTAGCGTCCCCAGCCTCTTACTTAAAAAGATGCTTGCGCCGCCCGTTATTAGCGACGCAGCGAGAGCCACCACAACCCCTATATTCGCCCAATCAACGAGCCACTGGAGTGTTGGAATATCTGACATAGTTCTTCTCATTTGCATGCTAGTTGTGTGCGTGTTTGCCATCGTCTTTACGACGCTGATGATTCGTGAGCGACGACGTAAGGAGAAGCCTCCGACCAAAACGTCGGATCAATTCCCAACTCGAAAATCGACTGAATGAGGCAACAAATATTGTGACACAGCACCTTACAAAGAGCCTCATTGATTTGGGCGGTTTTGGTCTTGCTTCGCAGGGCAATTCCGAACTTCGACTTGATCATGTGGAACGCGGTTTCGACGTTGGATCGCTTGTGATAGCTCTGCATGAACCGCTCTGCGTTGTAGTGGTACAGATGAAACATAGACTTCCAAATCGCAGGGAAGGCGCGAGTTGGCTGATATTTATCAAACGCCACGCTGTTCGACTTAAAGGGAATGTAAGGTTGCGCGTGATGGTCTACCACTACCTGCAAATTCTTAGCAGACAAGTAGGCTTTATCCGCGCTCACTTCCTGCATGACAAAGTTCTTGGCCGTGGCCTTAACGAGTCCCTCAAACTTCGGGCTATCAGCCTCAAACCCGCCAGTGATTTCAACGGCGGTAACGATGTGGGTTTTCACTCCGACCATCAAGTGACATTTGAGAAAGTCGCGCTTCTGGATTAGATGCGGGTCGGTATACTTCGCGTGCATCCACTGAGTAAAGCGCGAAGTAGAAAAGCCCGAACTATCAACAGCGAAATCAGATTCAATCGCTTGGAGCGGCAAGCTGCTTTGCTCAATCAGAGCTGTGAGAATCGGAGTCAAGCCCGCGTTCTCAAGGTAGCGGGAAATGGAATTGTAATGCGGTGCCTGGTCAAGTATCCCTTGCTATGCGCGTCTTTCAAATCGCAAGTGAAGCGACGACCGGAAGCAGTCGAGTAAACTTTGAACGCATTTGCGAAAACCATATCAGCAAGTGGCAAGCGCGGGCGGCCCATGCTTTGTTCTGGTGCTTCGATGCCCTTGCACAGATCAGCGAGCAACTGGAGAAAGCGATCCTTTTCATTGGTCTGCGCAGCGTTGTATGCAGTCCATTCTTGTGTGTAGGTTTGCTTGACCGTGACAGTCTCAGTGAGGGTCTGAGTCTGAGTCTTTTCGTTGAAAGTGAACTCGCGTTGGATCACGTATTCGACTGCGAACAAATGTTTGCAGCGAAGCTGACGCGCTTCAAAGTCAGGGCACCTGCAATGAGGGGTTGCCGTGTCCGGCTTGACCGTGTAATACGTTCCGCGATGGCCTGTCTGAGAGGGAACAAACCACCTGTCCCCGCTCTGTTGCAACTTCGACTTGGCCGCTATTTCAAGACCTTTAACTTCTCTGGCTTCCATGGCGTGTTTTCCTTCTTTGGGTTAAACACAGAGGAAGCCTATAATCTTGGTTGCTTAGGCCATGCAGCTTCGACTGTGTGGTTGAACGTTCCGGTGGGTGTTTGCGCACCCATCGGAACTGCATACTTGGAGGCGGGGGTCGGATTCGAACCGGCATATCCACGATTGCAAATCGTGGCGGCTTGCCATTCGCCTGCCCCGCCTCTAACTAAATCTCAAAGAACCCTATTCCTTTTTCTTCCGCGTTGGAGGTCGAAACATTGCAAGTCCGGCCTCGAGTCCGCCGCTCGATTGCGCAGCGTTTCTAGCACCCTCTCTAATCAGACGGTTCATCCCATCATTGATGGTTTCGCCCGGCTGAGGAAACGCGGCACTCCCTTTCCATCGGTACATCGCTTTCCCGTCCGGGCCAGCCGTTCGAATTGCCTCACCGCTATCGATCAATCTCTTCAAGACGGCATGAATACTCGCCAAATGGTTGGTGTAGGGCGTCAGGTCGTAATCGAGACTCAAGAGATGGTCGCGCACACTGACTGGTGTCCAGAACTTATTCGACGAGCTGAGAACCGCTCGGCAGGCGTTCGCGAGATGAAGGTTGCTTACGTCAATCGATGGAACCCGCGAAGGCATTTTGTTAGCGCCGGTAAGCTCCGCCAAGCTCGCAATCGTGTGCTGCAACTGCACAGCGCGCTGGTCGATCTTCTCTACTTCGAAGTCAATTTCGGCGCGTTGGGCGTCAAGCTCATCTCGCTTCTGAAGCAACTCCCTGTGTTCGTCACGAGCGGCTTTAAGTGCTTCATTCCAGTCCATATCGAGGATTATTAACCATGGCCCATCGCCTGTCAAGAAAAATGTTAAGCACCAAACGCTTAAATGAGAAACAAGCATTAACGCCTTGGGATAGGCTATCGCTGAAGCCCGACATCAAATGGAAGGCGCGACAGAAGTTTGCAAGACTGGCTTCGTCGGTTAAGTCATTTGAGACCCTCCGAGACAGCGGTGCGCCGTTTCCGAGGACTTCTGAGTCAGAAACCGGAGATATGGGTCAAAAGTGACTTCTAGGGCAAAGCCGGCCCGTTGAATACTTAATACACAGCTGTATACCTGCGTACCACCTCGTAGCTCTCCTCAATAGCGCATCTCAGTAGTTTTCAGGGGAATGCTGGATACTTGGTATCCATAACCGCCCTTCTTGTCTCCACCTTTGACACCACGATAAGTTCTACTACTGCAGCAGTTAACTGGGTCGTACAACTACGGATCCTTGTGGCACAGCCATTGATATGTAGCAAGGTGAAACGACAACGACTGAGACTTATCACCGTTCCCCAGGGAGATAGCAACCATGATCAACCTTCTTTCAGCTGCCACCGCAACTCCACAGCACGCCTTCAAAACTACGGCACTTACGAATGCGTTGATGCATAAGCTGACTCCCGAACTCATTAACACTCTCAACTCGCTCGGCGTTGAGCAGCGGTTCTCGGTGATGGAAAACTACCCTGACTTTCTATCCGGAAAAAACATGAATGCCACCAGCTCCACCACTGACCTCGGCGTCGGCGCCACTCGGCGATGCATTGAGGAATGGCAGGGCGATCCTTCGCAGATCGGTTTGCTCGTGGCAGCTACCAACACCCCCGATCAAATGCTTCCGTGTCTGGCCTCTGAAGTAGTTGGCAAGACTCACGGTCTGTTGTCGCGATCCATTCGAACGGTGAGCATGCAGTCGCAGGGCTGTTCAGTGTTGTTGAAGTCAATCGAAGTGGCGCAATGGTACCTGGCTGCAAATCCCGGCAAGCGGGCTCTGGTACTGATGGCCGAAGCGCACACTCCCTTCGTCGCGCCGCTCATGGCGGATGAATATTACGGATACCGGGAACTCTCGAGACTCAGGAAGGAGCAGAAGCTAGATGAAGCCCAGTTCATGCAGAAGAGGCTGGATACCACCTTCGTCATCCAATCAATGCTCTTTGGCGACGGCGCAGTTGCGTTACTCGTTGGCCATGAGGAAGGTAAGCCCAGCTTCGGTCCGATCTCTCACTTAACCAACGAAGAGTTGGATGACGTTAACCTTCTCACGATGACCAGCAATAGTTCACATCCGTTCCTCAAGGGCCGGCCTCAATATTTCATGCGACCCACTGTTCCAGCGCGAGGCGCGCACTACGCTGTGACCACCGTCAACAACGTGCTCGATCATCCTGATTCGCCAGTTTCAACCCTTGGGCAAGTCGACGATTGTCTGATTCACACCGGCAGCAAGAAGATCCTCGACGGTGTTTGCTCACAATTACACCTCGAGAAAGACTCGACTAAGGTCCAGGGCTCATACGACGTCCTGAAGAATTACGGCAACCTGTCGAGTGCCTCAACCGGATTCATGCTTGCGGAAAAAAGCGACTGGAAGGGCCCGGCAATGGTGGTTGGCTTCGGCGTAGGTTTCACTGCCAGCGCAGGGATAATGGACTTCCCCAACTAGAACGAAATCAGGAAACTCCGGCACTCTCTAATACCGGCTGATTGGCTGTTACGCTCACTATCGTCTGGCTGATTTGTGAGAAGTCGAACGGCTTTCCGATAATCCCATTGACAAGATTATTCTCACCTGGCGGCGGTAATGTTCCGGTACCGTAACCCGTAACCAGCACCACGTTCATTTCGGGCCAGCGCTTGCGAATCTCACGGGCGGTTTCCCATCCATCCATCTCGGGCATCGCCAGATCAGTAAACACCAGATCACAGTTTGCTCCAGTGAGTGTCTGAATAGCGTTGCTGCCGCTTTCGGCAAGCATCACCCGATGGCCCATGACTTCCAGCATTTCCGCAAGCGTCTCACGAACTGACGGTTCATCATCAATGACGAGAATAGACAGCGAAGGCATTAGCGCCTGAGCGGACGGGGCTTCTTCGTCGGTGGTCTTCACCTCCGTTGCGGGAAGCTCGATGATAAAGCACGTACCGTTTCCAAGCTCTGAGGTCACACTTATTGTTCCTTCGTGTCGTTCGATAATGCTGAAGCTTACTGATAACCCCAGGCCGGTACCGTGGGCGCCCTTGGTGGAAAAGAAGGGATCAAAAATCTTTTGCCTAATGTCTTCGGGCATGCCTGTCCCGGTGTCGGTGAATTCTAAACGAAGTCGGTCGCCATGGAGTTGGCTTGATATTAAAAGCTTTCCTCCCTCAGGCATCGCGTCAACCGCGTTCACGATTAAGTTTACGAATACCTCGCGTAGTTCTGAAGCACTGCCGAATGTGTAGCGGCCCATCTTGGCATCCAGGACCACTTCGTAATCCAAACCTCTCAAACGAGCTTCGTTTTGCCAGCGCGTGCGGGTTATTTCGATCGCATCATTAAGTAGATTAGAAACGTCAAGAATTTCAAATTCTTTTGCGGGTGACTTCCGCGCGAATGTTTGGATGCGACGTACTGTGGCGGCTGCATCTTCTGCCGCGGTCTGAATGATCTCTAAATTGCGCAGCTGGGCATCGTCCTTGGTCTGCCGCCGGAGCAACTGAGCGCGTCCGAGTATGGCAGCCAGAGAGTTATTGAAATCGTGAGCGACGCCGGAAGCGAGTTGGCCCAAGGCGCGCAATTTGTCGGCTCGTGCGGCGCGTTCCCGTTCCTCTTTTTGTTCAGTGATATCGCGGGCGATACCCAGGACGCCAGTGGTTCGACCATCAACCACCAAAGGTGAATTGTCTACTCGGGCATATCGAAGAAGGCCGTCACCGGAGAAATAGCGCATCTCGTAGGTTTGGGCTTCCCCCATGAGTGCATGCTGCAGTTTTTCGTTTACGGCTTCGCGGTCCAGGTCATAGACCAGGTCAACCAAAGGTCGGCCGATGAATCTATCTCGCTTGAGGCCCAGTGCCAGCAGGGTCGCGCTGTTAGCCCATTTGAAACGGCCCTCCATGTCCACCGCATAGATCGACTCACGGGCGCTCTCGAGAATATTTGTCAGGAGGGATTGATGTTCACGCGCTACGGCCTCCACCTTTCTTAGCTCAGACAAATCTCGCGCAGTAGCCACGACCGCAATAACAGTTCCCGCTTCATTTAAGACTGGCTCAACTGAAACCAGGATCGGACGGTCAAGCCGATCCGGGGTTACTTCGAGGGTAACGCTGCGACCCTCTACAATCGCTTTCTCAACTACGCAGGTCGCTGCTACTGAAGTGGTGCGAAGAATTTCGCAGCATCGACGACCCAACAAAGCACGCGGATGCAAGGCTTCCAGGGCAGCGCCTGCCCGATTTACTCGTTTTACCCGACCGTCGCGGTCGAAGATAAAAATGCCATCCGACATAGCATCGAAAGTGGTTTCCCATTCGGATTTCGCCTTTGCCACCATGGCAAAGAGTTCGGCTTGTGCTATGCCGATGCCCAATCGCTCAGCCACCGAATCCACTAGCGAAACTTCGTCCTCATTCCAATACCGCAGTCGATCTGTTTGGTGTATGCAGAGGACACCACGGAAATGCCCTTCCACAATCAGCGGGTAATCAATTTGTGAACGCACGCCCACGGTTCGCGCGTGCTCCCGAATCGCGACGCTAAATTCATTTGGCCCATCGTCAAAGTTAACGGAGTCGTCAATTATCAGCGGAGTGGAAATGCCTAAGAGGTACAGACCAACAGGATCGTCATAACTCACTTTGAAAGAACTTATGCTTTGTACACCCGGGGCCACATACTCATGCTCCACTGGTGATACAGGGTTCTCAGGATCGTAGAGGTGGAGGTGCACGCGCGAGGCGCCGAGCGCGATACCGAGCTCGCGAGTTGCTGTGCTCAAGACTTCGGACAACTTCAGTGACGCTCGTATCGCCATAGTCACAGAGTTGACCAGAACTTCGCGTTTTGAAGTCGCCTCAGCCTTCTGGTAAAGCTCAGCCTGTCGAATAGCAATTCCGGTTTGGTCGGCAACAGCAGTAGCGAGGGCTATGTCGGATGCACTCCAGTTCCGCAGTTCCCGCGTGGTCGAGAGCGCAAAAGCGGCGGTGACTTCATCACCCACTTTGATCGCAACATACATGATCGACCGCACATGCGCCTTGGCAAGTATTCGCTGGTAAACCTCGGTAATACGCGGGTCGTTGGCGGCATCGTTGAAACAAAGAACGGGACTTTGTTCCAAACGGTCGATCAAGACTCGTAGATCTTCAAGTTCAAAGTTACCTCCGGCTGGCGTTACTCCTTCGACGTGATACTCAGCCACATTCGTGGCGCAGTTTCCACGCCCGTCTCTCATAAAGAGGGAGCAGCGATCGGCCTTCAAATACGAACCCAGCTCCTGGACCGCAGTGCGGAATATTTCCGAACTGTCCAACGAACATCGGATCGCCTGTGACATGCGATGTGTCATTGCTTCGCGCTGCGACTGCTGCGCCAACACTTCTTCGGAACGCTTGCGTTCGGTGAGATCCCGACCGATTCCTTGAACTCCAACAGGTTTGCCGTCCTTGTAAATGAGCCGTGTGCTTACTTCCAATCTGACCCGGCGCTTGTTTTTGGTGATGATCTCCAACTCGTAAACTGTCGGAGCCTGCGCGTCGGTTTTGCGAACGATCATCTTCCGGGCCACAGGAATGTACTCCGGAGCAAGAACGTTCACGATGTTCATTGAGGTGGCTTCTTCGCGGCTAAAGCCCGTGATTTGTTCCCCGCTTCTGTTCAGCGAAGTAAAGTTTCCGGCCAGGTCATGGGTGTAGATTATGTCGTTGGCATTTTCGAAGAGTTCTCGATAGCGCTCTTCATTTTCCTGTACTGCCTGCTGCGCTTTCTTGTTGTCGGTAATATCGGTAGCCACACCGATGACGCCGATCACCTGCCCCTGCTCATCGGTTAAAGGGGAGTAGCGAGCGTCAAACGTTACGCCTCCGACATCGACCATTGCCGAAACTGCTTCACCGTGAAGCGACCGAACGATGTTTTCACAAATTTGCGGCACGTCGCGGTAAACCTCAAAGACCGACTGGCCCACCAGCTCACCGGGTTTCAGTCCAAGCCCCTTGAGACCTTCGCCCTCGGCCAGCGTAAATACCCCATTCCGATCCAAAGCGAAAAGAACGAGCGACGCGCTGCTTATCACAGTGCGCACTTGTGTTTCTGTCTGCCTGAGAACCTCTCGCGCTCTTTTGCGATCGGTGATGTCTCTTACTACTGCCTGGATAGCATTCTGCCCCTGGAACACCATGGGCATGCCCAACACTTCTACATCGATTGCCGCGCCGTCTAACCTCACATGTCGCGCTTCATTCAGTGAACCGGGCGAGTTGGACTCGTATATCTCCCGAATCCTCTGACTGGCTACCGTGCGATGATCGGGATGGACCAGATCCAGCACTGACCGGCCAATCAAATCTGCTGGCGACTTCGCTCCCCACAGTTTCACTGCGGCTGGGTTGACGTAAAGAAACTTGCCGTCGCTGTGGACGATAATGGCGTCAGGAGACAACTCCACCAGACGGCGATATCGCTCCTCACTTTGGCGTAATGCAGTCTCAGCAGCTTTCTCCTCAGTGATGTCGCGTACTACGCCTCTAATGCCGTTGGCCTTGTGTTGGCTATCACGTTGAATGCTGACAGCGGCTTCGAGACATCGTTCGTTCCCTTCGTGGTCTTTAACAAAGTAGGTTGAACGTAAGGGGGCTTCCGCGGAGACGTTCTTCATTTCCTCTATGTCGCGTGCTGCCCCTTCGCTACCGATCAACGTACCGAGATGACTGCCAACAATCTCGCTTGCAGACTTGCCAAAGAACTTCGCCCCAGCGGCATTCATGCTGGTGACATAACCATCCATGGTTCGAGTGTAGATGATGTCAGAGGCCTGCTCGACGATTTCGCGATAGTGTCTTTCAATCCGGCGTCGCTCAGTTAGCCGTGCAACCTTGACCAGTAGTTCTTCGTGACGAAAGGGAATTGAGAGGTAATCGTCAGCGCCGGCGATCAGACCTTCCATTGAGTCGTCAGAGGTGTAGCGCATTCCGCTCATCAGCAGGACCGGAATAGGTGCGGAAGGTTGATCACGCTTGATGCGGCGACATAGCTCGAAGCCATCGACCACTGGCATCACCACGTCGCTTATCACCAGGTCCGGGTCAAAGGACTTAACCAACTCAATCGCAACGACACCGTTTGAAGCCAATAGGACTTCATAGCCCTCTTCGGTGAGCAGGTCACCAAGCAAGGCTAGAACCTTCTCATCGTCGTCAACGATCAGAACCCGCGATTTCTCTGGAGTTATCTTGGCCATCAATTATCCGCTTAAGACGCGATTGTCGGCTGATTCACGCTGAGAGGAAGCTAAAATTGAGGTTAGCGAGACCGGCTGGGTAAGCCTCACTCTTTAATTTTTGTAGAAGAAAAGGGTTACAAACGGTAGGAGGACCACTTAAAACCCTGCGCAGTATAACAAAGACAAGCACGGTTTGTCATGGATATTTGCCGGAAAATTGGCTTATTTGAAAGGTTGAGGGTTCAAAACGCCAGCTTTATGGTTTGGTTTTGGAACTTTCCCCACTCGCAGTCTTGGCAAAATAGCCCGGGCGATAATTAAGCTTGAGCTTCTGGCCACGCAGTTCCGGATTAACGACCTCAATTTGGATTCTGCGGTACGACCCGTCCCGCGCCTTGTTTGAGGGAGAATACGCCACCAGGTACTGTTCCCGCAGTTCTCGCTGAATCTGCGCAAATGCCACTCGCAGTTCGGTCTCGCTACTCGGAAAGTAGGCCCGGCCCCCAGTTCGCTCGGCTATCTTTTTTAGCGAACCGTTGTCTACCCCACCCTGATAGGAGTCGCCGATCCCAATTGCATAGATCAACGCATCAGCCTTCTGGGCTCGTTCAATCGCGTCCTGCATCTTGACCTGGCTCGTAGTGTCAACTCCATCCGTAAGGAGAATAATGGCGCGCCGAGTGTTGTCGGCGGAATCAGAAAGCAGTTCGTTTGACGTGGCCCACACTGCATCCCAGAGAGCTGTGGAGCCGGCCAGAATCTGATTGGTATCGGATATCGGCGGGGTACCACCAACGACTACGCCACCACCGATATAGCCGGATGGGGGAATAAACTCGACTCGATCGATCGCACGACGAAGCCGATCCAAATTGCCAGTGAATCCTTGTTCCAAAGTAACTTCGCCGGTGAAGGAAACGATGGCGGCCTCATCCTGATTCACTCGCATCACAGCTTCCAAAAACGCACGCGCTGCTGCTTTCTCATCCGGCAAGGTACGTTCTTCTGATTGACTTGTGTCGATCAGGATCGCGATCGAAAGAGGGAGGTCAACGTTTTGTTGAAAGGTAAAGATGTCCTGGGGCTGACCGTCTTCCAGAATCCTAATATCTTCCTTCTTCATATTACTGACAAAGCGCTTATTACTGTCGGCCGCAGTAAAGAAAATATTAGTCAGATTAGTTTCTACGCGGATGACGTCATCCGAATCCTGGCCGGGGGCCGGCTTTGATGGCGGAGGAGTTGGAGTGGCTTGTTCTGACGCTCGTCTGCTTCTGGTTCTGTCCTGAACGTCAGTTGTCTGCGACTGGGCCAGGAGCTCAAACGAAAGCAACCCAACCAGGGCTCCACCCAGCGCCAGCGTTAACAAAATTCTTTTTAGCGAACGATGAAGCATTTCCAATCCACTACGGCCTAACGCTGTCGGCGATGGCTTTGTACCCGTGCTTGGTCCTAATCTTGAAATCCTTGTGGTCCTCGGACAATCTGACATCAACCTTTCGGAAGCTGCCATCGTAACGGTCGTTCAGCGGCTTATACGTTAACAGGTATTGAGCTCGCAACTCTTTCGAAATCTTGGTAAAGGAGCGTTCCAAAGAAAGCATGTCCCCGGTAAAGAATGCGGTCCCGCCTGTTTCTTCAGCGAGCCTCACCAGATCTTTGTCGCCTTTATCTTTAACCTGTCCCGCGTCGACTCCAGGAACAGTCGCCAGGAAACCGGCTTTTGTAGAGATCGCGAAGATCGTGGTTTCAGTCCGCTGTGCAATATCAATAGCGTCTTTGATGTTTGCCCGACTGTAAGTGTCATCACCATCCGTGATGACTACCAAGATGCGTCGCCCTGCCGCCGACCTAAGCTTTTCATCACAGAACTGCCACACCGCATCAAATAGCGCTGTCTGGTCACCAGTTTTCTTTACGCCGAAGACGGCGCGATCAACTAGATCCAGCTTGTCAGTGAAATCCTGGCGTAGTTTTATTTCGTGATCGAACGTCGCGAATAAGACCCGATCCTTGCGTGGTCGGACCACGGTTTGAATGAAGTTCATTGCAGATTCCTGCTCAAACTTCAGCTTACCGGCCGTTGATGGTGAGGTATCCATCAGCACCGCGAGATAAAGTGGCGACGTCGTGCCAATGTCATCCGAAAACGTCTCAATCTGGTGCGGAACCTTGTCCTCAAAAACAAAAAAGTCGTTCTTCGTCAGTCCCGGGACAAAGTTCCCTTTCTTATCTACCACTGTAATGGGCAGCCGAACGCGGCGGATGGCGATCGGTATGATGTCTGGATCCTGACTCGAAGCCGGCGTTGGGCTGGGTTTAGGTTGCTGCGCAACAAGCGAGCCAACTAACGCGAGGCAGCCAATCAGCAGCATTAACCTCGGAAAAATATTTGAAAAGGATGCCTTCATAGAATTATTTATGCGAATTTTGCAGTCTCTTAAAGACCGCTGGGGACAGGCGCTTTGATGCCTCATCGATGAACTCTCGTTGCCCTTTCAGCTACCATCGAAGGCGCTCATACAGCCTTGGAACATAAGAGCATACATCTGAATGTTAGCCAAATAGCACCGAAAACTCGTTGGATTAGCGAACTCTTCGACTTTGTAGTTCAACTTCAGCGGTGGTGATACAATGCCCACGATAAGAGCTATTGGACCCACTAATTGACCTGTCACGAAAGCACGTCCACCCATGCCAGGGCCAACTCAAAGTTCAAACGAAGGTGATGGCCAGTTACCGGGAACGATTGCTCATTATCGCATCCTCAAGCGTCTGGGCAAGGGCGGAATGGGCGAAGTTTTCCTCGCTGAAGACACGAAACAACATGGGCGCAAAGTAGCAATCAAAGTACTTCCGGCAGAACTCACCAACGACGAAAGTAGACTGCGACGTTTCAAGCAGGAGGCTCGGGCCATCCTGGCGGTAAACCATCCAAATATCCTCACTATTTTTGAGATTGACCGGACCGATTCCACCTTTTACATCGCGACGGAGTTCATTGAAGGCGAAACCTTGCGTCAGTGTCTCTGGCGCAGTCCTCTAAAAATTGATGAAGCGTTGGGCATTGCTATTCAAGTAGCGATGGCGCTCGAGGCCGCGCATGCAGCGAGAATAATTCATCGCGACATCAAGCCCGAGAACATCATGCTGCGGCATGATCGTTTTGTTCGCGATCGTTTCGCAAAGGTGCTGGACTTTGGTTTAGCCAAACTCACTGAGCCGGAAACGTCTCACTCCGATCCGGAGGCGGTGACGATGCCGATTGCTCAAACCAATCCTGGCGCCGTAATTGGCACCACCGGTTACATGTCACCCGAGCAAGCGCAAGGCGAAGCGATCGATCAGCGCAGCGACATCTTTAGTTTGGGTGTCGTGATATACGAAATGATCGCTGGACATGCGCCGTTCGCTGGACCAACAGATAGCCACGTACGGGTGTCAATACTTGATCAGGAACCTGCGCCGCTGACGAGCCAATCAGCAGAAGTCCCTCGTCACCTTGAACGGATAGTTTCCAAGGCACTCGCCAAAGACAAATCCAAACGTTATCAAACGGTAACGGATCTAAAACTTGACCTGGAGCAACTGAGGGAGGAACTCCACCTTTCTCATTCAGAAACGCGGGGAAAGGCAGAGACGATATCAGACATATCGGGGCTCAGAACCACTACCAGTGTGGGCGCTTCAGCCACGAGTAATCGCACTCCCATCGACACTCAACCAATTAGCCAGATATCTCCAGCTACCAGCACCGCTAATCTCGTCACTCGAACTATTGGCAATAAGGTTGCAGCGCTGCTCTTAGCGGCGGTCCTGGGTCTGACCGCAATAGCGGGCATCTACTATCTCACTCGGCGCCCCAAGATCGATTCAATTGCTGTTCTGCCTTTTGTGAACGACAGCGGAGATCCAAGTACCGACTATCTATCCGAAGGAATCACAGAAAGCATTATTCGCCGTCTTTCCCAGCTACCCAACCTCAAGGTGATGTCGCGGGCAGCCGTCTTTCGTTTCAAGGACAAGAATCTGGATCCTCAGGAGGTCGGCCGTAATTTCAAAGTGGGTGCGGTGCTGGTCGGCCGGTTGGTTAAGCGAGACGATCGCTTGATTATCAAAACGGAGTTAGTAGACGTCGCCGACGGTTCCCAATTGTGGGCCGCCGAATACAACAACAACCTTTCAGATATTTTCTCAGTAGAAGACGAAATCTCGCGCGGCATTTCTGAAACTCTGCGACTTAGCATCACCGGAACTGACGAAGAAAAGTTTGCGAAACGTTACACGAAGGACGCTGAGGCGTATCAGCTCTATATGAAGGGCCGTTACTTCTGGAATAAGCGCGACGAAGCGGGATTAAGGAACGGCATCAAATACTTTCGTGAGGCTGAAGGGCGCGACCCTTTGTATGCATTGGCATACTCCGGTCTCGCCGATTCCTATTCCCTGCTCTCCGACATTGGCAAAGTTGCACCAGCGGAGGAAATGCCAAAAGCGAGAGCCGCGGCACAACGTGCAGTGGACATAGATCCGAATCTGGCGGAGGCTTACACGTCTCGCGGATTCGTGAAACTGGCATACGACTGGGATTGGGTCGGAGCCGAATCCGACTTTAAGAAAGCCGTCGAGCTGAATCCAAAATATCCGACGGCCCATCAGTGGTACGCGTCCTACCTCATGCAGATGGGAAAATTCGAGCGCGCGAAGGAAGAGATTCGCGAGGCCCATCAGTTAGACCCGTTCTCTCCGATTATTGGTTCAAACCTGGCCCATTACTCCTACTATGAACGCCGCTATGACGAGGCGATTGAGCAATGTAACAAAGTCCTCGAGATGTCTCCTGACTTCTGGGTGGCCCGGCATTATCGCGCGCTGGCTTACACGATGAAGGGCGCGCATCAACAAGCGATCACCGAGTTACGTGAACTGCTTGGATCTCCGGGCGAAGGACCTTTAAAAGAGGGGACCGTCGAAACAAATCCGGAAGTGGCTTCGTCGCTGGCGTTTGCTTACGCAGAGGCGGGAAGAAAGAGCGAAGCGGAAGCGATAGTGGAAAGGTTGACCAAACTGTCAGCGCATCGTTATGTCTCACCCGTATACTTTGGTATTGCTTACGCCGGCTTGAAGGATCGGGACAGGGCGTTAGTTAATCTCGACAAAGCCTACGAAAACCGGCATCCGGGTCTAGTCCTCATCCGCGTAGATCCCTTGTTCGATTCCTTGCGATCACACGATAAGTTTAAAGAGCTCGCGAAACGCTTTGAACCAATTCCTTGATTGCGTCTACGTTTCCGACTGACGAGCTTCAAGTTCACTCAACAGAGCCGACAATTCCACGGGTAATGGGGCCTTGAACTTTAGCGACTCTCCGGTTCGTGGATGTCGAAACCCCAGTTCCTCTGCGTGTAGAAACTGACGTTTCAGTTTACGAATCTGCGCTCTCAGTTTCACATCCGTTATGCCGTTCTCGCGCCCACCGCTATAGAGGTCGTCGCCCACGACCGGGTGCTTTAACCATGATAGATGCACCCGAATTTGATGGGTCCTTCCGGTCTTCAAATCAACATCCAACAGGGTGAAGGAATTAAAACTGCGGCGGACTCGATATAATGACAAGGCCCCGCGGCCTCCCGGCACCACCGCCATTCGAGTACGGTTGCGTGGGTCGCGGGCGATCGGTTGCTCAATTCGGCCGCTCTCCTGTTTGACCACACCGTAGACAAGCGCAACGTAATTCTTTGAGATCTCGCGCGCGCGGAATTGGTCTGCCAGGTTTTCATGACCGGCCTCGGTTTTGGCTACCACCAGAAGTCCCGAAGTGTCCTTATCCAGGCGATGGACGATTCCTGGACGAACTGCACCAGCATGGGTCGAGAGTTTCTCAAAGTGATATGCAAGGGCGTTTGCGAGAGTGCCGGAGGGCGTTCCCGCAGCGGGGTGGACCACCAGACCAGCAGGCTTGTTTACGACTACAACGTCGTCGTCTTCAAACACGATTGTGATAGGAATATTTTCGGGTGAGAAGTTTGCTAACGGCGAGGGCGTGAACTCAACTTCTATCTCATCGCCCTCAGAGACCTTATACGATGGTTTTACGGCTTTGCCATTTACCAGCACGTCTTCTGCGTCAATCAAACGCTGTAGCCTGGCACGACTCCAGGTTTCAATTCGTGAGGCGAGGTACGCGTCGAGCCGGATTCCGGCCTCGTCATTGGCGACGGTAAGGGTCAGCGTTTCATCTTCTGTGGGTTGATTTGCCGAACTCATCAAGTCCTTAAGACCGGCTCAACGTCCGGCGAATTGTTTGTTCGACCTTGATTGATATTGCCGATGGGTAGGAGTGCCTAGCCGTTTTTTGCTTCAAACTCTTTCATGAAGCTAACCAAAGCCTGCACTCCCTCAAGCGGAAACGCGTTATAGATCGACGCGCGAATTCCTCCAACCGAACGGTGGCCCTTCAGGCCATCCAAACCTTGCGCGGTCGCTTCCGATGTAAACTTCTTTTCCAACTCTTCTGACGGCAACCTAAAAGTCACATTCATGATCGAGCGTGCGTCAGTATCCGCATGTCCACGATAGAACTCGGTGGCATCGATCGCGTTGTAAAGCAGGTCGGCCTTTGCCTGATTCTCGCGATGCATTGCGTCCAGGCCTCCCTTTTCCAGCAACCACTTACAAACCAGACTGATAATGTAAATGCCCCAGGTGTTAGGAGTGTTGTAGAGAGACTTATTCTCGACGTGCGTTCGGTAGTCGAGCATTGTGTGCATGCCTTCAGGGATTCGCTTCAGTAGATCGTCTTTCACAATGGCGAGGGTTACGCCGCTTGGACCAATGTTCTTTTGCGCACCGGCATAAATCATCGCGTACTTTTCCACCGGAATTGGATGCGAAAGAATGTCGGAGGACGCGTCGGCAATCAATGGAACATTGCCAACTTCAGGTTCTTCCTTCCAAACCACACCCTCAATCGTTTCGTTGGTTGTTAGGTGAACATACGCGGCCTTCGGATTCAGGCTGAGTTCATCATTGCCGGGAACGCGCGTGAAACCACCATCCGCCATTGTGGCAGCAACGTTCACTGATGCCACACGCTTAGCTTCCTTTAAAGCCTTCTTTCCCCAACTGCCGGTGATGATGTAGTCGGCACTGCCATCAGACGGGAGAAAATTCATCGGAATCATCGAAAACTGCAGGCTGGCCCCACCCTGTAGAAACAGCACATGATAGTTGTCCGGCACGCCCAAAAGTTGCCGCAAACCCGATTCGGCTCGTCCAAAGATTTCGTCAAATGTCTTGGAGCGATGGCTGATCTCCATTACCGACATGCCGACACCGGGAAGGCTCAACATATCTCGTTGCGCTTCTTCGAGCACTGGAATAGGGAGAACCGCTGGGCCTGCACTAAAGTTATGAATCCGATCCGTCATTCAATTTTCTCCAAATAGACTTTTTTATTCGTCGTATTGCTTTCTCATCATCCGTCCGGCCATGCGGGTGACCAGATCGCGCGGCGTCAGCCGTTCAGCTTCCACCATCGCTCGGTTGGTCCAACCTGAAATCACGTGACTCTTACCGCGAGCCAACGCTCGCAGAGCTGTCTCCACGACGTCCTCTGGCGTTTGGGCTACGCGAGCCGGAGGCTTCTCACTGCGCGCAGCTTCGAAGAAGTTGGTATCAGTAACGCCCGGACAAAGCGCCAGGACCTTGATCCCGTAAGGCCGGTTCTCCTCCCACAACGCTTCAGAAAACGACAGCACGAAAGCCTTTGTCGCCGCATAGGTCGCCATAAACGGTACCGCCTGAAAACCCGCAGTTGAAGCGACGTTAATGATCTCGCCTTTCTTCCGTGAGCGCATCGGCATGAGAAAGCGATGCGTTAACTCAACCAGCGACCTCACGTTCAGGTCGATCATGTTGAGCTCTCGTCCGAGGTTAAGCTTGCCGAAATCACCAAAGGAGCCGAAACCCGCATTGTTAACCAGCGTCTCAACAACTAAACCGCGTCTTTCCGTTTCTTCAAACAGACGCGCCGGCGACTCTGGTTTGCTCAGGTCCATTGCGACATGTTGAGCACGGATACTGTTGGAGCGGCCAAGTTCATTGCACAGGGTAATCAACTTGTCTTCGGACCGAGCAACCAGCAGAACGTTACGACCTCGTGTAGCAAGCTTCCGAGCAAAGACTTCGCCAATGCCCGAAGATGCGCCGGTGATAAGCGTCGTATTCATTTGTTACTTAAGCCCTAGCAAATCCAGTTGAAGAATATCGGTGTTCCCGGAGCGCAACCTATCGAGTGTCTCACCGGAAAGCGCGTTGTCGAGATTTATTCGTGCGACGGCTGCTTCAGCGCCTTCGAAAACGATGTTCTCCATTTCCTGGACGTTAATGTGTTCGCTCTTGATTGCCTCAAGCACCGAAGCCAGAACTCCGGGTCGGTCCAAATGACGCACCACGAGTCGGTAGGTCGCAGGTGTCTGGCGCGCCAGGTTCACCACATTAGGAACCTTTCCGGTGTCCTTAAACTCTCGCACAATCCGAACCGTTTCCGCAGCAATCGCTTCCTGGGCCTGGTCCGTCGAGGCCCCGATGTGATGCGTTCCATAAAGATTTGCTTCACTGCGGATTTCATCTTTGAATTCGGCGGTTGCCGAAGTGGGCTCGCCTGCAAAAACGTCGAGGCCGGCGCGAATGCCGCGATTGTGCATGGCGTCTACCAGCGCCGCCTGGTCTACAACCTCACCTCGCGCGGTGTTGATAAAGTAAGCGCCCTCCTTCATCGCATCAAAAAACTGCTTGTCCAGAAATGACTTGGTGTCGGCATTAAGCGCCACGTGCACGCTAACAATGTCTGCTTCGCGCGCCACGTCTGCGGGAGTGGCTTTGTACTCCACTCCCATCGCGATCGCTCGCTCGGGAGTCAAGCTACGACTCCAGGCAACGACAGGCATACCAAACGCTCGAGCCCTTGGGATCATTTCCTGACCAATCTTGCCCACACCTACCAATCCCAGCGTACGACCAAAAAGTCCGCGAGCTTTAGAAAATTCCTTCTTGTTCCATTCGCCTTTTCGCAGTGAGATAACGCTGTCAGCAATCCGGCGGTCGAGTGCGAGGATCAAAGCGAATGCCAACTCGGCAACTGCAATGGAGTTCTTTCCGGGGCAGTTGGAAACATAGATGCCACGTCGCGATGCGGCTGCTACATCGATCGTGTTGTAACCAGCGCCGGCTCTCACCACCAGTTTTATCTGACCCGCTGAAAGCATGGCCTCGTTAACCTTGGTGCCGCGGACGACGAGAACGTCAGGATTTTCCTGGGCAATGCCGGCAACGAGGGCTTCGTCCTTTAGATCGGGTTGAAACGAAACTTCGCAACCAATGGCTTCGAGACCATCGCGACCAGATTGTTCAAATTTGTCAGCAATTAAGACGCGCATAGTTAGTTAGGATTGGGCCTGGATCGTGTGTATCAACAAACCATCTCTTAGCTTTGGCTCAAACCACGTCGACTTTGGAGGCATGATTTGGCCTTCGTCCGATACTCGCAATAGGTCTGCGAGTGTGGTGGGAAACAACGAAAAGGCCACCGCCGCCTTACCCCCGTCAACCAGTCGTTCGAGTTCCTTTGTTCCGCGCATGCCTCCGATGAAGTCGATTCGCTTGTCGGTGCGGACGTCTTTAATGCCCAGAATCGGATCGAGCAAGCGATCCTGAAGAATGCTAACGTCGAGCGAATCAACTATTCCCTGCGGCGCAGGGACATCTGCCGGAAGCTGCAATGTGTACCAGCGGCCGTCAAGATACATGCTCCACTGCGCTCGAGTTGCCGGCTCCGGATTTCCGTTTTCGGTGACGACGAACTGCTTCCGCAGCGCGTCAAGAAAACTATCATTCGATAACCCATTCAGGTCTTTAACGGTCCGGTTATATGGCAGTATCCGCAACTGCTCATCCGGAAACATCACCGCTAGAAAAAAGTTGTAATCCTCGTCACCGGTGTGCTCAGAATTTCCCTGCTTCATTTCGGCCCGAGCTCGTGAAGCACTCGCGGCCCTATGGTGCCCGTCGGCGATATACAGA
This sequence comes from Pyrinomonadaceae bacterium, assembly GCA_035273425.1. Lineage (GTDB taxonomy): Bacteria > Acidobacteriota > Blastocatellia > Pyrinomonadales > Pyrinomonadaceae > PSRF01. The sequence continues at coordinate 81,467 of DATEPB010000093.1, read as the reverse complement.
ACTGGAACTTCCCGAAACGCGTGAACAAAGCGGACAGGATCTGGCACCCTCCAGACAGTGTGTTGAATACCGTCTTCAGCGGTGAAGTCAAAGACCGCGTTAGCCATCATCGTTTCCATCACCATGGTGTCGATATCACGACTACAGCGATAGGTCAGAAACACCGGACCGGTTTGCGCCTTCAGCGCCATCATGTGGCGAGTTCGGTCGTCCTCTTTATCGCGCCGCGTGCGTTCGTGTTTGCGAATTAGGTCCTGATCATATTCGTCAACTGAACAAGCGGCTACGATCCCAACCTGTTCGTGTTCGCCCATAATTAGGCGGTAAAGATAGATGCTGGGTGCTTCCTCTACTTCCAACGGAGCATCTCGAACCAACTTCTGAAGATTTTCTGAGGCTTTGCGATAGACCTCATCGCTATGAATATCTGTATCCGCCGGCAAGTCGATCTCGGGTCTCGAGACATGCAGGAAACTCAATGGCTTACCGGCCGCAAGTGCGCGTGCTTCCTCGGTATTGACCACGTCGTACGGAACGCTGGCAACTTCAGCGGCGCGATTAGCAAGTGGACGCAAAGCCTTAAAAGGACGGATATCTGCCACTACTTTCCTCCCCAACGCGCATCCTTTGCCCGGTGCTTCAGGCAGAATTCTGGCGCAAAATTCGACAAACGTTAATTGCAGAAGGCTTGCCGCTAAGACTATCCGTTCACGCGCAGTCTTAGCAAGCGGGAAAATCTTGTCATGGCCGGTGAAGCCTTTGGTGGTCGTAACTCTGGTCACGCCCGGCCCGCTCGGCGACGCATCCAAGAAGGTGGGTGTAAGATGCTTACGTGTTACAACCTGATAAAGATGAGATATCCAGACTGCGAAACAAACTCCGAGAGGTCGAGCTGGAGTATGCAAGCGCCCTGCGCGCGCGAGGATTTGATCCTGATCAGGATGAAAACCTTGCGCTCCCTTCCTCTTTGGCTAAGCTTTATCAGGAGCGAGAGGAATTGCGAAACACACTTGCAATGATGGATGTTGAATGCAAACGAGATTCATTAGTGGAGGAACTGAAATGAGCGAGTTAGCAAGCCGGGATTGTGTTCCATGTCGTGGGGGAGTACCGCCAATGAAAGGCGATGAATTGCAAAGCTTCCAAGCTCAGCTAACCGATTGGGAGGTTGTCAACGAACACCACTTGCGAAAGGAATACAAGTTCAAGGATTTCAAAGAGACTCAAGATTTCGTCAACAGGGTTGGCGATATTGCGGAGGAGCAGTGGCATCATCCGGATATTTGTTTTGGGTGGGGACACGCCGAGATTACGATCTGGACCCACAAGATCGATGGCCTTACAGAAAGTGATTTCATACTCGCTGCAAAAATTGATGCATCTTTGAATTCCAACGGTTCTGCGTCTTAGGCTGGGTGTTGACAGATATCATGCGTTACGATGCGTTCGTGTCCGAGCAAAACAACAATCTTCTGAACTTCATCGCTGCCACTGTCGAGAACATGTGCGATCAAATGGCGACGAAGGCTGCTATTGCTGCGCTCAAAGAGCAGATGGCAACGAAAGCTGAACTGGCTGTTGTTAAGGACGAACTTTCATCGGTAAAGGTTGACCTGGCCTGGGTGAAGGACCAAATGGCCACGAAGGTGGAGCTCGCCGAGGTTAAGAGTGACATTGCGCAGCTTGAAGTCAGAATGGATACCAAATTCATGGCCATCCGTGGCGACATTGAACAGGTCCATCTTCGTCTCGATTCGATAGATCGCGCAGTGTCGGGCCGAATCGGAGGTGTTGAAACGGAAGTCAGTCGCCTGCGAAGCGTGGTCTATCTGCTGGTAAAGGACAAGCCAGAAATGTTGCGGCTTCTCGGCGAGTCCGGGCTTCATGAACACAGGCCTCATGGTTAGCTCCGATTCACTCGCCCAACTCCTCGCGATAGATCCTTTCAGTCCCGTCAATCATTTTGGAAATGCCGAAATTCGTAGCGATGGCTCGTTGACCAGCGGCGCCCATCGCTTCTCTCTTGCTCCGGTCTCCTAGCAATTCCTCGATCCCCTTCGACAGTTCATCCACGTCGCCGATCGAAACGAGCAGACCCCTTCCTGGCTCAATAATTTCTTTCGCGCCACCGGTTTCCGTGGCCACCACTGGCGTGGCACAAGCCATTGCTTCGGCGATGGCAAGTCCAAAAGACTCTGTGTGAGAAGCTGATACGAAAACATCTAAGGCGCAGTAGAGCTGCGCGATGTCGTCTATCCACGAGACCCGCCGAACTCGTTCGCCTAGCCCTAGTCGCGCGATCAAATCATCCACCGTCGAACTGTTTCGCTGTGCTTCAGAATGGTCTGTCCCTGCGACGATAAAGAATGCTTCTGGGTGTCGAGCTACTATCTGGGCCGCTGCTTTGAGGAACTCCGTCTGGCCCTTCAATAGCGTTAACTCACCAACTGTGCCTATCAGCAAAATGTCTTTCGGGAGTTTCCAGTCACTCAGAAATTTCTGCCGGTCAAACGTATTTCTGGCTGATGCGAATCGAGTGGCGTCGATCCCGTTGTGAACAACGCTTATCCTCTCCGGCGAAACAAGTTTGCCCGCTGAAAGTTCCAGGGCGACCGCATGGGAAACCGCGATTACACGTGCTTTGGCCAGCGTTATTCGGTGGAGACGATTCAAACCGAAAAGCACGTGGCGAGTGACGACCAACTTCGAAGAACTCTTTCGTGTGGCAAAAGCTGCGAGCGGGTAGTCACGCGCCATGTGTGCATGAACAATTTGAATCTCGTTTCTGCTGACAAACTTTGACAGTTCGCGTGCACTACCGGCATCCAGCGAGTTTCGGAGTGGCAGGGTTACCAGGTTCTTCGCTGAAAGTTCACTCAGTTCACCGGCCAAAGGTGATGAAGGTCGTAGTGCTACAAAGACATCATGGCCTCGCCTAGCCATGCCATTTGCCAGGTCAGCCAGATGACGTTCCCCGCCACCAAGAGACTGGGCCGAACTGATCTGGAGAATCTTCAAAGCTGATAAATTTCGCTGGGATTGGTTTCGAGCTTTTACGTTGGGAATGTACAGGACGCGGCGGCCTCGCGACAAACTTTCGAAGCAAAGCCTGATAAGGCGGATTAATTGATGACCTCTTGGGCGTATTGAACCGGGACATTCCCTGCTGTGGCTGTTTGCTTACCGCTTACTTGAATGCGGATTACGCTCAAAATCCGCATGAAAACCGCGGGCAGAGCACTCGGCACGACCTTTGCCATTTTATGAAGTCTAAACGTTGAGAGACTGACCCGAAATCGAAGGAGGATTATCAATGGCTAAAGCAAAACTAGTAACTGGACTTTTCAAAAATCGGCTGGCGGCGGAAGCTGCGGTCGACGCAATCTTGAAGCGCGGTTATACGCGAGACGACATCAGTGTGCTGATGTCTGATGCCACTCATAGCAAAGAGTTCGCGCTACAGGCGAAAACACATGCGGCAGATGGAGCAGGTATTGGAGGTGCTCTTGGCGGTGTCGTCGGCGCCGTTCTGGCTGCGATCGTAGCCGTCGGAAGTACGATCTTATTGCCCGGACTTAATCTGGTGATCGCTGGACCAATCGCCGCGGCCCTCGCCGGAGCGGGAGCTGGCGCAGCTACTGGCGGCGTGCTGGGCGCACTAATTGGTGCCGGCATTCCCGAGTACAGGGCCAAGGTTTATGAAGCCGGCTTACGTGGCGGCGGTATCCTGTTGGGAGTAGAAGCAAAAGCTGATGAAGAGGCAGACAAGCTTGAAGAACTGCTTGAAGCCATAGGCGGCGAGCACGTTAAGACCGAGTAGCTAAAGAACAAAAACCCTGAACAAAAAAAGGCTTACGATCTTTGCAGACCGTAAGCCTTCTTGCTGCCAGGGTGAAACTCAACTGTTAATCTTTTCGCCAAGGTCTTCTATGGCTTCACCGACATTTCGCTTAACTTTGCCGAACCCCTCTTGAATGCTTCCGCCGGCCTGGTCCGCTTGACCTTCCTCTTTCAGTTCGTTGTCGTTGATTGCGCGGCCAATAGTTTCTTTGACCTCACCCTTCGCGTGATCAAATTTTCCCTCAACCTCATCTCTGTTTGGTAAACCCATTGCGAAGCCTCCTTATGCTCGTTGCCTGATAAAGTGGTAACTGAACGCAGTACTACAGTGCAACGCCTATTCCGCTACCACCAGGACGGCAAACTGACCGATAAAACGGAAATGCAGCCAAAATCATCGTGAAATGAATAGGGCTCGACGCACTTTGAAATCGCAGGTGTATGCTTCGGAGACTTAGATCGAGTGATCTTGGGACGATGAGAGATGTGATGAAAGAAAAGCTAGACAGCGTTTAGGAGTTCTTCATCATTCGCAGTTCGTTTCACGAATCGATCGTTCTTTTCACAAATTGGAAGTTTAACTTCGAAGCGAGTTCCTTCTCCCGGCTCGCTGACAACGATGATCTCTCCGTTATGACGAGTAATTATTCCGTGTGAAGCTGATAAGCCTAAACCACTTCCGAGCGTGCCTTTGGTCGTGAAGAAGGGCTCGAAAATCCGTGAGGCGGTTTCGGGAGCCATGCCACAGCCAGTATCTGCGACCCAGAAGTAACCACTGTCAATTCCTCCCCTGGCGCCGATCTCCATAACGCCGCCTTCCGGCATTGCGTCGACCGCATTGAAGATTAAGTTGAGTACTACCTCACGCAGCTCAGCCTGTTCGCCTATTACAAAGACAGGCTCATTGGACTCGACTCTCACTTCGATGCGGCCCTCGCGGGATTTGCTTTGCCACTTTGGCCGCGCGATATCAATGCTGGACGTGATCAGATAACCGAGCTCAACCGGGCCAAACTCGTTGCTGGAATCTCTGCGCGCAAACTCAAGAATTCGTCGCAGAGTCTTGGTTCCATCTTCGACAGCGTTATTTATGATCTGCAAACTCTTGGCCGACGATTGATCACTGGCTCGTCTCAGTAACAATTGTGCGCGTCCCTGGATCACAGTCAGAGAGTTGTTCAAATTATGTGCTACGCCCGCGGCCAATTCGCCCACAGCTCGCAGTTTGTCAGATTGGGCCATCAGCACCTGCTCACGCTTGCGATCTGTCACGTCGCGCAAGAAGACAAGCACGCCATCTATCTCGCCGTCTTTCCAAAGTGGAGAAGTATGTGCCTCGGCGTAGCGGACCGAACCATCGATCCTGCTCATTCGCACTTCGCACTCGGTGTCATCGCCGGCGAGGGTCCGATCAAGGTTCTCCTGGGCTATCGCTCGCGATTCTTCGGCCAGAATCTCAATAAAACTTGCCGTGCTGACAGTCAAAAGCTTGCATGCCTCGGCGCGTTCATTCATCCAGGTTATCTGACCTTGAACGTCGAGGGCGTAAATCTCATCGGGAGTGCGATCGGCGATACTGGCTAGAAACGACTTATGACTTAAGGCCTCAGCCTCGGCACGTCGCAGGTCAGAAATATCCCGTGCCATCACCAACACTCCAGGCCCGTGGTCCATACTGGCCTTAAGTGGTTGGACAATGATGGCTATCGATTGATTTCCTGCGGTGCCAGCCAGAATTTCCACCTCTACTCGCTCGCCGCTCTGGAGCGCGCGATCGACCACACAGCCTTCGGCGCCCTCGACATACCAAAACATCTCGCAGCAGAGATCTCCGTCTGTTACCTCTCCTTGCAGCTGCCGGGAAGCAGTATTGGCGCGAACCAACTTCCGCGTCGCATCAAAAATGAAAACGGCATCCGGTAACAGGTCAAAGGCGTCAAAGACGACCTTGTCTTTCGGGATCTCCGCCGAGGGCGACTTTTCAGGTGAATCGGCACCTCGATCTTTTGGTTGATTCTGATTCATTTAGAAATGGGGGTATTTCGTGAAGGACGGGCAAGGCCCCTGGGGGCTAAGGCATAGTAGCAAATGTCTAGATTAGCGCGCCAGATATTTGTGCGGCAGCTTACAAATGCGACTCAGGCGCCATCGCTAAACTCAATAATAGTGAAGCGCCGACGCTTGAGGCCGCGCCGCGTTGAGCCAGAGTCGGTTCGCACGTATGATTCTGTAAAACAGAAAGCTAGTTATCATGAACAACGCCACAATGGTCAGCTCTCAACTTCCGACCGAGCTTGCGACTTGTATCAAACAAGCCTTGCAGGAAGATATCGGTTCAGGTGATGCGACCACCGATCCTATTGTAATCGCGGGGGCCGAGACGGAAGGCCAGATTATTGCGAAGCAGGAAGGCATCATATCGGGCCTTGAGGTTGCCAAAGCAGTATTTCAGGCTTTGGATGCGAACCTGCAATTCGGGACCACTGTTACCGATGGCTCTCGTGTTGAAGCTGGCGCAGTTGTGGCGACTCTATTCGGTTCGGCGCGAGTCATGTTCACCGCGGAACGAACGGCGCTCAACTTTCTCGGTAGGATGTCAGGTATCGCGACTTTAACTCGACGGTTTGTCGACGCTGTCGCCGGCACTCACGCGCGGATCCTGGACACACGTAAGACTGCGCCCGGTTTACGCATGCTTGATAAACTCGCGGTGGTACACGGCGGCGGTTACAATCATCGACACGGTCTCCATGACATGGTCTTGATTAAGGACAATCACGTCGACTACGCGGGTGGATTGGAAGAAGCGGTTCGGCTGATTCGCAGTTCAGGCACGGAACTGGAAATTGAAGTCGAGGTCAGGACGCTCGAAGATCTAAAGGTAGGAATCGAACTCGGTGTCGAGCGCATCCTACTCGATAACATGAGCGTCGAAATGATGAAGGAAGCTGTGGGGATTAATAGTGGTCGTGCAAAGCTCGAGGCTTCAGGAAATGTTACGCTCGAAACTGTTCGCAGAATTGCAGAAACCGGCGTTGACTACATTTCAGTAGGTGCCTTAACGCATTCAGCCCCTGTATTCGACGTAAGCTTGAAGTTAAAAACGCCAGGCAAGACTCCTTATTGAAATTGATTTATTAAGCTACGAGTTATTTATCAAGAATCGATGATTAATCAAACAGATCCAGAACTGATGTACGAAGAGATGAAGGCCAAGCTGGCCGGTGTCGTGCCGGACTTCGAACTGAAGATCAAAGCCGGACTGGCGGCTGAGATCAACCGGCTCAAAAAAGAGAAGAACGCAGTAATTCTTGGGCACAATTACATGGAGCCCGCGTTGTTTCACTCAATTCCGGACTTTGTCGGGGACTCGCTCGAATTGTCCAGAAAAGCAGCGCAAACAGATAAAGACGTTATTGTTTTTTGCGGGGTGAAGTTTATGGCCGAAACGGCGAAGCTTCTTAATCCCACCAAGACAGTCTTACTGCCTTCCGAAAAAGCAGGCTGTTCGCTGGCAGAGAGCATTACCGCTGAAGATGTGCGCGAGCTGAGAAGAAAATTTCCTGGCGTGCCGGTGGTCACCTACGTAAATACCTACGCCGATGTTAAAGCTGAGTCGGATATTTGTTGCACGTCCGGCAATGCAAAAGCTGTGGTCGATTCGCTCAATACCGATACCGTCATCTTCCTGCCGGACGAATACCTGGCCAAGAATGTCGCCAACGAAACTGGCAAACGAATTATTTTCCCGACGATGGATCCTCGTAAGAGGTCGGATGATGATCTGGACTACCAGATGATTGGTTGGCCGGGTCGCTGCGAGGTCCACGACAAATTCACCGTAGAAGACATCGTCAACGTTCGTAAGCAATTCCCGGATGTCACTATCCTGGCCCACCCGGAATGCAGCCCGGAAGTAGTAGCGGCCTCAGACTTTTCTGGTAGCACTACCGCAATGATTCGTCACGTGGAAAAGACCAATGCTCCGCACTATCTCCTGCTTACCGAGTGTGCGATGGGCGACAACGTCGCGGCTGCAAACCCGGGCAAGGACATGCTCCGCTTGTGCAGCGTGCGTTGTCCACATATGAATCAGATCACCCTGGAAGACACCCTCGAATCGCTGAGAAAGAATCAGTACATCATCGAGATTCCAGAAGACATACTGAAGCGAGCCGCCCGAGCTGTCGAACGAATGATAGCTATCGGCTGAGAGAAAGAAGAAGGTTCTTGCACAGAACTGATGTTCTGATTATCGGATGCGGCATCGCGGGGGCGACTGCCGCCCTGCGACTCAGCCGCAACTCGCAACGACGCATCACCGTCGTCACGCGCGCGAGTGATCCACACGAATCCAACACTCGTTACGCACAGGGCGGGATTATCAGCCGCGGCTTAGACGACAGCCCGGAACTCCTGGAAAAAGACATTATCGAAGCCGGCGCCGGCGTTACTTCACCGAAAGCAGCGCGCATCCTCGCCGAAGAAGGTCCACTGCTACTCCATGAGGTGCTGGAAAAAACCGCTCACGTGACATTCGATCACGATGTTGAGGGAAATCCCCTCTTTACTACCGAAGCAGCCCATTCTCAGCGACGTATAGTTCACGTCGGCGATTCGACCGGCAACGCGATAATGAACGGTTTGATCGCAGCATTGCGCGACTGCTCAAACGTTACGATTGAAACTCAAAGCACAGCCGTCGATCTAATTACCTTCCCGCACCACTCGCGTGATCCGCTGGATAACTACCGTCCCATCAACTGTCACGGCGCCTATATGTTTGATCGTGAGGAGCGAACTGTTCATCGCTACCTGGCAGGCGTAACGATCCTGGCGACAGGCGGTTTAGGAAGAATTTATCGAAACACGACCAACCCGGTGGGCGCACGTGGTGATGGATTGGCGATGGCTAACCGCGCCGGCGCCCGAATAGCCAACGCCGAGTATGTGCAGTTTCACCCGACTGCGCTTGCTGTTCCGGGCGCCGAAGGTTTCTTGATCAGCGAAGCAGTACGCGGGGAGGGCGGCACCCTGATCACCCCCGATGGTCGGCCGTTCATGGAAGCGTATTCACCGGAATGGAAAGACCTGGCGCCACGCGATATCGCAGCCCGGGCCATCCATTATGAGATGGAGAAGCATGGCTATTCGCATGTGCTACTCGATATTGCTTCGCGGCTGCCCGCCGAAGCAATTCGTGAGCGCTTTCCCAGCATCTACCAACACTGCTTGAAGTTTGGGATTGATATTACTAACGAGCCTATTCCGGTGGTCCCGGCGGCACATTACTTTTGCGGAGGTGTGCTGGTAGATGAATGGGGGCGGTCCAGCATTGAAAACCTCTATACCGTGGGAGAAGTCAGCTGCACCGGTGTGCACGGTGCAAACCGTTTAGCATCAACTTCGCTGTTGGAAGGTCTCGTGTGGGGAAACCGCGCCGCCGAAAGTATTGAGACCTCTCTGGACCAGGCGCAGACCTTGCTGGTGGATTTTGAGAACGTACCGCCCTGGGATGAAAGCGGTTTGATTGCTGATGCGGATCCCGCGTTAATACAGGGTGACATGCAGACAATTCAAAACATCATGTGGCACTACGTCGGCCTGGTTCGAAATGGCGAGCGTATTTCTCGAGCCATTCGTGAACTTCGGCACCTTTGGAACGAGATCGAAACCTTTTATCGGACCACTAAACTCGACGACGGGTTAATTGGCTTGCGAAACGCGATTGAAGTGGCGCTGATTGTGGCGCAGGCCGCACTCCATAACCGGCAAAGCCGCGGCTGTCACTATCGGCAAGACTCGGTGGCAATCGAAGGGGATCGGTTGATCTAAGCAACAGTCTTTGTTGAAGACTACCGACATAAAAAAACCGGGTGAGCTGTAGGGCTCACCCGGTTGAGTTTTGCTTGCTGCCTTAATCTAGAAATGGAATCTGGCGGCAAACTGAATTTGGCGTTCGCGGAAGATCGAGTTACCGGCTCCGCTTGGTACGCCGAAGTTCGGACCATTGGGTGTAAAGCTAAGGTTCGAGCCCGAGAAGGTGTAGAGAGTGGTATTCACACTCGTCACCTGGTAACGGTTGAAGATGTTAAATCCTTCAGCCAGAAATTCGATATTCATCGACTCATTAAACTTAATGCGACGAGAAAGGCGAAGGTCCACGTTCCAGATTCTCGGTTGGCGGAATTCGTTCCTTTCAAATAGGAAGGGAATTCGGCCTAGAGCACCCGAGCCAGTGATACCTCCAGCAATCGAACTCGGACCGAAGCCGCTAATGTTCGCCGAATAGGGGACACCGGATTGGGCCATGAAAATCGGAGCGATCGTCCATCCCCCAAAAATCGCGTTGCCTACTTCGCTGTCTTTCAAACCGAAGGGAGCATCGGGTGTCCAAACGGCGGAAGCCACAAAGCGATGGGGAATATCGAGGTTCGAGCGTCCTGGTTCCAAACTAGTATCGAACGGATTCAGCGGACCGTTGGTAAATGTGAAGGTCGCAGAATTCTGACCACTGTCAGTGGTCCTTGCCCGAGTGTAGTTAACCTGGAACTGAAGACCCTTGGACAACCGTCGATTGGCTTGCAGAACCAGCGCGGTGTACTCAGTACTAATTTCGCTGGATATCTCTGTGATCGCGCCAAATCTTGTATCTGGACGTGCCCCGGTAAAGAACGGAACCGTAATGGTCTGACCGTTGAGCGGACCACCGTTAATGAACGTGAAGGTTCGCTCTACCGGCGCCGGCAGGTTTCGATCCGTAAAAGTCGGTAGTCTGCGCCCTAGGCTGACGAGGAAAGAGGCCGAAACCACGGTATTCGGCATAATCTCTCGTTCAAACACTACGTCCGCCTGATGAATCATCGGATTCCCCATTTTCCGTCCGAAAACCTGGATGTTCGGAACGCTCCCGCCCGCTACCGGAACTGCGGGGATGATATTCGGGAAAATAGGAGCATCCGCTGCGTTCGCTGCTAGCGAGAACACTCGCTGCGCAGCAGCCACGCCCGTGCCGTTAATGGCGTTAATGATCGTCGAATTGATGATCCGACCGTAATAGATTCCGTAACCACCACGAAGCGAAGTCTTGCCATCGCCAGTCAAGTCGTAAGCAAAACCGAAACGTGGTCCAAAGTTGTTCTTGTCGTCAGGCAGGCTTTGAGTCTGTTCCGGACCAACTAACTGACCTGCGAGATTTGCAAGCGTGTTGGGAATCTGCGGTGAAGGCAACTTCTCATATTCGTAACGCATGCCAAGGTTAACGGTTAGACGTGGGCTGACCCGGATGTCATCCTGGACGAACAGATTGTAGTCGGTGGTCTTAATGCTGAAAGCAGTCGGCCCAAAAGCTTGTTGATAGTTACTGGTGTAGCATTTTCCAGCGCGTAACGTAGGTCTGATACCACCTGTGTTACCGAAGCACTGAGTGTTGCCGGCTCGCAACGCCCCAGCGAGAACCACGTTGAGGTAGTCAACGGTGAAGTCACCCAGGTTGCTGTAGTTGTAGCTACCAGATTCCAGCCTCAAGTTATCAAGCAGGTCATCGACGCGATTGATGTCGCCGCCAAACCTGAACGTGTGCTGACCTGTGGACCATGTCATGGTATCCGCAAACTGCCACCGCTTCTCGTCAGGGTTAGCGTAGCGTTCGAGGAAGTCCTGCTTACCAAAAGTAAAGCCGTTGACACCGATCTGGGCCGGTCGTCCGTCCGGGCCTAAAGCCAGGATCGCCTCGCCAGCGGATGGTGCAACGCTGAAGGCGAACAGATTGTCGCGTCCATACTGGAAGCGAAATTCGTTGAGAAGAGTAGGCGCAAGGGTCGAGGTCAATCTAATGTTGAAGCTGTCGGTTTGAACAAAGTCGTCACCGAAAGTAGCAATACCTTTAGTTGTCGTTGGCTGCGTCTCAATACCAGCAGGAGACTGCGAGCGCATGCGGTTGTATGACGCGGTAAAGGTGTTGTCTTTGTTGATTACCCAGTCAATCTTCGGAAAGAAGATTCGCTGATCCTGTGTGCGAGGCACGGGGCCAGTCAAACCAGCGAGGAAGGCTAAGGACTGATCGATCCGTGCATCCGTGATCAGCGCAGACCTGGCCTTTAACGTATTCCGGTCAGCTGTACTGAGGTTCAAGTACGTCGCATTCGGAAAAATTGCCGCACCTGGGAAGTCCCTTTTCTGCTCGTCGTACGTAAAAAAGAAGAACAGCTTGTCTTTGACGATAGGGCCACCGATTGATCCGCCGAACTGATGACGCTTGTCGACCGGCTTAAATGCCTGGGCTACGCCTACGCCGTTGACCAAAACAGTTTGCGTTGTCCTGGGATTAGTCGCACCAAACTTATTGTCGCGCAGGTAATAGAAGAGGTCGCCATGAAACTCATTGGTACCGCTCTTGGTGACGCTGTTAACCACGCCGCCTGCCGCGCGACCATACTCTGCCGAATAGTTTGAAGTATTAACCTGAAACTCACGAATGGAAGACTGACTTACCACATAACTGATGCGCGTACGCCCGCGCTCTTCAGCATAGAAAGCGTTGTTGTTGTCGCCGCCATCCACGGTGTTGTTGTTAAGCAATCCAGAGATACCGCGGAAGCTTAGCAAACCAAAGTTGCCGTCAGGCACGACGCCCGGCGTCAGCAGTACGAAATTGGAAGCACGACGACCATTGATAGGGAGTTCATTAATGGAGGTCTGGTTGATGTTTGAGGAAGCTGCGTTGTCGGTCGTGTTGATGACCGGAGCTTCGCTCAACACATCGACAGTGCCGCCTGACACGGGTCCGATTGAAAGCGGTACTTCAAGGCTGGTAACGCGTCCCACCTCGACCACGATGCCCTCTTGACTGAAAGGAGTGAAACCGGCGCTGCTGATAGTTACTCGGTACAGTCCCGGCTGGAGGTTGACGATGCGAAACGCACCTTGATCGTCCGAGGTCGCCGTCGCTTCCTGGTTTGTTTCTGTGTTCACCACCGTAACGGCAGCACCCGGAACAAGTTCCTTGCTGGGGTTACTAACGATGCCACCGATAGCGCCCAGGGTTGATGACTGGGCAAAGACGCTCGTGCTCATCGTGAGAACGAATGCAAAAGCAAGCGCCAGCTTTACAAATTTCGACATAAGGGGAACTCCTTAGAAATGAGACGTTGATATTGTCTGCGCAATCATTTGGGCGCAGGTGGTAACTCGAGATATAGGCGAATTGAATTTGTGCAAAATCAGAAAGGAAAGACTTTTTGGCCGCTTGTAGAAAGCGAACTTTTATCACGCTATTCAGGGCTCGCGCAAGCCCAAGACCTGTTAAAACCTAATGAATTATCCCTTGCTGTTCCTTCAATTAATATGGACATAGAAATGCCCAAAACTGTGACTAAAATCGTTCGCAAGCTGTATGCCGGATAAGAACGAAATTGGGGGGCGAGTTTAATGTCCCACTTTTCACTACTTAGGGGTAGTTATCCGGTACTCACCCCGCCATCGCGCCTAGGAATTTGGATCAAATCTTGGAAAATCAGGAAATTCGAAGCACACCGTTCATGGCACACTCAAACTCGCTCAACCACGATCGCGATTCCCTGTCCACCACCAATACAAGCGGTTGCTAAGCCGTATCGACCACCGCGGCGGTGCAATTCATTCAGTAGAGTGAGCACCAAACGAGTACCTGTTGCTCCCAGCGGATGTCCCAACGCGATCGCGCCTCCGTTTACATTTGTGCGCGACCGATCCAAACCGAGCTCTTTTTCCACAGCCAGGTATTGCGCCGCAAAGGCTTCATTCACTTCTACGACATCCATGTCATCGAGCTTTAATCCAGCGTTCTCGAGCGCTTTGCGCGTCGCCGGCACTGGGCCAATTCCCATAATCTCAGGCTCAACTCCAGCATAAGCCCAGCTGACAATACGCCCCAGGGGCTTCACTCCCGAGCGCTTCGCGTAATCCTCGTCGCTGATAACCAGAGTGGCCGCTCCATCAACAATTCCTGAGGCGTTTCCAGCAGTCACGAAGCCGTCTTTAGCAAACGCCGGCTTCAACTTCGCCAGGATCTCAAGCGTGGTTTGGGGTCGAGGATGATCGTCCTCCTCGAAAGGCACGATGCCTTTGCGTGTCTTCACATCGACCGGGACTATTTCTTCTTTGAAGTAGCCCGCCTCGCCTGCGCGTTTGGCTTCCTGCTGTGAACGCAGTGCGTATTCATCCTGCGCTTCTCTCGACACTTCAAACTTCCGCGCGAGATTCTCAGCGGTTCCTGCCATCGGCGTGTTGCAATACGTATCGAGCAAAGCAACCATCAAGCTGTCTTCCATCTTCCCGCCACCAAGAGGGAAACCAGCACGCGCTCCCCGCACTACGTGAGGTGCCTGCGACATCGATTCCATTCCGCCTACCAGCGCAGTCCGAGCTTCGCCCAGTTGAATCATTTGCGCTCCGGAAATGATCGATTGAATACCACTACCGCAGAGTCGATTAACTGTCAGGGCCGGTCGGTCGAAAGGAATGCCGGCCTTCAAAGCAACATGCCTCGCACCATAGATTGCGTCGCCAGACGTCTGTAAGGCGTTTCCGATCACTGTGTGATCGATATCTTCAGGCGCTACCCCAGTCGCATCCAAAGTAGCTCTCGCTGCAATCGCCCCCAAGTCAATTGCCGAGATATCCTTCAAAGCACCAACATACTCCCCCATCGGAGTTCGTTTTCCACCCAAAATAAAGACGTCACGCGACATTTTTTTTCCAGACCTTCCATAGATAAGAATATCGATCAATGCGAAACCAAAGAGCCTAACAAACGAACAAAGGGTCGTCAATTTGGGGTCGGGACTGGAGGGTTGGAGGCTAGTCGAATAGCGACTGATTCTGTAAAGGGTCTGAACGCGGAAATAAATGCAGAGCGGACTAATCTACAAAGCGGTGCTGAGCACGATACCTGTGCAACAACTCTTCAAGAAAACCCTCGTAGGTGAAGCTCGCCATGTCGTATGAGGGGCGGAGTTTGTACATGAGAGGGAGGGAGACGCGCCAGGCCATCCACTGTCGAGCCATGTCTGCCAATTCCCATCTGCGTCGGAGGAAGACCTCTACGACCTCAACTTCTGCCTCAGACAAGGCGTTGACGTCAGCGGCAAAATCCACCGGCTGAAATGAACGACGCAATGCCGCATCACTCACGGGCGAGGCAAACACCTGGGCGAAAGCTGGCGCCTCGGCTTCGCGTTCGCGTACCACGACGGTCCCAGCGACCATATCGCCGACTCTTTGATCCGAAAGACTAAGAAAGACAGAAATCAGTCCGATGGAGTAAAACGGCGCCGGCATCATGTCGAAGGTTCGCAGTAGATTCCGGACTAATGCTTCCCAAAATGTAATTGGCCGGCCGTCCTCACGAATAACGCGCAGCTTCAGCAAACGTTTCCCGGGCGTTTGTCCATTCCAAAGCCACTCGAAGAAGGAAAAGTAACCGGCAATGATTAGAAAGACGATGACGATGAGCATCGCCTGGAGCCACTTCGGCGCACTTGCGAGGTACTCGCCAAGACTCGAGTAGTCGGCGACGATCCAGAATGCAATCGCCATAAGAATGATCGTGAGCACCTGCAAGGCATGATCAATTGCACACGCTAAAAACCGGTTGCCAATTGAAGCAAGTGCGAAGTGAAGCGGAACGCGCTCAGGCGTCTCGATGATCAGAATGTCTTCAGTGGCGAGAGCTGTGGACATTTGAGCGCCTATGGTAACGGATCAATCTTGCCAAGGGGTCTGGCCTGCTGGGCCAGCTCCCATTGTTCGACGAGTTCAGCGCGATGTAAAGCAATCCATTGATTGACCAGACTGCGTGCTCCAAGAGGCAACGAACCCTCTATAATTTCGGAACTCGATCAGAGCTTCGTGTTCACCGTAAATGGCGTGGAAATGAGGAGGCGGGTGATCAGCCCAGAACATCCTTATGATTATGCCGTAGAAGCGACAGAGTTCAGGCATGAGGTTGCTCTCGGCGGAGTTTTGGGAATAGCTCCTCGGGAGTCTTACCTGTCAGTTTCAAATAAAGCGAATCCGCGCAAAGCTCTATCTCATTACCCCATTTAATTTCCCGATGAGAACCGATATAAACCTTTTCAAAGAAGCCCGGCTTGGACCAAGCTTCGAAAACCCCTCGGCCAGCAAGATCCGACAAGTCAACTTCACCCTCCGTATCGTCGGAGAATTTCAAATAGAGGTGATAATTTTGAAGCGCCCGGACTAGTGTTGGTCGAACCATAATTAACTCTATGATCGGACGCTTTTGGGGTTACGTCAAGAAACGCTAGGCTTCAAACTTGATGCGAAGGAACCGCCGTTTCCCGACCTGCAGCGTCGTTGACATTCCTTCCTTCCAGATGGTGAGCGAGTTCGCTATTGTGACGCGCTCACCATCCAGATAAACACCACCCTGTTTGATTAACCGCCGTGCTTCAGCCACGGACGGAGCCATTTCGGACGCGACTAGAAAGTGAGGTAAATTCCAGGTTCCGGCGGCTAGCACCTTTTCCTCGACGTCTTCCGGCACCTCTTTATTTCTAAAAAGTGAGTTAAATTGGTCTTCGCTCCGTTGCGCATCAACGTCTGAGTGGAAATCCGCAACTATAGCCCGCGCAAGCTTGGCCTTGATATCGCGAGGACTCGCCTCATTGTTAACCACGGCCTGGCGCAACTCTGCAACTTCTTCGTATGTAAGATCAGTCAGCAGCTCATAGTATTTCCACATCAACTCATCCGAGATCGACATCACCTTCCCAAAGATCTCCTGCGGCGGTTCGTTAATGCCGATGTAGTTCCCCAAACTTTTCGACATCTTCTGCACACCATCGGTTCCCACCAATAGCGGCATCACCATCGCGACCTGTGCTTCCTGCTTATATTCTCGCTGCAGGTTTCGACCCATGAGCAGATTGAACTTCTGATCCGTTCCGCCCAACTCCACGTCGGCTTCAAGTGCAACTGAATCGTAGGCCTGCGTCAAAGGATAGAGGAGTTCGTGCAAGGCGATTGGTTTTTCAGCTTGCAGACGGTTGGAGAAGTCGTCACGCTCGAGGATCTGTTTCACCGTCACATGCGAAGCCAGCCGAATGAAACCGTCTGAACCAAGCTGGTCCATCCACTCAGAATTGAAACGCAACTCAGTCTTTTCAGGATCGAGGAGCTTGAAAATCTGTCGCTTATAAGTTTCGGCGTTGGCGTTAATCTCTTCACGAGTCAGTTGAGGACGAGTAGCCGAGTTTCCGGAAGGATCGCCGATCAAGCCCGTAAAGTCTCCGATAAGAAAAATGACGGTGTGGCCCAGCTCCTGAAATGCACGCAGCTTACGAATGACAACCGTGTGTCCCAGATGAATGTCCGGCGCCGTCGGATCGACCCCCAGCTTTACGCGCAGAGGGCGGCCGGTCTTCACAGACTTCTCCAGCTTCGCCCGCAATTCGTCTTCGCGAATAATTTCGGCCGCGCCTTTGCGCAAGTAAGCAAGTTGTTCGTCGACTGTCATTGACTTCATCGTAAGTATTCACTCGCTGCCTGGCAAAACGCGACGGTTCACAATGCGATAGGCGTGGCTGGTCACGGTTGCCACCGCCTCAGGATAGAGTTCGTGCTCTTGTTGAAGTATTCGAGCAGACAACGTCTCTTCGGTGTCGTTGTCGTAAACCGGCACGACGCGTTGCGCGACAATTGGTCCGCCATCCAACGTCTCGTCAACAAAGTGAACCGTGCAACCTGTGACTTTCACCCCATGCTCTAAAGCCTGCAGCTGTGCATTGAGGCCTGGAAACGCAGGTAGCAGACTGGGATGAATGTTTAAAATTTTCTGCGGAAAAGCTTCGAGAAATTGTCCTGACAAAACACGCATGTATCCGGCTAGGCAGACCATTTCGACTTCATGCTTCCGTAAAACTGCGACCGTCTCCTCATCGTGCTCCTGACGGGAACGCCCGTGCCGCTCAACCGTCTCTACCTTTAATCCCTGATCGCGCGCAGCAGTTAAACCTGCAGCGTTGGCATGATCACTCAGCACTACCGCAATCTCAGCGTCAGGAATGCGTCCTTCACGAATCGCACTGGCAAGCGCGAGCATATTTGAACCGCGACCTGAGATGAGTATGCCGAGACGAATCATCTTATTTGATCGAGACTTCCCTGTTACCCGTGGCTACGCGTCCTATGTCATAGACAGCTTCGCCACGTTGAGTGAAATGAGAAATCAACTCCGAAGAATCCTGCGGCGACACAACGATCACCATTCCGATTCCCATATTAAAGGTCCGATACATTTCCTCGTCTGAGACATTTCCGATCTTTTGCATCAAATTAAACATCGGCAGTATGGGCCAACTTCCGTGTTTGATTTCGACAGCCGTGCCTTCAGGCAGTATGCGAGGGATATTGTCGGTCAACCCGCCGCCGGTGATGTGTGCCAGGCCTTTGATGATGCCAGAATCCAGCACTCCTTCAAGCGGTTTAAGGTAACTGGCGTGCGGCCTTAACAACGAATCGCCAATTGTTGCTCCTAACTCGTCGAGATGAGTGTCAGGGTTATGTCCGGCGATTTCGAAAAAAAGTTTACGAGCGAGCGAGTATCCATTTGTGTGAAGACCGACGGACGGTAACCCCAGAAGGACATCGCCTGGCACGATCTGTTTCCCATCGATTGTTTTGTCTCGATCAACTACACCGACGATAAATCCGGCAATGTCATATTCGCCGGGAGAATAAAAATCTGGCATCTCCGCGGTTTCACCACCGAGCAACACGCACCCGTTTTCACGACATCCATTGGCAACACCCTCGACAATGCTTGCCACTTCTTCTGGCCTAAGTTTTCCAGTTGCGATGTAGTCCAGAAAAAAAAGAGGACGGGCACCCTGGACGAGAATGTCATTAACACAATGGTTTACGAGATCTCTTCCAACAGTGTTGTGAACGCCAGTGAGAAACGCAATCTTGAGTTTCGTCCCCACGCCGTCGGCTGAAGCGACCAGCACGGGCTGTTTCAAGTTCGGAAAGGCACCATCAAACATGCCTCCGAAACTGCCAATCTCCGAGAAGGTACGCTCGTTGAAAGTCTGCTTCGCAAGTTGCTTGATCTTGTCAGTCGCCCGCGTCGCAGCGTCGATATCAACGCCCGCGTCACTGTAGGTTATAGGCTTCATGGAATGGTGAATGGTGAATGGTGAATGGTAAATGGTTAGGCGTGATTAGTGAATCGTGATTAGTGAATCCGCATTAGTGAACCTTGAGCCGGAACAGGCAGCTTAATTTCTCGACGCACCATTCACCATTTACCATTCACCATTTACCTCACCGTCACTATTTACTCTGCTTTGTCTTAGGTGGCGCACCAAAATCGCCGTAAGCAATAAATCCTGACCGAGTAGAATCGTCCTTCTGCGCTTCTCGTCCAAGCCACAAATCGCTGGTCGCTTCTTTCGCTGTCTTCACGACGTAATCGTTCTCTTTGCCGCGAGTAGTGATTGTGATCTCGCCCTGCAAATCAGTGCGATAAACTTTTGTATTCGCACTCTTGAGTCGATCGAGCACGACCTGCGAAGGATGTCCGTAACGGTTCCACGCACCGCAGGAAATGATCGCCACCTGCGGCTTGATCCGATCTATGAAATCCTTTGAGGTCGCATACTTCGAACCGTGATGGGCCACTTTCAGTATTCTTACCTTAAGATCCGGATCCTTCGTCAGCAAGCGATGATCGGTCTGCTCCTCTGCATCACCAGGCAGAAGCATCGAGAAATCGCCATAGTCCAATCGCGCCACGACTGAATTTACGTTCGGTACATTGCCGCCGGTCTTTGTTTGTTCTCTCGTGAAAAGCGGTTCGGTCGGCGCCAGAATCGTCAGTATCGCGCCGCCGCCAAGATCGTACTTCTTCCCCGGTTCAGCTTTTTCATACTGTGCGCCACTCTGCGTCAACGCTTCCTTATATTCTTCATAAAACGTGGTGACGCTTATTGTTTTGCGCGTGGATCTTTTGGGCGTGGATTTTGCGGTGGGCTTCCCTGTGGTCTTCGGCGGCAGCAACGACTCAGGCACATCCGGACCTTGCCCATTATCGATCACGCTGAGGACCTTAATGCCTTTGATTACTTCGTCTGCACCGCCGATGTGGTCGGGATGTGGATGTGTCGCGATAAAGTAGTCTAGCTGTTGGATATTGTTTCGCTTGAGTGCCTCGAGCACCAGCTTACCCTTGCTCGTATCTCCGGCATCGATCAGGACAGTCTTGCCGGATGGGGCTACGATCAAGACTGAATCGCCGTTGACTGGTCCCACATCGAGCACATGCACTCGAAGTTCTTTCCCAGAAGCGGCAGGCGGTTGCGTTCGCCACCAGGGCAACGCGTATTTCCAGCCGAGATAGCCGGCAGCAGAAAGTACAACCACCAGAACCGCTGCTGCGCAGCCACAACCTTTGATCGCCGAGCGTGCCATCTATCGTCTGCTAAGCCTCAATCACCGCTTCATGATCTCGCTCCCACATCGTCTCCGCCTCCTGGGTAATACGGGTAGGATACTTTTCGTTCCAGCAGGCCACGCACGAAGACTCTGGTTTCACTCCGATCGCCTCGATCATTCCTTCGAGTGATAGATAACCCAGCGAGTCAGCCTCGATAAATTTTCGAATTTCCTCGACCGACATCTGTGCCGCAATCAAATCAGCTTTATTCGGAGTATCAATCCCGTAGTAACAGGGACTGATTGTCGGCGGACAACTGATACGCACGTGAATCTCTTTTGCTCCAGCTTCGCGCACCATGCGGACAATTTTCTTTGACGTAGTGCCGCGCACAATTGAGTCATCGATCAGCACTACTCGTTTGCCGGCAATCAAATGCCGAACAGGATTTAGTTTGATGCGCACGCCAAACGAACGAATCGACTGCCGCGGCTCGATGAACGTGCGGCCCACGTAATGATTGCGCACCAGTCCAAAACGAAAACTGGTCTCGCTTTGGGCTGCATAACCAATCGCCGCTACGGTTCCTGAATCAGGTACGGGAACAATCAGATCAGCGTCGGCCGGTTGCTCGATAGCCAATTGCTTGCCCATTTTGTGGCGCGACTCATTTACGGATCGCCCATAGATCAGCGAATCAGGCCGAGCAAAGTAAACATGCTCGAACAAGCACATGGAAGACTGCTGCGGTTCCAAAGGATGCGACGAGCGCAGTCCATCTCGGTCAATGACAATCATCTCCCCTGGTTCGACGTCGCGCACATATTGCCCATCGATCAGATCGAAAGCGCAGGTTTCAGAGGCAACAACCCAGGCATCGCCGATACGGCCCAACGCTAACGGCCGAAAGCCGCGTGGATCGCGGATGGCGATCAGTTCCGTCGGCGTGAGAAAAAGCATTGAGAATGCGCCTTCAATGTTTTTCAAAACCTCAGGAATCGCATCGCGAACAGACGCAGCTTTGGAGCGCGCAACCCGATGCAAAATCACTTCAGTGTCAGAGGTAGCCGAAAAAATCGCGCCCTCTTTTTCAAGCTTGCGTCGTTCCTCACGAGCGAAAGGCAGATTACCGTTATGGCAAACGGCGATCTGACCGTGTTGGCAGGTAACCAGGAAAGGCTGGGCCTCGCGGATAGAAACTTCACCGGCGGTGGAATACCGGACGTGGCCGATCGCGCTCGCACCCGTCAGACGATCAAGCGCAGATTGATCAAACGCGTCGGCAACATGGCCCATCGCGCGTTCCTGACGAAGTTCCGACTCGCTTGCTGAAACAATACCGCACGACTCCTGACCCCGATGTTGCAGCGCGTAGAGCCCGAGATAGGTCAACCGCGAAGCGTCCGCATGACCATAGATCCCGAACACTCCGCATTCGTCGCGAAACTTGTCCTCGATGAATTCCAATGTGTTTTCCTGACGCTCGACTGGACTTTTGAATTGCTTACGCCCTGAGCTTACTTCGCATTAGAGATCGTTTCAACTTCGGTGAGCGCCGGTCAGCGATTACGCAGAACACAACAATCAATGCTGGCGTATATGAGACAACAAATACGAGTCTGAGGATACCTTCAGACATTCGCGCAACGAGAGACATTTCAGCACGAGAGAATTATGATAGGCATTGATCTCAGCTTCTCGTCGACGGCGGCGGCGCTAAAATGAAGCCGCGAGTTTAAAGTAATGAGTCTTAAGATATCTGAATTCATGAAGAGCTTAGTGCCGCTGGCGCTCCGGGCCGGTCTGCTCGCCGCACTTTTCACTACGGGCTGGGCAATCTACTACCGGCTCCCGCACGACACGCCAGAAGAGACGCAAGTTGCCAACGGCCAAACTGTCCTGCAGATCGTCCTTCGAACACCATCCAAAAATGGCGGTGAAGGCCTGGCAATTCCCGTTGAGCTTTATCCCATCGACATCGTCTCAGTACGCGATGAATATTTTACCGAACGACGCGCCGGCAAACGCTTTGACGACTTCTTAAGTGAACGTATGAAAGGACGAAGCCCTGTAACCGCCAGGCTCGATGGGCAGGGACAAACATCAGTCACAGTAAATCCTGGCGATTGGTGGCTTCACGCGCTTCTATC
The DNA here is from genome assembly GCA_035273425.1 of Pyrinomonadaceae bacterium. GTDB lineage: Bacteria > Acidobacteriota > Blastocatellia > Pyrinomonadales > Pyrinomonadaceae > PSRF01. The sequence continues at coordinate 59,039 of DATEPB010000093.1, read as the reverse complement.
CGGCGATGAGCAATTGGAGTGGCGCCTGCCGATCAAGGTGCAGGGCCGCAGGCAAATCGTCGAACTTACATCACAAAACATTTATACGCGGACCAGAAGTTTCTGAAACATATCGGTCAGTCGCCCGTTGTTAGTGACCCGTTGCTCTAAAGTGTTAAGGTGCAATTGACAACCGGCAACTGAAGTCTATGCAAGCCCTCCAGGTCCAGAAAAAGAAACTCGCAATACGTGACGTCGATAAGCCTGCGCCCGAACAGGAAGCGCTGGTTCGCGTCCTGCTTTCCGGAATTTGCAATACCGATCTTGAGATTGCGCGAGGGTATGCAGGTTTCAATGGCACGATCGGGCATGAGTTTGTCGGACTGGTTGAAGAGGCAGACGAGAAATCTCTGATCGGCCAACGCGTGGTCGGTGAGATCAACGCCGGTTGTGGAACTTGCGCTTTATGTACCGCTGGCGACCCACGTCATTGTCCTGACCGAACAGTACTTGGCATCTTCGGCAGGGACGGCGCACACGCCGAGTTCTTACGTCTGCCCGTAACGAACCTTCTCCCGGTACCTGACATGGTTGTCGAAGAGCACGCGGTGTTTGCCGAACCACTGGCTGCAGCGTGCGGAATCATGGAACGTGTTTCAATCGAACCAACTGACCGAGTCGCAGTAATTGGCGACGGAAAGCTCGGATTGCTTTGCGCCCAGGCGATCGCCCTGACCGGCGCAAGCGTTTTGTTGGTGGGAAAGCATCCTGAGAAATTGCGAATCGCAGAACGGCGGGGTATTGAAACGACATCGCCTAGATCGGTTGCGAAACGCAAACGTGAGTTTGATGTTGTGGTAGAGGCGTCAGGCTCTCCAACCGGAGTTACGGGTGCGCTTGAAATGTTACGCCCGCGTGGGAGGCTGGTGCTGAAATCGACGTTTGAAGGCTCAGCGAATTTGGGTGAAATCAATCAGGCGCGTCTGGTCGTTGACGAAATCTCAATTCTCGGATCACGATGCGGAAGAATGGAGCCTGCCCTGGACCTGCTCAGAAAAGGCGCACTCGACATTGATGGCCTGATCAGCGAGGAATATCCGCTGTCCAGAGGGGTTTATGCTATGGGCCGAGCCGCCAAAAAGGGCGTGTTGAAAGTGTTGCTCCGGCCGTAGCAAGTAGGATTATCAACGGCATAAAGAAAAACCATTTTCCATATATCATTTGTCAGTTCTCATTTGTCATCTCCAAGACTAGCAGGCTCCAAAATCAGAGTCTGCCTTACGTTTTAGGACATCCTGGGGAACCATGCCAATGACTAATGAGAACTGACAAATGAGATATGGAAAATGGTTCTTTCTCCTCTTCCTTCGTATGACTCGCCATCCAAAACGATTCTTTGCCCCTTGCGACCGCATTAGCTATACTTTGTCCTTCCCATTTGCGCTCCTAATTTGTTGCTCGCTTTGAATGACATCTTTCGAGCGCCCACTAGTAGTCTTACCGAAGGTGGTATTTATGTTAGAGCTTGCCAAAGACAAATCCTCCATCAACGAACGAGATCTTTTGCGAAAACTTCGGGTTTGGATAATCGGTCTCGCTACTGCCTGCCTGCTGGCGGGTATTGGTATTGGCGCAGTCCTTTCAGGAAGGCCCACCGTGGCCCAAAACGACGCGTTGATTGCGCGAGCACCTGAAGCTCTTTCCGCCTCCTTCGCCGAGATTGCGAAGCGTGTCGAGCCTGCGGTCGTAAACATCGAAACGCGCACCGCCAGTGCCGACGTTGCCGCGAATGATGAAGAGGACAAAGAAGGAGAGCCTCCAAGCAATTCTTTGCTTGATATGTTTCGACGCCAGAATCGACAACCAACACGGAGCGTTGGCAGTGGCTTCATCGTTAGTCCCAAGGGTTACATCCTGACTAACGAGCACGTTATTGAAGGATCGTCGCGCATCATCGTCGGGCTGCAAACAGGTGAAACTTTCCGTGGGCGGGTGATCGGCATTGATGAGGAGACAGACATAGCGGTGATCAAGATTGACGCGCCGAGGGATTTGCCAACCGTCACTCTCGGCGACTCCAACGCTACTCAGGTAGGAGATTGGGTGCTGGCAATCGGTTCGCCATTTGGTCTGGACCAAACGGTTACCGCCGGAATCATTTCTAAGAAGGAACGAGAAACGCCGTCCTTCACCAGCTTTCAACGCTTTCTGCAAACCGATGCTGCAATCAATCGCGGCAACAGTGGCGGCCCGCTCGTGAATATGCGTGGAGAGGTGATTGGTATCAACTCTCAAATTGCCACCTCGACCGGTGACTACAACGGCATCGGCTTCGCCCTGCCCGCCGGGGAAGCCAACTTCGTTTATCAACAAATTGTTTCGCAAGGCAAAGTGCGTCGAGGATTTTTGGGTGTCACCCTCGATTCAGTAAAAGATGAGTTTGCGCGCGTCTATGGTTTACCAGAAGCGAAAGGCGCGATCATCATGGATGTCACGGAAACCAAAGATGGTCTCCCAACGCCAGCCGCGAAAGCCGGGATGCAATCAAACGACATCATCACTGAGTTTAACGGTCAACCAGTCACCAACTCGATGGATCTAATCCAGAAGGTCGCGTCAACACCGGTTGGCGAGTCAGCCACGTTCACCTTCCTTCGCGATCGCGACGGGAAACTCGAAAAACACACCGCCAACATTGTGCTTGGAGAACGTCCGCCACTGCAGGCGTTCCGAGAGAACAGCGAAACAACAACTCCTCCCAAACCCAAAGAGGTAGCGCCGAAGGGCAATGGTCTCCTGCTGGGAATCACGTTGACCGAGTTGACCACCCAGTTGATCAATGAAAAGCGACTCACGGGGGTTCGTGGTCTTTACGTAAAGGATATTGATCCAAACGGACTGGCTGCCGAAGTTCGCGTGCAGGGTGGACAGCAAGCATTGGCAGCGGGAGACGTAATCACCCGCATCAATCGAACACCGGTGAGCACGTTAGCCGATTTTCAAAGAGTGCTAAGCGGTCTGAAGCCGGGTGATCCGATTGTGCTTCATGTGTCGCGCTACTCAGCGCAAACCAATCGTATTACCACCAGGCTAATTCAGTTTACTTACCAATAGAAAGCACGGTCGATTACCGGAATGGCTCAAGCAAAGAAAGCTCTCGCAAGAAACGGCTCGAAACAATCGAAGACGTCATCGCGCACGTCTGTCAAAACTTACGACAATTACATTGGCGGTGAGTGGGTTCAAAGTGAATCTGGGGCGACGTTTGAAAACGTCAACCCCGCTGACAACCACGATGTGATTGGTCGTTTTCCGCTGTCGAATAGCAACGACGTCAATCGCGCGGTGAATGCCGCGCATGAAGCCTTCGACGGATGGCGTTCCACTCCAGCTCCTCGCCGTGCCGAAATTCTGTTTCGCTTGGGCGAAATTCTGATCCGCAACAAGGAAAATTTCACGGCGGACATGACCCGCGAGATGGGGAAGGTTTTGAAAGAGGCAGGCGGTGACGTGCAGGAAGCAATCGACTGCACCTACTACACCGCCGGCGAAGGACGCCGTCTCCATGGCTTTACTACACCAGCGGAGATGCCGGACAAGTTTGCGATGTGCGTGCGTCAGCCGGTGGGACTTTGTGGGTTAATTACGCCATGGAATTTTCCGATGGCGATTCCCTCATGGAAACTAATCCCGGCGCTCGTTTGCGGCAATACGGTCGTGATCAAGCCAGCCGAAGACACTCCGCTTTCAACTTACAATCTGATCAAGGCATGTGAAGAAGCTGGTATTCCGCCCGGAGTAGTCAATATGGTTACCGGCTACGGCGAGGCCGCCGGCGCTCCAGTAACAAACCATCCAGCGCTGCGTTTGATCTCGTTTACCGGCTCAACCGAGACCGGTCGCATAGTTGCCACCGCATGCGCTGAACGCAACGCGATCTGTTCACTGGAAATGGGCGGCAAGAATGTAATCATCGTGATGGACGACGCTGATATTGACCTGGCAGTGGAGGGGGCCATTTGGGGAGCGTTTGGCACTTCCGGACAGCGATGCACCGCTTCATCGCGACTGGTAGTCCATAAAAAGGTCTATAAGCAGTTCACGAAGAAACTGGTCGAACATGCTCGAGCACTCCGCGTTGGCAACGGGGCCAATCCAAAAACGGACGTTGGACCAGTTATTAACGCCGATGCCGTCGCCAAGATCATGGGCTACATTGAAATTGGCCAGGAGGAAGACGGGGCTACCCTTGCTTGTGGCGGAAAACAGCTAACCAAAGGCGACTATGCTCGCGGCCATTACATTGAGCCGACCGTCTTCACTGATGTTGCCCCGGACATGCGCATTGGTCAGGAAGAAATATTCGGCCCGGTCACCAGCGTAATCCCCACAAAATCTCTAGATGAAGCAGTCGAAATAGCCAACGGCGTACGCTATGGTTTGTCCGCGGCAATCTACACCAGCGACGTCAACCGCGCGTTTCGCGCGATGAATGATATGTACACGGGAATTTTCTACGTGAACGCTTCAACGATCGGTGCAGAAGTCCATCTGCCGTTCGGCGGCACCAAAGCCACCGGAAATGGGCATCGTGAAGCAGGCACTCAAGTTCTCGACATCTTTACCGAATGGAAATCAGTTTACGTTGATTACAGCGGAAAACTTCAGCGCGCGCAGATCGACGTTGAATGAGAAAGTAAGCAGTAAGCAGTGAGCGGTAAGCAGTTGGTCAGCAGCAACCAGGGACGACATTGCTAACCCATATTGATTACTGACTACTGATTGCTGACTACTGATTTCAGACTGCTTACCGCTCACTGTTTACTGCTTACACTACTGGAGGACGTGATTGTGATCGTTGGCTTGCCGAAAGAGATAAAGGATAACGAATATAGGGTTGGGTTAACACCCGCCGGGGTTCGCGCGCTTACAGATGCGGGCCATAACGTGATTGTGGAAAAGAGCGCGGGTAACGGCTCCGGCTTTGATGACGGCCTTTACCAAAAAGCGGGTGCGGAAATCATCGAGACCGCTGACGATGTTTGGGCTAAGGCCGAAATGATCGTCAAGGTTAAAGAACCAATCGAACCGGAATACCCGCGCATGCGTGAAGGCCAGTTGCTATTCACCTACCTCCACCTCGCTCCAGACGTAAAACTGACTCAGGAACTTCTGAAGCGCAAAGTAACCGGCGTTGCCTATGAGACCATCACCGATCGTCGCGGCGGGTTGCCGCTGCTGACACCGATGTCAGAAGTCGCCGGTCGCATGGCGATTCAGGTCGGCGCGCATTACCTGGAGAAGATGGCCGGTGGTCGCGGCATACTGCTTGGCGGCGTGCCCGGCGTTCCTGCTGCCAAAGTCGTAATTATCGGTGGCGGAGTGGTCGGAACCAACGCGGCGAAGATCGCCGTCGGTATGGGAGCCAATGTCACCATCATTGACAATAATCTCGACCGGCTGCGTGAGCTTGACGATATCTTTTTAACCAAGATCTCGACACTCGCTTCCAGCGCTTACATGATTCACGACGCAATCTCCACTGCGGATCTAATAGTCGGAGCGGTGCTGGTACCGGGAGCGTCCGCGCCAAAGTTGGTTACCAAAAACATGCTTAAGGATGTTCCGAACGGGTCGGTGATTGTCGACGTAGCGGTGGACCAGGGAGGATGTATCGAGACCACCCATCCAACCACTCACTCCGACCCGACTTATTATGTCGAAGGCGTGCTGCACTATTGCGTCGCCAACATGCCGGGAGCAGTCCCGCGAACCTCGACTTTCGCCCTGACGAACGCCACCCTGCCTTACGCGGTTAGGCTCGCTAACCTGGGCTTCTTCGAAGCGATCAAAACTGATCCCGGATTGAAAGAAGGCGTCAACACCTACGCGGGCCATTGCACATACGAAGCAGTCGCAGCTGCTCAAGGTTTGTCGTATACGAGTATTGATGCCCTGGTGGAAGTGACCAGCGCCTCGACCGCGTCGTAGCAAGACTGCAGATGTTAAAAAGGCGGCTTTCCGAGATTCGGAAGCCGCCTTTTTCGGTACAGAACCGGAGCGGTAGCGACCGGGTAGAGTGTCGATATTAACTTCTGAAGAAAAACAAAAGAGGCAGGACACGTCTAGAAATCACGTGCTACTTTTTCGCGCCAGCAATTCCTCAATACAAGCGATCAGTCCTTCGGCTGAAACTGGTTTCGCCAGGAACGCGTCAACCTGTTCAGCGTTCTGATTGTTTTCCTTTCGCTCAAGCGCACTCAGGAGAATGACAGGCAAATGCGCAAGTGTCTGACTGTTTCGCAGAAAGCGGCAAAACTCATAACCACTGAGATTCGGCATCATCGCGTCAGTCACCACCACATCGATCGGAGTCGAGAGTGCCAGCTTCATCGCTTCGAGACCATCTGCTGCCGGAATGACTTTGTAGCCCGCGCGATCAAGCACAATCTCGAAGAACCGTCTTAAGGCGCGATCGTCCTCCGCGAGCAGGATTCGCTTGCGCTCAGCACCTTCAATTGGCGGTACGACATTGGTTGATTTGGGTGCCAACGATTCGTCCAGGACAGTCATCAGGCAATGCTCAAACGCGAGGCGGTAGGGATTTTTCTGAGGACACCGGCTAAATGCCGATACATTTCAGAATAAAACTGCCCCCAGGCAATGTCAATCACTATAACTGAACAAGCGTTAAGTACTGCTCAGGAAAGTCAGATTTCACGCCTAACGCTGAAAGCGTTCGCTAGTTGCAGCCCAGGGTTGCGCTTTGGCAACCCTGGGACGGAAGTATTTTGATCGAATCCCAACCCTGAAAAGGGTTGCAGCGCGCCCATCACCGACAACGCATCGCAACTCCTTCAGAGTTGCTATAAAAAACTATGAGATTATTACCCAAGGTTGAAACAACTCTGGGCTCAAATTTTGTGAACACTTTCAGCGTAACTCAATGCGCGTATTACACCGTAGTCGTTTTCCTTCAACCATCCAAAAACTGTCTCTGCCAAAGCTCCAAATTGAGTAGTTGGAAGACCTGCAAGCTGAAATCCTCTCTGCCCGAGTTGTTCGCGTCAATTAATCGTCGCACTTGCTCCGGGCGAAATAACCCGCGTCGTTCAACAGTCTCACTCGACAATAGTTCATCGATCATCGGTCTCAACGCCCCGCGCAACCACGAGCGAATCGGAGCACCAAAACCCGCCTTTTTTCGCCAGACGACGTCATGCGGCAACGACTTCTCCATCGCCTTTTTTAAAATGTACTTTCGCTTGAAACCGCGAATCTTCAGATTGGCCGGCATTCGCGCGGCAAACTCGATCATGTGGCGATTAAGGAAAGGAACTCTTACTTCCAAATTGGCAGCCATAGAAGTCTTGTCGGTAGTTATCAAATTCAAGCACGGCAAAAAGGTTTTCAAGTCGACATACAGGAGACGATTTAGCGGAGCGGCGTTTTGAACGCGCGCAAAATATCGCCGGTGGTTAGCGTACGCGTCCAACCCTCGTGTGGCCTCGACCATCGTCTCGGAATAGAGTCTCTGCTTAGCTTCGTCTGTGAAGTAAGTTCCATAACCGAGGTAGCGATTTTCAAAATCGAGCGACGCGCTGCGGGCAAATTTTTTCGCGTTGCGCAAAGGACCCGTGAATCGTCCGGGTAATCCTCCCGGCAGGCTTCGACTTAACATGTGCATGACCGGTCGCCGCAACATGGTGGGCACCGGATCAAACGCGCCGGCGATCTTCATCGCGAGTTGTCGAGGATAACCGGCAAACACTTCGTCCCCGCCCATACCTGACAACATCACGCGCAACGTTTCGCGCGCCGCTTGGGAAACCAGGTAACTGGGAATTGCCATGTCTATGGCCGGCTCATCCATGTGGTAGACCAACTTCGGCAACAGCTCGGCTACTGAAGGCTGCAACATGATCTCGTGGTAGTCGGTATCGAGTTGCTTATTCACGCGGCGTGCCCACTCAACATCATCGGGAATGATGTCGTATCGTAGATCTTCACTCTCAATGCCGACGGTGTAGGTGCTAACCCTTCTACCGTTGCTGTGGTTTTTCATCATCGCCACAATCGCGGAAGAGTCGATACCGCCTGAAAGAAATGACCCAAGGGGAACATCTGCGACCATTTCCATGCGCACGACTTTGTCGAGCGTCTCCAACACCCGCTCCTGCCACCAGCTCTCACTGCGACCTTCTTCGATCTCATCGAAAGAAACATCCCACCATTCTTCGATAACGACGTCATCGTCTTTAAACGTGAGCACATGCGCTGGCGGGAGCGTCTTGATCCCTTTGAAGAGAGTGTTCGGATCGGGAGTCCACAAGAAAGTCAGGAACTGGTGCAGAGCTTCAAGGTTAAGACTGCGTTCGACCAGCCTGGTCGCGAGGATCGCCTTCACTTCCGAAGCAAAGATAAATCCGCCGGGTTTGTCCCCTTGCGCGGGGAGGTGTGCGTAATAGAGCGGCTTGATTCCCACATGATCGCGAGCGAGTGTGAGCGTGCGTTCGCGATTGTCCCATACGGCGAAGGCAAACATCCCGTTAAGACGCGGCAGACATTTCTTGCCCCATTCTGAAAAAGCTGCCAGCAAGACTTCGGTGTCGCTTTGGGATTTAAACTTATGCCCCTTGGTTTGGAGCTCTTCGCGAAGGTCGCGGTAGTTGTAGATCTCGCCACCAAACGTGATCACGTAACGACCGTCATCGGAGATCATGGGCTGATGTCCGGCTTTACTTGTGTCGATTATCGCCAACCGTCTCTGACCTAGGGAAGCCTGGCGGCCGCTGTTATCGCTGACGTCAGACATCCAAATTCCTTCGTCGTCGCGGCCGCGGTGTTCGATCGAGGCAAGCATCGCACGGAGGAGCTGTTCGGGTTTCTGACTGATGATTCCGGCGATACCACACATAAGAAGGACGAATTATGAAGGCTGAAGGATGAAAGATTCCGGTTACAGCTGGAAATTGCTACTGGGTTTAACTCAACAGAGTTCAGCCTTCAGGCTGCTCTTTTCCGCGAGGGCGCAAGCTAAAGCTTGAACTCTGAACTGCTTGACTGTTCCTCAGAGTTCATCATTCGTTATTTTGATTCGTTGTCCCGAGCGAAGTGAATCGAGTGCGCGAAATGTAGCACGCGTGGTTGACTCAAGTTCAGCCTGGGTGATGGCGTAGGGAGTACCGTTCAGCACCACATCGCAGACGGCTTTTACTTCCTCACTCTGTCCTTTGTCCTGCGCCTTCAGAGTGATCTTCTCTTCGCGTCCGTTCTGAAAAATACTAGCCTGCCGGAAGTCGTCGATGACAAATGTCTTCCCGCCGCCAAAAATTTCCACTCGCTCTTTTGCCAGTGACTTGTCGCCTTCAGCCAGATAGGCAATACAGCCATTGGACCCGTCAGCAAATCGCAGCGTGATGAAAACTGAATCGTGATTTGTGATGTTGCTTTGATTAGCTGCCAACGCTTCCGCGAAAACGGAAATGGGAGGCGAGTCGATTAGAAACTGCATCAGATCGATAAAGTGACAGACCTCGCCGACTATTCGTCCACCTCCCTCAGCGGAATTTTGAATCCAATGTTCAGCCGGAATACGGCCAGCATTCACCCGATAAAGAATCGAAAGCGGGGTCTCTCGTCCGTGAAACAACTCTTTCGCGTTGCACGCCATTGGCGAGAATCGACGATTAAAACCAACCATCAGTTCGCCGCGCGACCGGATCACTGCTGCAATCACCTGATCGAGTTCAGCATCATTCAGCGCCAAAGGTTTTTCCACGAAGACATGCTTGTCCTGACTCAACGCTGCGACAGCAAGCTCGGCGTGCGAGTCATGGCGCGTGCCGATCACCACCAGGTTCACGTTGTCGTCGGCGATAATCTCGCTGGCGTCGGAAACCGCTTGCCTGAAACCAAACTTCCTGGCGGCATCGAGAGCGGTCACGCCTGACGCAGTAGCGACGGAAATGAAGTCTGCTCCAGCACTTTTGAAGTGCGGAAGTAGCATCCCGGTCAAATAACCCCCAGCCCCAATCACTCCCAAACCCACTGACTTTGCTCGTGTTGCGCGTGCCGCTTTTGGTCCAGATAGATCAACTGCACGTTTAATCTCGCGTTCCGTGTCATAACGCAGCAGCACGCCGAGGTAAGGGTCGCCGGAATTATTAACCAGGAGATCGTAAGCCCGCTCCGCATCATCGATTTCAAAACGATGCGTAACCAGCGGGTCCGTCTTTATTCGTTTTTCCGCGGCGAGATTAAGAAACGCCTCAATGTTTCGCTTTTCGGTCCAACGAACATAGCCCAGTGGATAGTCGTTGCCACGCTGTTCGTAATCCGGATCGTATCGGCCTGGTCCATATGACATCGAGATCTGCAACGACAATTCGCGGCTGAAGTAGGATGGACGCGGCACGGTTAGTCCGGTCATTCCCACAACTATCACCCGGCCTTTGAGGCGCGAGATATCCCCGGCGAGTTCGATCGGTTGATTGGAATCGGTGGCCGTCGTGATGAGCACGGCATCAGCGCCCCTTCCTCTGGTCCAGTCAAACACAGCTTTCGCGGTTGTGTCATTAGAAACAGCCCCTCCGTCGGCTCCGAGTTGGCATGCCAGATCGACGCGCTTCTCATCAAGATCAATTCCAAACACCTGGCAGCCATTGGCCTTCAGCAATTGAACGGTCAACTGCCCCACTAATCCCAAGCCGATCACTACAACGGATTCGCCTAAAGTCGGGGCCGCCAATCTAACGCCTTGCAAAGCGATCGCGCCCAGCGTCCCAAATGCGCCTTCTTCAAAACTCACCTCTTCAGGAAGCTCGACGCAGAGATTCTTTGGGACCGACAAAACTTCCGCGTGGGAAGCAAAGCCCACGCCTGCACAAGCTACGCGATCGCCGGGAGCGAACTCGACGACGTCTTTGCCTACAGCGATGACAATTCCCGCGGCGCTATATCCCAGCGCCTGTGAGGAGCCAAGCTTTCCCAACACGGCATTAAACGTATTGCGAAGTCCCTCAGTGCGTGCCTTATCGATTACTGCTTTAACCAGGTCAGGTCGTTCGCGTGCTTCCTGAACCAGGCTCTTTCGTGCACTTTCAACTGAAGCTCGCTCCGTTCCGGCACTGATCAGGGACGCTGCAGTACGGACCAGCACTCGACCGTCCTGGACCACAGGCACGGGCACTTCGCCGACCACCACCCTTCCGCTTTTGCGATTTTGCAATACCTGCTTCATGCCGTGCCGACTGTCCTCGGTTTCTTCTCTTTCAAGATCTGTTCAATTAGATTGCTTACCCATTCAGCGCGCGCGTCCCACGTGCCGTCCTTCACCGCAGCCTGCCTTTTTAGTCTCGCTTCCGAACCACTCTCACGCAGTGCGTCTTCAACCTGCAGGAGGAAATCGTCGCGAGTTCGAGCAATGCGAAGCACTTCTCGCATGGGCTCATACTCGGGCAGCGGAGAAATTACGACCGGCTTTCCCGTAGCCAGATACTCGCGCACCTTGATAGCGGAGCCATAACTGGTAAAGGCTTTCTCAGTGTCCCATGGCAGCACGCAGACATCAAAACCTGCTGCGTAACGCGGCAACTCTTCATACGAAACCGGCGGCAGGAAGTGTGTGTTGGGCAACGATTCTATCTCGATACCTCGCGATTTGTTGCCGATGAAGATCCATTGCCAGGTAGGGCGCTCGCGCGCGGCGCGCTTGATTAATTCCTGATCCACCAGCCATGGTTCGATCGCGCCAAAGTAACCCAAACGAGGACCCGGGATGCTCCCGATTTCGGGGGCCACAGAGAGTGACCCGTCTGCGACCCTGGCCCAATGCTCGAAGTCGACCGCCTGCTCAAGCAAGTACGAACGCTCGCGACCGCGAGTCGCTTCCTCCAGGAGCTTTCGTCCGGAATAAAGAATGATATCGGCAGCGTCGATGGCGTGATTATGTAACCTGCGAATTTTTTCCGGGTCGGTCGCATGGTCCATGGTGTTCGCGTCATACTTATCCGAGACGTGATACACCACTGCTGATTCATCAAACTCACCAATCATTTCTGCTGCGGTCGGTATCGCGACCCACAAGATTGGCTTGGTTAGACCACGGGATTCGGCCAACTTGCGAATCTGGGCCCCAATCATTCGGCGATTCACGTTTCTCGAAGCCGCGCTACCAAAGAAGGGCAGGCTTGCGGGCGACACCACGGTGATGCCTTCAGCTGTTTCCTGGGCCAGGCGCGAATAACTACCCAACTTCCGCTTGATGCGCGGAAACAAGTCTTTGTGCCCCAGTGAAGGCAGACCCATCGAAATCGAATTAACAAAGATCACCTTGTTCCCAGCCCGCGCGAACTTCCGCATGAGGTGAGCTTTTGAATGCGGATGGTGGTACCACCAATCCTCGCCACCAAAACAGATTATCGAACGGTTAGACAACATTTGAAATGAGAGAACTCAAGCCACCACTTCGCGAGATGCGCTCTTCAGGTCCGCAAGCCACGCAGATATCAAATCCAGCTCCTTGCGGTCGAGTAATTCCATACTGACCAGCTTCTCATAACAAGCCTGAAGATTCTCGCCAAGGTGGTCAACGCCCGCGCGTAGCTGAAGTTTTTCCAGCTCTTCGCAGAGCGACTTGTTATGCAAATAACCGGGAACTTCGTCACGGAAATCACGCATCAGGTTGTGTTCATTGCGCTCCTGCCAAGCAGTCGGCTCATGAAACACCACGCTCCAGTTATTTGCCCAGGCGATCCGCTGGGCTACAAAACTGCGCCAGATGTCGGTCATGCGAAACGAAGCGTAAGCCGGAAGATAGAGCAGCGGAAAAGCGTCGCGCCACCACCAGGTATTTTGACTGTTGAACGGACACCAGGAGCCCGGCGCCAATGATAAAGAACCGTTGTACGCGAACGATTGAGGAAGCGGAGACAGCAGTCGATAAATGGCATCGACGTCTGGATTCTCGTTAACCAGACCTTGTTGAATTGGACAATCACTCTCTTCCACCGGCAGCGATTCCCAAGCGGGCAACTGGTCCTTCACGTGATCTAACGGAAAGCCCCGCGGCCAAATGTTGGCTTCCGAATAGTAACGGTAGACATTGGCCCAGCCTCGACTTGAAAGGGTCTTGCCAGACTGACGCCGCGCTGGCCGATCCCAGAACGATTCATAAGGAAAGTTGTCATCGTCAGTTTCAAGAATCATCGAGGCTCCCGCCCGGAGGGCCAGCAGGTAACCCAGATTCTTTCGCGCATAGTGCTTCGTTGGACAGAGTCGAGCGAAAGTGAAACCAGTCTCATATTGTTCGGCCAGACCGTAGAACCGGCATCTCTCTAGCTGAAAATCCGGAGGACTTGAAACGTCTCCGATAACAATGAACTGATAACCTCGCTCCAGACACGCTCGAGCGAATGTTTGAAGAATTTCATTTGGGCCGGCAATCGACGTGACCACAACCGCAACGTTCGCGCTAACGGCAGCTTCCTGATTATTCCCTGTGGTCATAGCTTTCCTGAAATTCTGAGCCTGAATAATCTCCAGAGATTTGCGAATGCATCCTTTATGCTCGCGTTACTAATGTTGTGACTACCAGCGCGATATTGAATTGGGACTTCAACCCAGCGCAAACCCCGGCAATAAGTCTTGAGCTCGGTTTGAAAAAATGGACCTTGGGAGGTTATTCCCTGGTCCATGATTTTTTGCAACACAGGTCGCGAAAACAACTCAAATCCGCTGGTCATGTCGGTCAGCCTGGTACCAAGGACCAAATTGGCCAGAGTTGTTCCGCCATGACTCACCAGGCGCCGTTGTTTCGACGTTGCGCTCAGGCTTCCGCCTTTCGCGAACCGCGTTCCAAACACACAGTCGTAGCCTTTCGACATTTCGGAAAAAAACTGAGGTATATCGGAAGGCTGGTGACTGTAACCCGCATCAATCTCCAGGATCCAATCGCACCCGGCCTCTAATGCCTGGCGATATCCACGCGTATACGCATCGACCACGTTCTGGTTTTCCGGCGCCCAAACGACCTCAAGCCGTGACTCGCTTTGGGCGAGGTGGTCCAACAAGGCGCGGGTATTGTCCCTGCTAACCTTGTCGAGAATCGCAAAAAACTTCACTGACTTGAAGCCATGCACACTACATTTGTCCAGCACCTCCTTCACAAACGCCTCCGCAGACTCGCTCTCGTTCGCCATCGGAGACACAACTCCGAGGCTGATATCTGCTAGAGGTCGAGGTGCAACTGATAATCGAGGTGCGCTCATATGCTTATCCAATGTCACTCTTTCTTCGGCCGGTGAAAACTCGCAGGAACCGCGACGCTTCATAGAGCGTCACACCCACCAGCACAAAAAGAAAATAATGGATTGCCAACACGTACCGATACTCAGTGTGTAGCATCGACTGAAAGCAGAAGTAATATGCCGGAACGCCGAGTAAGAAAATTATGGTGGCCCACTTTCGACGTTTTATCAGGATCGCCAAGCCAAAGAGGGCGAGGGGCAGCATGACCGCCGTAATGAAGAACCGCTGTACGCCGTTGATCAGGATTCTCGGATACCTCGTCCAAAGAAAAGAGGATTCGCCCAAATCAAACAGCTCAACCTGGCCAACCTCGACCACAGAACGTCCAGACGAAGGCGCAGCGTTTTTAAATGAAAGCGCAGCGACCTCCGCAGTGCTTACCAGAGGGACGTCGACAATCTCACGGGGCTGGGGATTACCCTCTTTCACCTCTGCTTTCTCGATTACCACGGAGGAATATGCATTCATGTTTTTGCCAACCGAGTCGATCGTCATGCGTCCTTCCTCGACGAGGACTGGAAGTCTAAACAAATAATCGTGACCGGGGCTGACTGGTGCGGGCGCCGTACTGAGTTGCATTCCATATTTCGTATTGTCGGAAATGACTCGAAGTGTTTGCCCTTCATTGGAGACCACAAATTGAGCGGCGGAAGACTTCTCTCGCGCCTGCGCGAGCATCTCCGCAGGTGTCCCAACCCAAGTTGGTTTCGCTTCAGTAACATCAAACCGACGAGTTATCGGTGGGACACTGGAGACTAGTCGCGCTCTTTCAAGTCGCAGCATTGAGCCCGCCCGACGAGCCATCACCCCGGTAAACCAAACAGGATTATCACGCATTACCCCAAACCCACGTGCCAGACGCATTCGCTCACGCTTGATTCCATCCGGCGCAAACAGAGTCGAATAGTAGTCAGGCCGGTTGTATTGCTCCGCCTCCATTTTCATGATCGCCATGTCAGTGTCAGGAATGCCAAACCGTCGCGTTGGGTCGTAGTCTGCGATTCCCTCGAGCATCGTTTGACCTGCGCCAAGTGAAACTGGAATGAAATGTCCAAACACCACCCAGTTACGAATAGTCATTGGTGCAATTACGAATATCGCCCCGAGCAAGAATGCCGCTGTGTTGCGCAGGCGGCGCTCCTTCGGAAACAAGATCAGGGTGAGCACGGCAAGAAACGGAGCCATCAACAGCGCATTCGCTCGCAACCAACAAGACAAACCCACTAACGCGCCGGCGACCACCACCGCGATCAAGTTCTGTTTCTTCATCGCCCGCACGAGAAAATAGACAGCCAGGAGTAATGGAAGGACTGCGAGCGTATCCGGTAAGAGCAAAACTGAGTTCCAGGCAAACTGTGGAGAAAACGCCGATAACCCGCCGGCGATGATTCCCACGCCAAGCGGAAACATTTCCACCGCAATCAACAAGATGACTACTGCGGCCAAAGCGTCACAGGCAATCTGAAGGAACTGCACCACTACGTCCGACTCACCAAATACCGACGCCAGCACTGCGCGAGCTATGGGATAGCCTGGCGGATGGCCCAGCAGATTGGGATCTGCGAGAGCTCTAGTCCGACTGAAAAAGCCGGTGATGCCCTCCTGCCTGATGAGCTGTCCGGTTCGTCGATAGTCACTGGCGACGACGCTTTGGACCTTTCCTACGTCGTATCTCGTGTCATGCCACGACAACAGCCTTACCGCAAACGCGACCAGAAAGATCGCGCTGCACGCTATCACGATCTGTTTCGTCGGAGGACGCGTGTGGTGGTAGTTCCTGGAGGGAAACGACAGCTCGAGTGTTGATAGGAGACGTTGCAAGTTTTGATTCTTCTTGATGATGGTAAATCTTGAGCCCTTGACCAGTCTTCAGCTGTCCAAAAACCGTCTCAGCGCGCGAGGTGGAATCTCTTCTTGAGTAGTCGGCCTACACTTCTTTCCTACAGCGCGTTTCAACTGATCAGGCGTAACCGGATACAGGCCAACTAAGTGCAACGTATTCAACAGTAGTTTCACAGCCGGCCACCATACTGGTAACGGTAGGGCGCCGAATCGACTCGCAATGCGACGGCCGAGCTGAAAACCGCTCATTTCCTCGGGTCCGCGCAAATGAACAATCTGAACTCCCGGTCTTTGGGTCAAGATTAACGAAACAACAAGGTGTGCGAAGTCATCGAAGTGTAATGGAGCAAATCTGATTTCACCGTGACCGAATAGAAGGGGTACCAACCGCCAATCCTGGGCCAGCTGTATGAACCGATCGACTCCCTCAGTGCTGCGGTTTCCATAAATATCAGCCGGACGGATTATCAGTAGACTGGTCCAATCGAGTTTCAGCAACTCTGACTCCGCCGCTAGCTTAGACTCGCCGTAGGCGCCACTGCCAAGGCTGGCACATTGAGTACTTACAAAGACGAAACGTTTGCAACCTCGACTGCGGGCGGCCAGAGCCAGTTTGCGAGTTCCCTGCTGGTTTACGGTCCAATACTTTTGTTCGTCTCGGGAGTGGGTCAGCGCGCCAAGGTGGACCACCAGATCGATCGGCTCAGGGATCATGTCCAGGTCGATCGGCGCTTCAAGATCGAGTGGAAAGAGATGGTGTGCCGAAGTCTCCAGCGGCACGGCACGTTTGTGGACGCCGCACCAGATTTCCAGCGAAGGATCCTGCTCCAACAAAACCTGCAATACCCGCGCACCGACTGGTGACGAGCCACCCGAAAATAAAATCCTCATCGCATCTGGAGGCCGACAAATCGCTGCCTTGTGATTTAGAACACCGGCATTATACGATACCCAACGTGTCCACCCCGTACTTCTCGCTTGTGGTCCTTTGCTATCGGACTGGTAAATCCGTCATTCCTTTCGTTGAAAGAGTCCACCTCGCCCTTTCGCACTGTAATTTTTCATATGAATTAGTGCTGGTAGGTAACTACATTGAAGGCACACCTGACGACACTCCTGAGGTGGTAACGGAGATTGCCCAGCGTTGGCCCAACATCCGAACGGTGATCCGGCCAAAAGAAGGAATGATGGGCTGGGACATGCGGATGGGGCTCGCTGAGGCTCGAGGTGAATACATCGGAGTGATCGATGGAGACGGGCAGTTTCCTCCTGAGTCGATCGTTGCTTGTCTGTTGAAAGCGCGACTGGAGAATCTGGATCTAACCAAAACCTATCGCGTACGGCGTGACGACGGCGTCTACCGGCGTTTCATCTCCGGCGTTTATAACGGGCTCTTCAAAGTCCTGTTCGGAATAAAGGTTCACGATATCAACTCGAAACCTAAAATAATCCGCCGCGACAAGTATGAGCAGCTCGAGTTGGTATCAGACGATTGGTTTATCGACGCCGAAATAATGATTCGTGCTCAACAAGCGGGGCTGACGATAGGCGAGATGCCGGTCCACTTTTCGAAGAACGAAACCCACGGTTCGTTTGTGAAACCGGCTGCGATCTTCGAATTCATGTCAAACCTGCTGAAGTACCGTTTTAGCAAAGCCCCTGCAAAACGCCTGCACAAGCCGGAGCTGCTTAAAGCACAAGAAACTGCTGCTCGTAACGAAAGCGCTTACACCAAGACCCACGCTTAATCCGGCTACTCAACTCGTCGCGCTACGCAAAAGGCTGACACGCCAAACGGTAGACTCCAACGTTTCAACCAAAACCGTTCCAGAGCAAATAACCAGGCAAAAAAGTTATTCAGCACCGGCACGTTGATGGCGTACTCCGCTTGTGCCCGCAGGCCGAAGAGTCGCATGAACGTGCGTACCGCAAGGACCGGTAGAAAGAACATAATGTTTGCGTAAGTCGCACGCTCGATTGAGAAGCCTGCTTCGGTGACGACTCGTTTGAGTTGCGGCATCGTGTATCGTCGCCGGTGATTGCTAACGTCATCCTGAACACCCCACAGGAACATGAACGCCGGAACTGTCAGCAAGGCAAAACCCCCAGGCTTCAAGACTCGCCGAATTTCTCGCAATCCCGCCAGGTCGTCGTCAAGATGCTCAACGACATCAAGCGCGGTGACGAGATCGAATGACGCATCTGCAAACGGAAGTTCCTCAGCCGTTCCGTACTTCACATTTTGCAGCCCTCGCTCTCTACAGTAATTAAGAGCTTGTGTCGACACGTCAACGCCTTCCCCGTCACCATAGTTGGAAAGCATGTTGAGATTGGCGCCAGTCCCACAGCCGACATCGAGGATTCGAGGTGGGTTAGTCGACAACTTTGGTCTTAGAGCGCGGACGAAAGTGTCGAGGATGCGCCGCCGCCCGACATACCACCAGTGCTTCTCTTCTTCTTCATAGACCAGGGAGTAATGATGCTCCTGCATCTCCTTGGGTAAGCCTACACTCGCAGGTCTGGTTGCGTTCGACATACTTATCCTTAGGAAACCTTCACTGACGTCAGTTTCCAAACTATCAGTTCCGCCCGACCGCCGAGCGGTCACGCCTAAAAATCAATCCTGCCAGGTACGACAAACTCAAACCTGCAAAAACGGGCAATATGCAGTGGAGCGGCAACACGTAGCGGATCTCAGTGTGTGCGGCTGACCCCGGCACTAGATAGTAGAACATCGTTGCCAGCAGTAACGAAGCCATCAGCCAATTACGCCTCACGCCCAGCCAGATTCCAAACGCCGCAAGAGGCAGCAGTAAATAACGCGTTACGCTTTGGACCATGCCCAGGAGATTAACAAAGAGCGCAAGCACTCCTCCTTGCCGTTCCGGGGGCAACACCTTCTTGCTTGTCACGTTAATCCCGGCGCTACCGTAATAGGGCAAAGGCGCACCTGCAACTTTCAACATACCCCACATGCGATGAAACATTACGCCGGCGTACCAGATTGGATGCTGCTTGATGAATTCGAGCGATTCGCGGGTGCGCTCGCGTTCTCGCCGAATGCCGTCAGGCCACATTACAGTGATCGGATAATCCGCCGGCAGGCCCAACTTGATGCGTTCGCGCTCCACCATCAAATGGTCGCCCAGGAGGAAGCCATGTTTCCTGCCGAGTTCCGTCTCGCCCAGTCCTTCCCAAAGGTTAGTCCCCAGAGTGCCTCCTGTCGGTGTGAAGTCTGGAAAGACTAGGTAGTTGCGGACAATGATCGGTGAGATGACAATTACGGTGGATAACGCCACGGCAGCGCTCAGTACCAATTTGCGACGCCACTGCATGCGCGCAAAGATGAACAGCGCGATTGCCCAGAAAACACTGAGGTAGAGCGGGTTCACACGCAACCAGCACGCAACTCCCAGCAGCACGCCGGCGCCGATGGCCCAGCGCATGCTGTTTCGCTTAACGGTTAACAAGAGGCACCAGAGTCCACCGAGCACGAACCAGGTTGTGGGTGCATCCGCGGTCGGGGACGCGCCGTACATGGCGAGCAGCGGAGACAGGCCCACCAGGAAACTCGTGCCGACGCTGGCGCGCCAACCATATGCCGTCCACGCTATGCCACTTGCGAGCAGCATCGTGAGAACCAGATCCAATAGCCACTGCACGCGCAGCACTGCGTAAGCTGAATGATCGTTTCCGAACTTGTAAATGATAGCGACCCACCACGGAAATGCAGGTGGGTACTGCACAAGATCTGTGCGCGAAGGATCGTCTATCCAGAAAACACGCTCACGGCCCTCAAGTATGCTCTGCGCATGACGATGAAAGACGTTGTACGAACCAGATTGAAACCAGCCTGGGTCATGCAAGTGCGCACGCATGAATTGCATCGTCAGCATCCGCACACCGAACGCGACAACGAAGGCCAGCAAAAAAAGTAGTAGGCGTTTCCGCGCGGTAGGAGAAAGTCTTAACGAGAAAGGGCGGCGAGATCCTTCGTCACCCGGTTCTGAAGAGGTTTTATTCGGCAACCTTATGACCCCATTCTGGGAGTGCCTTTCCTGAAACGCTCGACATCACTTCCTCGCGGTGATGATCAGGTTCCAGCCAAAGTGCTTAGTTAAGAACCGAAAAAGCCTGTCAGGGATGACCGGACTCAACCGGTAAAACTCCGCTCGGGTCATCTGATCGATCGTGAAATCCAATGTCTTAAAATCGCGAAACAAACTGCGTGCTTGCGAGCGGCTATAAACCTTTACCAATGGTCGTCCTTCCTGTTCGGAGTATTCGACCCAGCGGCTCATGATCTCTTCGGGTGATCGGCCGCGCAGGAGTTCGCCGCGCAGCAGGCCTCGATGCAGGATCATCTCGCCCCAATAGTTAAGCGAGTGACGGTAATACAGCATCACCTTCGCGATCCCGCCGGGTTTGAGCACGCGATGAGCTTCGCGCACAGCCCCGTCGGTGTCAGGCGTGTGATGCAGGACGCCGTTGGAATAGACCACATCGAAAGTGTTGTCGGGAAATGGCAGTCGTTCGCCATCAGTGAGCAAGAAGTTTCCGGGAAGATCATACAGCTGGAAGTGTCGTTTGGAGATTTCAATTGAACGCGGTGTCAGATCAACTCCGGTGCAGATCGCTCCTCCACGCGCAAACTGCAACAGGTCAGTTCCCATGCCGCATCCGACTTCGAGAAGACGTTGGCCGGCAAACTGATCAAAACCCATCACACGCGGCATCCAGGGCGCATATTCCTGATAACGCTGTCTTTCAACCTCGTCAAAGAACTCGCGCGAGCCAAATACCAACTCTTTGCCATCCACCGCTCCGCAAGGATCTTGCGTCCATTGCTCACGCGCCCGCTGTTTTTCCTCGGCCAGCGTTATCAGCCTCTCTGCTTCTGTGCCTGCTTTGACCACAATTAGTTTGCCTCTGCCAACCACGCGCTATATGCATCGAGCACGTTCTGCGCGTTACGCCTCCACGTATGACGTTCGATAGCCGTCTGGCGTGCCGCCTTTCCCAGATGTTCGCGCAGAGCGGGTGACTCGGCAAGACGAACAATGGCGTCGCTTAACTGCTTCGCATTGTCAGGTTCAACGAGCAACGCTGAGACCTCATCCTGCAACACTTCGCCGATTTGGCCCAGTCGGCTGGCGACAATTCCCTTTCCCATCGCCATGTACTCGAAAATTTTTGTTGGTGAACCAAAGAACTCGCTGCCGTCGGCCAGAGGCACATGCGGTGACACCAGCACGTCGCAGGCATCTAATAGCGCAGGCACCTGATCGTGTTCTACCGAGCCAGTAAAGATCACGCGACCCGATTCTTCTTCGGCAGCCAGAAGTTGTTTCACCTTCGCATGCAGGCTGCCGCTGCCAACTAACAGAAACCGAACCCTCGAGGCTTTTGGGATCGCCTTGATTGCTTCGGCAAGCGTCGACACTCCATGCCATGGACCAAATGAACCGACAAAGCCTGCCAATGTTTCGTCACCAACTCCCATTTCAGTGCGCAAAGCGACTCCGCCAACATCCGGTCTAAACGTGTTTGGGTCAACGCCATTTGGATTCACCACAATCTTCTCGTGCGCTATCCCGGCCTGCTCCAGGTTGCGGCGTTCGACATCAGAGACCACAAAAATACGAGCAGCGGCGTTGAGGTTCAACCGCTCGAACCGCTCCAGCAAGTTCAACATTCCCACGTGGTCCCAATGACGACCAACCCAAACCTCTGATCCGTTGTATTCCAGAAACAGAGGCCTCCCGGTGCGCAAACTCGCCACCACGCCCGCCCAACCAAAGCGCGCGTATCGTTGATAAATGAAGTCGGGCGGATCATGTTCAATCAACGGCAGAGCGCCTCGGGTGAAGATGCTGTTGTTGTGAATCTCAAATATCGCGCGCGTACCGCCGTGAGGTTCGGGTTCAATTATTGACCACTGTGAACCCCACTGTGAACCATTGAGCCCGGCGATCGCGTCGTTGCTGATAAAGCGCATCTCAGCACCTAACTCAACTAAAGCACCAGTCACACCTTTGATGTGGCTCGCCGCGCCGCCCGCCTGGGTGCCTGGACCCGGCGTGGCTCTAAGGTAAACAATCTGAGGCTCTTCCGATTGCCTCAGCTTTGCAGGCTGCTGGCGGTTTTCTATTTCACTCTCGAGTTGGCTCAGTTCGCGTCGTGTGCGGGAAACTGTTTTCGCTCCGAGAATCGCTTCCGAGCCTGCTCTAAACGAAGCACTGAGAAGAATCTTTCCCCTCGGCTCTCGTCTTAGACTGCCCTGATGATCGAGGATAATTACTTCCCGTGCGCCCGCCATTGCTCCAAGTAACATGAAAATGTCCTGGCGGCGTTGCCAGGCGAGGAGCTCTGTCACAAAGACCAGGACGTCCGGATGATGCTTCCGCAAAGCATTGATCCTGGATGCAAGAGTTCCGCTTTCGATTTCGGCGCGAAGAACTACTTCCAACGCCGCGCCTGGAAACCGTCGGACTATTTCCTGTTTAGCCTTCTCGATGTCGCCGCTGAGCAAGACCAACGCGATCTTCACATTTCGTTTGGACGAGACCTCGTCAATTGGCGGGACATTGTCACTCATCTACCAACACTCCCAAGCACATTTCGCCATGCGCCCGGCGACAACAGACGACGCATTTCGACAGGGCTCAGTAGCAGGCTCTCGCTTAACGAACGCCTGGTCTTGTTTTGGAAATAAATGAGAACTAATAGCGTGATAAGAAAATAACTGAGTGTTGAAGCTGCTGCGGCGCCACGAGCTCCGAAGCGCGGCACCAGCAAGAAAACCAACACCAGGTTTGTGGCCAACGTTATCAGCCAAAACATTGGAATCGCGGGAGGCAATCCAGCAGCATTAAAGTGTTGCACCAATACCGACTCAATGCCGATCAGGAAAACGCCTGGTAACAAAATCAACAACTGCAGTGTGGTATCTGAAAACGCGCTCCCATAAAGCAAGGGAATGAGATAGCTAAGAGGTACTGCCGCCAGGCAAATCAGGAACATAACAAAAGCAGTATGACGCGTTACCAGCGCCGTCGTTTTTCCCCCTGCGTCTTGCTCCGACGTAACACGCGGAAACAACAAGGTCGCAATCACGCCGGGCAACAGCATCAACATCATGCTCACCTGCGTGGCCACACTGTAGACGCCCGCCTCGGCTGCCCCGCGAAAATGATTCACTACCAGCAAATCAGCCCGAAACATTAGAGCGCCGGCGAGGATGGAAATGTGAAACTTGAGCCCGTAACGCAACATGCGGCCAAGCAAAGCCGGATCAAGTCGCCAGTTGCCTTTTAATTTGGTTCCATAAGCAACGACCAGTAGCACTATCAACAGACCGATGGCGAAGCTCGCAACTGTGTTGAGCGTAACCAGCGTCCACAGATCCTGACGAAGAATTATCAGGGCCAATACCGCATTCACGAGCACGAAGGTTTGTCCCGCAAGGTCAAGGAGATTAAACCGACGCACCTTCCCCACCGCGAGAAAAATATTCAGGCCAATGACGGTTAGAAGCTGGAACGGAATCGAGATCGCGGCGATCCGAATCAAGTCAGGAGAAATGAATCCAAACCAATCGGGACGCGACCTCGCCAAAATCGTCAACCCCAGAGCAAGTAAACTGCCGGTGATGAGCGCAAAGCAAAGTGAGTTAAAAGCAGCGGCGGCAAAGTTCTTCTGGTCTTTCGCGATGAAGTAGGTATTAGCTGAAGGGAGCCCAACGCTTCCGAATTGAACGATCATCGCGACGGAAACATTGATCACACCGAGTTGGCCCACCCCTTCAGCCCCTAACCAGCGCGCAACTATCACTCCGGCCAGGACACTGTTGAATACCATCAACAAACGGACCACCAGCGTCCATGCCACTTGTATTGAGAAGCGACTGGTCGACGGCAGGGCGCCATTTTCAACGCTATTTTCTAATACGTCTGCCACTCATCTCCCGATACGACTGCAAATCAGGTAACCTGGGAACCTTTCAACCCTTATCAATCCAGCGCTCATACCAAAGACTGAGATTGAGTAAGGCCCAAAGATGAAAACCCCAATCGCGCTTGCCGCTTTTATGTTCCGCCAACAAGTTCCCTACGAACTGATAATTGAGAAAATCACGCTCACGCATTGTCGAATTCATCAGGTGTGAATCAAGCCATCCTCCCAAACCGTTGCGAAACCATTCGCGCACCGGCGCACCGAAACCTCGTTTTCGGCTGTAGAGCAAATCATGCGGCAGGATTTCTTCGAGGGAACGCTTAAGAATGTGCTTGCCACTGTCGCCTTCCACTTTCAACGAACGAGGTAAAGAGAGCGCGTATTCAACCAGATGATGATCGAGAAACGGCACGCGCGCCTCAACACTCGTAGCCATGGTGATCTTATCTACACGCATTAACAACAACTCGGGCAAGCGCAGTTTTAGTTCGAGGTAAGTCAGCCGGGCCAGGAAATCTGAATCGGGACGTTGCTGCTCGATGTGATCCAGGTATGAACTGACTGCTTCCAGCGATGAGCGTCCATCAAAATGTTGAATCATCTTCGGTGAGAGCACACGCTGCTTAAACGACTCGTCATACACAATAGCGCCGCCCCAGAACAAGGGTTCATCAGCGCCAAGCCGTCGTAACAATTCGATCATCGCGCGCTTACGGCCGGTGGCTTCGAGCGCAGGGCGAATCGCACCACTCGCCGCCCGCCGCAGGAGCCGAGGCGTACGTTCAGCGTATCGCCAGAACCGTTCATAAATTTTCAGGTGTCGCACATAGTTTTCGTAGCCGCTGAAAATCTCATCCGCGCCCTCGCCAACCTGGACCACGATCGTGCCTGAGTCGCGCGCAAGTTTCGAAACGAAGTAAAGCGGCACACAAACCGGATCGGCAATCGGTTCATCCTGGTGAAAAACAAGCGAAGGCAAAAACTCTTGCATCTCTTTTTCCGAGATGATCACTTCGTGGTGGTTGGTGCCAAACTTATTAGCGATACGTCGTGCTGACTCAAGTTCGTTTAAGTACTCTGCGTCGCTAAATCCCACGGTAAAAGTTTCAACCGGCCGCGACATTTGCTCTGACATGAGCGCCACATTGGCTGAGGAATCCACGCCACCAGAGAGGAAAACTCCAAACGGAACATCAGACATCATGCGTTTCCGAATCGAGTCTCTGAGCAAACGCAGGATTTCCTGTTTATGATCTTCGTCACTTCGGGGTTCAAAGTTCTGAGCCGGCAGTGCGTCCCAATATTGCGTCAGCCTGATCTCGCCGCTGCGGTTGACGGTCATGAAGTGACCAGCGGGAATTTTCTTTATATCGCGGAAGAGTGTGCTTGGCGCCGGAGTCGTCAGGAAGGTGAGGTAGTGATAGAGGGCGTCTTCATCAACATCAGGCGTCACGCCCGGATGTTCGAGGATCGCCTTAATCTCGGAAGCAAAGATGAAGCGGCCATCCTTGTGATAGAAGTATAGAGGTTTCACTCCGATTCGATCGCGAACCAGAATTAACTGTTCCTGCTTCGCATCCCAGAGCGCGATGGCGTAGTCGCCTTCGAGATCATGGACGAAGTCCAGTCCACGCTCCTCGTATAAATGAAGAATGGTTTCGGAATCTGTTTGGGAAGCATAGACGTGACCGCGCTGCTCAAGACCCTGGCGCATTTCGCCATGGTTATAAATCTCGCCATTGAAGACCAGCCACAACTGATCCGTACAACCATGCATTGGTTGATGCCCGGCTTCAGACAAGTCAATGATCGACAGTCGCCGAAAGCCCAGACCGCCACGATGCTTGTCAAAAATCAACTCGCCTGAATCGTCAGGTCCACGATGCTGCATCTCATCGCGCATACGCGCAATCATGTCGCGCTGCACGTTGCCGTGAGCAGCTCCATATTCCCAAACTCCGCAGATTCCACACATGATTCAGATTCTAGATTCCCTGAGAAGCACCCTCGGCGTCGAAACGCGGCAGTCGACCCGGTCGCTACCCCGACTCGCCGGGGTTCTGTAACTGCTTAAGACGAAGAGCCGCCTCTGACCTGGGTTCTCCATCGTGGCCACAAGCAGGGACAAGTATCCACCTGCGTTTGCAGGGCGCCGCCGCACTAAAACGCCAGCAGGCAGTGATGCTGGCAGTCTTTTCCTTGTAGTTCTTCGACGTAAATTGGCTCTCCAGTTCCGGGCTTTGCGAAAGATCGGAGGCTATCAATAAGCCACAGCTCTCGCTTTCGTGGACCCAAATATTTCCTTCATCGACAAAGTCGACTTCCATCCCGGAGTTCAAATGAAACCGGGCAGCAAACGAGTGTTCGCCAAGACCAAAGAACTCGTCCTCTATCAACCACCATCGTTCGAGTTTGTTAAAGGTAACTGTCCGGCGATGTGTTACTGGTTGTGGAAGTCGCGCGTAACCATAGTGTTCAGCGCTGACTCGATCAAACTCGAGGCCAGTTTCCCAAAGGATCGTGCGTGGCCGAGTTTCGTTGCCGATCACAAAAGGCGTTTGTTCGTCGATCGTGTTTTGTTCCACGCCATCAATTTCAACTGTTGAATGGTAAGCAGTCGAGCGGAACTGATGACGCTCTTTGAGATCTCCGGTGTAGACGTAAGTCCCCGGGTCGACGACGAAGGCAGCCCCGCAAGCTGAGACTTCAATGCTGAGCGCGTCGTTGTGTCCGTGTGATCCACGACCGTGAATCCCTGGGCCGCTAACATTGAAACTCAGTGAGAGATCCCCTTCACGTAAGAAGTAGATCCCCGCATCAGGGAATCCAACAGAAGTCAGGGTTGTTGCTGCCGGCTTCAACTTCTCAAACTTATTAACGCCGTTCTCGCCCAGGATCCAGAGTACCTCTTCGGGCAAGACCGTTCCTTCAGGTAACAAGTTTGGATCTTCAAACACCACAGCTCCAACAGCCAACACATAAGCGTGATCGTCTGCATCTCGTTGTCGTATCGGAAGCAGTTGCCCACCGTCGGAATCGCCTATAAGGGGAGCCCGACCATCCGGTCGCAGGTAGGCGCGAACGTAGCTCAGCATCGTCTTGAGTTTCTGCCAATATCGTTCCTCAATATCGATCTTATTGGCGCGGCAGAGTATGAAGGAATAAAGAAACAGTTCGAGAACAAAACGATGGTAACCAGTGGATGACTCAAAATCCGCGCCGTCCTCGAGTACCTGCTTATCCATTTCGCGCAACATCTGGCGCAATCCAAAATCGCGCCACGATGCAGCCGCTTCCAGCTCCGGCAGCATGATGCCCAGCCACACTAACCCGACGACGTCTGACAAATAATGATTACTGGTGGCAACGTAAGAGAACTCGAGATTCTCGCGAATGAACGTGCCATGTTGCCCTAAACATGTGAGCACTTGCGAGAGTTGTGACTCATCGACCAGCGACGAACGTTTGAAGACTTCAAAGGCTCCGAGCAAATTGATAGCTCGCAAGGCAACTTCCATCGCGCAGTTCCAGTTAGCGCCATAACCGTATGGGTTCTGCGCTCGCCAACCTTCGAGTTGTAGTAAGAACTCGGCGGTAAAGCGCTCGTCACCAGTTAAAGCATAGGCGCGAGCGAGTGTGAGAAAATGAGCCAATCGATTCAATTCCCAGAGGACTCGAACATCAGATCCGTCCCCGCGAATCAATTTCATGTCCGCGTGATACTCAAGCGGCCACAGCACGCCAGAAACCGGATCCAGATTCCATTCGATGTCAGTGCCGAAGTGTTTCTTTCCTAAACCCAGGATGGACCACGAGTGTTCATCGACGATCTGCGCGGCCTCGAGAAGCAGTTCTTCGATCTCTCCCGCAAACAGGATGCGCTGTTGTGCGCCAATGTTTGATGAAGCAAATCCGGCTAGAAAGTGA
Organism: Pyrinomonadaceae bacterium; assembly: GCA_035273425.1. Lineage (GTDB taxonomy): Bacteria > Acidobacteriota > Blastocatellia > Pyrinomonadales > Pyrinomonadaceae > PSRF01. Next base: position 31,025 of record DATEPB010000093.1, on the reverse strand, counting down.
GGGTCGGTGCGTTTGCGAAAATGGTTGACCAGCTCAGCCTTCGGCATACTGGCGAAAGCTGGGGACAAATGAGCATCGCTGACTCCTCCCAGCGCCAGCCTTGCGCGTTCACGCTTTTGGGCGAGCGTAACATTCGATCGTCGCCAAACTTCGAGCGCGGCAGTCTTTGCGTCAACTTCCCCACGCAAAGCCCGTTTAATTTTGCGAACGATACTCATCAGGTGGGCTGTTCGGCTACTTGTCGGCTGACGCTTCCAGCAGACAGCTTATGATGCGTTCGGCGGTGTGACCGTCCCAGAGTGGTGGAAGCTGACCATTACGGTTGGCTGGGCTATCGAGCGCGGCCTGCGCTGCTTTCAGAATTGCATCTCGCTGGCTGGCAACCAGCCTGTTAGTACCCATCTCGATTGTGATCGGGCGCTCGGTGTTTGGGCGCAGAGTCAAACACGGGATACCCAAAACAGTGGTTTCTTCCTGAAGGCCACCAGAGTCAGTGAGCACTAGACGCGCTCCGCTGTAGAGACTCAGGAAATCGATGTAGCCGAGCGGATCAATCAAATGCAAATTGGAGTTTGATTCTGCTATGTCCTTAAATCCAAAGTCCGCCATCGTTTTTCGAGTACGTGGATGAATTGGAAAGACGATCGGCAGTCGGGTGGATAATTCCACCAGAGCCGCGAGAATTTGAGACAGACTTTCTTTGGCATCAACGTTGGACGGACGATGAAGAGTCACGACTGCGTAGTCGCGATTCGTTAATCCCAGAGTCTCCCGGATCTGTGATCTTTCCGCACTTTCCAACTGCTGAAATAACGAATCGATCATGACATTCCCGACAAATCGAATACGCTCAGGCGGGATGCCTTCGGCAATCAAATTCCTGTCCCCGTCCGCCGAAGGTGTAAAGAGTAAGTCTGAAATTTGATCGGTGAGAACGCGATTGATCTCTTCCGGCATTGAGCGATCGCGACTACGCAGCCCGGCTTCAACATGAGCGACTTTCACACCCAGCTTTGAACAGACCAGCGCGCAGGCCAACGTCGAGTTCACATCGCCAACCACCAGAACCCAGTCCGGCCGTTCACGAAGCACCACCGGTTCAAAGCCTTGCATCACCGCCGCGGTTTGCGCTGCGTGGGAACCGGAGCCGACCCCCAAATAAACGTCAGGCTCGGGTAATTGCAGGTCGCGAAAAAACGCGTCAGACATTCCCGCGTCGTAGTGTTGCCCTGTATGAACGACAAGCGGCGCAAACTCGCGTTCGCGCCGCTTCATTTCCGCAACGATGGGCGCAACCTTCATGAAGTTAGGTCGCGCGCCGACTACGTTGATTACTTTGAGCATTCAGAAAACCTGTCCAGGGTCTAATGTCCAAAGTCGTCTGGACCTTGTTCAAGCAGTTTAGAGTTCAAGCTTTAGCTTGTGACAGTCTGGCTAAAACGCAACCTGAAGGTTGTACTCTAAACGCCTGTAGCCCTGACATTGGAATCCGACTTACAATCTTATTATCCGCGCCGTACTGTCTCGTCTCACTTCACCATTTAACGCATTGCGCGTATCGACTACCAGAGTTGCTAATTTCGTAACTCGCGAATAATCGATGCCACTATGGTCCGTAACAATGATCACGCAATCAGACTGGCTAACTTCATCGTCTGTCAGTTCCGAGGATGAGATGGGATCGCCGCTGCCTTCAGTGTGTGCGTCATCAAACCGAATCTCCTGGACAAACGGATCGTGATAACGAACGTCAGCGCCCTTCGCGCGAAGTCGATCAATGATCGACAAAGCGGGACTCTCGCGCACGTCGTCGATGTCTTTCTTATACGCGACGCCCAAAAGCAAAACTCGCGATCCCTTCATCGACTTACTGGCATCGTTTAGCCCGTCGGCAACCAGTTGGACCACGTGGTCCGGCATGCGCGAATTGACCTCTTCAGCCAATCCAATGAAGCGCGAATCAAAACCGTGTTGCCGCGCTTTCCATGACAGATAATGCGGATCGAGTGGAATGCAGTGACCGCCGATGCCCGGGCCCGGATAGAACGGCATGAAACCAAACGGCTTGGTCGCTGCCGCGCGTATCACTTCCCAGGTATCGATGTTGAGGGCGTAGCAGAGGCGGGCCATCTCGTTTGCCATGCCAATGTTGACGGCGCGAAAAGTATTTTCCAGCAGCTTCGCCGTTTCTGCGACTCGGGCCGAACTCACTGCATGAACGTCGTTCACGACTTGTGAATAAAGGAAGGCTGCTGCTTCGGTCGAATCAGGCGTTACGCCACCCACTACCTTTGGAATGTTGTGCGTTTGAAACTGTGGATTGCCGGGATCCACTCGTTCCGGCGAAAAGGCCAACAGAAAATCCTCGTCCAGTTTGAGGTCGGTATCTTCAAACATTGGCAGCAACACTTCGTCAGTCGTGCCTGGATAAGTGGTCGACTCAAGAATGATTAACTGGCCCGAATGTAACCGCTCTTTGATTTCTTCGGCAGCGGCGAGGATGTAAGAAACGTCTGGCTCCTTGGTTTTTCGCAGCGGTGTTGGGACGCAGATTATCACCACGTCGCAATCTTCTAAGTGGGCAAAATCCGTCGTGGCCCGCAACCGCTTACTATCGACCAGCTCTTTAACCAACGATGGCTCGACATCACCGATGTACGAATCGCCGGAATTGATTTGGGCAGCTTTGTTTTCATCGACTTCAAAACCCGTCCCCTGAAAACCCTTTCGAGCAAATTCCGCCAATAGCGGCAGACCAACATAACCCAATCCAACCACACCGATATGGGCCTTTTTCGCCTTAATCGCGGCAATCAACTGTTCCTTAACCATGTAGTTCGTTGTTCCTTTTAGATAAAAACCTGTGCGTGATTCAAGCAGGCAAGACTATTGGAGCGCTACTCAGGGTGTCAAGCAGGGCTTCTACAGAACATCCGCAGATTACGCCGATTTCATAGATTCACTCATGAGGTTTACGTCCTATTCACAGTCACGGTCTCTAATCAGCGAAATCGGCGTAATCTGCGGATAGTTCTTGACACCGTCTAGCAATCCAACTATAGCTCACCCGATGCCCGACGAAACCAGAACGTCTTCCCCCAAGTTAGTTCGTGGATTGGGCCTACTCGACGCCAGCATGATCGTGGTGGGGTCGATGATCGGCTCCGGCATCTTCATTACTTCGGCAGAGTCCGCACGGCTGGTCGGCTCCCCGGGCTGGTTGCTCGCTGCGTGGGCTCTAGCCGGGTTACTTACGATCACCGGAGCGCTGTGCTGCGCTGAACTCGCAGCAATGTGGCCGAAAGCTGGTGGTCAGTACGTTTTCCTGCGTGAAGCGTATGGGCCATCCCTCGGCTTCCTCTTCGGCTGGTCATTACTCCTGGTCATTCAAACCGGGACCATCGCCGCAGTAGCGGTTGCCTTCTCAAACTTCACGGGCGTGCTGACGAACAAGATTGCGGCAGACAACTATCTCGTCGCCCCGATCGCCCTGGGCGGATATGCCATCAGCCTGTCTACCCAACAGTTGCTGGCGATTGTCATGATCCTGTTCTTGACGCTTACAAACACGCGCGGTTTGAAAACGGGCAAGCTCATTCAAAATACGTTTACCTTTACCAAGACGACTGCACTATTTGGATTGATCGTGATTGGATTGGTTGTAGGTTGGAATGAAAACAGCGCCGCTTACACTTCAGATTGGTGGAACCCGTCGGCTAATGGTTGGAAGCCGAATGCTTCACAACTTGGCTTTGATGCTGCGGGCGGCGGCTTAATGGGACTGGCCCTGATTATGCTGCTGGGCAGAGCGATGGTTGGACCCTTGTTTGCCCAGTCGGCGTGGAACAACGTTACTTTTACCGGCGGTGAAGTTAGAGATCCGGGGCGGAACCTACCACGCGCGTTACTCATAGGGTGTGGTTTGGTCGTTGGTCTCTACTTGCTCGGTAATCTTGCCTATGTCGTTACCCTGCCTCTCGCCGCAATCCAGAATGCGCCGCAAGGACGCGTAGCTACTGCATTGATGCAGACTGTGTTTGGACCAAAGGGGACGATCATCATGGCGATAGCCATCATGATTTCGACCTTTGGTTGCAACAACGGTCTAATCCTGGCAGGCGCGCGTGTTTACTACGCAATGGCTTGCGACAACCTGTTTTTCAAACGCGTGGGACTCCTGAACAATCGTCACGTGCCAGCCGTGGCGCTCGTCATGCAAGGCATCTGGGCCGCGTTTCTAACTCTACCAAGGACCGTCACCACTACTACCGATCCAGCAACCGGCGTGGTCACCACCACGTACGGCAACGTCTACACGCAGTTGCTTGAGTACATCATTTCAGCTGATCTGATTTTCTACGCTTTGATGGTGGGAGCAGTGATGGTGATGCGCCGGAAGGCTCCTGAGGCTGAACGGCCTTATCGCACCCTCGGCTATCCGATCGTGCCTTTGATCTACATCATTCTGGCAGTTTTGATCGTAATTGATCTGGCCTGGCTGGCGCCGTCAACATCCGGCATCGGATACCTGATCGTCCTGACCGGAATTCCGGTCTACTTCCTGTGGCGGAAACGAAAGGGTGAAGGATGAAGGTGACGATCGAAGAAAAAGCGATGGAGCACTTACCCTGCGGCTTTGCCGCCGCACAGTGCGGAAAGCCTACGGCTTTCCGTTGCTCCCCTAAACGACCTGAGGCTCAGCCTCAGAAAAATTATTAGACTTCCCCGGAAAGGCAAAGCCTTTCCGCACGGTGCTGCGGCGGAGCCGCGAGTCCGCCTTCATCCTTCCGCCTTCATCCTTTCATTTCACCCACTCGTCCGCGATTTCCGTCTCCACCTTTACCGGAACTGTTTTCAGGTACTCCTGGCCCGCAGCAATCATCGCCCGTTCAACCCTTTGCGCGACATCTTGTGCCTCACCTGCGTCCGCTTCAACCACTATCTCGTCATGAATGATGTTCACGATCTGAGCGTTAGTGGTTTTCAAGTCCTCATTCAATAACCGTAATGCACGTTTGAGTATATCGGCGCTGGTCCCTTGAATCGGCGTGTTCTTGCCGTTCCGTTTCGTCATTGAAATTTGCTGGCGATCCTGGTCGTCATAACGAAAACGCACCAGGCGGCCCGATCCGGTCCTGGCTTGTCGATCCCGAACCGCACGATTAGCTGCTTCGGTTAGATAGGTATCGAGTTGTCGATACGTCGCAAAATATTTACGCAAAACATTTTCTGCTTCAGGCACTGTCGAACCGGTCATCAGCGAAAAGCGTTGCGCGCCGATGCCATACACCACGCCGAAGTTTAATCGCTTGGCGAAATCGCGCTGCTCTTTGCTTACCTGGTCCACCGCCACATTAAAAACCTGCGCGGCAGTGACGCGATGTAAATCGGCGCCAGAGTTGAACGCGTCCATGAAAACCGGATCACCCGAAAACTCTGCCAGGATGCGCAACTCGATCTGCGAATAGTCAGCAATGATCAGTTTGCGTCCGGCAGGGTGACCACTGAAGCACCGGCGATATTCAACTGCGTGCGGCACTTGCTGAATGTTTGGATTGGTACATGAAAACCTGCCCGTCGGCGCTCCAATCTGCCGAAAGTCTGCATGAAGACGGCCAGTCTTAGGGTTGATCAGCTCGATCATGTTTTGCCCGTAACTGGTCAGGGCTTTTTGCACGGTGCGGTACTCGAGCAAGGTGGCAATGATCGGATACTCAACCGCCAGCGGCTGCAGCTTCCAGTTGCGGGTCGAATCAGGAACGGGAATGCCGAGTCTATTCAGTGCCTGCGTGAGCTGCTGGTGTGAATCCAAATTGATGTCGTCGCGTTGCGGTCCGCCAAACAGAGTTCCCTGAGACGACTCCTCAGCCAGAACACTTTGTAATTCCTCGGATAGTTCCGCTCGTCTTCTCTCGACTATCGCGAGTTGCTCAAGCCAGCGATCCTTGTGCATGTAGAATCCTGCCAATTCGATATCAACGACCGGCATCACGCATTCAAATTCAAGCTGGGCCACATCGCGCAACGATTCTGATAAGAGGCGCTCCCGCAATTTGTCGCGTAAAGGAAGGAGGATGGCAGCGTCGCGCGCTGCATATTCAAGTTGCGACTCGGACAATTCAAAATCCCAGTTGCTTAGCCGCTCGCTCTTATCAACGAATTCATTCAAATATCTCTCAGCAACGGTCGCCAGCCCGTGACGCTCTTCAATATCGCCGGCTCCGATCAATTGGCTGGCCAGCAGAGTATCGAACAGGCCGCCTAAATCTGTGCCCAATGTGTGCTTGATGAACTTCGCGTCGAATTTAGCGTTGTGAGCTATTTTGATGGGACGCGCGGCAGCCAGCAGATTGCGCAAAGGAGTGAGCGCGGGACTTTGCCGTAAATTATCTGGACCGCCGTTGCTAAACGCGTCGAGATCAATAATGCGCACGCCGTCAGGCGTAGCTAGTTGGATCAGGCGGAGCCGTCCAGTGTAGGGATCAAGCTCGGTGGTTTCAGTGTCGAGGCCGATCGCCTGATGAGCCGACAAAGCTTCCACGGCTCGCCGCAGCTCCTCCTCAGTCTTGATAACTCGATAAGTGGTATTCATTAATTCTAATTCTTTGCGAAAACTACTTCTTGTCCCGCGCGACTAAGTCTGGTTCTGCAGCTTACGTGGATTCGTTTGCACGACAAGTAACAACAGCAGTGCCGCCGTTGCACCAATGACTGCGCTAACCAGAAACGCCGTCCGTGGGCCACGCCAATCCCAGAGTTCACCCATCAACAACGACGCCGGCAACACTGTGATCCCAAAAGCTAGATTGTATAGACCGTAGGCTGTGCCCCGCTGTTCAGGCTTCACCAAGTCCGCGACAAACGCCTTTTCTGCACCTTCGACCAGTCCAAAATAGATCCCATAGATCAGAAACAGTATCCACACAGAGAAAGAATCGGAAACGAAAGCGAAACCTGCATACACGGCCGCGTAAAGAATCCATCCCGAAAAGATCAAACGCCGTCGCCCGAGGATGTCTGACAAGTGGCCGCCGTAAAGCGAGCTGACAACTTTACTAACGTGGAGCATGGCCCACAGCAAAGGAAGGGTCGCGATCGAAACGCCCGTCGACTGCGCACGCAAAAGTAAGAACGCGTCAGAAGAGTTGGATAGCGTGAAGAGCGCGATGATCAACAAGAATCGTTTGAAGTTTCCGTCGAAGCCACGCAACGACAGAGAAACCGGCGGATCAGTTACGGCTTTCGCATCGTCGCTGGTAGCTATTCCCTTCTTTGATGGTTCCCTCACGAAGAATAGAACGACGAGCACCGCCGCCAGCGCCGGAATAGAAGCAACCAGAAAAATCTTTGTGAAATCGCTTGCAGTGAGGGCGTTGGGATCGGCCGCAAACATGCGGACGAGGAAATAGCCGACGATTGGACCAAGAACCGCACCCGTGTGATCTAGGGCGCGGTGTAATCCAAAGGCAAGGCCTCGTTGTTCGATCGGCACGGCGTCCGCAATCATCGCGTCGCGCGGCGCACTGCGAATCCCTTTTCCAACTCGATCTGCGAACCTGATGCCCAGCACCTGAAACCAATTGGAGGCAAAGGCGAGAAGCGGTCGCACAAAACTCGAAAGAATGTAGCCGATGACAACGAAAATCTTTCGCTTCCCGCGTCGATCACTGAAGTAACCCGCAAACAACTTCAACAGGCTGGAGATCGATTCAGCGATTCCTTCGATTCGGCCAACTACTCTCGCTGAAGCTCCCAGTGTGAGTGAAAGAAAAACCGGAAGTAGTGGATAGATGATCTCGCTCGAGATGTCGTTTAGAAGACTGACCAGGCTAATGGCAAAAACATTTCGCGGTAAGCGGCGATAACGGCGCCAAAGGCCGGGGACGAACGGGGGTGTGATTGCCTCAATCGGTACGTCAGACTCGTCGGTCTCTTCGTTGGTGGTTTTCCCCATAGTCTCAGCGGGACGGAGCAGTTCTGGTTGGGGAGGATCGCGGACGTCGAGGCTCAGGTTTCGAAGTTAGTTGATTGCTCCACCACCAAAAACCTCCAGCACCGGCTATTGCGATCAGAATGACGCCCACAATAATCAGACGAAGCGCCCAACGCAGCGCCAGCTTCGCGATCAGAATGAAGATTGCCAGGATTATTACGCCGGCAATGATACCGATGGTGGTGAAGGTCACTGCTTTGGAATCAACTAGGTTTCGCGTCTCTTATACTTCGCACGCACAACTGTCTTGATATTTCCACGCACGTGGAAGTCTCCTTCAATCCTTACGCCCAATGGATCACACGCCTTTACAAAATCTTCCAGGATTACATTGATGACGTGTTCATGAAAGATTTTAACGTTGCGGAAGGAGTTGATATACAACTTCAAACTCTTCAGTTCCACACAAAGTTCGTTAGGAATGTATTGGAGTCTAATCGTCGCGAAATCCGGAAAGTCTGAGAAGGGACATATGGCAGTAAACTCGGTAATTTCGAAGTCAATTTTTATCTTACGTCCCGGAAACTCGTAAGCGAATGTATCGAGTGGAAACAGTTCCATTTCCTCTCGCGGGGTTGAACGAATATCAAGCCCTTGCTGATTAACTGGGCTGGCCGCGGTCTCAGTCATAACCATTTCATCTCCTGAAAAATCGGAAAGTCGATGTTAACTGACACGGCGGTGAGTCGCAATTGGAGGATGTCCCGGCATGCTTCGGATGTCCGACATGCTTCAGCTTGTAGCCGAGATCGGCAAGATTCAATGTAACGAAATAGAAGTACTAGCGTTGAGCATCCGCAGCCGAACGACAAGCTAAAGCATGTCGGACATTTGGAGTTCAAATTCGCGAAGGAGTGCTCTGTCTACCGATCGCAAAAACCTTCACCAGGATCACACCAGCGATGAAACCACCAATGTGGGCGGCGTAAGCAACGCCTCCCTGTTGCGAGCCACCGCCCAGTAAACCGAGGCCGCTGATCAGCTGAAATGCGAACCAGATTCCAATGGCCACGTAGGCTGGAACGTCGGTGAGGAAGCGAAACAGGATCACGGTGACACGCCGCTTTGGATGCAGCAATAAATAGCCGCCCATCACTCCAGAAATTGCTCCCGAAGCGCCCAAACTGGGTATCAATAGACCGCCGCCGTCAGTGGACAACATCACGGTGGTGATCACATGGGCCAACGAAGCAATGATGCCGCAGACAAGATAGAAGATTGCGTATCGCACGTGGCCCAGCGTGTGTTCAATATTGTCGCCAAAGATCCATAGGAAGAGCATGTTGCCGGCAATGTGAGCGATACCGCCGTGCATGAACATTGAAAAAATCAGCGTCAGGTAAACACTGAGTGGAGTGGGCTGAAGTCCCGGAATCAAAACTTCCTGACCAGTTACCGGATGTTCAACCACACGATCACCGGTGGTTATGTCCCGGCCGGTCACGATTTCCTGGGGCACCGTGGAGTATGCGTAAGTAAACCTGTCGTTGGTACCCAACTGCTGCAGAAACACAAACACGAGGATGTTGATCGCAATGAAGACGTAATTGACGATTGGGGTCGTGGTCCGGTCAGTGTTGTCGTCATAAAGTGGAAAAACCATCTTGCTTTCAACCCTCCTGAACTAAAAGCCAAACTCTTAAGCCCAATCTGTGCCCGCGTCATCTCGCGGTTGTTAATAAAGTGTTCTCAGGGCCGCGGAACTCCAGCATGAACAATCGCAGGGTCATGTGGCTTCAATAGCTCGTAGCCCTCCGAACGTGCCACATACGCAGCGGCGGTGATGTCACCTGTCACGTTCAGAGTAGTGCGGCACATGTCGAGAATACGATCGACTCCCAAAATGATTGCGATTAGCGCAGGATCGACGTTAATCGTCAGCAACACTCCAATAATGAACGGTATCGAGCCTGAAGGTACGCCGGCGGTTCCAATTCCACCCAGGATCGCCAAATACACAACCATCAACTGTTGGCCAAAAGAAAGATCGACGCCGGCAAGTTGCGCTAGAAATAAAACGGTAACTCCTTCATATAGGGCCGTCCCGTTTTGATTGGCGGTAGCGCCGACCGTTAGGACAAAACTATTAATCTCCTGTGGCACGCCGAGGTTCTCTTCGGAAACCCGAAGCGCAGTCGGCAAGGTGGCGTTTGACGAGGATGTGGAGAAGGCGGTGAGAATCACAGTCTTGATGCGCCTGAAGAATTCCAGCGGCGAGATTCGCGCCAGGAAATAAACCGACAGCGAGAAGACGCCAAACATGTGCAACGAGAGTCCTAGTAAGACCGTTACCACGAACCATCCCAGGGCCTGCAACAGATCAAGACCGAATCGCGCGGTGTTGTTGAAAAGCAGACAAGCCACCGCGAAGGGCGCGAGCTTCATGATGATGTCTATGATTTTTGCGCAAATCTGGAACGCTGCTTCAAGTCCGCGAAGCAGCGGAGCCGAGACGGAAACCGGAATTAGCGTTGCCGCAATTCCAAGCATCACAGAAAAGAACATGAGGTGAAGCATGTCAGGTGTATCTGTTTGCTTTTCTTCCCCAGCCTTGATGCCGGCAATCGAAGCCAGCGGATTCGACGGAATTATCGTCTTAACCACAGTCATCAACGCAGAATCCTTGCTTGCTTCGACCTTCTTTGCGTCCTCAACGCGCTTGGTGGCGTCGGAACTATAACGCTGTTGCAACGCGGCGGAGGTAGCTGGATCGACACGACGGCCAGGCTGAATCGTGTTGGCAAGAGTGAGACCGATGGCTACAGAAATCGCAGAAATCACAATTGTATAAGCAAGAGTCTTGAGGCCGACTCGTCCGAGTTTGCGTATATCGCCGATGCCGGCAACGCCAACCACGAGTGACGAAAAAACCAACGGCACCACAATCATCAGAAGCAGTCGCAGAAACATCGTGCCGATCGGTTCAGTGATTCTGGAAACCACCCATTCGATCCGAGGATCGGCGCTGCCAAAAATTCGGTTGACGACAACTCCAGCAACTGCACCTACGGCCAGCCCAATCAAGATTCGCGTATGCAGCGGCCAGCCCTTCGGCTTATCGGGCGTTTCTTCGTCAAGGTCTGTAGTGACTTCCCTTTCGAAGGCATCCGCATCTATCTTTGGTTTACTCGGATCGTCTTTCTTGGGCATTCTGTCTTCACCTTCCCCAACGGAGTTTGTCGCGCAACACGTCAAAGTAATTGCGGTTCATGGGCTGCACCAGATTGAAGGTGGTTTGACTCTTACGAATCACCACCCGATCTTCAACTTTTAACGGAAATCCAACCTGACCATCCAAGGTCAACGCCACATCTTCTTTATCAGTCTTCAAACACAGTTCTATAAGAGCATCGTCCGGGACAACAATAGGTCGATTTGAAAGTGTGAAAGGACAAATCGGCGTGATTACGACGGCGTTCATTGAAGGGTAGATCACTGGACCACCGGCCGAGAGGTTGTAAGCGGTTGAGCCGGTGGGCGTGGAAACGATCAGCCCATCGGCACGAAAGGAGTTTACAAACTGATGATTGAGATTAGCCTCGATCTCAATTATGCGGGCCAACGCTGACTTGTTGATAACGACATCATTGAGCACGCGATTGCGAGTTATGTTTTCACTGCCGCGCAGGAGTTCCACGTCAAGCATTACGCGTTTGTCCAGACGGTAATTGCCGGAGAGTATCGAATCAAGACCTTCATAGAGTTCGCCAATGCGAAACTCAGCCAGGTAACCCAGTCCGCCAAAGTTCACGCCCAGCACCGGAACTTCCGCATCGCCCATCAATCGAGCCGCAGCGATCATGGTTCCATCGCCACCGAGCACGAGGATGAAATCAACACTCGACGCCAGCTTCTGCGGTTCTACTTGTTCAACCGCGCAACCCGTTTCGGCCTTAATTCGTTCTCGCTCGATTTCGGCGCCGCCAGCAAGCGTAATCCCACGCCCAGCAAGCCAGCTCGCCAGCTCGCACATGGTGGTCAGTGCATCGGGCTGGTTTGGCTTGAGAACGATGCCAACTCGCTTTATGGAGGAGGGCGTCATTTGTCTGGCCCAGGCCGACCGAAAAGAAACCTAAAATTATTAGTTGGAACGGCCGCCATGGTAACTGCTACCACGGTTGAGGAGCAACGTGATTATGGCCGAAGTTGTGAGGGTTGAATGCGCACCGGAAGATAATTACTAATCTCTGCCAAGCAAACGGCGATTCTTTCATTGATCTACTCCGAACGCGTTTCCGCGTTCTCATAGAGAGCGAGGAATTCAAGATTGCCCTCGGCGCCGCGGATTGGCGACTCCATGACTTTTACAACGCGCAAGCCGAGCAAGCTGGCTGCGTGATTCACTTCCTCTACTACGCGCGCCTGCTTATCCGCGTCGCGAACGATGCCGCCTTTACCGACTTCGCCGCGGCCAACTTCAAATTGTGGCTTGATTAATACAACGATGCGCGCTTCGGCAGTTAACAGAGTCACAATGGCAGGCAAGACTTTCGTAACTGAAATAAACGACAGATCCATAACCGCGAGATCGAATTTTTCCTCGAAGTCGCTTTGCGTGAGATGTCGCGCATTCACACCTTCTCTCACCTCCACCCGTGGATCAGTGCGTAAACGATAGTCGATCTGGTTGTGGCCAACATCGATTGCCACCACCTTGCGCGCGCCGTTCTGCAATAAACAATGGGTGAATCCGCCGGTTGAAGCACCGACATCGAGACAGAGGAGCTGATTGACATCGAGGTCAAACTCGCGCAAGGCCGCTTCCAGCTTGATCCCTCCTCGGCCTACGAAACGAGTTGCGAGGTCGTCAGCACCTTTTAAACGAATTGTGGAGTCGTGATTGACGAGATCGGAAGGTTTGGACACGCGCTGCTCGTCAACTAGAACGGTGCCGGCCATAACTAGTGCCTGAGCCTTCGTTCTCGATTCCACGAGGCCGCGTTCGACCAAAAGCTTATCGATTCGCTCGCGTTTCATCCGCGTAACTGTACCGCAGATCGCGTAGTAAGCGTCGAGAGCGTCGATTAATTGGCCCTCAGTTGTTAGGCTTGTCTTTGAGCAGCCTGTGCGATGGGTCGCACGTTATTAGACAAATTCAGGTCGGCGGCACAGTCGGAACAGAGCCACACCATCATGTGTTCCGCATCAGCCCAGAAGAATGATCCAACCCTACCAGCCACCTGCATTGCCTGATCGACAGGCAGCCGCTGGAGCGCGTTGATATAGAAGGAGCCCTTGTAAAATTCACCCTCGGCTCCTTTGTCTCGGTGAATACACTCTCTCTCTCGAAACACGTTCTTCATAGTCATAACCTACTTCCTCGCGCCGCATCGCGGAAGATAAATGAGCAAATAGAGTGTCGGGTTTCGTGGGTGAGAGTTGTTCCGGGGCAAAAATCTTCTCGTCAGTACCAGTTCTCAGTAACTCAAGGCAGATGATGCCATCGCCTTGAGCAACAGTCAACGATTCAATTTTTAAAGAAAATAAAATGACTCCTCATCTGAGCAGTCAGGGCCGTGGCGAGCCCTCAAAGATTTCTCGAATTCTCAATAAATCATCCGACCGTTCGCCTTGATTTCGTCGGGCTTCCCTTTCCGCTCGCCGCTCGCGGCGTCGTTCCCTTTTATCAGCAATCCGAATTTCCTTCTCCTGTTGGCGTCGCTCGAGGATTTCGCTTTCATCCCTTTGGCGCTCCGACACTCCAGAACGAACAGGAGTTCGTTTCACGGCCGCAGAAGGCGCACTTGCTTTAGCGGGCTGCGTTGGTGCTTCGGCAAGCGGCTCCGGTGAGGTTGAAACTAAAGGCGTTTCGGACGCGATTGCTGCAACTCCTGCTTCGAGAAGGGGCGAGGAGGGTTCGGCCTGATCATCCGCGTTTGCAGAGCTCGTCGCAGGGTCTTCACCCCGGAATGTGTATACCAGGGTGGCGCCAAGAGCGCCTAGCACTAGCGCGACCACAATTACTCCGGCTGCCCAAACACCACCTAATCTAGACTCGCGCTCGACTTCTGCCAGTGGTACGACCGGGCGCGCCGAGAGCACCGTCGCCGCCTCATCAAAGTGTGGCTCCTCAAGCGCAATTCCATCATCGTCGCGTTCTAGTTCTTTAATATTTCTGTTCATAGATACCCACCTTGTGCACTACCCCCTACCAATCGACAGAGGTAGTCGAGATTGTGTTTGCAAGAAAGGAGCCAAAAGAAAACCCCACTGCAGATTGCGAAATTTCCTGTGAAAGTCTGTGGTATTGAGCTGGTGAGGGAAAAAATGAGAACGAAAAGTAACCATATCGTGCACCAAAACAACGCGCCCGTCTGTGGTTCACAGAACGGACGCGTTAATCGATGAATAGGTTTGTGGTTATCGCCCTACTTTTTGAGGCTTAGCACGCCGGTCATCGAGCACGTCGATGCTTTCCTTGACGCGCGTGTAGATGCCGTCCGCATCGAGTCCATACTTTGCGAGCAGAAGCTTCGCGTCGCCATGGGTCACCAGCCGATCTGGTACACCCATCCTCACAACCCGCACCTTGTCCTGGAGTCCGTTTTCCTCGAGCAACTCAAGTATGGCTGATCCGAAGCCTCCGGCTAAGTAGGCTTCCTCTACTGTGACTATCAGTCGCTTCGTTTGCGCGAGGGCGATCAGTAGTTGGGAGTCGAGAGGCTTAACAAACCGCGCATTCACCACCGTCGTTTCAATTTTCTCCTTGGCGAGGTGCTCGGCAGCCTGAAGCGACGGATGAACCATGGAGCCATAAGCCACGATCGCAATCTCACCACCGTCGCGAAGAATCTCGCCCTTGCCAATTTCCAAAGGTTGCGGCGGCTTAGTGATATCTGCTCCCACCCCACTTCCCCTCGGATAACGCATGGCTGCCGGGCCGACATGCTCAACCATTGTGAGCAACATGTCGCGCATTTCGGCCTCGTCTTTTGGCGCCATCATCACCAGGTTGGGCACTCCCCGAAGATAAGCGATATCAAGCAGCCCGTGATGGGTTGGTCCATCACCACCCGCCACTCCTCCTCGATCGAGGCAAAACTTTACGTTGAGATCCTGGATACATACGTCGTGCACCAGCTGATCAAAGCCTCGCTGTAAGAAGGTTGAGTAAATTGCACAAACCGGAATCAGACCTTCGCATGACATACCGGCGGCAAAAGTCACGCAGTGCTGCTCGGCAATTCCCACATCAAACGAACGTTCTGGAAACTTCTCGAGAGGAGTGCAAATGCCGGTACCGTCTGGCATCGCAGCAGTTAAGGCGATGATCTTCTTGTCCTTTTCC
The DNA here is from genome assembly GCA_035273425.1 of Pyrinomonadaceae bacterium. Taxonomy (GTDB): domain Bacteria; phylum Acidobacteriota; class Blastocatellia; order Pyrinomonadales; family Pyrinomonadaceae; genus PSRF01. The sequence continues at coordinate 15,744 of DATEPB010000093.1, read as the reverse complement.
ATCAGCTCCGCCAGCGTATTCCCAAAAACTGCGGTGTACGTCGGTGCGCTTCCTGAAGACTTGATCGCTTTGCCACTCACGAGATCGAAAGGTCCGGTCGCGTGCCAGCGGTAATAATCTTTCTCTGCTTGCGGATAGCCCTTGCCTTTCGTCGTCAGCGCATGAACTATCACTGGTCCGTCCTCAACCTGTTTGGCCTCATTGAGAGCTGCGACCAACGCGCGGGGATTGTGTCCATCTACGTAGCCGATGTACTTGAAACCCAACTCGCTTACGAGTGCTCCGGGTAGCACAGCTGCGGCTATAGCATCTTTGACCGTCTTCGCCGCGTGATGCAGTCGCTCACCAACTGAGGGGATCGACAACAGAGTTTCTTCCACTTCGTCCTTGAAACGATGGTAATTGTGCGCACCTTTGATTCGATTCAGATAACCGGTCAACGCACCTACTGCTGGAGCGATCGACATTTCGTTGTCGTTGAGTACCACTATTAGGCGGCTCTTCAGGTGCCCGGCCTGATTGATTGCTTCCATGGCCATCCCGCCTGCAAGAGACGCATCACCAATCAACGCGACTACGTGATGATTTTCACCCTTCTTATCGCGAGCGATAGCCATACCTAAAGCGGCCGAGAGGGAGGTGGAGGCATGTCCGGCACCGAAGGCGTCATACTCAGATTCATCACGCCGTAGAAAACCGCTGATACCGCCATACTGTTTGATCGTGGGTAATTGATCGCGACGCCCAGTCAGAATCTTGTGAGCGTAGGCTTGGTGCCCGACGTCCCAAACGAGCCGATCGCGAGGCGTGTCAAACGCATAGTGTAAGGCGACGGCTAGCTCAATGGCGCCCAGGGACGCGCCCGTGTGTCCGCCGATTCGCGACATCGTCTCCAATATGTATTGGCGGATTTCATCGGCAACCGGTTGCAAATTCTCAAGCGGCATCCGACGCAGATCGGCTGGGGAGTTTATTTTTTCAAGATGCTTCATTTGCGCAATATTGTAACTTGGTGCTTCAAAGTTTAGCCACCACAGCTTCGTTTCTCTCAAACAAACTTGGAGTTGCTGAAGTCCAGCTCTTTGCGGTACAAAGTACTCTGCTCTTTAGGTCATGTCAATACCAAACATTCTTCCAGACTAATCGGTCCGGTGCCGCGTCTAAGCGCAGGATAAAGGAAATCGGCATCATCCCCATTCGTTTTTGATCACTGGACGCACAAAAGAAGGAGTTTGACTGAAATGTTCTCTAAGAAGAGTTTTGCAGTGCTTTGTGGACTAATAATGGCCTTGACTACAGTTTCATTCGCCCAGCAACCTGCCCAAACAACTACCCCGGAAGCTTCGCGGCAGGAGCACATGGAGCGTAGGGCCCGGCACCGAGAAGAAAGGCAACGTCATCGTGAAATGCGCGGTGAAATGCGCGGTCATAGCGGTCCAGGGCACTTGGGTGAACTGAATCTCACCGACGCTCAGCGGGAACAAGTTCGCGCGATTGCCCAGCGCCGCATGGAAGCCACAAAAGCGCAACGCGAGGAGCTCATGAAACTGCGTGAGAAACGAGTCGCCGGCACGTTTAGCGCGGACGATGAAAACAGAGCCAGGGCGCTGCGCCAGGAAATCCAGGCCTCAATGGAAGGAATTCGCGCAGAAACTGAAGCGGTGTTGACCGCCGAACAGAAAGCACGTCTCGAGCAATTGAAAGCGGAGCGCAAAGCTAAGCACGAGGAGCGTCAGTTGGAACGTAAGACAAGACGTGAACAGCGCATGAAGGAACGCGGAAATCAGATAAACAAGAACTTGCTCTAGCCTCAACTGTCCTGAACAAAAATGTGGCCCGGCTCTCAGATGAGCGCCGGGCCATTTTTATACTATCCCCCCCACACTATCTAGCTTTTACGGTAAGCTGAATCGAACTCCTTTAGTCGTTCCCTCAATTCATCTCGTGCGGTACGAAAGGCATTGAGCCTCGTATGTTCATCGCCGGTGACCTCGGCAGGATCGTCCAGTCCCCAGTGGATCCGTCGCGCTGGTCCAGGAAACATTGGACATTGCTGTTTCGCGTTGTCGCACACCGTCAGAACAAAATCGAAATTCTGATTTAGGAATTCGTCGACTGACTTGGAGCGATGCGATGAAATATCAATGCCAACTTCTCGCATCACGACAATAGCCTCTGGCCGAACGCGCGTAGGCAAGACACCCGCACTCATGACCTCAAACCGGTCGCCCGCGAGGTCGCGTAACAGTCCTTCCGCCATCTGACTACGCGCTGAGTTACCCGTGCAAAGAATCAGCACCCGTTTTTTCATACTCGCTCTTCATTCTGCTTAGTGCCACCCGCAAGGACTGTGTCGCGATATTTTCAACTCTCGGTGCCTCCCCTGTGTGTTCTCTGTGGCGTTGGGGTGGATTTACCAGAAAAGGGGGATACCCACGTTCATAGAGGAATGACTATCTGACTTCAACCGTCTATCGAATTAGCGGCAAACCAGCGCGGCTGCAGCCACAACGCGACCCTGACCAACCCAATCATTACAGGTACTTCCACGAGGGGACCAATGACGGCCGCGAACGCTACGCCCGAATTGATCCCAAAAACAGCAACTGCAACCGCAATCGCTAATTCAAAGTTATTGCTGGCCGCCGTGAATGACAGGGTCGTAGTCTTTGAATAATCCGCGCCAATTTGTCGTCCCAGATAAAAACTGATCAGAAACATCAAGACAAAATAGATCAGGAGCGGCACGGCGATGCGAAACACGTCAAGTGGCAATCGCACAATCAAATTGCCCTTAAGACTGAACATCACAAAGATTGTAAACAGCAATGCCACGAGCGTCAGCGGACTTAGGCGAGGGATAAAAACCTGGTGGTACCAGTCCTTACCCTTGAGCTTGATTAGGATAAATCGGGTGAGCATTCCCGCAATGAATGGTACTCCCAAATAGATAAATACACTCCGGGCGATATCGCCGATACTAACCTGCACAATACTTCCATGCAGTCCAAACATCGGCGGCAACAGCGTGATGAAGAACCATGCATAAATACTGTAGAACAGCACCTGGAAGATGCTATTGAATGCGACCAGCCCCGCGGCGTATTCATTGTCCCCGCAGGCAAGTTCGCTCCAAACAATCACCATCGCAATACATCGTGCGAGCCCGATCAGAATCAGTCCCACCATGTAGTCCGGATGACCGGGCAAGAAGACGATCGCGAGCAGGAACATCAACAACGGCCCAATGATCCAATTCTGAATCAGCGAGAGGATCAGCACCTTCCAATCCCGGAATACTCTTCCCAGTTCTTCGTAACGTACCTTTGCCAGCGGCGGGTACATCATCAGGATGAGGCCGGCGGCGATGGGAATGTTGGTGGTGCCCACCTGAAAACGCCCAATGAATGTCTCGGCTCCCGGATTGATATATCCAGTGAGGACTCCAATTGCCATTGCGCCAAAGATCCAGACCGTCAGGAAGCGATCCAGGAAGGAAAGCTTCCTGATCGGAACTGGGTTATTAAGTGTCATGTGCACCTACCCCGGAGTCGAAATCACACACGCGCAATTGTTGCCGGCGTAGTCGACGTTGCGCAACATGAGACGGATTCATTTGCCGTCGCACTCACCGTCTCACTCTTCTCTTCCGTGACTCCGGCGTCGATTCCGCAGCACGCTACCGACTCAGCCAGGTTGTCTTTCAAAACCACAAAGGCCTCCCACTCGTTGCCATCCGGATCATGGACCCAGGTCTTATCCTGAGTGGCATAACAACAGTTCGTCTGCATCTCGTCGCGGGTTACGAGACCCGCGTTTTCCCATTTTTTTCGCATCGCCAGCACGTCAGCTGTTGATGACAACTGAATGCCGAGGTGGGAAAGAGCTCCGCGCTCATTAAACGCCACCTGATTCAGAGTCAGATTGAGTGGCGGGTTTTGCACATCAAACTTCGCATATCCTGTCCGAACTTTGCTCGGCTCAATCCCAAACATTTTCTTGTAAAACTCGATGCTTTGCTCCACGTTCTTGACGTTCAGCGCCAGATGCGCCTTGAGCGCTGTCACCTGATTTTCAGTCTTGCTTTCCATGTCTGCCTCCTCTATAGTCATATTCGCCTATGCGAATGTGAAACGCACAATACTCCAGACGGACATATGTGTCAAGGCGTATTTGATGTTTTATTTATGAGCGCGGAAAACATCGAGATTCGGCCATTGAGTGACGCGGACTGGGAGCGCGTGCGGGATATCTACATTCAGGGGCTCGCAACCGGCCTCGCGACTTTTGAAACCACCGCTCCCTCCTGGGAGCAATGGGACGCCGGTCATCTAAAGAGTTGCCGATTGGCGGCTGCGTCCGAACAATTCGTGGCCGGCTGGTGTGCGCTCAGCCCGATCTCGAAGCGGCAAGCTTACTCGGGAGTAGCTGAAGTCAGTGTGTATGTGGCCGAGGAGTATCGTGGCTTGGGTTTGGGCCGGGCACTTCTCGACGCCTTGGTCGCGGAATCTGAATCAAATGGGATCTGGACCCTGCAGGCGAGCATCTTTCCCGAAAACGCGGCCAGCATTGCAATACATCAGCGTTGTGGCTTTCGGAAAATAGGGCTTAGAGAACGCGTCGCAGAGTTGAATGGCATATGGCGCGATACAGTTTTGCTCGAGCGGCGAAGTCAGAAAGTGGGAGTTGATTAGGTCGAATTCAGGCGCAAGGATCGGATAGAAAAAACGAGCTTTTCGAGCTTAAATAAGGGCGTCAAAAGGAACTCTCGCAGGTCTCAAATCGTATTAACCAACACAGAAAAGTAATCATAAATGGGCGGTAAAGAATACAACATTGAACTGCTTTTCAAGGCGCTGGCTGATCGAACGCGCTTGCGTTTGATCAGCCTCATGGGGGACGACGAAATCTGCGTCTGCTTCCATGTTGAAGTGCTCGGCATTAGCCAACCTAAAATTTCAAGGCACCTCGCTTATCTACGGCGGGCGGGGTTGGTGACATCGCGTCGTGAAGGCAAGTGGATTCATTATCGGGTGGTCGAGCCTCCCGATCCCCATGCCGCTCGAATCTTTGCCGAAGTCCGCGGGTGGCTCGCCAGCGATACAACGATGCAACGTGACCGTGCCCGACTCACAAAGATATGTTGCGCCCCACAACTGCCCGTTCAGCTTCAGAGAGCACCGCGACCCGCCAATCTCGTTGCATAAACAGGGTTACAGGAAGGACAAATAAAAATGGTAGCCGCGATTGAACCGCTTCTACGCGAACAGTTACTCGACCGTCGTCAAAAGTTGGAAGACGTTGCTCACGGGTTTCACCGTCCACCAGAACTGGCGCAGCTTCTGCAGGAAGTTGACGCCGCGCTCGATCGGATGGACCGAGGCGTTTATGGACTGTGCGAGGTTTGTCATGATCCAGTTGAACCTGAGCGCTTGCTGGCAGATCCGTTGCAACGTTTCTGTCTCGGTGATCTGACCATGTCGCAACAGCGTGCCCTGGAACAGGACCTGGCGCTCGCTGCGCAGATTCAAACCGGATTGCTGCCGGTACCCCACCAGAGAATTGATGGCTGGGAAGTCGCCTACCATTACCAACCCGCAGGCCCTGTCAGTGGAGACTATTGCGACCTCATCAACAGTGAAGATAAGACTGTGCACTTTGTTTTGGGCGACGTCTCTGGCAAAGGTGTCGCTGCTTCAATGTTGATGGCTCATCTTCAGGCGATGTTTCGAACTCTGGTATCAATCAACCTGCCCCTTGATCAGATGGTCGAACGCGCCAGTCGGGTCTTTTGCGAAAGCACTCTGCCGACGCAATATGCGACTCTCGTTTGTGGACGGGCCAACGGCACTGGTGACATCGAGGTTTGCAATGCTGGACACCTGCCTCCGCTTCTCGTCAAAGACGGAAAGGTCTCAAGCATCGAAGCCACAGGTCTGCCGGTTGGCATTTTTTGCAGCGAAAGCTTTGCAGTCAGCACAGTTCACCTCGATGAAGGCGACACGCTGTTTCTCTACACTGACGGACTTTCGGAATGTGTGGACAGCGAGGGTAACGAATTTGGCACGGAGCGGATCTCGAGCCTCTTAAGTGCCAACTGCAAGCTTTCACCAACGTCAATGATTGAGTTATGTCGCAAAGAACTAAATAACTTCGGAGCTGGTCAATCGTTACGAGACGATCTGACGATCATGTCCATCCGCCGTACAAATGGCGGGGGTTCACTGGGGAAAAGCAGCATGGGAACGATCCACTAACTCTTCCGAAACCTTCTTCGTGCGATTTCGTGTATTTTCGTGGATCGCTCGCTCGCTTCTGCGCGTTACCTTGACAATCCTTCGCTGCCGATTAGAATGATTTTTCGCTTTGGGGAGATGTGGCCGAGTGGCTGAAGGCGGCGGTTTGCTAAACCGTTAAGGGTCAAAAGCCCTTCACAGGTTCGAATCCTGTCATCTCCGCCATAAATCGAACAATGAACGCGGAACGCTGAACGCGGAACTAAAGCCACTGTCTTCAGTTCAATGTTCATCATTCCGCGTTCATCATTTGGGCAACAATTGTGGTTCGCGTACGTTTTGCTCCATCACCAACCGGCTATCTGCACATCGGCGCTGCTCGCTCGGCGTTGTTCAACTGGCTATATGCTCGAAAGATCGGCGGGAAATTTCTGCTGCGTATCGAAGACACCGATCTGCAACGCTCAACGGCAGAATCGACGCGATCGATTATTGAAGGTTTGGAATGGCTCGGTTTGGATTTCGACGAAGAGATGGTGTTTCAGTCGGCCAATGCCGACAAGCATCGCGCAGCCGCGAATAAACTCGTCAACGAAGGCAAAGCGTATCGGGACTTCACGCCTAAAGCCCAACGCGACGATGCGAACGTGAAGCAGAACATCGCGACCCGCGCGCGCGCCCGTGCTGTCGAAGGTGTTGACCCGCGCGCCAATGAATATCGAGATCTTTCGAAAGAGGAATCCAACCGTCGAGCAGCTGCGGGTGAGCCTTTCGCTGTCAGATTGAAAATAGCGCACGAAGGCAAAGCGCATTTCGAGGATATCGTTTACGGTCCACAGGAACGCGACTATTCTGAGATTGAGGATCTGGTCTTGCTGCGATCCGACGGTCATCCGCTTTACAACCTCTCCGTCGTGATCGATGACATCGAAATGGGAATCACCCATGTGATTCGCGGACAGGACCATCTGACGAACACACACAAACAAATACTTCTGTACGAGGCCCTGGGCGCTCAGGTGCCTCAGTTTGCGCACCTGCCGTTAATTCTCGCGCCCAATAAAGGGAAGCTTTCCAAACGAAAACACGGCGAAGTGGTTTCACTTACCACGTATCGTGATCGTGGTTTTGTTCCTGCGGCATTTCGTAACTTCCTGGCGCTGCTCGGCTGGTCAGCACCTGAGGGTAAAGAGGTCTTGAGCGTTTCAGAGCTACTCGAACTCTTCTCGCTCGATCACATTCATCGCTCGCCTGCTGTGTTCAATTTCCAGGAGAACGACCCGCGCCACTGGACCGACGACAAGGCATTGTGGATGAATGCCGAATACATTCGCACCATGCCGGTTGCGGAGTTGCTGCCAATGGTGAAAGCTGAGTTGCGTGCGAATAAGCTTTGGCGTGAAGAGTATGACGATGAAGACCGCGAATGGTTTGCCAGAGTTGTCGACATGATTCGCCAGCGTTTCTTTACGCTCAAGGATTTCTCGGACCAGGGCCGCGCATATTTTTCTGATGACTTCGATTTTGCACCTGAAGCCGTCGACAAAAACCTGCGCAAAGATCCGCGTTTGAAAGAGCAACTGCCTGGCTTTGCCAATCGACTTGAGAGTCTTGAGTCGTTCACCCATGACACCGCAGAAGCCGCGTTGCGTGAGTTTGCGGCAGAGAACGGAGTTAAGGCGGGACTTCTAATTAACGGTTCTCGAACAATGTTAACCGGTCAGTCGGTTGGTCCTTCAATATTTGAAGTGTTCGATATTCTTGGACAAAAACGTTCTGTCGAAAGACTTCGTAGTGGAGTACCATGGTTCGACGCCATGAATGCTCTGGGTGATGTCTAAACGCATCGCCCTCCCTCGGAACCAAACCCACAACCCAAGAGGAATATTAATGTTAAAGAGAATCGCAATCGGCACCGCGCTGTTGTTCGTTACGTCTGCGCCAACGATGTTCGCGCAGAACACAAATTCCTCGACAACTCGTCCCCGCACCGCGTCTCAACCAAACACCAATCGTTCTTCATCTGAGACGGAGAGCACACAGGAAACGCCGGCAGCTACGCCCAAGCCTTCGCCAAAATCAACTGCAGTAACCCCGAAGCCTTCACCAAAATCAACGGCAGCGAAGCCTACGCCAGCCTCAACCACCGGGGTTACCCCAGGTTCGCAGAGTGTAGTCGCAGCATTTGATTCACTGCTCGACGGTATCCGCAAGGCCGACGTAAAGATGGTGTCGGACGTTTACTGGAACTCACCGCGTCTGATTCTCTTCAACAACAACGGCTCGGTCACCAAGGGTTGGGAGCAGATGCGCCGCAATCGTGAGAGCTCCTACAAAGACGTGAAGGATGTAAAGCTAACTACTCGCGACGTCTCGATCACCATGGTCGGCCGCGATGCCGCAGTGGTCACGTGTCTTTGGACGCAGTCGCAAAACTTCAGAGGTGAGGACGAGACCGCGACGGGACGCATGACATTGGTGTTTCGCCGTGTAGGAAAAGATTGGAAAGCAATGCACTTGCATACTTCTCCGGACCGGCCTGATCCGACGCGCTTGGCGCCTTCGGATAAACCGACACCCACTACGCCGAATCCCTGAATAGTAAGCAGTAAGCAGTAAGCAGTAAGCAGTAAGACTACGATGTCGTGCGTATTACTGCGCACTGCTTACTGCTCACTGCCTACCGCTCACTTCTCAACATGAAAGAAGCCGTCCATGACTAAATCATGGACGGCTTCCGGTGAACTGTTCGGATTGGCCTGAGGCTGACTGTATGTTTCTCCCTCGGGAGAAGCTGAGCAGTAAGACGACTGAACCTAAATCCTAACGGTTAGTTTCTGGTTCAGAGGTCAGGCCGCAGCCACCTCACTGTGATAAAAACTCATATATTTAGAATCACCTCCTTTCCAGTGTTGCGGGGATAATAAAATACAAGTACCGAAGCGTCAACCGATTTTTAACGTAAAGCAAACTGTTAGTTTGCTACGTCGGACACTCGGTTCATACGAATCATCGCGACACAAACAATATTTTGAATTACGACGGCAACCATCAAGAACGCTCGTACACCAACTGCCCGCCCGCATAAGTTTTCCAGGGATGTTCGACGCCAAAGAAGTACGCTATCTCGCGATAGTCTTCACAGTCGTGAATCACGAAGTCGGCAATCTTTCCAGACTCAAGCGATCCGATCTGGTCGCCGAGGTTTAATGAATAAGCCGCATTGATGGTGCAGGCCGTGATCCCCTCTGCTGGCGTTATCTTCATATGAGTTGCGGCAATCGAGAGCACCATCGGCATCGACGGAGTGGGCGATGAGCCAGGGTTGAAATCCGTCGCCAGCACTACAGCCAGACCAGCGTCGATCATTTCTCTCGCTGCCGGGTATCGACTTGAACCAAGCGCATAAACCGAACCCGGCAAAAGAACCGGTTGCACACCTGCTGATTTCAAGGCGGCGATACCTTCGGCGTCGGTATGCTCCAAATGATCTGCCGTGATGGCGCCGAGTTTCGCTGCCAGTTTCGCGCCACCGGATAGCGAGAGCTGATCAGCGTGGATGCGCAAGCCCAGGCCATATTGCTTCGCGGCGGAAAGGAGCTGATACGACTCTTCCGTAGTAAAAACTTTCTTTTCACAAAAGACATCACAAAACTCAGCCAGCTGATTCCCAGCCACTTGCGGGAGCATTTCCTCGATTACTAACCTAACGTAATCATCCCGATTGGACTTGAATTCAGATGGAATCGAATGCGCGCCCAAAAAGGTAGGCACGTAGCGGAGGGCGGTTTCTCGATCCAGCTGCCTGATCGCACGCAGGATTTTGAGCTCGTCTTCAACGGTCAGACCGTATCCCGACTTGGCTTCAACCGTCGTGGTGCCGGTTCGCAAAAACCAATCAGCGTAATGGCGGCCCGCGGCCACCAGTTCATCAAGATTAGCCGCTCGCGTCGCATTGACAGTCGATTGTATGCCTCCACCCCGCGCAGCTATTTCCTGGTAGGTCGCTCCCTCAGAACGTTCCTCGAATTCGCCTACTCGGGCGCCGGCAAAAACGGGATGCGCGTGAGCATCGACGAAACCTGGCATCACGACGCGTCCACCGGCATCCACAGTCTCAGTCTCCGGTGAAATCAAGGATTCGATTTCACTTCGAGAACCGGACTTAACGATTTTGCCGTTCTGGATCAAAAGCGCACCGTTGTTAATGATTCCCAAGTCGCGCAGTTCGGGGCCGACGCGGGGTCTGGCGGGGCCCGCTAATGTAACGAGGTGCGAGCAGTTGATGACGGCGATCGCTTTTGCCATAGGAGAGATGGAACCCGATCCACAAAATACACGATCACACACAACAGTTCTTAGTGTTGGTTCGTGTAGGTTGGTGGATCGTTCCGCGGTATCTACTTTTCGAAGTATCTGTAATGCCCGGTTATCTTCCAATTGAACAAAACATCTTCGGTCCGTGCACCCAACCCGATGTTGTGCACAATCAGATAACCCTTGCTGTCTTCAGAATAGACATTCACAACTAAGCCAATGTGGTCGAGATTGTTGCCGAGGTCCCACGAGACGATATCGCCGGGCAGATAGTCGTCGCGATTAGTGGTCACTGGCACCGACTTCTTCTGGCGTTCGAACCAGGTTGTCAGGTTTAGTACCCGACGATGGTCGATGTTCGCATCTGGACGCGAGGCTCCCCATTTTTTCGGATATGCTGCCCATGCACGGCCCATGTCCTCGTGCAACTCCTTCTGTAGATCAATACCAACCTTTCGAAACGAGCGCACCACGACGTCCGAGCAAACTCCTGTTTCCGCGGGAACATCTCCGCCCGGATAAGTAATTCCGACATAGGTTGGATCGTAGCCGGTGGTGATTTTTGTTTGTTCAGTGGCAGCTTCAATTAGCTGTTTCAGTTCAGACGATGCCTGGGTCGACAGCGGCTTTGTGATCAGCGGCGTCGGTGTCGGCGTAGCCAGCGCAGCCCGATAGGGTGGCGAACTTTGGCAACTTGTGTGACAAGCCAAAATCAGGAGCAGAGGCAATTGTAAGTATCGCGAGGTGTGCAGCCTATTTTTCATAAACGATTGATTTAACGGTGCCTACAGGAATGCTGACTGCGTCGCCATTGGCATTGATCAAAACCACTTCTTTCTCAGTGGTCATGAGTAGACGAGTCGGCTCCGTCATATTTGCTGCATTGGTCAGCCTGAGTCCCACGCCTTCCAGATATGGTTTCGACTGTGGATCGATCATCAACTGCACCTGGCTGGGACGACCACCGCCCGTTGACCAGGGAATCTTCTGATAGGTGTTATTGGAAAAAGTTACGAGGTAAAGCAGGCCCAGGCATAATCCAAAAACGATTGCACCCAGATTGATAGAGAGCATCCCGATACTCGAGTAACCGTCGGGTCGCGTGAGCAAAAACACTCCCGCACTAATGCTAACTGCAGCGAACGCCCCGATCAGAGGGATGAAGACCCAGCTTTTCCACCCAAAATCCAGGCCCAGGTTACCGCCAAGGAATTTCAGAACAAAATAGAAGGCGACGAGCAGAACAAGCACGACCTCGAATATCTTACGAAGTCGCTTCCAACCTGTTGATGCCGGTTCGTCTATCACCTGAACCTGATACATGTAGGCGCCGAAGATAATCATCAGGACGGTAAGTAGGATTGGGAGTATGGCCCACACGCCGGCCATTACGTAATGAAGTTGCGGTAAGTCCAGGGAATTCAGGCCATACTTGCGCAGGTGTATTGTCACCACTATCAACCCGAGCACGTAACATAGACCAACCAGGCCGATAGCGATCTTGCCGAACACTTCGAGAGTTTCCTTCGAAGATCGAAGAGCCGGAATCGGCGCAACGCCTTCGGTACTTGGCTGCTCGGTATTGGACTTCTTCATCTTTCAAATCACCGCTGAATAAGATTGCGTTCGAGCCAGGCCTTCACATCGTCACGCATGGCTGGAACGATATTGTGATCGGCTTCATAACTCTTGAACGTTACGTCGTCGGCACGCGTGCGCAACTGCTCCTCATAGCTCGCGACACGTTCGGGCGGATAAAATTCGTCCTGCCTTCCTGCCAAATGAAACACTGATGCATCTGTGGCTCGATAACACTCGCTCGTTTCCCAATCACCGGGCAAGCCACCGCAGATCCCAATCACGCCTCGAAGAACCTGCGGATGCGTAAAGGCGAACCGATAGTTGAGTGCACAGGTTTGGGAGAAGCCTAGTAGGAATATGCGTTCGCCATCGACAACGGTTTGGGTAGCAAGGTCGTTAACCAGATCGAGAATCGCGTGATGATGAATCGCTACCGAATCTTCCGGATGAAAATTGGTTAACCATCCGAAGCCAAACCGCAATGGGCCACCCGGCTCTTTCGGTTCCTTCATGTGTTGATGAAATCCCTGGAGCGAAAGAATCGCAAACGACGCAGGCGCCATCTGCCGCGCTTCACGCATCATCTGGCGTTTGTTGGCTCCGTAACCATGTAACGCAATCAATAAGGGCGCCGGTAAAATTGCAGGCTTGTAAAGATCGTAATAGAGCTTGGTTTCAGCTCTGAGAGTGAGATCGGTTTCAACCGAATCGTCTGGATTCTTCATCGGCGTAACACTAGACAGGATTTGCAGGATTCACAAGAACTTATGTGCGTCTCCAAGGAAAAAGTGGGTGAGACGAAAAGGGTAAAGGGGAAGGGGTCAAAGGCAAGCGGTTGTAGTTCAAAAAAGGGTGCGGGCCCAACCTCTTGTTCCGCTTCCTCGCCCCTCCTTACCCTTTCCCCTCGACCCCTTCCCCCTTCCGTCTTCCCCTCGGGTTGCGCTCCGTTGCATTCGCTGTTGATGAAAGCTACGATGTTTTCCAAGTCCACAAGCAATCCATTCAATCTTGAGAGGGGTCACGGCTATGAAATTTCCGGGCGGATTTAACATTCAGCAAATGATGAAGCAGGCGCAGGTAATGCAGGAGAAGATGTCGAAGGAGATGGAGGAACTGCGTGTAGATGCTTCTTCAGGCGGCGGAGTAGTGAGCGTAGAAATGAAAGGCAATCACGAAATCCTTTCTTTGAAGATTGATCCTGAAGCCATCAAAGACGGAGACGTTGAGATGCTGCAGGACATGATCCTTGCGGCCATAAACGAAGCGAACCGCAAAGTGGACGAAGCCATGAAGGGCAAACTTGGTGGGATGTTGCCACCAGGACTTGGCGGGATGTTTGGATGACTCGCCGCGTAAATACGATCTCAAATTCTTTTTCTCTGTGCTTTGTACTTGGTGCTTTGTACTTTGCACTCAATGCGGAAGCATTCTGATCGTGATGTGTTAGAAACTAAGTACTAAGCACCAAGAACTAAGCACAAAGCGAATGTTAGAATACGCCGAACCCGTCACCAAACTGATCGACGAATTGAAACGCCTGCCAGGAATCGGGCACAAGTCGGCCCAACGGCTGGCGTTTCATATAATGCGAACACCTGAAAACGAGCTTGAGCGTTTGACTCTGGCCATGCGCGAAGTTAAGCAGCGCATCGTTTTCTGTTCTGTTTGCAACAACCTCACCGATGTCGATCCTTGTCGCATCTGCGCCTCAACTTCGCGTGATCATTCGGTGATTTGTGTAGTCGAGGAACCGCATAGCATGGTGGCGGTAGAAAAGACGCGCAGCTTCAAAGGCGTCTACCATGTGCTGCACGGAAGTCTCTCCCCGATCCGCCACATTGGTCCAAACGAACTTCACCTGGCGAACCTGCTGCCGCGGCTGAAACCCGAAAACAACGACGGTATCGAGGTTAGCGAAGTCATCCTCGCGACTAACCCCACCACAGAAGGTGAAGCGACGGCAAACTACATCAGCCGCCTACTCAAACCACTCGGATTGCGTGTCACTCGAATTGCGATGGGAATGCCGGTTGGTAGCGATCTGGAGTATGTGGATGAAGTCACTATGGACAAGGCGCTGGCTAATCGACACGAGATCTAGCTCGCGGCGGGACAGGACTTTAAGTGAAGAAGTAGTAAAGCAGATTTTCCATATCTCATTTTCCATTTCTCATTTGCCATTGCCGAGCCAGAGACCTGAAGTTCAGAGTTCAGCCTTTAGGCTGTGGATCGGGACGCAAGCTAAAGCTTGAACTCTGACCCCATGTCTCTGCCTGTACGCCTTCTTCCAATGGCAAATGAGAAATGGAAAATGATATATGGAAAATCTGCTTTCTTTTTTAGCTCTGGACTGACTCTCCAGCGACTTAGAAGCGAACATTCTCAACCGGCGCACTCTTCGTGCAGTCACCGCAGTCTTCGCCGGCGTCATACATGCGCGCGTCAAACTCAACCAGTGATCTGATCGGAACGTCTCCCAGTTTTTCCGGAGCTGAAGTAAAGCGAACAATTGCTCCACAACCGATGACCTTTGCGCCAAGCTCCCTCACCAGTTCAGCGGTTTCCTCAATCGCACTGCCACTTCTGATAATGTCGTCAACGATAATGCATGGATTCACTTCTCCCTTGTTGACGTACTGGCGGAACATTCGTTTGCCCTCTTCCTGCTCGGCCCAATAAATCTGCTCCGCGTTCAAAGCATCGCGCACGCCAAAGGCTACCGGGATTCCGCCCGAACTAGGACTAATGATGGCGATCTTTGGGAGCTGGCTCGAGATGTCGCGATCAACTCTGAATTTTCTGCTTAAGCCAACCGCCAGTACGCGGGCGGTGTCGTAATAGCGAAAGGCCAGCGGCATTTGGAAATAGTGCGGTGAATGCTTGCGGTTTGGGTAAACAAAGTGGCCTTCGCGAAACGCGCCGGTGCGCTTCAGAATCTGCATCACGGTATCGTTGGAAGGAATCAGATCTACCATTTTTGGCTCCCTAAAAGAGTGATGAGTGATGAGTGATGTAATGAGGACGAGTCAGGGCTAGGCGCCTGCTCATCACTCACAACTCATCACTCATTACTTCTTGATTTTCGCCCGACAGCATACATCAATCCTGGCGATTTGCTCCATCGGCAAAGGCCCGTTCAATTAGTTCTTTCTGATCTTTTGGTAATTGCGGTGGCAGCGCGTTCGGCAAGAACCATTCGGCTTTTTCGATCTCGTAGTTCAATTGCGCGGGCTCACCGACAGCAGTAGAGCGAAAGATAATCTCGACTTGTAAGGGTTTACTGAACGCCCGGGTAGTAAATAGTTCGACGTTCTTAAGTTCCAGCCCAACCTCCTCTTGAAGTTCTCTGTGTAAGGCCTCTAACGGTTGCTCATGTTTGTCGATATAGCCACCAGGCATACCCCAACCTGAGCCGGGACGAAAATGATGTTTGAACAGAAGCACTCGGCCCTGGTCGTCGGTAATGATAGCGCCTACCGTCACCGCAAAACGCGGATGAGTCATCGTCATGATGTTGCGTTTGATAAACTTCGGCGTTCGTCGCCAGATTGAACCGAGAAAGTCACTTAGCATGGAGACTGAGGATAGCAAAGATTAGTACAGAACGGGG
>DATEPB010000092.1:0-15681 GCA_035273425.1 Pyrinomonadaceae bacterium | reverse complement strand
AGCGCCGACAAGGCGGCGCACTCCAAGGAGTTGAGTTTGGTCCAGGTCTTACTTTCGCGCGGCACGAGATCGAGTCTGTAGGATGAGCCAGCGTGAGAGATCTCTTGCGGCTTTGAAGTTTTCATATTCAGGCGGTAGCTTTCGTCCGTCCACGTACTCGTTATACAACCAGGGATCGCCGACTGCGAACACGGTGCCGCGACCTACTTTGGCGACAGCGATAATTGAATCCCCGTTATCCTCGATAACAGTTTTTGCCGGTGGAGTGACCGACAGAGTGCTGAGTTCTTTTAAGAAGAGCTGTCGGGCTGTCGTAAAGACTCCATTGCCTGCCGGAACCAGGATTCTGCCGGTAACAAAATTGGTTCCCTGGACGCGGTTGCGGCTGTCCTTCTTGAATTGAACTCCAAACGAATTTGCTAGCTGATTAAAGTGGTCAAACTCAGAGTTGCCCACGTCGTTTCCCATGAGCACCAGGACGCCGCCAACTTTTACCCACTCGACAATGGAATTGATGTGAGTCTTTTCAATGTAGTTTGGACGTTCGGTCTCCTTATCGGTATCAGGATCGACGATGATGTAGACGTCTGCCTTTTTCAGGTTCGCTGCTGTGGGCGCCTCCATTAGCGTCTTCGTTTCCGCGCCAAGGCTCTTGAAGATGTTTCCCCAAAGCGAAAAACCGGCGTTCGGTAGCTCATCCCATTTGTAATGCCATGAAGTCAGCCGGCCATTCGCGTCTTTCTTTGTCTCATTATTGAAGTACGAGTCCAGCAGGATAGTTTTGCCGGTCCCTAACGAAAGCTCCGGCACCATCTCCATCTCAGAACTCGCTAAAAGAAATGCCCCGACACCTTTTGGATCGTTAGTCACCACTTTTTCACTTAGGTAATACTCATAACTTCCATCGCGATACGGGTTGCCTCCCAAACCAGAAACACTGACCGTACCGTTGAGGTTAACCCCGGTTGGCGTCGTCTCGATAAACTGTTTTTGGATGCCCTGATAACCCTTGCGCGCCACTCGTAGATACCGCGGCGGTACATAGTTAAGTCGCACACCCTTGGCCAGGGCGTAGACAAACATGCTCGAGGCTGAAGCCTCAGCATAGTTTCCCTTCTGACCAGCCTTATCGAGTACCTGGTACCACAATCCTGATTTCTGGTCCTGGTATGTTTCAACCGCCGCGGCAAGCCGTTGAAGAATTGCGATCAGTTTTTGTCTCTGCGGATGGTTGGAAGGGAAGTGGTCCAACGTATCCACCAGCGCCATTGCATACCAACCCATTGCCCGGCCCCAGAAATTTGGCGACCGCCCCGTTGTAGGGTTGGCCCATCGCTGCTGTTTCGCTTCGTCCCAACCGTGGTAGAGCAGTCCGGTTTTCGAATCTCGAGAATGCGTCTCCATCAAGACAAACTGTTTCGCTATATCGTCGAAAGCAACTTCTTCATTAAAGGTAGCTGCATACTCGGCATAAAAAGGCTCGCCCATGTAAAGACCATCTAGCCACATTTGAGACGGATAGATTTTCTTGTGCCAGAATCCGCCATCCGAGGTTCGCGGATGGGACTGGAGTTGTTCGCGCAGCAAGGCGGCGGCTTTTCGATACTTTTCCTGACCGGTGACCTTGTAGAGCAGCAGTAGATTTCGTCCCGGTAGGACGTTGTCGATGTTGTAATCGTCTTTCTTGTAAGTGCGTATGCTGCCGTCGTCGTTGATGAACCGATCGGTGAGATGCTGAATGTATTTGAAGTATCTACCGTCGCCGGTGCTTAGCCAGACGCTTTCGATGCCCTTAAGAAGGACTCCTTGTTCGTAGTTCCACTTGTCAGCCCTGCCGTCGACTGCCGTCGTGTCTTTCCAGATCGTGAGCACAGTCGAGGCCATCTTCTCCGACGTGCGCTGATTTTGCGCGACCGTTGAAGTCGTAGTAGCCAGGACAACTAGCAACAAATAGAAAGGTATTGGCTGAAAACGTCTCAAGTAGTCTTCTCCGTTCTAGTTTGTGGCAGATTTTCCATAGCTCATTTTCCATTTCTCATTTGCCATTTCAAACATGGAGTCGTTAGCTGTCCGCTCCTGAAGGCGTCCGCAATGACAAATGAGAACTGGAAATCAGCTATGGAAAATCTGCCTTTCTTTGCTGGGTGTGTTACGAACCGGACGACGTAATAATACCCGCCATCGCCCATTGGTCAAACCTTTAAATTGATTTATTTCCTTAGATTAATTATTGGACAAGACGCCTCATCGCCGATAGAATCCAATTCCTAAGATTTCATGGATTTCATGACTCGGTCCCCTGAGCACCGGTAAAGATCAGGTGTTCAATCGAACCAAACGGTATGACCGATTCACGCAGAACGACATTCAAGACGGTTGATCCAGAACGTCAGGGAACAACAGCCGAGGAGATTGCGGTGCAACTTCGCGGAATGATTCACCGCGGCGAATTACGCTCGGGCGATCGCTTGCCGCCTGAACGTGACCTCGCCAAGATGCTCGGTGTCAGCCGGCCCACGTTGCGCGCCGGTATTAGTTCGCTGGCGGCGGTCGGAGTGCTGCGGTCCCGACCTGGCGCAGGAACGTTTGTGGTGGAGCCTGAGGGATCCCCTTCGCTTGATAGTGGACCATTGCGAATGATGGCCTCGCTGCACGGGTTCACCTCTGCGGAAATGTTTGAAGCGCGCAAGTCGCTGGAGATGGCGATAGCAGGGTTGGCGGCTGAACGTGCCACGGGTGAGCAAATGGCGGCGATGTCGGAAGAGATCACCGAGATGTATGCCTCGCTGGACGAACCGGAGCAATTTCTGATTCACGACATGCGGTTTCACCAGATGGTCGCCGCCGCCTCGGGAAACCGTATTCTCACGTCGCTGATGAACATGGTCGCTACCATTCTTTTTGATGTTCGCCGGAAGACAGTGAATCGGGCCAGGGATCTAAAAGAGTCAGCCGAAATGCACCGACAAGTTTATCGTGCGATCAGAGACCGAGATCCAGCCGCCGCTCGCGACGCTATGCGCGACCATCTGGTCCTCGCTCAGAAAGCGCAGGAGTCGGAAGAGCTCGACGATAGCGGTGAAGGTACTGTTGGTCCAAATGGCAAAGGTAACTGGTAGGGAATCACAGCAGCGGAACCTACGCATTCCTAGTCTTAACCGATCATTTTGCGCCGTCTTACTCACTGATTTGCTCACGTAATTTTGACGTGAACTTGTGCCGCACGCCCAGGATTGCGGACTGGTATTACTCGCGAGTAGATAACAACCTCACTATTCCTCATCGCTTAATTGGCTCACGGAATTGCCCCAATGGGGGACACGAATCTAGTTGAGGAGACCTTCCAGGATGCAGGACACCACCAACATCAGAGAGCGCATCGGGCGCTTCCGTTGGACCATTTGTGCGCTGCTGTTCTTCGCTGCAACCATCAATTACATCGATCGCCAGGTGATCGGCATACTCAAGCCAACGCTGAAGGCCGAGCTCGGATGGGACGAGATTGCCTACAGCAACGTGGTGTTTTGGTTTCAGTGTGCGTATGCGTTGGGCTTCATCTTGATGGGGCGACTCATGGACCGCCTGGGCACTCGAAAAGGCTTCTCGTTTGCGATCGTATTCTGGAGTCTGGCCGCGATGGCCCATGCACTGGCGAGCTCGGTCATGACTTTTAGTATCGCGCGGTTTGCTCTTGGTCTGGGTGAGGCAGGGAACTTTCCGGCGGCGATCAAGACGGTTGCCGAGTGGTTTCCTAAGAAAGAGCGCGCGCTTGCCACGGGCATCTTCAACGCCGGGACAAATGTTGGCGCGATCATTACGCCACTAAGTGTTCCATTGATTGTGGGATTGTGGGGGTGGCGTTGGGCTTTCATCATAACTGGAGCCCTGGGTTTCATCTGGTTGGTTTTTTGGATCGCGCTCTATCGCAAGCCGCACGAGCATAAGCGTTGTGGCAAAGCCGAACTCGAGTACATCAATAGCGATCCACCCGACAAGGAAACCAAAATCCCCTGGGCTCGACTGCTTCCTCATCGTCAGACTTGGGCGTTCGCGATTGCGAAATTCATGACCGACCCGATCTGGTGGTTCTATCTGTTTTGGATTCCGGGGTTTCTTCACGATCAATACCACGTTCCGACTGAGAGCATTACCAGTTTCGGTTTGCCGTTGGTTGTGATTTATCTCGCCGCGGACGTGGGTAGTGTTGGTGGCGGCTGGCTATCCTCTACGCTAATCAAGCGAGGTTGGCCCATAGCACGCGCGCGCAAGACGGCGATGTTGATCTGTGCGTTGTGCGTCGTGCCGATTGTCTTCGTGTCTCAATCCTCGAACATCTGGGTCGCGGTAGCGCTCATTGGATTGGCCGCTTCTGCACACCAGGGTTGGTCGGCGAATGTTTTCACGATGACTTCCGATCTGTTTCCGCGCCGCGCCGTTGGCTCGGTGGTCGGCATTGGCGGCATGGCTGGGGCGATTGGTGGGATGCTAATTGCCAAGATCGTCGGCTACGTATTGGAGTGGACGGGAAGTTACCTGCCGATCTTTATTATTGCGGGGACGACGTACCTGTTGGCATTACTGATCGTGCATCTGCTGGTACCACATTTTGAGCCGGCGCCGGTGGAGGAGTAAGCAGGAAGCAGTAAGCATTAGGCAGAGGTGTTCAGAGTACAACCTTTAGGTTGCGGCTTAGATATCTAAGAGCTGTGATTATCTAACGACGCAAGCTAAAGCTTGTACTCTGAACGCCTCTGCTTTCTGCTCTGCTACTACCTCCGATTTTAAGCAACTTTTCGAGCAATTTTCGAATCTTATTAACGGTTTTTTGACGCGAAATGTTCTTTAGTGACTAGTTTTTAGTTGTGTTTTTCTTTCCGGAATATTCAGGATCCGCTGGCAGCGTTGTTCGTTCAAAGGCCATTAAGGCGCCCAACAGTATCAACCGAAGTTTTACTATTCGAGGAGTTTTAGAATGAAATTTATTCGCAAGAATTCGCCTGCCCTTATCGCAACGCTCGCACTCGTTTTTACCCTTTCAACTGTCTCCTTTGCCAATAGCAAGAACAGCGACTTTCCCAACATTAAGATCAAAAATTTTGGTCAATTGGATGAACGCTTTTATCGCGGTGCCAGACCCAAGGACGAAGATTACAAGGCGTTAGCAGATTTCGGTATTCGCACAGTCATCGATTTGACCGACAATTCGATGGAGTACGAAAAGCCTGCGGTCGAGGCCCTGGGAATGCGATATGTGAACATTCCGATGGTCGACAAGGGCTACCCGAAGATTGAACAGATTGAAGCATTCATGAAGGTGGTTGATGATCCTGAAACCGGCAAGTTCTTCGTGCACTGCGCTGGAGGTCGACACCGGACCGGAGTGGTTGGCGCCGTCTATCGCTTTAATCGCCATGGCTGGAACATTGATCAGGTGACTGCGGAGATGGTGAAGTTTGACTTCAATTCCGGGTTTGGTCACGGGAAGCAGAAAGATTTCGTGAAGGATTATTGGCAGCAATTCCAGGCGAAACAGGCTAGCGCCGTTGTGCCGACGACTTCCGGTAATTAGAATTGAACGCAGGATCTTTTAAGGAAGGGCCGCTCGAACTGAGCGGCCCTTTCTTATTGACGTTGACAGGAGGTGGATTGTGATTGCTGATTTTCGATTTGCGATTGCCAATTGGCTGTGGGCGTAATCGGAAATCGCAGATCGGCAATCGGCAATCGGCTCACCCATGCGCTACCGCGCTAGCTACTGACCTCCGTGCCAGAGTCATTAATGCAGCCTGTCATACTAAAACAACAACCAAGACCATTGTAACGTCCAAAATGTGACAATCACTGCGAGCTCAAAGCGTCGTTGGTGTATTCTGTCTGCAGTTCAAGTTCGTGTAGCGATGCACAAATTCTAAAATTGATCAGGAGCTGGCTCTTCTTCCAACCACAACATGAGAGACCTAAAAACCCTTCTAAACAACAACCGCGAGTGGGCTGCGAAAGTCAAAGCGGAGCGCCCGGATTTTTTTGAAACCCTCTCTAAGCAGCAAACGCCTAGGTATCTGTGGGTGGGTTGTTCCGACAGCCGCGTACCAGCCAACGAAATAGTAAACCTTATGCCTGGCGATTTGTTCGTCCACCGAAATGTCGCGAACGTTGTTGTTCATACCGACCTAAATTGCCTTTCGGTAATTCAATATGCCGTAGAAGTTCTCAAGGTAAGGGACGTCATCGTGTGCGGGCATTATGGCTGCGGTGGCGTGAAAGCTGCCCTGAACAATTCCAAGCTGGGATTGATCGACAACTGGCTGCGCCACATTCAGGACGTGAAGCAGAGGCACGAGGAGTTGCTGGCCGAAGTGGATGAAAAACTTCGCGCCGACCGTCTGTGCGAACTGAATGTAATTGAGCAAGTTATCAACGTCTGTCAGACCACTATCGTGCAGAGTGCGTGGGAACGCGGACAAGAGTTGGCAATGCATGGATGGATCTATGGATTGGGAGATGGTCTGATCCGCGACCTGAATGTCTCAATCACCAACCAAAAGGAACTGCCCGAAATCTATGCCAAAGCGGTAGCAGCGGGTTCCAGTGTTGATGCAGCTGCGGGGTGATTCAAAGCGCTGTCATTGAAGCTATTGCAGGGGCGGCACTACTCCGTGGCCGCCCCCTCTGATTCATCAGAGCTCCCTTAATTAGTTAGAACCGAAGGCGGTTTTCCATATCTCATTTTCCATTTCTCATTAGCCATTGCAGAGCTTCGATCGGTTGTGGTCCACACCGCGACTCCCAACGTTGTCTGCAATAAGAAATGAGAAATGAGAAATGAGAAATGGAAAATGATATATGGAAAATCGCTCTTCTTGCCCTCCACCCAACTCCAAACTGGAGGGATCTCTAGCGACACGGGCGGCCACGGAGTGCCGCGCCTACAACTGTGTGGGATCGCACTATCTCACCTGCGGTTAACCTGGTGGGCCACGATGCGATTACCGGCCGAAACAAACATCAATCCCAATGCTTCATCTGTAATAAATCGCTCGTCGAGTTCTCGCAGGCGAATCAAGCGCTGCGTTTCTCCATTGTGAATATTCACTCCTGCAAACCCGTTGCCGTCGATCCCTTTTAGATCAGTGTAAAAATACATCCATTGACCGCGTAGGGCCGCCATTCGATCCTTATGCCAGAGAAACCGTGAGAGGCGTTCGAGTTGGTGAGCCGGATCGATGCGATCAAGCAGTCGTTCGTCGACATCCGCCGTGCGCCGCCGAATAAAATCTCCGGGTGAGGGAATGACTGACGTTGAGGGAATGGATACCGACGGGATTGTGCTCCTGCTTCTCGATAGATCACGGACTCGCGAAATTACCCCAAACTGTCTGAAGCGCGAAGCGGCGTACGATCTCGCATAGTTCCGCGCTGAATCCGCCGCCAGCGCTTGAAGATTTGAAACTGACGATCGTGCCGCAAGTCCCGACCAACTTACGCCGCCGACCGCTCGTGCAATTTGGACTCCTCGAAACGCTGTTGACGCAACCCCGCCGTAACGAAAATAAAGCGAGGCGGCACGTGCAGCAATAGCGGCAACAGTCTTGAATACTCCACGGCCGGGCGGAGTGTGACGTACGCGCCAAAGTTCTCGCTCGCTTCTGAGATCAAAGGCCGCTATTTCTGACTGGCCTCCAACAACCACCGCGCCACTTTCATTCAGAAGCCCAAATGAAGCGCGTTCAATCTCATGCTTCACGCGCGAGCGTCGCTTACCCGTGTTCGTGTCGATCATGATTAAGTCATCACGATCGGCGATGGTGATAGTTGATGGATCGGGAATGACCAGATTAGTGATGCCTTTGTCTGCACCCTTGTAACGCCATAAAACTTTGCCGTTTCGTAAGTCAATCGCACTTACCCCGTATGGCCCGCGTTCAACGTTATCGCCATCTTTCAAACGGGTGAACTGTCCGCCGGTGCGAACATACAACACTCGATCGAGCACTATCATTTCAGGCGTGATGCCCAGGTCCTTTGCCTCCCAAACGGTGTCACCTGACTCACGCGAAATGGCTCGCACGCGGCCACGGCTAGATGTGTAGATAAACGATTCATCGAAAATCGGATCCGCTTCGGTTAAAGCAAGGCCCTCTTCGTTGACTCGGTATTTTTCGCGCAGCCGCGACTTTCCTGTGCGCGCATCAAACGATGTAAGACCGTCGTAAAAGAGGTAAAGCCGGCCATCGACAAAAACTGGCGGGCGATAGTTGTCGAGCGTGTAAGCAACTTCGCCATCATCGGGCCACCGAGTCGGCATCATCTCGACTTCGCTTACTTCATACTTCCAAACGTCCTCGCCTGAGGAAAGATCGAGAACGTAGACGATTGGATGACGTTTGAAACCACTTTGCGGTTTGCCTTTGGAATCCTTCACCAGGACTACAGCCAGCAAGTTTGCTGTTGTGTCGACAGCCATTTGCATGACGCTGCCGCGAATCTTGTCGCTTCGCCAGACGGTATCGCCTGACAGAAGATCGACGGCTTCGACCCGCGTACGTTCACCCTTTTCGAGGTTAAGCAACAGAAGATCGGTTGACGGGATCGGTGCCACGTCGGTTTCATCAAGGCGTACATCTTTGCGGCGCCACAGTGTTTCACCCGTCGATCCATCGATCGCGTACAGTGATTTTTCGCTGCCTGCGATCAAAACGCCTAAATCCGAGGTTTGGTAAAAGCGAACGTCCTTGTCGAGTTTTGTTGTCCAGGCCGTAGGCGCTTGTGCGTGAACAGGTGCCGATGTGGCTATGAATATGATTAGGAAGGGGAGTGAGACGATGGTAAAGAAAAACTTCTTCATAGCGTCAGGATATCAGAAAATGCAGGTGGGCTTTAGCAGCATGGAAGCAATGATTTACTAAGGGTGACAGGGAAACGCTTCTCGGGACTGTAGATGATGCAGATGAGCGGGGACAAGTCCGCCTTCCCGACTGTGGGAGGCGTTCAGGGTCTTGTTTAGCGGGGGGACTCGAGATTAGAAATCGGTTTTACTGGATGGTGTTTCGCTTCGTGGTCGAATGCAGTTGCAAAGGCAAATCTGGTATTCTGGCACTCTCGTTTCCAAGGGAAGATACGGCTCCCCGGTTTAGTGCCCGTCATGTTGTCCAAAAGAGATCTCCAATGAAGTTTGTGTTTTCAGATTCGAAGACCCGAGGTTGCCTCAGAATCCTATTGCTGCTCAGTGCTTGTTTGACGGCAACTGGAGTTCGCGGGCAGTCGACTGACATCGCTATGCCGTTGCCGGTGCGAACGACCGAGGTCACTGGCACCATTAGCGCACGAGACATTGGCGATGCGCGTTTAACCGACCATTACTATGCTTTTACGGGAACTCCAGGGGATGTAACGATTACGGTTGATAGCCGAAACCTCGATGGTGACATTGACGTTTTTACCTCGACTGGTCTGCGGCCACTGCTGAAATTCACAGTTTATTCAAGTAACGTTACCTCGATTACCAAGAGCATCTATCTCAGGAAGCGAGAAGATCTAATCCTGCGCATTGAAGCCCGGACGCCTAATGATGATGCAGGAACCTATCGTCTCTCCTTCGGTGGTTCGTTTGAACCATTTACCGGTGGTCCATCGGCGGCCGAAACCCAGTCCGCGCCGTTGGAAGATGCGATGTCGTCCTCAGCGCCGAAAAAAGGTCGTCGCGTTTCGTCAGTGGGGGCGCGTATAGAGGAACCGCCATCCACGGAAGTAGCCGCCGCTCCAACGCCAGAACCCACTCCATCTGAAACACCGGCAGCGCCTGCTGAAACTGCTGAAGCAAAACCTACCGAGTCGGTTGAAACTCCAAAAGCATCTACGCCGAGAACATCAGCCCGGAACCCAAGGTCGCGTCGAGGGTCAACGCGACGGACTCGAACACCTCCTCCACCTAAAGCCGAGGAGCCCGCTACCGCTGCCGAGCCTGTCGCCAAAACCCCAGAAACCGAACCCAAACCTACTGCGCCGCCAAGCCGGCGTTCTACAAGACGCGGAGGATCTGCCGCAAGGCAGCCAGCTCAAGAGGAAGTTAAGCCCGAGATAGTGGAGACGGGTCCCCGCCTTGTAATTGAAACGAACGATGGCACCATGATTAACCGCTACATGAGTAGCGTGCGCCGAGTGACCGTGGAAAATGGTCAGGTAGTGGTGGTTGGTAAGGATGGAAAAACGGAAAGAATTCCCCTGGTCAACGTTCTGCGGATGTTAATTTCGCCGTGATTATTTCGGAGCTTCGCCGGATTTCATACTTGCCAGGCGTTGTTTGAAGTTGGGCAGGTCTTGATTGGTTGGTTCCACTTTCTCCAAATTTTCAATCGCCTTTTCGGCTTCCTTCGCGTCGCCCTTTTGTAGATGAAGATAGGCGACACTGGCTAGAACACCCACGTCGTCTGGTTTCTTGCCTAAAGCAATCTTGTACCATTTTTGGGCCATGTCGTAGTGACCACCTTCCAGGTTGGCGGCGCCCAACATGACTACGACCTCATAGTTATCAGGTTTGAGCTGATTTGCTTTGAGCAGGAATTCCACTGCCTGATCGTACCGCTGGATTTGATATTCGAGTTTCGCCGCTTCAACCTGCGCGTCAAAATTCTGAGGTTCGTTACGGGCCTTCGCCATCGACGCCTGGACCTGGGCAAAGATCTGTTGTGGGTTCTGAGCATTGTTGCCGCCCTGGATCGGTGGGTGATCGGCGGGGAGATCCTCTTTACCGGTAACCGCCGATGGGGCGTTCATCGCGGCACGCTGACTCATGTTGCTGGCAAAAATGAAGCCAACGATGAAGCCGAATAGGATGCCGATAATTGCGAATAGAAGATTCTCTCTGTTCATGATTGGGGATCAGTCCTACTTAAATCGTACCAGTATGCGAACCGGATCATGGTTGCCGCGCTTCACGGCTAGAATGGAGACTTCTCTGACGGAATATTTTCAACTCTCTGTGCATCCTCGGAGTTCTCTGTGTCTCTGTGGTGGATTTACCGGCGAAAAAGGGACCTACCATAGGGACACAGAGAACACCGAGGTGGCACAGAGAAAGAAAACACAAATTTCACGCCCATAAACCTTGGGCTGCTTAACGTAACGCCTAGCTTGCGGCCTATCGCTACTTCCCACCTTTTAGCCCAGCCTTTGCGAGTTGAATTCTCTCAGCCAGGGCTTGGCCCAATTCCGAATCTCCTGGCGTCTTTTTCTGAAGACGCTCCCAAAAGTTAATTGCTTCCTGGTAGTTTTTCGCTTCGTATGCGGCGCTTCCGGCTAGCTCCAATCCTTTAGGGTTCTCGGGGTCGAGCGCCAACGCCTTTTTTATTAAATCCGACGGCTGGCCCAACAGGCTTTTTCCGTTCGCCATGCCCATCGCGAAGGCGTAGTCGGCCCAGGCGTCCGCATCGTTCGGTTTCAGCGCCGCAGCTTTCCCATAAGCACCAGCAGCTTCGTCGAATTTCTGTAGCGTCAAAAATGAGCGGCCCAACATGGTCCAACCCGCTGCATCGCCTGGATTCTGCTCCATGCGCTTGGCCAGTGAAGCAACATTCGCCTCGATATCTCCCTGCGACATCGGTGGAGCTGGCCCATCACGTCTAGCGTTATCAGCAAAGGGAGCCTGCACTGGAGCCGTGTTCACACCGGTCATGGCGGCGGGATTACCAACAAGGAAGTAAGCCCCTAACGAAATCACCGGCATCGCGAGCGCGATAGCGTAGGCTGGCGCGCGCGAGTCTGTGTTGGTAGTGGTTGTCTTTGCTTTCTGTTTGGAACCAGCGGCCACGTCAGCCAGCAGCCGGCGTTCAATCTCATCGCGATCCTGCTGATACTGTTCCTGGCTGATGATCCCGTTTTGCAGGTCAGCTTCCAATTCCGAGATCTGATCTCGATAAACCTCAACATTCGCCTCTTCGTTATCGTCCGGTTGATCTTTTCGAGATGGCGCCAGTAATGGTGGAACCACGAACGCCAGAGCGACCGCAACAAAAGCAGCACAGGTTAACCAGAAGAGAATCATGTCAGATTGTCTCGCGATTTTATTCCCAGCAGCGCTTCGGCGCGGTTTCGCTCTTCTTCGGAAAGTGGAGCCTCAACAATCACTTCACGTCGCCGCTTCACATACCTGAATAGAAACAGCAGACCACCGAGGAGAAGAATAAACGGACCAAACCAGAGCAGGTAAGTTACTGGTTTAACTCGAGGACGATACAGAACGAAGTCGCCGTAGCGCGCGGTGAGATAAGTAATAATCTCTTCGTCACTCTTGCCCGCCTTCATTTGTTCGCGCACCTGATTGCGAAGGTCTACAGCCAGGTCGGCGCGTGAATCAGCGAGCGTCTCATTTTGACAGACGAGGCAGCGCAGCTCTCGCGACAGGTTCATCACCCGTTCTTCCAAAACCGGATCATCAGCCAGGGGCTTCGCTTCGTCGGCGCGCACGGAGGTTGTGATGCAGCAAAGCAGCAGCGCAATTAGTAATCTTGATCCTGGGAAAGCCCGATTCATTTGCTCAATTCCCGAACGAGCGGCTGAATCTGTTTCTGCCAGTCATCAGGCGTGATGGGTCCAATTTTCTTGAAGCGTATGACGCCGTTCCGATCAATCAAGAATGTTTCTGGAGCGCCGTAGACTCCGTAATCAATCCCCACACGACCGTCGAGGTCGGAAACGCTTAAAACATATGGATCGCCAAAGTCGCGCAGCCACCCAAGCCCGTCTTCGCGTTGGTCTTTGTAGTTGAGTCCATAAACGGGAACCACGCCCGATCGAGCAATCTCCAACAACATCGCGTGTTCTTCTCGACATGCGACGCACCATGATGCCCAGACATTGAGCAGCCAGACCTTGCCTCGCATCTGTTCGGCGGAAAAAGTTTTGGCCGGATCGGAAAGTTGAGGTAGCGACAACGTGGGCGCAGGTCGGTTAATCAATGGAGAAGGTACTTCGTGTGGATCACGGCCCAACCCGATCGCCAGGAAAACTACAAGACCCAGAAAAAGCACCAGTGGTATTAAGTAACGCATTTAGTGTTTAAGTTACCAGTCCGATCATTCGCCTCGCGGCTAAGCCGCAAGCAGGATGCGCCGAATGGTGGGGCGCAATCTAAGTTTCGACCTTCATGGACGCGGCTGCGATCGCTGGTGTTGGGTCGATCTTTTTTACCTCTTTGGCCTCTCGTTGCTTACGTGCGGCCAGCGCATATCGCCGATCGCTCAAAGCGAGGCCGCCACCCATTGCCATCAGCAAAGCTCCGCCCCAAATCCACGACACAAACGGTTTGAAGTAAACGCGTACACTCCACGCACCGCCGCTAACCGGCTCGCCAAGTGAGATGTAAAGATCGCGAAACAGTCCGGTATCGATAGCTGTCTCAGTCATCACGTTCTCGCTAGAGATGTAAGTGCGCTTCTCAGGATACATCTTCTCGACGACCTGGCCGTTTCGGCTAACTTCAATTTCTGCCCGCGCAGCTCGATAGTTCGGACCCATCGCATTCGTCACTCCATTGAATCGGAAGGTGTACCCGCCCGCATTGATCGTGTCGCCCACGTCCATGCGGACATCCTGTTCCGATTGATAACCAGTAACGATGGTCACGCCCACTATGAAAACTGCGACTCCAATGTGGGCCAACTGCATGCCGTAATAACTTCTGCTTTGACTTCGAATCTTTTGGAAAACGGTGAGTTGTCCCCCGGTGCTCTTAACTCGTTGCCAAAGATTAAGAGCCGCAGTCAGGACGATCCAGAGCGCCAGCATCAGACCTAGACTGACCAGCGGTTTCCAACTTCCCAAAACAAAGGGGAGCGCCAACGCGGCTGCGACGCTGGCCAGAAAAGCCCATCGAAGCCGAACCGCCAGTTCAGGCAGGCTTGCCTTCTTCCAGCGAGCAATAGGGCCGACTCCCATCAGAAACATCGCCGGCACCATGAGAGGCACAAAGACGCTGTTGAAATACGGTGGCCCAACTGAGAGCTTGCCCATTCCCAGCGCGTCAACGAACAACGGATACAGTGTGCCCAGTAACACCGAACCTGCGGCTACAACCAGGAGCACGTTATTGGATAAGAGAAGCGATTCGCGGGAGACGACATCAAACTTGCCGCCTAGTCCCACCTGTTTTGCGCGCCACGCGTACAGCAGTAGCGAGCCGCCGATGACGATGACAAGAAACGCCAGGATAAAAACTCCGCGTTTAGGATCGGTGGCAAAAGCGTGGACTGACGTCAACACACCGGAACGTACCAGGAACGTCCCCAGCAGGCTTAAAGAAAAGGCTGCGATTGCCAGCAAGACGGTCCAGCTTTTGAAACCTCCACGCTTCTCGGTAACCGCCAGCGAATGAATCAAGGCTGTGCCGACCAGCCACGGCATGAACGACGCGTTCTCAACGGGATCCCAAAACCACCATCCACCCCAACCAAGTTCGTAATAAGCCCACCAGCTTCCCAGCGCGATGCCGCAGGTGAGGAACATCCAGGCGACGGTGGTCCAAGGTCGCGACCATCGCGCCCAAGTGGCATCAAGGCGACCGCTTATCAACGCCGCTATGGCAAACGCAAAGGCGACTGAAAATCCGACGTAACCCATGTAAAGCATCGGTGGGTGGGCCACCATTGCCGGATCCTGAAGCAGCGGGTTGAGATCGCGGCCGTCTGGAGCGGCGGGCACTAATCGGGCGAACGGGTTGGACGTTAACAGCATGAAGAGCAGAAAACCCACGCTGATGATGCCCATTACACTCAAGACGCGCGCTACCATATCATCAGGAAGATGACGGCTAAAAAGCGAAACTGCGACCGTCCACAAGCTGAGCATTAAGGCCCAAAGCAGTAAGGATCCTTCGTGCGAACCCCAGGTGGCTGCTAGTCGATAGTGAAGCGGGAGTCGCGAGTTTGAATTTGTAGCGACGTTAAGAACAGAGAAGTCGTTTGTGATGAAGAGATATCCGAGGCAGCAGAACGCGATGGCTACGAAAATAAACTGCGCCTGTCCGGCAGGGGCAGCGACGGCAATCCATGACCGGTTACCCCGGGCGGCGCCAATCAAAGGCAGCGTTGCCTGAACAAGCGCCAGCAGCAGAGCGAGTATTAATGCGAATTGTCCCAGTTCAGGAATCATTTATGAGAAGCGACCCATCCTTCAAGGACCGACCACAGTCTTAGCCGCTTCTTTTTCATGCTTGGCCGCGTCCAGGGCCTGACCAGCTTCAGGCGGCATGTAGTTCTCGTCATGTTTGGCCAGCACCTGGTCCGCGTAGAAAACACCATCGGAACCTAATCGACCTTGAGCGACGCAACCTTTTCCTTCTTTGAACAGGTCGGGGAGAATTCCTTTATAAACCACTGGCACTGTCTTCGCCGTGTCGGTAACGGTAAACCGGACAGTAAGCCCATCGTTTTCCCGTTTAAGCGAACCGTTTTCTACCAGTCCGCCAACACGAAATGTGCGGTCAACCGGAGCTTCGCGAGACGCAACCTGGGTTGGGCTGAAAAAGAAGACCAGATTGCTTTGGAAAGCGCTGAGAAAGAACGCAGAGGCCGCGCCCAAGCCCGCGAGACCCAAGACAATAAAAGCGATTCGTTTGTGACGACGTTTCATAGGTGATTTCTTTCAACGTAAAGCTTTGACTCTGTAGGGGCGGCACTCCGTGGCCGC
>DATEPB010000091.1:0-11559 GCA_035273425.1 Pyrinomonadaceae bacterium | reverse complement strand
GCCGACGGCCTGATCACTCTGCTGGGAGAGACTGTCGCGAAATAGATATTTGTTTTCTCTGTGCATCTCTGTGTTCTCTGTGCCTCCGTGGTGGATTTACTTGAGGAGGGGACCACCACAGAGCCACAGAGAACACAGAGGATGCACAGAGAGCAATTCTTAAACCCGCGGAGCGGGTGACAGCGTAAAAGGCCTGGGTTCCGTCCGATCAATCGGGACTCCACCCCACGACTTCAGTCCTCGATCAAGGTGCGTAATCCCCCGCAGTAGCTGCCCAGTGTGTGGATTATTCCGCCCGAATTTCCTGGCCGGCTTGTCGCTTAGTTGCCGGCGATCCAGCAAAACTGCCACAAACCATCTAGGCACGTTCATTGCACTTCACCCCGTCAGAGGCAACGGCCCCCATTAACGAAAGCGCTTGCTCTTTCGTTTTCAGCGTCCCCGCGTGGATGCTATCAACCGAAGTCTAACGGCTTCACTTAGAAAGGAATCGAAAGAGATGTCGCAAAGAATGACCGCCGCGGTAGTCCATGAATTTGGCTCGCCGCTGAAAATTGAAGAGGTTGCTGTGCCCACGCCCGGACCTGGTCAGGTTCGCGTGCTCGTGATGGCGAATGGCGTTTGCCACACCGACCTGCATGCCGCCGACGGCGACTGGCCCGTGAAACCGAAGTTACCGTTTATCCCCGGCCACGAAGCGGTCGGCTTTGTTGACGAGCTCGGCGCTGGAGTTACCTCCCTGAAGAAGGGCGACCGAGTTGGCGTGCCTTGGCTGCACAGCGCCTGCGGCGAATGTGAATTTTGCCTGACGGGCTGGGAAACGTTGTGCGAGTCGCAGCAGAACACCGGCTACTCGGTCGACGGTGGCTTCGCGCCTTACGTGCTCGCGCCGGCCGCCTACGTTGCGCGTCTGCCTGAAGGTTTGGATTTCATCGAGGCGGCTCCACTGCTTTGCGCGGGCGTCACTACCTACAAGGGAATCAAGGAGACTGACACGAAGCCGGGAGACTGGATTGTCATTTCGGGCGTTGGCGGCCTGGGCCACCTGGCGGTGCAGTATGCAAAAGCAATGGGTCTCAAGGTCGCGGCGGTAGACGTGGCTGACGAAAAATTGACGCTGGCCCGTGAACTCGGCGCGGAATTAACAGTGAACGCCAGGACGGAAGATCCGGTCGCCAGGATTCAAGCGGCAACCGGTGGCGCTCACGGTGTTTTGATTACCGCCGTCTCGCCCATCGCTTTCCAACAGGGCGTGAACATGCTGCGACGCGGCGGCACGTGCGTCTTGAACGGACTACCGCCCGGCGATTTTCCAGTCTCCATCTTCGACGTCGTGTTGAAGCGGCTCACGATTCGCGGATCGATTGTGGGCACACGTAAAGACATGCAGGAGGCTTTGCAGTTCGCCGCAGACGGAAAGGTGAAGGCGATTATTGAAACCCAGCCGCTTGAGGAGATCAATTCGGTGTTTGACCGGCTCAGGAATGGTACGGTGCAGGGCCGCGTAGTGATCAAGATGGCGGAGCGCGGAATGGCGAAGAGCGGCTCCTAAGGGTCGCCGCCGCATCGCTGATTAAATCACCTTGGCGTTTGTTCCCCTGGTCTCTTCGAAACGATGGTCGACTGGATCACAACACAACTGCGTCGGCGTGCACCAGCGAACCAATTCATAAACCCGCGGAGCGAGTGACAGCGTAAAGTCTCGCACCCCAGCCGAGCTGCTCGGCCTGGGGACCCTGCCCTGGGGTGAAGCGCAGCGGAACCCCAAGACCAGCCATGCAAACATTTGCAAAGCCCGCGGAGCGGGCGACAGACTTTCATGCGTCGCTTTTATCTTTGACAGCGTCCCCTTCATTATTGAACTCTAAGCCGCCAAGTCCCCGTCCAACCATGTTGACTTCACTTGCCGTAAGGTGGGTTCTCTATGGTCTTCTCCGTCAGGCTATCTTCAAGCTCATCGCCGAGCTTCCTCAGCATGCCAAGCCCGTACTCGATTTGACGCAAAACAGTGAGGCGCTTGTCAGCACTCTCAATGCCCCAATCTTGCTGCTGCTCTTCCGTTCGACCAAGTGCCTCAAGACCCAGCAAACCAAAGAGGATTTGCCCGTATGCTTGTAGGATCCGCTCCTTGAACACGGCCTTGTCTATTCCGGATCCGGGCCAGGGCGGCACCGGAACCGGACCAAACGGACCGAAGATAATGTATGGTCCATCCGCTAGATTTCCAACTGTGTAAAATACCTCCTCGAACTTCATCGGCTTGTTGGGTGGCCCAATCTCAACCCGAACACAATCGCCGGCAATACCGTTTGCGATGATACAAATCTCCGCCTCGCCACTGGGCACCAAACGTGGAATGGCGAACCGCGTTCTTTGCAGCGCATCGCCAGTCGCCACACCCATGCTGCTATGGCCATATGTGCGGCAGTACCACACTCGTCCGGTCTCCATCTGCTTAAGCCGGATTATGGGGTAATTGGTTCCAGAAACACCTTGACTCAAATGTGTACTCGGGGTCTTACAGACCGCTTGGGACATGCCGTTGAATAGCGTTCCGGAAGCGGTGTATTCGCGTCCCTGTGTTAGCCGGCTTCCAAACCGTGGTGATGTTAGGCGTGGCCGCCAGTCAGGTTGCGGGCCGCGTGTTTCGGGCAATGGCGTATAGATGTACATGCGAGATCCGGAGAAGACTAACGCCTGGCCCGTAGGCAACGTCAGCATTAGCCCACCACCCAATCCTTCAAAGGACTCTGGTGGCGCGATTTGACTAATGGCATCTTCCGCCCGGAATGGATCGAATTCGAAGAACTCACCACCACCGCCCTCACCCGGGGCACCAGTGAAGAGCACGATCCCACTCGGGAGCAGACAGCCGGCAAGTTGAGCAAAGGCGGGCGGGAAAAGACCGGCCGTTGGGATTCGCGGACCACGCGTCCAGGTATCTCGCTCCCCCAGATGAGCCGGCGGACTGTACATGTTGCTCTCAACACCGAAATAGCCCGTGACCCAAACTCGGCCATCCGGCAATAGCAACGCTGCTCCCTCTGCCCGAACATAAGTATCTTCAAATACACCGTGTCCCGCCGGTACCCAGCGGCCTCTCGTTGCGTCCGGCAAGTAACGGAAGTTAGAGGGATGATGGTTCACAGCGAGAACTGATCCATCGGGCAACAATGACCATGCGTGCTGCTCGTAATCGCGTCCTCCCATTGCCTCGACCGAGGTCCATTGGTTGTTAGCTGGATCGAAAATGATTGACCGCAGGAATTCGGCGTCACTACCGATGAGCACGCGCCGATCTGCAAGTACGCAAACGCGTGTTTGTGCTGCACGTCCCTCACGCCAGTCCGGCGCAGCGTCTCGCAAACTCCACTGTTGCCCTCGCGGCTTGGTCGGGTCGAATAATTCAATCGTCAGGTCAGGAAACCACGTAACACCCAGCGCCGGCAAACCGGTTGAAATATCCGGCCAGCCGAACACCACCAGGACCCTCCCATCTGCAAGCACCGAAGCTCCGAACGCCCGACGAGCATGATGCATCGGATCAACCGAAAACCAGTCTGCGTCGAGGTACTCTCCGTGTTCGTCTGGCGTGAGCCGAGACCACCGAGCGTCGTTATAATGATGACAGAGCACTGTCCCGTCAGTGAGCAGGAGCATGAAGTCCATCGGGAAGAGGGGTTGGTGGGTTAACGCTTGCCAAGTTCCGGGCATGTTGCCTCCTCGTGTCTTTATTATTATTAACGGAAGTCCGCTAAACAGAGTGTGGCGAACTCGCTTGAATCAATGTGCGGGGCTGCTCAGGATATCGCCGGGTCACGTTCAAATAGAAAATCGGGTGGCGAACTCAAAGGGCCCGAGCCCTTTATGGAAGAGTCCGCTGCGGAGAAACCAAAGCAAGTAAGCTCGCCGACGTATGGATTGTTCATAGGACCTCCTCAAGATAGTGAGAATTGAGCGGGCCTCTTTGAGTGACGCAGTCGGAGGTTACAACCTACGCCCGGCAACGGTCAATAATTAGCCTTGGACGGAATGCGCGTTCGCCGCAGGTTTCTTGAAATGATCGTCGAACCCGCGGAACGGGCGGCAGCGTAACGTCTGGAGTGGCGCAGCGGAACCCCAGGACCACGAGCCAAGCACAAGGCAAAGCCCGCGAAGCGGCCGACAGAGGTTGAGAGTGCAGTCCGCCTAACGCGGACTAAAATCCATGTGCAACGCCGGCCTCATTACGATTTACCATTTACGATTTACCCTTCACGACAGATCACTCACATCTCTTTCCCAGTTTCAATATTGATAATCGCCAGGCGTCCATACTTGTGCCCTTCATACATATACCCGCGCCTATCTTCTTCATCAGTCTCTTCCATCTGCAGTGTCAGCAAACGGTAAGGCCCTAACGCTCCAATCAGCTCCGCGCGAAGCTCCATCACTTTTCCCTTTTGCTTTGCACTCAGCGCACCGACGCGCCCACCGATGCCCGCACGGTAACCCGGTTTCTTTGGAGATCATTGGCAAAGAATCTATGACGATACATGTGGCAAGATCGAACATCGCGCGCTCCGACCAATCGACAAAGGCGCCAATTTTCGATCAGCTCCAGCTATCGTGGACGTGCTTAACAGGATGCGACCTGAGTTGCCACAAGCTGTGTCAGATCCGACTGCCGCGGGTTCGGTAGCTGTTTACCATACTAACGGATGGCGGGGCCGGCGAATGTCGAGCAACAACTGGGCGGGCGACTTATGGCCAGAGGTGGCGAATAAATATCTGGACTTAATGATAGAAAGGCTTCGATTGGAAGGCTGGCCTTCGGATCCGCATAAGACAAAGTATCTCTTACTAACGCATCGAATTCTTGCAGAGCGCCAAGGCTATCCCAGTTTTAAGGAGATCTTCACATACAATGACGCATTTCTAAGGAAGGAAGATCCGCATATCGCTTTTCTAGTTGATACAGTAAAACCTGTGGCAGTCGCGTACGATCACCAAAGGTTTGGGGAAATGTTTGCGGCCCTTGGAGCCGAAACTCCACGAATTTCCGGACACGCCGCGAAGGTTGAATGGGCAAATGATCTAGATGCGTTGCTGGAACTTCGGGCCAGAGGAACCATTGGTGATGTGATCGATCATTTGAGACGAACGCAACGCCCTCGTGTGTCAAATTCTGTGGAAGAGAGAGAGCAGAAACTCGAACAAGAAGGCCAAGGTGGGGACGACCAGCAGTCAACTTCCACGGAGCGTTTACGGAGATTAAGGAGTGTCAAGTATCAAGAAGTTGTTGCTTTAGCTTGGTTCATTAATGAAGAAACTCCTTTCGCCACGAACCACGGTGTAAAGGGTGCGGAGTTTGAGAATGTTTTAGTGGTCTTTGGTAGAGGCTGGGCGAAATATGACTTTGTCCAATTTCTAGAATGGGCCAGCGACCCGCAAAGCGTTCCTCCAGACGAACTAGAAAGATTCGAACGCAACCGTAATTTGTTTTATGTTGTTTGTTCTCGCGCTAGGAAACGGCTCGCAATTATGTTCACACAAGAAGTGAGCGAAAAGGCCATGAGGACGCTAACAAATTGGTTTAGTGCCAACGCGATCTCTGCGTTGGATTGATCAGGTCAATTCAGGAAGAATCAACGATGACGCTTCGGGATTTCTATCTAAAACCTGCAAAGGCAGAGTTTCCTGTCTTTCTAAAGATCCTGCGGGCGTTGCCGAAAACCTTAGTTACAAACCGCATTACCGTTCACCCTCGGCCGAGCAACTGATTTGGACCATCACTTATGAAATGAAAGCATTGATTGATGTGGTCAACACCGGGAAGTGCGAATGGGAAAACATCACGCCACCGAGTCTGGATGAGATGATCGGGATGTTTGAAAAGTGGTCGACTGAGTTACTCGATAAGGTTGCCGCGCTCGATGAGGAAGCTCAGCAGAGAAGCGCACAGTTTCTTTATCAGGGAACAGTCGTAATGGAAAGACCCACCGTGGAGTTTCTTTGGGACTTCATGTTCGACGCGATCCATCATCGTGGGCAGGTGAGTGCGTATCTGCGGCCGATGGGCGGAAAGGTGCATTCGATCTATGGACCATCGGGTGATGACGCGGGGATGTAGCCAGGGTTCAAAGTCCAAGGTCCAAAGTCCAGAGTCAGTTTGAGGCTCAAAGCTCAACGGTGAGCAGACGCACCCCTGCAAACGCCTCGCTTATGCACAACCACCCAAGGAATCTGTAACGCTGCGCCTCTCACAGTTGGGAAGGAGGATTTATCCCCGCTCTTCCTCACTGATGTACAACCACCAAAAGAAACTACGTCGCTTAGCTTGGGCCATCAGCGGGGATAAATCCATCAGGTTATTTCATTAACTTGAGCCTCGGCTGCGCCGCCGGAGTTGGCTTCGAGGGGGAGGCTCTGCCCCGCCGTACGTTCACCGACTCGATTCTTGGGGGCTATGCCCAAGTTTGCTGTGATGTGTGAAAAAGGAACCAGGGCGCAGCCCCACTATTATCCAATCACTTATGGCAGGGCAGAGCCACCGCTGCACATCAGGAGGCGCAGCCGAAGCTTGCGTTGCAGAGCTACCTGGATGTTGTGAGATGCCAGAGAAGAGCGGGGATAAATCCTCCTTCCCAACTGTGAGAGGCTGGGCCAACTAGATTCGTGGAATGATTGAACATGAGTTAGGAGGGGTTTTCGTGTTTGTTCGTCGATCGCTTTCAGGGTGACGGCAAAATTGATCCACGAAGAACACGAAAGAACACGAAGGGAACTCGACAGTCGGAAGTAAGACTACACTACTACTCTTGCTCTGAGCAGTTGTTCGACGTGTTCACGACTCAGGGCGCTGGACGCAATCTTCAAGAAGAGTTCCACTACCTCATCATCAGTCATTTCTAAACGAACGCCGTTCGTCTCCAGGAATGTTTCTGTGACGGCCGCCGCTACGCGCTTGTTCCCATCAGTGAATGCATGCGCTTGCGTCAGGTGATACGCGAAGGCCGCTGCACAGCCCACCACATCGGCGGCCTCATAGCGATGCCGATTTTCGGCCGCCGCCAAAGCAGATTCCAACACGCCTTCGTCACTAACGCCACGAATTCCTCCCGTTTCGGAAATCAATCGCGCGTGAATGGTCAGTACATCGAGCTTGTCAGGGAATTTCATTGACGGGGAGTCAACTCTGGGGACCCTTCGCCAATTCATCGTACGCGCTGCGGCGTCTAGTCAGAATTGACTCGAACGTGTCGATAAACTCACGCGAGCGCTGAGCTTCTTTAACTGAACGAACGACCAAAGCATGGCCAACGATTTCCACATCCAATTCAGCTCCAGCCTCGACACCAAGTGCGTCGACGGCCTCAGGGGGAAGTGAAACCGACGCAGCGTGATCAATGGTAGTCGTTGTCTTGGGCATGTTTGGATTCTACCACGAATCGAAGGCAGGTCTGACCATGAGATGTCCAAGGCCCTAGGTCCAAAATCCGCTCACACAACTTCGGAATCTATCAGCCGTCTTAACGCGTGTGGTTGTGAGGTCACGTCATTCGCTGTACTCGTCTGAACCCTGCACCCAGAGAAACGATTGGATGTCGATCATGTCGCGCGGACGCAGATCGCGCTGATCGCGACGGACTACTTCGGCAAACTCCAGAAGGCTCGCATAGGTCTCCCAGGACGGCCGCGAGTGATAGCGGAAGTCGAAGCCATACTCGCGCGCGGCAATACGCGTGACCGTCGGCTTGAGGAACATGTGAATCTCGGGCTGCGCGATAAAGCCGAAGACAGTCACGAGCGGCCACGTCAGCACGCGAGTCTGTTTGCGCGGCAATTCGGAAACAACCTTCACCCAGCGTTCGAACCGGCCTTCGAGTTTCGCGCGGCCATGTAGTAAATCGTAGAGACCCTCAGCAAAAGCGCGCGCACCTTCCTCAGACTTGACGGCATCACGCAGGGCCATTTTCTCGAATGAGAAGATCATGCTGTACCGTGACTTCTGTTCGACGCGCATCGCGCGGGCCGCGATTTCGCTAAACGCTTTTTGTTGCAGCAACCGGCGGAACTCAGCGCGCGAGAGCAACTGCTGCCAGCGCTCGTGCGTCTCGACTTTGTATTCGCGTTCCCAGGAAAGGTAGGTCTCGTCACGAAATCCACCTGGGAAGAAACGTAAAAATTTGCGCCGGCATCTGGAGGCGCCCGGAGGAAGTTTTTTGCCTTTCATGTCAATGAACTGTTAGGGAACCTCTACTCAAATTCGTCACGAAATTTTCATGAACTTAGTGCTTTGTGCTTTGTGCTTGGTTAGTGGTCTTCGAGCGCTGTAGGCGCTTCCCAAAATGTTTGACAGCTACTCTCACTAGCTATATTCTGGGCGCCAGTTTATCGGCTCCTTACTACTCGATTTGTTCTTTACCGACGTTATCCATCGATCGTCGCTCAACTTCATATGCCGGACCAGAACCTCCATAAAGATTCGCGTCGAGGTTCCATCAAAACTTACCAATGACCCTTTTTCCAGCAGCTATTAAACGTTGACCATCAACGTAATTGGCGTGAGGTGAATTATGGAGTTTGTAGCAGGCGGCTTTGCACTGTCACTAATTGCCGTACTCTTACGGTTGCGTTATGGGACTAGAAGGATAGCGCTTAATTACAAGTACTATTCCCTTCTCTGCCTTTCTATTCTTGGAAGCATTTTGGCATTTATTGGCTTTCTTCAGTTATCGCGAACGCCAATAAATCAGAACGTGGAATACGCACAAATTCTTTCAATCCTATCTCTGCTAGCAGCAGGAATAATCACTGGATATTTCACGTTTACTTATGAGCAAGCAGCGTCGGATGAATTGCTATTTCCAACCGCTTACTCGACTTGTTTTGCCCTCTTGTTTTATTTCGTATTTTCGTTGATTAGCTTCTATATGGGAAAGAGCAAACATGTTCATTCTACCGAAGCAGCGAATATAGTGGTCCCAATAATCATGTGGGTGATCCTGTTAGCCAATGCTTTTCGTGATTTCTGGGACTACCGGAAGGGGCCCACAAAGTCATTACCCGTGTACCTAGCCGCTCCAGAAATAACTCAACCAGGGCAAACTCCGCCTGCCGAATCCGAAGCGATTGACAAAGTTTAAAACGCCTACTCCACTCACTTGGAGGTGACGACATGCAGACCAAGTTGCACTTAGTGTCAATGCCCTGGGCGAGTCCAGAGTTACCCTCAATCCAAACTGCTGTCCTCAAGGCTTACATTGACTCGGTCCTGGGCGACAAAATCGTCACCAGGACCTACTCGGCGTTCGCGAGCATCTTGCTTGAACAGAATCACGGCGGTTACACAGACCACTACTACAAATATCAGGACTTCGAAGAATACCCCTACTTTCTCATGTATTACCGGCGCTTCCTGCGCCACGACTCGCAGCTGAAGCAGGTCTCCGTTGAAAAGTTGATCCAGAGAATTAATGGCTGCGACACAGACGAGCGTCTCACTCTACGAAAAATCGCCCACTTACAGCGTCGGACGGAGTCGTATATCGAGGAGACCATCGTTCCTCAACTGACTAGGCGAGGTCTCAACGTAATTGGATTCACGCTGAACTACTACCAGCTTTACGCCTCGCTCTACTGCGCCCGGTATCTGCAGGAACACTTCCCTAACAACAATTACCTTTTTGTGTTTGGTGGGGCGACTGTTATTTACCCGAAGGTTGCAGAAGTCTTGAGAGTCCTCGACATAGAAGGTCTGTGTGTCATTGGCGAGGGCGAACGTAAGCTGGAACTTATTCTGAGAGAGATCCTCGCGACGCGCTCAAATGATTCTTCGGGGTTGATCACCCGACTAGCGTCGCTCCACGAAGGGATCTACGAGATAAAGCACCGCTCAATAAATCTTTACGAGCCCACTCCAGCCACGTTGCTCGACCTCCAAACGCCGATGGAAAACCTTCCGCCACCAAACTTCAGTGAGTATTACGCGGCGCTGCGAAAGGCCCTCCCTGATGTCAGGGTGCACTCGGAATACAAGGCCCAGACGTGGCTCAGCTTGGAGGGGTCGCGTGGGTGCTTCGCGCATTGCGATTTCTGTGATGTGCATACGAGCTGGTCCGGTTTTCGTAAAAGCACGCCCGAGAGAATCCTCGCCAGCGTGTTGGAGCTAGCGAGCAAGCATCGTAGCCCAAGGGTCAAGTTCATGGACAACGTGTGCGACACCTGGGCCGAGCGTTATGCCGAACTCCTGATTGAGCGCAAGCTTCGGATCACGTCGTTCATGGAATGTCGCGTCCATCACCCTGAGACCTTTTGGACTAAGCTGTCCTTATCCGGGGTGGAACTCGTTCAGGTCGGCATTGAAGCGTTTTCTCCCGATCTGATACGCGCCATGAACAAGGGTACCAAAGCAAAGCAGAATCTCCTGGTCCAGAAGTGGCTCAAAGAATTGGGCATCGAATCCCTGTCGAACCTCATCTCCCACCACCCGAAGTCCACACTGAGACACGTCGAGGAGACAAAGCATGTTCTTAGGTTGATACCCCACCTCGATCGCCTGGATTTCTCACCTCTGGGACTTCTGATCGGCAGCCCTCTGGACGGCCGTTTGAGCACTGAGGAAAAAAGGCTGTTGGAGGAGCGACAGTTATTTGCGTTGCCCAGCCGAATCGACAAGTACTTCGTACTCAAAGGAGAGTATGAGCCGCCTGACAATTGGTTCGACAAGGGAGTGCTTGACGCTTGGGACAAGCTGGTTGAGTGGGAAGAGAACGCTTTTTGCACTTACGGTGAGAAAGCGTTCATGACGTCAACCCGTTATGGTTCCGAGGAGATACTAATCCGTGACGGACGCTGGGGCGAAATCAAGGAGTACAACTTGGTGGGTGAAACCGCGCGGGTCTACAACTTATGTCACCAGGGTGCGACGCCGGAGACATTGCGCCGTGAGGAGGAGTTACCGGCGTCGACGATTGAGCGGATCCTCCCTTGGTTAGTTGGCAAGCAATTGGTGGTGGAACTCGACGGATTCTACATAGCTTTGGCGTTGCGACCTCGTGATGAACTTATTCACAACTACGTTGAAGCCGAGATTTCACGTAGCTCGCCACCGGCTAAAGTGAAGGAGCTTGTCCTGCCTCTATATCAAGTCACCAAGACGGCAAGAGCAAGTCAATAACCAAACGGAGCTTGGTTATTTGTATCGGTGGCATAAATGTTTCGCTAACGCCTTGCTGGTCCACGCCGGCGAACCTGTGTCGTGGTCCAGTCGACCATCGATTCGAAGAACCCCGGTGGGAATCGTTTGAGGCGAACAAACTCCTTGGGATTATCTGGTGGAACCTCCATCAGGTTGTGGCTTCCGTTTGGGTAAATCTTAACAATGTAATCCCGGCGTCCCGCCTGATCCAGAATTTGTTTGATCGCACTCACCTGCGCTGTCACACCCTTAGGCGAATCGAGCTCGCCGAAGATTGCCAGCAGTGGAGCGGGGGAAGCGCGCAAGGTTGGCGCCGGATCGTAAACATAAGAGCGCCGCATGTGAGTCCAGAAGGGATCGTCACGTTTCTCCGGCCC
>DATEPB010000090.1:0-10476 GCA_035273425.1 Pyrinomonadaceae bacterium | reverse complement strand
TCGTGGCGGCGCACTCCAGGGAGTTGACTCTTTCGAGCAGATCTAATGATCAAATTGAAATGCCAAAATATATTGCTTTCCTGCGCGCGATAAATGTCGGCGGCCACCTCGTAAAGATGGACCACCTCCGACGGTTGTTTGTCGGAATTGGCTTCACCAATGTTGAGACGTTCATCGCGAGTGGCAATGTGATTTTTGATGCAACGTCAAAAAGCTCCCGCTCGCTTGAGAAGAAAATAGAGTCTTGTTTGCTTGAAGCACTGGGTTATGAAGTTCTGACGTTTGTACGATCTGTGCCGGAAGTGGTGACTATCGCGAATTACAAGCCGTTTCCGGATGCGGAGCTCGTGGGCAACACACTCTACATCGGGTTTATGGCCACCGAGCCGGAAAAGAAAGCACATGAGAAATTGCGACAGTTGCTTACCAAGATGGACGATTTTCATTTGCAAGGACGCGAAGTTTATTGGTTATGTCGAGGTAAATTCAGCGAGACACCGATGTCAGGCGGGCTTATAGCGAAGACGCTGGGATTACCCTCCACGATAAGAAACGTGACCACGGTCAAAAAGCTCGCAGCCA
The DNA here is from genome assembly GCA_035273425.1 of Pyrinomonadaceae bacterium. GTDB lineage: Bacteria > Acidobacteriota > Blastocatellia > Pyrinomonadales > Pyrinomonadaceae > PSRF01. The sequence goes on along the minus strand of DATEPB010000090.1, from coordinate 9,894 downwards.
AATATTCGCCAGAGCCTGCACCCCGTTCGTCGAAGTGATTGAGAATCCAAACCGAAACCAACCAAACTCAAATGCTCAAGCTTTCATCTCTCGAAAAGTACAAAGAGTACGGTGTCATATTTGTACGGCTGATTGTCGGCTTTCATCTCATCTACGGAACCCAGGACAACGTCTTCAGCTATGCTCGAATGGAAGAGTTTGCGGCCTTTCTTTCCGCTCGCGGTGTACCGTTCCCACTATTCGCGGCGTTCCTTTCGGCTTACGCCCAATTTATTTGCGGTATTTTGTTCATCGCCGGCGCGGCAACCCGTTACGCTGCAATCGTGATGATCATAAACTTCATCGCCGCGATTATCATTGCCCACATTGGGGACGCATATCCAAACATGTTTCCGGCCTTGATGATGCTCGGAAGCGCATGTTTCTTCCTGGTACATGGCGCCGGAAAGCTGTCCGTCGATAGTAAGTGGGGAAGCCGAGGATCGTCTTGATCGAATCAAGCACTCTAAAAGGAAGGGAGAACTCATGGAGGAAAAACACCTTCTCGAAACCTGGGAGATTCATAATCGCGTCAACCTCTATTTTTTGGAGGCGGTTGATCCTGAACATCTCAAGGACGTTTCGGCATCAGGCGGAAGAAATGTGGGAGAGCAGTTCGCTCATATTCATAACGTACGTCTAATGTGGTTGAAGCAGGCTGCGCCCGAATTGATTGGCAAGTTACAAAAGATTGAAAAAGAGGATGCGACGAACAAGCCGATGCTTCACGACTTACTCATTGATTCTGGACAAGTAATGGGCGTTCTTTTAGGGAAGAGCATTGAGGCGGGAGGTAAGGTGAAGGGATTTAAACCGCACGTCTCCGCTTTTCTCGGTTATCTCATCTCTCATGAGTCGCACCACCGTGGACAGATAGCCTTGTCACTCAAGCAGTCCAAGCATCCGTTGAGCAAGAAAGTCCTGTTTGGGATCTGGGAATGGGGTGTAAGGTAACTAAGTACAACCAACATCAGCATTTCATGGCTCGGTCGCCACGCAAGCGGCATCTGCAAAATTGACCCTCGCGATTATTCGGACTTAGTTGTGAACGCTAAAGAGACAATTCAAGCGACCATAGACCAGTTAGTCGCAGCCTGGAATCAGAACGATATCGATGCCTTCATCTCATTCTTCACTGATAACGCCAGTTACATCAGCGGGCGTGGTCTGTTGCTCACCGGAAGGCAGGCAATTCTCGAAGGGCTTTTCAGTAACCAGCCTACTGGTGATGAAAAAGGCAAGGTGAGAATTACAGCTACTCGGATCAATCTCATCAAGCCGGATGTTGCTGTTGTATATAACTCCTGGGAAATGCGCAGCGACGATCAGGGTGGAGAGAAACTCCGATCGCGAAAGGGCATCTTTACCCAGGTGATGATCAGCGAAGGTGAGAGATGGCTGATAGTGGCACTGCAGAACACAGACCGGGATTAATGGCGAAGTGCCTAGAACAGAGTCCGGCATACATTCAACGCGCGGACCTATGAGGTCATCAGTACCGCCACGCGGTAGCGGGCGGGTCTGCGGACCGCTTTCGGATTCGGCGTTTTGATTAAAACATTGGCGATCGGCCGTTGTAAAAATCACAGAGCCCCACCCGCTACCGCGTGGTGTACTGACCTCATGACCGGCGACGACTTCCATCAGCAAATTCGAAGAATGGAGACTGGGGATGAACAAAGCACTCAGCGTAATTGCGTTCGGCATATTTCTTCTCACCACCTCATTGGCGATAAATGGTTCGACAGCACAACTTCAATCAGAGAAGTTAATGGAGTTGGGGAAATACAATTGCGAAGACGAAATGTCTAAGCTCGATTACCTCGCCGTACAACTCCAGGAAAAGCCGGAGACCTTCACCTACATCGTGGTCTATGGCGGGCGCAGAGGCATGCGATTGGACGAGGTCGAGGTGCGTGCGGCTCGGATGCGAAGGTACCTGGTTGAAACGCGAGGGATCAGTTTGGATCGTGTTGTAGTAGCTAATGGCGGGTTCAGAGAGAATCTTACGGTGGAGTTCTGGCTGGTGCCACGCGGAGTTAAACCACCAACCGTTACACCTGGCGTTGCCCGAAAGAACGTGAAGTTTAAGAAGGGAAAATTCAGGAGGATGGAAGAGCCAGGATGTTTTCCCGATAAGTTACCGGTTGCGAAACCGCGTCCCGCCTAAAATGAAGCAGAGTTAGCGTTGCTATAGAAAGAAAGGTGAAACCATTATGCAGTTCCGAATGGGCAAGGCTTTGGCCTATGCCGTTCTTATCTGGATCATCGGTTTCGTCTGGGGCAGCATCGTCTTCATGACTCCAGCGTTGAAAAGTTTGTCACCGATTCCCTTTGTCTCAAACAATCCAGCGATCAGTTTTCCTCTCCTCGTTATTCTGCCAGTTGTCACCTATCTACTAGCTAAGAGTTACCTGAAGACTGCTGATGACAAAGCCGAGGCTGGGTTGACGCTCGGCATCGTGTTTTCTCTCGTAAGCATTTTGCTTGACCTGGTTGTTTTGGTGTTCCTATTGAAAGCTGGTTTCCGCTTCTTTGGGTCGTTAACCGTTTGGGTCGCTTACCTCATGCTTTTTACGATTCCAAGGATCGTCGGACGTTCGTTGCCACGAAAGTCACCCCAAAACGTAGAGGCCGCGACAAATGAGAAACAACCACCCGTCGTGGAGCGTATTGGTCTGTCATGAGCACTGAAGAAATCCCCATTGAACGCACTCCAGTCACGCAAACCGACAAACCCACTTTTCGAAAGCCAATCCGGCTGTGGCCAGGCGTTTTAGCAGCGGCGCTACTTCTGCTGTTCCGCTACATAATTCCCGCCATTATTCCTGCTGCGGAGCCATTCGGCGTGCCGATTATCATAATTGGCATGCTCGCCGCGGGCGTTTGTGTGTTGGCTATTGCGGTGTGGTGGCTGTTCTTAAGTCGGGCTCCATGGTCCGAGCGTCTTGGCACACTGGTCCTCATGGTGGTTGTGATGTTCGTCGCATCGCGCATTGTTCATGCGTCGATAGCCGGCGGCGCGATGGGTTATTTGTTATTCGTCCTGGCTATTCCAATCCTGGCGGTTGCTTTGGTCGCCGCGGTGTTCGCCGCTCGCGGTCTTTCCGATGCAACCCGCCGGGCTGCCATCGTCGTGGGCATCCTGCTGGCATGCGGATCGTTTGCGCTGATACGGACTGGCGGTTTGACCGCTACCTTCGATCATGATTTTCAGTGGAGATGGACCAAGACTCCGGAAGAACGGCTGCTGGCCCAGGAGGCAACCGAGACCGGAACCGGCACGCCGCCACCAGCCGCTGCGAAGACAGGGGCCGACTGGCCCGGCTTTCGCGGAGCAGATCGTGACGGCATTGTGCGCGGCGTTCAGATCAAAACTGACTGGGCTGCATCGCCGCCAGTCGAAATTTGGCGCAGACCAATTGGACCAGGCTGGTCGTCGTTTGCGATCCGCGGCGATCGTCTTTACACGCAGGAGCAACGCGGTAACGACGAGATAGTCGCGTGCTACGACGTGACTAATGGCAAGCCGATCTGGAGACATAAAGACGCGGCTCGTTTCTATGAGTCGAATGGCGGACCTGGGCCACGCGGAACGCCAACACTTGAGGGAGATCGAGTTTACACTCTTGGTGCGACCGGAATCCTGAACGCCCTAAAAGCCGAGGACGGTTCGGTCGTCTGGTCGCGTAACGCGGCCACCGATACTAAGACCAAAACACCGGGGTGGGGTTTCGCCGCTTCGCCTTTGGTGGTCGGCGACGTTGTAGTCGTGGCGACTGCCGGCACGCTTGCCGGTTACGACGTGGCCAGCGGCCAACCGCGCTGGATTGGCCCAGCTGGAGGCGGTGGCTACAGCTCGCCCCATCGTTTGACTATCGATGGAGTAACCCAGGTGGTCTTCCTGGGCGGAACGTCCGTGATCGGAGTGTCGCCCGCTGATGGCAAAGTACTCTGGCAGCACCCGTTGCCGTCAGGAAGCCGCATCGTGCAACCAGGTGTGACCGCTGAAGGTGATGTGTTAAGTCACGACGGTGAGGGAGGCGATATCCGGCGGATCGCAATCAAACATAATTCCGGCGCGTGGACCGCGGAGGAACGCTGGTCCTCTGACGGCTTGAAGCCTTTCTTCAGCGACTTCGTGATCCACAACGGCCACGCTTACGGCTTCGACGGCAACAGCATAGCCTGCATGGATGTCAAAGATGGCCAACACAAGTGGAAGGGTGGGCGGTATGGTCAGGGCCAGCTCGTACTCCTGGCTGATCAGAATCTGCTCTTGATTGTGTCGGAACAGGGTGAACTCGCTTTGGTTGGGGCTACACCTGATCAGTTCAGGGAACTCGCTCGAGTTCCAGCAATCAAAGGGAAAACATGGAACCATCCCGTGGTGGCGAAAGATGTACTCGTGGTCCGCAACGGCGAAGAGATGGCCGCTTTCCGTTTACCACTCATTGGAGCTAACCCTCCCTCTGCTCAAATGCGAGAATTGAAGTGAGTCTCCAGAAACTCTTTTGGTTTACTGAGGAGGACGATAATCTTGCGCACCTTTCGTTTCATTTCGCTCATTCTATTACTTGTCTCGGGAATCTCTGCTGCATACACACAGAGTCCTGCTACATCAAGCGACAAAACAGAAGTAAACGATGCGGCCGCCGGCCAGCAATTGATCGGTAGACACAAGTTCCAGCTTCATTGGATCAGTTGGGGCAAGTGGAAGGACTTAGCGGATTTGTCAGTCACAAATCGCGGCGGCGTTTATTTCATCAAAGCCCGGCAAGCAAAGGGTGAAGACTACGTTGAGATAGACGGCAGAGTTGTTAGTGCGGACGCAAAGGAGTTTACTTTCAACGGAAAGATCGTCACCCGGGTTAGCTATAAGAATGAAGGGAAGCCTTGCCTGCGGGAGGGTGTAATGACTTTCAAGATAGTCGGCAAGCGAAAGTACTGGCGGCTTCAAGAGATGCAGAGCCCGTGTGATGAGACGACGGATTATGTTGATATCTTCCTGCGCTAATTTGGCTAGCGAGAGCGATTACAAACCACCTACTTGGCCTGAGCCCTCAGGCAGCTCGGATTGCTTATTGAAGTAACGTTCTAATTTGATGAAGCCGCGGTTAACAGGTGTTTAGAGTACAACCTTCAGGTTGCGGCTTCGCTACTCGCAAGCCGGATATGTGGAAGAAACCGCTAGTAATGTCGGAAAAACGGACGCAAGCTTAAAGCTTGTACTCTATACGCCTGTTAACCGGTTCGTCGGATTTGGTGTTAGTTTGTGGATCGTTTTGCAGTTAAGCCGTACCATCCACGAACCCACACGAAAAAACACCAACAATTTGTTTTGACTTGTCTACGGCAGGTGGCCGACGCGGCGGACGATATCGGTAAAGCGGGGATCGCTTCGTAGACTATCGAGCATGGGTTCGACCTTGAGATGGATCATGTAGAAGGAACCCTCTTCTTGAGACTTAGCGAGGTATTGAATTGCCTCCTCCTTCATGCCAATCCCAACGTAAACCGTGGCAATGCTGTAGGAGGGCACAAACTCTTTCTTAGATCGTTCTTGCAGCTCGCTGATGATCTTCAGCGCCTCGGTTTTCCTGCCCGCCAATGCGTATCCATGTCCGAGCGCTGCCAAAACTTCGGGAATGGAACTCTCTATTTGCCTGGCCTTTTCAAACTGCGCGATTGCTTCATCCAACCGGCCCTTCTGTTCATAACAGCGACCCAGCAGCACGTGTGACACCCAGTAGTTCGGCTCAAGATCGACTGCTTTTCGCAGTTGTTCTATTCCTTCTTCATACCGGCGCGCAAAATAAAAATCCCATCCTAAGTCTGCATTCACTGCGGGCGAGAGTGGATCGATCTCAAGCGCACGTTTGTCTTCGGCAATGCTTTCGTCGAAGCGACCCATTGCCGCGAGATGCCAGGCAAGAAACGAACGGCCCAGCGCATAGTCCGGGTCAATCTCTAATGCTCGCCTGAATTCACGCTCAGCCCCAAACCAATTCCAGTCATACTGCAGCAGAATCATGGCCTTCATGGTGTGAGCTTCGGCGAGCATCTCATCTATTCTCAGAGCGTTCTCAATCGCTTTCCTCGATTTGGGAACAGAATCTTTTGGCGCGAAGACCCAATCAGTTTGGTTCAGGTAACAGAAAGCGAGACCAGTGTAGGCCAGAGCGAAGTTAGGATCTTTGGCGATTGCCTGATCAAAATATTCAATTCCTTTGTTGAAGCCTTCTTTGGTGTACCTCGACGCGTAGTAGTGGCCTTTGAGATAAAGCTGATAAGCCTCCGAATTTTTTGTGTAATGCCGAGTCACACGCCGCTCGTCCGCACCTGATAATTCCAATTTCAGATTTTGAGTTATTTGGGTGGCAATTTCTCTTTGAGTCGTTAGTAGGTCTACCAGTTTGCGATCATACTGCTTCCCCCAAAGCAGTTTGTTGTTTCGCACATCAACGAGTTCCACGCTGATAGTGAGGTCGTCGCCATGCTGGGCCAGACGTCCGGTCATTACTGCGTTCACGCCCAGTTCGCCGCCGATAGTTATTGGATCCATGTTCTTGCCCTTGTAACGAAACACTGAACTGGTGGGGCTTACTTTAAGACCGGGCAACTGCGAAAGCCCGTATATCAACGATTCCGCCAAACCATCCGACAGATAATCGGTTTCACTATCCGCACTCTTGTTTTGAAATGGCAAAACAGCAATCGAATCAATGGGTCGATTGTCGGTTGCACTCGAAGTACGACGAACAACCGTTACATAGAACACCCCAGCCGACACCAGCAATAAGGCAGCAAGCGCTGTGATGAAGCCGAATTTGCGTTTCTTGATTTCGCTAACAATATATTCCGCGCTCGAAGTTGCTGGCGCTCCTGATGCCGAGGTGACGTTAATGGCTTCGGTTCTTTTTGATGGACGACTGGATCCCGACGAAAGCTTCAACTTGTCCTGAAACTCCAGTTCCTTCCGCACATCTTTCAAGTCGACCAGCAGGTCCTTCACCGTTTGATAACGTTCATCACAATCCTTTCTCAGCAGCTTGTTGATGATCCTTTCAATCTCGGACGGAACCTCAGGCATCAGTTCACGGACTGGAGTCGGTTCCTTGTGCAGGATCGCTCCTATCACATCCATTGCCGATTCGCCTTCGAAGGGCTTTCGGCCAGTCAACATTTCATAGAGCACTACCCCGAAACTGAAAATGTCGGTTCGCGAATCAACTGCCTTGCCCCTTGCTTGTTCGGGCGACATATATGCGGCCGTGCCCACTATCATTCCCGGGCTCGTGCCTCCCTTGAGTGTTGTCGCTGACTCGGCGGCAGTTCCGTAAAGAACGGCTGGGGCCGTCACTTTTGCGATTCCGAAGTCCAGGACTTTTGCTAGTCCGTCCGGACGGACCATCACGTTGTCTGGTTTGATATCGCGATGAACGATCTTCGCCTCGTGAGCAGCCTGTAATGCGGAAGCGATCTGAATCCCGATATCAAGTAGTTCCTTGAGAGACATCGGACCGTCCTCGAGCCGGCTGTGTAGCGTTTCGCCGTCGATGAATTCGGTGGCGATAAAGTGCTGCTTCCCGGTTTCGCCTATTTCATGGATCGTGATGATATTTGGATGATTGAGGGCCGAAGGCCGCCCTTGCTTCTTGCACAAAACGACGCATGCGTTCGGCTTCGGTCGCTAACGCTTCAGGCAGAATTTTCAAAGCGACTTTGCGATCCAACCTCGTGTCATGGGCCAGATACACTTCACCCATTCCGCCCTCGCCGAGCTTAGCGACAATGCGGTAATGCAGGAGCTGAAGGTTGGGGGTCAGTCCTTCCATCTAGCTCAGAATTCGGTCGTTTAGCGGAACGCCGCAGTAAGTTAACAATTCCCGGCTCGAAAGAAGCGCAACGGATTTGAACAGAACCACCACCCTTGGGAAAGGCTCTTGATTGAGGCGGTTGCTTCAGAGTCGATCTTATCCTCAACCGGGGCCAGTATGCTAGATAGAAAAATTACCTGATAAACTTGCCGCTGCTTACACCCGTGAAGAAACAAATCCTTATTCATGGTCTCATCTACGGCATTTGCGGAGGACTGCTGATCGCCGCACTCAAGCTCATTGAATATCGCTTTATTGTGCTGGAGCATTCGATCGAGATTTACGGTGGATTAACCGCGTTGTTGTTCGCCGGGTTGGGAATCTGGCTGGGTCTGAAATTCACCCGGAAAGAGCAAGTGATCGTCGAACGGGAACGGATCGTCGAGAGGGAAGTGCGAGTTCCCAGCGGGACACCGTTTGCTCTCAACCAGAAGCGACTGGAGGAACTAGCAATCACTCGGCGCGAGCTGGAGATCCTTGAGTTAATTGCGACCGGGTTGAGCAATCGGGAGATCGCCGAAAAGCTCTTCGTCAGCGAGAACACGGTGAAGACTCATTCAAGCCGGTTGTTTGACAAGTTAAGCGCGAAACGGCGAACGCAGGCAGTTCAGATCGGTAAAGACCTCGGATTGATTCCCTAGAGCCAATCTTTCGATACTCGTGAACCTCGGAGAGATACATGGCGATTCAGCCGGAAGATTTTCCATATCTCATTTTCCATTTCTCATTTCTCGTTGCTAGAGCCATCGGTTCATTGGCCTTAGTGGCATGATGTCCACCACGCGGTATCGGGTGGGTGTTACATTCGGGCACTTGCACTAAGCGAGCTTGTCGCAGTCTGATCCAGCGCTGACAAATGAGAGTTGATAAATGAGATATGGAAAATCTTCCTTTCTGAACCCAGAAAAATAGCGCGTGAAGTCTGACCTTATCATCCCAAAGCATGATTTATCGGCCAAGTCGGCAATATCACCCGAAAGTATGACGACAAACCAGCATTGAAAACCTATTCTCACGCCGATTTTCAAACGCTTTGCGACCGAGGAGATTTTGAATCATGAAAAAGATAGTTCTCACCTTTGGCCTAATCGGCGGTGTGATGATTTCGGTGTTAATGCTGGGAACGCTACCGTTTGCTCAAAGGATTGGTTTTGATAACGCAGTATTTGTTGGCTACACCATCATGGTGCTTTCCTTCTTGATGGTGTTCGTTGGCATTCGCTCGTACCGCGAGAATGTCGGCGGTGGCACAATTTCCTTTGGGCGTGCATTCGCAGTTGGTGCACTTATCACCCTCATCACCAGTGTTTTCTACGTGCTGACGTGGGAAGTTATGTATTTCAACTTCATGCCTAACTTCGCCAACGACTACTCTAACTACCTCATCGAAAAAATGAGGGCCGCAGGCGACAGTCAACAGCTAATCGACGCCAAGCTGGAAGAGATGAAACAATTCAAGCAGATGCTCGACAACCCGTTGCTCAACAGTGCGATCAGTTTTATCGAGCCGATACCGGTCGGACTCCTTATTACTCTGATCTCGTCGCTAGTGCTGCGAAAGAAGGGGAGCGACCCCTCGCCGTCCAGGGAGCCAGCTCAACGTGCGGCCGCATGAAGAGACCTCTCCTTGGAGTGCGCCGCCTTGTCGGCGCTTTGGTCGCGCGGCGGCTCGGAGCCGCGCCCTCAAACCCTACTGAGCATCGATGAAGCTCTTTGCGAACCGCACAACCTCGAACTCAACGCCATCGCCGACGCGTTCCCCAAAGGCTTGCAGAAGCATTGACTCAACGCCGCTGAGTTAAACTGAGGCTCATGCGGCAAAGGCCGCTCCTTGGAGTGCGCCGCCACGCCACCCAAGCGCGGCTGCCGCGCCGGGGGCCCCGGTTGCCGGCGCTTTCACCGGTCGCGGCTTTGCGCGGCCTGGTACACAGTATTCAACAAGCGGCGGCAAGGCCCGCCGCATCCCAAAGCGCCG
>DATEPB010000089.1:0-8480 GCA_035273425.1 Pyrinomonadaceae bacterium | reverse complement strand
TTCAAAATGGGTCAGAGATACGCGAGGAAGAGCGGGGATAAATCCTCCTTCCTGACCTGTGAGGGAACTGAGACTGCAGAATTCAAAATGGGTCGGAGATATGCGAGGAAGAGCGGGGATAAATCCTCCTTCCTGACCTGTGAGGGAACTGAAACTGCAGAATTCAAAATGGGTCAGAGATACGCGAGGAAGAGCGGGGATAAATCCTCCTTCCTGACCTGTGAGGGAACTGAGACTGCAGAATTCAAAATGGGTCAGAGATACGCGAGGAAGAGCGGGGAGAAATCCTCCTTCCTGACCTGTGAGGAAGCTAGAGACTTTGGCGGGTTCGGTCGACTGGAGATGAGTGCGAAGGCAAGGGAATTGGAGGCGGTTAGGGAATGCCGAATCATTTCAAATTAAGCAGAGAAGCACGTGGACGCGTCTCCGGCGATAGGGTTGAGCTGGCGTTCGGATACTGGCCGGGACGTAAGTCACCGGTAGTCGCCATTCACGGATTAACTGCATCGTTTCTCAGTTATGCCGGAGTGGCGGAAATGTTAGAAGGCCGGCGGCCGATCTTTGCGCCTGATTTGCGTGGACGCGGTAACTCCGATAAACCCGAAGGTCCTTACGGCATGGCCCAGCACGCTCGCGATGTCGCGGTGGCCATGCAAACTCTTGAACTGGGACCATCCGTCATCGTGGGCCACTCGATGGGCGCGTTTGTGGCGACTGCCTTGGCGGAGCAAAATCCGGAGCTAGTCAGCGGCATCATCATGATCGACGGCGGTTATGTTCCTGATTTGCCGGTCGGTGTTGATGCCTCACAAATGCTTGACGCGACGCTAGCCTTGCGTATCGCACAGCTCACTAAGACCTACGATTCGCGCGGCGCCTTCATAGAGTTTTGGCGCGCCCAACCGAATTTTCCACCCGATGATTGGAATCCCTGGATTGAACAATTTCTGGATTACGAAGTGGCCGGGGAAACGACCGTTCAACCTAAAGCAGCAGCCAGCGGTGTCCGTTTGGACGTGGCCGAGGCCTTCAAGAAAGACGAGATTGTCGGGCGCTTGAAATCCCTGCGCGTTCCGGTGTTGCTCCTCCGTGCCGAGAAAGGAATGGAACGCAGCCAGCCGCCGATTTTTCCAGATTCGATGATGCAGTCATTTCGAGACTGCATTCCCGAAATGAAGGAAGAGATGATTTCAGGCACGACACATTTCACCATCACGCTCGGTAAACGCGGTGCTTCAAGAGTTGCCGATTTGATCGTCGAGTTTGCCGAGACTTGCGAGACGAAGTCATGAATTACAAGCAGCTAATCATCACGGCTCTGGCACTGGTCTGTTTGGACACTGCGGCCTACGGAGGCAGTTGGGTGAGCGGCACAACAAAGAATTCGTTCGGTTCGCGCAATTACAAATTGTGGCTGTCATCGGGCTACCGCAAAGAGAAGCCCGTTCCACTCGTATTGATGCTGCACGGTTGCATGCAGAAGCCGGAAGACCTGGCTACTGCGTCAGGGATGAATGATCTGGCAGACGCGAATAATTTTCTGGTGGTTTATCCCGAGCAGGTTGCTGCGGCTAATCCGCTTAGCTGCTGGAATTGGTTCGACGCAAAGCATCAATCGCGGGATGAGGGTGAGCCGTCTCTAATTGCCGCTGTCGTTCAGGACATACGCTCGGCATATCGCATCGATGCCAAACGCATTTACGTCGTCGGAATATCAGCAGGTGGCGCGATGGCCGTGGTGATGGCGGCGAACTATCCAGACGTTTTCGCAGGACTCGGCGTGATCGCTGGAGAGGAGTTCAAAGCTGCCACAACGGTTGAAGCAGGGTTGGCTTCGATGAAAACGGGTGGTCCTGATCCGAATCAACAGGGCCAGCTCGCATACCAGGCAATGCAGAAGAATCTGGGATCGAAAAAGCGCATGCCGGTCATCGCTTTTCATGGAATGAAGGATCCGTATTTAAACCCGCTGAATACTGAGCAGCTAATCTCACAATGGGCGCAGACAAACGATTACCTGGACGACGGTAAAGACAATGACAGTGTGGCCATCAAATCGGTCAGTGACTCAAAGGGCGCAGTTGCCGATGGTTACAGCTATACGAAGGGTCAGTTCAAGGACAGCAACGGCCGCTTGTTGATGGAGAAGTGGATGGTCGAAGGTCTCGGTCATGCCTGGCCGGGAAGCCCGAATGCCAACCAGTTCGCCGACCCAAAAGGACCGAAGGCCACCGCGGAGATCTGGAGATTTTTCGGTGAAACCAATCTGGATTCTCCAACAGACGCGCCGATACCTGTAAACATCAAACGGGGGGACGAATGAATATCGGTTCGCTCCTTCCGCGGCAGGCGCAATACCGTCCCGATCATACGGCGCTCGTTTTCGAAGATCGCCGGCTGACCTTTTGGGAATTTAATGCGCGTGTCAACCAGCTTAGCAATGCCCTGCTGGGCCTGGGTGTGAAGAAGGGCGATAAGGTAGCAACAATCCTACCGAACAGCCTTGAGCTGCTGGAAAGCTACTGGGCCATCGTAAAGATTGGGGCGGTGATTGTTCCGCTCAGTCAATTGCTTCGAGGCAAGGGACTGCTAAACCTCCTGCGAGACTCCGACACTTCTACAGTCATTACAAACTCCGGCGTCGTCCCTGAATTGAATTCCATCAAGTCGGAACTGAAAAACATCCCAGCCGACCGTCATATCTCGACCGACACTGTTGATGGCTACCAAAGCTACGCCGCGTTAACCGCAGAAGCGAGCAGTGACGAACCACCCCACGTAGAAATCAGCGACGACGATCTATTCAACATCATCTACAGCAGCGGCACGACCGGGCTTCCCAAAGGAATTGTGCATACACACTACGTACGCGGAATGTACTGCACGATGTTCGCTTCGTCTTTCCGGATGCGACCGGAAAGCGTTGTCATTCATGCCGGTTCAATCGTCTTCAACGGCGCCTTTGTAATGCTGATGCCGGCGCTTTTTCTCGGCGCCACCTACGTTCTGCAAAAACATTTCGAACCCGAAAGCTTTATCGATGCCGTTGAGCGCGAGCGTGCCACACACGTGATGATGGTGCCTTCGCAGATCATTGCCATGTTGAATTCGCCAGCGTTTTCAGCAGAGCGGTTGAGCTCGCTGGAAGCGATCTGCTCGGTTGGCGCGCCTCTGCATCGTGAGCATAAGGATCGACTAACCAACACCCTGCCGAATTGTTTTTACGAGCTCTACGGTTTGACCGAAGGATTCATCACGATCCTCGACAAGAACGATTACGCAGCCAAGCCCGACTCGGTCGGCGTGCCGGTGCCTTTTTCCGGGATGCGGATCATCAATAACGAGGGAAGAGAAGCCGCCGTTGGCGAAGTTGGAGAAATTGTTGGATACAGCCCGGCCTTGATGCCCGGCTATTACAAACAACCCGAGCTAACTGCGCAGGCCGTGGTCGACGGTTGGTTGCACAGCGGCGATCTTGGCTACGTCGATGAAGACGGTTTTCTTTACCTCGTCGATCGCAAGAAGGATTTGATTATTTCCGGAGGAGCAAACGTTTTCCCGAAGGACATTGAAGAGATCATTGTGCAGCATCCCGCGGTGCGTGAGGTGGCGGTCTTTGGTGTGCCAAGTGAGAAATGGGGCGAGACTCCGCTCGCGGCGGTGATTCTCAACCGATCAAGCGAAGTCACTGAGGATGAATTGCGCGACTGGACCAATGAGCGTGTCGATGGAAAGCATCAACGCGTCCAGGCAGTCGTGTTTATGCAGGACTTTCCGCGAAGCACTGCGGGCAAAACGCTAAAGCGCGAGATGCGCGAACCGTATTGGGCAGACCGAGGCGTGCGCATTTAGGTGCTCTTCAGCGCCAAAGGCGCGAGATGTGACAGCCCGGGGCAGCGCCCCAGGTGACAGTAGATAAAAGTTGAAAGCGCTGAAAGCGCTGAAGGCGCGAAATATGGAACGGTTTCCCAAATCAATTCGACGTCCAACGACACTTCGCGCCTTCAGCGCTAAGGCATCTCAATCGGATTCACCTGGGGCGCTGCCCCAGGCTGTCACATGTCGCGCCTTTGGCGCTGAAATGAAATCCGCATTCCGCGATCAGCAATCGCAAATCCGCAGATGAAACCTCTTGACGGCAAAGTTGGTTTGGTAACCGGTGCAGGTCGCGGCATTGGCCGGGCCATCGCACTGAAGCTCGCGCATGAGGGAGCGCGGATGGTGTTGAACGACTTAGACGCTGAGCCTGTGCAGGAAACGATTGAACTGATCAAGCAGTCCGGCGGTGAGGCGGTCGCATGCGTTGGCAGTGTTGCCGAGCCACAGTTTGGCGAACGCTTCGTGCAATGCGCGCTCGATAACTACAGCTCACTCGACATCATCATCAACAACGCTGGTTACACCTGGGACGGCGTTATCCAGAAAATGACCGACGAACAGTGGCAATCAATCATTGACGTACATCTGACCGCGCCGTTTCGCATTCTGCGCGCTGCCGCCGAATTCATCCGCAGCGCCGCGAAGAAAGAGGCCGCCGCCGGACAGGAGATTTTTCGCAAGGTCGTCAACATCTCGTCCATTTCCGGTCTGTGTGGCAATGCAGGGCAGCTTAACTACGCCGCAGCCAAAGCCGGAATCGTCGGAGCAACCAAAGCGTTGAGCAAAGAGTGGGGACGCTACAAGGTCAACGTCAACTGCGTCGCGTTTGGTTTCATCAGGACTCGTTTAAGCGAATCAGATGCTCGCGACAACGCCACCGTAGAGATCGAAGGCAGAAAAATTAAAGTCGGAGTCAATCAGGATTTGATCGCGGCGGCGGAGCACATGATTCCGCTTGGTCGCCTCGGAACACCGGAAGAAGGCGCGGGTGCTGTTTACCTGCTCTGTCTGCCGGAGTCGAACTACATCAGTGGTGAGACTCTGGTGTGCAGTGGCGGATTCATGATGTGAAGTTTGAAATGTTTACTGGAGGTTCGAACAATGATTATCAGCAAGAAACTAGCTTGTCTGTTTGCGCTCAGTTTGATTATTGGTTTTGCCGGCATTGTGAATGCGCAGGTGACCACGGGAACAATCAGCGGCAGCGTGGCTGACCCCAGCGGTGCTTTAGTGCAGGGCGCGACTGTGACGGCTACGAACGTCGACACGAATTCGTCTCGTTCCACAACTTCCGATAGTGACGGCCATTTTGCCTTTACGCTTTTGCCTCCGGGACGCTATCGCGTTGACGTGACCTCTTCCGGCTTTCAGAGCTATCAGGCCGAGGCTGTTGTAAACATCACTCAAACAACGACTCTTGACGTGCGGCTCGGCGTCACCGGCGCCACGGCTACCGTCGATGTGGCGGCAGAAACTCCGGTGATTCAGGCAGAGTCTTCGCAGAGCGGTCGCGTGATTGAAGGTCAAACGATTCGGCAGATGCCACTGTCGACCCGCAACTTTCAACAGCTTCTGGTGTTGCAGGCAGGCGCACAAGCGTCAGTGCCAAACAGCACGGACCTCGGTCGCGGCGACACCGCCTTCAGCGTCAACGGTCAACGCACCACCAGTAACAGTGTCAAGATCAACGGCGTCGACGCGAATTCAATCGGCACAAACTCCACTCCAAATCTGGCGGTTCCATCCACTGAAAGCTTGCAGGAGTTCATCGTCCAAACTTCACTTTACGACGCCTCTAATGGACGCAACGCGGGCGGTAACGTCGAAGCAGTTACCCGCTCGGGTGGTAACGACTTTCATGGAAACGCCTTCTACTTCCTGCGTAACAAAGCCCTGAACGCTAACGAGCCTTTCATTAAAGCGCGTGGACTGGAGCGCCCGATTTTGACACGCAACCAATTCGGCGGAACGCTTGGCGGCCGCATTGTGCGTGATAAAGCTTTCTTCTTCGCTTCGTATCAAGGCACGCGCGAACGCAATGGCCTTTCGCTCTCAAACAGTCTGTCGTTCCCGGCAGTACCGGCAGGATTGCGAGATGACAACCGCACCGCTGCCGGACTTGCAGCCACATTTGGACTTCCACTCGTTTCCATCAATCCGGTCGCGGTTAACATCCTTAACGCACGACTTCCCGGCGGAGGCTTTGCGATCCCTTCATCAGGCATAGCTGGCGCGGCGGGAGCAGCCGCGCGACTCCCAACCCAAGTCGTGCAATCGGGTGTTTCGCGATTCCGTGAAGATCAATTCAATGCGAATGTTGATTTCAACTTTACCAACACCCATTCATTGTCGAGCAAACTGTTCTATGCGGAGAACCCGAGTTTCCAGGCAATCTACAATTTTGCGGGCACAGGCAACCGGCTGGAAGGTCAACCAGTAAATCAGTTGATTGGTTTTGGCGGCGACATACCAATCACCCAGATACTTTACTCACTCACCGACAATTACACTTTCAACTCCAACATCACCAATCAAGCGCGGTTTGGTATCAACTCGATCGAAGCGACGAGCACTCCTGAGGAGCCGTTTACTGCTGCACAGTTCGGCATGACTACTCCTTTTGCGAGTATTTGGCCGGGCGCCCCGACAATTCAGGTTGCCGGTGTCGACTCGTCATTCTTCTTTGGGACATCACCGCTGGGTGATCAGCACTCAAAGATTGATGCCTATACTTTCCAGGACACGGTTTCAATCATCCACGGCAAACATCGCATTCGCGCCGGCGGCGAGTTTCGTCATTCCACTCTGGATTTCTTTTTCAATGCCTTCACTCGTGGACAATTGGTGTTCACCAGCTTCAATAACTTCCTGCTTGGCAGCGGAGTCTCAATTCTCGGTTCCGGAATTTTCGATCGTCACTACACCGTGAAGGATTTTGGCGGTTTTGTGCAGGATGATTACAAGCTTAACGATCGGCTTACCCTCAACCTCGGCGTGCGATACGATTTCTTTGGACCACCAGTAGATTCACAAGGACGACTGGTCAATTTCATTCCGGCACAATTTCGCGTGGGTGTGCCGCCAAACGGCATTGTTCAGGCAGAAGGCGGACAACTGGCTGGAGTGCCAACGGTGGATGAAACGCTGGTCCCTACCGATAAGAATAACTTCGCGCCCCGCGTTGGCTTTGCCTATCGTGCAGATGACGACGGCAAGGTCGTGGTTCGCGGGGGTTACGGAATTTACTACGATCGCTTCTCGACTCGCTTTATCAATACGCAGCTCTTCAATTTTCCATACCTTGGCTTAGGTGTGGGTCTACCAGGCATCACGCGTACGCTGGCCGATCCCTTCGTGCCGCTTCCGCAGCCTTCGACCTTCCCGACAGCCGCGACCATCCCGTCAGTACTTTCACCGCTAGCGCCATTTGTTGGCGTACCTGTCAGCGGAGTCTTCGTCGATCCGAATATCCGAACGCCGTATGTGCAGCAGTACAACCTGGGTGTGCAGTGGGAGTTCATGAAAAACACTGTCCTTGAACTTGGTTATGTCGGTAACAAAGGCACCAAGTTGTTACAGGTAATCCATCTCAACCAGCCAAATTATGTGGCGGCGACGAACAGCTTCGTCCCGCCTTTGGCAGCGGGAAATATTCTCGCCATCAACAAGAATGTGACTGGTGGCGTGCACCAGATTCAATCTTCGTCAAACTCGAGTTACAACTCGCTGCAGATGACGTTGACGCGGCGTTATGCACAAGGCCTGCAAATGACTGCCGCCTACACCTACGGACGCTCGCACGATTACTACAACGGTACGCCCGTGAATGAACTTGCGAGTCCCGCCGGAGATCAGTCCAACTGGCGATTGAACTATGGACGTTCAGACTTCAATCGCGAACATCGGCTCGTCATCAGTGGCGTCTACGATCTGCCGAAGTCGAAATACGAATCAGGCGTCGCTCGCGCGTTGCTGAACAACTGGCAGGTTGCGGGGATTGCGGTATTTCAGACTGGGTTGCCATTCTCAATAATCGATAACCCAGGGAACGCGGTTTTCAGTCGGGCCAACTTCAATCCGAATTTTGTCGGACAAATCCAATGCAGTGGCGACGTTTCCAATTGCCTCAATAATTACTTCGCACAGGGAGCGTTCGTAACTTCACGACCGCGCCTTGATGGCACGAGTGTCGGTGTCGTTAATAATCCGACGTTTGTTCCGGATGCACCGTTTGGCAACACGCCGCGTAACTTCCTGACCGGTCCTGGACAGAAGAACGTGGACGTTTCGCTGATCAAATTCATTCCATTCACCGAACGCTTCCGCGGCGAAGTTCGGGCGGAATTCTTCAATGTGTTCAACTGGGTGAACTACGCCAATCCGGTTAACAACATTGCGATCGGATCTTTCGGAAGAATTATTTCCGCGAGCACCGGACCACGCGTGGTCCAGTTTGCATTCAAGCTGAACTTCTAGAACCCGCGCTTAAGGCCTCTCCTTGGAGTGCGCCGCCTTGTCGGCGCTTTGGCCGGTCGCGGCTTTGCGCGACCCGGTACGCATTAATCAACAAGCGGCGCCGAGCCGCCGCGACCAAAGCGCCG
>DATEPB010000088.1:0-175206 GCA_035273425.1 Pyrinomonadaceae bacterium | reverse complement strand
ACAGGTTCCTGCACGAACAAACGCGAACCGGCGCAACACACCTGACCCTGATTGAAAAAGATTCCCATCATGGCGCCGTTGACCGCCTGCTCAAGATCGGCGTCGGCAAACACGATGTTTGGCGCCTTACCGCCTAACTCCAGTGAAACCTTGTGCAGGTTTTCTGCAGCAGCTTTTGCGATTAACTTCCCAACTTCCGTCGAGCCTGTGAAAGCAATTTTGTCGATCCCCGGATGTGCGGCGAGTGCAGCTCCTGCGGTTTCGCCATAACCCGGAACAATGTTGACGACGCCATCGGGAAATCCTGCTTCCTGAATCAGCTTGCCGAGTTCCATCGCAGTCACGGGAGTCTGTTCGGCTGGTTTGAGAACGACAGTGTTTCCTGCCGCGAGCGCTGGTCCAAGTTTCCACGCCGCCATTAGGAGCGGAAAGTTCCAGGGGATAATTTGACCGCAAACACCGACCGGCTCGCGCAGAGTGTAATTAAACATCTGGCCCGGAACCGGAATGGTCTCGCCTTCAATCTTGGTGGCCCAACCTGCAAAGTATTCGAAATTTTCTGCGACCTGCGGCAAGTCGACATAAGTTGATTCTTTGATGGGCTTGCCGTTGTCGGCTGTTTCCAAAGCGGCCAGTTCATTAGTGCGCTCTTCGATCAGTTGCGAGAGCTTGTACATAAGGCGTCCGCGATCGCGCGCACTCATCTTTCCCCATTTGCCCTCGTATGCATTTCGCGCTGCTATCACCGCCTTATCGATGTCAGCCTTGTCGGCCTCGGCCACTTCGGCGAGTGTTTCGCCAGTAGAAGGATTGGGAGTCGTGAAAGTTTTGCCGGATTCGGCGTCGACCCATTTTCCATCGATCAAGAGTTGATATTTTCGAGCATTAGTTGTTCCAGCTGGTTGTACGGATGACATTTTTTATCTCCTATCTTGCTGCGACTAGCAAAGCCTGCCGCGGGGTGAATGCTCAATTGTTTCTAATGCAGGGCGCACCCGCCTTAGAAATCGGTTGTACCTGCTAATAACTGTCGCAACACGTACGGCAAAATGCCGCCATGCTGGTAATAGTCAATCTCAATTGGAGTGTCGATGCGAAGAATGATCGGAACTTCCTCAGTTTCCCCTGAGGCACGGTGGATGATCAGCTTGATTTCCTTTTGCGGCTGAACCCCGTTTTCCAAACCAACCACATCGAATGTTTCTGTGCCATCAAGGCCTAGCGACGCGGCATTTGTGCCTTCCATGAACTGACATGGCAAGACGCCCATACCGACCAGATTGCTACGGTGGATCCGTTCAAAGCTCTGCGCCACCACAGCCTTAACGCCAAGGAGGCGAGTTCCCTTCGCCGCCCAGTCGCGCGAACTGCCCGTACCGTACTCCTGCCCGGCAATAACCACGAGCGGCACGGCTTCCTGCTGATACTTCATTGCCGCATCATAAATACTCATGCGTTCTACCTCGGGGTAGTGAATAGTCACTCCGCCCTCGACTCCAGGCACCATCTGATTTTTGATGCGCACATTCGCAAATGTGCCGCGCACCATCACCTCATGATTTCCACGACGCGCGCCATAACTGTTGAAGTCGGCAATGCTGACGCCTTTGGACTGCAGATAAAGACCAGCAGGAGAATTCGCCTTAATCGCCCCGGCTGGACTTATGTGGTCCGTGGTAACGGAGTCGCCAAAGATGGCCAACGGTCGAGCACCATGCACGTCAGAAAATTCAGAAACAGCATTGCTGAAGTTCTCAAAATAAGGTGGCTCGCGGATGTAGGTGGATTCGGGTTCCCAATCATAGACATTACCTGTCGACGTGGGAATTTCATTCCACAGTGGATTGACCGACTCAAAATTGCTGTAAAGTCGCCGATACGTTTCCGGATCAAACGCGGCCCACATCAGCTCGTTGACCTCCTTTAGATTGGGCCATATCTCACTTAGCAGAACATCTTTACCTTCGTTATCTTTGCCCAGAGGCTCCGTCGCGAAATCGATATCAACGCGGCCCGCAATCGCAAAAGCAACCACCAATGGCGGGCTCATCAGAAAATTAGCTTTGATACTTTGATGGACACGTGCTTCAAAGTTTCTATTGCCCGAGAGCACACTGGCGGCAATCAAATCGTGATCGGACAAAACGTGTTCGATGTTCGGATCCAGTGGGCCAGAGTTTCCGATACACGTGGTGCACCCATAACCGACAAGATTGAAACCCAATTTATCGAGGTATTCCTGTAAGCCGGTTTTCTGCAGATATTCAGTAACCACTCGCGAACCAGGCGCAAGTGAGTTCTTAACCGTCGGGCTGACGGTAAGGCCACGTGCGACCGCTTTCTTGGCCAGCAAACCGGCAGCAATCATGACACTCGGGTTAGAAGTGTTGGTGCACGAGGTAATCGCGGCAATCAAAACATCGCCATGGCCCAGATCCACTTCCCCATGTGGAAACTCGTCCGGGTCAACCTCCTCAAGACGATCTGGCGTGGGCCGGTTGTTGACCATTTCCGTCTCAGACCACACGCTGGTGTTCTTAGTGCTGACAGCGCCATCACCCACGCCGACCGGCATACTCTCAGGCCGTTGTTCACCGCCACCAGTCAGCGACGCTTTCGCGAAATCAATGGTTCCGACACGAGTGAAATAGCGCGACCCTATCTCCTCCGCTGATTTTCCATAGCCGCCATCGGAAACCGGCTTCCTGAGCAGATCGCCGAACTGGCTCTTCAAATCTGAGAGTTCGATTCGATCCTGCGGACGCTTTGGCCCAGCCACACTCGGAACAATCGAATCAAGATCAAGATCGAGCAAAACGCTGTACTCGCACTCTCCACCCTTTGGAATTCCAAACATGCCTTGAGCCTGGTAATAACTTCGGACCGCATCGACATGCTCGGCAGATCTCCCAGTCGCCGTAAGGTAAGTACAAGTTTCCTCGTCGACCGGGAAGAAGCCCATTGTAGCCCCGTATTCAGGAGCCATGTTGGCGATCGTTGCGCGATCAGTGACCGAAAGGCTGCTGGCGCCAACGCCATGAAACTCGACAAATTTCCCAACCACCTTCGCCTTGCGAAGCATCTCCGTAACGCGAAGCACGAGGTCAGTGGCAGTAACGCCCGTGCGCAACGATCCTGAAAGATGCACACCGACAACGTCAGGAGTAAGGAAGTAAACCGGTTGGCCCAACATCGCAGCTTCGGCTTCGATACCGCCGACGCCCCAACCGACAATTCCTAAACCATTGATCATGGTTGTGTGTGAGTCAGTACCAACCAACGTGTCTGGATAATAGAGATCGTGACGCTCCCAAACATTCTTGCCCAGAAACTCAAGATTCACCTGGTGGCAAATGCCAATGCCAGGAGGGATTACCGCAAACCCGTCAAACGCCTGCGTGCCCCACTTCAGGAATTGGTAGCGTGAGGTATTGCGTTTGAACTCCATCGAGATGTTCTTTTCAAACGCGTCCTTGGTGCTGGCGAAATCAACCTGCACTGAGTGATCGATGACGAGATCCACGGGCACGAGCGGTTCGATGACTCCGGTATTTTTTCTCAAACGCGCCACGGCAGATCGCATTGCTGCCAGGTCCACCAGCAAAGGGACGCCGGTGAAATCCTGCAGCAGCACACGCGCGACGATGAAAGGCACTTCCTCGGTCCTGGCGCCCTTGGGTTTCCAGTTGGCGAGGGCCCGCACATCGTCTTCGTTGATCCGCTTGCCGTCGTGATTTCGTAGGACCGATTCGAGGACGATCCTGATGCTCACTGGAAGCTTGGAGATTGGTCCAATGCCCTCTTTCTCAAGCTGTGGCAACGAAAAAAATTTAGCGGATTTACCAGGAACCGGGTTGAACGTTTGTAGGGAATTGAATAGACCTTGTGGCATAGAAATCAGGGATGCTTTCTAGGCGTTACTGCTCAGTCATTGAGTAGTAATTACGCGGAAAAGTTAAGTTTTGGTATACAACTCAGTGTAAGTCTACGCCGCTTGATCGTCAACTTGAGCAGCGATCGTAAGACATTGCCCACGTCTACAAATTGATAGGAGTACTGCAAGCTCGTTACCATCTCACAGTCAGGAAGGCGGACTTGTCCCCGCTCCTCCTCACCCGTTCTGGACTCGCGGAAGTAATAAATCACCAAGCCCTTTTCACAGCTAGCAAATTGAGACCATGGTCTGAGATGGGCGAGAAAGAGCGGGGACAGGTCCGCCTTCCCATTTGTGAGAACCGTGTCTTAGCAATCACGGCAGAGAAAAATAGATTAGTAACGAAAAAGCCAACCATTCAATTGCCCCGCCACGTGGAGGACTCTGTTGCTGAGGTTTGGTTCGTTTGTTATAGTCCCCTCATCCCCCGCGGTAAAACAGAGTTGATGCTTCAAGCGCGTTGCACGTTTTGAGATGGACTGTCTCAAAAACAAAGGTTGAGGAGATATCATGCCAAAAAAGCCAGCCAGCGATTTCGAATATCTAAGCAATGATCCCGACTATGTTCCCAATCCTGAAATCGAAGAATTCATGGAGGAGGAGATTCTGCGCGCGCCTAAAGATCCGGAACAACTGGCTCAACGACTTCGCAACAACACTGCAGCCTCCCCGAGTGATGCTGGCGGCGATCTCGATGCTTCTTGGGAAGACGTTAATGATAGCGGATCGGAATCGGTAGGCGGGGACAATCCCACTCCCGATCAATCAATGGTCGAAGAAAACGCTAACGCCTTAGGGGTGAATTTCGAGGACAACGAAGAACTTGAATTTGTAGACAAGATTGAACGCCGCGATCGGGACCGATTTGAGTTGGATGAAAGCTCCAAAGCTGGTGAGGATATGATTTAAGGAATTTGTGCTTTGAACTTGGTTCTTTGTTCTTTGTTCTTTGTCAGTTGTTAGTGGTTCGTTGTTTAGTCGTCAGTTGTTAATTGACATCGAAATTTTCGAGTTCAACCGTCGCTTGAAGAGCAACTGACAACTGACAACTGACAACTGACCGATTTCGTCATCCCCGCCTGCTATCAAGGATTAATGTTACAGGACCATCGTTAACGAGCTCGACCTTCATCATCGCGCCAAATCTTCCGCTTGCGACCTGAGAGACTTCTTCCCTAACCCTGCTGATAAAGAATTCATACAGTGGCTCTGCTACCTCAGGACCGGCCGCGTCAAACCATGACGGCCGCAACCCGCGTCTCACATCGCCATAAAGCGTGAACTGAGAAATTATCAATGCTGCACCACCGACGTCTTTCACGGACAAGTTCATTTGCCCGTTGGAGTCATCAAAGATCCTGAGCGCAGTGGTTTTTGAAGCAAGGTATTTCGCGTCCTGCTCTGAATCGTCTCGCGCCACGCCTAACAAAACGACGAGACCTTGATTGATCTCGCCGACAGTTTCGTTCTCGACAGTTACTCTTGCGCGCGTCACGCGCTGCAGGACGGCTCGCATCTCAGTGGGCATCCTTTCCGCACCGTCACACTTGAAGGTTGCACTATGAACCGCGCTTACAGGCGTACAGAGTACAAGCTTTAGCTTGCTGCCCCCTGCGATATTGCCAGTAGGGTAGCCGCAACCTAAAGGTTGGACTCTGAACCTATTATTTC
The DNA here is from genome assembly GCA_035273425.1 of Pyrinomonadaceae bacterium. Lineage (GTDB taxonomy): Bacteria > Acidobacteriota > Blastocatellia > Pyrinomonadales > Pyrinomonadaceae > PSRF01. The sequence continues at coordinate 169,601 of DATEPB010000088.1, read as the reverse complement.
CTGGGTGGCTTGCTTGGTCTGATCTCTACTCGGCTCGTCAGGCATCGCGGGTCCTGTTGAAGAAGATCTATCACCACGTCGGCAATATCTGACGGTTGGAGTTGCCAGGATTTTTCTTCTCCAGGTTCGTCACCGCCAAACTCAGTGTTAACCGACCCCGGCATGAGGTAGCTAACTTTTATGCCATCGTGTCTCACTTCCTGCATCAGCGCTTCGCTGAACCCGTTGAGTCCAAATTTTGAAGCGTTGTAGGCTGCCATCTTCGGATGCGCGTTAACTCCAGCCAGCGAAGACAGGTTGATGATGTAACCACCACCCCGCTTCTTCATCATAGGAATCGCTTCATGACAACAGTAATAGACGCCGAACAGATTTGTTTCGAGTACGGAACGAAAATCCTCTGGCGACATCTCCTCAACAGTTTGAAACAAACCGATCCCGGCGCTGTTCACCAAAATATCCAGGCCGCCAAGTTGGGTGTTAGCTAACTCAAACATGGCTTTGACCTGAGAATAGTTGCAGACGTCGGCCACAATCCCCGTTGCCGATCCCACACCCAATGATCGCAACCCGCCCACAGTTTCATCGATCTCACTGCGACTTCGGGCGCTGATACAAACACTCGCGCCCCGGCTGACAAGTGCTTCGGCGATGGCGCGGCCAATGCCCTTCGTGCCGCCGGTTACGATGGCTACCTTTTTCTCAAGATCCATTTTTTAGACGCCTACTATTCAGACGCGGTCATTGGGCCAACTTCGACTTCAATCTCTCGTTTACGACTTTCGGATTGGCTTTGCCCTTCGAAGCCTTGAGCACCTGCCCGACAAAGAAACCAAACAGAGCTTCTTTGCCGGCACGATAGCTCTCCAGTTGCTTAGGATTGGCTGCAATTATCCCGTCGATCAACTGATCGATCTCGGTCACGTCACTCACCTGGACCAGTCCTTGTTCTGAAACAATCGCCTCAGCGCTCTTGCCTGTTTGGAACATCTGGATCAGCACTTCTTTACCCTGTTTGCCGCTGATCTTTTCTTCGTCAATCAATCGCACCAGTTCACCCAGGTTTGTCGCGGACACCGGCGACGCGCTCGCCGTGACCCCGGCGTTTTCGAGTTCGCGAAGCAGTTCCGAGCGTATCCAATTCGCTGCTGCCTTTGGGTTCCCCGCTGCTGCGGCCGTCTCTTCGTAATAGTCGGCCAACGACTTTTCGCTAGTTAGCTGGGAGGCGTCAGCAAACGGCAGCCCATACTGATCCATGAAACGTCGTCGGCGCGCTTCCGGTAACTCCGGCATCGCGTCACGAACTTCGGCGACGAATTCATCTGTAACGATTAACGGTGGCAGATCAGGTTCGGGAAAGTAGCGGTAGTCGTGTGCTTCTTCTTTTGAGCGCATTACACGCGTTTCAGCAGCGCGCTCATCCCAAAGCCTCGTTTCCTGACGCAACTGACCACCTGACTCAAGAACCTTTACCTGACGCTCAACTTCAAACTCAATCCCGCGTTGCATAAAACGAACGGAATTAAGGTTTTTCAACTCCACCTTGGTCCCAAACTTCTCGTCGCCTTTACGCCTGACGGAAACGTTGGCTTCACACCGGAGGTTGCCCTTTTCCATGTCTGCTTCGGAAGCACCAACCCATTGCAGCGCGCGACGAACGTGATTTACGTAGTCATATGCTTCCCATGACGAACGAAAATCAGGTTCGGTAACGATCTCGGCCAGCGGTGTTCCAGCACGATTGAGATCGATGTAGGAAAAACGATCGATGTCAGGGAGTCCTTCATGAACATTCTTGCCGGCGTCTTCTTCAAGGTGGAGCCGCGTAATGTTGATGGTCCTGGCCCGCCATTCAATTGGGTGCCCCGCCTCATCGCGTTCGGCGGTCATGATCTCGAGTTGCCCGTTGGCGGAGAAAGGCTGATCAAACTGCGATATTTGGTAACCCTTTGGCAGATCTGGATAGAAATAATTCTTCCTCGCAAATATCGAACGATTGTTTATCTGCAAGCCCAGCGCGAGCGCGGCTCGTGCCCCAAGTTCCATCACCCGACGATTTAGGACTGGCAGGGCGCCCGGTAGTCCTAAACAAACAGGACAGGTATTTGAGTTTGGCTCGTCACCAAAACGAGTCGAGCATCCGCAAAAGATTTTGGACTCCGTACTTAATTGAGCGTGAATCTCGAGACCGATAATTGTTTCCCAATTGTTCATTTGGTTCAGTTGTTGGTGTGCGTTCGTGTGAGTTCGTGGATCGCTTCCGCTAAGCGACGATCCACTAAGCCACACGAATCAACACGAGCGCGTTCTACGGCTTCGTGCCGCGCCTCCTGCTTCCTGTCTCCTGCCGTCGCCTGCCTACGGCCTCAGCCATCCCGGGACGGCCCCAGCGCGACGCGCCTCCTCTTCGAGCTCGCGCCATCTCGACTTAAGGCCGGCCTGTGAAATTGATAGTTCATTAAAGCGCGAGATTAGCTCGTTGCGCTCGTATGAATAATCGTAAGCCCCTCCGGATGCGAAGACAGTACCCAAAGCTCCGACGCCACCGATCACATTTCCTCCCGAACGAAATCCTCCGCCAAAAAATCCCCGACCAGCATGGCCTGGGTTGCTGAATACGTGCGATCTGGTGGGTCTGCCACCGAAACCCATTCGACCTGAAAACTGTGGGCCAACTGCACCGCGCGCCGAGTAAACGCGGGCGCCATGTGGACGAAACCCAGGAAAGTGTTGTCCTCCGCCGACCCCAAACGCTCCGCCACCTACGCCAAACGAAACGAACGGAAAATAGTTACCGAACGACGAATAGGTATTACCCCAGTAGGGATATGGGCCCTCATCCAGCTTTCGTCGAATAAAAAGGAGCTCCGCTTCCAAAGCGGCCATTTCAGTTCTCATCGCGGTCGCCCGGCTTCGCCAATACTCTTCGGACTGTCGCTCTGATGCGAGCCGGTCGTGCAATTCTTCTTGAGCAATCGCCGTTGCAGCTTCGGCGCGCTTTCGCGACTCTGCGGCTGACGGCAAGCCCAGCTCCTTCATTCTCTTTTCGTAAGCGGCTTCACTGTCCAGCCGCCGGCGGGCAGCAGCTTCGAGATCCCGATTGGTTATCGTCCGATTCAATGATCGGGCTGAAGATATCCGACTCGCAACTGGCACGCTCGACACTTGCCCTCGGCTCAACAAAGCTCCAGGCTTTTCGTTGTTAATCTTCTCAGTTGCTGACACATCGATCGCGGCAAGTTGGAGTGTGACTTGAATTCCGGGTTGAACTTCGTAGGTTAGAGTCGTTTGAGTAACAATAAATTTGGACGGAATCTCTACCCGTCGCCCACCCTTCATGACCACGGTATAGGCATTTGCCACAGAAACGAGGGCAATCAACATGAAACTGATTAACAGGAATCTACGCGCGATGCTGCGGATTGTGTGAATTCTCATTTCTTTAACTCCTTAATCCAGCACCTTCTTTGTCCGGGGAATTAGGATTCCAGTATAGCTTTTACAGAACCGCGCGCGGTAGCTCGGGATACATGCCCCGCTTCCTAAACTCAACTCTTTTGGAGTGCGGCGGCCCGCGCAGGTTTGGTCGAACCGTTTACCTCAACGATCTTAGTAGTACAAGTTTCGGAGTCTGGCCGCCGAAGGCCAAAGCGGCGCCGGGCCGCCGCACTCCAAGGAGTAGTCTCCAGCCACGGCGCTTACCGCACCCGGTCACGCCACGGCCAGTTCATGAAAACCTTTGCCAAGCTCAAAGGAGTTTGATATACAGTCGCTGCCGCCAACTTTCCTCGCTTATTGAATGCAGGCGTATTGCTTTTTCTGTTGCAACCGCCAGCTACCGTCGCTTACAGAAGGAGAATTGCACCACTATGGCAAAGACACTTTGCAAGGTTCTCGGAGTTGTTTTCTTGCTGGTAGGCATTGCGGGTTTTGCAGCGCCCACGTTGATGCGTTTCCATCTGACACCCGCACACAATCTAGTTCACCTTCTTTCAGGCGCAATAGCGCTGTACCTTGGCTTTTCGGGATCACTCTCGGCTGCGCGCATGTTTTGTCTGGTGTTCGGCGTGGTGTACCTGGGATTGGGAATTCTCGGTATGGTGTTGGGTGATCCGGCAATGAATCGAATGTGGCATGTGGGTCCACTCGATCTGGCAATGACCGACCACGGTTTGCACGTGCTGCTGGGCGCTGTTTTTCTTGCAGGCGGACTCTTTACAAAGAAGATTTAAAGGACGATACTCAACTCGATCTTAAACTTCAGGTTGCACGGTCTGACTCCGTAAGTGACGCGCAAGTGTCCTCGAGTCGGGAAGCCATGCAACCTGATTCATTTTTACAGCTTGGATTCGACGCTGCGGGCCACGTCGGTGTAAGGACAATGCCGGCAACCACTATCGCAGCAGTAGCCGCGTTTAAGATGATAGAGAGCGGTGAAGACCAGAGAGCTGCCTTCCAGGTAAAAGTCGATACCCTCGATCAACTCAGCCACTTCCGTTCCTGATTCACTTTCTCGTTTTTCTCGGTCAACAATTTCAGTGAGGCACTTCGGACATCGGCAGTCGTCACCTTCCGTGATTTCAACTCGCGGCAACTCGGTACACCAGCAGGGCTGATCGGGATTCGTGGCGCCGCAACCAAAACTCTCACCGCAGATTGAACACTTCTTTTGGACAGGGTTGTTCATAGTATTAGACAAAAACCCGATGCGTCCTTACAGAACGGCACGGGTGAAAAATCGGACGAACAAGTGCCACGACCCTAACGCTGAAAGCGTTCGCTAATTCCAGCCCAGGGTTGTGCAACTCCTTCAGAGTTGCGAGGAATCTATCGGGGCATTTTTCTATCCCAGGGTTTCAAAGCAAACCCTGGGCTGGAATTCGCGAACGCCTTCAGCGTTAGGCGATCAAAATTCCAACCGGCAAAATGCGGTTGCTGGTCCTTCCCAGGAAAATGTTTCGGGATGAATCAAGTGGGCCAGGAGTTCGGTGCCCTCTATTACCCTCGGACCCGGCCGGGCAAAATAGGAATTCGCATCCACTGCAAACACTCGACCGTCGCGCACGGCAGGTAAATGGGCCCAACCCGCATAACCGGGGAGTTTGCCTGATACCTCCACTGTCTTTTCAAGGTCATAACCGCATGGAGTGATAATCAGCACTTCAGGTCGCCACTCCAAAACGTCTTCCCAGGTAATGCGAATTGAGTCGCTACCTTCCTGTCCCAAACCATCTACGCCTCCGGCGATACGAACCATTTCCGGAACCCAGTGTCCACTGCAATACACTGGGTCAAGCCATTCCATACAGAATACGCGGGGCCGGCTTGATAAGCCGTTAGTGACGTCTTCTACCTTCTGCAGCCTTGCTCGTCCTTCCGCAATCAGGTCCTGGGCCCGGGTAAGCGTGCCAGTCGCTTCGCCCAAGTCACGCAGATTTTCGAAAATCTGATCCAACGAATTTGGCGTCAACCAAAGTATCTGAGGCTTCTTCGGAAGCAACCTCAACGCTTGCGAGACTTCATTGCCGGATGGAGCGCATACCTGACATAAGTCCTGGGTGATGATTAAGTTGGGCGCGAGCGCCTGTAAGAGTTTCTCGTCAACTTCGTAAAGGCTCTGGCCGTTACGCATTCGCTCGCTGACAGCCACATCAATTTCAGGTTGAGTCATCGTCTCGATTGGCAGAGCTGCGCGGACAACAATTGGCTTCCCCTTTATCTCGGGCGGGTAATCACATTCATGCGTGATTCCTACCAGTTGATCTGTCAGGCCCAGGGCGCACGCTAACTCAGTCGCCGAGGGAAGAAACGAAACGATTTGTAGCGATGATGGCATGATCTTATTCATCGGAGGGGCGGCCAGGAAGTGCCGCCCTCCATGGTTCTTCCGACACGTACCTCAAAACCGAAGCTTAATTCCACCACGTCCTAACGCTCCGGGTGCGCGAAATCCGTTTTCGAAATATTCCTGGTCCAGGATATTTTCCCCACCTCCAAACAGTGTCATGACCACCCGATCACTTAGCGCTTTTTCATAACTAACGAACAAATCGACTTTCGTATAGCCGTCGAAGGTAAGCTCAGCGGGAAATACGGGACCGATATACTCTCCCGTGTGATTGGCATCAAATGCGAACACGAAGGATCTGTAACGCTGAGTGACAGACAATCCAAACATGTGTTTGGGAGTTACGAACTGCGGCAGCAGGCCCGAATCGGGTACGAAGCGATCTGCGTTCGTAAATGTGTAAGACGAGCGAATTGACGTGCCTCGAAACGGCGCGGCTTCAAGGTAGGTTTCGACTCCGCGGGATATTCCGCCGGGAAAGTTTAGATAACCTCCGGTGCGTCCCACACCCAGTGGATCAGGGGGAGCAGTCGGATCAAAAAAGCTGCGAAAGCTTTGGAAGTCGATTATTCGCTGTAGCCGGGTGTAGAAATAAGTGAAACCAAAGATTAGTTTGTTGTTGGCCAGCCGTTGGTCCAAACCTCCGTCAACCGCGATCGACTGCTCTGGGCGAAGGGTGGGATCACCAAAACGAACAAAGGCACTCTGGAACGCGCCCTCGCCAAAGCGCTCAAACAGCGACGCCGCTCGAATTCCATTCCCAACGTGCGCCCGTAGTTTTGTTCCAGTTGACTGGACAAAGTAGGCCACTGAGCCATCACCGGCTATCGAACTCTTCGGGTTGATCGTACTGAGAAAACCTGGCCGATCCGCAGCGCGAATTCGGTACCACTGTTTTCGGGCGCCCACTGAAATTTGCAAGCGGCCGTCGAGCAATACGATTTGGTCCTGGGCAAAGAGTGCAAACGTGCGCTGTCGATCAGTCGTGCCGGGCGGCGCACCAAACGCCGAGGTGAATCTTTGAAACAAAGATTCATTCTCGAACTCAAATCCGGCGGTTACGAGGTTAGCCTCGCCCGCGCGGAGGTTAGCTCGGGCGTCAAAGGTATTGATATCGCCATTGTTAAAGCTGGTAAATTCAAACTCGCCAAATGGCAGGAACGCAGCGAAACGCGGATCCGATTCTGGTCCGTTGTAGTTTCGACGGCGACTGGAAACCCTCTGGTAGGCAACTGAGTAAGAGACGATGGAATTGATGCGTTGTGAGAATCTGACCGACGCGACCCACATTCCGTTTCTTCGACCCTGATCCGGATTATCAAAGTCAGGTTGAAATGTCACACCTTCTATTGCACGGGGAAATCTGTCAGGTGATGTGAAGGCGGCTGCCAAAGCCTTTGGGCTATCATTTGTTCTCGCATTCGACGTGCTGCCATAGAAGTTGGCCGAGACGTCGATCGCCGGCGACAACGAGATCTGGAAACGACCCGCACCCGAGGTGTTGCCATACATATCGTTTCCGTCGACCCCATCTCTGACATCTAGGCGCGTTACCCCAAAACTAAACCCAGCTCGCGAACCAATACCGCCGCTTCCCTTCAGGCGATTGCGAAACAGCCCCAACCCGCCGGCTTCAAATCCTGCTTCAAAGCGAGGCTCGCCTGCTCCCTGCCCTGGAACAACATTGATGACGCCACCGATCGCGTTTGAACCATAAATCGAAGATCCTGAACCTCGCAGTAGTTCCACCCGATCAAGATCGTTTGCCGTTAAATCCGTGATGAAAGGAAATGCGGACCCATTAATATCCGCGGAATCGCGCACCCGCAGACCATCAAGCAGGATTGAAGTATCCGCGTTCCGTTGGCCCCGAAAACGAACAGATGTAAGCGTACCGGGCGAGCCCTGTTGCTGAACGCGCAAGCCGGGCGTTCCGCGCAGCGCTTCGGCAACCGAAATTTCACGCCGGGTTTCAATTTCCTGATCTTCAAGAGTCGTAACCGCCTTTGATACCTCGCCAGGTCGTTGCACAACCCCCGCAGCGATTACGACGACGTTCTCGTTTACTGAAGCCAACAAGAGCTGAAAGCTTTGCTCAACGGAAGTGTCCTTCACGACAATCTCTTCCGAAATAACGGAAGCAAATCCGGGAGCGTTAACTTCAATAATGTAACTTCCACTTTTCACGTTGCCGAACAAATAGGCGCCGGTTGAATCCGTTCGCGTGTTGACCGAGAAACCGGTTCTTGAACTAAGGCGAACGTCCGCGCCGCCGATGAAACTGCCACGTTCGTCAGCAACGAGTCCCTTAATCGTGACGCCACTTTGCGCCGTCGCGTTTGAATAGTTGATAAGCACCAGGAGCATTACGACAACGCTCCCGCAAATCTTTTGAATATTCTTCTTCATGTTAGCGTCTCCTGCCCGTCGCAGTGCGAGCTTTACGAAAAGCGGCGTCCAGGTCTCCTGACTTGCGACTCAGCTCCGGCGAGCCTTCCCGTTCGTTGGAACAGTGGCTAAAGCGTGGCGGAGAGTCTTCGTCGCCTACAGTTGCGCGGGCAGTGGCGGATTTTGACCGCCTTCCCTAAGTCGTCGCTTGTTGATGGGTGAAAGCAGACCAGGTCTGCAAAACCCGATTACCGGCGCACCTCGTACGCCGGTGTAACACGTGGAGCGCCTGAAAGGGGGTGGGCGTCCACTAAGACCTTGATCCCCAGGACCTCCTGTAACAGTTCTTCTGTCAAAACCTCGTCGGGCTTCCCGCTTGCGATTAAACGGCCGTTTTTTAGGAGCACAACCCTGTCAGCAAACTCGGCCACGAGATTAATGTCATGGCTAACAATAACCGCCGCTGTCGTACGCTCGTCGCAATGCGTTCGCACCAGCTGCAACATCGAAGCCTGGTGGGCCAAATCCAAATTAGCCGTAGGTTCGTCAAGCAAAAGGATTCCGGCTTCAGTAGCGAGCGCCCGCGCCAAAACTGCGCGCTGACGTTCACCACCCGATAGTTCATTCATGAGTCGTGAACTGAAATTCTCCAACTCAGTCTGCTTCAATACTTCGAATGCAACCTCAAGGTCGCGATCCGATTCCCAACCCCAAATGCCCGATCCTGACCATGCGTAACGTCCTCCCAGCACGTACTCCAATACTGACACCTGAAACGCCAACAATGCCTCCTGAGAAACAACCGCGATCCGTCTTCCTATCGCCCGTCGGTTAAAGGAAGCGAGCGGCTTTTCGTCGAGCAGGATTTCGCCGCTCGATGGTTGCAGGGCGCCATTGAGGGTCCGTAGAACCGAAGACTTACCTGCGCCGTTTGCTCCGACAAGCGCGGTCAGTTCGCCTGGTAAGACGCGCAGCGAAACATCGATCACCGCTTTGCGCTGGCCGTAGTTGACACTTACATTTTTGGCTTCGAGCATCGGTAACGGTTTCTCAAACTTGTTTAGGTGCAGCTTGTCGCAGCTTCTTAGTCCAGAGCTTTATGTTCAGATACACGCCCGACAGCGCTGACAAGAACGCTAGCGCCGAAGCTGCGATGAGCAGCGGAACCTGCCAAGGTCCAGCAAAAAAGTAGAAGTGTGCCTGCCGAAAATATCTGGTCAAAACACCGGGAGGTGGAGTCGTTACTACTCGTCCAGTCTCGGCGTCTATGAGCAGTGAATCCGCACCCATTCCACCGATGGCCTGATAGACCGGACGCCCTTCCCGCATCAATAGAGTCAGCGCCGTGGTTGGCAACGTTCGGCCAGCGAAATCGTTGGCTCGTTGCATCGCCTCGGCGGGGGTAAGTCGAACGCTGGCCGACGCGATACTCTCGACCTTTCCACCTTCGACGGCGTTGGGCCAAGCGTAAAGCAATCCGCTCGTGGTCCATGCCAACACTGGAACTGCCACGATCAACCCCAACCAGGTGTGAGTGCGATAGATAACTGATCGCATGACTTTGATTCCCCGCGACGACTGGCCATCCGCAACTTCAGACTTCTAATCACTTCAACTATCGCCGCTTCAACAAGTAGACAAATATCGGGGCGCCAATCAGTGCAGTGATGGCGCCGACTGGCAATTCTCGAGGCGCAATCACAGTGCGAGCGAGCGTGTCGGCAAGTACGACAAATGCGGCTCCAGCCAGCGCCGCCGCCGGAATGGTCAGCCGGTTATCGACGCCAGTCGACATGCGTATCAAGTGGGGTACGACAAGACCCACATAACCAACCGACCCGCCCAATGAAACGGAAACACCGACGAGTAGACTAGCCGCCAGGAATACTTGTAGCCGAACGGTTTGAACCTCCACACCGAGATCGAACGCGTCGCGTTGGCCAAGCATCAACAGGTTCAGCGGACGCGCATTAAAGGCCAGCGCCACAACCCCGATGATGACTGACGGCACAGCAATCCAGAGCGAGCTGGGGGCGGCCTGCGAAAGATCTCCCAGCAGCCAAAAGGTAAAAGAACGGATCCGGGTAGCATCCATCAGGGTGGTGATGAAAACAATGAGGGACGATTGAAACGTGGTAACTATCACACCCGCCAGGATTAGTTTCTCCGGCGAGGCGCCGACGCGTCCCCCAGCCAACAGATAGACGACGAAGGTTGCGCCCAGCGCTCCTGCGAATGCCATTAGTGGTCGAGTCCACTCGTTGGCTCCGAGGAAAACCATCGCCAGCATGGTTCCCACTGCAGCGCCATTGGAGATCCCCAACAGATAAGGTTCGGCCAGAGCATTGCGAAGCAGTGCTTGATAACTTGCACCGGCCGCCGCCAGCGACGCGCCGACCGTGGCTGCCAGTAGGATTCGAGGCAAGCGAATGTCGAAGAGAATCGCGCGCTGCGTGGGATTCAATCCGCCAACGTCATAGCCACCAGTGAAAACTGCGCGCAGCACATCAACCAGGGGCATATGTTCGCTGCCAAGTGACGCGGCTATGATTCCAACCAGAAGCAGCGTTACCGCGAGGATGCCGCAAATAAGTAGCGTCTTGCTCAACGTTACTCGCGCCTTGTGGTCCATCAAGACCAGCTGCGCATCCTTTTTGTCGAAGGCGTGATTCACTTGAGAGCTCCCGGATGGAGCGCTTGAGCTATCTGTTCCAGCCCGTCGATGAGTCGCGGCCCCGGTCGCGTTAACAGGTCACCGTTAATTGAATAAACCCGACCGTTTTTTACAGCCGGCGAGTTTTGCAATGCGGGCGCCACTCTTGCGTCAGCAGCACCCATCGTGCCTCCAGACAACATGATTACAGCTTCCGGACGTGAGGCCAGGGCAGCTTCATTACTTAACCGCGGCCATGCTTCGGGAACGTTCGCAGTCACTGACCGTCCGCCGGCGCATTCGATCAAATTCGTGACCCAGGAGCTTTTGCCGGCTGTATAGAGCGGCTGTCCTGATAGTTGGAAAAACACAGAAACCCGAGGTCGTCCCGCCACCGCGCTTTCCACGTTTTCAGCTCGAGTACGAAGTTGTCGCACTAGTTCTGAGGCAACCGCTGACTGATTTAACAGATCTCCAACGCCCTGGATGGAACGGAACATTCCTTCAAGATCGCGAGGATCAGTAACGAAAACGGCAATCTTGTGTTCATTCAATTGTTGCGTGAAGGCTTCGAGTTGGGAAGCAGTGGAGACGAACACGAGCTGCGGACGAAGTGCGAGTATGCGTTCAATGCTCGGCTGAAGAGTGTCACCGACTTTTGCCACCGTCTTCGCCGCCGCGGGGTAATCGCAAAAAGTGGTGTTACCCACGAGCCGTTCACCTGCGCCTACGGCATAGATAATCTCCGTGAGGTTGGGAGCCAGCGAAACAACCCGGTCTATCCTGGACGCAACTATGACTATTCGACCCGCTTCATCCACAACCTCTTTGGTTTCGGCAGTGGCCGGGGATTCCACCGGGTGTGGTCCACGCGAACAGGATATGCCTGCGAGGATCGCTCCCAACAGAAGTAGCGTGCTGACCGCCTGTTTTGCTTTTAGAGTTGAAGTAGTCTTTCTAAACAAAAGTCCCGCCAATCGCTCGCACCTTGTGGAAAAGGAGCAGGCGTGGCGGGACTCAAAATACGAAACTAGTGCCCGTGCTGCCTGAACGCCTTTCCGCGAGCGTTCGAAAGCTGCAAAGCCTTTGGGCAGGTCTCCTGACTTAGAGCTTCTACAGAACCAACCGGCGTTCAGTCTCGTTGCTGACTACGCGACGGCGATTCCGCAACTCTTCACAGTGGCGCGACCGCGCGGGATTCTCACCCGCTTCCCTATTCTCCTCGCAAAGCGAGGCACCCAAATGCTTTTTATGAAAAGAACTCAAACAAATTCAGGCGGACGTTATCACGCGGTCATAGACGTGTCAAACTAGTCTGCGCCCGCGTTCAGTACACGAAAGAATCAAGCCACGCGTTGATATCCGGTATACTGCGGCGCTCTTAAATTTCACTCTTGCCAGGTCAATTCGGCCCAAATGCCGTTCGCGATTTCACCAGATTCAGAAGCGTCTTTCGAGCCAGTTTCAAACCGAAAGTCGGTGCTATTTATCATACTGATCGCAGCCATATTCGCGGGCGCGCGGCTCTGGAGACTCACAACTTCCTGTCTTTGGTTTGACGAAATCTTCAGCGTTCACGCGGCCAAACACGATTGGAATGGCTTATTCCATTTCGTTGCCGCCGACATCATTCATCCTCCTCTCTTTTATCTGATTCTAAAGATTTGGATCCTCATCGGCGGCGACTCGTTACTGTGGTTGCGTTTGTTGCCGGCGTTGATTGGCATTCTTTGTGTGGTCCCTTTCATTCTTCTTTGCCGCGAGCTAAAGCTGAAGAATAACGAAACGATCCTGGCGCTGTTGTTGCTCGCCGTTAATGGCTACCTGATCAAGTATGCGCAGGAAGTTCGCATGTACAGCTTGTTGTTCTTTCTGTCGGTAACTTCACTTTGGCTGTTCTTTAAATTGCTCAATCGCGACAGGCCGGCAAAAGCCCTGGTGGCTACGCTTTGGCTGGTCAATCTGCTGATGGTCTACTCGCATTACGCGGGTTGGCTTGTGGTGCTACTGCAAGCAGCGATCTTGGTTTGTTGGCAGCGACGCAAGGTTACGACGTATCTGATCACTCTTGCAGCGTTGATGGTCGCTTATGTGCCGTGGATTTACCTGGTTTCGACGGTAGCCCGATCGGGAGGAGCCGGCAGGGGCGTCGCCGAGAACATCGGGTGGGTAGCTAAACCTGGCCTGCTCGATCTAGTCCAATATTTCATCCTGCTCAACCGGCCTTTCTTGTTTGTTCAGAGCAGCACGCAGACCGGCTATAACCTGATTATCGCCATCATAGCGTTCACTCTGTTTGGGGTTCCGCTGCTTCTCCTTTTGTGGACTGCGATTAAGCGGAGATCTTTTGAAACGCCATCGATCTACGCCTTGGCAGTGTTTCTGTTGGCACCCGCAGTACTATTGTTTTTGGGTAGCTGGCTGTTTCCCTATTCAATCTGGGGAACAAGGCACTTAATTATCGCCACGGCACCCTACGCAGTGCTGGCGTCTCTCGCGTTAACCCGACTTCAACCTTTTATCTTGAGGACCACGGCGTTGGTTGTAATCGGCTGCTGGGTGTTTCTATCGGCAGCAGTCTTTTCGTTCAGTCGTCCACAGGAGTTTATCTGGTGTAGTTGGGAATCACTCGCTCTACATATCCCTCAAGTTGATAGTTCCCAGCCAGACCAGGTTTACGCCTACGAAGATCTGGTCGCGTATCACCTTTGGTTTGCATTGAATCAGCCAGCGAATGGCGTTTCTGTGGTCAAGGGCGTACCAGGGGTGCTGGAAGATCCGGCTTACTTCTTACCTCGAGCTTTTTCTGACATTGCAGTTCAGCAGAACCCCGACTTGAAGGGCAATAATGTTTGGGTTGCATTTCGCGCAGTTGAGTTGGACGAGTCCCGCCCGCCGCTAAACGGGATTAGACAAAGCGGTTTCGAAATTGAACGCGTCTTCAGCAGAAAGGCCCAGGGGCAACAAGCCTTTCTGGTGAAACTACGCCGCACCGCCGGCAACACCAGGTAGCCTTGAGGTGGTGAAAAAAGCGCTCCGAGTCGTCTTTGCTCTCTCATTTACCCTCCAGTAAGATGAGTTTATTCAAATAATCCGAGGAGTCCCGTTAACAAATGATCAAAACCGTCGAATGGACAAGTGAAGGTGTGCGCATGATCGATCAGCGTCTTCTTCCAAATGAAGAGAAGTATTTAATGCTGCGATCGTGGGATGAAGTTGCGGATGCGATCAGAAAGATGGTTGTCCGGGGGGCACCGGCAATTGGAGTTTCAGCGGCGATGGGACTTGCCTTAGGTGCCAGTCAGTCAGTCGGTATGTCGATCGCCGATCTGGAAGACGATTTTGACTACATGTGTAGGGTGATGTCTGAAACTCGACCGACTGCCGTGAATCTGTTTTGGGCCATCGAACGAATGCGCAACAGGTTTAAGAGTGAAAGCGCTGTCGTTAAAGATACGGACAAGGTTAAGGCAAGTCTGATTGATGAGGCGCAGAAAATCTTCCAGGAAGACATCGAAGCGAATCGAGCAATTGGTCGCTACGGCGCTGACCTGCTCGCCGATGGCGATACTGTCTTAACCCACTGCAACGCAGGTGCGCTTGCGACAGCGGGCGACTATGGCACTGCTTTAGGAGTTATTCGTGGTGCTCGTGATGCTGGTAAGCGTATTGCTGTCATTGCCGACGAGACTCGACCGTTTCTTCAAGGGTTGCGGCTAACAGCTTGGGAACTGGCAAAGGACGATATTCCGGTTACGGTGATCACAGACAACATGGCGGGACACGTGATGAAGACGGGCAAAGTGGACGCCGTGGTTGTAGGAGCCGACCGCATCGCAGCAAACGGCGATGCGGCCAACAAGATCGGCACCTACATGGTGGCAGTCCTGGCTAAGCGACACGGGATACCGTTTTATGTCGCGGCTCCGATTTCGACCCTGGATCTGACCCTGAAGTCAGGAGACGAGATTCCAATTGAACAACGCGATAGCAAGGAAGTCACACATATTCGCGAGCACCAATTGGCGCCGGACGGATGCGAGGTTCAAAACCCGGCATTTGATGTGACACCAAATGAATTGATCGCAGCGATAATTACTGACAAGGGAGTAGCGAGGGCGCCTTACGTTGAGAGCTTGAGAGGACTAGCTGATATGAAGTCGGCCGGTTCGACCGGGTGAAGTTGTTCAGACTCTGGCGAATCGACTGTTCTTCCACCATTCCATTGTCAGACCTAACCCAGTTCGCAAATCTACTTTTGGTTCAAAGTCCAACAACTCACGCGCGCGAGAAATGTCTGCAAGACTGTGCTTGACGTCGCCAACCCTGGGATCGAGATACTCGGGAGCCACATCCTGTTTTCCAGTCAAGTCTTTGATCTCGTCAAGGAGTTCATTCAAGGTAATGCGCTGTCCGTTGGCAACGTTGATAACCTGGCCAATTCCCTTCACTGTTTCCGCAGCCTTGAGATTGGCGTCGACCACGTTGTCGATGTAAGTAAAGTCGCGTGACTGCTCTCCGTCCCCGAAGATCACTGGCTGCTCACCGCCAAGTAGAGCACTAATGAAACGTGAGATTACGCCGGAGTACTGTGAACTGGGATCCTGACGTGGTCCAAATACGTTGAAATACCTCAAGGAAACGGTTTCCAGACCGTAAACACGGGTGAAAACCTGGCAATACTGTTCGCCTACGAGCTTTGCCACCGCATAAGGCGAAAGCGGCTCGGGCAACATGTTCTCAACCTTTGGCAATGTTGGTTGGTCACCATAAGCAGAGCTGGACGCGGCATATACCACTCTGCGAACGTTATTCTCCTTGGCAGCTAAAAGCAGCGAAAAGGTTGAGTCAACACTAGCAATATGTGTTTGGCGTGGATTTTCGACGGAGCGAGGCACTGATGGTATAGCTGATTCATGGAACACTAATTCCACTCCCTGAATCGCTTTGCTTAGAGCCTGCTCGTCAGCGACGCTGGCATGAACAAAATCAATATTACCGCCAATTTCGTCGAGGTTCTCGCGATGGCCGGTCGACAAGTCATCAATAATCCGGACGCGCGCTCCTGAGTTCGCCATCGCTGCAGCGATGTGCGAACCAATAAAGCCCGCTCCACCGGTAACGAGTACAATTCCTGTTAGGGCCATGCGATTGGTTATTCCACTCTCGAACTGTTTTCTTAGAGCTACCGACCGATTCCGACGTACTCAAAACCCAGCTGACGCATGACGGACGGTTCGTAGATGTTTCTGAGATCAGCGATTCTCGGCGTACTCATTAGATCGCGAATTCGTTTCATGTCCAACGCCCTGAACTGATTCCATTCGGTCACAAACACCAAAGCATCGACACCGGTAACTGCCGAATACTCATCGTCTGCATAGCTAATATCAGGAAGCACTTCCGCCGTTTCAATCATGGCGACGGGATCGTATGCACGTACATGAGCACCCTCGTTAATCATCCCCTTGATGATGTCGATAGCCGGAGATTCTCGGATGTCATTAGTCTCTGGCTTGAAGGCGAGTCCAAGCACTGCAATCGTCTTACCTTCCAGCCCACCGACGAGATTCCGGATCTTTGGCAACATCGCCTCGCGTTGACGCCGATTTACTTCAATTACAGCATCAACGATCAACGATTCCCTTCCAAACTGTCGCGCTACCGAAGCGAGAGCTTGTGTGTCCTTTGGAAAACATGAGCCACCAAAACCTGGACCAGGATGAAGAAACTTGCTGCCTATGCGGCGGTCCATGCCAACTGCCTTGGCGACGTCGTGCACGTCGCAACCAATACTGTCACACAGATTGGCAATCTCGTTGATAAAAGAAATCTTGGTAGCCAAAAAGGCATTTGCAGCGTATTTCGTAAGCTCTGCGGCTTCTACGGACGTTATCACGAAAGGCGCTTCAATTAGGTACAACGGGCGGTACAAATCCCGCATGATCGCCACGGCTTCGTCATCGCGACTTCCTATGACCACTCGGTCCGGCCTCATGAAATCGTTAATCGCGGCACCCTCACGAAGAAACTCCGGATTAGAAACGATGCCAAAATTCAGTTTTGACTTCTGGTTTTCACTAATCAGCTTCCTCAGGTGCTCACCCGTGCCGATGGGTACCGTTGATTTCGTAACAATGACCTTGTAGCCATTCATATGCTGAGCCACGGAACGCGCTGCCGCTTCCACAAAGCTCATATCTGGAGAGCCGTCGTCTTTCGGGGGCGTACCGACCGCCAGGAAGATGACCAACGCATCTTCCACTGCCTGCTTTAGCTCAGTCGTAAACCGGAGGCGTCCCGACTGTGTATTCTTGAGAACTAATTGCTCCAGCCCAGGTTCGTAGATCGGCATTTCACCGGCCAAAAGGCGCGCAATCTTCTCTTTATCGATGTCGACACAGGTGACGTCTACGCCAAATTCTGCGAAGCACGCACCAGTAACGAGGCCGACATAACCGGTGCCTATTACAGCAATGTGCATCTGGAAGTACCTTTGAGCCCTAAGAGGTAGGAACTACTTCACCTAAGCAAAACCTTGCGGGTCAAACGCGACGTCTGATCGCGTGACCCGCAAGGTTTTACACAACTGACCGCGGCGCTCAAGAAGAGCGCCGCGGTGTTTGTCTGAATTCAGCAACCGAACGCTTATCTCGACGGGCTGATAACAGTCGTCGAACCGCCAAAGGTCACATCGTTACCGTGCATGGCAGCATAGATGATCGCTGCGATTGCACCGGCACCCAAAGCTACCAAAGCGAAAGTCTCACCGGTGCTCAGGTCGTCGTCGTCATCCCCTGGGGTGTCCTGAGGATTCGGCGTTCCTGCCATCGCGGTTTCGCCGGCGGCAATCTGCTTCACTGCACCATCCACACGCAGCTCAGCTACGCCTGAATGAGTCGTGAGCGAGGTGGCGCCTTTGACAACATTGACTGTGAACGAAGTGGGCTGGCTGCCATCAACCGTAACCAAACCGTCCTTGGTTGTGATGCTGACTGAAACGCCAGCTAGAGTAGTGACATGAGCGGAGCCGTTCTCCAGCATTCCCATGACGCTATTTTCCGTAAAGCTTATTTTCAAGCCAGAGTTTGACGCCATTTCGACGCGGCCCAGCTTGCTCAAGTTTACGGTGGCGGTGCTCTTTTCAGCGGTGGTGATCATGCTGTCTGAAAAAACCGTTCCGCCAGCAAGGGCGCTCTCACCATTCACGGTGACGACGCCGGAGACCGACAACTCCCCGGATGGGGCCTTTGCTGCGGGCGAGGCCAAAACCACCATTGAGTAGAGACTCAAAATGGCAACTGCCACACAGGCCGCGATAGGTTTGCGGCTCCAAGTTTTGCTGATCATTAACTTTCCTCCCGTAGTGTGAACAAATTCTTTAGATTGCGTGTTGCGACGTCTGGGACCGCGGAGAGACGTCAGTTCCGTATCAAAGCCTCTAAACCAGGTCGCGTCAGAGATCAAGAATGCCGATACAAGGCATAAAACACTGGGCTGTTATTACATGAATGAGCGCACTCTGTCAACAGCCATTTAGCCGTCTTTGCTATTAAATGATGGCTTTTTTGTGTTGGCCGTGAATTTAGCACAGGGGTTCTTACGAGTCCAGACTTTTCTGACACTCCCGGCTAAAAATCGACTCTCGTGGTCCAGCTTGACTCGAATCGGATTGGACCTCACTACCCAGGAAGGTTGCGAGAAACGATGAGCAGTTTTACTTAGGATTACTCACTCGGCGGGCGCGGGTAGCAGCGGGCGTGGCAGGTCCCGAATTACCTGCGGTCTCTGACTCACTGTGCGTCGTCTGCATCAATTCCGCTTGTTCGTATGGGTCGAGTCGAGCAAAAACATAAAAGAGCTCCGTGCTCCTGACACTCCCCAAGTATCGAAATGTCGTGCCAACCAATGAACCAACCCGCAGGGTTTGCGTCCTGGGAGGATGCTCAAACAGCAATCTGAACTCATCTCCAGCCACTGCCTCGAGTTCCGGAAGATAATCATTCCCATTTTCGTCAGCGATTCTGATCGCCATTAGTCTCAAGGCGCGGATCCGATTGGAATTGCGGCGATAATAATCCCGGCTGACTTCATGCCGGCTAACCCGGTCGTCTACAACATTCTGCTCATTCCTTAGATAACCCAGGTAGGATCGGACCACCGGGCCAAACTGCATGTCTTCGCTGGCAGTTTGTCCCGAGGCGGATGTACCAGCACTTACAGCCAGAACGATCACAATGACAAGGTGTTGTAATTTCAGTTGGGTCATGGCTCAGGTTCCTCCGGTATTCTGGAGAAATCCATCGTGTTTGATTGGGATAGGAACTGCCGAGAGTATATCAGAATCTGGGATGGCTGCATTGCACCAGTGTTTCGGCAGTGTTACATTCATCTTCAATTTTCATTCGATTCCCTAACACAAAACGTTGAGCAATTCCTCCGAACAGAAAAAGGTTGCGCTGGGTATTACCGGAGGAATAGCTGCCTACAAAGCAGCTGAAGTACTCCGAGGACTGCAGCGGGCAGGCTGCATTGTTAGGGTTGCCATGACCAAAAGGGCGTGTGAATTCATCGCGCCGCTTACGTTTCGAGCGCTTTCGGGCTCACACGTGATCGTCGACGACTATGCTCCGGATAACCCAGATCCGATTGCCCACATAACGTTTTCCCAAACCGTTGATCTCTTTCTGATAGCTCCGGCAACGGCCAACATTATCGCGAAGTTTGCAAATGGCATCGCTGACGACTTCATTACATCAACTTACCTCGCTTCCCACGCCCCCGTAATCATCGCTCCGGCGATGAATTCCACCATGTGGCACCATCCAGCAACCCAGCGGAACCTCGATAAGCTGCGTGCTGATGGAGTGCAGATTATTGATCCTGACGAAGGAGAGATGGCCTGCGGGACCATTGGCCCAGGGCGTCTGAGCGATCCCGAGATCATCGTTGCCGCTGCGCTGAAAGCTCTGAATAAAGTTGATTCAAGCATCACGCAAGATCTGATCAACGAGCACATACTTCTGACTGTCGGGGCCACTCGCGAGGCGATCGATCCAGTAAGGTTCATAACTAATAAGTCATCGGGGCGAATGGGCTTCTCTATTGCCGAAGCGGCCGCGAAACGAGGCGCAAAGGTGACAGCGATTGCAGGAGCGGTCACTGTCGATGCTCCTCAAGGCATCAAGCTGATTAGGGCGGAATCGGCCGCGAACATGCGTGACGCAGTGCTTAAGGAAATTGGCAATGCGTCGGTGTTCATTGCGACCGCGGCAGTCTCCGACTATCGACCGTCAAACGCTTCGCCACAGAAAATTAAGAAGACGGAAGCTTCGTTGTCGCTCGAACTTGAGCGAACCCCTGATATTCTAGGAGCCGTCGCGGAATCGAGGCATGATGGTTTATTGGTTGTCGGCTTCGCCGCTGAAACTGAAACCGTCATTGCCAACGGCCAGCAAAAACTTGAGCGCAAGAACCTGGACGCGATTGTCGTAAACGACGTTACGCGTGAAGGAGCTGGCTTCGATTCGTCATCAAATGAAGTGACGATTCTTCGTCGCGATGGGAGCACTCCAATTCATGTTCCATTGACGACCAAATCAGAAGTAGCCAACGTTATCCTTGATGAGTTAGTAAAACTCCGCGCACGCTCAATTTCGAGCGTGGAGAAGAGTAAGAGCAAATCTCAAGTTGAGTAAGTCGTAAGGACAATCCTGCAAACATGTCACTTGAATCTTCAGCTGAAGAGTATCTTTCCATCCTCCAAGACACCCGCGAACAGATCGTCTATCTCAATGAATTAGGGGTTGAGCATCTGGAAACCAGTAATATTCCAGGAGATCCAAAGGAACGGAAAACAGCGAAGATCCCGCCACGTATTTTCGATTCCCAAACCACTCGCCCCCTCGACGTCGTGAACCGAGTCGAAAAGACAGAACGTCCAATTGAATCAGCGGCATCCAGTCTGCTTTTCGCAGATATTGCACCACCGCCACCTACACTCGAGAAGTCCTCGGAAACATTCGAACAAATCAGAGCTGACATCGGAGACTGCACGCGTTGCCCTCTTTACGAGAAACGCACAAACATCGTCCACACCGAGGGTAACCAGAAGGCGCGCTTGATGTTCGTGGGGGAAGCTCCCGGTGCAGACGAGGACATTCAGGCGCGACCGTTTGTGGGCCGCGCCGGTCAACTGCTGACAAAAATCATCGAGGCAATCGGCTTCAAACGAGAAGAGGTTTTGATTGGAAACGTAAACCGCTGCCGCCCTCCCGGCAACCGGCCTCCCACCGAACAAGAGGCGTCAACATGCAAGCCTTTCCTGCTTCGGGAAATTGCGGCAGTTCAGCCTGATGTGATCGTGGTGCTTGGGAATACTGCCACGCGAAATCTTTTGGAAACGAAGATTGGGATCACTCGTTTGCGCGGCGAGTTTCAGGATTACCAGGGAGTGAAAGTCATGCCGACATTTCATCCTGCTTATCTGCTTAGGGATCCTTCAAAGAAACAGGAAACGTGGCAGGATCTCAAAAAGGTGCGCGACTATCTTGAGGTTACTCGAAAACGAGCAACTTAATTTTTCCACGCTCCTCATCGACTCACTTTTGCAATTTCTCGTTTCGCGATACCTTCTGATTCGTGCAACAACCTTCGGCAGTTTCCCCGCAAGATTCAACCCCAGAGAATCCGCAAACCTTGGAAGCGCATTACGCTGAGGTCGCGGTTCCGCTATACGTTTTCAACACGTTCACTTATCGCCTGCCGGAAGCAATGTGGGAAACTGCTGCGCCAGGTTCGCGAATCGTAGTGCCTCTCGCCCGAAAATTCGTCACCGGCTACATCGTTGGATTGCTCGACACACTTCCGCCGGATACAAGTTTGAAAGAAGCGGATATCAAGGAAGCCAGCGAGGTCCTCGATCCTTTTCCGCTCGTCACGACAGAACTTCTCAAGCTAACAAAATGGGTTTCAGACTATTACTTCGCGCCATGGGGCGAAGTAATCAAGTCAGCGCTTCCGCCGGGGATTAGTCCAAGCATCGACGTGTCTATTTCGCTATCCGAACAGGGGCGGGCTAAGGAAGCGGCGATCACCGAAAGTGATGACCCGAAGCTTCGGTTGCTACAAGTACTCGGGAAAGCTAGTGAAACGTCATTAACGGAGCTTTCGTCTCGGTTTGGAAAGTCGCAAACCGCACGACTGGCTCGCGAACTCGAACAACAAGGTCTTGTAGAAATCCGCCATCAGATCGGCAGCGACGTGGTTAAAACGAAATACCAACGCCGCGTTCGTCTGGCGAAACCATCGCCTGAGCCATCAGAAAATTCGAAGCTCACCGAACTGCAAGTCCGGGTGATCGATGTGCTTCAGAAAGTAGATTCTCACGCCTTTTCCGATATCTTAGCGATTGCTCAGGTAGGCGCATCCACCGTCACTAGTCTTCAAAAACGCGGACTCGTAGAGATCTTTGAATCGAAGGTTAGAAGGGATCCGTTGGGCAATGCACCGATGCCTGCAGTTAAAGACTATGTCCTGACCCCAGCCCAGGTTAACGTACTTGGCGACATTGAGAAGGCCCTGGAAGCGGCGCAATACGCACCATTTCTCTTGCATGGGGTCACCGGCAGCGGGAAGACCGAAGTTTATATCCGGGCGATGCGCACGGCTCTAGCACTCGGTCGCTCAGCCATAATGTTGGTGCCGGAGATTGCCTTGACTCCGGTTTTTTCCAGACGTTTGCGTCAGCATTTTGGCGACAAGGTAGCGATCTTTCATTCGTCGCTGTCTAAAGGCGAACGCTTCGATGAATGGACTCGAGTGAGGCAAGGTGATGCACGCGTAGTGATCGGTACTCGCTCCGCTGTTTTTGCGCCGACAAAAAATCTCGGCTTAGTAATCGTTGATGAAGAGCACGAATCGACTTACCGCCAACAGGACTCTCCGCATTACAACGGCCGTGATACAGCGATCGTTCGCGCTCAGAACGAATCAGCGGTAGTTATTCTTGGTTCCGCAACGCCCTCGCTGGAGTCGTTCCATAATGCACACAGCGGCAAATATTGTTACCTGCAGTTGCCTGATCGACTCGGCGATAGACCATTAGCCTCGGCCCAGATCATTGATATGCGCGGTGTGTTTGAGCAGAACAAGAAACCCGTGCTTTTTTCTGAACAGTTGCTGCAATCCATAAAAGAAACCCACCTCAGAAATGAACAATCAATCATCCTGCTGAATCGTCGTGGCTATTCAAGCTTCGTTCTCTGCCGTTCGTGTGGCGAGAGTATCCAGTGTCCGAATTGTGATGTAACGCTGACATACCATCGCAGCGAGCGAGTAATCATCTGCCACTACTGCAATCATCGCGAGCCGTCGCCGAACGAGTGTCCAGGTTGTGGCGGCAAGTACATCTACTATGTGGGCGAAGGTACTCAGCAAATC
Organism: Pyrinomonadaceae bacterium; assembly: GCA_035273425.1. Classification (GTDB taxonomy): domain Bacteria; phylum Acidobacteriota; class Blastocatellia; order Pyrinomonadales; family Pyrinomonadaceae; genus PSRF01. The sequence goes on along the minus strand of DATEPB010000088.1, from coordinate 146,271 downwards.
GAAGAAAAGCTCGCGGCGCTGTTTCCTACGCTGCGCATCGCACGAGTCGATAAGGACACAACATCGCGGCGAGGTTCGTTTGAGCGCTCTTTACTGGCATTCGCAAAGGGTGAAATCGATATGCTGGTTGGGACTCAAATCCTTGCGAAGGGTCACGACTTTCCCAACGTCACTCTGGTTGGCGTGGTTTCCGTCGATGCCGGTCTGGCGTTGCCGGATTTCCGGGCGGCCGAGCGAACCTTCCAATTGTTGACGCAAGTTGCGGGACGCGCGGGCAGAGGCGACAGACCAGGAACAGTCTTGATACAAACTTATCATCCCTTCCACTACGCCCTACGGCACGGCAGCAAACAGGATTACGCCGGCTTTTACGAAGAGGAGATCCGCCATCGTCAGAATCACACTTATCCACCGTTTGTGGCCCTCGCATCGCTATTGGTCCATGGCGCGGACTTCGGGCGCGTGAGCTCAGATTCAGGTGTGCTTCGAAAGGCCCTGGACGCCGCGAACGTCGATCGAACGGTTAGAATTCTGGGTCCTGCGCAGGCACCAATTTCGAGATTGAAGGGCGAACATCGTATGCAAGTACTCTTGAAATCGCGCAATCGCCGAATGCTCCGCGAAGTGATCGACACTGCACTCAAGAGTGCGGCGGAGCAAGGTGTTAGCCTTCGATCTGTAAATGTCGAAATAGATCCTGTCTCAATAATGTGACCTGGGGCGTAATTCAAGCAGTTTAGAGTTCAAGCTTTAGCTTGCGTCATCCGCTGTCGGCTTTCCTCTCAAGTAAGCTAAACTTCCCCGCATGAAACTCTCAGAACTCGCTGCTTTAACAGGGGCACAAGTTGAAAACGGTGGCGCGGAAATCGAGATTACCGGCGCTGCAGGTCTCGACCAGGCGGTCCCGGGTCAGGTCACATTTCTAGCCAATCCCCGATACACACCGAGGATTAACACCACGCGCGCATCTGCCATTTACCTTTCAGAAGATGCCACCATTGAAAACAAGATTCATGTGCTGCGATCAAAAGATCCTTATCTGGCTTATACCCGCGCGTTGAGAGTCTTTCATCCGGAACCCGCGTTTGTAGCGATGGTTCATCCCTCTGCCGTAGTCGATCCGTCCGCGATAGTCGATAAAAATGTTTGGATTGGTCCATGTGCGGTTATTGGGCCATCGAGCCGAATCGCAGCAGGGGTTCGCATTTATCCGAATGTAACGGTCTATGAGGACGTCAGCATCGGCAAGGATTCAACGATTCACTCCGGCACTGTGATTCGCGAGCGCTCGGTGATTGGCGAACGCGTGGTGATTCACAACAACGTAGTAGTCGGCTGCGATGGTTTCGGTTTTGCCAAGGACGAAGAGCGACGCTGGTTGAAGATTCCTCAAACCGGCAGAGTCGTTATCGAAGACGATGTTGAAATCGGCGCCGGGACAACTATTGATCGAGCATCGGTTGGCGAATCACGAATTGGCCGCGGAACTAAGTTAGACAACCTGGTTCAGATTGGGCATTCGTGTTCAGTCGGTGAAGACAGTTTGCTTTGCGCACAGGTTGGATTGGCCGGGAGTTCGCACATCGGCAATCGGGTGATCCTGGCGGGCCAGGCCGGAGTCGCCGGTCACCTCACAATTGGCGATGATGTCGTGTTGACTGCAAAGAGTGCTACGAGTCACGACGTTCCCGCGGGCAAGATTATCTCGGGAATTCCGGCGTTTGATAACAAGGAGTGGCTTCGATCGACTGCAGCTTACCGCCGGTTAGGTGAAATGCAACGAAGACTTCGACAGCTTGAAAAGAGATTAGATGCCAGCGAGAAAGCTGGTCTAGATTGAATCCATTCCTAAGGCAAGGAACCGATCCACTAAAAGAAACGAAACAACTCGAACAAAAGACCCGTCGTGCGGTCGTGTGAATTCGTGGATCGTAATTGTTAAGTGATCGTCCCGCCGTCCACGATCACAACCTCACCATTCATGAAACTATTGCGATCGCTAACCATGAACGAGGCGTACTCCGCTAACTCCGCCGGGCGGCCCATACGTCCTGCCGAGACCCAGAGGTCATGCATCTGTAATAAGCGGTCAGGCAGTTGCTGCGCCAGGTCGGTGTCAAAAATTCCTGCGGCAATTGCGTTCACCTTTACCCCAAACGTCCCGGCTTCGCGGGAAAGGCATTTAGTAAAACCGATCATCGCAGCTTTGGAGGTGGCGTAATGGACTGCCGTGGGCAGCGCTCGCAAGGCCCCTATGGAAGTGATGTTCAGAATGGCCCCCTGCCTTTGCCGAATCATTTGTTTGTAAATCGGCTTGGTGACGGCAAACAGACTTCCGACATTGGTGTTGATTACCTCGTCCCAGGCGCGATCGGTAGTAGTAGCAAAATTGTCGCCGCGATTTATGGCCGCGTTGTTGACCAGGATGTCAATTCCACCCCACTGCTCAACGATCTCGCGAGTCATCTTTTTCAGGCCCACGCGGTCAGTAACTGAAACTTTGAAGCTTAGCGCGCGACGCGCGTAATCCTTGATCTTGGCGATCGTTTCGGCAGCCAGATCGTCCCTGCTGTTGTAATTAAACGCGACATCGGCGCCCTCACGGGCAAAGACCTCGCAAATTGCTGCACCAATGCCGCGCGTTCCACCACTAATAAACGCCCGTTTTCCCTCGAGCAATAAACTCACTGGCTAAATAGTCTCCCTAAAAAGCCCGCTTCGAACGAACTCGAGCGGGCAAAATGATTCCGAGATCCGAATTCTGATATCTGGTGTTGATTTGTGCCGGAAGATTAAACTCTGAAAACTTGTAACAGTCAACGAGGCGGGTCTGGTAGCAACTGTCCGTTGGCTTAAGATCTTATTGATTCGACTGATCCGAATAAACAATTAGCAGTTGGCTTATATGCAACTCCTTGGAGTGCGCCGCCTTGTCGGCGCTTTGGTCCGCTGCGACTCAGTCGCAGCGTGATTCGGTTAGTACAACAAAGGGTCATGCCCAATATTGCACCCCTTCTAGATTCTTGCGCCAGATCGCGGCGCCAAAGCCGCCGCGGGCCAAAGCGCCGACAAGGCGGCGCACTCCAAGGAGTTGCAGTTTACACAGTAGCCGCTTCAGCGAGCGGTGTTTGTTCTGACGATTCGGTAACAGCAGGAATTAGAGCATTGATCTCTTCAACGATGTGACGCGTCGCGTTGGGAATCGCGAGCCCAATGGTCGCGGCTCTCATGGCCGAGTAATGGGCGGTGTCTTCGACCATGCGGCGAACCACGGGAACGATGTCGCTCGCACGTTGTAGCAACACGCCGGCGCCTCGCTTGGCCAGCAGAGTAGCAGCGCCCGCTTCCTGAGGCATCGGTTCGGTGATTACGTCGGCGATAATGGGCAGACGGCAGGCGAAAGCCTCGAAAGTAGTCAATCCACCCAGCTTGGAAATCATGACGTTTGCCGCGCCCATCAGCTCCTCAACTTGTTCCGAGTAGCCAATCACCTTGATCGGAAAACGCGCATCCAGCGCCAGTGATTCTGCGTTGGCTTTCAACTCTTCGTTCTTGCCGGCCAGGAAAATTGCCTGCACTTCGAGTTCACCACGTACAAGCTCGCGGAAGATTTGCGGAATATTGCCGCCACCTTCCCAGCCTGCGTTAACGAAAACCGTAAACTTGTCGGGATCGAGGCCCAGGGCGCTCCTGGCTGCTCGTGCTGCTTCTTCTCCTGGATAAGCAAATTTCGGATGGACCGGCATGCCGGAGATCTTGATGCGTTCCGGCGAGATTCCGTAATCAATCAGCTGTTGCCGCGCCTCCTCGCTGGCGACGAGATACAGAGTCACATCGTCACAAGCCCATCCCTTCCAAAAGCCGTAGTAGGGATCAGTAACCACTGAGATGAGCGGGATGCGATCCGCGAGCTTCAATTCCTTCAGGACGCGGCCAAAGATGTGCTGCGTCAGCGGGTGAACACTCACGACCACGTGCGGACACCAGCGTTCAAATATTTCTGAACAGAAGCCGATACAGCGCTTATGGAAAAACTCGCGAGTTTCGGGGCGGAATCGATTAACCACCCAGTAAAGGTATTTCATCCAATGTTGCTTGTTACGCAACAACCAGTTGTAAAGGTTGACCAGCTTCGCAGTGATTGAATGCGACTCTTCGACGGCTTTCACCACTCGAACGGCATACGACTGACCATCAAAAAACCTTTGCACGCCGGCAACGATAGCTGCCGCCGCCGAACGATGGCCTCCACCGGTATCAGACGAAATGATTAAGATTTTGGGGATGCGAGTCATTAAAAGGAAGTGTACTTTGTGCTTTGTTCTTGGTGCTTTGTTCTTGGTGCTTTGTGCTTTGTTCTTGGTGCTTTGTACTTTGTCTTCTGTATCCAGAGGCGACTGCATACTGCTCACTGCTTACTGCATACTGCTCACTGCCTACTGTCCTACGCTCCTATCGCCACTCCCTCGGGCTGCCCTTCCGCCTGGTCCATTTGCTTGCGCGCTTTCTTCATCTCTTTTTCCAACTTCTTGATTTGAATCAAGTGGCCCGGGTTGAATGGCAATGACGGGTAGTAGCTGTTGGATTCATGCGTGCAGAAACAACCGTCAAGCGCTTTCTTGCGCCGTTCCTTCATCGCCGGCGACAGCCACAGTTTTTGGAAGTTCCAATCGAAGTCTCGCAGGTTCGCGATCGGAGCGAGATTTTCGCAGGACGATACGGTTCCTTCATCGTAGATCACTCCGCCCGCAGTTCCCGCGTAACACTTCATCTGTGCGGTTTGTGTTTCCTGAGTCTTCGCAATCAGACCGTGCATGTAAATATCGATCGCCGCCTTGAAGAAGCCGGCGTTGCCGCCGTAGTTGTTCTTGAGCGCTGCATGTCGGGAATCGTCGTCGATCATGGTCGCGAGTTTGGTGTAACGCGAATGATCGATATTGAGTTCTACAGGATCTGCTGAAGGTGGACGGATGTAGTTGAAGTTAACTTTATCGGGACGCAAATCATACTTCAGGAAGTCGTACCATTCGAAGATCGTGTCCTGATTTGAATTCATGAAGCAGGTGCACGTCTGTACATCGAGCTTTGGAAACTGTTTCTTTATGTTCTGAAGTTCGCGCGCGGTTTCGATGGCGATGTCCCATGAGCCGGGCTTCTGACGAATCTTTTCGTGCGGCTCTTTCAAGCCATCGATGCCCAGCGCAACAGTCACATTCAAATTCGGACACTCTTCAAGAATGCGTGTGATATCTGGAAAGATTCGTTTCTGAATCTGCCCGTTGGACATGATGTAGATCGACTCGAGCTTGTTGTTGGTGTAGAAAGCCCGCGCGATTTCGGGAAGGTCCTTCCGAGTGAACGGTTCGCCTCCCGCCAAAATCAGCACACCAAGATTGCCACCCAACGTTTCCGAGATCTTTTCGATCTCGTGAGTCTTCATTTGCAGCTTCTTCCGCGGACGGTCATCCAGCTCGTCAGTGAAAAAGCAGTGGGTGCACCGCATGTCGCAAACTGATGTCACCAAAATATTCAACAGAATTGGCGAAAAAGGCTGGCCAATTGCGAGTTTGGCGTAGCGTTTCAGAAGCTCTTTTGTCGTAAAATCCATTTCAAAACCTCAAGAATTAATGCGTTATCCGCATCGTTAAGGTAACACAGACTTTAAGTCTGTGTCCCGACGCGCTTGCGTGCGCTTCTCATCCATACAAAGCGGAGTTTCCGGCGCTTCTACAAGATGCTAGGAAGCAAGTGTTCGTTCGCTGCGGCCGGGAATGCCGAGAGCGCGCATGCGTCGGTATAAATGACTGCGATCCACGCCCATTAGTTCAGCGGCACGTGAGACATTTCCCTCAGCCTCGTCAAGTTTTCTCTGAATGAATTCACGGTGGTAGGCATCTGTGGCTTCTTTGAAGGATGGGAACCGAAATGAAGCCGCGGGCGCTTCGTCTTTTCCGTGCGGAGGCAAGTCCCCGGCAGCAACACGAGGCGCCGGATGCATGATTACGACACGTTCGATAGTGTTCCTTAGTTCGCGAACGTTGCCGGGCCATGAATAATTCTGCAACTCCTCAAGCGCTTCTGAAGTGAATTCCTTTGGCTGCTTTCCGTAAGCGCTCGAAAAATTCTGATTAAAGTACGACACAAGCAGCGGCACATCTTCGAGACGATCGCGGAGTGGAGGCAACTCAAACGGAATCACGTTAAGCCGGTAGAAAAGGTCCGGACGAAAGTTGCCTTGATCAATTTCCACGTCCAGCCGTTTGTTTGTCGCCGCAATTACCCGCACGTCAACTCTAACCGAAGTTCCGCTACCTACCGGTTCAAATCTTTGCTCCTCCAGTACCCGCAAAACCTTTGCCTGCACGCGTGAACTCATGTCACCAATCTCGTCCAGGAAAAGAGTGGCGCCGTCCGCCAATTCAAACTTCCCTTTCTTGGCAGCCGTCGCTCCGGTGAAAGCGCCTTTAACATGTCCGAAGAGCTCAGACTCGATTAACTCTTCAGGGATGGCAGCGGAATTCACTTCAACGAAAGGTGCGCCAGCACGTCGTGACTTTGCGTGCAGGGCGTGAGCGACAAGTTCCTTACCTGTTCCAGATTCGCCGTAAATCAGAACGCGACCATCAGTCGGCGCCACCACGGAAATCTGTTTCCGCAAAGCGCGCATCGCGACAGATTCGCCAACCATCGTGTATTCCTTCGCGAGCTCGGCCGACATCTCCGCATTGATCAGTTCGAGGCGCTGCTGCCGAAGAGCGTTACGAACGGTTAGTAAGGTTTTCTCAATTGAAAGCGGTTTTTCGATAAAGTCGAAAGCGCCGAGTTTCGTGGCGCGCACCGCGGTTTCCACATTTCCGTGACCGGAAATAATCACTACCGCGGCCTCGGATCCTGCGGCTCGCAATCGTTGCAAGGTTTCGAGACCGTCAATGCCAGGCAACCACACGTCCAGCAGGATGCAGCCATAGGCCCGCCGCTCGACCGCTTCGAGGCATTCCTCCCCGGTCGCGACTGCGTCTGCACTAAACCCTTCGTCCTCCATCACACCGCGCAAGGTGTCACGAATACCGGGTTCATCATCAACTATTAAGATCGAGTCCATTAAGTGTCGTCAGTTGTTAGTTGGGTTGTTCGTTGTCAGTAGTCAGTTGTCAGTTGTAGGCCGCGGCACTTCAAATCGATCCTCAGCATGACCTCTCCGCCTCTCCTTCATCCTTACTTTCATCCTTCTGCCTTGCGCTCTCCATTGCTGGCAGTTCGAGCACAAACCTCGCCCCTCTTGGGTGATTTGCCTGGGCTCGAATGCGGCCGCCGTGTTCCAGAATGATTTTTTGCACGATCGCCAGACCCAGGCCGGTGCTGCCACGCGTCGAAAAGTACGGCTGAAACAATCGTTTGAAATCGGCCGGAACGATCCCGTGTCCAGTATCCGCGACTTCAGCCAAAAGCAGATGCCGGGTGAAATCAAAGCTGGTCGTGATCTCGATTCGCTTGTCGTTGCCTGCATCAGCCAGCGCGTTCATCGCGTTATCGATCAGATTCACAAACACTCTTCGTATTTGTTCCGCGTCGAGCAATGCCACCGGAAGTTCGCCGCCCAGATTCGTATGTATTTCGACGTCATCAAGTCGCTCATCATAAAGCGCAACGGCGTGGCGAACCACTTCATTCAAGTCGGTTGCTTCCGGTTGGGCGATTGGCAAACGTGCAAACCGCGAAAACTCATCAACCAGGGCCTTCAAACCGGCCACTTCCCGGGCGATGGTTTCAGTGCACTCATCTATCACGGCGGTGACGTGCATCTCGTCGGTTCTCTTCGCGTCCCTCGAGCTTCCATTCGTTCCGTTTGAGCCGGCACTCGCTGCTCGGTGATAGCTCTTCGCGATTCGTTCAGCCGAAAGCTGAATTGGCGTCAATGGGTTCTTGATTTCATGGGCCATGCGCCGGGCCACCTCGCTCCAGGCCGCTGCGCGCTGGGCCGATAGCAACTCCGACAGATCTTCAAGGACCAGAACCACGCCGCGCCTGGCGTCCTCGGAAGCGCGCAGCGCCGTTGCTGTCAACGCCACCGGGATTGGTCCGCCCTCAAAGTGTCCGTTGCCCGGTCCTGAAAGCTGAGCTTGCTCCGCCGCCTGGCCACTCCGCCGCGCACGACGTAGCAAACGGTCTAGCACTACCCAATCGTCCGCCGCGATCAACTCCCCTAGCGTATTTTCCTTCGTCTGCGTTGCGGGCAGACGAAGCATGCGGGCAGCCGCTGCGTTGATGGTGGTTACCCGGTCATTCTCATCGAGTGAAACAACTCCGGTCGAAAGGGACTCAAGTATTGTCTCGATGTAGTTACGGCGTTCTTGGAGCGTCAGATTCTTTTCGCGTAGAGCAGCCGAACCGGCTTCAATGCGGCTGCGATTGTCTTCGAGTTGACTCGTCATCCGATTGAAAGAGTCGGCCAGCAAAGCCAGCTCATCTTCGGCAATCGTGGTAACCCGATGCGCTAAATTCCCGCGCGTGATTTCTTCCGACGCCTCAGCCAATGCTTTTATGGGCGTGGCAATTCCACGTGCCAAGTAGATGGCCACCCAACTCGAAACGAAAAGCATCATCAAGGTCATCAAGCCGAGAGTTGACAGGCCCAGCATTCGCACGCGGCGCTGTCGCTCCACCAGTTTTCGATACTCACCCTGCGAGCCTACGATGGTGTCATTCAATTCGCTTGCCGCCGGTCGCAACGTCACAACCACAAGCCCCCGTGAGTCGGGCAGAGCGACTTCCACCGCATGGAAATCCTTTCCGTCCGGCAAACTGTAAGCTGCGGACTTTACCGAGTGAACTTCCTGCAGTACGCGTTCCAGCTCAGTGGCCTCCGCAGTTGAGAGTTCACCGCGACTGCGCGCCACCGGCTGTCCTTGCGAATCCAAAATTTCAACCGCTGAAAATTGTCCACTCGCGACGACGCGATCGAGCGTCTGCTGTCTTTCCGCGTCCGACTGCTTCTCAATCACCGAGGCGAGCAGAGCCGCCATTTCCTGAAGATTGCGAGCTTCGACTTCGCGCTGCAATTCTTGAGCTTCGTTCACCACGCGAGCCGGCAAACTCCCAAACCATTTTTCGATTGACCGGTTGAGAAACAGGTACGAAAACACTGCCATGGCAATGATTGGCAGGAAGCTGATGGCTACGAAGTAGACGAGCAGGCGCGTCTTGATCTTCGATCCGAGTTGGCGCTCGCGTCGCTCTCGCCGCAACTTAATTAGATTGCGAACGAAGATGAACGAGAACACAACAAACGCGACGAAGTTTAGAGTCGAGAGGGCGTAGAGCAGAACGGTGTCGGAAGCCGTGTCGAGTGGAATAATCGTCCACAACCACAACTGTTGGGAAACAATAATCGAGAGCAAAACAAACACAACGATTCCCAGCAGCCACAAGGCGACGCGACGCCGGTGAGTGGATTTCTTTGAAGTCTCTTCCTTCATTTGCGCGGGAGAATTGTTGTGGTCATTACTCATGAAGAAGTGGACCAAATCTTACCATAGGGCCTTTGCTGCCACCCGACCCCATCAATTGGAGGGGCTTTGCCTCAAAAGTAGAGTCAAGATTCGAATCGGCTTTGCCGCCGGATGTGAGGCGTCCGGCCCACTACCGTCGGCTGCACTTCGCTTAGCAGATACCGCTTCATCGCTTAGAATGCGGCGCACTTTTCAGACGCGGAATCTTCAATGAACATACGACAAATCTTTATCAATTCAGTCGGCAGACTTCGCAGCGGTTGGAGAGTCTTGATCTTCGCGGTGCTCTACCTGGTCGTCCTGTTTGTTCTAAGTACAGGCGCCCGCGTGTTCTATGCGATCGCAGTTCGTGTCGCGCCCAGTCGTAGCATCAACGAGTTTCTGCAGAACCTCATATACCGTTGTGTGATGTTGGCTGCAGCGTTGATAGCTGGCTACATCTGCGCCCGTTGGCTCGAAGGCCTGCCGTGGCGCTCGTTGGGTGTGGGCCTTCATGCGCGTTGGTTGCGTCACTTTCTGGTTGGGTCGGCAGTTGGTATCGCGTCATTAGCTTTGGCTGCTGCAATCGCTACCGCCGGCGGTGGATTGAGCTTTCAGCTCACCAGTCGAGCGTTGCTGCTGGGAGTGGTCCAAACCCTGGTACTCACCGCAATTCTGTTTGTGGTAGCAGCATTGGCTGAAGAGGCGTTATGTCGAGGTTATCCGCTTCAAACGATGGCCCGGGCGAATCTGGCCGTCATTGGAATTATCCTTACCTCCATTTGGTTTGCGTCGGGGCATCTACTGAATCCTAACTTTGAATACGGGTTGCCCTTCGTGAACCTGCTGCTGGCAGGCGTGTGGTTTTCAGTTGCCTTCCTGCGCTCGCGCAGTCTTTGGTTTCCTTTGGGAATTCACTGGGCGTGGAACTGGGCGCTCGGATCACTCTTTGGATTACCAGTGAGCGGCATCGATAAGATCGCTCCCTACCCAGTCATGCGCGGCACTGATCTGGGACCTGCCTGGCTAACTGGAGGTGATTTCGGGATCGAAGGAGGTATCGCTTGCACGGTCGCGATTTTGATCTCCACGATTATCATGTGGCGGCTTCGGCTGGTTACGCCCACCGAGGAAATGGTGAAACTCACCTCGCAGGAAAACCCGCTGATTCGGCTAACACATTAGATAGAAACCAGACTCAACCGACTTAAACTTCTGCAATGGTTGAGTCACTTATGACCGTTATTTCCTCACAGGTTGGGAAGGCGGACTTGTCCCCGCTCTGGCGCAACAATCTTATAGTTGTTGGAATCAAATGAGCTGGGTTTGACGGCCTATCGTCTATTTTGTTGATTAAGGCGAATCACTAAAGAGCGGGGACAAGTCCGCCTTCCCAACCCGTGAGGAAACCATAGTTCACAGTTAATCTCGGGATCTGAGGGGTCAACCACTCGCAATACTCAACTTTTGAGAACCCGTTAACAGTTTTACATCCTCTCCCGTCTTACACATGTCACGCAGCTACCGTTGCAACGAGAATGGTGACAACCAAGCGCAATGCATGAATTTCAGGCCACAGCGGAGACGTTTCTGATGACCGGACAGGAACCCTCCGTCCGACAACAAGACAGCGCAATGTCGCCGGAGGCACTGCTGGTTCGAGCTGTACTCGATGGCGACCGCGACGTTTATGGCCGGCTCTACAGCCTCTACGCTCCGCTGGTACACGGAATTCTGTTGGCACGCATGCCACGCAGCGAAGTTGAAGACATGGTTCAGGAGATTTTTCTCCACGCCTTGAAAAAGCTGGACACCTTGCGAGACGCAAACGCTTTTGGTCCCTGGGTAGCCATGATCGCTCGCAATCGAGCAATGGATTTTCATCGACGCTCGCGTGAAACAGTTGAAGTGACTGACGACTTAAGAGGAAGCGAGTCCAACGAAACACGCGCGACGGAGATTTTGGAAATTATCAGAACGCTGCCTGACGCATACCGGGAAACGCTGGTGTTACGTCTCGTCGAAGGAATGACTGGACCGGAGATAGCGGCACGCACGGGCCTCACCTCAGGTTCAGTACGCGTAAACCTTAATCGCGGCATGAAACTCTTAAGGTCAAAGCTCGGATTTCAGGAGGGCTTATGAAGGACGATTATCTTTGGGACAAGAGCGGGGAACCGGATCCGGAGATTCAGCAGCTTGAGCAAGTTCTTGGCACGCTGCGTTACCAACCCCGGGAATTGGAAATACCGGCGCACATTCAACCGCAGCTGCGCAGGTTTGTTACCAGAAGTCTGGCAATCGCCGCAGTCGTCGCATTGATAGCACTGGGCCTTGGGATTTTTATACGCGTTCAGCGACAGCCTGCGCCTCAGGTAGTTGCAGAAAGTGCTCCCGCAAAAGTGGAGAGTTCACCGAGCCCGACGGCGAATGCGGTTGAGAGAATTGCACCCGACAACAATTCAACTGCGGTCAATCCTCGCCTGGCACCAAACAGAACTGCGGCACCTCGTTCGACAGTAACCAAAAGGCGTCGTGCACCTGCGAATAATTTGAGACTTTCGGAAGCCGAACTCGCCGAGGCAAGGGCCGCGAAGGACCAGTTGATACTTGCACTGAGAGTTGCGAGTTCAAAGTTGAGCCAGGCTCAGAAACGAACCCAGACCAATAACGAGATTCACAATCAACACAAGACAGGATAACGGAGAAGTTATGAAATCACTTTACCTGACGTCATTGAAAATAAGTGCAACTGCCGTGCTGCTGTTCATAGGCGCTGCCAGTGCAATGGCGCAAGATGCAAGAATTCAAACCACCCAGCTCGATGCTTTGTCGGCCAAGGCGAGCCAAACGATGAACGTAAACCTCGACGAGCGGTTGATGCGAATGGCTGCGGGGATGTTTTCCGGCAAGGGTGCTGATTCAGCGAAGATCAAGGAGTTGATCATCGGCCTCAAAGGCATCTACGTGAGGAGCCTTGAGTTTGAGAAAGAAGGCGAATACACGCAGGCTGACCTCGAGTCAATCCGCACCCAGTTGCGTAACCCTGCATGGAGCCGCATCGTCGACGTCAAGAGCCGCAAAGAAGGTAGTCTTGAGGTTTATCTGATGTCGTCCGAAAACAGGATTGGCGGCCTCGCGGTGCTGGCGACCGACGCTAAGGAGATTACTGTGGTCAATATAGTTGGCCCGGTTGACCTGGAAAAACTAAGTCAATTGGAAGGGCACTTTGGCGTACCCGACCTTGATATCCAAGTTGATGCTCCCAAGCGCAAAACCTCAACCGGAACCAAGCCATGAAGCGAACCTTGAACCTCAGCTTATTGATACTCCTGGTCGTTTGTGCCAGCAGCGATTTCCGCGCAGTACGAGCAATGGGAGATGACTTCAACGACGTGGTGAAAACGATCGAAGAGTTCTACCACGTTAAGCACAAGGGGATACCGTTCCTGGCGAAGGCTGGAATCAAGACTGCAACGACAGTTGCAAAGATTGCGGGTGGTAGAAAGCGGCAACTGGCCGAAGCCGGCAGCGTGCGGGTGGCATATTTTGAGGACCAGGAATTTGATGCGCGCGGCCGAAACTTCCAAAACTCAATCGATGCGGTCCTGGCCCAGGACTGGACTCCGCTCGTGCAGGTGCTCGCGCCAAAGGAACAGTCTCAAACTTACGTCTTCGTGCGCAGCGTCGGTGAGAAATTCAAAGTCCTGGTCGTCAATCTCGAGCCACGTGACGGTAGCGTGGTCCAGGTGACGCTCGCGCCCCAAACTCTGGCGATGCTACTCCAGGAACCAAACGAGATGGGAAACGCTATTACGGTTGACGCGACGACAAACGATAACGAATAAAACGTGAGCAAAAGAAAATGAGATCCTTATCTACTCAAAAACTTCACGCAACCGCTGCTCTCCTGATACTTGCAATCACTATTTCGGCATTTCTTCCTCCGAGCTCTTCGGCCCAGGAAGTAGACGACACAATCCGCGTCAATACTCGCGTTGTGTTCATGGATGCCCTGGTCAAAGACAAACGCACCGGTGTCCCAATTGCTGACCTGAAGCCCGAGAATTTCGAGATTCTGGATGACGGTAATCCGCGAGCTATTAGCTACTTCACTCGTGAAGGACAGGCCCGCAAACCTTTGGCTTTGGTGATCGTGCTTGATTTGCGAGACGACGGCGCGGGCAGATTTTTGAAGCGACCTGAGATCTTGAAAGAGATGGCCGCTGAGCTAGCCAAACTTTCGCCTCAAGATGAGGTGGCGATTCTGGCGATGGACCTGGGTGAAGACGAAAAGCGAACCTGGCTCACGGACTTTACTCGCGATCAGGCGCAGATCGTCGCGGCATTGGGGCGAGCACCAGATTTTGTAAATTCAACCCTGGTTAATTCACACAATGACAGCTCTGATAACGACGCTGATCGAGGAAACAGCATATCTCTCGGATCTGATTCCTATGACAAAAAGGAAACGCAGAACCACGCGGGGCCTGGTCCGGGAACGCCGCAGTCAGAGGACATCGTCGATGTCGAAGTCAGAAAAGGTAAAAAGGGTTCGGTCGTAACCCGCACCACGCACAAAGATGGTTCGGTTAGCGTCAAGCGTGCCGACAAGGATGGCAAAGTGACGATGGAGCTCGGCTCCATTTATGACATGGCTGCGGCTGTGAAGGATACGATTCGCAAAACGGAAAAAGAGCGGCCCAACTCGCAACTCGCGATGGTGTGGGTGTCGGATGGGATCACGCCAATATTTTTCGAGGACCGTGACGCAACTGAAAACATGGTCTTGCGCTCAAATGTCATCTTCAATTCGTTGACCACTGAACTGAGGACGTTGTTCAAATTTCTAATGCCGATCGGAAGTCCCATTGCAGGGATGTTAGGTGTGAGTGTTTATGGAAGCGCGAAGCGGCTGGCCCAACAGTCTGGCGGCGAAGCGTTGAAGGTCAAACGCCCGAAGGATTACAGCGCAGGACTAAGCAAGATTATCGGCAACCTGACCGCGCGTTACAGTCTTGGCTTCACCCTCGCTGAAGATGAAAAGGACGATGGTCGACTGCACAGCCTGGAAATTCGAGTCAAAGCGAAGGATGCAAAAGGCAAAACGCGCAAACTCGAAGTCAACGCTCGCAAGGGTTACTACATGTCAGAGACTCAGAAGAAACAATAAGCGACAGTGAGCGGGACCATCTGCAACGGCAAGGAAAAACGGAGCCAACGCCTCGTGAAGTTACTTCACAGGCGCTCCGTGAGGACGAAATCGTTGGAACCATCCGAGGGATTGGTGACGTCGAGAATTCGTCTAACTTCAAATGCGATTGGGATGTTGCCGCACTCGCGAAGAGTACCTATCGGCTCGTCAATAACATTCACGTTCATTCGAGAACCTTACGACCTCGGCACTTCACCAAAACGCGTCGGAAGGCTATCCGCAGTAGTTGGACTCCTCTCAAGGAGAATCAACTCCTTGGAGTGCGGCGGCCTGGCGCCGCTTTGGCCTACTCTTAACCTTAAGTAGTCTCGATTGATTTAGTTGTATCGGTAGACCAAAGCGCCGGCTGGCCGGCGCACTCCAAGGAGTAGCGTCAAGTTCGCGGTCCCGAGATTCCGTTGTGCCAGGGTCACTCTAAAAAGCTGGCTGGAATGAGACATGCGCAGATAGGCCTAGACGGGGAGGTCAACGATGAACCGCGTACCGCTTCCCGGTTCACTTTCCGCATGAATAACGCCACCGTGCTGTTCGACAATCTGTTTCACAATGGCCAGCCCCAAGCCGGTGCCTCGCTTTCTCGTAGAAAAGAAAGGCTCAAAGACGCGGTCGAGGACGGCCTTCTCCATTCCCTTCCCCTGATCAGTGATCGTGATACGTGCGTTTTTCTTAACCGCGAGGTGATCGCCGGCTTCGACCAAAATTGTTTCGGCTGAAATAGTGATGGGTGCGCCCTTTTGACTCGCATCAATTGCGTTGGCCACAAGGTTGACGACAATCTGACGTAACTGATCGGGGTCCCAATGGCCCGTCAAAGCTGGATCCTCGAGCTTGACGTCCACCTTGATGTCGTTTTCTTTAATCTTATCGGAGACCAACTCCAGACTTCGATTGATTACCTCACGAAGGTGAACGTTCGCCCGTTCGAGCTCCTTACGTCGTGAGAATTGCGCCACGTCAACCACGAGCTTGCTGAGATGTTTGATCCCACGCTCTACCAAATCGATCGTGTTCAAGCCTTCCGCATCGGTGACATTGTCACGCAACATCGAGACTCCCAAACGAATGCTGCCAAGTGGATTTCTAATTTCATGGGCCACCTGGGCCGTCGCCTGGCCCACAGCCGCAAGCGATTCCTGGCGGCGAAGCCCACGTTCGGCTTCGGCTGCTTCTGTGACGTCAACCAGGGTTAGAATTTGTCCACGCGCGTCGTCTATTGCGAGCGGCGAAGAATAGACATCGAAGCTACGTCCTTCGTCACCGGCATCCTCGCCAGGAACGATCCAGCGACCTCGATAAGTAGATTTATCGACCCTTGTTTGCGTGGCCGCTTCCAGCATCCTGAGAGCGGGCTCGGCGGCAATCTTTTCATAGATCGACGCGCCAATACTGGCCCCTGGAAAGATCTTGAAGAAAGCAGCATTGGCGCTGCGAATTCTAGCCTCCTGATCGACCGCTGCCACCGCACTTACCATGCCCTCGAGCATCTGGCCCGTGAACACCCGTTCCCGTTTTGCTTCATCCACGCTCCGGCGCATCTCTGCGAACCGCCGCTGCACTTCCCAGATCGTGCCAATGGTGACAAACGCGCCGACTAGTAAAGCAAAAGCTGTCCAAGTGCGAATGGACTGCACGGCTTTTTGTTCGATGGCCTCGCTCTGTCGAAACACCTCGAGCTGGTCAGCATTAGACTGCGCCAGAAATTCGTCCAACTGGCGATCGATGATTCTGAATTTATCGAAACCTTCGAGCGAATAACGACGCAGATCCTCGGTAACTTCAACGAAGGCCTTTAGATCATTCTTAAATGATCGCCATGCTGGATCGTTGGTAGTCGGTCGTTCCAAATTCGGCAGTAAAACGTTCAACTCCTGCCGGGCAGCGCTAAGACGCACGTCAATCGGCGGCCGTAATTCACGACGTGATTCCGAATCGGCGCGTGCTCGCGCTTCGTTGTTTAGTTTCGTAACTGCCAGTCGAAGTTTGAGGAACAATCCTAATTTCTCGGAGTGTTGTTGTTCCAAACCCATCACTTCGAGACTCACTTCGTCCATCCGTCGCACGCTAAGAAGCCCCAACATTGAAATGAGGACCAGCAACAGCAGGAAGCCTATAAACAAAGGCATGAGGGTGGGTGCGAGGCTTCTCACCCATGAAGGCTTAGGGCTCGAAGGAGTCGCTGCCAACTTTGACCCCTTGGGCGGCTCGGTTCGCCGGTAGACTACTGCCGGATGATCTTCTTCAGTGGCAGGCGCGGCGACCGTCGTCCCCTCAGCTTGTTCGGCTGGAGCATCTGGCTTTTTTTGTGGGTCGCTGTCTTTCATCGTGGTTCTGAGTCAACTCTTTGGAGTGCGACGCCTGGCGCCGCTTTGGTCCAAAGTCTGGTTAGATCCAAGTTCGTATTGGTCAATGTTCGGCCAAAGCGACGCCAGGCCGTCGCACTCCAAAGAGAAGACTAAGGTTTCGCGTCCATCCAGTTGTCCGCTATGCCAACGTCAACGATCAACGGAACATCGAGCGTTACCGCCGACTCCATCTCTTTCTTCAACACATCCGCCACGTGCTCGGCTTGCTCGGCTTTCGCTTCGACGAGTAGTTCATCATGGACCTGCATTAACAATCTCGCATCCAAACCTTCGCGCTTAAACTGTTCGTCTACCCTTAACATCGCAATCTTCACGATGTCGCTGGCTGTGCCCTGAATGGGCATGTTGATCGCTTCCCTTTCGGCAGCCTTGCGGATGTTGGCATTGCGATCATTGATTCCCTGAAGAGGCCGAATGCGACCATAGATCGAACGAACGTAACCGTGTTCGCGCGCCCTGAGGGGAACTTCTTCCATATAACGACGGACGCCCTTGTAAGTGTTGTAGTAGTCCTCAATCACCTTTTTCGCTTCCGGTCGCGAAATCCCGACTCGCTGCGATAGGCCCCAGGGCTCAATGGCATAGGCAATTGCGAAGTTCACAATCTTCGCAAACCGGCGCGCCTCTTTTAGTTCCGCGTCTGTCTTGGCGCCAAAAACCAGCCTGGCTGTGCGGGCGTGAATGTCTTCCCCGTTTTGAAACGCTTCCAGCATCACTTCGTCCTGGGTGATGTGGGCCAACAATCGCAATTCAAGTTGTGAATAATCTGCCGAAATTATCTTAAAGCCTTTTTCAGCGACGAATGCGCGGCGAATGCGCCGCCCAAGTTCGGTGCGAATAGGAATATTCTGCAGATTAGGTTCAGACGACGAGAGGCGTCCGGTCGCGGCTACGGTTTGATTCAACAAACAATGAATTCTGCCATCGGGGGCGATCTGGTGAGGAAGCGCATCCGTATACACGCTCTTCAGTTTATCCAGCTCACGGTACTCGATTATCAGTTTAGGTAGTTCATATGTCTGAGCCAGTTCCTCAAGTACTGCCTTGCTGGTTGAAATGCGACCGGTCGACGTTTTTCTTCCGGAGGCCATATCCAACTCAGACAAGACTTCACCCACCTGTTTAGGCGAGCCGATGTTGAATTCCCTTCCAGCCAACTCATAGATCTTGATTGTCAGTCTCTTTAATTCGAGGCCAAGATAATTTGAGAGGTCGGCGAGCGTTGCGCGATCGACTTTCAGGCCGGCGCGCTCCATTCGAAAAAGAAGCGGCGCCAGAGGTAACTCCATTTCTGAATAGATCGTCTCGAGCTTCTTTTCGAGGACGCGGTTATGGAGCACCTTAGCCGTGCGGGCGGTCAGATCGGCTGCGACTGCCGTCTGCCATTGCAAATCAGTCCAGCCGTTTGCCGGTTTATCAAAACCTTCAATTCCAACCGCGTCGCGAGCAAGATCGTGGAGCTCATATTTGCTGCGGCTTGGATCAAGCAGATACGCCGCCAGAAAGGTGTCGTCCTTTACGCCTTCGAGGGTGATATCGAGTTGGCCCAGCAGGCCTACTGCGCGTTTCAGATCGTGAACAGATTTTTCCAGCAACCCGTTTGATAGCACTTCACGAATTGCGCCGATCGCCCCGTCTCGATCCTTCCCGAACTTATCAAACTCGATGACTCTGGAAACGGCCGGGCCGATAGAAAACGCGATCCCCTGAGGTGCTTCAAAATCAATCGCGCACTGCTGACCGGGAGTTAAATCTTCAGCGGGTGCGTCGCCGGCTGGGGGGTTGGAATCCATCACTGCGAGGCCGACACTTTCAGCATCCCAAAGCGACTTCACCAGGGTATCCAGGGCCGCTCGGGAATCAACAAGCGTGTAGTCGAGCCTGACCTGGTCTTCCGCAGCAATGGCCGTGGCGCCATCAGCAAACTCACGCGTCAAAGCTGAGAACTCAAGCTCCTTGAAAAGGCTGTAGGCAGCCGCACGATCGGGAGGCCTGGCTTTTAGTTGCTCGAGATTCAGCTCGACATCAAGGTCAGTTCTGATGCGAGCGAGGTCCTTCGATTTGAGAATTATCTCGGCGTTATTTTTGAGCGACTCACGATATGTTTTGTGTTTCACTTCCTCCCAACGCTTCAACGCTTCTTCAATCGAGCCAAATTGCGTGACGATTTGGACCGCGCCTTTGGTTCCAATTCCCGGTGCACCGGGGATATTGTCGATCGAGTCGCCCATCAGTCCGAGCAGGTCAACGATCTTGTCTGCAGGCACACCAAATTTGTTCTCCACCCACGCTTCATCACACCACTCAATCGGCGGCACAAATTCTTTGCGCTTCACCACCTGAGAGTTTTGACGCATTGCGATGACATAGGGATCACGAACTAGTTGGCACATATCTTTGTCGTTCGAAACAATCACCGCCTGCAGACCTTGTTCAGCCGCCCGTGAGGCGAGCGTGCCAATAACGTCGTCGGCTTCGAAACCCGGCGCGTTGATCACGGGAATATTGAATGCCTCGCAGAGCTGAATAATGTAAGGAAGTTGCGCCGCTAGATCTTCAGGCATGGCCAAACGGTTGGCCTTGTAATCTGCAAAAGTTTCATGACGAAAGGTCCGTTCTTTCGACTCGAAAATCGCGGCTATGTAGTTTGGCCTCTCGTCCAACAGCAGCTTGCGCAGCATGTTGGTAAAGATATAGACGGCCTGCGTGACTTGTCCTTTTGAGTTTGCCAGGGGCGCTGCACGATTCGCCATCGGCGCGAAAAATGCGCGAAAAATATGCGACATCGAATCGATCAGAAAAACGCGTTCGACTGGTTTGTCACCAGTGGAGGCTTGCTTTGTTGGCATGTGATTCGATGATAGATAGGGGTTCTAGGAGTGTCAAACCAAAGATTTGACGTGGCGGGAGAAGGCGATCTCCAGCACGTCAAGGTAAATCAGGCGGAAGAGTTTGCGCGGTGTTCGAGCGACGAATTTTCGGTCCCTGCAGTCAAATCTTAGCCTAGTCCAGGTGGCTCAGGGCGCTATTGTAGAAGCCTTTGCTGCGTTAGCCTCGGTGACCTGCTGGAGTTTGGCAGCTAGTGGGGGGTTGTAATAGATAAATGGCAGGTCGCTCTTAGTCGTTTTTTGCATGCCGACGAGAACCATAGAGTTGAGATCGTATGTAACTAAAAGATTGCTACCCTTAAGAGAGTTCAAACCGTTAATGGAGTAACTCTCGCGAGGCTCAAGCAGTTTCAAATCAATGCTACCCTGTTTGATCTCAGAGTCATGCCACTTGAATCTGACACTTTCGTCATTCGAGCCCTCATACGATGCCGTCATTATCCTATAGCCATCATTGTAGCCTCGCTTAATGTCTATGTTGTCAGACGTAAAAGTAAGATAAATGGGTTCAGAGGTCGAGGCGATTTCGTAAACCACTTTTTTCGGGGTGGTACTGACCTTCTTTGGCTTTTCCTCCTGAAAAAAAGAGGCGTTCCTGATGCCCGTATCCACAGCTTCTTCTAGCGACACCTCCGGAGGGCGATTCGCAAGGATGTTCTTCGCGACAGGTATAACACTTTCGAGTGTCACTGATAATTCAACCTGATCCTCCATCTGCTGAACCTGTGCCGACTTTGACTTCACCTCCGTCCTTTGATGGACGTAAAATGAGAAAAGGCCAATCACTAGTGCTGCAATGACAAGGCCACCCACAAGAGACCCGGTGGAGTTTTCGAGCATTCTTGTCAGGTTGTTGCCTCTCTCACCTCCAAAGAAAGATGCCGTGATCATTACCGCCGCGCCCAGGGCGAGTACCCCGAGCGCAAAGGGGAGCCACGAACTTGGTCGTGCGTGCATATTCAGTAGGACCACATAACCTACGATCATGACTACCAAGGCGGACACAGTTGGAAGAGTTGAACTCACAAGGTCTCGAAAGAAACCCCTAACCGGGTCGAAGAACTTTAGCGCCACCCGAGCAAACCGCTGGTTCTCCAAATCGGGCGCGTAGAGAGGCCCCCAAACTGTTTCTTCTGGAGTCAGTTGGTCGAGCTTTCCTGATATGAGTCCTTCCAAAGCGGCGGTCCGGGAGTTTATTTGTACTTTTCTAACGTTCCAGAATGCTTCTCGAGAGTCAGCCACTAAAGCCTTGAAGTTAATGTCCGGCAAGGGAGCGGTTTCTTCTCTGGTTCGGTTTACATTCTCCCAAAACTCTTTTACTTCTGGGGTTTCATTTTCTTGAGGATTCATAATTTCACCATTAGTCTTAAGCTTTTATCAGCCAGTCGCTATATTGAACATATGGCGGATGGAAGCCTTTGACATCAGCGCTGGTAACTGTATTGTCGGTCAGAATATGCAGGATGGAGGAATGGTTTAAGAGTTGATAGTGGAGTGACTGAAGTGCTGTATTGAACATTTCAAATCCCTCTGTGGTAGATGGCGTATGTCCGGTTCCACCATAAGCTAACGAACGCAACACACCACGTTCCTCTTTCTCTTGCATCTCATCAATAAACTGGCGGAGCATAAACTTTGGCTTCAGAGAATCCCAAAGTACTGAGCTTCCGCCAGCCTGTTCGCAGTAAGCATCCCACAAAATCTTTGCCAGGGTCCTCTCGTCGCTCGTCGACAAGACCCGTCTGCGAGCTATGGACCAAACGAACCGAATCGATCTTTGATCCACAATACTCGCCCGTCGTAACATCTGCACCATCACGCCTTCGTAGCGTTTCGCCAGCTGGTCTTCCAGCCCATCGAGCTTTACTCTTAATTTCTCCGCCTTTCCCCTTTTGAACATCCTCCTAATCGGATTCAAAAGAGTGGCGTCCAGTGTGCGGTCGTATTGTTTGTTGTACTTCATGTAGTCACACTGCAACTTTAATGTTCCGACGTTCCTAAATGTGCTTCTACTCATATAAGACGCTCCAGGTGAGTTGAACGCATCGGTCTTATTTGGATCTGTTTTCAGCCAGCTTGGAATCACGATAGATTAGGCTTCGTAACTTACTGAAAGCACGTGCTTTAGTGGCTCTAACTGCGCCTGCTCGCAAACCCAGCTTTTTAGCAATTTCCTTAGTAGTAAGGTCTTCGAAAAACTCGAGGGTCACAATCTCCTCTTCACGCGGCGACAAGTGCTTGAGATACGATCTGATGTAGTAGCCGGCGAGGATACGGTCATCGATACCAGTCAACACGGCTGAAGGACTTTCCCGTTCGCCTCGATCAGCCTCATCAGTCGAATCGCCAAAGGACGGCAACAACTCAGTCTGTTGTTTTCTCAGGTAGCCGTAAGCAACTGACAGCACAATCTGTCGAAAGTAACCGGGAAACGCTTTGGGATCACGGAGATGAGATAGATTCGCAAAAAGCCTCACAAGAACATCGTGAACAAAATCCTGGTATTCAAAGGCAGGGACACCTGGTTTTCTCGAAATTAGGCGTTTCCAGGTTAGGCGCAATAGAGGCTCAAACCGCTTTATTAATTCCTCAAAAACCTCGGATGATTCATCTTGTACTGAATGAGTCAGCAGCGAAACTAACTCTTCCACCGTTAGCGAGGTCAGGTCGTCTACAGTGTCAGTTTTAGTTACCACGAGTTAAGCGATGAAAATCAAAAGTCGGGAGGGAACACCTTTGCTGCTCGTCTGGCGTGAAAATACTCACGACACACTCTTCGTCCCAACAAGCAAACGCGGCCTGCTTTCCCTTTTGTCGAGCTGACCGAGCCACTGGTCGCGTCCTCCGCCAGGTGCCGGTGTTAATGTACAACCGTGCAGGGGACCCATCACTCAAGTCAATGGGAACGATCATTGGAGCATGGGTATGACCGCAAACAATATACTGATAGTCCTCTCCGAGTCTCAGAAATTCTCGGCGCGCGCGGTCACGAAAAGTACCAGGGCCCTCTTCTCCCGAAGGAAAAAACCGCGCCATCTTGAGGAACCCGGGCTTTCGAAAAAGCGCCGGGGCCAACAAAGACAAAGCTTTGAGTCTGGTGCGATTGACTGCAAAGGTTTCAAACGGGACTGTGCGTTGAAGAGCGATTATTCTTTCGACGATTCTCTCAAATACTTTATCAGTTTCTTTGAAGGCATTTGGAAATGAGTTCTCCACCAGGGCTAACCCGCCATTAAGCCATTGCGCAATCACCGGCAATGTATGTGGGCGTATGTTGTCCATCTCATCGAGAAACCCTAACCCTTCATTCTCGCGACGGTTGATTGAGACATTTAATCGTTTACCCACAAGGATCGGAAGTTGTAGGACCATTTCAATGACAATAGCGTCACCAATCGCCACTGTCTTATCGCCATATCGATTTGATGGATCCCAATCATGACCATGAATCGCAAACAGCCGATGCTCCGGATCTTCAAATTGAGTTTTGAATTTTCCGCCATTCGCTGAAGTTAGGATCCTGGTGTCTCTCAGGCGCGCTCTGGCTTTTATACCCATGTCAGTGTTCAGAGGCCAATCGTGATTGCCAGGCACATACTCCACGCGAAGATTTTGATCTTTAATTAGGGTTCGAAGGCGCTCAAAGAACATCGAATTCGACTCTATTATTGCCTTCAAGATAGTATCGACAGTGTCAACATGGGATTCGGTACAAGACTCCCATGGTCGAACCTCGGCCGTTAGCCACCATTCAGATTTCAAGACTTCGAAGATGTCACCCAGGAGAATTAAGGTGATGTCTGTAACGCCTCTCTTCCGAGCGCTCTCCACAATATTCGACAGTCGATCGAAAAAGGGTATCGCATCAAACGTGGAGCGTCCGATGTTATCTACAAGGTGAAGGTCGCTAACTAGAATAATCATAGCGGAGTCGTGACGACCCGGCGGTGAGGTTGAGACTACCGCCTTGAGCTAGGAAGCAATTCGCTTATGGCGCCGATAGCTTACACGCAAACAAACCGAGCAATCAAAGAATTTAGTCTGTTTCAAAGACCGGCCAATCTTGGCGCACTTGTGATGGGACTCTTCCAACAATCTAGAATGATGCAAGGCCAAAAAAAAAGGGGCAAGTCATAGCTGAGCCGTTGAACCCTTGTTGCAGACTCGCCAAAATCTCCTGGTGATCGTCGCTTCAGTGCCACAGTTCGACTTGAAATAGCCTCTGATCATAGTGTGACATGCACGGCACAGACCTTGCCCGAATAATTCGGTTCGTACGAATGTTTCACTTGGTGCATTGCAAACTTGATTAAACAAACAACGCTCGGCTCGTCCGTAGAAACTCACGGCATTGGACTCCACACGGCCGTCCCCGTGCATATTCGGCTAGTACCTGCGGCGCCGGACACCGGATACGTATTTCGTCGCACTGACCTTGGCGGTTTTGAAATTCCTGCAACAGTTGAGTCGGTCGCGCATTGCGGGTATGCAACGACCCTAATGCGCACGGGTGTAATGCTCTCCACCGTTGAGCATCTACTGTCCGCACTAAGAGGACTCGGCGTCGATAATGTTTACATCGAAGTCGACAACCTCGAGATTCCGATCCTCGATGGCTCGGCCGAAGTGTTTGCAGAGATGATCGAGAAAGCGGGGATCGTAAACCAGCCATTGGCCCGCCGAGCTCTCCTGGTTCGTGAGAAGGTTTCATTTGAACAAGGAAACCGTCGCATCAGCGTTGAACCTTCCGACCATTACCGGATCGATTGTTTGATTGACTTTGCGCATCCGATGATTGGAGTGCAGCGCTTCTCTGTCGATTTGAATGATGGCGCCTTCAGCCGTGAAATTGCCGCAGCCCGCACATTCGGCTTTGAGGAAGAAATCGAAGGCTTGCGTCGTGCCAACCTGATTCGCGGTGGTTCACTCGACAATGCGATTGTGTTGACCAAGGACGGGATCCTGAATGAAAGCGGACTGCGGTTTCGCGACGAATTTGTTCGTCACAAGATTCTGGACATCATCGGCGATCTGGCTTTGCTGGGAATGCCTATTCTGGGGAAGGTAGTGGCAGAGCGAAGCGGTCATGTCATGCATGCCGGGTTAATGTCAAAACTGCTGCGGGTGCGATCGGCGTGGGATATTGTGGATATGCCGACTGTGGTCCAAAGTCCGGGGTTTGTCCAAAGTCCAACGTCCAATGTCCAGAGTCCTGTTGGCGACGCTCGCACTTAGGTTGAAATTCTCTGTGCAACCTCGGTGTTCTCTGTGTCTCTGTGGTTGACTCTCAGCTCTGTTAACACCCACCACAGAGGCACAGAGAACACAGAGGACGCACAGAGGAAACTGAAACGACCTTGGACTTTAGACATTGGACAGTTCCTAAAGTCCGCTCCTCACAATGTCATGCACCCGAATGAGACCGACGCAAATCCCCTTCTTATCCACCACCGGTAGGACTGATATCTGCGACGGTCGATCTTCCATCAAACGCAAAGCGTCGTAAGCTAACAGATCTTGATCGGCAACAATCGGATCAGGAGTCATGATCGCTTCGCAGCTTAAATCGGCCAACGACGAGGCATCGCATTGTTGAATCGCACGACGTAAGTCGCCGTCAGTGATGATGCCTTTTAATTGCCCTGCTTCGTCCACTACATTCACCGCTCCAAGTCCACCGTCACTGATCCCCTTGACGATGTCCATCCAGACGGCCGCGGCGGTTATCGTGGGATTACCTGGACCACCGTGCATTAGGTCGCTGACTGTTAAGGTTAGTCGTTTCCCAAGCTGCCCTGCCGGATGGTTGATCGCGAAGTCGTCTGACGTCAGTCCCTTCACTTGCATCAAGGTCATTGCGAGAGCATCGCCCAATGCGAGCGCAACAGTGGTGCTCGTCGTCGGCGCTAGATTTAGTGGACACGCTTCCTGGTCAACTGAAGCATCAAGGGCCGCGTCGGCTTGCCTGGCCAGGGTCGAGTTGAGATTTCCCACAATCCCGATAATCGGCACTTGACGACGACGAAGCGCCGGCAACAAACCGATGATCTCATCGGTCTCACCACTATTGCTGAGAATCATCACCACGTCTTCGGCGTTGATAATTCCGATGCCACCGTGCAACGCGTCGGAAGGATGAAGATGCAAAGCCGCCGAGCCGGTGCTGGTCATCGTGGCGGCAATTTTCTGTGCGATGATCCCGGACTTTCCTACGCCCACGATCACAATTTTGCCCTTGCACTGAGAGAGCAAATCTACCACCCGTTGAATCTCGCGCTCCGGAAGGTTATTCGCGGTCCGGGAAATCGCATCGGCTTCAAGTCGAAGGACTCCCAAAACGTGAGCCAGGTAAGAATCTTGTGTCATTGGCTTACTTGATATACGAGCACCTTAGGCTTTGTAAAGCCAACTGTAGTTTTTCGTGATCGTTCGTGTGTGTTTGTGCGTAATACCGCTTTCAATGCAACGAGACGATCCACTAACACACACGAATCAAGACGAATGACTCTGGTCCCGTCTCCCGCTGTTACAGCAGCCTCCTGCCCGGCTTGCGCCTCAGCGATTCAGGTCACCGCGCACCACTTTGCCGGTAGCCTCGTGGCATCTCTGCGAAAACGTATGTTATCTTTCTGCCTCGCCGAAATGCCCGCGTAGCTCAGTGGATTAGAGCGTTCGCCTCCGGAGCGAAAGGTCGCAGGTTCGACCCCTGCCGCGGGTACCAGACTCCACCGATTTCCCAACTAACTGCTTCCCGAGGGAAGCTGTCCTGAAAAGCCACTGCGGAGAGGAAAAATCTATTGACTTCCCCGCAATTTCAGAACTATATTGCCCACCGCTGCAGCTCACCAGCACTCAAACTTATGGTTTCCACCCAACCGAAAGGAACTTCTTATGTCTCGACTCAATCTCCCAGTTCGTCTCCTCCTCTTGAGTCTCCTTGCGACAGCGGTCATGCTGCTGCCCACCTCCCCGAGTACTGCCCAATGCAACGGCGTTTGCGGAAAAGCTAAGGGCAAACCTGCTTGCATCCGATCCTTCAATAGCACCGGCGATCCAGTTGATCTTGGCACCGACTGTATTTTTCAAAACGAGCAGTGTGTGGCCACGCAGTGCATGTAATTGGACGATGATTACCAACGCAATTCGGCTTCAATGCCGTTCCTGCATGCGAAGCAACTCAGGCCCACAGATAACCGGACGTTTGTCTAGTATCTTGTTGCTGGTCCTTAGCTGGTCCTCCTATGCGGTGGCCCAAAGCACTGGGCCAGTGGAGGCATCTCTTCGCAGTCGGCCTTCCTTACCCGCTGCTGAGGAAATTCGCCAGCCGATCGACGATAAGAGAACCCAGGCCGTTTCATACGTCCGTTCGCTGGCAGATCGCACATTTAGTTTTCAGGCCGTCGGGCCAAGAGTAAATACTCTGATCGAATTCGGCGATTTGTTGTGGAAGCACGATGAGGAATATGCGCGTGGTCTATTTCTCAAGAACCTCGCTTCACTAAAATCGGTGCTGCCGTCTGATCGGCAGGATCCTGATGCGCAGAAGAATGGTCAGAGTATTACCTCCGCTGATAGATCTCGATTGCGTGCCAGAATCATTACACATCTCGCTGTTCATGATCCTGCGCTGGCGTTGAAGTTAGGCGATGAAGAAAACACCCCGATAGATTCAATTAACAACTTACGCGCTGCGAGTAATGTTCTCGATCGAAATGGCTCTTCAAAACTGGCCGTGCGGTTTGCTGAGCGCAGCATTGGCGGCGGCGATATCTCGAGTTGGTCATTGAATATGGTCGGATTTCTTCAGAAGCTTCGCCGGACCAATGAGACCTCTGCTGACGAACTGTACCAAAAGACACTCCATCAACTCGAGATTCAGCCAGCTGCGAGCGCCAATGATGTCCTGACAATCGGGACCTACGTTTTTACCTCGCCCGTGCTGGAGGCGGCTTCGCCGCAAACAGTGAACGGCCGCGACGGGATGATTGTGCTAATTGAAGTCGGCCCGGCGCTGTCTGTTGACATCACAGCCAACCGTCAGGGTGTCTCTGTTGATTCGATTAGGAGGTATCTTCACACCGCTACGAGAGTGCTTCTACGCTCCAACTTTACTGGATACGATTCGGATCAGGATCTGGCTGCACTACGCCTGCTACTGCCAAAAGCGCGGGCCTTCCTGCCGGAGATTACTCCGCTCATCGCCACCCGAATTCATTCGCTCGCCGGTCCTTCAAAAGCAGACGAAACTGCATTGGAACGACATCGATCAGGTGACAGTTTGGACGTCGACGCGGAGCTTGAAGCTACTGATCGATTGAGCGACGTGGAGCGCGATGAGAAACTGTTGAGTATTACATTCGCGTTGGTGCAGTCAGGAAAGTTTGACCGGGCACTCAAAATCACCCGCCAGATCAGTGATCTTTCAGGCCGCGACAAATTGTTAAATGCAGTTCGTTTTGCTGAAGGAACCTCGTTGCTCCAAGCGGAAAAACTCGGCGAGGTGGAAGAGATTGCTGAAAAACTGGCCACTGGTCCCGGACGCGCCATTCTTTGGCTGTCAATCTCCGCCGCATATGCGCGGAAGGGCAACCAGATCCAGGGATCCGAGATGCTTAGGCGTGCGGTACAAGAGTGTCAACGACTTGGAGGTGATGGTCGGCGCCCCTACCTCCTGTTGAATGCGGCGGCCCTTTATACCAAGGTGGAACCTGAGTCGGCAATGATTGCGTTGAGGGAGGCGGTCAACTCTTTCAATGGATCAGAGAAGTTGTACGCAGCTTGGGCTCAGACGATTCAGATTGGAGATATTCAGCGAGAATTCCCTTTGTTGTTCAAGGGCTTCGATAAGAGCTTTCAGCTGCAAATTAAGCAACTTCATAAGCATGAGCCTGAAGCGACACTGGGCATGATTTTTACTTTGAAGGATGAATCTTTAAAGGGGGACGCGCTAGTGGGCATCTCGAGAAATGTACTCGAGTCGATAGCCCTGAACACAAACCAATAGTTAAGAACACCCCATGAACTCCTCACCAGTCGCGCAGACTCTCGCTTCATTATTGCTCATCGCCATATCTATCAACGTAGCGGCGACAGCTTCTCAATACAAGGTGGCTACAGTTTCGGAGTCAACACTTCGAGAGTGGGCCATCACAATTGTCCTGCCAACTTTCCCGGAAGAATCCAAAAAGGACAATTCCCAGGGAGTTGCCGTCGCTCAGGTCACTATTGATGAGGCAGGCGCCGTAACCCGGGCTGAGATCCTGGAAGCGCCTGATGACGCGATCGCCGAGGCGGTAAAAGCGGGCACCATGAAGTGGACGTTTCAACCAGGAACAGATGATCGCGATGGCAAAGCGGTTCGCCTCAAGGGCAAATTAACCTTCTACTACGTGATCGAAAACGGAAAGGCCTTCGTTAAACATCCTAAGCAGTTCGCGAGAACCGGGAGGACTCCATGAGTTTTCGCGATAACACTAAACGCTTAATGAACAACTTCATCGTCGTCTGCAGTATAGGACTGCTCATACTTCTGGCTGTGAAGCTCTATCCGCTAGTAGAGCCGTACGGCGTAGAACCCTCATCAGCTGGAGAGAAGATTGGTGTTTCCGAATTGAAGGCCGCCTTAGACCAGGGCAAACAACTTGTGATCCTCGACGTACGCGATCGTGCCCAATTCACCAACGCACACATACCCGCCTCCAAAAACATACCGCTCGACGAACTGGAGGTGCGCGGTCCTAACGAATTGAGAGCGGCAGACGCGATTGTCACATATTGCAGATGCTTAAATGACGAGAAGAGTGAGTTGGCCAGGCAAACGTTATCGAGCCTCGGATTCACCAAAGTAAAGGTTCTCGATGGAGGCATCGGTCGCTGGGAGGAAGCCAACCTTAGTCTCGTAAGCTCAGTCCGGTAATAATCGTTCAGCAACGCAGTCCCTTCCCCGCGAAGCAACAAATTCAAACTTTATCCAAGCAGGTTTCTTTCACCTTCAAGATCGCGCACCAACCAAATCAGTCGTCCAACCCTAAGTGTTGGTGCCGCATCGCGGACATGATAGGCTTTGCCTCCCCCTGAGAATCATGTCTGAAGACACAGCTTCCCTTAATCGCCAGCGCACAATCCTTGTCGTCGATGATTTTGACGATACGCGACTCCTGCTCAGAACCTGGCTCCAGAAGAAGGGCTATCGAATCATAGAGGCGGAAAATGGCAATGAAGCCATTTCTCAAGCCGAAGCTCAACAACCTGATCTAATTATCATGGATGTTGAGATGCCTGAGTTGGACGGATTATCAGCGACCCGCAGGATCCGCGAGCTACCGCGAGCACAACGCGTCCCCATCGTCGCTGTCTCTGCCTACGGCGCCGATCAGTTTCGAGATGATGCGCTGGCTGCCGGCTGCGATGAATACGTATCGACGCCATTTGAGCCCGCTGAACTGGAAAAGGTGATTCGATCACTGATCGGCGAAGATTAATGAAATGAGATTGTGGCCATTGAGAAATAAAAAAGCCTTCCTTTATCCCCCATCGGTCGCCCTGGTCCTGATACTCGCAGCTCATGTCGCTTCTGCACAAAGCACCCAATGTCCTCTAAAGCTTTCGGACCTTCCAGGCGTTCCAGAGTTAATGGGTTTTCGGATGGGTATGAGCAAAGACGAGGTGAAGGATCGAGTGCCTCAGGTTGTCTTTGGCAAAACAGATGACTTTGGAGTTTCCAAAACAAGTATCAATCCCGACTTTGATTCGCGCATTAACAAATCAACCTTTCAAGGTGTCAGGACTGTCTCGCTTGATTTCCTTGATGGTCGCTTGTCTTCGCTTTGGCTCGGCTACGACAGCTCGTTCAAATGGAAAACTGTGCCTGATTTCGTAAAGGGCATCTCTGCGGCGATGCACCTTCCCGAGGCGTGGTCGTCATGGAGAATTCGTGGAGAGCGGCTTAGGTGTTCCGACTTTCAGATGACGGTAATAATCGTCTCGGAGGGTCCAAGCTTTCGCATCGTTGACGACAAGGCTGAACAGACAATTGCACAACGCCGAGCAGCCAAAGAAGATGAGGATTCAGCAGCCGAGGAAGAGAGTCGCGCGGAAATAGTCGCAGACAGAAAGAACAAGGTCTATTATCCGCACGGTTGCCAACCTACAACGAAGATTGCAGAAACGGATCGCGTCGTATTTGAATCGCACGACGCCGCCCAACAAGCAGGATACAAGCCGGCGAAAGATTGTCCGGCACAACCCTGAATCAGATGTTTGTCACGCCATTCGGCAAGAGGCTTTAACTCAAAGGAGAGACTAAATGCTTAAAGAATTCCGAGATTTCATCGCGCGCGGCAACGTAATTGACCTCGCAATCGCGGTAATAATTGGAGCGGCATTTGGCAAGCTGGTTACGTCGCTGGTTGAGGGCGTGATTATGCCGCCAATAGGACAGTTGCTCGGCGGTGTTGATTTCTCAAATCTATTTTTGGACCTTTCCGGAAAGGAACCGGTCTCGTTGGCGGATGCACAACTTCGCGGCCTGCCCGTCATAGCTTATGGACAATTCATAAACGATGTCATTACGTTTGTGATCATCGCTTTTGTTGTGTTCCTGATTGTCAAAGCTATGAATAGATTCAAGAAGCAGGAAGTCGAAGAGTTGACGAAAGAGTGCCCCTACTGCTTTTCATCTATTCACATCGAGGCAACAAAGTGTTCGGCTTGCTGTTCGCCAGTAGAAGCTGCAGCGTAACGAACCAGAAAGCCCGATCCAATTGATACTACTCCTTGGACTGCGATCCCGACGCGTCGGGAGCGTCGCTTTGGCCTCAAGTCTCGATACATGAAAGTTCGGACTGGCTAAAGTTTGACCAAAGGGGCGCCGGGCCGCCCCACTCCAGGGAGTAGACTGAGACGGCTCGCCTTACTGTAGAATCCAAACATGCGAGAGTGTCCCCGCTGTGAGAGCTGTTATGAGGACAACGTTGAAGTCTGTCCTCAGGACGCAGGCAAAACTAAACAAACTTTACCCGGTCCCACGCTGCTTTCCGGTCGGTATCTCTTGGAAAAGCGACTCGGCCGTGGAGCGATGGGTCAGGTCTACCTGGCCCGCGACGAAAATCTCGTAACTCGGCGCGTCGCTGTCAAAACTGTTCGGCCAGACATTCTCAGCGACGAGAACCTTGTTGAAGGTGAAGCGATTGCAAGATTCGAACGCGAAGCCAGAGCCGCAGCTTCGATCCGTCATCCCAACATCGTCGATGTAACCGATTTCGGCCAGAGTCCTGACGGCGTGTTTTTCCTGGTGATGGAATATGTTGACGGCGAGAGTCTTTATCAACTTCTTCGACGCGAGGGCACCCTCGACATCCAACGAACCGTAACCATCATGGGCCAGGTAGTGGCCGGCGTCGACGCCGCGCATGACGAAGGTGTGCTTCATCGCGATCTCAAGCCAGCCAATATCTTCATCACCCAGAGGAAAAAGAAGACTCCAGGTGCGACTGACGGTTTCGTCAAAGTTGGAGATTTTGGCTTGGCGAAGATTGTTCATCATGATCGGTCTGAGTTGGGCTCCAAAGGCGGGCCTGAGTCGCGAGGAATCATCGGCACTCCGGAATATATGTCTCCCGAGCAAATGCAGACAGACGTGCAGTTGGATGCGCGCGCTGATATCTACGCTTTGGGCGCGGTTGCCTTCCACATGCTTGGGGGCCGCCCACCTTTTGTTGGAGATCTGACTCAACTGATCGCCCAAAAGTTATTGCAACCGGCGCCTTCGCTGCTGACATTGAGATCCGATCTTCCTGCCGAAGTGGACCGCGTGGTAATGCGTGCGCTCGCTCGCGAGCCTGCCGCACGACACTCGAGCGCAACTGAGTGGTTTGAGGAACTTGCGACCGCGGCCGGCAAGAAATCAGAAGTTAGCGAAAGTAGCGAATCGCGACTCGTGGTGATGGCTCCGACTGGCGCAGAGGTCTATATCGACGACGAACGAAAAGGCAGTGTGGGCCGATCGGGACGAGTAATCCTCAATGCCATTCCACCGGGCCAACACGTGCTACGAGTTGCGCGCACCGGCGAAGTAGATGATGAGCGCGTCATCGAAATTCGGCCGGACGGCATCGAGCAGATCATACAGGCGCAGTTCAAGGCGCCAGCGGGCAGCAACCAGCTCACGCCTTCTCGGGGCGGCAGCCTCGATAGCCGCACCGGCGGACCATCCACGGCCATCAGGGTTGTAGCCTGCACTAAGTGTCAATCGCGTTTTGCTGAAGGCATCAAGTTTTGCGGACGTTGTGGTAACGGCACATTCACAGTGGTCAGTGAGCCGCAGGGTCAGGGCAGTCAGTCCAGCCCCGGACGCGCCACGGTCATGTGCCCGCGCTGCAAACAAGAGTATCCCAATGCGATTAGGTTCTGCGGCAGGTGCGGGATCCCGATCGGATCACAGTCTTTGGATTGGCGGCAACCACGTCCCGTTGAGGTGGTTTGCAAACTTTGCGGGAGTAGTTACGCGGGTGGCACACGGTTTTGTGGACGTTGCGGAAAACCGATTATTACTTGAGCCTCACGCAATTTCATTATAAGGTGCGTTCGACGCGCTGCTGCTATCCTAACTTTCGCGCAGGACAGAATGAAGCGTTACTGAAACAAGAATGCAGATTTTCCATATCTCATTTCTCAATTCTCATTTGCCATTTTCGAACCTGGCAAGTGCCCACCGTGCGATGGAAAATGAGAATTGGAAAATGATATATGGAAAATCGTTCCTCGTTTGCTAACGAACCCAACTCTCCTACTTAACAATATGAAGCGTTGTACCTCTTGTAATCGAACCTACACCGACCCTTCGCTCAATTTTTGTCTTGAGGACGGCGCTCCTCTGGTAGCAGACGTTGCGCCTGGTACGTCCCAATCTGGCCCCGGAAGTTATTCCACATCCCCCAACCGTGATCCCCCGGCCACGCAGCTTTTTCAGCAGCAAGCTCCACTACTCAATCAAGTGGAACCGTCGGCGCAACCGCGTCAATGGAGTCCAGTGGGAGCTCCGCCACCACAAAAAAAGTCAAACGCGATCTGGTGGATTCTGGGTGGAGTTGTGGTAGCAGGACTGATCATCGTTGGAGCAACGATAATGATCCTGGCGCTTGCCAGTTTGGGAGCAAACGAAAACGGCAATACGAATACGAATACCAATCGCAACTCCAATACTCGCACTACCAATCGGAACAGTAATTCAAACAGCAATTCCACAAACTCGAACTCCCAAACCAACCTCCCCTCGACATTTGAAGATGACTTTTCAGTGGCGAAATGGGGCACGGGCAGTTTCGATTATGGCGACATTTGGTATGACAACGACGAGTATCACATGCGGGCGAAGGAAAAATCGTATCTGGTGATGTACGCGCCCACCAATGACTACAACACCGAGAACGCGACCGTGAAGGTTACTGTCCGTAGCGTTGACGGCATAGGGCCATCGACGGGCTATGGCCTGATCATTCATGGCGAAAAGTCCACGGCCGGCGATCTTGAAGATTATGTTTTGTTGATTTTTACGGGTGCTCAACCGCAGTATGAAATTCTCAAGCACAAGGGCGGCACGCAGTCGACCGTGGTCGCGTGGACGAAGTCGAGCACGATAAGGTCTGGGACCAGCCCGAACCAACTCGAGATTCGTGCCAAGGGAACCGATATTTCGTTTTATATCAACGGGCAATATGTCGATCGCATCACCGATACTGACAATTTCAGACGCGGTGTCGCCGGTCTCTACACCAGCGACACGTCGGAAGTGGCGTTCGATGATTTGGAGATATCCCGTTAATCCAAAGTCCAATGTCCAAAGTCCAACGTCCGATTAGATTTTTGATTGCCTCTGAGGGAAGGCCCATATTCGATTTTGACTCTGGACCTTGGACTTTGGACATTGGACTCACCTAATGCAACTAAACCTCAGAGTATTAGCTGGTCCATACCAGGGCAGAGTATTCAGTTTCACTCAAGCTGATACTTTTTTGATCGGCAGAACAGCCGACTCTCATCTTTATCTTCCCGAGGATAGGTTTTTCTCCCGACATCACTGTCTGTTGGAAATAACTCCGCCTCACTGCCGGCTGCGAGATCTGGGTTCCACCAATGGCACTTATGTGAACGGCCAGCGAGTTGCCGAAGCTGACTTAAAAAATGGAGACCGTATTCAGGGCGGAGAAACCGTGTTGCTCGTTGAAGTGGGCGAGAGCGAGGGCGAGTCAGAAAGCACAAACGACGATGACGAATTGAAAACAACCATCGTCAGTGTGGCTTGTTTGAATTGCGGGCGGCAGGAAGAAGCTCAGGCGAGTGCGGCTGATGATCGTTTGAGTTTTCTTTGCGAAGATTGCCGCATTGAGTTGAAGAACACGCCCCAACCGATTCCCGGTTACGACATTGTGCGGGTGCTGGGTCGAGGAGGAATGGGTTGCGTGATGCTTGGACGCAATCAGATCTCCGGAGCCACGGTGGCGATAAAAACGCTGTTGCCGGAATTTGCGGTGACCGACAAAGCGCTGCGGAGGTTCATGCGCGAGATCGATGTAGCGTCTGCCCTAAAGCACACAAACATTGTCGAGTTTATCGATCGTGGTACGCACAATGGCGTGGTCTACCTGGTTACAGAATTTGTGGATGGGGCTGACGCAGCCAAGCTGGCGGACGCGCGCGGCGGACTACTTCCCACAGCAGAAACGGTGTCCATCATTTCCCAGGTTCTAGATGCGCTCTCTTACGCCCACTCGAAAGGCTACATTCACCGCGACATAAAAGATCAAAACATTTTGGTGAAGGGAGCCTGGCCCAATTCACTGGCGAAACTGACGGATTTCGGATTGGCGAAGAGTTTTACACAGTCCGGCATGAGCGGGGTAACAATGGCGGGCGAAATGGCGGGAACGCTCGCCTATATGCCACCCGAGCAACTCAAGAACTTCCGCGATGTGAAACCGCAATCAGATCTTTACGCCGTAGGGATGACTGCCTACAGCTTGCTAACGAATGAACTGGCGCTGAACATTCCGCGGAAATCGAGTATGCCAGACACGATCAAAGCTATCTTCGAACAACCAACGATTCCGCTCAGGCAAAGAGCGCCCCATCTACCTCCTCAACTGTGCGAAATCATTGATCGAGCTCTGGTCAAAGACCCCACTCAACGCTGGCAATCGGCGGCGGCCATGCGGAATGCGCTGGCCCACATCAGCTAAACTTCTCTCAATGCGACCCGGCTTTGCCGTGGGGTCTGGCTGATGGAGTACATCCCGGCCGACTCGTTCCCGCCGTATCCTGATTACCTGCTGCAATCTGCTTGACTGTGCTGCCCGCGCGAAGCTCGACTCCACCTTTCACCACTGCCACAAACGTGTTGCCGCAGGTTGTGTCCACAATGAAATCATTTTGTCGGACTCCATTCCCTACCACTACTCCGTCAGTCGTTGTCGTTGAGGCGTTGACGCCCGATGATGACGAGACTCTCACGCGGCCGGCGTCGAGCATGGCTGCCGCAATAGTTGAATCCGTAAAACTCAGTTTCATCGTTGTGTCGGGCATGACCTCCACGCGGCCAAGCTTGCCCAGGCTTACGACGGCACTCGAGCCTTTTGCTGTTGTGACAGTGCTGTCGGAAAAAACTGTGGCCCCGGAAATCGCACTCGTACCATTAACAGTTACCGTGTGATCTGCACTGGCAATTCCCCCAGGCGCCGGAACCTCAGTACCATCAGCCTGCTTCAAGGTGATTTTGCCTGATAAAGTAGCCACCTGGGCCACCGCATCGGCCGGCAGAACAAAGGCTGCGAACAGAACGCCGAAAGTCAGAACGACAATAATTTGCCTCCGCTTAACGCTGATCATGGGTCACCTCCGCGGTTTTTGAGCTGCTATTTGTTGTTGGTCGGGTAGCTTTTGAGTTATTTCGTTGGGGAATCTAGCGCAAACCAGGCAACCTCACAAGTTTGGACCGCTCTCTCGCTCGCTCGTTGTTTGGTCAAGCGAATAGGAAAAATCGTCCGCAGCTAAAGGCCTCTCCTTGGAGTGCGCCGCCTTGTCGGCGCTTTGGAATGCGGCGGCTTTTCCGCCGCTCCATGACTAATGCGTGCCAGGTCGCGCAAAGCC
Source organism: Pyrinomonadaceae bacterium (assembly GCA_035273425.1). GTDB lineage: Bacteria > Acidobacteriota > Blastocatellia > Pyrinomonadales > Pyrinomonadaceae > PSRF01. The sequence continues at coordinate 109,175 of DATEPB010000088.1, read as the reverse complement.
GCGACCGACCAAAGCGCCGACAAGGCGGCGCACTCCAAAGGAGAGGCCAAATCGAGCGAGACCTTTAATGCATGCAAAAAGCTTAACAAAATAAGGCTTTACTAAAGTGCTTTGGGGCGACATAATACGTGCCCAACCACCGGCCCAGCGCCGGTGAAACAGTCTAAAGGCGCGATTTGCTCCGCCGTCCGTCCGACAATCACTGCCGGACATTACTGGAGACACTTCCAATGAGATCCATCTGGAAAGGCCACATCCGTTTTCTGCTGGTTGCTATTCCCGTTCGTATCTACAACGCGATCGAGACGTCGGAAAAAATTCAGTTTAACCAGCTACACCGCGACGACTACGGTCCCATCGGTTATGACAAGCGCTGCAAGAAGTGCAACCAGGTTGTCAGCAACGACCAGATCACCAAAGGCTATCAATACGAACCGGATCGTTACGCGATCATCGAACCAGACGATATCGCCAAGGTCAAAATCAAAACTACCAAAGCGGTGGATATCATTGGCTTCGTCGACAGCTCCGAGATTCCGACGACATTTTACGACTCTCCTTATTATGCTGGACCAGATGGGCCAGTATCTGAAAAGCCCTACGCGCTGCTGCGTGAGGTGATGAAACAAACCGGTAAGATTGGCATCGGCAAGGTTGTGCTTCGAGATCGCGAAGACATGGTGGCGGTGTTCCCTCACGAAAATGGATTGGTGCTACAAAAGCTTCGCTATCCACATGAGATTCGGAGCATCACTGATGTACCCGAACTTACCGATGCTACCAAGCTGGACAAAAACGAATTGCGTCTAGCCACCACTCTGGTCGAACAGATGGTCACTTCCCTTTCGGAGATCGACACGGCCGATCAATATCATCAAGCCTTACGACAACTGATCGATTCGAAAATCAAAGGTAAGAAGGTCGTTGAATTTGAGGTTGAAGAAGTTCCCAGACTTGATATTATGAGCGCGCTGAAGAAGAGCTTGCAGGCTTCGAGCCGTAAACCAATGGTTAAGGCAGAGCCGGCAGCTTCAAAGAAGAAGGCGCTCACGCTGGTTAAAGAGGTTGCGAAACCGAAGGCAGCTAAGAAACGCAAGGCTTCGTGAGTCGTAACGCAAACTGTTAGTTTGCGATTGAACTAAAGCAAACTTTAGTTTGCATTCGCGAAAGGCTTAAAACGAAGGGCTGTATTTCGCACGTGGCGGTGGTGTTATAGAAGGCAGTTTTTAACTGAACCGTCAGCAAACTAACAGTTTGCTTTACCAGTATTAAATGAAAGAAAATAGTAATAAGCTTCTGTCCTTCCCCTCACGTATTCCCGCGAAGGCTGACTATCAGCGCGTTAAATCCAGCTATTCAATCCCTGAAATCAAACAACTTTTCGGACTCAGCGAACGAACGATTCGCCGCTGGACCGAGCAAGGAATAATCGAGGGCACACCGGCTGGTACGTCCGGAAACTATAAGTTCGATTTCCAGGCGCTCACACAGTTTCGACGCGTGCGTGAGTTGCGTTCTCAAGGCCAGAGCATCCGTCAGATTGAGGCGGAGCTTCAGGGGCAGCTAAATCTGTTTCGTATTCCGGAGGGAGGAAAGCTGTCGCGGCTGCTGACGCCGTTTGAGGAGGCGCTGCTGCTTCACGAGCAACGCGATCCCAAGGCGGCGGAGTTATATCTGGAGGCGATCAACGAAGGCGACAATGTGGCTGAAGCCTATTGCAATTTGGGGATCATCAATGGCGAGCTGGGCAATGCGGGTAAGGCGCTCGACAGTTTTACCCTTGCTCTGAAACATGAGCCGCGACACGTTGAGGCCCATTACAATTTAGGGAATTTGTATTACGACGCAGGAAACTATGCGCTCGCTCGTCTTCATTACGAAGCTGCGGCCCAAATCGAATCGGGCTTTGCTCTCGTTTACTTCAATCTAGCCCTGGTCTATCACAAGCTTGGCGACTTACACGGAGCGGTAAGCGCTCTGGATAAATACAAGCAACTGTCACCTGATGATGAAGAGATTGAAGTAGTGGATCAATTACTGAAGGCAATGCAGGACAAGGCGAGAAGCTGACGAGTCGACTTACCATTCACCATTCACTATTTACCATTCACCAGCTTTTGGTGGTGAGCAGGAATAGATCGACACCAGCCCGAACTACCGCTGCCCACCTGCTAGTATTGGATCGCAAGAAAGGTGAACGATCCTCGATACGTAGGTAATCTTATTCAAAGCGACAATCGCGGTCGGTTTCCAGAAGCTTTAACGCAACCAATCGAGCGCTTATTCACCTCGGGCTGCACCACCTGGATCGCCAGGCAGTTGGTCGGTCAGAACAAATAGTTTAGAATTCGATTCTCTCCCGCTTCGAAATAATCTTCAGGAGGATTCCCCCAATGGCTGAGCCAAAGTGTCGCGTGCTATGCATCGACGACCACGAGGATACGTCTGAGATGCTGCAACTGATTCTCGCGAATGAAGACTACGAAGTAGCAACCGCGGTCAGTATCAAAGAAGCGCTGGAACAAGCGGCAACCGGCGAATTCGATCTTTATGTTTTAGACCGTCATCTTCCCGATGGTAGTGGGCTTGATCTGTGCCAAAAGCTGTCCCAACTTACACCTGGCGTTCCCTGCATTTTTTATTCGGGAGACGCTTACGACATTCATCGCTCTGAGGCCTTCGCCGCCGGCGCCGACGGTTACGTGGCCAAGCCGGATATCGATAAGTTAATCGAGAGCGTTCGCGATCTTCTGGCCGAAAAAGAATGCGCTACGGCCTCCTCTACTTAACCCGCAACTCCATAACCAAAACCCTGGATGTGATGGGCCTTTGGTTGGAATTTGAGAGGAACGGCCCAGCGATCCACGTATCAACACGAAAGTTCATGAAGAATCGAAGTGTCGGTTTTGTGTGCTTGCTGGATGTCTTCAGACATAAAGTGCGCCGTGTGTGAGGGTCGCTTGACACTCAAAGATGCGACCGTATAATTCCATTCTCTTCGAGGGCCGATAGCTCAGTTGGTAGAGCAGCTGACTCTTAATCAGCGGGTCGCAGGTTCGAGCCCTGCTCGGCTCACCATAATTTCAATTACTTGCGGCAGGCTAAAGAGCCTGCCGCTTTTCGTTGTGACAACTTGTGACGCCGTTATTGTCGTTGCTGCCACACTCTGACACGACATGATCGCCCTGCCTTTCAAGTCATGAAAGTAAGAAAACTGGTCTGGCCCTTGATAGTCGTCTGATTTTGCATAATCAATTCTCGCATGCAGCATCTGTCTGCCATCGTGTGGCCTCGTTTAGTTGGGTTGGGTCTCGTGTTCTGCTTGAATTAAGGCCGCATGAGCGCGTGAAGCCGGACTTTCGTTGAAGATTTTTATTTCTTCCTTTCTTCTATCTCTTCTATTCAAATCAAGCGTCAATAGTGACTCGGATTGCTGTTGGGATTCTCAGTATTGATATCCAACGTTACTGGCAATTAGGTCACTACCGCCACGTTGGATTAGCTTGACAACCCCTCCCCAGCGTGATTTAGTCCTCAGTGTTTCGGCAAGGCGAATTGGCAGCGACGTGTTTGTTCAGCGGCTGCGGCCTGGTCACTTCAAGTCATTTGAGCAATGCCAAGAGGATGGTTCAATAGGATCCTCGTCCGACGCGTTCACACCAACGCCTACCCACCCAAAGGAGTTTCGGATGAAAAAAGACACAAAAAAGCAGCAGCTCTCGTACGGTGAGCTCTTACACCTTGACGCAATCATTACCCTTGCGCAGGAACAGGGCGTCAGGTTCGATGAGAAAGTGCAGGTGCAGAGTGATTTGTGCTGCTGCGGTGCGATCGTTACTGCGATAAGGGGGAAGTTCGTCTTCGATGTGCGCGACCAGGAGATCGTGAACCAGATCAGCAAGCTGGACCGACAAATCGGGTCGGCACCTACTCTCCAGCGTCTGATTGAACTTCGAGGCGAGTTGCTCCGCAAACGCAACGCATGAGGTCGCCATGTGGGCCTTAATCGTCGAGTTGCTTCTTGGCAGCTTGTTCCTCGCTTGCGTCGTGAATCAGTTCCGCAGCACCGCTTGGGAACGCTGGGCTGTGCGCATCGATCGTCTTAATCTTCTGCCTCATTGGGGATTCTTCGCCCCAGAACCCGGACATACAGGAAACCACCTTGTGTACCGAGATCTTGGCCCTCAAGGCTGGAGTTCTTGGACTGAGATTGCCCTTCCGGGCCAATCCGCAGCTCGTTGGATCTGGAATCCCGGTCGGTTCGAACGGAAAGCTCTTCTAGATCTCGTCAATGGGTTCACAAAGGCCCGACCGCTTTACACACAGATTGACGGGATCCAACTATCCGAGTGTTACCTTGCGATGCTTACGTGGGTCATGGCCCAGGAGGTCGGCAATTCGGTAAGCAGCGCGAGGCAGTTCGCGGTGATCATGTCGACCGGGCATGGTGCCGCACGCACGTTTCGCGTGGCCCTCGTCTCCAACAGGCATGTCATTGACCGAGCCTGAACTCGCCCTCTCGATCGCCGTTCGCATGGCGGCCGTGGCCTTTGCGCTCTCAGCAACAGAGCAGCTTTGGGTTCGTAGCCGCGCGTTCGGACCTTTTGGTCCGTTCTCGGAAGCAATGGCCCGCATCTTCGAACGTGGAGTTGAGCGCAATCTGCTCACCAGGTGTGCTTTTCCATTTGCTCTCCCCACCTGTCTCGTCGCTAGTCTTTGTGTCGTTGTGCTAGGACCCTTTGCGACAATTGGTTGGGGAGCGATGGTAATCGCCCTTGGCGCAAACTGGTTCGTCCAACGGAGAAGAGTAATGGCAAGCGATGGCGCCGAGCAGATGTCAACATTGATAATGGTTGCAGCCGCCCTCGCCATGGCGCCGGTTGTGAACCACCCGCCGATCATGGTGGCCGTCTGGTTTATCGGCGGTCAGGGCATCCTCGCGTATATAGCATCCGGTCTAACGAAGGCTTTCTCTCCAGCGTGGCGATCAGGCACCGCCATCGCAACGATTCTTGGTTCGGAAGCCCATGGCCATCCTTATGCATCGCGCCTGTTGAACACCTATCCGACGATCGGGATCGTCACGACGCGGTTCGTGATAGTGTTCGAGTGCTGCTTTGGCTTGCTACTGTTAGGACCCACGGAACTCGCCGCCGCAGCGCTGCTCATTGGCCTCTTGTTCCATGCCGCGTGCGCTGTACTAATGGGGTTGAACACCTTCATCTGGGCCTTTCCTGCCACCTACGCCTGTGTTTGGATTGTCTCCGCCTACCTCTCGCCTTGGCGATAACGGCGTAGGGCCGATGCTTCGAGGATATAACTCATGTTTGATATTCGCTCGGGCCAACGCTGATACATTCCCCAGCGGCACGCAGGAAATTCCTCGACCAAATTGTTGCACTACCACGTGTGTGCAATCGAGGTCGATGTTTCACTCTGAAGGCAACGAGCCTGGGCAAAGGTGTGGGCCAGCATTTGATGCCGCCAGTTACTTCTCTGCTTCGAAATAACTAAATCTGGTTACGTTACGCTCCGAATGTTCACTCTAAAAAGAGGCGCACGAACATAACAAGGCCCGTTCAAACTATTCCGGAGGATCACGATCATGTTACCCGAATCGAACACACCAACCAGGGGATCGAAGTACAGTCTACATAAACATGAGATCACGCTGTGTGTTTCATGCCTCTTATGCCGTGTCCTCTGGCCCAGGATCTTACCGCACCGCCATATCCCAGCGGAGGCTTCTTCGGAAGCTAAGACGCTCTACAGGTCGCGCTCGCGGTAAGCCAAATTCAACGCGAGCGCCGCATGCCTCTATTCGCGCTCAAGGTAGATTCGTGAAGGCAATGGCCCACATCCGCGCATCTTCTAATCCCCCTTCTCCTCTTCCATCCCATCTCATCCTGCAGAAGCAAAGACAACAACTCTAATCATTCGCCGGCATCGTTACATTTCTCGGGGGAAAGCCACTCACAAACGGAGCACGAAACTCACCCAAGCGAACGTGCAAGTTTGACCCCAAGGAGATCGGAAGATGTTTCCCAAAGTGAATCCAGTTGTCCCTACCAATCGAGCCAGCCGGCGCCAAGTCTCGCGCTCTCTTAACCTAACTCAGAAGTTAGTCTTGACGCTGTCGGTGGTGGTCCTGGCCACGATATCGATTTGGATGGCTTCCGTACGCGTGCATTCGGCACCGCGTTCAGCGGCGAATCCACCGGCGGCGGCACCTGTACCCGAAGTGAAGCTTGTCGATGTGCCTGCTGAGGCACTCATTGGGGAAAAGTTTAAGTTCAAGATTACGTTTGACAACATCGGGACGGCCGTCGGGTTTGGCCCGTTCATAGATGTGGTCTTGCCGGCAGGCGGGATGGACCTCGATAGTCTAAATCCGTCGACAACCATACATGGTCCATGTGATGGTATTTCTACCAACCTTAACGGCTCGCTGGTAAGCGTCAACGGCGGGCCAATTCCGGTTACGACCTACAACACTCTGACGACGCCTTGTAGCACTAACGGAAGTCCTATTACTCATGCTTACAGTGGCAGCGGGGTTTCGCCGGTTTCAGTTCCGCCCGGCGGGCAACTAATAACTTTGCAGTTGCCTTTCGGAAGTTTCGAACCAAACCAGCCAAAGATCGAAATCGAACTCACCGTCGATCTCCACAAGTTTGCAGACGCCGGCGCACCAAACCTGACGATCTACACCCGCGGAGGATTTCGCTTTGGAATGACACCGCTTAACGAAGCGACCGATCAACCGATCCTGACTGACGCCGGACCATCGAACACCTGGCTGGAAAAAAAGGATGTCATCCCTACAGTTTTCACGCTCAAGAAAGCGGTTAACGCCCCTGAAGATGAAACCGCAACCGGGCCCAACTTTCTTCGCAAGTACACAATCATTGCGGATATCGCTAACGGCCAACAACTCGACAATTTGAAGGTGCAGGATTTTCTACACAACAATGTGCAGTATCAAGGCGGAGTGGTTGTAAAGATTGGCACCACCACGGCCACGGGCGGTACCTGTCCGGGCGTGGATTATGAACTCACACAACAACCGCCAACATCAGCGGCGCAAAATTCACCAAACAGTGACCTCGAAGTCTCGTTCTGTCACCCGATCAGCGGGACTAGCGCCGCGGCGGATGTAACTATAACTTTCGCGTTTTTCATTCCTGAGCAGAATGCGAACAACACAATGGTGTTGCCGACGAATTGCAAACCAGCCACCTCGATTAACGACGTCAAAGCGGAGGCTGACTGGACACCAGCCGATCCACGCGATGTGCCGATGGTCCATATCTCAAGCGATTTGACGACGCAGGATCATGTCCTCAAAGACAAATGTCTCGCCATTCAGAAGAGCGTCGCCATCATCAACGATACCGGGGCGCCTGGTCTAACGCCCAACGACACTCTGCTGTATACATTGAAATTTCAAATTTCTGACTACAAGACAATCGGTAACCTGGTAGTCGAAGACTTCATATCAAACGGTCAAACCCTGGTCTTGCCGGTAATGCTAACGGTAAGTGATCAGTTCGGTACGAAATCAGGCCCGATTCCCTCGCCTTTCATAACCCAAACGGCCAACCCGCAAGGCGCTGCAAATTTCTGTCCGGCTGTACCCCAGCTGCAACAGCCCCAGAACGGCACGGTTCTGACTTTCAATGTTTCATCAGCTATGCCTGGGATTCCGGCGTTCACTGTACCCAGATTGGCGGCGGGCATTCTGACAGGCGGTTACGCGGCGGGCACCTCGGCGCCAAATAATCCCGCTATTGGCACTATTACCTTCCACGCAAAGGTAGAAGACGTTTTCCAATTGCCGGTGGCACCCGGCGATAAGTTCGTGGACAAAGACGATCCGATGAACAACTGTGTCCGCATCAGCGGCAAGGTTTATCAAAACGTAGGCCGTCCAAATCCAATCAATTTTCCCACTAATATTCCGAATGTGGTCGTCGCAGGTGCAAACGATGACAGCAACACTGCGACTTTACTTCTGGGTGACACTTTGAAGAAGACTGTCTACTCGGTTAAGCGCGCCAATGCGTTTGGCATATACAACCCGATCTGTGGACCACCCAGCGGACCCGGCGGTACCAGCTGTTCCAATTCTCCTAATCCACCCCAGGAGGTCCGTGCCGGAGATCAAGTCACTTACCGCATCGAAAAGGTCATTCCTTCGAGCGACGCGGAGAATCTGGTGGTTGAGGACTGGTTGCCGCAGCCTGCTTACGCCGTGGCCAGCATCAACTTCAACAACGCACCCTGTGTGGGCGTTCCAAACCCGGGCAATTCGTGTCTCGGACCCACCGATACACTTCATTCCTTACCCGTAGCCCCAACCGTCCTGGCTTTCCCGGCGACGAATAGCATTAACTTCAACTACGGGTCTTTCAACGACACCTCTAACCTGTCGCGCAAGATAGATCTGCTGTTTACGTACAAAGTGACGAGCCAGCCATTTGCCGATGGGCTCTTTCTCACAAACGAAGCGCAGGAGTGTGAAACCAACACGTTCGGAGCCCGGTTCTGCCAGGTAGCGATCGCCCAGGTGAATCTGCGAGAACCCAATCTACGGATTCGGAAAGGTATCATCGCGACAAACAATCCCAACGGAACGTTTACTCATCCGGGCTTGCAGACTGCGAATCTATCGACAGCGCAGGCGCCGCCCGGTGCGACCTTTACACTTAACGGGATCAGCGGTGTTGTGAACTCAAACGATTTGGCTGCCGGTCTGGTGAATGACGACGTGTCGGGCGTTGATGCCAACGACATCGTCACGTTCGCAGTAACCATCGAGAATCTGGGCGGCGCCCCGGCGTACGATGTGAAAATTCAGGACATCATCCCAACAGACACCTCGGGCAATCCGACTTGCTTCACGCTCCTTCCGAACCCAATTATCGTAAAACGTGGAACGGGAGTGGTCGTGCCATCAGCCCTCTATTCAATTTCGCCCACAAGTATTCTGCCAACTACCACCAGCTTCACAATCACTTCAAACCCAATCCCGATCCCTCTGTCGGCATACAACGCAACCAGCGGCGCAAACATTGTGGTCATCACATTCCAGGCGAAGCTGCTTGCCAATATCAAACCCGGCTGCTGCGATAACGTAGTCGAGTTAACGCAATACGCCTCCGTGCTTGGTGGGCCAAACTTCGTAGGCGCCAACTTCACTCCGCCTTTCAAAGATGCGGCCCAGGTGTGCGTAAAGCCGAAGGCAGAAAAATGCGTGACTGCAACCTCCGAAGCGCACACTCAGGCTGACAATTCAGTCAGCGGCACCCCGCAACCACCGCAAGTAGCCATCGGAGAAATCATTCGTTACCACTTGACCATAACGCTTCCCGAAGGCGTGTCGCCCTTCTTCAGGTTGACGGACCACTTGCCGCCGGGCCTGACCTACATGCCGGGAACGGCAAAGGTCGCTTTCGTATCCACGCTCGGGATCGCTACCTCGGCGGCGGGACTCTCGGCCGCACAAATGCCTGACCCCGTGAACTACACACTGGGTTGTCTAAAGCCAAATCCGACTGCTCTCCTTCCGTCGAGCCTCGTCAGCCCCGGCTCATTTACCGCGGGCGATGACCCGAGCTTCGGTCTTGGCATACTTACAAACAACGACAACGACAACAACCTTGAATACGTGGTCATAGAATTCAATGCGCTTGTCAATAATGTCCCGCCCAATTTTGACACCGTTACGCTGAAGAATAACTATGAGATATTCCTGGGCAAAGTTGTCGTCGGTCAGATTCCGGTTGCCATTGCGACCTCAAACGACGCGGATGTAATCGTCGTTGAACCCAAGCTCACGATGACCAAGACCGTCGCGCCTAATCCGGCTCTCAAAGGCCAGACGCTGACCTACACGGTCCAATACACCAACAACGGCACTGCCGACGCATTCAACGTCGAACTAAGAGATACGTTGCCGCCTGGTCTTACTTTCGGAACCATCACTGCGGGCTGCCCCTTCACTAACGTTCCTGCGAACACATTAACCGTGACCTGCGCCCAGATACCCAAAGCGCCTAATCCGGGCTCGACAGTAGTCGTCAGTTATCAAGCTGTGGCAAATCCAACAAAGTGTCCAGTGATACTGGACAATCGAGCTAATCTGACATGGACCAGCCTGCCGGGGCCTAAGGGCACAACCGTAAATCAGACCGGATCCAGCACACCGGGTAATTCAGGATCGAGTGACGGCGAGCGGGATGGCGTCACGCCGCAGCTCACACTCAACGACTACGCCGCTACTGCTTCAGCCGGGGTCAAGATTGATTGCCCGTGCGAAGCAACCATCAGTGGCTTGAAGTTCAACGATCTGAATGGAAACGGAGTAAGGGATACCGGTGAACCGGGCATCTCTGGGTGGACTATCAAGATCACGGATTCAAGCGGGAATACCCAGACTACGACCACTAACTCATCCGGTAACTACTCATTCACGGTGCCGGCGCCGGGAACTTACACGGTGGCGGAAGTCCTGCAATCCGGGTGGGCGCAGACGGCGCCATCGACCGGAAACTATTCGGTGACCGTGTCACCTGGCCAAATTATTACCAACCGAAACTTCGGTAATAGGAAGAAACAAGGCTGCGACCTGCAGATCACGAAAGAAGTCAAGCCGAGCCCGCTGGTTAGCGGGCAACAAGCGACCGTCACTATTACGGTAAAGAACCTCGGCACTGGCCCATGTCACGGGCCGACGCAGGTGACCGAATCAATGCCTGCGGGTTTGACGCTCGTCTCTGCCAGCGTGCCGGGCGGAAGCTGCGTGCTATCAACTGGGGTCTGTAACTATGCGCCGGGAATTCCTGCGGGCGGGTCGGTTGTGTTCACTTACGTCTTCAACGTCACCGCACAACCGGGCACAAACTTTGAGAACTGCGCCAGCTTGAAAAACTCTGAAGACCAGAACCCGCAGAATGACGGTGCTTGCGTCCCACTGAAAGTCAGCGGCGATAAGTTGCCGGACCTCACGATTAAGAAGACAGTCCAATGCGGTGGTCCCGCAATTCCGCAAGGCACTTGCAGCGTCTCGTTTACCATAAGTAACAATGGCCCCGGTGCCTTCAATGGAATTGCCGTGATCAAGGACTTGGTCACGCCCACTCCGTCGCCTGGTCTTGGCTGGGCGGGATCGAGCACGCCTCCCGGCTGGAGCTGCGGCATTGGTGGGCCAGGTAGTGTTGGTTGCGCCACCACAAGTTCTGTTTCCCTGGTTCCAGGACAGAGCACGAGCTTCAGCATTTTGTTGAAGGTCCCTGCAGGTCAATTCCAGAACTGCGCGAGCGTTAAGGGATACACACAGTTCCCCTATAGCGCGAGCACCCTTATACAAGAGAGCGACTTTAACAACAACGAGTCGTGCGTGAGCATGGGTGTATAGGCTTCCGGTGATTGTGTGACTCCGCCGCCGGGCATGGTCGCGTGGTGGCCTGGGGATCATCACCCAAACGACATTAGGAACGGGAATCACGGAACGTTGGTTGGGGGTGTCGGCTATGCACAGGGAAGGGTCGGCCAAGCTTTCAGTTTTCCAAATTTAAGCTCCACGGGTTCAGACCGAGTGGGTCTAAACAGCGGGCCGTCGGCAAACACCTTTACTATAGATGCATGGGTATTCGCCAAGGAACACGGCCCTTCCTCATATCGAACAATCTATTCCGACAATGCCCGGGGCTTTTTCCTTCAGGGGGGGCGCCTCAACTGGTGGTCGTCGAACGGCGGCGCTCGCTTTGTTGGAAACAGTATTCTCCAGATCGGCGCCTGGCACCACATAGCTTTTTCGTATTCTTCAGGTACATTCACCGGTTATGTGAACGGTGTGAAGGAAGTCGGCGCCTTATCCTTATCCTCTCCGGGCGAATTTCTACCAATGGGACTGGGACTTGGTATTGGAGGACACTCCAATTTTGTGCCCGAGGACTTTGATGGTCTCATCGACGAAGTCGAAATCTTCAACCGCGCCCTTTCTGTTTCAGAAATCGAAAGCATCTTCAAGGCCGGCTCGGCGGGTAAGTGCAAGACCGGCTCGCTGACTGTGACCAAGACCTTAAAGAATTTGCCCCAACCTGTCAGTGGCTGGTAGCGTCTGTGGCTGGCTAGACGCGAGCAGTTACGTTTCTATCTGGAAAGTCACACAGATACAGCACGAAGTCGATTCGTGTTCTGAAACTCACTTGGAAACTCACTTTGGAAAACTCAATATTGTGGAGCACTTTCATAATCAGGTCATTTACACCTCGACCTCGTCTTCTGGCCTGCTCCAAGGAGACTCACAATGCTGCAGCCTCAACCATGCGACTTCAAGGAGCGACTTCATCAATCGCTCAAACGGACGGCCGACTTTCCGTCAGTGCACGTTAACAAACAGCAACCCGTTTATCTCTGCGGCGATCCGGCGCGTAGTGTGTACTTCATTGAATCCGGTCAAATCAAATTGCTGATGCTATCCCCTGAAGGCAAAGAGTGCCTGCTGGATATTCACACGGAGGGCGATATATTCGGTGAGTTGTGTCTGGCAAGAACAGAGGCGCGTCAGGAAACGGCAACTGCGATGGGAAATACCACCTTGAAACGAATCCCATCGGCCGCGTTTCTGCTGCACCTGGCCGGTCACTCTCTGGTGGACGGCTTTGTGCAGTACCTGGCGAATCGAGTGGGAGAGCAGCAACAGGTCATATCGCATCTGATCACCGTAGATAGCGAACACCGTCTAGGCGAAACGTTGCTAATGCTGGCGCGTAAGCTCGGCCTACCCGACCCTCGCAGCACTCGTATCGAACAGAAAATCACGCACGAAGAACTTTCAGAGATGGTGGGAACTACCCGACCACGAATCACTGCATTCATGCATAAGTTTCGAGCGTTAGGGTTAGTTGAGACGAATCCTCAACACTTTCTGATCGTTAAGGAAAGAAAACTGTTGGATTACCTCACTGGGGTGGGGCGAACCTTGCCGCGCTGATTAGTCCAACGACAGGTTCTTTTCTGTCACTAACCGGACTCTAAACAGCAGCTCAGCCCTGCATTGGCAGGCTACGTTACTTTTGTTTTCTTTGCGCTTGTTCAGTTTCGCCACTGAGTTTCTTCACGATTGTCCAATATTGAACATACAGCTGTCGAAGATCCGAAGTATTGTCGCGTCGTAAGCCACAGATCTAAGACTTGGCCATCGGGAAATATTCAAACATCGGCAGCGTCCAAATCGAAAAATTGGACTCGGCTTTCAACCGAAGTCATTCAAGTGATTCCCAGCTTTTAGTTTCAAATGGCCGGATGTGGCTATAACTAGAAACCCTTACTCGTAAGACTAGCTGAACCCGACTGACCTCAAGAGCAGTTGATACCTCAAGTAGCTTCTTTTCTTCCAAACAGTCGGTAATTCAAGAACCTCTTCTCCTACTTGTCACCGTTTCTATCTCTGTTTCCCGATTCCTCTTGGGGAGTCCGTCTCACATTCGGAGGTTGAAAATGTCTTCACACAAACCAACTGTAAGGCGTTGCAAGACATGGATCTGGCCGATCGTTCTATTTCTACTGTTGGGTCTCCTATTCTTCACGAATGGAACACCGCTTCCCACCGCGTCGTCGGCTCCCCCCACATCCCAAACGCCATCTCCATCACCATCCCCGTCGCAGAGTTCGGGTACCTGCTTCGCTCCACAACCCATCACCGCCGCAGGTCTGTTCAGCTTTAATAACACCAGCACTCCAACGAGTAACCAGGGCCAAACGTTCGCTGGCTGCAATGTCGAGGGCGACTCCAGGATCGAGCATGACACATGGTACCGCTGGACTGCTTCATGCACCGGTCCGGTCACGATTCAAACCTGCGGCTTGACCAATGTAGATACTAAGCTCGCTGTCTATAACACACCTCCTTGCGCACAACCGGCGACAATTACGGCGAAGGAAATTGAGAGCGCGGCTGCTGCCGATGCATTGGCAGGTTGTAATGACGACGAGTGTGGGTTGCAGTCTTCTGTTACTTTTCAAGCCGTCGCTGGTAGCCAGTATCTGATCCAACTCGGCACCGCGCCCAACACTGCCGGCGGCGTAGGGCAGTTTCGCATCACCTGCGACCCGCCACCGCGGGTCTCCTGCTGCCTGCCGGGGACAAGTTGCCAGAACATCACCGCAGCCGAATGCCTCGCGCTTGGTGGCTCGCCCGGAGGGTCGGGAAGTTCCTGCGCGGATAACACCGTTCGCCCGCGGCCCGATGAAGACCATCACGAGAACGTCGTCCCGTTTGCATGGCAGCCGAAGAATCGGAACTGGAGTCGTGATGCCAACCATAACTTCGTTGAAGACGACATTGACCGTCTGGGGCCTGACACGCAGATCGACATTAGGCTCGCGCTCAACCGGGTGCCTCACAAGACAGATCTCCAACGCTTTAGTCAGGTAGGAACGATCGGTTATGTCGGCCGTTACCTCCCCGTCGTATCGCTTAAAAACGTGCGCGTGGCAGACGCCGTTGCTCTGGGCCAGGATTCGCACGTCGCGCACGTCGAAATCGAACATCAGTTTTTCTTCAGTACCGATGTCAGTGTTCAAGCTATGCGGGTGCAAGGCAGCACAACTTATGATCCGAACACGATGGAAGTAGCCTGTCCTGGTCTCGATGGGACGGGAGTTAACATTGCGATCATTGATAGTGGGGTTGATGACCGCGGACTTGGATCTGTCGGCATCACCCATAATAGTCTGCCCGCATCTTCCTTTGTCGCTGGATTCAATGCGGTAACTGGCGTCGAGGAGAACCCGAATGATGAAGTCGGGCACGGGACGCACGTTGCAGGCATCGCGTTGGGCCGGAAACTCGGTGCCTTTCGCGGCGTCGCGCCAGGCGCGGGACTGGTAGACATTCAAGTCGGCTCGACCACTCAGGGCCCCAGTGCGGATGCCATAGAGCGCGCGTTGGACAAATGCATAGAGAAACGATTTGCCTGGAACATCGGGGTCATCAATATTAGCATTGGCAGTTGCGAGGAGAATTCGCAGGGCAAGGATTCGGCGGATGGGCTAGACACAGTCAATTCGCATGTCAACGCGGCCGTTAATGCCGGTATGGTCGTGGTGGTCACGATGCCTAATGCTGGCGGTAAATGTGGCGCGCCAGGCAATCGGTTTATCGGAACACCAGCAGCCGCCGACAACGCCATCACGGTGCAGGCGGCGTCGTATGAGAACGACGTGCCGCGCACTAATGACTTGATTGCGGGCTTCTTTGTTAGAGGCCCTCGCAATTCGGACGGCGATGCGGTTATCACTGATGAACTGAAACCTGACGTGACCGCCTACGGGACCAACAAGAAGGACAGCGTCCCCTTCGTCGATGGTGTGCTATCCGCACAGGTCGGCACGGTTAACGGCTACACGAGAATGTTCGGCACTTCCATGGCCGCGCCTCACGTCGCTGGGCTGGCGGCGTTGGCGCTCCAAGCCAAGCCCACGATGTTGCCGGCCACCACCAAGGACCTGATCCTTGATACGGCCGAGCCGCGTGTTTCGCCCCCGGGGTGGCAACCAGACTGGGGCTATGGATTGGTCGACGGCTTCGCCGCCTGCGAGGCACTCACAAAGTCGTTGCAAACCGACATCCAGTTTATCGCTAACTGCGGCAGTCCGGATCCACTCAATTGGAGCTCGCCTGATCTGTTCCCGGGAGAACCCCTGATCACCGAAGGCGTTCTCAACACCATCAACGCCCGAATTCACAACGCTGGTCCCAACACGTCCGGTCCCTTCCAGGTTGAATTGGGATTCCATGACTTCAGCACGAGCCCCCCCGGCAAATACACCAAGGTATGCGATGTCACCGTGCCGGGAATGTCAGCAAATCAAACGATCACCGTTTCGTGCCCCTGGACTCCAGTAGTCGATGCGGAGAAAGGTGATGCGCACGCCTGCCTCAAGGCCTTTATCATTAACCCCAAGGATACCAACGCCGCGAACGACTGCGCGCAGCGCAATGTCTCTATCAGAGCTACGCAGTCTCCCGCTAGTTTCAAATTCAAAGTGGTAAACCCAACGAATGAAGACCTGACCATTCGGCTGGTTCACGATTTGAACGTTTGTGCGTCAAACGGATGGACGATTCACTTTCCTACGCCCACGTTCACGCTTCGAGCGGGAGACCCACCGCGCACCGTAGAAGCGATACTCGATCCAGGTGCTCAAACGACCGGAGCGCAGCAGGTCGCGGTGACGGCGGTCGGCGTCAGGGCTGATGGCACTGAGCTGTCGCTCGGTGGAGTAACGCTAGTCGCGCAGATTCCCGGCTTCGCTGATTGCAACAACAATGGTGTATCCGACTCGATGGATATACAGCTCGGCTCGAGCAAGGACGCAAATTCCGACGGCATCCCCGACGAATGCACACTATGTCCCTCCAAAACTATCACGGTGAATCCGGCCACCCTGGTCAATCAGAGCTGGTTCGTCAACACGGAATATCCGCCCTTGAACCTTACGCCGACCGGCGGCACCGCCCCCTATAGTTTCGCGGTGACCGGCGGTGCCTTGCCGCTGGGAATGGTGGTAGATCCATACGGGACGCTACTGGGCAAGCCCCTTGCTGTGGGCAACTATAGCTTCCAAGTCAAGGCGACAGACGCGGACGGCTGTGTCGGCTTGCGCGAGTACCAGCTCGTTATTACCAGTTGCCCGGCGATTACTTTGAGTCCGGCGGCTGTTGCCTTGCCGCCAGCTGTGATCAATACGCCCTACAGCCAAAACTTCACCGCGACAGGCGGCTGCGCTTCATCATTCACATTCAGCCAGACTAGCGGAGCCTTACCTCCAGGCCTCACGCTCGGTCCCAATGGCGTGTTGTCGGGCACAGCAACGCAAACAGGTAATTTCACTTTCACCCTAACTGCGACCGATAGTTGCGGTTGCAGCCAGAGCCAAACCTACACTTTGACGGTTGTCTGCCCGACGCGTCCGCCGAGTGCAGATTTGCGGATCAGTGAGTTCCGGTTCAACGGTCCCAATGGGTCGACGGATGAATTCTTCGAGATCTACAACGCGAGTTCCACTGCTCACGAGGTTGGTACGACTTCGCTCAGCAACAACGGCGGCTATGGTCTGTTTGCTTCCGCCGGGAATGGCGTCACCTCCAACACGGTGACACTTGTTTGCCGGATACCAAACGGCACCATCATCCCGGCGCGTGGTTACGTGCTCTGCACCGGCGGCGGCTACAGTCTCGCGTCCCTCGGCGCAGTTGGTTCGAGCACGGGTTCAAGCACAACTCCCACGATCGATGGCGCAGTAGCTACGGCCGCAGGAAACTTCCCCATCATCAACGGCACGGCTGCGAACCCCGGCATCTACACGAGTGCTGATGTTCCCAACGACGCCGGACTGCTCTTAGCCAACGTCGGCGAGCAAACAGTCGGGGCCTCGCCGGATAGCGGCACTTGCACCTTTGGGTTCGGCGCCACTGCCGTTTTTCAACGAGATTTCATTGTTTTCGATCGGGTTGGGTTTGCGCCTTACGGTTCGGGCGCACCATTACAATCCTGCCACTTGACTAACCCGGCTGCCTGCGGCGTGAGCGGCAACGCTCGTCCATCCCTGGCCGACAACTACTGCGAATCAACCGCGGCGCAATGTTTAAGGCCGGTGGGTGATGCCAGTACCACCAACCACGGGTCTGGGGTGTTCTACGGAGACTCGGGCCAATACTCTCTGCTGCGCAGGCAAACGGTGCTGAGTGTTGATGGCACCGTGCCTCAGGACACTGGCAACAATGCAGACGACATCCTGATGGTATCGCCGCTGCCCGGAATAAACATCGCCTTCAACATTACCAACTTCCCCACCGGATTCACTGATGGAGTGGTGTCGGTGTTGGGAGCAGCCGGTCCACAGAACAACGCGGCGCCTCCTGATCTCGGCGAGCTGCAACTGCAGTCGTCGTTATTTGACTCAACCAGGCCGTTTGGCCAACTACCGAATGCTGAACGTCGTTACGTGATCGATACCACGACCACGACCCGCGAGAATAACCCAATGGGCTATCTCATCCTGCGGTTTGGGTTCCGTAACACTTCAACTACCACAGACATCAATCACCTGCGTTTCCGGGTTGACAATCTATCCGTGCCTTGCGGACAACCTTCACCGCCAGCCGGCACGGGAGTAGTGGGCAGCGGCAGCGCCCGCAACCTGAGTCAGACGTCGCCAAACTGTCAGGGGATTGACGCTACGACGGCCGTGCTGAAGATGCTCAATTGGGCTACTGAGTTGGTGTCGCCGGAGAATGGACCAGCGGAGATCGTCCGAGGCAGTGTGATTGAAGATACCGACGGCACGAAGCTGGCGCCCAACGGCGGCGGTGTGAATACCAGTCTGGTGCGCACGGGTACAACGCCCGGAAACATGACCGGTGAGTTTACGACTGTGGTACCCGCCGGTTCACCGGGTCCGAAGTTCTTCATCGGATTCAGGATGGGAGTAGTAAAGGGAGGTAGATTCCGCTTCCTCTTCCAACCGGAAGGCTCGAACTAAAGCTTGGACTCGATGCGCCTGTGAACGCTTGTTGGGATCTCAATAACCAGGCCACCCCAAATCGGATCTGATTCAAGTCGGGGTCTCGGGCAGCGTGGAGGCCAGTACGCTTTTGCCAAAACGGCCTTGCATACGAGCCGCGCACGCCAGACCGGCTAGTTCGCCGCCGGGCCTCCTGGAACCGACTCCTATTTCGAGTGCGACCCGGCCGTTCTCCTGGTCAACTCAGCACAAGTGCAACTGTTGACCCCAACCGTGACCCACGGTTTCCAGCCCAATATTATTGGGGTCAACGGCAGCGCGGTCTACATTCAACATCACCAACTAGACTAGCGATCTCGCGCAGACGGGCATATGGAACGTTGGCCCAAGTCCCGCATCATTATCACTTTGCCGCTAATGTAAAGGCTCCCTCACCCGACTTTGCCCCATCAGTTTTGAGTCCTTTGTCTTCTTCAAAGACTTCCCTCGGCACGCGAATTTGAAACATCTGCGCGGAGACGCCAAGTTTCAAGACACACATAGGAAAGACTTTGTTGGCAGCGTTACGTTTCACCGGACAAAAGTCACTTAAGAATACAAGCACGAAGTCGCACAAGAGCTCGTGCAAATTTGTTCCCAAGGAGAAAAGAAAATGTTTCGAGTTACGCTCATGGTGTTAGCTGGATTGGCAATGCTTACCGTAATGCTGATGCCGCACAACTCGGCGGAAGCTGCTCCCGATATGCAAACAATCACCCTCAACACGGGCTTTAACCAAAACGCTCAAGTAAAGTATCCACTCCCTTCTTCCGCTCCGGTGCTCGATTTGTTCTGGACAGTTACCTCAGATCCGGTCAGTGGCACCGTTCCTCGTTCAGCGAACGTAATCAACAAGCATGCAGCGTGGCAACCCGCCCTCGCAGATTCACAATGGATCAGCTATGTCACAAATGGTTCGACCGGTATCAAGAAAGGCCCGTATGTCTATGAAAAATGCTTCTGCTTGACGAAGGCGCTATTCAGCAACCAGGACGCCATTCAGAAAAGCAGCTTTGATGTTTCAGTCAGGGCCGACGACGCTTTTAGTCTCGCTTTGAATGGTCAAAACCTCTTGTCGACCGGCAGTGGCGGTCTCGGCGCTTTCAATGGGCCGCCGGCAACCGTGACCCTGCAGGGCGCGCAACTGGTGCAGAAACTGAAACCGGGTCGGAATTGTTTGACGGTGAGGGTAGATGACATCGGCACGGTGATCACTGGCTTCAACCTGGCGGGAAGCCTTACCACGACAGGCATCGACGGAATCGCCAGCGGACCAAAAGTCACGTCGCAATTCACCAATTGTTCGACATGTAGAAACGCCAGGCTCGATGTTGGTCATGCCCTTGATCGAATTCCATCGCTGTCCAACTGACGTCATTCCCAGGAAAAAAGGCAGAAACCTCCTCTAACTTTCAACCAAGCCTACTCTTATCCAGGACCGCACCCCGGGAGGGTGACGCATTGGATGAGTTAGTAGCCCTTCCTCAAGGCTGCCGTTGGACGACAAGCACCCCATTCGACTCCAGAAGCCCGAGCCCCTCACCGGCTCGGGCCCTTGCTTCCAATGCTCCAGCAAACCCTTCGCACGGCAATATGAAAACATTTCGCGGAGATCGTTCCATTCGCACCAACTGCGCTTGGAAGAAACTCCCCCGCCAGGGTGCGTTACGTTTCTCAGCGCAAGGCCACTCAATGATGGAACCTCGATCCAAGGAGGAGTCTCGCTCACCGGAGACATGATGCAGAAGAGGAAAATTCGATTATCGGATTTGAATCACGCTCAACATCGCACAACCAGCTCATGAGACTTCTCTCATTAGCGCCTCATCTAAAGATCTTAGGAGGATCATCATGAACAATTTACTAACCGTTGCCTTGGCTCTTGTCGCAGTTGCTGCGTTCTTCGGTCTCGACGCAGCGTCGCAGCGGCGCTTCGAGCTGTCTGGCATTATGCAGCCTGTAACCCAAGCGCACGCACAACCTATCAAGCACCTTGCTGGACTCAAAGGCGGAGCGAGACCCGCTCCTAATCGGGTGGGCACAAATGAGCCGGGCTCACCGGCTGCACCCGCACCAGCCCCCACGAAGAAGTGTACCTGCGTCGCCTCGAAGGGGGGCTGGAACAGTGGCATCGTTCATAACTACGGCGTCATTGCAACGTATGGCCTTTTGGACGTTCAGGCGCCTGGCAAGTGTTCAAAAAAATGTTCCGACCTTGTTTCCGGTAAAAGTTCCATAGAAAACGCAACAGCCGTATGCGCCAGCACTAACTGGTCTGGAGGATGCGTCCGTGGTTACGGCTACATTGGAGCCATTGGAACCAACAACGCGGACGGCACCGCTGGAAAACTAATTTGTACCGCACCTGTAGCTGCAGTTACTCAGCAGAAGTGTCCGGCAGGCTGGGTGTGCAATGGCTGCTCGCCACAAGTGGACGGCGGCGTTACGAGCGATGGCCAGTGTAAAAGATTGGCATGCCAGGCAAACTCAATTGCCCCCTACCCGCCGGATGGGACTCAAATCGGTTCGTGGGGGTTCTCGTGGGGTAACGCATTCTATGCGTGGGGTAATTCCGCCAACGGCGGTAAGCCCATTTTGAATGTCATCTCTCCAGCCATTCCCGGATCCGGGAGTTGGGGAACTTGCCCGTAGGTCTAAGCCCGAAGCCCCTCACCGGCTCGGGCTCCTCACCTTTTCGTGTCGAAAACAAGTAGGGTCTCGGATGACAATTGCGTTATCCTGTCGCCGAACGTTCCAGCTAACCGGATCGGAGCCTCAACGATTGCCGGATTCAAAGACAAAAAAGGAAGTAACCCGGGAAACCTTTGCGAGTTTTCTCGAGTGGCTTGGTCCTGACACAGAACGCGCCGGCGAAGAATACGAGCGGCTGCGCTTTCGGCTGTGCACGTTTTTCTCGCAGCGCCACTGCACCTTCGCAGATGAACTGGCGGATGAAACGATCAACCGCGTGATCGTCAAGAGTGCTGAAGAAACGATTGATAACAAACTCGCCTATTGTTACGGCGTCGCTCGAAATGTCTATCGTGAGTCATTGCGAAAAGAAAGGCCGCACGTGGATATCGACGAAGTGACAATCGCGGCAAAGGCCCCGGCGGAGCCGGCTTTCTCCAGCGAGTGTTTAGATAAGTGTCTGGAGAGGCTTCCTCCCGAAAGTAGAACTCTGCTGCTCGACTATTTCTCCGAAGCGAAGATGGCAAAGATTCAACTTCACAAGCGTATTTCCGAAGGCCTTAAAACTACCCAAACTGCTTTGCGCATGCGCGTGATGCGAACCAAGGAAAAACTGAAGGTTTGCGTCCAGGAATGCATGGGCTAAAGAACCAGTTACAAAACCTCAGGTCATGACACTCTAAATTGGGGCAGCAAGTAATGGGTGAATCTTTGAAGAGTGAAAACACGATCCGCGAGTATCTCCTCGGACGAATTTCGGATGAAACCGTCCTCCAGGAGATCGAGGAACTTCTGTTCACGGATGAAGAGTATTGCTCTCAGGTTGCACTCGAAGAAGACGGCCTCATCAACGACTACGTGCTGCGACGGCTGGACGACACTGATGCCGACAGTTTTCGCAAAGCTTTGGAACTCAACCCTGAAAGACGTTTTAAACTCATGTTGACCGAAGGACTAAGAGAAAGAGCGCTAGCCCGGAATCCGGAAACGGTCGAAGACAGACCGTCGTTCTTTGCTTCGCTTGCGTCCTGGTTTCATCAGCCAAAATATGTCGGCGCCTTTGCCGTGCTTTTGATTCTAGTGTTGGCGTCCGCAGTCTATTTCACTCGCCGAAGTAGTCCCGACGATATCGCCGAACTGCGATCGATTTACCAACAGTCACGTCCAACGGAAACGCGCATCTCTCAATTTGGCTATGCGCCCATGACGGAGTTGCGCGGAGCACCCGAGGCTGGCGACGAGAGACGGTTACGGCGCATAGAAAACAATTTGCTCGATGCCGCGGAACAAAACCCGAATGCGAACACCCATCATGCACTCGGCGTTTACTATCTCACACAGAAAAACTATCAGAACGCGATTCGAGAATTTGAGAATGCTTTGAAATTCGCGGAGAGCGCACAGATTCACAACGACCTGGGCGTTGCTCATTTCGAGTTCTCAAAAACAGCGCCTGAAAAGAAACTCGTAGAACTGGCGCGAAGCCTGGAGGAGTTTACGAAGGCAACGGAACTTGACGGCAATTTTCTGGAGGCTCTATTTAATAAATCACTGGCCCTTCAGGAATTGAATATGCCGCGGCAAGCCAAAGAATCCTGGGCGCTCTATCTGCAGAAAGACCCATCTTCCCCGTGGGCTGAGGAGGCTCGAAGACATCTCGAGCGGCTACAAACCGAAGAGGCAATGTTCAGGACTAAAGATCAGATCTTGTCTGACTTCCTTACCGCTTATCGCAATAGCGACTATGCCCGCGCACAAAACATTCACAATCACACCAAGGGTACCCTCGGCGAAAGGGCCCTCCCGCTTCAGCTCTCGAAGCGATATCTCATCTCCAGGCATCATGGCAGCGATGGGGATGCTAAAGAGAGCCTCAACGCCCTGACCTATCTCGGCAATTCTGAACAGACGCAAAACGGCGATTCTTTTTTTTTTGAACTAGCCAATTTCTACGCGAATGTTGGCCCTCACGAGACCGAGCAACTGCTGCAAGCGAAGGATAGTTTCGCGGGCGGGATGCAGTTCATGCAGTTGAGGGATTTAAGAACAGCGGTCTCAGAAATCGAAAAAAGCCGAAACCTATTCCGGCAGGCGGGCAACGAATGCGAGGCTGCCATTGCGGAGAGTTGGGCAATTCAATTTCTAATCGACGTTGGGAAAATCGAGGAAAGCCGTCAACGATTTGAGGCCATGATCGACACCGCTCAAACAAGGAACTTCAAAATCTTACTGCCGAAGGCTTACTACTGGCTCGGTGTGATGGACTATCGGCAGAACCGTCTTTCAGACTCGAACAAGAATTTCAAAACCGGCTTCCGCCTGGCCGAAGCAGGAAACAATACGTTTGAGGTCCAACATGCTCTTGATGCTCTGATTGTGAATTACATGAGGTTGAGTGAGCTGGAACCGGCGCTGGGTTATGCCGGCAAAATGTTTGCCGACAAGGCGGATTACTACCAGGACAAAGACCAGTACTGGCGCAACAAAGGGAGGCTTGCAGATTTATCCCTCACGCTGAAACTCTATTCGACCTCTTTAAGCCTCTCCCGCGAACGACTGAATATGGTCCGGGAGACCGATTCCGGCAGCAGCCGTGTCAATGATTCCCTGCGACCCTTGATTCGCGCATTCGCAGCCAGGAAAGATTTTCCAGCGGCGCTGAACCATGCCGGCGAATCACTGGCAATCGCCCAGAAGCGCGGCGAGAGCCCTGAAAATACGCGCACGATCGCCGAAATCCACCTCGTCCTCGCCGAATTGAAAAGCCAGACGGATTGCGGTGAAGCGTTGGCCGATTATGACAAAGCACTCGGGTTGTACACGCAGCTTCCGGAAGTCACTGACAGCCTGTACCGAATTCACCGGGGCAAACTCCTTTGTCTGGACCAACTCAACCAACAGCCGGAGTTCATCGACCAGCTCGACGTGGTTTTGAAGTTGTCCGAAAAATATCGCACCACAATTCGTGAAGACAGTTCGCGTCAGGCGTTCTTTGCGAATGAGCAGGAAGTTTTTGATGTAGCAACGGCGAGCGCGCTTAAAGCGGGGGACCTGCGGCGGGCGTTTGATTTTGCCGAGGAGTCTAAGGCCCGGTCGTTGTTGGATTTTGTCGAATCAGGAAAGTCGATTGCGGAAGCCGAAAAGACTTTTGGCCCGGTGGCCCAACCGATGTCGTTGGCAAAGATTCAGAGTCGACTGCCGGACCAGGTGCAACTTGTTCAATACGCAGTGCTCAAAGATAAGCTCGCGATTTGGATCGTTTCGAAGACGCGCTTTGATCTACTTCAAAAGCCGATAGATGCTACTGAACTCGAAAAGAAGGTCGAAGCCTATCAAGCCCTGATTCGCGGAAAGCACCCACTCGCAGAGATAAAGGAAGCAGCGCGGGATTTATATGGACTGTTGATTCCGTCCGGTTTGGCGGGCGATAAACAGCTCTGCGTGATTCCCGACAAATTTCTCCATCAACTTGCGTTTGCGACGCTCGTGTCGCCCTCCGGAAAGTATCTACTCGAAGATTATGCTTTGTCTTACGCGCCCAGTGCTTCGGTATTGGTATTAGCTACGGACAGCGCGCGCCGCCGAGAGGCCGGGAATGAACGCCTGCTGAGTGTCGGGAATCCCTCATTCGATCACGAAGACAACCCGAATCTCGCCGACTTGCGAAGCGCCGAAGCTGAAGCGAAGAACATTGCGGGCGGTTATCAACAATCTCAGGAGTTGCTTGGGAATGCAGCCACAAAAGAGCAGTTTCTTCGTAACTTTACCTCAGTAGAAGTGGTTCATTTCGCCGGTCATTTCGTGACCAACGCACAGTCACCTGGTAATTCCAAATTGCTCTTTGCAGGTGGTGACCTGCGTTCGTCAGAACTCAGCCACTACAAGCTGCCTAAGGCTAAGCTGGTTGTGCTCTCGGCCTGCGAAACAGGGTTTGAGCTCTACAACAAGAGCGAAGGGGCCATCGGCGTCGCGCGTACCTTTTTGGCGCTGGGTTCGCCGCTGGTGGTTGCAAGTCAGTGGAGGGTCGACTCTGAGCCAACCAAAGACTTGATGATCGCCTTTCATAGAAACCGCAAAGAGAAAGGACTCACATCGGCTGAGAGCCTGCGCACAGCTCAGATCGAAATGTTGAGTCGCGCGCAAACTCAGGCGCCTTTTTACTGGGCTGCTTTTTCGCTGTTTGGTGGGTATGCCAATTATTGAGATGTTGCGAATCTGCTTAAAGTGTGGGGCCTATTCCGCTGATGGTTCGTTGGCATTTTGCCTCGCTGACGGAACGCCTTTAGTGCGCGTGATCCCGAATACCCCGAGCTGGACCAAGGGTAAGCAGGTCGTGGGAGAAGCCGAGAAACTCCTGCGGAAACAGAAGCGTCGGCTCAAGTGGAAACGCGTTCTGTCGCGCGCGATCTCGACGTTGGTAATCACGACGGTCGTTTGCGTTGTGGTCGCCAACAGCATCATTTATCTAAAGCCGCAGCCGGAAGACAAAGGTGTTACGAACGCCCTGGCAGGTACGGACGCGTTAACCCGTCTTGATGATTCAATCACTGTCGGTTTGACGAGCAACCCGGCTTCTCAACCATCGCCAACGCCAGTTGGTCAGTCAACACCAACACCTACGCCCACACCTCGCGAAACGAAATTGACGTCAACACCCACGCCGACTCCTACGCCGACGCCGACTCCAACCCCAACGCCATCACCGACGCCGACATCTGTCTACAAAATCAGTGGGCGGGTGATGTCGATGGCTGGCCCTCTGCGCCACATCAAAGTCTCGCTCGAAGGCTCAATGGCCACCTCAGCGACGACCGATACCAACGGCTATTACGCTTTCGGCAACCTTCGGGCTGGCGGCAGTTACACCATTACCCCTAGGGAATTAAGGCTTTCGCCACCCCATCGCTTCTTCGACGACTTGCGACGCGATGAGTCCGGTAACTTCTTCCAAAGCGATGCGACACCAACACCAACTCCGACGCCAAGCCCGAGTCCACGGATAACGGAGACAGGGACCCCGAGCCCCTCTCCAGAGATCAAGGATAAGAAGCCGGAATGCTCCGAAGAGGACAAGAGCCGGGAAAGGCAGCGCATCCTCCAGACACTCGGGTCCTCGTTGCGGAAGAATACAGAGGGCGAAATCCAGGTTGAGATTTCGTTGGTGGGCGGTTGTAAGAATGCTGTAGTCAGGGTCAGGTTTTGGGAAACTCGTGATAATCCGAATAGCAACCAGGGCTACCCAGGAGTGACGGGAGCCCGTGAAAATTCGAATAGGAAGCAAGGAAGTACCAGGGTGCCGCGAGAAAAGCGGTTCGCCTGTAGTAAGAAGCTCCTGGGCCAATGGTTTTGCGCCCAAATCTAGTCCTCATCAATCACCGTTACGTTTGCCGCTCACGCGTCACTCTAAATTGAAAGCTTTGGTCAACCTCAAAAACAGGAGAAAAAATCATGCCCCTCAACGAAAGTTCCGCCACCGCACTAGTCCGATTCACCGGCCTTGGAATTATTTGCTTTAACAAGGATCGGCAACGGGGCGAAATCGCCGCCATTCGCGATAACAAACACACACTGAGCATCCGAGTTCAACGACCCGCTTTTAAGGATGGCGGAAACGACGTGATCGCCTACCAGGATATTGCGTCGTATGAAAAACTCCCGAAGGACGATGTCCAGATCGAAATCAAAGCGGTGGGCGAACCCGCGATCAAAGGTTATGAAGTTTACCAACCTGGGGATTTTGATCGGCTTGATTCGCCTGACGTAAATGATTTTCGCTGGATAGTCGACATGAAAGCGCTGCATGGCCAGGTCGTCGTAACGCCCGGTTCCAAACCTTACCCGCTCACCAAGATATACATCGACAATGGACTCTTCTACACCCAAAAGCTCGAGACAAGTGTGCTCTTTGAGAAGGTGGAAAAAGGCACGAATGGCACCACCGGCAATCGCGAGGTATTTGGAAACGTAGGAGAAACCATTGGCGTCCAGATCGGTGGTGAGGAAGTCAGTTTCACAATTCGAATTGGCGGCAAGGAAGAAACACACACGCTTCGGCGCGTTGACGGCCTTCCGTTCCGGATCGAAATCAAAAACATGGATTACAGCGACAATGCTGTTTACAGCGACATGGCCGACTACTACGGCTATCTGTCCAGCGCCAACGGCGCCCAGTTTGACTTTGCGCGGGTTGTTGAAGAGGACAGCAAAGCGCGCGGTGGATCAGTAAACCAGATCGAGTTTTGTCATCCGATCGGTGGTGGTGGTGACTTAGGTTCAATCGATGAGCTGTGAATCATGTTCGTGTTTGCCTTCGCAAAACATCCGATAGTGTCCTACTCAGATGGACGGGGCGGGACTATCACTTATTACTACTACGACGAATACACCTGGATCGTCGCAGCGTTGGCCCTCGCCTGGCTAACCTGGTTTCTGGTGAGCAGGTACCGGCGGGCACGCGCCATGCGGCGCCCGCCGCGACGCTCCGACCATCGGACGCTGAACCGCGTCGTAAAAATCAAAAATGAATTGAGCCAGACTTTCCTGCGGCCGGGTTTCTCTAGAACGATTCACGCTGTTGGAATTGGAATGCTTCCAGGCGCCCAGTATTGCATTCACGTTTTCCTCAACGATCTAAATGAAGAGATCTGGGTAGGCGCCGGCGCTGCGCCCCTACCCGGCGCATATCATGGCGTTCCTCTCGTTCCGATCGAAATGCCGGTAGCAAGTTTCTTGTCAGGCACCGAGTTGGGAACGGTGGCCAGGCCTGGCGAATACTCCCGCGGCATTCGAGAACATCAGGAAATAATCATCGGCGGAATCAGCGGCGCTAACACTCACCTGACCGGCCAGAGCGGGACCATCGGTTATTTTTGTACACGCAAGAGCAAACTCCGCCGCCGGAAAGAGGTTCACCTCTTGAGCAACGCGCATGTCTTCGTCGATCTGCGCAGGACGGAAGTTGATGACAGCGATCTGATCATGCAGCCGAGTCCGGGTGAACCGGCAAGCAATAGGCCGATCGGGGCGCTGGTCAACTATTCCGCGCTAACGTTTAACGGCGAGGTGAATGAGCCCAACCACGTCGATGCGGCCATCGCCAAGCTATGGGATCCACAACCACACAAACCTCTGATTCCACTAATCGGAGCAGTCAAAGGATACGTGCCCAAAAAGGACATTGACGTGGGCGAAGCGGTGCGCAAGTTTGGGCGGACCACGGGCTACACCGAAGGTCGTATCTTCTCGATCTATTTGGACATCTGGATTCGATATGACCGCACAGGACTATCGGCATTCTTTGATAATCAGATTCTGATAGCACCTGCCTTGCCACGCTATGCAAAGTTTGTTTCCAAGGGCGATAGTGGCTCATTGGTGGTGGACGCTAAACAACATGCCGTCGGATTGATCTTCGGTGGTATGTCTGAACTGCCGGAGTCTTTCAAAGCTTCGCCAGGTAGTTCCACAACCGTGCGGACTAAGTGGCCCGGCACGAAGCCGCAGAAAATTGAAAGCTACGGTGTGGCGAATCCCATCAGCGAAGTCATGGATCGAATGAAGATTGAGTTGGTTATTTGAGGTAGTCGGGCAATCCCTATGAAATCGGTACCACCTCAGCGGGTCGCAGGTTCGAGTCCTGCTCGGCTCACTATTTTCCTAATTCCGTCAAAGAGTACCCATGGGGTATTCGGCTCCTGCGAGACAAATTAAGTCGACCGACCCATTTCGGGCGATCAATCCGCACCGTGTCGACGACCAGAACCCAAACTTGTTGACAGATTTGGGTTGTTGGACTAGATCCTTAGGCGTACTCAACGGCCTCTTCGTTCTCAATCCGCCTCGCGAAGCATAAGGTCACATATTCACAAAAGCCTCTTTCCGCGGGAGGTAAACGCATGAAGGTTCGATCAACCCTTACCTCTATAAGTCAGTCAGTTCTAGTCCACCTGGCTTTGGTATCGATCGGCTGGCCCATGGTGCAAGCGCAACGAGCGCGCCCTCAATCTCCGGCCCCAGCCCGCTCGCCTCAACGTAAAGCAGCAGCTCTGCAGAAGCCCGAGTTATTAGTCCAGAACACCCACTCCAATGATGTAAGTTCTATTGCCTTCAGCCCTGACGGGAGATTGCTGGCAACGGGCAGTTGGGATACGACCATTATGGTGCGAGAGGCCCAGAGCGGCAGGCTTATACGTGTCCTTGGTAAGCATCCCGGCGGAGTTACGTCGATCGCTTTTAGTCCAAGTGGAGAAATGCTCGCCTCAGGAGGGTGGGATAACAACGTCAAGTTATGGAATGTACGCAACGGCAATATGCTGCGGAACATCCCGGGAGTTGGCTTTGTGGCCTTCAGCCCTCGAGAAGAACTAATTGCGTGTGCGGCAGTTAATGGACGAAAAATAGACGTAGGCGATTACGCAATTAAGCTTATAGACGCGAAAACCGGCAGGTTGATTCGCGTGCTTAAAGGACATAAAGATCAAATCTCTTCACTGGTGTTCAGTCCAGATGCACGAACACTTATTTCGGGAAGCGGCCCACTAAACAATAGCGACGAGACCTACGACAAAAATGACACCAGCATAAGGCTCTGGAACACCCGAGCCGGCGCATTGCTCAGCGTTGTCGAATTGCCTAACCCGGTTCGAACGTTGGTCTTTAGTCCTGATGGCAAAATGTTTGCTTCAACCAACGATGACTTGAGGGGGCCTTGGGTACGTCACGAAGCAGGACCGCCGACTATCAGTTTGTGGGACACCCAGAATGCCAAGCTCATTCGTGAGCTCAAAGGCATTCGCGGTCGATTCGTCTTTAGCCCGGATGGCCGGCACCTCGCATCCGGCGGCAGCGGAATCAGACTCTGGAACGCCCAAAACGGAAATTTGATCAGCACGCTGCTAGAACTCAACGAAAGTGAAAACGCCTACGACAACTCTGTCCTAATTAGCCCTGACGGAAAAACTCTGGCCGCTACCGTTCCCTTCGGGATGAAGTTATGGGACACCGAGAGTAGTGGCTTGCTTCGTAGTTTTGTGTGGCATGTCTTTTCCGTTGCCTCTATTAAGTTCGATGCTAATGGACAAATGTTTGCGCTGGGTGGAAGAAATGGAAGTGCAAAAATCTGGGACGCACGTAGCGGCACACGGACGCGAACCCTTGAAGTTACTGACGTTTCTGCTTTGAGCCGCGACGGAAAGAGATTAGCTTCGGTCAGCGACGACAAAGCGAGCATTGTGATACTGGATACCCAGAGCGGAAAACCGATTCGCCGGTTGCCAGGAGAGTCTGAAGAATTGACGTCCATGGACTTTCGCGATGACGGACTGCTGGCTGCTTCATACAAAAAAGAAGGCAAGCCTCGCCCGGACGGTGGAAATGAATCTGTTAAAAGAATCATTAAGGTTTGGGACACCGAACGAGGCAGACTCATCCGCAGTTTTCCCGAAACAGAGGAGAATTATTTTTTCGAAAGTGACTGGACCATTGGATTCAGTCCTGACGGAAAGACACTGGCCTCGTGGGGTGAATACTTCGATCAGATCAATTTGTGGGATCCAGATAGCGGCAAGTTACGACAGAAGGTCCCCACTTCTCTGTGCCATGCTGTGGCCTTCAGCCGGGACGGAAAAATGATAGCTGCGGCCGGCGGGATAACTGGCAGCAGCGGGTTCGGTGGTCCGCCAGTGGGATTTGTTCAGCTTTGGAACCTGCAAAGCGCGAAGCAGGAGTGGCTAAATGACTTTCAACAAAATCAGCTTGAGGCGCATGCCGTTGGCTTCAGTGTTGACGGGAGTCTGCTTGCCGTTGGAGATGTAGCCGGACAAGTAAAGTTATTGGATGTGCGCACCGGAAAATTGATCCGCAGCCTGAGTGGTGAAGGTGGAGCGGTCAGGTCGATTGCCTTTTATCCACATAGAAAATTTCTGGCCTCCATCGGCGGCGATTCGATGACGAGGCTTTGGGCTACGGATACAGGCGAGCTGTTGGCGTCAATGATTGAATTTGACAATAACAATTGGCTGGTCGTCGCGCCTGATGGTTTGTTTGACGGGACTGCCGAAGCGATCCAGGAAGTCAGTTGGCGCATGAGCGGCAGCAACAACACTGTTACTTTCGATGCCTTCTTCAATGACTTTTACCATCCCAATCTGCTCTCTGAGGTGTTAGAGGGCGGCCGACCACGAGCCAGCATTGATATTGCTGCGCAACTTCAGCTTCCAGGGTTGCGCGCAATGTTGAGTCAGGGCTCCGCACGTTTTGAGCAGCGACGCGGCCTGTCAATGCTCTGCTTCAACGAAAAGCCCACCGTAGCACCTCAGCTGTTCAGCGACGCGCAAGCTCTCGCATTCGATATCAACGATCTGATTTGCGATGAAGAAGACACTGGTTGCCGGTGTCGCAAAGAGTTACCGAGCGGAGCACAATTGGAAGTAACGACAGTTTCAAACAAACTGAAATCAGATCCGGCAAAGTTGCCTTATGAGGCAGCAAAAACTGAAACCCGAAGGTCAACGCTACACGTCCAGACAATTGGTGTCGGCAACTATAACCTCGCCAGCTCGGGCTTCAGGTCGTTGCCTTCGTCGGTCTCCGGGGCTAAAGAGATACAGAAACTCTTTGCTGATCAGGTGAGTAATCCGCAGAAATCATTCCTGAATATTCGGATGTGGGATGGACTCTATGACGCCGCCGCGTCCCGCGAATCGATTCGCCGTCGCTTGACCGCCATGGCGACAGAAGTAAAAGAAGATGATGTGGTGTTCCTCTTCTTCTCGGGCCACGGGATAGTTCCCGCCGGACAGGAGATGTTCTACTTTGCGCCAATAGATATGCGCGGACCCAATCCTTCGGACCAACGGGAAAGCGGGCTCAACACAGCTATGCTCGCTGAAGCGATCCGTGAAATGCCCGCCCGCCGAGTGGTCTTAATCATCGATGCATGCCAGTCAGGTGGAGCAATAGAGTCGCTTGGAAAGATCGCCGAGGTTAAAGCCAGGGTAGCGCAGCGGCGTGCCCAAAGCGCGCAGGGCCAAATCGGGGGAACGGATCATCGGGTAGGCGTCTACGTCATCGCTGCGGCAACTCCCTTGCAAGAGGCAGTGCAGCCGAAGAATGGAAATGGAGCATTGGTCGCAGCGCTGCTCGAAGCGCTAACCGCAAACGGACAGACAATCGGTGGCGAGGTGTCGATGAGAGACCTGGTCAAATACATCGAGCGCCGTTTGCCGGAGATCTCTGAAAAGATCGGGCAGCGGCATACTCCCATGGTTGTCTCGTTAGGAGTGGATTTTCCCATCGCCGAGAGGCGCGTCGAAAAACCATAAACTTCGCAAGGGAAAACTTCATTAGTTCGACACACTCCTGCCGGCGTTGATAACACTGTTCGGCGTTTTTGGTTTGGACGGAACACGGTGGAAATGCTGAATGTGCAGGGAGGTCTTAGCGAATGAGCTCAACTAAGCAAGTAGTTGCCGTTTGTTTTCTGACGCTGGCCACCAGTGTTGCTTATTCCGGTTTTGGTGGGGTGAAGGGCCAGGACAAAAAGGTTCAGCCGGTCACAAACAAAGCGCAGGGAGCTGACCATTCTGTGAACGTGACGAAGGTCATTGAGAAGACCACTCCTGAAAACACCATCGTCTATCAGATTTCATACGATTACGATTTCAAAGGACGAACTACTGTCCACGTAAAAGGAATCGGCATCGTGCCGGCGAAAGGTCAATTCAGTTACATGACATCTGAGCCGCAACTCGAGGTGCGAGAGTCTGCTGATGGTCCAGTGATCGCAATGGTCCAACTTGAGGAGACAATTCGTACGCAGGGATCTGACTCGACAGAGTTTCCGGAAGAGAGCAAGTTTCCAACGTTCTTTCGAAGTGGTAGTTGGAATGCACCCGCAACATTCCCTGGTGCGGCGATTAAAGTTATCCAGAAGTACTTCCCTTCCGGATACAACCCCAGGCAGACGGGACAAGTAAACTATTACGTTACCACCTATCGCAACCTCCAGGTACCGAACCCAAACAACGATTCTGCCATTCAGAATCTGAGAAGCCAGGTCGCTATCGTTGTGTCACAACCTTACGATCAAACAACAAACCAGTTTACTTATCGCATTCAGTTCATAGCCAGGGATCGACCGAGGATGTCGACGACCTGGCGCTACGGATCTGATCGACATCGCGCGACTGAGATGGCCGCGCAACAGTTCATCGACGCATTAATCGGTGAATTAGGCGCCAGTGGGGGAACCGGCCCATGACTATGACGCGCGCCCGTGTTGTGCTCATAGCGATGTTCGTTGGGAGTTTAGCGATCCAACTCATTGCCGTCATCGTCACTTATTCTAAAGGCACGATCGCCTATGATGACTTGACGAACCTGTTAGTGAAGCTGTTGGTAATTTATTCAGTTCACTTAGGAGTCATCTTCGGGGCAATCTTTGCACAGGCTGGCCGTGAAAAGGATAAAGCTCCGCCCTCAACAGCCTTTTGGGTCGCTGTAATATTGGCGGCAATGTGGAACCTGTTATTAGTTTGGCGAAGCGTAACTTTTGGGGTGGCCGCCTACGATCCGGAAAGTGAAGATAACGTGGATCAACTCTCTTCATATTTGCAAACCATCTCCTCGGCAGGTTCATTTCTAGTCACTGGCGCGTTGGCGTTCTTCTTCACAAAGAAATAATTGCGGGACACCCTCAACGTTGACTTGGGCAAGCGGTGGGGTATATAAAGCACCCGCTCACTTGCCGAACCCACGCACTGAAATTCCCGACGCCGTGCGCCCTCGACGAGCGAATGGGAACCTTGCATCCCATCAGCAATCCAAAGTTTGGCTCAGTTCGCTGCAGACGCTTCTCCGCCATTCTTCAGTGATTGCGTAAGGTCTAAAGAGAGCTCGGAAAATTTGTTACTGCTCACCAGATGAACAAGTTTTCCTAACGAGGTTTGCTTTTTTGAATCTCAGAGAATTGAGAAGTGCGTCCTCTCACTCACATTTTTGCGGCTGCGAGCGTTCGTCCGTGTAGCCAAGCGGTCCTTGCCTCTTCTGCTGCCAAAAGTCGAAACCCTCTGGACTTAGTCAAGCTCACCCCCTTAATGAAACTCAGTAGCGGTCGTGCTGAAACAACGATCGCGTTGATTGATGGACCTGTTGCCACTGACCATCAAGATCTATCCGGCACAAACATTCGCGAAATTCCCGGGCGACTGGGCGGCACGTGCGCTCGTGCAAACAGCATTGCATGTATGCACGGAACTTTTGTTGCGGGAATATTAAGCGCCAGGCGCACTTCTTGCGCTCCATCCATCGCTCCTGACTGCACTTTGCTCGTACGACCCATCTTCGCGGAGA
This sequence comes from Pyrinomonadaceae bacterium, assembly GCA_035273425.1. Classification (GTDB taxonomy): domain Bacteria; phylum Acidobacteriota; class Blastocatellia; order Pyrinomonadales; family Pyrinomonadaceae; genus PSRF01. The sequence goes on along the minus strand of DATEPB010000088.1, from coordinate 74,558 downwards.
TTGCCTCGCGAAATCGCGATATGCCAAGCGCAACTCCAGACGAATTAGCAACAGCAATCATCGACTGCGTCGACGCGAACGCTGACGTCATTAACTTGAGCGCTGCCCTGGTCCAACCATCTATCAAAGGAGTTCACAGACTATCTGAGGCTCTTGATTATTCTGCAAAACGGGGTGTTTTGATCGTCGCGGCAGCAGGAAACCAGGGAACGATTGGAAGCTCCGTCATCACACGGCATCACTGGGTTATTCCAGTCGTTGCTTGCGATCTTGGCGGTAAGTCAATCGATTACTCGAATCTGGGGAATTCTATCGGTCGGCGAGGACTAAGCGCGCCCGGCGACGGCATCAACAGTCTAGGTGCCGGCGGTGAATCGCAAACATTTGGTGGAACCAGCGCCGCGGCGCCGTTTGTGACGGGTGCACTCGCGCTGTTGAAATCGATATTTTCAGATGCCACAGCCACCGAGTTGAAAATTGTATTAACTCAAGGAGAGAGGCTGCGTCGACCTGGCGTCGCGCCTCCTTTGTTGGACGCATGGGGGGCATATGGCCGGCTAGCTTCGGCTCGTTCCCGATGAGTCTTGTTCACCCGTTGTCACAGAGCTCAGTCTGATCGCTGATCACAGAAGTGGAGGAAGAAATGACAAACATGCCGGGATTCACAGCAGAGGCATCCATCTACATTCCACCGAATTATTACTCAGGCACTGCCTCTGCGCTCTCCAATGGAGAGAACCGAGGTCGAATCTCGGCAATGGCGTTCCCTGTTAAAGCGTCTCCAGACGATGGTTTTTGTCACTTGATGGCAATTTTTTGTTTTCGCAATTGCTCGATATTTCCTCGAGGAGGCCTTGCCGCGAGCAAATGCTATGAAAGGTGCCACAAGAGGTTCGACGCTTGTGTTGAAACCATCTGGTGATCGTTGCGAGGGAAAGTGTCAGCTTCGAACCCGCGAACGGGTGTAATGATTCTTGACTGACGTTTGCGGGCGATGTGGACAAACAGACGCTGGGCCAGCGAGTGCGAAGTGATTAGAGGCTCGAACGTGTCTAAGAAGAAACAGGAACATACGAAACCCTGGGATCCACGCGAACGCGCTCCTCATCGAGTGCGTCTTCCTGGTTTCATCGCCGAAGAGGATGTTGGACTTGGCGAGGTTATCAAACGTGCCACCTATGCGATGGGGATTAAGACTTGCGGCGGCTGCGAGCGTAGAGCAGCCACACTCAACCGCTGGATGGTTTTTTCCGGCAAGCGTTAAGACCCTTGCCAGAGACTGCTCTATTCCAAAAAGGAGAAGAATGTCATGGAGCAAACTGAACTGAATGGGCAACCGGCAAGTCAACTAGATGCCGTCAATGCAACTTTCGCAACTGGGCCAGTGAACGATCATGCCGCCGCCTCTCGTCCGCCGATTGTTCCGGCGACATGCGCTAGTTGTGGAACTGAGGCAGATTCAACCGGTAACGGTATGGTAGCGCCTTCCTTCGTCTTCGCCATTGGGCGGGTCGAGATGCGTTTTCCGACTATCGCAATCGAAAAAGAATTTGCACAGGCAACCGGGCGCGCCAATACAAAGGGACTCACAGATCGCGCGGCAGCGCACGCCGTTCTGTCTGAACCGGCAAACCGTTACATCGCGAGAAAGGTCTGTTGGATTCTGACAATTGAGGGACTGGAAACCTACATCCTGGTGCCACGCGATCCGGCCGACTATGACCAATTGCTGGACGCGGTGCGTCCGCAACCAAGCCCTCTCGATCTTGACGTCGTGGTCGGCGTGCGCGGACCAATTGCACCGCCGGAAGTGTGCAACGGGTTAATGATTCCAATCGTCGCTTTCGATCAGATCTACTCCTTCGATCGAAATTCGCTTATCAAATCAATTCCCACACCCCCGAAAACTACGGCGAAAGAGTTTGCGCCGGCTGCCGAGGAACTATTTGACAGAATCATGCTCGCTGCCGATAACGCCGGGTCGACCGACGATCATCGCGCGCTGAACTACCTTGCAGTTCGTTATCCGGCGATCTATGCCACAGCCGCGGATGCCTTTGGGCGCAATGCTTCGTTAACGGCTGTGGATGTGTTGCCTTCCCCATTGAGCAGCACACGCAACGTCGTTGATGTGATCTTCTCATTCACCAACCGTACCACTGATGTTGTCGAGAAATTCTTTACGCGGGTTGACGTGACGGAGGAGTTTCCGTTCCTGGTCACGAAGATGTCCCCGTATTTTGATCGATGAGGTTACAGATCTTGATGAAAGGAAGTAAGTAAAATGAGTAAGACAAATTTGCCAGGATTTACCGCAGATGTCTCGCTTTTCAAGACGAGCGGGCATTACCAAACTGGTACCCGAGGCATCAATGGATCCTCATCATTGAGTAGCCCGATCCACCCCGCGATGATAAATACCGGTGGCGTGAACTGCAGCAATTGCCTCGGAGGCGAGTGCGTGGAGCTCCACTGCTTCGAGAGTTGGACACATGGCGGAGGCGGTGCCGGGGGTCCGTATGAGGGTGGTGGCGGCGGTGGAGGTTTTGGAGGTGGCGGCAGCGGACCGTCGAGGCGAAACTGTCGCGACCAGCAGGGTAAGATTCACCGCCATGGAACCAGTCTTACGACTACCGTCGAGATTCCACCGGGTGGCCCGGAGAACACTTATATCGTTACGGACACGTGCCGCAACGGAAGATGGGTGTAGAAGAAGCCCGGAGGTGCTGGCGTACGATGCGATTCGATGTTGCGGCGGATGCGATTCGCTCGGTCCACCGCAACGCTCGATCTTGTGAAGTCTTTCCAATCTAAAGGAGATGTCAAATGAAAACGAATATGCCAGGTTTTACAGCAGAAGAATCGCTTCGCCCGATTGTGGGATACCAGGGGAATGCTGCTTTCGGCAGATCAGACGGCGGACAAGTCATTCCGCAATTCCGCTTTCAGGCCACGTCGGATCCAGACTTGGGTTCTTATTTGAGATGCATCGCGAATGGCGGTGGTGATCTCGTATGCCGTTTCTTCGGCGGGCTTCCGCCCTTCACAATCGGTGGCCGTCTCTTTTGAGCGGTTGCCGAGTAACGTGTTCGCGCTCAGTCGCATGGCATGGGATTCGGATAGCGGAGCCTTGGAAAGGAAGTGAATAAGATGAATATCCCAGGATTCACGGCGGAAGCATCAGTGTATAGAGCCAGCAGCGAGTACCTCGGTGCTGGCCTTGGCGCTTCACACGGTGGTGGTGTGATTCCCGCCATCCCGTTTTGCGGGAACTGTGATTACATTCTTGAGAACTGCGACCGAAACGGCGGGCGTCCTTACGCGCTGTGTCGGGCGTGCGAAACCGGTGATTGTTTCTCCGGAGTAGAAAGACCGCCGCACCTGCTCGACCCCTACGGCCATCGGCCCGGTGGATATTACTAGAGTGAGTCGTTCAGTTTTGGCTCAACGTAGGGCGCGGACAAGTACGTCCGATCTTGAGGCGTCTTAGAAACCGCTGGTCAGTCGCAGTGTAACGCCGCCAAGCGAAATTGAACCTGGCTGTGGATCTCAGTGGCCGGATTCGCAGCGACTCCCGACGCGGTAGCTCAGTCTGGTTCGACTCTGCGTCCCTCCCTTACAGGTTTGGGGCTGCTCGCAGATGCAAGCACTCTGGCATAAATCGAAAATAGGCATCTCGGACCGCCTCGTTGACAAATGGTGGGCCAACAATAAAATGCACCATGGGCCATTTTTGCTAGAAACCCTAGACAGACAGGGGTAGCCTAAGCCGACCTATAGTCACTTCTTCTCACGGAGGACAACTCATGAAACTCTCTACTTCATATCTAATTAGATCTCTCGTCTTAGTCTTTTTCTTTTCACTCGGCGCGTTGTTGCGCCCACGACAACCGCTCAGTCCACCTGCACCCGCACCGAGTCTAGTTGCAGTTTCAACGTAGAAGGCTGGGAATGCCGTTGGCTCTCATGTTCCCCATCACAGGAACGGCACTGCGCCGCTGCCTGTTGCTACCGAGAGCGGGGCACGGACTAGGAGGGGGTCAGGGATGTAGTGCTATTCGGGAATATGAATCGCAAATTTGCGGCGGGCAATGCGGAATGTATGACTGGCAATAATTGAGGAAGGAGAATGCGATGAAGAAATCTATCTTGCTGCTTTCGGTGTTTGCAGTAATCGCCGCAACTACTGGTTACGGCGTACGCACCGCACTAAATTTATCCCGTAAGGGAAAAGCTCCCGCGTACACTATTGTCTGGCAAGTGACCGATTACTCTTCGGATGGCACGAGCCGACCAAGATACTTTGAAACACGTTATGTATCAGGTAATGGGAGGTGGCATTCTCTTAAGAGTGGCGACACAAAAGAGGAGGGTTTCGGCGAGCCCGGCAAGGGCGTGTTCGCACGACACGGGCACAAACTTTATTTCGTTTCGGAATACTCTGCGAGGCCCGTTGTCACGGAGGAGGAACTAATGAACTCGCCGGATTTCCTACGTGTTGATAATGTTTTAAGCTACAAGGCAATTGTTGTTTCCTCCGGTAATCGACCCCGTACGGGCTCCGAGTTTTACAAGGTTCCTGCCTTAGGCGGACATATACTCAAAATAGTAATCGCCGACAGTGCATCGGGTCCAAAGACCGTTTATGAACCTATTAGTTTTACTCTTGGTGAACCGGAAGCCTCCGCAGTAACGATGCCGAATAACCTTCCGGTAGACTTCGAGAGCATCAAGGAACGAAGACACGCAGCTAACCCCCGTCACTAACGATAAGTTCTCAAATGGTGAAACTGAGCCTTGGTCCAACCGGGGCTTTCGTTTATGGAGAGGATCGTTTTTCAACGGCGCCCCACATTCAAGTATTTAAAGACTTGCGTCAGAACGGAACGGTCGCCGAGGTTGAGTTTCACTCTCTCAAAAAGCGACGACAAGGTTGAGGAAACGTGCTCTACCATTGAGCTATGGCCCCACAATCTGTTGGAGCCACCGGGACTCGAACCCGGAACCATGTAGTTTCATCTGCATTCGTCGCTTTTCAGGTGAATGGTGAATGGTAAATCGTTAGTATCTTAGCGGTAACCCTTCACCATTCATCACGCACCATTTACCATTTACCATTCACCATTCACCAGTATTTCTGTTGGCGACAAATATCGGTGAGAGAAACCCACTTGAAGTGAATCAAGCGGGCAGGGATTCGAACCCTTTCGCTTTCGCTTTGCCATGTACTCACACCTGCATTCGCCAACCATTGCGAATTTCGGATTTCGGATTTCGGATTGTTAACTGCGATTATCAATTGGATAAGTGTCACTCACCCGATACCAATTCGAAATCCGCAATCCGCAATCCGAAATTCCTCAAATTCCTCACACCGCTACTGAATCAATAACTCCAGTCCAGTGAGCGGCGCTCAGTTCGCCGCGCGCGAATTCAGCAATCACGTCGAAGACCTGGTCACTGAACCCCCCGATGTTAAGAATGTCCTCACGCTCCTTCGCCTGCACCGATCCGTAAGGTTGGACGTCAATACAGACCATCCTTGCCCCTGGATTGCGGGAACGAAAGTGTGCCCATTCCTTCATTGTCTCAGTGGCGCTACCACCGAAACTTCCGTACCGCGGCGAGTCGATCCACGATTCGTTATCCGAAACGTAAATCACCAGATCACCCTTCGCTTGCCGCTTGTTTAGAAACCGAAGCGGCGCGCTGCAGTTGGTTCCACCGCAAGGCAGCTTCGCCAGTTTGTCAGCATTAGTCATCACGCTGTCGCGCGGGTTAAGACGAACCTTAACCACATCCGACTCAAACGGAATGACTTCTGTCGAAGGGTTCTTGCGCAGCACCGTTGCCGAAACCAGGGCAGCGATGTCGAGGCAACGCACCGCCGTTGTTGCGCCGCGACGATATCCTGTGGCTGGTGAATGCATAGACCCTGAGATATCCGGGAAAACGTAAACTTTCCCCGCAAACTCAGGGACATTCGCCGTAGCGATCTCCATCGCATCCTGTAGCGCGTTCGTAACTACCTGCGGGATGTCAGAGTTCGCTGCGGCCATCGTGTAGGCCACCATTAGCTGGTAAGGAAACACGCGGGCCCTCGCGATCGCGTTCGCATCTCGCAATCGTTCAGCGATCAGCTCCGGCATTCCCGGCTGACCAAAGACGCCATGACGCGCAAACGTGTTCAGGTTCATCCGCGTCATCTGCCACGGAGCCCGACGCGCAATCGCAGTCCATTCCGCAGTCCCGAGTTTCAGTGCTGTCAGCATCTGAAACGGAACGTCCGGAACATCCTTCGACTCGCCCTTCTTGAATGCTTCGAATGCACGGACCACTTCCGGCAGTTTATCGAACGCATAATCGCGCCCGATGAAATAACCGAACAACGCCTCACGTGCCGCATCCTTGGGCTTAGGGTGGACCATCTTGACGATATCCGTCAGCGAAGGATCCTGTCCCACATTAGCCTTGAACAGGGCTGCCGGTTCCCGCGAGTCGAGCCAATTGCGAACCAGACGCCTCGGCGCAGTCCCCAGCGACTTACGCCCAACCACACCTGAGCGCATGATCTGCACGAAGTTGCGCAGCATTTTTCCGTTGTCGATTACTCGCGGAAAGATCGCATCAAGCAGGGTGCGATCCTTGACTGACAACACTGCGCAAAGCAGTGCGGGCATGTCCTTCATGTGACCACGCTCGCGACAGAAGACTGCTGTTTTCGCAATAAACTCGGCGTCGACCTCGTCGCAGAGCTCAATCACCTTCGCCAGTTGCTCCTCGGCGCTCGCGTAGAAGGTTGTGTTCAGGCAACCAGTTGCCGCGTACTGCGCCAGTTGGTGCTTCGGCGAAAGAGCATAAGCTGGAGCGCGCTCTTCGTTGATCGTGTCAGTTGCCGGCATGAATTTGCCGATCAATGATTTGAATAGAGTCTTGTTTGCCATTGTTCGTTACCTCCGCAACCGGGGCCTTAAGTCGTTATAAGGCTCCGCAAAAACCTGTACTTCATCCTCGTAATAAACGTATCCGATCGCGGGCGAACGGATCGTCCAAATCAAAATGTCATTTCTCTCCAACACCGCTGTCATCGCCCACGCTTGTCTCAAGTGTTCGTGCGCGGTGGTTTTGAACCAGCAAATAGCCCGGTAGTAACGTTGCTCCATGGGCAGGTAATCAAACGGTGACTTCAAATAAAGATTGAACCAGTCTCTTATCTCTGTGAGCGCCTCAAGCTCATAGTCTGGTAGCTCACCGGCCCATAACAGATCCAGGGCAGCACTGAAGAGTCCCGCCGCAACGTGCGAGTCCTGATCGATCCCGCCGCATACAAATCGAATGAACATGGTCCACCACCAACGATTTTTCTCCTCAAGAAAGTCGAAGTACCTTTTTGAAAGTCGATACAGTGCCCCTGACCCACCCTCACCAAATGAACAGACCAGCACGCGGTAGTTACATTTACATTACCCAATGCGCTTGTGACTTTACTGGGCGTTACTTGTAAGGTGGGATTTGAACCCACTTACGCGGCCCCTCGCGCAACCATGAGGCGCCTATTCAGCGCAGCCAACTTTCCCAGTTGGCGGGTTTGTGCTCGCTTCGGTCCCGTTCGGCTACCGTCTGTACCGACCCGGTTGATCTGAGATCCCAATTCGGGATCTCAGATCAATTCAGTCTGCCAGTTGAATCCCTGGATTCGTGCGTCGAGCTCGCGGTAGTCCTTTGCGAGTTCATCAGCACGCTTCTGGATCTCAACAACCTCGATATTCCGAACGTACTTCACTTCCGAGCGAGTGAAGCGGTCTTGAGTAAACGCAGCTGCCTGCGCCAGATCGGCAAAGACCGCGCGGCGTAGAGTTAAGACATCACGGTCGGCGAGCGCATCCGAGATCGTTCCGTAGCCCTCGAATGGGACAGTAGAGTTGGTCTTATTAATGCGCTTGATTAGATCCGCAAGCTGAGCAGCAACTCCTTCGAGTTCGGCAGTTAGGGTCTTGGGATCTTCCGCTGCCTGGTCACCTTCCTGGACCTTGGCGTTGGCAAGCAATCGCGACTTCAGCTGTGCAAATCTCTTCTGGCAATCTGCGCGTAGAATTAGTGCTTCTGCTAGTTTCATTGTGTCCACCTCCGATTCTTTTTCCTTGTAAATAATCGAAGTACCTATCGCGTTCGGCATGAAAGATTGGCTGCGGGAGAAGGGGTCGAACCTCCATCTTCGGGTTCAAAGCCCGACGTGTTGCCAGTTACACCATCCCGCAAGAGGAAGGATGAAGGCGGAAGGATGAAGGATGAATGCGAGCTTTACGATCAAAGCTTCTAACGTCACGCACTTCATCCTTCATCCCTCATCCTTCATCCCTTTTTTGGTCGGGGCACTGGGATTCGAGCCCAGAACCTCGCGCTGATCTGGCGCTAAAACCGCTTATAAGGCGGCTGCTCTACCGATTGAGCTATGCCCCGAAAGACAGTCCAAAGTCCCGAGTCCAAAGTCCAAAGTCTGCTCCACGAAGGTGCCATGAAGCGCTTGACCTGAACTTTGAACTTTGGACTTTGGACTTTGGACTCTTGACGATTCGTTGGTCGCGGTGGAAGGAGTCGAACCGTCGTCGCTCGATTATCGGTCGAGTGCTCTGCCGTTGAGCTACACCGCGGGCGTGAACTTTGTACTTGGTGCTTGGTGCTTTGAAATGCGTCTGCGCGTTGCAGCAAAAGACTTGGCCGCAATACAAAGCACAAAGATCAAAGAACAAAGTACAAGAATTTTGGTTGGCCCGACGGGGCTCAAACCCGCACCTCACGGATTAAAAGTCCGCTGCTCTGTCGCTCGAGCTCCGGGCCAGCACGGAGGGATGAAGGCGGAAGGATAAAGGATGAAATGAAGCCGCAGAATCTCGACTCTCTTTCATCCTTCCGCCTTCATCCTTCATCCTTTTGATCTTGGCTGTGGCGGAAGGATTCGAACCTTCGCATGGCCGCATTAACAGTGCGGTGCCTTACCAACTTGGCTACGCCACAAAGGAAGGATGAAGGCGGAAGGATGAAGGATGAACGAGGGAAGTTGTGTATAAGCGTTCCTCGCTCATCCCTCATCTTTCATCCTTCATCTTTCACCCTTCCGCCTTCATCCTTCATCCTTTCAAACTGGAGGCGATGAAGGGAGTCGAACCCTTATCGTTCGGTTTACAAGACCGACGCTCTGTTAGCCAATTGAGCTACATCGCCGGAAGCCAAGAGACAGGGGGCGGGAGGCAGTAGGCCGTACGCACATCGAAACCGCGGCACCAATTGCCTTCTGCTTACTGCTTACTGCTTACTGCTTATACCGCCTACTGCTTACTTTCTTGGTGGAGCTAAGAGGAGTCGAACCTCTACGTCCTGCTTGCAGGGCAGGCATCATGCCGTTAGATCATAGCCCCCGAAAAACAGTCCCATGTCCAACGTCCAAGGTCCAAGGTCCAAATTCTCTTAAAGTGAAATTGACCTTGGACGTTGGACATTGGACTTTGGACTAGGCTTGGTCGCGGAGGCGGGATTCGAACCCGCACCCTCTCGTTTATGAGACGAACGCTCTTTCCAGTTTGAGCTACTCCGCAGAAGAAGGATGAAGGCGGAAGGATGAAGGATGAGAAAGAGCCGCAATGCGACTGCGTTTTAGACTTTTATCCTTCATCCCTCATCCTTCATCCTTTCGAGGTGGCGGGCCTGGCAGGACTTGAACCTGCGACCTTCTGTTTCGAAGACAGACGCTCTAATTCCACTGAGCTACAGGCCCAAGACGAGTCCAAGGTCCAATGTCAGGGGAACCCACATAGACGTTGGACTTTGGACGTTGGACTTTGGACGAAGTTGTGGTCGGGGCGTGAGGCCGCTCAGCCTCTTGAAACTCCACGGTCCCGGGCAGTCGCCGTTCTGCCGGGATGAGTCACGCCCCGATAACTAAGGATGAAGGCGGAAGGATGAGGGATGAAAAATGAACAACTCGGCGAGCGCTCTGCTTTCATCCTTCATCCTTCTGCCTTCATCCTTGCTTTTGGTGCCCAAGGAAGGACTTAAACCCTCAACCTCTGGTTTGTAGGACCAGCGCTCTGTCAGTTGAGCTACTCGGGCGTTCGGAAGGATGAAGGCGGAAGGATGAAGCTGGAAGAATCTCAGTTTCATCCTTCATCCCTCATCCTTCATCCTTGCTAATGGCGGTCGGAGTTGGAATCGAACCAACCTCTCGGGTTTTTCAGACCCACGCTAATCCGTCTCAGCTATCCGACCGCAATAAGCTGTTCTTTGTGCTTTGTTCTTTGTGCTTTGTGCTTCGAACGTGTCTGCATTCCACGCCGCGCGCCAACCTCAAAGAACAAAGTTCAAAGCACAAAGCACAAAGCTCAAAGTTTCAAAGCACATCTCATGAACACCTCTTGCGTTCGGCATGCACCTTCTCCATGACGTCACGATCATCGTGATGGTCCATGAAGAGATACTTGCGCCACTCGGCGCGCGCCTCTGCATAGTGACAAAGCACGACCCGCTCGAGTCGCACCCTCAATGCTGACTGTGTAGTCAGCAATGGCATGCGTGCCTCAGCTGGCGTGCGGTCGCTCTTCCGGTTGTTACACCCGATACACGCGGTGACCACGTTGACTGGTGAGTTATCACCCCCACGTGAGCGCGGCATGATGTGATCCAGCGTCAGCTCCGGCAATCCTTTCCTCTCGCCGCAGTACTGGCAACGAAACTTGTCGCGCATGTAGATACGCAACCGCTTCATGCCTGACGCTTCGCGACGTCGACGCACGTTGATATAGGTGCGGCGGCGAATTACCGAAGGCACCGGGAACTCAGCGTGCGCTGAACGCAGGACGCGATCGCCGTCGAGCTCTTCGACGGTGACGCTGTTTTTGAAGGTCATGATTATCGCTCGCGCCACGCTGACGGTGCCGAGCGGTTCGTAAGTTTGGTTAAGTAGCAATACGCGGCCATTTAGCGGGGCCATCTCGGCACCTCCTTTCTGGTATGACAGCCATCCCTGTCTGTCATTGATTGGGCGAAGATCCTGTTGATTCACAGAAGCTTCTGCTGAGAGTCCGACAGACAGGAATGTCTGTCCTACTACTGCGTTGTTGAAATAGTTGGATTCAAGAGCGGCAGTGAGGTTTAAGACTCGCACGGCGCGAGTCGCCGCTCTTGAAGTTGAGTGTTCGACATGCTTCAGCTTGTCGACGAACGCGGCAGAAACTCAACAGACTAGTAAACTCACAAGTTGAGTCTCTCGATTAGGTGAACGACAAGGTCAAGGAAGCTCTGCTCAAGTCTTACGAATTGCTTTGCCTTAGCCCGCCGAGTGGGCTAGGCAAATCCGACTATGATCGACTTGATCAGAGGTTCCTAAAACATGTCGGACATATTGAATTGGAGCGCGTGGTGAGACTCGAACTCACGATACTGGATTTGCAATCCAGAGCCTTAGCCGCTTGGCGACACGCGCGGTAGGACAGACATTCCTGTCTGTCACTGTTTGGACAACAAGCCTGTTGATTCACAGAAGCTTCTGCCGATAGACCGACAGACAGGAATGTCTGTCCTACTCTTGGAGCGGAAGGAGAGATTCGAACTCTCGAAGCGAGTTTGGAAGACTCACATGTTTCCAGCTACATCACTTCCGCTAACTTGGGACTCCTGGCAGGACGATGGGAATTTCGGATTGCGGATTTCGGAATGCGGATTTGCGGAGCGCGCCATCGCACTATTGAGGGAATTCGTTAGCATCCTGGTGCTTACGAAATCCGCATTCCGAATTCCGAAATCCGCGATCGGTTGGTCGGGGAGGACAGAATTGAACTGTCGCCGCGAGTGCCCAAGACTCGTATGCTTGCGTTACACCACACCCCGACAAAGAGTCCAAAGTCTCAAGTCCAAGGTCCAAAGTCCGTTTGTTTCAGAGGACCTTGGACATTGGACCTTGGACTTTGGACTAGCCCTTAACACAGACCACCTGCTTGATCTCGGCAACGATCTTCACCAGATCGCTCTGGTTTCGCATCACTGCCTTGATGTCCTTGTAAGCGCCGGGAATTTCATCCAGCACGCCTATGTCTTTGCGGCATTCAACGCGCGAGGTCTGGCGCGCCAAGTCGTCTTTTGTAAAAGCTCGCTTGGCTGCACTACGCGACATCTTGCGTCCGGCTCCGTGTGAGCAGGAGTTGAAACTCTCTGCCGAGCCGCGTCCCTGAACAATGAACGATCTCGCGCCCATCGAACCGGGAATGATGCCGTAGGCATCCTTCTCAGCATTGATTGCGCCCTTGCGCGTGACGAAAACTTTTTCGCCATAATGCTCTTCGAGCGCAACGTAGTTGTGATGACAGTTAACCGCCAGCTCGGGCTTGAACGACTGGCGATGATTGAACATCTTGTTAAAGACCTTCAACAGACGCGTCATCATGATTTCGCGATTCTTCATCGCGTAGGTTTGGGCCCACTTCAGGTCCTTCCAGTACGCCACAAACTCTTGCGTGCCGTGGATGAAATAAGCCAAGTCTGGTGACGGCAACTCCGACAGTTTCCACAGCGACTTGGCGGTATCGATGTGGCGTTCCGCCAGTTCCTTGCCGATGTTGCGCGAGCCCGAGTGCAGCATCAACCAGACGAAGTTTTCTGTATCGAGACAAACTTCGACAAAGTGGTTGCCGCCGCCCAACGTGCCCAACTGCTTCATCGCTTTCGCTTTGCGATCGTGAACGCCACGGTGAAGATCACTGAAGTTGTTCCAACCGTCCCAGTGAGACGATTCGTCAACTGATTCCCGATGGGCGTTAAAGCCCACCGGAATTGCTTCTTCGATTGCAAGGCGCAAGTCTTTCAACTTGCCGTCGAGTTTTCCGCTCTTAAATGGCGTCTTCACCGCCATCATGCCGCAGCCGATATCTACACCCACGGTTGCGGGAATCACAGCTTCCTTGGTCGCGATTACCGAGCCGACCATGCTGCCCTTTCCCAGATGGGCATCAGGCATCAGCGCGACGTGCTTGAACAAACACGGCAAGCGCGAAACATTGCGCAGCATTGATTGCTCTTCAAAGCTGAATTCATGATTGGCCCATGAAAGAATCTCTTTGTGTGCGCCACCGATTGGTAGCTTTTTGTAAGGCATATGCTCCTCCTTTCTAAAGAATGTTAAGAATCTACGGAACAGGGTGGGTGGCTCCGCGCTGCTTCCTGCTCACTGCTCACTGCTTACTGCTCACTGCTCTTGGTGCGCCAGGTGAGACTCGAACTCACAATCCCCTGCTTAAGAGGCAGGTGCCTTAATCCGATTTGGCTACTGACGCGTAGGACAGACATTCTTGTCTGTCATCGATTGGTCTAGAGATATATTGCTTACTTCTGACGACAGCCCTACAGGTAAGACAGAAATTCCTCTCTGTCACGATTGGTCTAACGATATGTCAGCCTGCCTCTGACGACAGTCCGACAGACAGGAATGTCTGTCCTACACTGGCGGGGCCGACGAGACTTGAACTCGCGATCTCTGCATCGACAGTGCAGCGCTTTAATCCAACTAAGCTACGGCCCCGGAAAGAATTTCGTATTTCGGATTTCGAAATGCGGACATTCCGCAGTCGGGAATCGGCAATCGGCAATCGTCTTGGGTGGGCCGAAGGGATTTGAACCCTCACGTGCCGCATTCACAGTGCGGTGCTCTGCTCTTGAGCTACGGCCCACATAAGAAATCCGGATTGCGGATCATTCTCTGTGCGTCCTCCGTGCTCTCTGTGTCTCTGTGGTGGATTACCGTCATCAAAACTTCCACCACGGTGGCACAGAGAGCACAGAGGTTGCACAGAGAAAAACACGAACATGGGACGCCTGCTGACCATTCAATTTGTTTTTCGGCTAGATGCGTCAATTGTTCGGATCGGAATCTGCTTGGGCGACAAAGAAACGAAGGTGACGAGTCATTTCAAAGATGTAGTCACATTCAGCATTCGCCCAAAGTTTGGTAGGGCGTGTGGGATTCGAACCCACGCATCTCTTGATTGAAAATCAAGCGGCTTGAACCTGGCTTGCCTAACGCCCCGAAAAGCAAGGATGAGGGAGGAAGGATGAGGGATGAATGGGCGAGGAACTCCTGGTTCTTCCTTTCATCCTTCATCCCTCATCCTTCATCCCTTGTTTTGGTGCCGGCGGAGGGATTCGAACCCACACTGTTTAGTTTCTAAAACTAGTGCCTCCTGCCTGTTGGGCTACGCCGGCAATGAAAGGATGAAGGCGGAAGATGAAGGATGAAAGTATTAATCCGAACTCACATCGCATTTCTCATCCTTCATCCTTCATCCTTCATCCTTCATCCTTCATCCTTTCGATCTGGTGGACCTGACACGCTTTGAACGTGTGACCTCGACCTTCGCAGAGTCGCGCTCTCATTCCACTGAGCTACAGGTCCGGCGAATTTCGGATTTCGCATTGCGCATTTCGGATTGCGAAATTGGTGGTTCTTCAGACGGCAGCGCAAAAACCAATCCGCAATCCGAAATCCGAAATTTGTCTTGGCGGAAGGCTAGGGAGTCGAACCCTACACGGACCACGCCGCCGCAGTTTTCAAGACTGTTTGACTCACTCAACTGTCGGGCCTTCCTAAAAATTGGCAGGGACGCTCGGATTTGAACCGAGAATGTCGGATTTGGAAACCGATGGTTTGCCGTTAGCCTACATCCCTAAAGAATTCTAATGCTGACCTACATCCCTCATCCTTCGATCGGTGGTGCATGCGGTAGGACTCGCACCTACGAAGTCACGATGGACGCTCGATTTACAGTCGAGTGCTTTTGCTGCTCAGCCACGCATGCAAGTTTGAGATCTCAAATTTCAGATCTGATATCTCAGACTTCAGATCTGAGATCTTAGATTTCAGATCTGAGATCTCTTGTGTTAAAAAACAGATGAAGGCAGCGAGACACGTACTTCGAACACACTTCGAGGCACACTTCTCCTGAGGATGGCGACGCTCGGGACTCTCGCAAAGCAACGGCGTCATCATCCGGAAGGCTCCCTGCCTTCATCCAAAGACTCCATGCGAAGTTCGCATGGAGTTTTTCGCAAAATAGGTACTTCGATTGTCAAAAAACAAAAAGAGCGGGCTTTAAGCCTCCCAGGGAAGCTGCCCGCTCCTAACAATTCTCGCGATTTTTCTTTGAGATTTGGGAGCGGGAGTCCGCTCCCGCGAATTAATGCCTGATATGACGGCGATCTATCGTCTCTTGTCCGAGTTTGCCGTCAAATTTATTGACTGCTAACGAGCCCGGAGCGAGAACCAAACAAACGCCTGGCATGCCGGCATAGGGCTGCCGTTCGGCGTTTCGTTCTCTATTTTTCCAGCTCATCAACATTTTATTTTTCTCCTCACGCTGTCGCGCGAGCGTACTTGTATAAAGTAGGACCATCAAACTGTCAAGCACTTTCTGAGAAATAGATCCAATGCTTCGATACTTTCAGACAGCGTTTGAGTTGTCCCTCGACGATCTAAATCTCTCTCCCGACAAATCTAACGCCGCGGTGCCAAGTAAAGTTTCAATCGTAATTGCTTTCGAATGCCGCCTCCAAAAACGGCCTACGGAAGTGCGCTGGGATTTCGTTGACTTCTGACCCTGAATGGGAATATTTTCTTCCAGCCCCGTCGGAAAAACTCAACACTCTGATTACCCTGGTCCTACGTTTATGATATCCAGAGTTGCATCAAAACCCTCGCCCCAATCCTCGCAGAAAGAGTCCTCCACATGCCTCATTTACAAGTTAGATTATTCGGAAAATTTCGACTTCATGTAGACAGCCAACTGACTAAAGGTCTGGATGCGAGTAAGGAACAGGAGCTGCTGAGCTACCTGCTGATTCACCGCGATCGCCATCATTCACGCGAGGCGCTCGCCGCCCTGCTATGGGGCGATACATCTACCGATAAATCAAAAAAATACCTGCGCCAGGCTTTGTGGCATCTTCAGTCAGTTCTCGAATCGGGTGGTGCCGATGAATCACGCACGCTCCTCGTCGAGCACGATTGGCTCCGACTCAACTCACAAAGTCATCTATGGTCTGACGTCGGCGAGTTTGAGCGCGCGTTCGGCACGGTCGCCGATATCCCGGGCCGCCAACTTACCTCTGAGCAGGCGCAATCGCTGAAGGCCGCTGCGGATCTCTATGAAGGAGACTTGCTGTCGGGTTGGTATCAGGATTGGTGTCTGTTCGAACGTGAACGACTGCAGAATACCTACCTAACGATTCTCGATAAGCTGATAAGTTTTTCTGAGCAACACCATCAGTACGAATTGGCCCAGGGCTACGCCACGATCATCCTGCGATACGATCCTGCACGGGAGCGCGCGCATCGACAGTTGATGCACCTTCACTATCTGGCCGGTGATCGAACCGCGGCTTTGCGACAATATGAAAGTTGCGTCAACACGCTTAGGCATGAACTGGGTGTGAAACCAGAAAATCGCACTGTGCGACTCTACGAGAAAATCCGGCGAGACGAGCTCAGTGCGGACGATGAAATTGTCACCCTGGAGCCGATGGAAAACGCGGCTTCAGCAGATGTTGTCGGTCGCTTACGACAACTCCAGTTGCTCTTATCTTCGGTGCAGCTTCGCATTCAACGTGACATCAAAGCACTCGAGAACGGGTTGCGGCCAGGCAGAGACTAAGTTTTGATCTCGAAATCAGCACGATTTTCCATATCTCATTTTTCATTTGTCATTGCGACGTAATCGAGGTTGGAGGCCTGAAGTTCAGAGTTCAGCCTTTAGTCGGTGGCTTGGTACCGCAAGCTAAAGCTTGAACTCTGAACTTCAGGCCGCTCGCGTCGGCAATGACAAATGAGATATGGAAAATGCGATATGGAAAATCTATTCCTTTCTGATCCTGCCCTCTAAATCCCTCCTAAGACGTTGCCGCAGACGCGCGTAAGGCGCAGCGTCGACACTTGATCTGCTAAACGTCCTCCCGTTCCGCAAACCATCGGTTGCCTCGCAATTATTTTGGTTGGTCAACCTGAAGAGAATGGACTTACTGGAGTCCACAGCGCACTCATTCATCGTGAAGCTTTGGCTCGAGGAAGCTGAAGGCAAGTCGAACCAGCTCACTTGGCATGGCTACATAACACATGTGCCTAGTGGATCCAGGCGTTACGTAAAAAACCTGAATGAAATTCCCGAATTTATTAAGCAATACATCAATAACGCGCCGGTCCAGGTTGGCTTGAAATCGCGGGTCAGCAACTGGTTGAAGTGGTTCGCCCTTAACTCACTTTGAAAGGGCGTTCGGATCCAACCTCAAAAAAAAGGTGCAGCAGCATGGCTGGTTTTCAGGCAATTGCCGCAACAGGTGAAGCGATGCGAAAGCTCCTGGCCAACGCCTGTCCATCAGAGTTTTCTGGAGCCCAGTTCAAGCTCTACCAGATCAGCGATTTCGGGAATCCGATGGATGAAGGCATCTCGCTTTATCTCTACCGGCTCGCGGTCAGCGGTGCTCGGAGGACCCTACCACCCACGGTTGGACCAGACGGACGACGCTACCGTCCGCCGATTCCTCTCGACCTGCACTACATCGCCAGCGTCTGGGGGAAAACGGCAATCAAGCAGCAACGCCTCCTGGGTTGGATGATCCGAATGTTCGAAGACGTGCCGATTCTGCCTGTCGGTTTGCTCAACGACAACGGGCCCGATCCTGAAGTGTTTGAGCCGAACGAAACTGTTGAGGTGTTGTTTGAATCGATCAACCTTCAGGACTGGAACAACCTCTGGAGTCCGACGAAGACTAATGCGCCACTCTCTGTTGGCTACGTTGCCAGGATGATTGGGATCTCCTCGACCATGCCGTTAAGCGAAGCGCCTCACGTTCAGACGCGTGAACTGGCGCTGGGAAAACGATAACCGCATATGCCTCCGTTTATTGAACTCGAACGACTAACACGTGTGGCCACGCTTGGTTTGCGTTTTCACGACACCATGACTGGAGTGTTCATTGGAAGTGGCCTCAACGTCTGGGCCTATCCCGTCAACCGTCCCGCAGCGAGGCGCCAGGCCATCAGTAATCGGAGCGGAATTTACGTGTTACATCATGCTGCCGGGTTGATTGAGCTCGAGCGCGGTAACGGTTCTGAGCGTTACTGGCAGGAGAACTCTCCATCAAATCAGTTCATTATCGAAGTCAGCGATGAAGAGCGTCGTTTCCAGCCTTTTCAGTTTTCTGCAGATCTACCAGCTAGAAATATCTACAAATGGAATGGTCCAAACAGTGGTTCACCGCCTGCTTTGAGGTCAAGTATTCCGCTCTATTCAACGCCGGTGAGAAATGTTCCAGCCGGGATGGCAGTGATCCGCGCTCACCTTTGGAACAGAGAATCTGACACCGGAGCTGGCTGGGCCATACTGGAAGTCTATGACAGGGACAGACTGATCGGCCGAGGGCTTGGCGACGAACAGGGACAAGTCGCTGTTATCTTTCCGTATCCTCAGCCGTTGGCCTTTGCCCCAAGCTCACCGTTGGGTTCGCCGGTCGTGTCGCCGCTGACGTCCCCGCCAGAATCCCAGGCCATTGCCACTGGTCCACCCTTAACGAATCAGGTTTGGCCGTTGCAGATTCGCGTTTTGTACTCGCCGGCGCTGGCAGATTCTTCACCTCCGCATTCAACAGTTCCCAGCAATACATTTCCTGACTTGCGCCGGAGTCTTTCGCAACCTGAGGCCTTGATTTGGTCAGATCCTTCGTTGTCTGAAGCACTGACTGATGTGTCGCTGCAATATGGTCGCGAACTGATTCTGAAATCCAACTCAGCAACTTCGTCACCGCTGACGAGTCCGCGAAATTCCGTTTTGTTCATTAGCCCGGCGGTTTCCCCGCCCTAAGGAGGAGTCATGCCTGAATATCTTGCGCCAGGTGTTTATGTGGAAGAGGTTTCGTTCCGTTCAAAGTCCATCGAGGGGGTTAGCACAACTACGACGGGCTTCGTCGGCCCCGCCCGATATGGACCGATTGATCTGGAGTCCGACATTATTACCAGCCTGGCAGAATTTGAACGCGTCTACGGCGATCGCAATGGCCTGGCGTTTTTTGGCGGCGTGAACCTCCACAACTTCCTTTGGCACGCCGTCCGCTCTTTCTTCGAAGAAGGCGGGAAGCGTCTCTATGTTGCGCGGGTATTTCGCCAGCTTGGAGCCACACCGCAACCGTATCAACGTCCCGGCGCAAACATCTCGGCCGACAATCCGGTTGTGACCAGCAACATGAACAGCGACGGTCATGCGCGTGGATGGCTGACTGCGAATCCAGGTTCAGGTTCGCGTGATAGTTCAATTCTCATACGGGCCCGATTCCCTGGTGCGGCCGGCAATTTCCGAGTGTCAATCACGGTGGCGTTGGGCCAGAACATGCTCTCCGGAACGGCGGGCAATCTCAGCGCAGGCGCACTGCGCGACCGGGATACGGTGTGGATTGGTGACGTGACGAGCCCGCCCAGCAGTCCTCCCAGCGGGATCTTAGGTGGTGGCTCATATTACGTGGCTCAGTATGACAACGACGAGCAAACCTGGATCTTCAATGAAGGTGGTGCAAAGGCAAATTCAGATTTCCGGCTCAACGTTCCAGCCGGCTCTACTCTTCCTTCACTCGATCCAGCGCAGGGACACGAAGTCCGAGTGGTGTCGCTGACGGTGCAGGTAAGTTCCGCGAACGGCGACGGTTTGCCAATGGTCTGGACCGGGCTCGCACCGGATCCCAGCCATCGGAATCCCTTCGGCGCGCCAGACTCGCTCACCAGGTTGTTTGAACAAGATCCAAGCAGCATGGCCCAGGCAAGGTCTCTGCCGATTGTTATTCTTGCTGGAACCAGCATGAACACCGGTGCTGAGGTTGTTTCGGCCATCGCCGACTACGGTACGAGAACCAACACCAATACGACACTCAACCAACGAGTAACAGACTTCGCATCCCCTGATCCAAAGACTGCCGAACTCTCGACTGACTCAGCGCGCTCCATTGTGGTTAGCCTTACCGGCGGCAACGATGGGCAGCGGCCGAGTTCGAGCGACTACCAGGGCAACGTAAATCTACAAACCAACGACAAGAGCGGATTGATCGCATTTGAAGACATAGAAGATATATCTATCGTCGCTGCACCCGGAGCCACGTTTGGTTACAAAAACGATCCGGCAACCGCAAACGCGACCATCAATGGTTTGATCTCTCATGCTTCGCGGATGCGGTATCGCATAGCGGTGCTGGACAGTGGAGATGGTCAATCCATTTCAGAAGTGCGGGAGATGCGCGCCAAGCTCGATTCAACTTACGGCGCTCTCTACTACCCCTGGGTTCGCATTCTCGATCCGGTAACTAACACAGAAATCAACGTGCCACCGAGCGGCTTCGTGGCCGGAATTTATGCTCGCAACGACGTGAATCGCGCGGTCTATAAAGCCCCCGCAAATGAAGTAGTCAATGGGGCTATCGGATTCGAAACGCTGCTTAACAAGGCGCAGCAGGAGGTTTTGAATCCCGAAGGTATCAATTGTTTTCGCTTCTTTGAGGGACGTGGATTCCGACTCTGGGGAGCCCGCACTATCAGCTCCGATCCAGAATGGAAGTATGTAAATCTGCGACGCTACTTCGCTTACCTCGAACGCTCCATCGACAAGGGCACGCAGTGGGCCGTATTCGAGCCCAACGGCGAATTGCTTTGGGGAAATGTGCGACGGACCATCGAGGATTTCCTCTTGAATGAATGGACCATGGGCGCTCTCCTCGGTGACAAACCCGAGCGGGCTTACTTCGTCAAGTGTGATCGCTCGACGATGACCCAAAACGATCTCGACAACGGCCGGCTCGTCTGCCTCATCGGTGTGGCGCCGCTGCGACCCGCCGAGTTCGTCATCTTTCGCATCGGCCAATGGACTGCTGATCGCAAGGTCTAGCCGAATGCGACCGGATTAGCGTCAGGCTGACGGTTTCCGATCGCCTGGCACGGACAATTAGTTACTGCTCCTAAGGAGGATGCTATGGCTGTATTACGAGATCGCCCTTACGTTCAATTCAATTTCCTCGTCGATCTGGGGACTGGGAATACCGATGGACCAGAGGCTGGCTTTCAGGAGATGAGTAACATCGGAATGGAAGTCACCGTCTCCGAATATCGCACCGGCAATTCAAAAGAAAACAGCGTGCGCAAAATCACCGGACTCAACAAGGCCACCGATGTGACTCTCAAGCGCGGGGTGATTGGTTCGCTGAATCTCTATCAATGGCTCAACGATATCCGCAATGGAAATCAGATGGCCGAACGGACCATCACGATTTCACTTCAGAATGAGGACCACACTCAGGTGGTGCAAACGTGGAAACTTCTGCGGGCTCGAATCATCAAGCACATTAGTGGTCCATTCAATGCGAAAGGCACCGATGTGGCGATGGAAGAACTGACCATCTCCTACGAACGTTTGGAAATGGAGTAGTTGATGAGCGCCGCTCGGCCAAGACGCTTGCCTGGATTTCGATTCGAAACAGTGGCGCCCGTGTTACCGGAAACCCTGCCTCGAATGGATATTGCTGTGTTCGTCGGCTTCTCAGCTTCGGGTCCGCTGGAAATTCCCGTGGCAGTCGAGTCGGAGGCGCAGTTTACGGCGATCTTTGGCGAGGACGCTCCGCTAGCGTGGGATATTGAAAAAGGTGAACAGGTTTATGCGCACTTGCCGCCCGCTGTACGTGCCTTCTTTCGCAATGGCGGGCGACGTTGCTGGATAATCCGCGTCGCACGACGCACGCCAAAGGCGACTAACAAACTAAATCGCGCCGTCTGCAACTATTTCCCAATCCCGTCGTTGGTCTCTCTTCAATTTGGCGAGGAGAAGGAGGACAACAAATTGACTCGCGTTGCGCCTGCGTTTGCGCTAGCGCGTTCTGAGGGTAGCTGGTCGGATTCAATTAGGGTGGGATCGGCTTTGCTTTCGCGTCCCTCGCAGGTGAGCAGCGATCTGGAATTCGTCGACGGTAAGTACGTCGTCCACCTCATTCGCGATTCTTCTGAGCCGGTTGCTCCCGGCGAACTTTTGAAGCTCGACTTCCAGAAGGGGCGCACGCTCTTTCTTACTGTAGCTAAGGTTGAATTGCCGGTAAGCAGTTCTCCACCCACGGATTCAGAACTTAATCGCGTACTAAAAGTGACTGGTGAGAAAGCCGCGTGGGTTTTCACTCCAAAAAATCTTCCGCTTCCAGGCTCCAAGGTTCAGGTCGGGCTCTTCACGCACGAACTCGATCCTGCTGACTCCTCTGACATTGATCCTGCTGTTCATTTCGAAGTCGAGCTTCAAGCAATCATCAATCCTGATCAGCTTAGTCCCGTTCCTAAACAGACTGACAAGATAAGTCTGAAGCTACTCAACTGCGCTGTCGCTGACGCACCGGCGCCAGGATCAATAATTCGAATAACTGCGGGGAACGATGAACTGCTGATGACGGTTAGCGATCTTACCTTCAGTTCGGATGCGACCGCCACCCCACTGGTTTCGGGTCAGCCGGTGCTGATCAAACCAGCTCCCATGCCGATACCGGCGTCAACCCCTTCATGCGAACGGCTCGCGTTTGAGATTTGGGTCCGCAAAGGCGACGAATATGCCGTCAGCCTCAGTGAGCTTGGCTTCGAAAAGCTGCATCCGCGCTACTGGTCCAACTTGCCAAGCGACGAAGAAGTGTATAGCGACACCAACGAAGTGATGTCGGAGTCGCCCGCTACCGTTCTCTGGCGCCAGGTAGGCGATCTATTTCGGTTTCCGCTAGCTGGCTTACCTGCTGGTAACGAAATGCATTTGCCGTTGGCGATGCTGCCTACGCCCGCGAATTATGTTGGTCCAGCCACGATGACTGGCAATGAACTAGAGCGTGACGGTCTGGCGGAATTCGATGCAAACCTGTTCATCGACCCCAGCATCGCGAGCGTGGTTACGGAAAATCTGCCGGGTGAAGCAGAGTTTCTCTCGTATCTCGCGCCCAAACCGCGTCGCTTGACCGGAATGCACGCCGCTTTCGCACTGGAAGAGGCGACGATTATTGCGGTGCCCGATGCCGTTCACGCTGGATGGACCAGACAGTCGCCGCCAAAACTACCGAAGCCGGAACCATCTACCCCACCAGTACGACCGGGGTGGTGGCATTTTCTTAATTGCAACGCCACCAGCGATAACACTCCGCCGCCGTTAACCGATTGCGCGCCAAAAGCACCTAAACCGTCGCCAATCAAACCGGTGCACGCGCCCGAGTGGGGCCAGTTTCTCGACTGCTCAATCCAGGTTATCGATTCGCCGGTTTTGGTTGCGTCGACGCAGTTAAGTGCAGATGGCACCTTCACCCTCTCGTGGAAATCCTCTTCGCAAAGCGCGCAACTTTTTGTGTTGGAAGAGTCTGGCGATCCCGACTTCAGTAATCACGAAGAAATCTACTCCGGCAAATCAACCAGCTACACAATCTACGGCCGCAAGAATGGTGACTACTATTATCGCGTGCGAACGATCGTGGGCCATGAAACCAGCGACTGGTCCAATGGCGTGGCTGTTCGAGTAGGGACCAGCGGACGATGGAGACTCACGAGGGAGAAAGAATACTCAGCGACGGAATTGTTTTCCGTGCAACGCGCACTATTGCGTTTGTGCGCCGCACGCGGTGACCTTCTCTGTGTCTTGTCGTTACCAAAACATTATCGGGAAGACAAAGCAATCGAACATGTTCGAATTTTGAAGTCCAACCAGGTTGTGGCTAATGCTTTGGTTCCAGCTCTCGGCTTCCGCGAAACCAATGCATTCAGTTACGGGGCCGTCTTTCATCCGTGGCTAATCGCGTCAGATGAGCCTCCCGGTGACGGTCTGCGAAGCATGCCTCCCTGTGGTGCCATGTGTGGATTGATTGCCAAGCGAGCGTTGCGTCGCGGCGCGTGGCTCGCTCCAGCCAATGATCCAATGCTGGATGTATTAGCGCTCGAACCAGAGCTCGCCAGCAGCAGACGATTGGATCTCCAGGAGTCGCACATCAATCTTATCCGGCACGAGCCACGCGGTTTTCTGGTCCTTGACGCCGATACGTTGAGCGACGATATCGATCTCCGATCCATCAATGTCAGGCGCCTCCTGATTTTGCTGCGACGGCAAGCCCTGCGGCTCGGCGCAACTTACGTTTTCGAACCAAATAACGACGCCTTCCGTCGCGTGGTCGAGCGCGGCTTTACGGAAATGCTGGATGGCATGTTTGAACGTGGAGCATTTGCTGGGTCGACCCCCGCTTCGTCATACCAGGTAGTCGCTGGTGACTCGCTCAATACTCCGGAGAGCGTGGAGCAGGGCCGCTTCATAGTCGAACTGCGCGTTGCCCCGTCGTTGCCTTTGTCGTTTCTGACCATTCGCTTGATTCAAACCAGCGACCGCAGTCTGGCGATGGAGGTGCGTTAATAGATGGCCAATCCAGCAGACGAGCGCGTGGCCTATCCCTTCACCGCATTCAACTTTGCCGTGGAGATCAGAGTTGACGGAGTAGCAATGCAGGTTTGCGATGCGTCCTTTTCTGAGTGTGATGGATTGGAAATGACGATGGATGTGAAAACAATTCGCGAAGGCGGCAACAACGGTAAGGAGATCCGGCTAACTGGTCCATTGAAATACGGCCAGGTAACCATGAAGCGTGGCATGACTGCGAACTTTGAACTCTGGGATTGGTTCGATCTGGTGCTGAGCGATGCTTCCCTTCGCGCCGATGCCGAAGTCGTCATCTTTGCAGCGGACGGTACGACGGAACGTGCCAGGTTCCTGCTTTCCCGATGCGTGCCCGTGAAGCTTAAGTCGCCCGCCCTCAGCGCGAAAGACGGAGCGGTGGCGATAGAAGAACTACAACTGGCCTATGAAAAACTGACTTTCAAGAAACCAAAAGGTTGATGTCCGATAAGCTTCAGCCTGTCGTGGCGCTGCGACAAACCAAGTTTACCGGTCACTCCGAAACAAGACGGTAATTGACTCATGCCTGACACGCAGAAACTTGAAAAAGCTGAACTTCGCGAACTCGACGCCGAGTTCAAGAACGAGATCAACACCGACAAGAAGTGTCAGGTGCAATTCAATCCAGAGTCGCTGAAAGTAAGTTTCGCGAATCAGGTGGCCACGCCTTCTGGTGCTGGAGATCAGAAAGGAACACCGGCAAGGCAGTTTGTTGGAGCCGGAACCACCAAGCTGGCTATTCAACTTTGGTTCGACGTTACCGCGCCGATGCCACCCGAACAGCAAGCTGAACAAGACGTAAGGAAGCTGACTGCAAAAGTCGCTTACTTCATTACTCCAAAGCAGGAAGGCGACAAGTTTGTCCCACCCGCGGTTCGTTTTCTTT
This sequence comes from Pyrinomonadaceae bacterium, assembly GCA_035273425.1. Classification (GTDB taxonomy): domain Bacteria; phylum Acidobacteriota; class Blastocatellia; order Pyrinomonadales; family Pyrinomonadaceae; genus PSRF01. The sequence continues at coordinate 49,166 of DATEPB010000088.1, read as the reverse complement.
GGGGCTCATTTCAATTTGACGGAATCGTGGAATCGCTAGAAGAGTCGCTCGAGTTTTTCTCAAGTGATGGTCGTCCCTTGCGCGCGAATGTGTCCCTGAATCTGACTCAACAGAAAATTACCGAATTTGTGTTTCGGCCTACGAGTGGACCGGCGGCTTCGGCCGCCGCGGGCACGCGACCACTCACCCAAGCGCCTGCTGGTTCCAATGTGCAGGGGCTCGCCGACAGTCAGGGCAAAGGTGACAAATGGCAGGACATCGCCGCTGCCAACAACATCGAAAATCCGCGAATGCTTGAAGCCGGAGCAATGCTGGACATGAATGCGAGCGTCGGTGTTTCGTTCGGTGCAACAGCCTCTCTCGACGCAGGCACATCATTCTCAGCAGGAGCAACGTTGGGTGCCGAAACGTCGTTGGAAACCGCCGCCGGTATTCAAGGCGGCGTGTCCGTTTCGGGCGGTGTGTCGATAGGGCCGTAGTGTCGGATCTTGAGTGTAATCCAGCCCGCGGCAGCGGGCGACAGCATAAAGCCTGGGGTGGAGCGAAGCGGAACCCCAGGATCAGCAACCAAATAACCTCGCAGAGCCCGCGGAGCGGGCGATAGTGCGGTGACAACAAGAACGCATTGATGATGCTGTCGGCCGCTTCGCGGACTTGGAACTTTCGGTTTGCGGCTCCTGGGGTTCCGCTGCGCTCCACCCCAGGCTTTACGCTACGCCCGCTACCGCGGGCTGGAACCTGGTAATAGGAGGGGATATGGCTGTCGTAATTAATGACTTCGAAGTAATGCCAGGCGAACCGCGTCAGCAACGCAGCAGCGGTCCGGAAGAAAAAGGAAGTGCGGAGCAGTCGCCTCCTGACGATCACGAGATTGAACGCCTCGTCGAACACCAGCTGCGTCGTTGCGAACGAGTCTGGGCCCATTAAGAAGCCATGGCAGACGGAGAAACCACAGGCCTAAAAGTCTCACGACCGAAGATCGTTGTCGGCGGTGAGGAGAATGCTCCACTCGCCGTAGGCCTATTGAGCTTGAGCATTGTGGAAAACAGTAGCGGGCTCTATCGCTGCGAAGCAAAGTTTGGCAACTGGGGAAACAAAAACAGCACAACCGACTTTCTTTACTTCGATCGACGCACGCTCGACTTTGGCAAGGACTTTCAAATCAAGCTGGATACAGATTCAATTTTTCAGGGGAAAATCATGGGGATTGAAGCAAATTTTCCTGAGGGACAGTCACCCGAAATTAGCGTCCTCGCGGAAGACCGTTTCCAGGATCTGCGCATGACTCGCCGTACGCGGACGTTTAGCGATGTAACGGATTCAGATGTCATAAACGAGATCGCCAGCGATCATGGACTCAGTCCTGCGGTCGATCTGAATGGTCCAACTTACAAAGTTCTGGCTCAGGTAAATCAAAGCGACCTCGCCTTCATCCGTGACCGGGCGCGCGCCATCGACGCAGAAGTTTGGATGGATGGCAACACGCTCAACGCCAAATCCCATTCTGCGCGTGGCGGAGAGGATCTGGAAATGACTTACGGCAATCAACTTCGCGAATTCACTGTGCTGGCTGACCTCGCGATGCAGCGCACCAGCGTTGCCGTCAATGGGTGGGATGTCACGAGCAAAGCCGCCCTGCAATATGAAGCCACTGATTCAGTGATCACCAGCGAACTAAACGGAGACACGAGTGGCGTCAGCATTCTGCAATCCGCACTGGGCGCACGCAAAGAAGCCCTCGCGCACACAGTTCCGCTAAACGATCAGGAAGCGCAGTACGAAGCGGAGGCCTTTTTCAAGATGAGCGCGCGACGGTTTGTGGTGGGGTATGGCGTCGCTGAAACAAAGGCGACCTTGCGAGTTGGGGCTCAACTTGATTTGCAGGGGCTTGGGCCATTGTTCAACGGCAAGTATCACGTCGCGGAAGTAAAACATGTGTTCGACAACGCAAAGGGACTTCGCACCGAGTTTCGCGCTGAGCGCCTGGGAATCGGCAGCGCCTAAGTGTGCCGAGTGTCAACCAAGTTATGAGCGTATTTGAAAAAGCTGCATTCGAAACGATCCTGGATATCCGGTTGCCGAGCGGTCTTGGCGGCCGCTGGTATGGCGCATTCCCGGCGCTGGTCACCGACATCAATGATCCCGAAGGGCAGGGTCGCGTAAAGATCGCACTGCCGTGGGCCGCTGACACTGCGGGCGGAAGTTATGGAACCTGGGCCCGACTGGCAACATTCATGGCCGGCAACAATCGCGGCAGTTGGTTTATTCCCGACGTCGACGACGAAGTCTTGATTGTGTTTGAAGGGGGCGACCCGCGCCGTCCTTATGTAATTGGCAGCCTGTGGAATGGATCGGACTCCCCACCGGAGTCGATGGATGGCGCGGGAAATAATTTCAAGAAGGTCTTGCGTTCCCGCAACGGCGTGAAGATTACGCTCGACGACACTGACGGGCAGGAGCAATTGATTCTGGAAACGCCTGGCGGTCAGAAACTTACTATGAAGGACGGACCAGGCGCGGTTGAGATCGTAGACAGCAACGGCAACTCGATAAAGCTGGAAAGTAGCGGGATCACGATAACCGCAGCGGCAAAGGTCACAGTCAACGCCTCGCAGGTAGCCGTGTCTGCGGGAATGGTAACCGTAGATGCCGGCATGTCGAAATTCAGCGGCGTTGTGCAATGCGACACGTTGATTAGCAATAGCGTCATCAGTGCTTCCTACACACCGGGAGCAGGGAATATTTGGTAGCTATGGCAATGGACCAGATTCAATGGGCATCACCGTCGCCGTTGTGGCCTCAGGCTGCGCGAGCGACTGACATCAACCAGCGTCGCAGCGTCTTGCGAGAGCCGGTGATCCTGCGCTTTGCAGCCGACACGTTCATGGATGACTTCCTTCGTCTGTTGGAAACCGACCCCTCGTTGTTGCCGCAGGTGATTGCGAAACCTGAAACCTGGCGTGGCCCATCAGCCGGAGTTGCCCCGATCAAATCAGTACCAGCCTTCGCCCGCAAAATGAGCAGGCTGGGGCTCGCCGCAGCTCGACAAAAAGAACAGGCTTTGCAGTCCACTGCCCAAAGTGGGCAGCAAGCGACCGGACTCATTCAAGCTCAGCAACAAACCAAACCGCGCAAACTCAAACTCTATCAGCCTGCGCATCAACGTTATTACCTCGTTGCCTCTTCTCTGGTTTGCGGCCGTGCTGGCCTACCTGACAAAACCATCAATCAGGGGCGACAGGAACGCGTGTCATTCGTTATTAGACGAATGTTTCCGCCTGGTCCATTGAACATAAAGGTCGATCTCCCCGACTTCAACGCGAACACATGGGAAGAATATGCGTTGGTCTCAAGTCCCTCCGGCAACGTCTGGCAGAGGATCCCAGCCAGTGAACAAGCAAATGGCGGAATCCTCGTGAAGAACGAAGAGCAGTTACCGCTCTTTACGTTGAAATACAGTGAGGACGATGGCCACAAGCGACGCTTGATGGCGGGATTGGTACCAGTCGGAAAGCGCGAGGCCTACATGGGCGCCGGCTTCCGAAAGCAATCAGGTGATCCCGCGCCGGTTGTTGAACCTCAGTCGCCAATCGATTCCCGTATGTATCTGTTCTGGGCACAGGTGACCGAGCCCTGGAAGAAGCTGCTGGAGCAATCGAGTGCGGGCTCCAAACTCAAAACCGGCAACACTGTACCCGACAGTCCAGCCGACGCTCCGCAACCGAAAACACTGAGCGGCGATTCACTAGTAGGTGCGCTCAAAACCACACGCGAGCAAATGCAAACCGGCTCGTGGTACATCCTGCTCGATCTGGCCAACTTGTTAATTGAGCAGGCGCCACGAGTTTGGCGGCTGCTTAACGGACTCCAGCCGATCGCAGGTGATCCGCCATTTAACTTTGCCGAATCGACCCTCGTTACCGCGATTACGAATACTACTTTCGACGGCTCCAAGGACGATCTGGTTCTAGGCACTTCATACCTGCCTACTCACGTAAAGAGTTCCTTGAAAGATGCATTAATCGCTGTGAAAGCTGGGAGCGTTGAAAGCAATCTTGAAGCGGTGAAGAGTTCCTACGATCGTAAGACCCCTGCGTCATTGTGGCCCGCTTTTCTTTTTCCCTTAGCAGATCCGGAGATCGCCGCGCCACTACCAAAACTAAGTATCAGCGCCGCCGACAAAGATACTCAGCTTGATAAGGATAAGAAGAAGGTTGACGCACTGGCCGCACTGATCCAAAAGGCTCTGCCTACAACTCCCGCGGCGGAAGTTCCCGATAGCCCGCTGGTGTCGAAGCAGCCAATGGACATGCGTGAGGGCTGGTTCGTGATGCGCTGTGTTTTTGAACGACCGGAGTGTGGGCCTATCGATCCACCACTGCTTAGTGCGTCGACCGCAGCGTTTCAAATGGCGGGTTTCTTCGATCCCGATGCCCCGGCGCGTCCTATTCGAATTGGCTTGCCACTCGACACTTCGCCGGCAGGCTTGCGCAAGTTTGATAAGAACACCGCCTTCATGATCTCCGACATGCTGTGTGGTCAGATCGACCGTTTGAAAGGATTGACCCTGGGCGATCTGGTGTTATCGGTATTGCCGTGGCCTTTCCACAAAGATCTTCCAGTCGGCGATGGTGGACCATGCACCGACAGCGGCGGCCTCGAAGTGGGAATGATCTGTTCTCTTTCGATTCCGATCATCACCATCTGCGCGCTGATCCTGCTGATGATCATTGTGTTCCTGCTCGACATTATTTTCCGTTGGGTACCTTTCTTTCTATTTTGTTTTCCGTTGCCCAAGCTGAAAGCGAAGACGTAACGATTCGCGTCGGCTGATTGGAGCGGCGGCTTTGCACAAAAACGCATGACTAGGATTCATCAACCAAGTTTGAAAGATTGGTCAAAGCGCAAAGGCCTCTCCTTGGAGTGCGCGCCTTGTCGGCGCTTTGGCCGGTCGCGGCCTTGCGCGACCTGGTCCGCATTAAGTCAAGAACCGGCGCAGAGCCGCCGCGACCAAAGCGCCGACAAGGCGGCGCACTCCAAGGAGAAGCACGATGAACTCAGGACATTTATTCGGACGTGGAATGAGTTTTCCGCCGCGTGTTGGCCCGGATGGAAGGGTGGCATGGTCGGAGGGTGAAGTGAATGTCCGCGAATCAATCCGCGTGATTCTGATGACGGAACAACCCGAACGATTACGTACACCGAACTTCGGCGGCAGCCTCGGTCGATTTCTTTTTGAACCAAACACGGTTGCTACTCGGCGTTCCATTCAGGATCGAATCAAAAAAGAGTTGACCCAATGGGAACCGCGCATTCGGGTGGAATCGGTGGATGTCAATGCCGATCAAAATGATCCTCAAGCAGCAGTGGCGACAATCACGTACAAGCTGGTGGCAACTCAAGCGCTCGAACGCGTGAGCCTCAACGTAACTCTGGCTGGTTAGCAGCGGGGAAATTTCAGGATGCCTTTGCAACTTCCAAATCTCGACAATCGCCGCTATCAGGACTTGCTGAACGAAGCACTCGCGCGCATTCCGGTTCACAATCCTGAATGGACCAACTTCAATAAGAGCGATCCCGGTGTCACTCTGCTCGAGCTGTTTGCCTTCCTGACAGAGAATTTACTCTACCGCTTCAACCAGGTGCCTGAACGCAACCGGCGCAAGTTCCTTCAGATTCTTGGCCTGCCGTTGCTCACAGCGTCTTCTGCGAAGGGACTGGTGACATTCATCAATGAACGTGGGCCGCTTGAGACAATTACCTTGAACGGTGGTCTGGAAGTGCGCGCCGGTCAGGTGCCTTTCCGAACTGATCAGGGTCTGGATGTGTTACCTATCGAAGCGCAGGTTTTCTACAAGCAGAAGGTCGTCAATCAGCAAACCGAGATTACTGACTACTACAAGTTGCTTTACGCGTCTTACAAAGGTCAGCCTCCGGACGATGCCGATATCCAGCTTTATCAAACTGTTCCGCTTGAAGGACGTGAAGGCAGCGAGGTCGCCCTCGGCCAGCAAACAACCGACGGCTCCCTGTGGATCGCTTTGATGGTCCGTGCTGGAGACAAGCCTACAGCGAACACTGAAGCTGCTCGTGAGGAACTAAGAAACAAGGCACGCGAGGCGATTGGTGGAAAAACAATAAGTCTGGGTGTCGTTCCCGCCACTGACGAAGCGGCGCAAAAGTTGTCGCCTGGCGGCACCGCAAATGCTGAAGGTCAGGCTCTCTTGCAGTACCTCGTTCCAAATGTCAGAGACGATGGTTTGCTACCTACAGATCCGGCCCTGCGGAATCCAAACTATAAGCCGCTCGACGCCCGGCCTCGCGTCAATGTACTGGAGAATCCTGGCGTGGTCGAAATCACTCTGCCGCCCGCGTCCGGTTTGAAGTTGTGGTCCAACCTCGATCCACTTGAACAGGGTGTGGCAGATTTTCCGCCGTCACTGGAAGACAGCCGGCTGAGCGATCGTTTGATCACGTGGCTACGCATTCAAGCATCTGCTGCGGTGCGCTCAAGACTTCTGTGGGTTGGCATCAACACTATTGGCGTAACCCAGCGAGCTCACATCATCAATGAGCTTTTGCCGGATGGGAACGGAGCGCCGGACCAGGTTGTCACGTTGTCGCGCAAACCGGTCGTGTCTAAATCTGTGCGCTTAAGTGTGACTGCGAATGGACAGACGGTTCAGTGGCAGGAGATTGATGATCTGCTCAGCGCGGGTCCTGAAGTCCAGGTGCCGGACCTACGGAAACCCCCTGGAGCGGCGGTGAGCGCCAATCGTCCGGCCGAAGTCTTCATGGTCAATGCTGAAGCCGGCCAAATAAAGTTTGGAGACGGGTTCCGCGGCAAGCGACCGCCTGCTGGAGCAAAGCTGCGGGTCAGCTACGACTATGGAGTGGGTTCAGCAGGAAACGTCGGCGCCGGTTCGATCAATAGTAGCCCCGTGCTTCCCGCCGGTATCAAGGTCGTGAATCCGGTGCGCACCTGGAACGGAACTGAAGCAGAAACGGTTAGCGAAGGTGAAAAGCAGATCGCGCGATATTTACAGCACCGCGATCGGCTGGTTAACGCACTCGACTTCGAAACGATAACGCTTCGCACTCCGGGCGTTGACATTGGGCGCGTCGAAGTAATTCCGGCGTTCAATCCCGAACTGAGCCCCAGTCAACCGGGTGACGCGCCGGGTGCAGTTACCTTGATGCTCATTCCGCGTTACGACCCCAAACAGCCTGACGCACCAAACGCTGATTCCATTTTTCTAAACACAATCTGCCGTTATCTCGATCCGCGCAGGCTCGTCACTACCGAGCTGTTTCTACGCGGTCCTATTTACAAACCGATTTGGGTTTCAGTCGGCATCAGTGTTGTAGCCGGGGCTGCGATTGCTGAAGTTCGCGAGTCAGTCAAGCGAAGCATTCTCGATTTTCTGGCTCCGCTCAAACAAAGCGCCTCAGCACAACTCGACAATCAGACCGCATTCCTGCAAACGCCGGAATATGCCTACATGCAGAAGGGTTGGCCGCTCAGCAAACCGGTGACGGCGCGTGAGCTTCTGGCGGTTGCCAGTCGCGTGTCAGGAGTGTTGTTGGTTAGCGATGTATTGATCGCCGAAGACGACAAGGCAGCCAGCCAAACGATCGAGATCCATGGTCTGGAGCTGCCGCGAGTGGCCGGTATCTCAGTGAGCATTGGCGAACCCATGGATCTTGGTTCCTTACGTGGTCAAGCCGGCACTACAACCGTCGTGCCTTCGCCGGGCGGAACCACCGGCGAAACCAAACCGCCGAAGATCGTTCCGGTGCCAATAGTACCGGAGGAGTGTTAACGCGATGGACGCAAACGGAAGCCGTTTTCACCTCTTGCTGGGACGTGACGATTGGGCGCGATGCACGATCGAGGGCTCTCGTCTCGGCGAGATCTGGAACGCCTCGCCACCAGGTTCGCGTTCGACCAAATTGTCCTGGAACGAAATCAAGAATGAACTCTCGTTATCGAGGCGACTGTTTAAGTTTGTGGCGGCGTCTGGCGATACAAAGCCCTCAATAAAAAATCGGCGGGGCGCCGGCGGCGATGCGTTTGGCAATTGGTTCTGGATCGATGAATCCCAGCGAAAGGTTCTCGTCCGGTCGTCGGGCACAAACATCACTTCCGATTTCTGGCCAGTCGCAGGCGATGATCGGGATCGCCAACACCAGCCTGGCGAGTTTCAGCCACAGCAAACAGCCGAAGAACCTGCGAACCTCCAACTGCGTGGGCTGGCAGTAACAGAAGATCACTACCTGATAATCGGAGTGGCAAATCCGGCAGGACTCCTAATCTTCGATCTAAACAGCACGGGGGCGCCGCGCCAATTATTGTGGCCCGCAGCAATTCCCTTTTCACCTTTTGACATGGCGCCTGCTCCGGGCGGCGGTGTGTGGATCCTCGATAATGACCATAAATGTTATTGGGCACTCGATCGCCATTTCAACGTCATCAATCCCGGCAAGAACGAGACGGTTTTGGACCAGGCTAGTGTGGACCACTTTCAGCCAATCGATGGTTCTGAGGCACGCGGTAGTTCCAAACATTCCTTTCCAATGCCTTTCTCGATGCTGGCCTCACCGCTGGAGATTTCAGATCCAATTGCTATCGAAGCATTACCCGATGGCACGGTGCTGATTCTGGATGGTGTTCCGTCAGAAGAGGGTGATAGCAGTCCACCAGATGAAAAACGACTTTTTTCCAGAATTTACCGGTACAAGTTCGATCAGCGTCTGGACGACTCGATATCAACTAACGTCCTGCGCCCTTTGTTCGAAGCCGAAGGCGATGGAACTTTCAGTCTGGAGGGTTATGACATCGCGTTCGTCCCGAGGCATGACGACGGATTGGAGACAGTCGAGGACCGCTTATATGTCGCATCGGCTGATGGTAATCAAACATTCGCCTTTGCCGTTTGCATGCGCGAGTCGCGTCTCGAATTGCGGCCTATCGTCGAGTATTTCCCCATGCGACTTTTCGGAGGCAAGGCGCTGGTGACAGTAGGTAACCGCGTTTACTACGACTTCGCCGATCAATGGCTGCCTCTCATCAAGCAACGACGTCCGCGGTACGTGCCGGAAGCAACCTTCGAAACTCCACATTTCGACGGGCAGGACCCTGACTGCGTTTGGCATCGATTGATGATTGACGCGCACATCGCACCTGAAACCAAAGTTGAAGTCTGGAGTCGCTCCGCTAACGAAAAAAGCGAGTTAGTGTTGTCCTCATGGCAACGCGAGCCCTCTCTTTATTTGCGATCTGATGGTTCGGAGTTGCCTTTCCTGCGTGACACAAACTTCTCAACCACCTGTTCGTCGGGGCGAAAAGGTGGCGACACGTGGGAATTGCTTTTTCAGCGCGCTCGCGGCCGTTACCTGCAACTGCGTTTGAGATTAGGCGGCAGTGAACGCAACACGCCGCGGCTTCGTGCGTTGCGCGCTTACTACCCCCGCTTCTCCTACCTGGCCAATTACCTTCCTGGCGTTTATCGAGAGGATGAACAGTCGGCTTCTTTTCTCGATCGTTATCTGTCGAACATCGAAGGGTTCTACACCACGCTGGAAGACAAAGTCGCAGCGATGCAGGTGCTGTTTGACGTGCGCAGCGCCCCAGCGGAAGTCCTGGATTGGCTTGCGAGCTGGCTCGGCGTGGCGCTCGATCCTGCATGGGACGAAGAACGCCGGAGAATTTTCATCAAGCACGCAATGGAGTTCTTTCAGTATCGAGGAACGATTAAAGGTCTGACCATGGCGTTGCAACTGGCGCTGGATCCGTGTGCCGATGAATCAATTTTTGAAGCCTCAACTTCAAAACGACGCAAGCAGGACATTCGTATCGTCGAAAGGTACCTGACGCGAATGACGCCCGGGGTCGTGTTTGGCGATCCAACAGAGCTGAGTGGACCACGCTTGGTCCAACCCGGCGAGCGCTGGCTGCCTGGTCATGGCCGCACTAACCTTAACCAGCGCTACACAACTTTCAAGGATCCTGATCGCGACCCTAACGAGCCGCTTATTGAGTATCCGATCACGCCTCCCGCAGCGGCGTCTGAATGGACTGAGTTTGCGAACACGACGCTGGGGTTTGTTCCTTCAATGGCGGCCAATGATCGCTCAGCCTGGCAGACCTTCCTGGGCGGACGATATGGAAGCATTGGCGCACTTAACGCCGCTCACGGCGCCAACTACACCAAGTTCTCCGACGTGCGGCTACCTCGTGATTTGCCTTCCGCTGCCGCTCCGTTAAAAGACTGGCAAAACTTCGCAATGGATCCGGCTCCAGATAGGACGCCTCTGGAGCGTCAACTCTGGCAGGATTTTTTGGCGCGGCGCTACCGGCGTATCAAGGCCATGAACGACGCCTACAAGACTCATTGGACAAGTTTTGAAACCGTTTCCCTGCTCGATGAATTACCAGCCGACGGAGCGCCATTGCGTGATTGGTATCAGTTTGAAGGTGTAGTCGCACCGATGCACGCGACGGCCCATCAATTCGTCGTGCTGCTTCCCGTGCCGATGTCGTTGGCTTTCAAACCAGAAGAGCACCAACAACGCCTGGCCCTCTCAAGGCGGGTTATTGAACTTGAAAAGCCTGCGCACACAGTTTTTGACGTCAAGTTTTACTGGGCCATGTTTCGAATTGGTGAAGCGAGATTGGAATACGACACGGTATTGGACCAGGGGAGTCGGGCATTGCAATTAACGCCCAGGCTAATACTCGGACAGGGCTTTCTCGGTGAGAGTTATCTAGCTCCGCCCGCGTCTGCTGAGGCCTGCGGCCGATTTGTTATTGGCCAGGACCCACTCGCTAAAGATCCTCGCAAGGAGAAGAGACCATGAGTTGTTGCTCCTCAAGCACAAATTCGCCATCCGCGGTCGAGCCTAATCCGGCCAAACACGTGAACTACAACGTGGGAATGGTCCTGGGTGTCGATGATTTCACACAGGAGTTTGCTTACCTGTCCGGGCGCGATCAATGGATGGCCCGGGATCTGATCGGTTACGGCACCGCCCGCGGACTCAGATTGGTAATCGACGACAACGGCACTAATAAACCCCGGTTGCGCGTGGAACCTGGTGTGGCAGTGAGTCCTCGGGGACAACTAATCTGTGTCTCGTCAGCCCAGTGCGCATTTTTGAACGAGTGGCTGGCGTCGCATGCAAAGGAACTCGCGGGTCCACTATCTTCGCCGCCAACGAATAACCTAAACCTCTATCTCGTTCTTTGTTACCGCGATTGTCCAACAGATGAAGTTCCGATCGCCGGCGAGCCATGCCGTAGCGAAGATCAGTTGAAGGCTGCTTCGCGACGGGTGGACGATTTCACTTTGGAACTTCGCACCAAAGCGCCGAACCAACGTGAGGAAGATGCAGTACGTGAGTTTGTAGGCTGGTTGCGCGAGGTTGAAGTCGGCGGATCTCTAAGCAGTGTTCCACTCGACCAGTTTTTGGACGCCATTCGCGCCGCAGCACAACCGTGGTTGGCTTCGCCGCCAGCCTCACCGCCATTCTTTCCGCCCGAGAAATTGATGTTTGGCTCACCGCCGCAGTTTCTGCAGATCAACACGACAGACTTGTGCTCTTACATGCGCGAGGCATTTCGGGTGTGGGTGACAGAGCTGCGGCCAAAGTGGGTCGCTCGATGGCACGGTTGCGCTTCAACGCACTTTGGCGCCGATTCCGCTGAAGACGAAAACTGCGTGTTGCTGGCTCAGGTGAAAGTGCCGCTCGTTCCCATTTCACCGGGAAGTTGGATGGTTGATCCGTCGAAGTCGGTCTTGCTCGATGAACGTCGGCGCCCATATGTGGTCCACCTGCGCATGCTTCAGGAGTGGTTGATGTGTGGTGTTACCCCGGCGGCCTCGGGTGGAGGAGGTGGCCAGGGCCAGCCGGGGAAGGATGGCAAAGACGGGAAAGCCGGAAAGGATGGGGTCAACGGAAAGGACGGGGTGAACGGAAAGGACGGCGTCAACGGAAAGGATGGCAAGGACGGACAGGCTGGCAAAGACGGAGTGAACGGCAAGGACGGGAAAGATGGGGTCAACGGCAAAGATGGCAAGGACGCGACCGGCGATTTCGTCGAGCACATCTCCGGAGTGCGCTACGCAATCGTCGCGGCCGGAATTGTTCACGGAGATGGAACAACAACGGGTCCGGCGTATGCCGATCTCAGGGGTACGGCGCTGGCCACCGGAGATTTTGCTTTGACGTTCAAAGGCTACAGACAACCGGACGAAAAGAGTCAATTGATCGTCAAGATCACACTGGTTGTACCGAAAGAGCAGACCATCAAGATGCCCATCGTAATGTTCAAATCATTCGAGGCGAAATTCATCGCCCTCAGCGTTTTTGATGGTGGAAACCGGGTCGCACCAGCAGCTCTCAAATCGCTTTCGCTGATGGTGGAGATTAGCCGGTACACAGAAGGATAGGTCCGTTCGATTCAACGCGAGGAATCCGACAATGAGTGCAGTTGAACTACAAACGCCCATTCTTGAAGGCGGAATTCGATCGGTAAACTTTTTCAACGGACGATTGCTGACCGCTAACGATCTCAGTCGTGAACAGGAGGCCACCCGGTCGTCTACCACCCGGCTGGGCCAGGCGATCGGCGAGGGCATCGCGTTTGGGCTCGAAGTGTCGCAATCTAAGGAGAGCAAGAGCGGCGCTCCCATCCTCAGCATTGAGGCCGGTCTGGCGATCAACCGGCAGGGACAAACGCTGCGATTAAGCGACAAAACAGATATCAGTCTGGTCCGGCCGGCGAGTGGCGGGGTAGCAGTTTCAAATCCATTTAGTGATTGCGCCCCTCTTCAATTCGGCGCGTCTCTTACCGGCGATGGCCTCTTTCTGCTGACGGTTGCGCCGGCTGCCAAAAATGAAGGCCGAGCCGTGGTTAACGGACTGAGTACCAGCAGTGCTCCGTGTAACACCGACTCTGTGGTCTCGGCGGTCCAATTTCGATTGGTCCAACTGCCGGGCGCGATCATCAACGAAGCGACGACCCAAGCCCGGCTGCGCAATCATCTCGCTTACCGCTGCTTTGGAGTAAACAGGACTAGCGCGTTTGCAGAGGCCCCATTTGCTACCGCGCCTGAATCCTATGGCCTGCTGGATTCATTGCGCACTAATCCATTGACTGATTGTGATGTGCCACTCGCGATCTTGTATTGGACAGTTTCGGCGGGAATCAAATTCATCGATCTATGGTCCGTGCGACGACGCTTAACCAATGCAAATCTTCACGGTAGTTGGGCGCCGGCCATGAGTGATCGCCGGGTGAGTGAGGCTGAGGCTTCGTTTCTCCAGTTTCAGGAACACCTCGATTCGATCACTCGCGACGAAGGAGCCGTTAATAACCTTGAAGCGGATCAGCGATTTGAATTCTTGCCGGCGGCAGGGTTCTTACCGGCCTCCGTGATCGACTGGCCCACTTTTCTAGGGCCGCTAGCTCCACCGCGATCGACAAGCGTGGTTGAAGAAGTCATGCGGGAAATCTTGCATCGTTCCTTTTTCATGGAACCGATCAAGGTGGGAAAGTTTGTAGACGCTCGCAAGGCAGGAGTGTCGCCTCCAGTTCCGGTCGAGGTCTTCGTGGCGCCGGGCCAACCTGATTTTGTGTTGTTCTCCCGCTCCGTCAAGAGCCGTGTTCGCGTATTTCTCAAACCGGAACCTCCTGATACGGGGGAGTTGACGATCGATGCGGCAGCTTCGTGGACCAGCGAGATCCGTAACGCAGAGGAATCAGGAGACGGTAATTGGTATGAGATCAACGTTTCTGAAGCTGGCGATTACTCCGTCGACGTCACGCTTCCCGGGTACGTCAAACCAAGTCCTGCCATGGTGGATGCAGTTGCGGGCCTAACCACCGATCTTGAGGTCGCGTTGGCGCCTTTGCCTCGAGGATCGATCTCAGTGACGGTCAAGGACGACAAGACCCAGGCTGTCGTCAACGACAAGGTCCTGGCCATATCGGCCACTGACTCAGACGGAATCGTTAGTTCGGCGAAACGCGCTCCCGGTGGAGATTGGCAGATTCCTGAACTCTTACCTGACAAGTATTTCATGAGCGTGATTGCAACAGGCTTTGGCGCCAAAACGATAGCAGACATCACAGTCACACCGAATCAAGTGACTCCGGTCACCGTTACGCTGACCGCTAACGCGCCTGCCAAGGAACAACCCGAGGCATGTGTAATCACAATCGCTACCGTAGGCAAGAAGCCTTTCCGCGTGAAGCTTTGCATGAAAATCAAGAACATTAGCTTCAGAGGCAGTCAACTTGAAGGGCTGGTTTTGACGTCGCTGGACAAGGCTGGGATGAAATGGGCGGCCGAGTGGCAGGATTGGTTAATGGATGAATACAAGGACAGTGACATCGATCTCGCTAAACCCAAAATCTACGTCAATCCTACTGCACTGCTGGGAGGCGGCGGCGGGAGACTCACCGACGGCTTCTTCGTAAAAGAAGACAATCCGCTCCATCGCTCAGGCAAAGAGACCGGAATAGGAACTGGCAAGGGAACAGGAACTGGCAAGGATGTTGGAAAAGGGACTGGCAAGGATATCGGAACGAAGCGTCCCACATTTGAAGGGGTCGCGCTTTTTGGGAAAGTTGCAGTTCCGCTAACGGTGGAGTCAATGGACGATGAGAGGTAGCCGCAGAGTTCTAAGCTGTTTTTGACATGCGTGTGGAAAGTAACCAGACATCGATCAACAAACTGCGCGTGACTAGTAACGACCGCGACAGTATGCACGTGCGGCTGGAGCTTGGCCGGATCTTTTCGGGGGCCGACTTACATCCTACAAATCTGCCGGCAAACGCAATCGTCTGCGTCAATCAGTTTCGCACTGGGCCACCTCGCGGATCGCGCCATCAGATGGGCCACGGTTGGGAACAGAATGTGCGCCTTTCACTTAGCGATATTGTCAGCCGGGCCGAACGTCCCATCCTGGGCTTGTCGAGCGGTGCGCCAAACGCCGTCATCTTTGCCGATATGGCCGAGTTGCTGGCCTGCCTGGCGCGCGACTGGTCCAGTGGAAGGCTAATCACCAATTGGTGGTGGCGAGTTCTACTGCGCGAAGACAAATCACTCTGGGCAATTTGGCGGCGTCACGCGGAGTATCTCCCCGCTGCTCTTCAACATCTGGTGAGGCAGAAGGCCGCAGTAAGAGTTTTGAATGGCTTCGCCAATGAAGAGCTTGTGGACCTGGGTCAAATAGTGGTCGAACGTTTTGCGCTTCATCGGTTGAAAGCGTCTTTCTTGGTTCCTTTAATCGTAAGTGTCTTGCCGCAAGCGGCTAAGTCGCATGAACCAACTGGTTCTGACGCGCCGCTGGGCTGGTCTATTCCACAGGAAACTCACTCGCGTGTTATTGCCCCCTGGCGCGTTTCTATTCCGCAGGTTGAGTTTGATCAACTCGAGGGTGAGCAGGAAAGGTTCCTGGGCCTGTGCTTGATGCTCCAGCGCGAGCCGTCTCGCGTGCGCTCAGAGGGCTTTGCGCGGGAGTTGAAGGTGTGGCAACAGGAAGTGAGAGATTCAGTTCGAACGGCTCGAAGAGAAGCTGACCCGGGAAAAAGAAAAACAGGATTTCGCGAAGCGGTTCCTCCAGCGGCAAGTGACACGATTACGGATCGTTCGAAAACGACGGACCGTAACAACAGCCCCGGGTTACGCGAGCTCTCGCAACCCACTGAAGCTGAATTTGCGCAAGTCGACAATCAGCACACAGCCGCCATCGTCACCAACGATCGCAAATCAGGCTCATCGCGACCTGCTTCTCGTGATCAAACAGAGGCGACATCTGATCACACTCAACTGTCTTCCGAAACGGACAACTCACCAGCAGTCTCAGCACTCGAGGTTTCTGCGCTGCCTCTTGAAGTGAACATTGAACGTGCGTCTTCACCATCGCAAACACCTCCACCGCTGACTTCGAACACTGCTGAAGAGATTCCGATCTTAAATACCAAGTCGCTGTTGCCGACTGAAGAGCTTCCTCACACCACCGAGGTAGAGTCGGTAGAACCGGTTCTTGAAGAGGCTCAACTGGATCCTGCCATCGTCGTTAATACCAAACTGGGTGGGCTTTTTTATCTAATCAACCTGGCCCTCTATCTCGAGCTTTACGGCGATTTTACAACCCCCGACTCACCAGGAATTCAGCTAAACCTTTGGGATTTCATCACCCTTGTAGGCGCTGAACTGAGCGAACACGAGTTTCCTCAAGATCCCATCTGGTCGTTACTCGAAACCCTCGCGGGCCGGGACGACAAGACGTTGCCGGGCAGCGACTTCGCTTCGCCGGCTGATTGGCGTATGTCCGCCACCTGGTTGAATGCCTTCCCCGCCAAAGAAGTCTGGCGCTGGACCACCAACAAGGCTCGATTGCGTCTGATGCATGCAGGTGGATTTCTCGTGCTCGATATTCCGCGCGACTCCCGCAATGCGCTGACTCAGATCCAAGCCGAAGCTGAGGTCTACTGGGGCTCGTATGACAGTCTGGAATTCGCTTCAGCCAGTCGGTTTGCCGAAACCTCTACATCTCGCAAGAGGGAGGAATTGGACCCAGCTCACTTGTGGCTTGATCGGCTTCTGCCTTATCTGCGCGCCCGTTTGAGACAGTCGTTTGGCGCTAGCTATGACGGGGAGCCGGGGAAAGCACTCTGCAGAAGAGCAGCCACAGTCAGAGTTACTCAGACTCATGTCGACGTGTTTTTTGATCTCGCCGACTTACCAATCGAAATCAGATTGTCAGGGCTGGATCGCGATCCAGGTTGGGTGCCGGCAGGCGGCCGATTTATTGCATTTCACTACGAGTAACGAATGTTGGGGCGGGCCATACAGAGTCGGGGACACTCGGCGCAACGGCGCCGTCGCATTCGTGCAAGAGACATGACGCGAAGCGATCTCATTCACACCGCGGCTTTAGCCCGGTGAAAAGGAAGCGTCGGACTTCCTTAACCGTTTTAACGGTTTACTGGTCGGAAACAGAAACCGTTGAAACGGTTTAGGAACATTGTTTACTGGTTGCGTTCACCGGGCTAAAGCCGCGGTGCTAATGAAATCGCTTCGCGTCGATACGGCTTCGGACTTTTGTGGAGAGTTACCAGAGCCAATAGGAATGTTAATGCGAAAACAGAAAACTCCATTTGATGGCTGGCCGCGAGACCCGGCGTCGCACTTCAAGTTGAATTTTTTCGCCGCCGTTTCACATTTGCTTCACCTGTTGCGGCAGTCGTTTGGTCCATCCGACGAAGTCCTTACCCAGTTCCCTTTCCTATCTGGCTATTCGCGTGAACTTGCCGACTACGAACCCTCAGGCGCGGATGGGAGAACTGCCGCCGAGTGGTGGCGCAAGCTTTTGTCCGCCTGGGAAGCACCGGCTAATAAGCATCTGCCTCTCCGAGCTTTGCGCCAGAGTTGCGAGCTCGATCATGAAGCTATGACTCTGCTCTTCACCATTGGGTTGATTGAGGAAGACGGCAGGTTTGGTTTCCTTTTTGAATCCCTTCATGGCAGAGCAGGTCTGCAACGCCCGACTGCGGGGTTGCTAACTTCGTTGTCACAAAGCTCACACCCGAACAGTGATGTGCGCCGGATACTACGCCGGCTTGAAGACCTCGGCTTAATCAGATGCACCAATAAGGAGTCACCACGGACCGAGTGGATCGTCGAAGTTCCTTCGATACTCTGGGACGTCATGCGGGGAGACGAGTTGCCACAGTCTGCGACATGGGCCCAGTTCCAGCCGGTTGAGGATCTTTGCCTGCCGGGAGATCTGATCCTGCCGCCTGAAGTGCGTAGTCAGATCGAGGCATTGCCGGGAGTGTTGGCTACAGGTGTAGTTCGCTCCCTGATTCTTCGTGGTCCGGAACGCAATGGCAGGCGAACTCTGCTGGGCGCTATCGCGCGTCAAACAGGACGAGGTCTGTTACAGATCAGTTTGCCGCACTCTCAAGACGATCGATGGCCACTGGTTGGACCACTGTCGACCCTCTTGAATGCGATGCCCGCCCTCGTACTCAGCATTCCGCCTGGGGAGAGTCAGGACGTCTCGCCTTTGCATGGTTACCAAGGTCCGATCGGTTTCGCACTCGGCAAGCAAGGTGGCCTCAGTGGCCCAGACGTTGAAGGCGCCATAACAATTTCACTCGATATCCCCGATGTGAGTCTGCGGGGCGAGCACTGGCGCGAGGCGCTGGGTAACAAGGCGCCGCGTGAATTGGCGCTAATCTGCGAACGCTTTCGTTTGACCGGCGGAAACATTCGGCGGGCAGCTAAACTCGCCATCGCATCCGCAACGGTCGCAGGCCGATCCGCGATTACGCTGGAGGATGTTCAGCAAGCAAGTCGCGCATTGAATCGCCAAACTCTCGATTCGCTTGCGTCGCAAGTGCCCAGTTCCGGCGACTGGAATTCCCTCGCAGTAAAAACCCAAACACTAAACGAATTGCGCAACCTGGAGATTCGTTGCAGTCAACGCGAACAGTTGCACGGTTCGGTGGGCGGAATGCTTGGCGAACAGATGAACCACGGTGTTCGGGCCCTGTTCACCGGCCCAAGCGGCACTGGCAAAACCCTGGCGGCAAGGGTTTTATCAGCAGTCTTACAAAAGGATCTCTACCGTCTTGATCTCTCGACCGTCGTCAACAAATACATCGGTGAGACTGAAAAGAATCTGAGTCGCATCTTTGCTCGGGCTGAAGAGTTGGACGTGATTCTGTTGCTCGACGAAGGCGATGCTCTGTTGACCAGACGGACAGACGTCAACACCGCCAACGATCGCTATGCAAATCTTGAAACTAATTATCTGCTCCAGAGATTAGAGACGTTTGAAGGCATTCTCATTGTCACGACAAACGCAGGTGATCGTATCGACCGTGCATTTTCGCGTCGCATGGATATCGTGATTAGTTTTCCAACGCCGGATGTGCAGGAGCGCTGGAATATTTGGCAACTGCACTTACCTGAAACGCATTCGGTTCAATACGCTTTGCTCGAGGAAGTTGCACAACGTTGTGAAATGACCGGTGGCCAGATTCGCAACGCAATTCTGCATGCCTCGCTGATGGCCCTCAACAATGGCGGCACCCTGAACTCCTTGCATCTGGAAGCCGCCGTACAGCGTGAGTATCTCAAGTCGGGCGCAGTGTGTCCGTTGCGCAGTTACCAATCAAACGCGGTCGCTGCCAGTCGTTGGTGAGGAAGCAATGCCAGTTACTGCCAACGCCACACGTAGCACGGACAACTCCCCGGCACCTGCCCCAACGCCTGCACCCGCACCGGCGCCAGCTCCAACGCGTTCTTCCTCATGGATGCAATCAGCTCCGCCCGCGGTAAGTCTAAAGAGTCCCGGATCCAGTTGGACACCCAGCGTCTCAACTTCATCAAGCAGCGGTGCGCCGCTCCCTTCGGCGACCCAGCACGTTCTCGAAAGCAGCTTTCAAACAAACTTCGACTCGGTTCGCGTCCACACGGATTCTCAGGGACAGGACCTCACCCGTGGGCTCTCCACTCGCGCAGTAACTTATGGCAATCACATCTTCCTGGGCTCGGGCGAGCGTCCTTCGGATTTGAGAGTGATGGCCCATGAGGCGGCCCACGTGGTCCAGCAGCGCGGTGCGCCATCTCTCCAGCAGTTCAGCACCGGCGGTGATACTTATGAAGCCGAGGCTGAGCAAGCTTCGGCTGCGGTAATGCGTGGCGAACAGTTTGCGGTGCGCGAACAAACCGGCGGAGCCCGGATGCAAGGACTCCTGGGCATCAGCATTCCAGATCCACTGGATTGGCTGGCCGGCAAAGCCAACATCATTCCCGGTTTTCGAATGTTCACCATCGTTCTCGGCGTCAATCCGATCAACATGACCCCGGTTGATCGAAACGCCGCAAATGTTTTGCGCGCTATGATTGAGATCATGCCGGGCGGCGGCCTGGTAACCCAGGCACTTGATAGTTCAGGTGTATTTGAAAAAGCGGGTGCCTTTGTCGAAAAGCAAATCGCCACGCTTGGTCTGGTGGGCTCGTCAATCAAAGCGTCGGTAACTGCTTTCATTAAAGGACTCAGTTTACCCCGCGATCTCCTGAGTCCTGGCGCTACCTGGGAGCGTGCCAAGCGAATCTTCACCGATCCCATCGACCGCATTAAGAACTTCGCCAAGGGTCTGGTCGCGGGAATCGTTCAACTTGTAAAAGACGCCATCCTCAAGCCGATAGCGAAACTTGCTGAAGGAACCGAAGGCTACAACCTCTTAAAGGGAATACTCGGCAAGGATCCGATTACCGGCGAGTCGGTTACATCGAGTGCTGAGACACTGCTTGGGCCGCTCATGAAGATGATCGGTCTCGGTGACGTTTGGGCCAAGATGCAGCAGGCGAAGGCGATTCCGCGCGCATGGGCGTGGTTCCAAACTACCAAGGCCCAATTGATCGGTTTTGTAAGTCAGATCCCGGGCTTGTTCATCGCTGCATTCAAAGCGCTCACGCTTGAAGACATCATTCTCATTCCAAAGGCTTTTGCGAAACTCGCAAATGTCTTCGGCGGCTTCATCGGGAAATTTGTGGGATGGGGCGTCGATGCGATGTGGAAGTTGCTCGAGATCGTCTTCGACGTTGTCAGTCCGGGAGCGTTTGGCTACGTCAAGCAAACCGGCGCTGCCCTCAAGAGCATTCTCAAGAACCCGTTGCCTTTCGTCGGCAATCTGGTGAAGGCAGGCAAGCTCGGTTTCACAAACTTCGCCGGCAGATTCCTGACTCACCTAAAGAATGGACTGCTCGATTGGCTTACCGGATCGCTTCCGGGCGTTTACGTACCGAAAGCTTTTTCGCTGCTCGAGTTTGGCAAGATGGCCCTTAGCATCCTCGGCCTTAGCTGGGCGCAAATTCGCGCGAAGATAGTCAAGGCACTGGGTCCCAACGGCGAAATGATCATGAAGGGCTTGGAAGAGACCTTCAACGTTGTCAGGGCCTTAATCTCCGGCGGGCCTGCGGCCGCGTGGGAAGTGATCAAAGACAAACTGACCAGCCTCAAGGACACCATTGTCAACGGCATTATTGAATTCGTGGTCGAGGCAATCGTCACGAAGGCCATTCCCAAACTCATTGCCATGTTTATTCCGGGCGCTGGGTTCATATCTGCCATCATCTCGATCTACGACACGATCATGGTCTTCGTGAATAAGATCGCGAAGATAATTCAAGTCGTTAACGCGTTCATCAACTCGATCGTGGCGATCGCGGCCGGCAACATCGGCGCCGCCGCCGGAAAAGTAGAAAGCATCCTGGGTGGCCTGTTATCGCTGGCCATTAACTTCCTGGCGGGCTTTGCTGGTCTGGGCAAGATCGCCAACAAGGTCATGGGTGTAATCAACAAGGTTCGCGGCACGGTTGATAAAGCACTAGATGCAGGCGTGAACTTCATCGTGTCCAAGGCGAAGGCGCTCTTTGGGAAACTGTTTGCGAAAAATGCCAAGGATGGCGACCCTGAGAAAGAGAAGCTGGTCAAAGCAGGCTTGGTTGCACTTGATGCAGCCAGCCAGGCGCAGATCAAAAACGGCGTTTTAGCGAAGGCAGATGCAGAAAAAGTCGCGGCATCCATCAAACAGAAGCATCCAGTCTTCAAAGCATTAAGCGTTGTTGAAACTAAGGACCGATTCGACTACGACTACGTAGCCAGCCCCGGCAGAATTCGCACGGGTGGACCGCGAGGAACCGTAGGGCCGCTGGGTATTACCCGCAAGTCGCTGAGCTTTACGGCAGACACAAAGGCATATCTTCTTACGAAGTTTAAGAGTGCCTTCCCTCCGGGCCAACTGGGTCAGTGGAAGGACGCTAAGCTGGATATCAGGCATAAGGTGTCCATCAGCGATACCATCAAGCATCTGGACGCAGCCATATCTCCACTGACTTTTGCAGAGGCGGCCAAAGTTATCGAGGGCAAGGGGTGCAAGCCTGCATCTGTTGATAAAGCTGGAATCGTCGCCGCTTGCCGCGAACACCTTCAGAAAGCTAACAATGATACGGCAAATCTTTTTGTGGGCGCTGCGGGTACTAACCGGCGGAAGAAACAGGCATATGATCCAGGTGACGCACCTTCCGCCAGCCCTACCGCTGCCAAGCATGATCCGCAGAAAGGCGCGTTCATTGGCACGTATGGATTCGAAGGTACCGACTTCGTAGTAACAGTGGAATTAACCGTAGATGGAGTAAAAACTGAAACGTGGCAGGTAACACCATGAAAACACCAAAAAAATCTAAACCGCCTACAGCCGAAGCGTTCATTCAGGAAGCAGGAAGTTTGGCGACGGAATTTGGATGGCGAGCAAAGACATCCGAACGAGAAAACGAGGCAGTAGTAGTCGCACTCACCGAAAGTGAGCCGACGTTTGAACGGTTTGTGTGGGTCTACAATTTCGAGCGCGCGTCCGTGCGCTGCATGCTGGTGAGCAAGGAAAAGGTCGCTGAGAAAAGGCAGACTGCAATCCTGGAGCTATGTGCTCGCGTTAACGAGGCGCTCCCGTTCGGATGTCTCGAGTATAGCTTCTCCGATCGCGTCCTGGTGTTTCGCGACGCCACTGACGTCGAGTGCGGGCCCCTCAAGCAGGTAATTATTGATACCACATCGCGGGTCATAAACCTCGGCCGGCGCTACGACAGCGCCATCACATCAACGCTTGCAGGTGAGCAACCCGAGGTGGCGGTGAAGAATGCCGAGAGTTCTGAATAATCTACCTTGTCAGTGAAGATGGTGATCAGTCTGGGTGAAGGCAGGGCTGTTCCAGGCCTCGACTTGAGGAGCGATTAGCATAAACCTGACGCCGTTCTCGCGGTACTTTTCGCCAACAAAAAAGGTCGGGGCATATGATATTGCTCAGGAGCGTATACGAGGATCAGGACTCCGGTCGTACGGCCGAGCTATTCGAATGTCTCCGACGCAACGACCAGAATGAAGTATTCGATGAGATTCATTTGTTCATCGAAGAGTCAAACGGAGCTGAAAGCTTTGGTTCGGTTCCCTGGTTCCAATTCCGGAAAGTGGTTGCGATACCTCACGACGGACGCCTCACTTTTAAGACGCTTTTCAAATATGCAAACCAAAACCTTGCCGGTCGGAAGGTCGTCATTGCGAACGCTGACATCTTTTTCGATCAAAGCCTGGCGCTCGTCAATGATATCGACCTGGATGGAAAACTGCTTTGCCTTTCTCGATGGGACGTTCAGCCTGATGGCTCTGCCCATTTCTTCGAGCATCCCTCCAGCCAGGATGCCTGGATTTTCCAGGCGCCGATTCAGCCATTCAACTGTGATTTCCATTTGGGCAAATTAGGTTGCGACAACCTGCTGGCGTGGGAGGCAGCGAATGCCGGTCTCAAAGTTTCAAATCCGAGCCGCTCGATCAAGGCCCACCATCTTCACCTTAGTCAGGTGCGACGGTACACTAATCAAGAACGCCTCCATGGTCCCTCCAAGTCAATTGTGGCAACCCGTCTTGCGTCACCCTACCCCAGCCGCTTAGGACTACCGCCAGTAACCGAGCCTGCAGATATCGCTTTCCACGAAACGATGGGCTACACGGTAGCAAGACTCGAGACCGGCGCGTCTTCACACAACAACGAGTCGCGCAGCTTTACGACGGTTCCCGCTGATCTCGCCGGCCTGCAATTTACTCAAGTCGTTGCTTGTGCTGTATCGCCCATCGAAATCGAGTTCCGGTCAAGCGGAAAACTTTATGTACTGGTTGGCAACGACTGGGCCGGTTCAGAAACGGCGGTCACATGGCTTGCTGATAATGGCTATCGCGAAGACTTTCCCATTGTAGAAACGGAAGACGGTTGTGGCTTTGAGGTTTGGTCGTTAGTCGGCGATGCCGGCAACCGCCTGGTTGTTGCCACGCAGGTGATGCTGGTCTCCAGACAGTTGGAGAAAGTGCCGCTTTTCCGAAGGAGGCGTTCAGATTTCGTAGTGAGTCGTGACACTATTGTCGCCCTAACCTCACTCTCGCCCGCGCCTGAAAGCACGGAGCAAACGCGAAATGCGATTGAGTCCTGGCGACGTTGCGGACTGGAAGTGTGTGCCTTTAATCATCCATCGGAGATCGTACTGCTGGAACGCAGCTACGACGTCGACTTTGTGCCGGTAAATGAAACCTCATCTCACGTCTTTGGCCGAAACCTCGTCCCAATCAAGACCATGGTCGATTGGGCGGCCGCGCACTCGGCTGCGGTTCTGCTGATCAATGCCGATATTGAGCTGCGAATGGATCCAGCGGAGTTGAAGCGTATTCGGTGGTTATCCAAGGGCGGTCTCTGTTATCTCGTTAGGTATAACCACGACGGAGACACTGCGCATGCTTCTCGAGAATGGCACGGTATCGATGCTTTTTTGTTCGATGGCCGCGACATGCCGGTGTTTGGCGAATCATTTCTTAGCATGGGTCAACCATTCTGGGATTATTGGGTTCCCATCACCTTTCTCTCGAACGATAAAGCGATCTACAGCGTCGAATTTCCAGCTGCCTTTCATCGAAATCATCACAACCGATGGTCCTGGGACAACTGGCACAGGTGCGCCCTCGAATTTGATCGCCTCACCGGATATCTGAGTGCCGATAAATCGTTTGAGGCTTGCACGTCAATGTCTGTCACCACGCGTCAGAACCTGGATCAACTTAAGGCCGCAATACCGCGAGACCCTCTCAACATTCGCGACTGGGTGCGGAACCAATTTAGCAATGCTGCTCCCAAGGTGTTTCTTGAACTAGGCGCGCAGCAAGGCACCGACACCGCGTGGATGGCAGATATTCCCGGCGTTACGCTCCACGCCTTCGAACCCGATCCACGTAATCAGCCTGCTGCTTCGGACAATGTATTACTTCATCGTTTCGCCATTGCGGATCGAGATGGAGCAGGCTCATTGATCCTTAGCACTACCGGCTGGGGACAGGAGTGGACTCATTCTTCGTCAATCAAGCAGCCAAAAAATCATTTGCTTCGTTATCCAGTGGAATTCGGTAATGCCGTAACTGTTGACCTGGTAACACTTGATAGTTTTACCGAACGCATGGGCATGGACCAGATAGATTTCATCTGGGCGGATATTCAAGGGGCCGAGGGTGAAATGATCCGTGGCGGCAGCAGGACATTGGCTCGAACGCGTTTTCTCTACACCGAATATTCTGACGATGAGCTATACGAAGGCCAAATCGGTCTCAGCGAAATTCTCGAAATGCTTCCCGACTATCGTGTGGTCGAGCTTTGGCCAGATGATGTGCTCTTGGAGAACACTCGGGTCGTTTAAGCACGTCGGTAGTAACGCTGAAAGCGTTCGCTAATTCCAGCCCAGGGTTTGCTTTGAAACCCTGGGATACAAAAGGCCCAATAGATTTTGCGCAACTCTGAAAGAGTTGCGATCGGAATGTCAGGGAATGGCGACGTAACCCTTTCAGGGTTGGGCCATAATTCACGCACGTCCCAGGGTTGCGAGGCGCAACCCTGGGCTGGAATTAGCGAACGCTTTCAGCGTTCGCGGAAACTACGATGAAGAAAGTTTGCATCGGCATTTACGTCCACGCCGAACCTCAATCTTTGAAGGAGACTCTCGACAGCCTTCGTGCGCATACCCAAGTACCGCATGAGCTGATGTTGCTACCCGATGGCGCGGATTATGCGACCTCGCGTTTCATCGCCACTCTCGACATTCCGCAACTGGCAACATCGCAACCAAAGGGAACGGCTGCATGTTTCAATCGCCTGGCTAAAACGTCTGACGCCGAAGTAGGTGTCCTGCTGGAAAGCGGAGCCAGGGTTGGTCCAGGTTGGCTGGACCATCTGCTAAAAGCGCTCTACGACGATCCCCGTAATGGAATCGTTGGTCCTTCAACCAACAATTCATGGAACGAGCAATGTGTTTGCCCAGGAGCAGCGGGAACGAATGAAGCCATTACTCAAACCGCATCTGAAGTCGCCGAACGCTACAGTGACCAGATTCGTTCACTCGCTCCACTCTATAGCCTCAGTGATTTTTGTTATGTGGTCCGGCGTGAAGTAATTGAGATTATCGGTGCAGCGGATGAAGGTTATTCGCTCGGCCCGTGTTGGGAGATGGATTACAACGCGCGTGCTGAACGGGCCGGCTGGCGCAGCATTTGGGCGTGTGCGGCTTATGTTCATCGCGCCCCGTTCACAGCCAGGCGACGATTCGAGGAAGGCCGCCGGTTCTCAGCCAGCAAGCGAATCTACCAGGATAAGTTTTGCGGTGCGCGATTGCGCAGAGAGAAGACTGACTACCGGGAACACTGTCGTGGTGATGCTTGTCCAAATTTTGCGCCACCATCTCTAATCGACGTTCACCTGCCTTTTTCGTTGAAGAGAGAAGCGACTCGGACGATTCCGATCCAGTCAATCTCGGTGAGTGAACCGCTGGTCACGTGCATCATGCCGACGTTCAATCGACGTGCGTACATCCCGCAGGCGATCCGCTGCTTTCTTCGCCAGGATTACCCGAACCTTGAACTACTGGTGGTGGATGATGGAACCGATCCGATCGACGATTGCGTACCGCAAAATGATCGCGTTCGTTACCTGCGTCTCGATAACAAACTCAGGATCGGCGCCAAACGGAACTTCGCCTGCGACCAAGCCCGCGGTGAATTCATTGTTCACTGGGACGATGACGATTGGTATCCGCGGAGGCGCGTAAGCGAGCAGATCAATGCGATGGTTGAGCGTGGTGCTGAGTTGAGCGGCACGAGCAGGCTTTATTACTACGATGGCCTCAGCACGCAGGCTTGGGAGTATAGGTATCCAACTTCGAGTGCTCCCTGGGTGGGCGGCAACACTTTGGCGTTTCGGAAGCGACATTGGCAACAGCACAGGTTTCCCGATATCCAGATCGGGGAAGACTCGCGGTTCGTTTGGGCAAGTGCTGGTTCATCCATCTGTGATCTTTCTGATCCGTCGCTGTGTGTGGCTGCGGTCCATGCCGGCAACACCAGTCGAAAGGATGTCACCGGCTCATGTTGGCACGCTCAACCATCAGAAGTGGTTGAAACGCTTCTGGGCGATGACATTAATTTCTATCGCACGGCCACCCTCGCCGACGAGTCGCCCCTTGTTTCGTGCATCATGCCCACTCACAACCGGCGACAATATGTGCCGCACGCTCTTCAGTCGTTTTTGAAGCAGGACTATCCCAATCGCGAGTTGATAGTGGTAGATGATGGTAGTGATTCGATTGCAGATCTGGTGGGCGAGATTCCGAACCTGCAATACATTCGCGTTGCCCGCACATCGATCGGGGCGAAGCGAAATCTCGCCTGCGGTCATGCGCGCGGAGAAATCATCGCGCATTGGGACGACGACGACTGGTATTCACCCGATCGGCTTCGTTATCAAGTCGCGCCTTTGCTCCGTGGCGCTGACCTGACTGGCCTTGAAAATTCCTACGTCCTTCAGCTTCCTGCGGGACAATTCTGGACTACTCAGCCGGCACTCCATAAGCGTTTGTTTGTTGAAAACGTTCACGGGGGCACGTTGGTCTACCGGAAGGAATTGCTGGCTCAGGGACTACGTTATCCGGAAATTAATTTGGCTGAAGACGCCTGGTTGGTCCACAACGCGGTGAGGCGCGGCAAGAAATTAGTTCGTCTCGAAAATCCAGGGGTATTTGTTTACGTGCGTCATGGTGGCAATGCCTGGCGGGAATTTGCGCCCGGCCGTTTTATCGATCCTTCCGGCTGGGAAAAAATCCCGATGCCACTCCACTTCCCGGCCGCGGCTATGGAGTTTTATCAACATGCCGCGTCGACCTAAATGTGGCGCTTATTTAAAATACGATCGAGGCTAACAAGCGACTCCTTGGAGTGCGCCGCCTTGTCGGCGCTTTGGTCGGTCGCGGCTTTGCGCGACCATGGTTAGCTCAAATCACTCTACATTTAACTAGACTAAGTCGATGAAGCGGCGCCGGGCCGCCGCGGCCAAAGCGCCGACAAGGCGGCGCACTCCAAGGAGTTGATTTCAATCGCGACTGCCGATGACAAATGAGAAATGGAAAATGAGATATGGAAAATCTGCGTTGCTGCTTACTCCCGCTAAAGTCTCCTCACTTACCACCAACGTATTCCCAGTGCCACGGTTCGTAGAAATAAGGCTGGAATCCAAACCGACCGGCATTACGAACCAGCCATTTGTAGACAGGAGTATTGACCTGTATCGAACGATTCGGATCGTTCGTTTCCACTGGCTCACCACCTACATATAAGTCGAGTGCGCGCCCGGTGAAGTGAGGACTATTGACGGCCAAGCCTGCGCTTCCTGCGCTCGGAGATTCTCTCCTCAGCTTTTCCTGGTATTCGCGTGACCGAAACGAGGAGATGATCTTCAGGTACTTTTCTGCCGGCGCCAGTTCTTTGTTATCGACATGGCGCAGTCCTAACGTCTTATCAGAAATAGCTGCAGCTACCAGCCGCTTGTAAGCTGCATATGTTTCACGCTCGACCTGGCGCAACTCGTCCACGCGCTCAGGGTCGTAAAAATCAGATCGAGGAGCCGTAAGAAGTTGTTGAGGTTGGGCGGGCGTTCGATCCTTGATGCGTTGTCCTTGCCAGCCGGCAATCATCTTGTAAAGCGAAGCGTCATCCAACACTCCGGTGGGAGCGAGTCCAGATTTCTTTTGCCATCGCTCGAGATCGGTGGCGAAACCGTCGGAGGCAGGATCGTGAGTTGTGTTGAGAAGACGATTAATGAGTCCAACGTAGAGATACCAACCGCGCTGTGGCTTACCTCCAA
This sequence comes from Pyrinomonadaceae bacterium, assembly GCA_035273425.1. Lineage (GTDB taxonomy): Bacteria > Acidobacteriota > Blastocatellia > Pyrinomonadales > Pyrinomonadaceae > PSRF01. Next base: position 20,362 of record DATEPB010000088.1, on the reverse strand, counting down.
AGACCCAATTCAACTCGGTGCGGAGTTGGGCGTTACGCGTAGCCGCCGCGCCGCTTACGCCAACCTCAACTTCTGCGATCACTCGAGACGGAGTTCGGCTGGTCATTCCCAACGCTAACGTGATGCAAACAACGCTCGCGAGCAATAGTAGCTGAACTCTGAAACACTTCATTGAAATAACGCCCCTCCTTGGAGTGCGTCCCGACGGGTCGGGACGCTTTGGCCCGCGTCAACCGGCATTCGATCCTTGCTGTTTATCGGCCAGCTCACGACTCATTCTGCTAATCACATCTTCCGGGTTCTCGTCCGTCTTGGCAGGTGCGCTATCAGATTCGCTGACGCTCGCTTGACCTTCAACCGGCGCTGCTGCGATGCCTTCGTCCTCAACATCGCCCACCTCCCAGGTCATCCGTTCCTCAGCTTCTTCGCTCGGCTCAGGGGTTTGATGCTCAATCGCCGCTTCTGGTTCGGCCGGCGCCTCATGGGGCTTAGCAACCGAAACATGCTTGGGTTGCTCGACTACTCCAATATCTTCCGCGACGGTTTTAGCGCTTTCATTAGGAACCGCAGCCTTTGATTGCACTATCTCTGGAGCTGCTAGTTCACGCAATCCGGCGAAGCTACTACTCGTTTCGGGCTCGTTGACCTTAACAACCGCAGGAGTCTCGACTGGTATCCCCTCGACCTGAGCACCGGTCTTCATCGATGAGTTTTCGTGAATCCGAGGGGCGAGGCCAGGTTTCCCAGCACTGGCGGCCAGTGGTTGCTTTTCAGCCGTCGTTACTATCTTGGCCTTCTCTTTTGCATCCGCCGGTTTCTCAGGAACAGGCTGCGGACTCTGTTCGCTCTTGCTCTTGTCGAAAGATATCAACCCGGGCAAGGCGATCGGTGCCAGCTTTTTATCAGCAATCACCAGGCCCTGATATTCCATCTTGCCTCTGACTTCACAACTTCCTGTCTGCACTTCCCGAATCGCGCCATTCTGGATCTTGAGAATAAAGCCCTTCAGGTTGAAGACCAGCTTCAAGGTGAATTCGATCTTCTTCACCGATTTGTTCTGGATGCGCACTTCGATGTGCGGCTTATGTTGGCTGTTGATCGTGTGTTCTCCGAGCTCGGCATTCATCACCGTCTCAGGGGCATTTCGCGACTCTTCCAGCAGCGTCTGAATGCCGTTCGCCTTCTTCCATGAAGCCAGAAAGATATCAGGAATAGGAATCTCGAAAAGTTCAGCCACCTTTGCAGCCATGTCCGGCAATGCTGCGGTTTTGATCCCCTTAGCCTCTTCTTTAACCCTCTTCTGAAAGGCCTGCCAATTTTCAGATCCGTCCGCACCCGGCTCAGGAAGTTCAAACACATCGCGAACAGTAGTCGCTGATTTAGACATTTTCCCTCCTTACGGATCGAATGATAGCGTCATCAGAATAGACAAGATATTGCGCCTCACGAACATTCGGATTCAATAGAACCTGGCTGTTGATTTCCAGTCCCTTCGCTGTTGAATCTACTTCTGCATCTCCCGGATCGCGGCTAGCGTGAAGCGTAGTCTTCGGCGCCAGTAATGCGCGATAGGTTTGATACGCCACATAGATCAGCAGCAGTGCGAGCAACAGGTAGAGCCACCAGTTGTCCGGAAGGCCAACAGTATTCGGCGGCGTGCCATCGCCCGGTGAGGAAGATCCCACCTGGGTTCCCGGGGAACCGGATCCTGCCGGGGAAGGATATGGACCACCCTGGCTAGGCCCCGGCGATGCGGACGCTATTGCTCCTTCCGTTATCTTCACCACTACCGAATTGCTCGTAGCCAACGGCATCACGCGCCCGTTGGCCCATTCTCCAATTTCTACATGCGCCGGAAAATCACCCGCTAAGTTATAGGCGTAGGATGCCTGGGAACCGGTTTGCCAATCAGTGGGAAACGAGCCATCTCCAAAGACGAAGCGATAGCGAAGATTTGGCGGTCCGGAGATGACATGAGCGGCGAATGATACGGCCTGCCCTTTGGTCGCGGGAATCGGATTAGCCTCGAAGTTAACCGCCGCAGTAGGAGGCGCCGTGGTCACTTGTATGCGTTGCTTATCGCTGCTGAGAGTCTTGATTCTGCCGTTTCGGAGTAAGCCCAGACTGACCGTGGCAGAGTAGTTTCCCTTTGATGAATACTGGTGAGTAGTCCTCGCACTCTCCTGCCAGTCCTTCGATGAACCGTCTCCGAATACAAAACGATAACGGACATTGGAATTTGTAGACCTGGCTTTCGCATCCAGAGTCACTGGCTTCCCAGCTTGAACCGGAGTTGGGTTCGCGCTCAATTGTACTGGCCCAGGCTGAGGGTCCGGCGGATCTGGAGTGATTGGCGTGACCGGAATGACCGGCGGTACGTCTGGCTTGTTGACGACGATTGACTGTCTAACACTGCCGCCCACCTGCCGGATGCTGCCACCAGTACCCAGGCCCAGATCGACATAAGCGAGATAGGTTCCGGGCGACCGGTAAACGTGGCTCGTGCTCGGTTGCGCTTGCCAATCAGTTTGCGTCCCGTCGCCAAAGGCAAATCGAAATTTGATACCAGGGTAGTTGGAACTAAGTTGTGCGTTAAAGCTGACCGGCGTATCAGGACCCGTAGTCAATGGTCGGGCATCGAGGGTGACCCGAGGAATTGGAGTTTGAGGATCAGGAGTATCCGGGTCGACCGCTGGAGAAACCACTGAAGCGTAAACCTTGTAATGACCGGTCGCACGATAACGATGCGTCACAAAAACCTGACTGGTTGTCTGTCGCGTGCCATCACCAAAGTCGACGGTAACTTTGAATCGTGAGTCGGTGACAATCTTTGCAGGACTAAGCGTGAAATTAACCAACTCCCCAACACGCACGCGACTCTTCGCAACCGAGACTATTACGGCGCCACTGCCCCGCGACGGCTGAATGTTGACATCGTCAGAGGTTGACGGAACCTGGGGTCGTTGCTGGCCGCGCGCAAAAACTCGAGCGTGTGAACTGGATCCGATCGGAAGCGTTGAGGCAACCGCGAATAGGGCAAGCGTTGCGAAGAGTAGATAAGCGGCTCTAGAGAACATAGTTGCGTTACGACCTGGACTGACGGCTAACAATTCCTCAGGTTGAACTCCGCAACGAGCTGGCAAGCATGGAGAGCTCGCCAGAAGTCCACTACCCTAGATATAGAAAAGAAACAATGAGTTAGTGTTCGGCATTCTACCTTAAGCCGACAGCAAGCAACACCTTCAAGAAGGGCAGGCCACTACAGAGTCGACGACGTTTACCTTACAAGTACGACAACCACCAATCTTTCCGGCGAGCTTTGACTCCGGCGAACCACCTACAGAGCGGATAGAGCAGTATTACTCCAACGATCCAGCTTGCATACACAACTGCCAGACTAAAGCCCATTCCTGGCGGCGGTCCGGTGAGTCCTGTTTGACTGGAGAACATCCACGCCACCGGTTTTCCTGCGGCCCAATGGAGAACGACAGAAATCAGATGCGCTGTCAGCCATTGAAGCAAATAGAAGAAGAGCGGTACGCGGCCAAACGTGACAAAGACTTCCCTCACCTTTCCCAAGAACGAAGCGGCCGGTGAAGGCGTGCCTGATTCAAACCAGGCAAGCGCCAACAACGCCGGGCCCAGAGTCATCAGCAAGAACAGAAGCGATGGTGGATACTTAGTCGTGTTGAGGAAAGACAAAATCGTGAAGGCCCACGAGTCCTGACGCGACCACCGGTTGGGATCGCCATAGCGATTAATTAATCGAATGACTATGAAAAGCGCGGTCGCAACGCTCCCTATTATGATCAGCAGTCGCCTGCGTCGCTGAACGTCCATTTTGTAGAGTGCGCCAAAGGCGTAACCTGCGGCCATCACGCCAACCCACGGAATGATGGGATAGATCACGAAGACTACAGGACTCGGAAAACCGAAAACAGGAAATCCGTCAAATGGTTGGTGAAGCAGTATCCAAAGCTTTGCTCCCAACCCGGGCACTGCGCTCTGAGGGCCTTGCCATCCGGTTACGCGCACATTGTCCAGCAGGTTGTGAAGCAGAATCATGCCCAGTCCGAAGACTGCCATGACGCGGAGCGGAAGATAGATCAGCGCCGCCATCATGATCATCGAGATGCCGATTACCCAGATGACTTGCGCTACGCCAAGAAAGCGATAGTCCAAATTGAAGAAAACGAAGGTTCTGACGAGGGTAAACTCCAGGACAATTAACCAGAGTCCACGAGTTACCAGAAACTTCGATAGTTCCCTTTTGGATTTTCCACGCGCCCATTGCAGATAAACGGCAGTGCCCGCTAAGAAAACAAAAACTGGTGCGCAGTAGTGTGTGATCCAGCGGGTGAAAAAAAGGAAGGTGTTTGTGGTTGAGAGATTTGTTGGATCAAGTCCTGCCAACACACCGCGATGAACAAAATCGCGCGTGTGGTCCAGCATCATGATTACCATCACGATGCCGCGTAGGAGATCGAGCGAGGAAATACGGGCGGTTGGTGAGTTTTCAGCCTCGGGGGTCATGTTTGCTGATCGCTTATTGTCGAAGGCTCTATCAACCCCCTTCGTTTAAGTGCTGCTCAATCACCTCGCGTACCCTTGCTTTGAAACCTTCTCCCAGCCGCCACGCCACGGATACGGATGGACCGTTATGAAATATAATCCGGTAATTATCTTCCAGGCCGGCGATCGGCTCGACGGCTTTCAATCGATAAGTCAACCCACGCTCCGCGCGGAGTTCTTCGAGCGCTGTCTCGGCCTCGCTAAATAAAAAACTGGTCGGAGTAAATTCCATTTTGCCTCTCTATCAGTGTGAACAACCTAAAGATATTACCCTCAAACTTAGTCGGTTTCCGCACCGGGACTGTTGATTCCTGCTTAGGCTAACTCCAACCTGCATATTGTTCAACGCTCAAAACCCCTATGGTATACTCCCGCCCAAGCTCCCTATCCAGCATTATCCCAGGATCGATGATGGTGCGTTCCAATCGCACGCTTAACCAGCGACTTCTCCTTCGACCACTAATCCACCGAGGAGGCCGTTTACCTTTGCCGTCAAAGTCAATTTTCTTCAGTAGCTTAATAACTTTCGCGTTGCTCTGTTCTTTCGTTGATGCCATTTCAGGCCAGAGTCAGAAGCCCCCGCAAGATCCTGATGTTGTCAGAGTCGACACTGAACTCGTGCAAACGGGAGTAATGGTTTTTGATAAGCAGGGACGATTCGTGGATGGATTAACTGCGGACCAGTTTAACTTGCTAGTGGATGGAAAGCCTGTAAAGCCTTCATTCTTCGAACGCGTCACTGCCGGCACTCCGGCTGAAGAAAGATTAATCTCAGGGTCGGCAAGCACCCCGACAACAACATCTTCCAACGTCACTACGCGTGGTCGCAGGATTATCTTCTTCGTTGACGACCTTCATCTTTCGCTCGATAGCCTGGGACGCACCCGCAGCACCATCAGGCATTTTCTAGAAACTCAAATGACGCCCGACGATCAGGTCGCGATCGCTTCCGGAAGTGGCCAGATTGGATTTCTGCAACAGTTCACTGACAACAAGGCGGTCCTCGAGCTGGCGTTGGCAAGGCTCAAGCCGATTCCCTCTACCGTCCGCGATACCGATCAACCACCGATGACCGAGTTCATCGCCACCCGAATCGTGAATGGGGATCGTGAAGCGGCGGATGTCTATATCGACAAGATCATCGAGGGATTTGCCACGCGGAATTTGAGCCCTCGAGGCTTTAACCGTAATGGCGTATTCGAAATGGTGAAGACCCGTGCTAATCATATCGTCTTCGGCCTCGACGCAGTGACAAAGACGTCCCTGTCTTCGCTCGAAAATCTCCTTCGCAACTCACAGACGATTGCCGGCCGCAAATTGGTTTTCTATGTCTCAGACGGCTTCTACCTAAACTCGAGAAACTCTGACGGAGCGACTTCACAACTTCAGCGCGTCATCGATATCGCCGCCAGATCGGGAAGCGTCATCTACACCATCGATGCGCGCGGACTATTCGCGCCGATCTCCGATGCGACTGGCGATCGGGCCTTTGATCCAAAAGGCCGACTGGATCGCGGCAACATTGGCGAAGGAACGCTCTCCCAGGACGGTTTGAATGCACTCGCCGGCGATACCGGTGGTAGGTTTCTAAAGAACCAGAATTATTTCGAACGCTGGGTGGAACGCGTGCTGGATGAAACGTCAAACTATTATCTACTGGCATGGCGTCCGCTAGTGGAAGAGCAGAAAGGCGCTAACTTCAAACGCATCGAGGTCAACATCAATGGTCGCACGGATCTGACCGTGCGGTTACCGCGTGGCTTCTTTACGGGCCCGCCGAAAACTGTGGGCGAAACGTTTCCAGTAAAGGGTCCTGACGGCGCCAGTATCGCGAGTCAGTACGCTAAAGGGCCTGAAGCAGCCTTGATTTCGGCACTCGGAGCACCCTCAGCTCGCAAGGGCTTACCTACCATTCTCGCTGTTAGTTTCGTCGATGTTCCCAACACTGGGCCGGTGGTGACAGCATCGACGCAGATGGCCACCGATGTCTTGGGTTATGGATCAGACGGAAAGCAAACCGCGGCCATTGATGTTGCCGGTGTGGTGCTCAACGATCAGGGTAAACCGGCGGGGAGCTTCAAAACTCGCCTCAAGGTAAACCCTTCCGCGCAAGCGGATGCCTCGCTCAATCCGGTCGTTATCTACAGTCACAAGCTACCCCTCAAACCTGGAATTTATCAGGTTCGCGTTGCCGCTCGCGACGATCAAAGCGGTCGCGTCGGAAGTGCCGCACAATGGATTGAGGTCCCTGAACTCGGAAGCAAGCAACTCTCACTGAGCAGTCTGTTGTTGAATGGAAAGCTTATTGGTTCATCGCAAAAACAGTCGGGAGCTGCAGGACAGGAGCAGGTGCAATTCAGCGTAGATCGCCGGTTTCCCCGAGGGTCGCACTTGAACCTACTAACCATTATTTATAACGGCGGTCGAGGTGGCAGTAATCTGCCGGAGTTGGAAACTCAGATTAAGATCTCGCGCGGCGGTCAGACAATAGTCAACAGTCCGTTTCGAAAAGTTGTAGTCGACGCCAATGGCGATCTAGCTCGCATCCCTTATGCGGCCGATATTGCGTTGCAGACATTACCTGCAGGACGTTATCTGCTGGAGGTAAAGGTTTCAGATCGAGTTGCAAAGACAACGGCCTCGCGCCAGACGACCTTTGAGATCGAATGACGATTTGGAATGCAGCACGAAAACTCCTTGGAGTGCGCCGCCTTGTCGGCGCTTTGCCGCGCGGGCGCTCTGAGCCGCGCGGTCTCAGTGATGACCCATTGAGCTTCCAGAAGCTTTTTAGCGAACCAAGCTGCGACCAAGTCGCAGCTGGCCAAAGCGCCGACAAGGCGGCGCACTCCAAAGTAAGATTTAAAGCGGAACAGTCACCCTGCAGTCTAGTCTTGAGGAACTTCTTTATGTCGTTCATTCCCTCTTTACGCGCAGTTTTACTCCTCGCATTTCTCGGGTGTTTTCCGGTCTCAAGTCTGAGAGCGCAGTCAGATGTTAATCCGCCCAAGTCTCCAGATGACATCGTGCGCGTCAGCACTGACCTGGTCCAAACCAGTGTGATGGTCTTCGATAAACAATCGCGATTCGTTGATGGATTGAAGCCTGAGGAATTTGAACTTCGAGTCAACGGTTTGCCAATGACTCTGGCTTTCATCGAACAAGTGAGGACGGGCAAGCTTGAAACAATTCGTAAAGCCGACACCGCTCCTTCCTCAACTGGTTCAAAAAACGAAACGCCAACTCCAAGCTATCGCGGTCGCACCATCGTTTTCTTCATCGACGATTTCCACCTCAGCGCCGACAGCACTCAACGAACACGCAAGGCAATTCTGGATTTCATTGACCACCAGGTGGCAATCGACGATCAGGTCGCAATCGCATCGGCCAGCGGTCAGATTGGATTTCTGCAGCAGTTTACCGACGTGGCTCCCGTATTGCGCGCGGCTGTGGCGCGAATAGCCTACCGGCCCTACACCGTGCGCGATTCTGAAAACATCCCGATGACGGAGTACACGGCCCTGCAGATCGTTCAGGGCGATAAGTATGCGCTCGAATACTATTCCAGTGAGTTGCTCAAGGCCACAAACTGGAACGGCGGAGGAGGTCTGGGAGCCTCCAAGTCTGGTCCATTTGGTGGTAGGCCGGAGTCTGGAATGACGCCCGGCATTTCGCGCGACACTGCCGACCGTATGGTCAGAGAACGAGCCCAACGGATGCTCAAGCAATCGGCGCATATCACCAACAGCACTCTCACTACTCTCGAAGGAGTAATCAAGACAACAAATCAGATGAGTGGTAACAAGGTGGTGTTTTTCGTCTCTGATGGGTTTTATCTAAACGATCGCGATACGGGTCTTGGCGATAAGTTGAAACAGCTTACCGATGCCGCCACCAGGGCGGGCGTCGTAATCTATACCGTGGATGCCCGTGGCTTAGTAACCACCACAGATGCATCAAGCAACCGTGCTGACCCAGCTGGATTGGTTTCCCGTTCAAATGTTGGCGAGATTGCAGTGTCTCAGGATGCGCTCAACGCATTGGCGGATGACACGGGTGGACGCGCCGCTCTTAACACCGGTGATCTCGACTCGTTGGTGAAGGACGCATTGCAAGAGACTTCAAACTATTACCTTCTGGGTTGGAAGCCGACTAGCGAAGAACAGAAGACGCGGGGATATAAGAAGATTGAAGTCAAAATTGCGGGCCGACCGGACCTTAAGGTGCGACTACCGCGCGGCTTTATCATGAGCGATCCAGCAGACTCCACGGTTGCTGCGAAGCAGGATCAAAACAACGGTACCGCAAAGGGAACGGAAGGAGTTCTGCGCGCTGCTCTCGCTTCGCCATCATCGACGAGCAATTTGAAGAGTCAACTTGCAGTTGGATTTTTGGACATGCCCAATGTTGGACCAGTGTTGACGGCCTCGGTGCAAGTGACCACAGATGGGTTGAGTTTCGGGACTGACGGTAAACAGGCAGCGACGATCGATATCGCGGCTATCGTCCTTAATGATCAGGGTAAGCAAGCGGAGAGTTTCAAGACCCGGCTTAACGTCAATCCGCTCGCCAGCAACTCCGCACCAGGCGGCGGTAACGTAATTTACAACCACAAACTCCCCCTCAAACCGGGAATTTATCAGGTTCGGGTTGCGGCGGTGGACGACAAGAACGGGCGCGTAGGTAGCGCTGCCCAATGGGTTGAGATTCCTGACTTGACGGCTAACCGGCTAACCCTCAGCAGTCTCATGCTGGGCGGACAGTTTATAGGATCTTCGCAGAAGCAATCGGGCACTGGCGTTCAACAAGAACAAGTGCAGTTCAGCGTAGACCGCAGATTCGCGCGCAGCTCGCATCTTAACTTTCTGATGTTCATCTACAACGCTGTTCGACCGGACAACGGGGTTCGCAACCTGGAGGCTCAGATCAAGATCTCGCGCGACGGGAAGTCGATAGTTACTAGTTCGCTGCGCAAGGTCCCATTTGATGCAGCCTCTGACGCCGCTCGCATCCCTTATGGCGCCGACATCGCTTTGCAAACCCTACCAGCAGGACGATATCTGCTGCAGGTAACTGTGTTTGATCGCGCCGCGAACGCGACTGCGACCGAACAGATCGCTTTTCAAATCGAGTAACTCTGGGGCAAAGCCTCTCCTTGGAGTGCGCCGCCTTGTCGGCGCTTTGGTCAGCTGCGACATGGTCGCAGCTTGGTTCGCAAAAGGCCCCATGGATGCGGGATAGTAGATCGTTGAGAGCGCGGCGCTGAGCGCTCGCGCGGCCAAAGCGCCGACAACCGGCGTCCCCGGCGCGGCAGCCGCGCTGGGGTGGCGTGGCGGCGCACTCCAAGGAGAGGCCAACTCAACGACGATGTCTCATAGCTTGATCTGAATTGCCGAAATTACTTGAGGGAGTCCACGCAGTTCGTCCAGCGCTTCCTTCTTCAGTGGAGCATCAACTTCTACCACGGCCATTGCTTCCCCACCCCGTTCGCGCCGTCCCAAATGAAATCGACCGATGTTAACGCCACGCTCACCGAGAATTGTCCCCACGCGCCCAATCACTCCCGGCACATCCTGATTGCGCATAACGATCATGTGCCCACTCGGTACTGCCTCGACATGAAATCCATCGATCTCGGTGATGCGACCTTCGCGTGCCTGTTCGCCAAAACCAAACACCGTTCCGGCCAGTGATTGTTCGGTGTCACTACCTGCGATTCGCGTCCGTATTGACGGAATAAAATCTGCGCCCGCGCGGTGATAGCTCGTCACCACACTAATGCCGCGTTCTTCCGCGATCAGGAACGCGTTAACAGCATTCACTCGCGCGCTAACGTCGCGCAACAATCCGGCCAGGAAAGCACGAGTAACGGGTGCAGCGTTGAGGTCCACCAGTTCTCCGGCAAACTCCAGCCTGACTTCACGAACCGCACTATCCGCGAGCTGCGCCTGAAATCGGCCAAGCTTTTCAGCCAGTTCTATGTAGGGACGAAGCGCAGTTAGCTCCTGCGCACCTAAGGCAGCAACGTTTACGGCCCCACGCAAGGCGCCAGTCGAGAGATAGTCGCGCATTTGCTCCGCCACCGTGAACGCTACGCCTTCCTGGGCTTCGGTCGTCGACGCACCAAGATGCGGTGTAACGATAACTTCATCGAGCGATAACAGTGGATGGTCCATTGGCGGCGGCTCTGCGCAAAAAACATCGAGCGCCGCTCCAGCCACGCGGCCCGACTTGATTGCTTCGTAGAGTGCCGTCTCGTCAATCAGACCGCCCCGCGCGCAGTTGATCACGCGCACCCCTGCTTTCGTTTTTGCGAAAGCGTCCGCGCCAATGATGCCTTTGGTTTCCTGAGTCAGCGGAGTATGGACCGTTAAAAAATCGGCGCTGGCCAGCACCTCATCTAGGGTGACGAGTTCGACCTCCGCATCGCGTGCCTGTTCCGGTGCAATGAAGGGATCAAACGCCACGATTTTCATCCCAAAAGCACGCGCCCGTGACGCTACCGTCCGTCCTATCCGGCCCATTCCCACAATTCCCAGCGTCTTACCTTGCAACTCAACGCCGATGAAGTGTTTTCGATCCCAGCGGCCAGATTTAAGGCTACTGTTCGCCTGAGGAACTCGACGCGCCAACGCAATCAGAAGAGCTATGGTGTGTTCAGCCGTGGTAATCGTGTTTCCATCGGGTGCATTCATCACCACGATGCCACGCGCCGTGGCAGCCGGGACGTCAATGTTGTCTACGCCAACCCCTGCCCGCCCAATCACGCGGAGAGCCGGTGCCTCGTCCATTACCTGCGCCGTAACTTTTGTTTCACTGCGGACCACCAAACCGGCACAACCAGCGATCGCCTTGATCAATTCCTGTGGGGTTAAGCCTGTCCGTTTCTCAACCTCAAACCCGGCGTCACGCAGCGGTCCCAGGCCGCTATCGCTCACTTCGTCAGCTACAAATATTTTATTTTGGTTCATTAGTGCGCGGGATTATAGCGGTTTTCATTTCTAAGTGTCTCTCAGGCGAGGTAGTGTTAAACTCCCCGCTGCTTGACAGATTGTTACCGATTCCGAGCGCGGTAAGAGATTGTGTGAAAACATTGTAAGGCGTCGACTATCGTGGCGCTCTCGCATCCCGTAACGCAAGACTAATTAACTCCCTTCGGTATCTTCATTTGGAGGAGCCCTGTTAGATGATCAGGACTGTTTGTTTTAATTGCGATACCAAAGTGTTCACTGAAAACTGCCTGGCGGCTGACATTAGTGAGCTGCGAATTGTGGAAGGCAATGTAGTTTGGGCGGATGTTAGCGATCCAACCAGCAGCGACTTTGAGGCACTTGCGGAAGAGTTTGGTTTCCATCCGCTCTCTATTGAAGACTGCCGCAATGAGCACCAGCGTCCGAAGATAGAGGAATTTCCTGGGTACTACTTCATTGTGCTTTATGAAACGCAGCTCGTCGGTCAGATGGATCGACTTGAGTTGCGTGAGCTGAATATTTTCCTGGGTAAGAACTATCTGGTTACGGTCCATAGCCGGCCCATTCGGGCGATCGATACGGCCGCAAGACTTTGGCATGAATGGATTGATCGCTCGGAACAAGGCGCCGGCTTACTAGCCTACCTTCTCATCGATGCCATCGTAGACGATTACCTGCCGCTGCTCGACGTCGTCAGTGAACGCATGGACGACCTCGAAGATTCAATCTTTGGGGAATGGCGCGCCAGTGTGATTGAGGACATTTTTAATATCAAGAAGAAACTACTTTATCTGCGGCGTTCAATTACACCGCTGCGCGACGTTTTCAATACCATGCTGCGACGCGAGCAGCCGATCTTTCCGCGCGAGACTCATGTGTACTTCCAGGACGTATTTGATCATCTCATTCGCGTGGCCGACACGATCGATTCACTACGAGACATGCTGAGCTCGACAATGGACGCGTACCTTTCCGTTTCGGGAAACCGCATGAACAAGATCATGAAGCGGCTAACTTCGATCTCCACCATCCTGATGTCGGTCACGTTAATTGCCGGTCTTTACGGGATGAACTTTACGTATATGCCGGAACTTCGCTGGCGGTATGGATATGTCTTCGCCTTGCTTTCGATGGTAGGAGTCGGCTTGGCGCTATACTTTTATTTGAAGAAGGTGGAATGGATATGAGCCAGAATTATCCTAAAGGATTGCGTCCCAACAAAGGCACCGGTAAAACGGCACGATTGGCAGCTCAACTTGCGCCCCTTGAAGAGTTAAATAAAAGCGCTGCCGACCGACAGGCCAAGGAACATCCGAAATCAAGAAACGGAGGCGCCAGTCAGGAAGTGGGCGCAATTGTGGTCGACAATACAGCGGCAACTTTGTCGGCTGACATCACCGACGTTCGTGGGGGCACAACGATCATGGGTCTGGAACCCGTGGCTGTGGTGATTCTGGTTGGGATGCTCATCTTCATCGCTTTTATTGCCTGGCAGATTTCGCTTATGCCGGTCGAATAAGGATGAAGGCAGAAGGATGAGCTACATTCAAGCAGTTCAGAGTACAAGCTTTAGCTTGCGTGATTCGTAAACTAAAAACCGCAAGCTAAAGCTTGAACTCTAAACTACTCCTACATTGGTCCGGCGCGACTAACATCGTCTTTCTCGTCGAACGCGCCATCCGGTGATGGTCCCGGATCAGGCGACGAGCTTCCGGAATCAACTTCCGCCTCCTCTTCCTCAACATCACTTAGCAACTCGTCGCTCGTTGCCTCCGAATCGACTTTCTCAGAACCCTTGTCTTTTTCCTCGTTGACTGAATCCATTTATCGACCCTCTCTAAAAGAACCAACTAATTGTGACTGCCAGAGCCACTCCCATCGCAGCGTAAACTCCAGCAACAATATCGTCCGCCATAATTCCCAAACCTGAGTCCAATGACTCAAGCTTACGCGCCGGATATGGCTTAACAATGTCGAAAAAGCGAAAAAGTATGAACGCCAGGATCAAGGACCACCAGGCATCATCGACCATAAACGGCACGACCAGCAGAGCGATAAACTGTCCTGCAACCTCGTCGATCACGACCTTACCCGGGTCTTTCTTCCCCGACAGCTTTTCGGTACGCGTTGCAGCCCAAATTCCAACCAGCGTCAACCCGACCGCAAAGAGCATCTCGAACGCGATGACCGCATAAAAAACGTGAAAGAGATTTAGACTGAATTGGGGTGCGACATCCCACAACACTTTCATCAACGCGCCCCGAACCACTAAATAAAGCCCGAAGCCAACCATCGACCCCCATGTGCCCGGTGCCAGCGGCAGGTAGCCGACGCCACAAGTGGCAACAGTCAGGGCCAGATAATCTTTTGCTGAGCGCGAAGGTTTCGGCGGTGCGACCGGGTCAGTCGTCAGCACCGTAGGATTCAATTCGTCGCTGGATTCTTTAATAGACATTTCGATTAGTGAGCGGTAACCGTGAGCGGTAAGCAGTAAGCAGTAAGCAGTCGTTAGAGCCCCACCTTTCTGAAGACATACAAAGTAGAATTAATGTCAGGGCGACAGCTTACTGCTTACTGCTCACCGCTTAACACTCACTACTCACTATCCTGCCGACCAGATCGTATTGTTGCGCCTCAGAGATCAAGACATTTACCATCGCGCCTTCCACCGGCACAAAATCTTCAGGCGCGTCGTTAATCAAAACGCAGCCATCGATATCTGGAGCTTGCGTTTCCATTCGCCCCTGCCAGAGGAGTTCGCTTTCGGTCGACTCACCCTCAAACATTACCTGAACGGTTTTCCCAACCATCGATTTGTGTTGGCGCTTGGCGATCTTTGCTTGTTCCTTCATCAGCCTCGCTCGTCGTTGTCTAGCAATCTTCGCGTCGACCTTGTGCGGCAGTTCATAAGCCGGAGTTCCCTCTTCGTCAGAGTAAGTGAATACACCAACTCGATCGAACTGCACGTTTTTGATAAACGTGAGTAACTCTTCAAAGTCCGCGTCAGTCTCTCCGGGAAAGCCAGTGATGAATGTGGTACGCACCGCTATGCCGGGCACGCGATCACGAACACGCTGGATTAGTTTCTCAAGTGACTTTCGATTGCCGCCGCGCTTCATTAGTTTCAAAACATTTTGCGAGGCGTGCTGCAAAGGCATGTCGAGATACTTTACGGCCTTTGGTTCTTCAGCAATCACATCGAGAAACGCATCGCTGATGTGCGTGGGATAGGTATACATAACGCGCACCCATTCGATGCCTTCCGTGTGCGATAGTTCGCGCAAAAGGTGGGCGAGCGCATCTGATTTGCCCAGGTCTTCCCCATAACGCGATGAGTCCTGGGCCACCAGTATCAATTCCTTCACCCCCTCTTCTGCAAGCTGCTGTGCTTCGGCAACGATTGAGCCGAAACGACGACTGCGAAAGTGGCCCCGCATCTGCGGAATGAAGCAGAAGGCGCAGGGACGATCGCAACCCTCGGCAATCTTGATGAAGGCATAGTGGCTGGGAGTGGCTAGTATCCGCGGGGTCGATTCGTCATAAAGGTAGGTGGCGCTCTGGTTACCCAGTGAGATCACCGGCAGCGACCGCGTATCCGTTTTCGGATCACACACCGCCAGGATGTCGTTGATTTGGCTGGTTCCGATGAAGGCATCCACTTCCGGCATTGAGGCTTTGAGATCGTCGCGATAACGCTCAACCAGACAACCTGCCACCACCAGACGCTGCGCCTTGCCGTCAGTCTTCAGCCTCGCTGCTTCCAGAATGGTATCGATCGATTCCTGTTTAGCCGACTCAATGAAACCGCACGTGTTGACCACCACCGTGTCAGCTTCAGATGCATCCGCAGTTAGCTCATAACCATTTGCCTTCAGTTGGCCCATCATCACCTCGCTGTCGACGAGATTCTTGGGACAACCAAGACTGATAAATCCTACTTTTTTCATAATTCGTAAATCGTAAATAGTAAATCGTAAATAGTGACTGAGTAATGAGTTCATGCTTCATGGCAAGTAACAACTCATCACTCATTACTCATCGCTTTTTTCAAGTTCATTCAGGGTTCGTTCAATCTCTTTCATCTCACGTGCAGAAAGACGCTCTCCACCAAATCTCACGCGGTTGTACGCTCGAGTCAATGCTAACGCCTGCTGATTGTTTAAGCGGCCAACAAATTCGAGAGGAGTCAGGTGTGAATCTCTGACCATTCCACGACGCGCCAGGGCCGACGTCATTTTTTCAAAGAACACTACACTTGATTGGTTTGTATTTGATTCCGAGGAGCTAATACGTAATGCGCGCCGCCAACCAAAACGCCCGACTCGAGTGCCAATGAAAATCAACAGGACCAACCCGACGAGGCCAGCGCCGATAAGAACCACGCGAGGTCCATTCGTCGTAACTGCGTTGCGAAATCCAGTTAGCGATCGAGACATCTCATAACGGAGCGCAACCAGACGAACATTGACCGAAGTCGCCAGCGTCCGCTGTTCCTGCTGGTCGTATCCAACTACGTATTGAAACCAAAACAATTCAAGGGCTTCGCCATACTTCCCCAACTCCGCCGCAAAGCCCTGGCTAACCGGCTCAGTCCGACCCGCGATCGGTGTCGGGTCAAACGTCACCCAAACTCTCTGCTCGGGAAAGTAGACTTCGACCCATGAATGCGCGTCGCTTTGCCTGACCGTATAGGCCCCGGCGGCCGCGTTGTACTCGCCGGGCAGAAATCCATTGACTACTCGCGCGGGGATGCCACGCGTTCTCAGCATCACGGTCATGGCGGTGGAAAAGTATTCGCAATGACCGGCTTTGACCTCAAACAGGAAGTCGGCAAGCGGATCTGGCCCCGAGGCCTTCATCTCCAGGCTGTAGGCGTAGTCTTGCTGCAGTTGCGTTTCAATCGCCTTCGCAACGTCGTAACGAGTACGCGCATGGGCGTTGACCACCATCGCGTTAGCTCGAGCTTCGATCCGCAGATCGATGGTGGAAGGCAGTTCTGTATAGCGTCTAAACGAAGCCGGATCACGCGCGTGATCACTTCGGAGAGTTTCATCGTTCGGTCGTGTCATGTCGGACAGCGCCTTGTACATGACGCGCCCAAACCCAAGCTTTCGTCGCTGCACCGAGTGTTCACCATCGACCGAGAGCGCTGGAAAATCACTCTGAATGGCCACTGGACGCGAGGCCGCAAATAGAACAGGCGATTCGATCGCCTCGAGAAAAACTGTCTGCGACGTTAAGCGATCGAGCGCGGAGGTTGTGCTGATGCGAATCAGTCCCCGGTCATTTTTTTCTTCGGTTAGCACCCGGGCGGTTGCCGACTTCCTCCAGCCCCTACCCGTAAACTCATCGAGCGCGACGCCCCGCCAACGCAAATCGAAACCTGGCCGCGGTTCGTCCAACCGCACATGCATCACTACCGCATTGTCGCGTTTGAGGCTACCGATCTCACCGAGGGCTACAGTTTCTGAGAATCCGATGAAGTTGGAGAGCCCACCACCGCGCCGAGACAGCATCGACGCTCCAGTTCTGGGCGCGATCAAAAACAATGGCATCGCGAGCACAAAAATCAGGACCATCAACACACCGGCAGCCCATGGTAAGCGGCTGGCCTCCACGTTACGCTTGTTGCGGCGTTTTGAGTTTTTGAATATCCGTGAATCGGGCGGAACCAATAGACGTGTTTCGTTTGCAGGGAGCGAACGCTGGGCCTTCTGAATTTCGAAAGCGATGATTGTCGCCAGGGCGCAGAACAGGTAGAGAGTTAAGGACGCTAGAAATACTGGACTAAGACTTAAGCCCGCCGCCAGCATCACTGAGAAAAATGAAATCAGATAAAGAAAAACCCAATCGCGATTCTTCTTGACCTGCAACAACTTCACCGCAGCCAGAAAAACGATCAGATGCGCAAGCGCCGTAACCCCGACTCTCCCTTCAGGTTCACCAATCGATTTTTGGTAGTACCAATCGGCAATGAATAGCGGAATCGACAGAAGCACGATCACCAGCCCCGTGCGTTCTGAGAGTTGGCGTCTTGTTCCCTCTAACTTCCAGGCCAATACCATCACGACGTAGAACAGCAGGGTTAGTGCAATGTGCAGACCTCCGGCAAGCGCCAAAGCCAGAATTGCCGTAGCGATCATCGCGTATGAGAGGGCCCGAAAATAGGTTTCCAGTGACATCGATTTCGTAAAGCAAACTGTTAGTTTGCTGTCTCAATCGTTAACTTGGTTTGATGCCGGTTGAGGCCTAGCAGTTTCAGGCGCCAAATTATCTATTCGGGGCGTTTCCCCCTCCACCCGCAACCAACGGATTGCGTTACAGCCGCCGTAAACATCAAGCCCGCTCAGCTTAACACTGAGCGGGCTTCGCTTAGTAATGCCTAAACCTGCGCGCGCTCATTACTTCGAGCAGTGCATCCTTATCGCCATTGCCTTGCTATAGACACGCGGGCAAACTACCGAAATCGTTCGCTCACCCCTAATGACCCACTACAAAGAATCAAGCAATTGGCGAATCTTGCGATGGGCACCCAACGATTGATAAAGGAGCACAAGCTTTGCTACTAACAAGGTAGCCGGCAGTTCAACCGCTTCATACTGCAGTGCGCGTAGGAGCGCTCCAGTTTACCGTCTATAATCCTATGACAAAGTTCGAATGGGATGCAGAACAGGCAAAACTAAACCTCCGCAAACATCGTGTCTCATTTGAAGAAGCTGAAACGGCAATCTTAGATGAATTCTCGCAGACCACGCCGGATCCTGACCGTTTGCTCAGGAGAATAGATTCATCACGTTTGGCGTCTCTGCGAGACAAAGATTGTTGGTTGTTTGCTATACCTATCGCGGCGAGTCGATTCGCATAATCAGCGCTCGACCTGCGACAAGAAAAGAGCATGAGATTTATGAAGAATATTGATGCAGAGGATACGCTGAGGCCGGAATATGATCGGTCTAACTTCGGCGAGCTTGTCCGTGGCAAGTATGCAACTACTCAAGTAGACTTTCAGCAGCTTACAGGAGTATTGCTCGCCTGCATTGGCGAAGATGAAGCCATTAGCTTCGAGCACCATTCAGTTGGCAATTACCTCGCCCAGCAGAGCCTCGGCAAATGGACGTACGAAATTGATAACGCCAATCAGATCACGTTGCGTTATTGGGTCAGTGAATTTGGCAGCATAGAAGTGACGATATCAAACCCCACTTGCGTTGGTACGCCAAAAGACAGAACAGAATTACAGGATGCCTTACGCGAAGGTGTGATGAGCCTAAAAAGGAAGGTGGCCGCACAGCAGAACCGGCCATAACTGCAGCGCCGACGCGACCCACTTGCGACCAGATTCGGGGGCTGGTGCCAAGCCTCACGAGACGAAACAGTCCATGTTCTGGATGTCTCCAAAATAACCTCTTCTCTACTTCTTCATTTCTGGCATGCGACGCGCACCGCGCATACCTGCGTTCAGTGCCTTTAAGTCTGCCCTCGTCTCTCGGTGCGAGTTGTGATAGATAATCTCACCATGACTACAAAAGATGCCACTAACGCGCAGGCCCACGGCCCGACGAGTGCACCACCACCGACGAATACTCCTCGACGCCGCTCGCTACTGAAGCCCCGCCTCGACTGGCTACTGATATTCGTTCCGATCGCCATCGCCTTGAGGTTCGTGCCGTCACTCGAAAACCCGACTGCACTTTTTATCGTCTCCTGCGTGGCGATCATTCCCCTAGCCGGTTGGATGGGACGCGCCACGGAACACCTGGCAGAACACCTGGGCCAGGGCGTGGGTGGACTTCTCAACGCCACCTTCGGCAATGCGGCAGAACTGATCATCGCGCTATTCGCTCTCTCAAAAGGGCTGACTGGTGTGGTGAAGGCGTCGATAACTGGATCGATCATCGGCAATATTTTGCTCGTGCTCGGCCTTTCATTTCTCGCGGGTGGGGTGAAATTTCGCAAACAGGAATTCAATCGGGTTGCCGCCAGTGTTTCGGCTACAGCACTCACGCTCGCAGCTATCGCGCTCGTCATTCCTACGGTGTTTCATCAGGCCGCAGCCGCGGTCCCGGTGTCTATGGGCGGTTGGACTCCTCAGAAGGAGCAGGGACTCTCACTCGCTATCGCCGTCGTGTTGTTTCTAACTTATGCGCTCATCCTTATGTTCTCGTTGGTCACTCACCGGGAGTTGTTTGGCGGGAAACACATAGCCCACCAAGCCGGTGAGGAACTGTCGCGCATGGAAGCCGAGGAAGGCGCACACGCCCCATGGTCTGTTGGCAAATCGGTCGGCGTACTTGTGGGGGCGACTGCCTTCGTGGCCCTTATTTCGGAGTTTCTGGTCGGAGCGATCGAGCGTGCGCGCGAGTCGCTTGGTCTCACAGAGGTGTTCGTGGGTGTGATTGTGGTGGCCATCATCGGCAATGCTGCCGAGCACTCGTCGGCCATTCTGATGGCCCTGCGCAATAAGATGGACATCAGCATCGGCATCGCGGTGGGCTCAAGCCTGCAGATTGCACTCTTCGTGGCGCCGCTCCTGATCTTCGCCTCGTATCTCTTCGGCGCACCGATGAACCTGGAATTCACGGTGCCGGAAGTCGTCGCCGTAGTCGCTGCGATCCTCATTGTCGAGCAGATCAGCAGCGACGGTGAAAGTAACTGGATCGAGGGTCTGCAATTGCTCTCGGTCTACGCAGTGCTGGCGTTGCTTTTCTATTTCCTTCCCGACGCGCACGCAGTTGCACCGGCGGAAATAGTTCACTGAGGTCTGCGATCGAAATGAGTGCACATGCGCCAAAGACGTCTCCTTGGAGTGCGCCGCCTTGTCG
>DATEPB010000087.1:0-5580 GCA_035273425.1 Pyrinomonadaceae bacterium | reverse complement strand
CGCCTGGAGGCGTATAGAGTACACGCTTTAGCGTGCGGGTTGGATAAGAGTATCGAGGGATGCCGTAGCGATGACGCAACCTGAAGGTTGTACTCTGAACGCCTGGAGGCGTATAGAGTACACGCTTTAGCGTGCGGGTCGGATAAAGAGTATCGAGGGATGCCGTAGCGATGACGTAACCTAAAGGTTGTACTCTGAACGCCTGGAGGCGTATAGAGTACACGCTTTAGCGTGCGGGTTGGATAAGAGTATCGAGGGATGCGTGTAGCAAAGATGCAACCTGAAGGTTGTACTCTGAACGCCTCTTATGGTCCAAATCTTCGACGGTATTCAGCGGAGTTCATGAAGCCGTTGATCATGATGCGATAGTCGCCGTTGGTGTTGTTCATCGTCTGAATCCAACTCAAATACGAAGCATCGGCAGTGCGGCGTAGGTAACCGAAGTACTGCATGATTACAAACGCTTCGTTGTAGTACTTGTTGTAAACCTCAACACTCTCCACTAACTGTCGCAACACCTGCCCGCGCGTAGTCGTTGTGTTACTCGCATTCAATGTATTGATCCAGCTTTGCTTCGATGGGTGCGATGGCAGTCCAACCGTCTGCAACAATGCTTCGACATAAGCGGTCGGATTGTTCAGTGTTGAGCCGTACTTCGTTTGGAAGTCTGCGCGCGACATCACTTCGTTAACGTAAGCAGCTTTGTTTGCTTCCAGCTGATCAGCCGTTAAGAAGCCACTCACCTTCGCAAAGTCTGGATAGAACTCTTCCGACACTGGAATCCTTCCCAGAACTGAGAAGAAGCGATAGATGAAGTACCCGCGCGATTGAAACTCCTCCGAACGGAAGAACCCTGCCGACACTTCAATCCGATCGCATGGCGGTGCGACAGTAATCCCGCAGTTGTTAAGCACGTTACGCCAACCCGCCAGACCACCGGGATCAGGTTCACGACCAAGGAAGTCGATGTACTGTTGACGAATAAAGAAATCCACTCCATCAATGGGGTTCGCACCATTCACGGTTTCGTTGTCTTGAATAGTGATGGTTGCTGACGTAATTGCGCCAAGCGGAATTCCCGATGGGTTGTTCAAGTTAATGGCAAAAGTCTCGTTCCCTTCAGCGTAAGCATCATCAACGATCGGAACGAAGATCGTCTTCGAACTCTCACCCGCTGCAAAACGAAGTATTCCAAGCGTCGTGGCATAGTCGCATCGCGATGAGCCAATGCCATTCACCACATTGCACTCGGTCAAACCAGCAGTATCAGCAGTCGCGTAATTCACCGTCGCGGCACTAACTGTGTCGGTCCGACTTACGATGATTTGTGCGCTCCCGCCGCCTTCGTTCACGCTAAAAGCAGCGACGGTAAATTGAACGCCGCCGACTGCGCCGGATGGTTGCCAATCAGGAAACCAATCCAAGAGTGAATTATTCGTTAGCCTGGTTCGGTTGCTGCCATCAGCGTTCATCACAAACAATTCGACTGTGGTTTCATCAGCTATGCTGCCACTGGCGAAGATAATCTTTGTGCCGTCTGGCGACCATTCAGGAAAGCCATCTGTTTGCGAATTTGACGTGAGCTGGATGCGATTACTGCCGTTTGTATCCATCACGAAAATTTCAATCCCGTCCGGGTTCATGGCACTACCACTCGCAAACAGAATCCTGGATCCGTCTGGCGAATAGGAGGGTTGACCATCCGCGACCGCGTTAGTAGTCAAACGCGTTCTGTTACTACCGTCGGCGTTTATCACAAAAATTTCAAAGCTGTTTGGATCGAAAAGGCTGGCGGCGCCACTCATAAACACAATCCTGGAGCCGTCAGGCGACCAGGCCGGTACACCGTCGATTAGAGAGTCATTGGTAAGTCTGGTCCGATTGCTTCCGTCAGCGTTCATCACAAAGACTTCCGCCGTCGCCGGATCATTCAAAGCACCGCTCACAAATGCGATCCGATTGCCATCCGGCGACCAGGCGGGAAAACCATCAGCGTTTGGATTATTTGTGAGTCTGGTAATGTTCGTGCCGTCCGCATTCATGGAATAGATTTCAAAGTTTCCATCTCGATTGCTCATGAAAGCTATCTTGCTTCCATTCGGGGACCACTTTGGCTGGTCATCATAGGCTGCGTGGTTGGTTAACCGTGTTTGGTTGGTGCCGTCCTGGTCCATGATGTGAATGTCGTGATTTCCGCCATTGCGCTTGCTGCCAAACGCGATTTTTGGTCCACCACTCGAAACTGCGGTGGAGATCTTCGATACGAATGCGTCAAGAGTCCCGGTTAAGGAAGGTCGAAGCGCACTAGCGGTGGGAAAGTTTGTAGAAGCGGTTCTGCCGGTAACATAGGCCGCACCTGTCTCGTCAGCGGCAAGACCGAATCCAATGTCCTCCGCCGAGCCACCGAGGTATGACGAAAAAACAATTGCGCTGCCGCTCGGGTTTAGTTTCGTCACGAAGGCGTCGCGAAGACCACCGTTCGTTGCTTGCACTGGGCTTACAACCACAAGATTTGTGGAAGAAGTCTCGCCAGTAACGTAAGCATTCCCCATCGTATCAGTCGTGACAGAGTAGCCGGCATCAGTTCCGTTTCCCCCAAGGAAAGTGGAATAGAGAACGGTGCCCCCGTTACTGGTGAGCTTCGATAAGAAAGCGTCATACCCTGTGCCCTTAGCCGGCTGAACTGCGTTAACAATCAATGCCAGGTTCGTCGAGTTGGTGTATCCCGTCGCAAGAATGTTCCCTGATCCGTCGAGCGTTATGCCGCGCCCAGAGTCATCACCATTGCCTCCCGCGTATGTCGAAAAGACAATGCTGTTGCCCGAGGGCGACAACTTTGCCAGAAACGCGTCAAAGCCTCCGGCATTGAACGATTGCAAGGGATTGACCGTAGTCAGGTTCGTCGACTGCGTGTCGCCTATCGCGTAAACGCTGCCCAGGGAATCAACTGCTATGGCATTGCCAAAATCGTCGCTGCTTCCCCCTGCGTAGGTAGCAAATGTTATCGAATTTGCCGAGGGAGAAACCTTTAAGACAAAACCATCAAAGCCACCTGCGTTGAATGGTTGGATTGGATTAACCGTCGGGAGATCGATTGAGCTGGTAAACCCGACGCCATAGATGTTTCCCGCGCCATCCAGCGCTATTCCGGTTGCAACGTCTTGTCCGCTACCACCTGCGTAGGTTGACGTAACCAGCGCATTACCCGTGGCGTTCAGTCTCACCAGAAAGGCGTCCGTCGATCCGCCTCCGAAAAAAGGTTGCAACGCGCCAATAAGGGGAAAATTCGTGGAGGTTGTATAGCCAGTAAGATACGCCTCTCGATTAGCATTCAAAGCAATTGAAAATGCTTCTTCATCGCCAAGGCCACCGATATAAGTGGAGTAAAGAATGCTAGTCCCGGCGGGGTTAAGCTTGGTGACAAAAATATCGGTGGCGCCGCTGTTTGAAGTGCGAAAGGCGTTTGCGGTGGGAAAGTTGGTTGAAGTGGTCCGTCCCGTAACATATGAGTTTCCGCTGGAATCCACGACAATCGCAAAACCCTCGTCTTGCCCGTTGCCGCCGAGATAAGTCGAAAATATAAATGTCGGATCGATCACCAGCGGTTGGCGGCGATCGTAATCGCCGAGCTTGAAGCTGATCCGGTTATTTTCTGAAATTAGGTAGCGAGCAAAAACTTCCTTTCTCGTTTGGTTGACTAGCTGGTAAGCCACCGGTCGTTCCTGGACCAGCTTTCCCGCCGCGAGATTTAGAACCAGGTTGCCTTCTGGATCCAGAGAAATCCCGTTGATTCCTTCGTATCCGAGGTTGATCTTTTCCGGATCAGCGCCGGGGTCTATCACGAAGTCAAACTCGAGCTGTCCTTGCTTACCGTAATAGACCAGATCGACTCCATCGTAGACATTCGTGTATTCCACCTTTTCGTATTGAGCAACATTAGTTATCCACTTATCCCTGTCACGACCTGCAAAATAATTACTCTTACCCGGGAGTGGTTTGAGCCCAGCCTTACTGGCTTTCGCATTAGCGTCGAACAACTTCATTCGAACAAAATCTTGCGAGGGACCGTTCAATTGGCTCTTCGATAATGGTGCACGCAGTCTATCAACCCTGACTGGTTTGCCTTGAGCGGTTGGCATCGTCGTGGACGCTTGCGGTCGATTTATCGCAAGAACCGCTTCGGTTGAAGTAAGGAAGACGCTGTACCCTGAACCACGCGCTATAAAGTCAGCCTGTGTTTCCGATTGCCCCTGATTGGGTTCAAAACTCATCGGCAACTTGCTGTAAGTATTTTCAAACGCCTGACGCGGATTTGTTTTTGGTATCGATGACTCTCTGGATTTGTTGTGCTGAGCGTTTCTTCGAGGGGATGCATTTAGAGATTCTTTGAACGCGCCATATGAAGGATCATGGAGAGCTATTGCCGGCGTAAGAAGTGCTAATACGAGGATAAGGCAAGTGAGACTAGGTGGAAGACGCCGCATAGATCGACCTCCTTCGGTAAAGAAACTCTGTGTAGGCCCGTGAGAGAGGAAAAGGGGGAATTTTTGGTTTACGACGGCATGATAACACGCGAAACGGAGGCCTCAAATGGAGTGGCTAGGGGTCATCCGAGAAGCAGGCACTGGACCAATGAGGCCTCTCCTTGGAGTGCGCCGCCTTGTCGGAGCTTTGGCCCACGTCGGCCCGGCGCCGCTTGGCTGCCTAGACTCAACTGAAACCCAGTAGGGCCTGTATTCAAACAGGCTGCAACATGTTGCAGCCTACCAAAGCGCCGACAAGGCGGCGCACTCCAAGGAGTTGACTTATGGTCCGAAGCGGCGGCGGTATTCAGCGGAGTTCATGAAGCCGTTGATCATGATGCGGTAGTCGCCGCTTGTTTGGTTCATCGTGTTGATCCAGCTTAGATATGAGGCATCAGCAGTGCGGCGCAGGTAGCCGAAGTACTGCATGATTACAAACGCTTCGTTGTAGTACTTGTTGTAAACCTCAACACTCTCCACTAACTGCCTTAACACCTGTCCTCGTGTCTGCGTCGTGTTACTCGCATTCAATGTATTGATCCAGCTCTGCTTCGATGGGTGCGCCGGTAAACCAACAGTCTGCAGCAATGCTTCAACGTATGCAGTCGGATTGTTCAGAGTAGAGCCGTATTTCGTTTGGAAGTCGGCTCGCGCCATCACTTCATTAACGTAGGCTGCTTTGTTGGCTTCCAACTGATCAGTTGTTAAGAAACCACTCACCTTTGCAAAGTCAGGATAGAACTCTTCTGACACTGGAATCCGGCCGAGGGCTGAGAAGAAGCGGTAGATGAAGTAACCACGCGACTGAAACTCTTCTGAACGGAAGAACCCTGCCGACACTTCAATCCGATCGCATGGCGGTGCGACTGTAATCCCGCAATTCACCAGGACGTTGCGCCAGCCCGCCAGACCACCTGGATCAGGTTCACGGCCGAGAAAGTCGATGTACTGTTGACGAATAAAGAAGTCGTTACCATCGATCGGATTCGCGCCACTACTCGAATCGTTATCCTGGATCGTGACGGTAGCGGCTGTAGTTGCACCCAAAGTTGTTCCG
>DATEPB010000086.1:0-29670 GCA_035273425.1 Pyrinomonadaceae bacterium | reverse complement strand
GCGCCGACAAGGCGGCGCACTCCAAGGAGAGGCCTCTACGCACAATCGCAGCACCGTCTCTTTGTGTCCCTATACATTGGTCGGATACCTTCAAACACATGCCACTGCTGACCCTCGGTAACGTTGATATCCATTACGAAGTTTATGGCGATGGCGAACCACTCGTACTTATTCCGGGTTTTGCTGCCGGCGCCTGGATTTGGTTTAAGGATGTCGCTCCACTTGCTACGAGATTTAAGGTCGTAACTTTTGATCCGCGAGGTATCGGACAATCGACATTCGAGTCGGAACCGTTGACGATGCGGTCCCTCGCTGATGACACGGCCGCCTTGTTGAATGGGCTCGGGATCGAGCGGGCGCATATTCTGGGCGTCTCGTTCGGCGGCTTCGTGGCGCTGGAATTCGCACTGGCCTATGCAGAAGCGACACGAACGCTTTCACTTTGCTGCACTAGTTTTGGTGGGCCAAACCATGTAGCGCCTTCGATGGATATCGTGACGGCCGTCCTCTCGACAAATGGCTTCAACACTGAAGAGAGGATTCGGCGCAATCTGTTGCCAGCCTTCTCCCCCGATTTTTTGAGCAGCCATCCCGATGAGGTCGACGAAGCGATCAGGCTGCGCCTGGCAAATCCGTTGGTCGAAGAGGCTTACCGGTACCAATTGAAAGCCGGGCTCGGATTCGACGCGGAATCTCGAGTTGGTGCGATCAAGGCCCCGACACTCGTGTTCAGTGGTGACGCCGACAGGATCGTGCCGGTGCAGAACTCGCGAAACCTGGTCGAGCGGATCCCGGGCGCGCGCTTACGCCTCGTCGAAGGTGGCAGTCATCTCTTTTTCATGGAGCAACCTGAGGAATTTAGTCGCACAGTGATTGAGTTCTTAACGCAAAACTAGAATGACCTACGCTCGCATCATTGGAACCGGTTCGTATGTGCCTAAGAAGGTCCTCACCAACGACGACCTCAGTCGCATTCTCGGCGAGAACATCAATGAGTTTGTCTCTCAGGTGATTGGTATCAACGAGCGCCACGTCTGCGCTGATGACGAGAGCACGGCGGATCTGGCTGAGGCCGCGAGCTTGAAGGCGTTGGAGTCGGCAGGAATAGATCCTGAACAGCTCGATCTGATCATCCTGGCAACTGACACTCCTGAACATCTGTCACCCGCGACCTCCGTTGTGGTTCAACGTCGCATTGGCGCGAAGAACGCGGGCACGTTTGATGTTAACTGCGCGTGCTCCGGTTTCGTCACCGCCCTCGACACGGCGTCCAAGTACATCATCGCTGATCCCGACTACAAAAATATTCTGGTGATCGGCGCTTACGCGATGACCAAGTATCTCGATTGGAACGACAAGAAGACCGCAACTATTTTCGCTGACGGCGCCGGCGCAGTTGTTGTGCAGGCGGGGGAGAGTGGCCCAGGCTTTCTCGCTTCGAAGCTCGTGGCGGATGGAACGTTTGCGGATTACATGGGAATCTTTGCCGGCGGCACCCGCATGCCGGTAACAGAAGAGGTGTTGCGTGAAGGGCGTTGGACCAAAGTGCGTTTTGCGCAGAGGTATCCGCCGGAGGTCAACATCGAAGGCTGGCCGCGGATCATTCGTGAAGTAATGGTGAAGGCCGGACTTACCATTGATGATGTTGGGCTCTTTCTTTTTACCCAGGTAAACCTGAGCACGATCAAAGAAGTGATGCGAGCACTCGAGCTGCCGATGGAGCGAACGCACACGATCATGCAGAAGTGGGGATACACGGGATCGGCTTGCATTCCGATGGTGCTGGATGACGCGGTACGCGAAGGGAAGGTCAAGCGGGGCGACAATCTGATCATGTGCGCGTCGGGCGGTGGGCTCAATATGGCGTGCGTTGCGTTTCGCTGGTGATTCCTCCGATTTCCGATTTCAGATCTCAGATCTCAGATCTCAGATCTCAGATCTTAAATCTCAGATCTCAGATCTGAGATTTCAGAAAGCAATGGACTACCCCAACATTTACGCCCTCTTCGCCGAACGCGTCCGCACGTATCGCGAGTCCGCGCGCGACGTCTTCTACGTTCGCCGCAACGAATCGTGGCACGGAATCTCCTGGTCACGCTTCGATGACGAAGCCCACAACTTTGCCCCCGCGCTTCTGTCAATGGATCTAAAGAAAGGCGGTTCAGTTGCAATCCTGATGGGCAACGTCCCCGAGTGGCCCATCGTCGACATCGCCACGATCGCCGCCGGCGGAGTCGGTGTTGGCCTGTATCCCACCAGCTCCGCCGAACAGTGCCAGTACATCATCAATGATTGCGATGCTGAGTTCCTCGTAGTCGATACTCGCGCGCAACTTCAAAAGGTTCTGAGCGTCCGAGATGCGTTACCGAAACTTCGCCTGATCGTTGTGCTGGACGAGTCTGCAGCGAGTGTGTCGGATCAGGTGATTAGCTACCAGGAAATGATTCGTCGCGGGCGCGACAATCGTGATCGATTTTCCGGACTACTGAGCGAGCGTGCTAAAACAGCGGTGGCTGAAGACATCGCGATTATGGTTTACACCTCAGGCACCACCGGTCCACCTAAGGGCGCGTGTCTTAGCCATCGGTACATCATCAACAGCGTCGAATCGATGCGCCAGATTGTTCCGATTTTTGACACCGACGTTGCCTTTTCCTATCTGCCTTATTGCCATGTTGCCGAGCGCATCTCCGGACTTTACAACCGGCTTTATGCCGGCGCCTCGGCGTATTTCGTCGATGACTTGTCGCGGCTGGGCCAGTACATGCTGGAAGTTAAGCCGACAGTTTTCGCCAGCCTGCCGCGGTTCTTCGAAAAGATTCACGCGCGCATTGTTGCTGATGTAGAAGCCGCGCCGGCAAAGGAACGCGAACGTTTCAACAACGCGCTTGACGTCGGCCGTCGAATCTCGCGTCTACGTCAGTCTCGACAGGACGTTCCAAGCGAACTACGAACTGAGTTCGACATTGACGCCGCTCCAGTTCTGAAAAAAGTTAAGGACTACTTCGGAGGCAGTATTCGTCTGGCAACTTCAGGCGGTGCACCGCTGCCGTTGGAAGTCGCGGAGTTTTTCGACGCAGCCGGGCTACCGATATTGCAGGCTTACGGCCTGACTGAAAATATCTGCGTGGCGTTCAATCATGCCGGCAATCATAAGTTCGGCACAGTTGGCCCACCGATGCCGGGATGCGAAATCAAGATAGCTGCAGACGGCGAGATCATGATTCGCAGCGAGATGATGTTCAGCGGTTATTACAAGGCGCCGGAACAGACTGCCGAGATGTTTAGCGATGGGTGGCTGCTGACGGGTGACATTGGCGAGTTGGACCAAGACGGCTTCTTGAAGATCACCGGGCGGAAGAAGGAACTGATTGTTACTTCAACCGGGAAAAAGGTTTCGCCGGCCCTGATCGAGAACATGCTTAAGGAACATCACCTGATCAGTCATGCACTCGTCTTTGGGGAGGGCAAGAGTTATCTGGTGGCGCTCATCACGCTCAATCCAGTCGAAGCTGCCGAGTTCGCTGCCAACCACGCGATTGAAGAAGGTTCGGAGAATCTGGCGCGATCCGAGTCGATACGCAAACTGGTGCAGCAGATGGTTGATGAAGTTAACGCGCGAGTGTCGTCATCAGAATCGATCAAGAGGTTCGCAATTCTTGAGCATGACTTTGAAATTGAAAAAGACGAGGTGACTCCAACGGGAAAACTGAAACGCGAGGTCGTCACCGCGCATCATCACGATCTGATCGAGAATCTTTACGTGTAAGAGACGTCGGCAGATTACGCCGATTACGCGGATTAAGCGTTACGATCAAAGCGACAGAGGGTGTCGGAAAATTGAGTTTGGTTTTCTCTGTGCATCCTCAGTGTTCTCTGTGCCTCTGTGGTGGGCGCGCTTTCCCCAGATAAATCCACCACAGAGACACCGAGAACACAGCGGTCGCACAGAGAGTTGAAGACATCCCGACAGACTCTAACAGGGGAAGCAGCGTCACGATCTACTTAACTGTTTCCAGCCTAATCTGCGAAATCTGCGGAATCTGCGGATAGTAAACGTTATGAAATTCAAACCAGGCGATACAGCTTCGCTTTCAAAAACAATTACCGACGCTGACATACGCGCCTTCGCTGACGTTACCGGCGATCACAACCCACTTCATCTCGACGAAGAATTTGCCAGGCAGACCCGCTTCGGACGACGCATCGCTCACGGCATGTTGTGCGCCTCTTTGATTTCGGCAGTGATTGCCAACGATTTGCCGGGGCAGGGAAGCATTTATCTCGGCCAAACCTACAAGTTCGTGGCGCCGGTCTTCCTTGGCGATACCGTGACGGCCCGCGTCACCATCGCGTCAGTGCGCGAAGATAAACCAATTCTGAAACTCGAAACCGTCTGCACAAATCAACGCGATGAAGTGGTGATCAAAGGCGAAGCCACTGTCCTCGTTAGTTAGAAAACATTGATGTCCGCAACCACCGAACAACAAGGAACAGTAGAAGAGCGGCCCGGTAGCTACGCCTGGTATGTTCTCGGCCTGTTGACGTTCGTTTACGTTCTCAACTTTCTCGATCGCACGCTGATCTACATTCTCTTCACTCCCATCAAAAAGGAGATGGCGTTCAGCGACTTGCAACTCGCGCTGCTGGGCACAACGTCATTCGTAATTTTCTACACGGCCCTGGGAATTCCTTTTGGCCGTCTCTCCGATCGCGTCGTTCGCAAAAACATGATCGCGGCCGGGCTGGCGGTGTGGAGCATCTTCTCCGGCCTTACCGGATTCGCCGACAGTTTCTGGTCGCTGTTCTTTTGTCGCGTGATGGTGGGTGTCGGTGAGGCGACGCTGGGTCCTGCGGCGTTGTCGCTGCTGAGTGATTACTTTCCACCGCGCCGGCGCGCGACTGTGCAAGCAATCTATTCTTCGGGGATCGCAGTTGGTGCTGGCCTGGCTTTCTTTCTTGGCGGATGGGTTGGGCAGCATTTCGGATGGCGTTGGGCCTTCTACCTGCTTGGCTTTCCCGGAGTGTTCTTCGCGTTGCTGGTTTTCCTGATCAAGGAAAAGCCGCGAGGCCAAACTGAAACGAGCACAGTTCGATATACCAGCAAGGATTGGAAAATTCTGTTCCGGTCAGTGCCGCTACGTTATCACTATCTTGGATACGCGCTCTTCGGCCTGGCGGGTAACAATATGTCGATTTGGGGCGCGACATTTTTCACGCGCGTGCACAAGTTCGACATTGCGACGATTGGTTTGTGGGGAGGCATCCTGTCTCTCGTTGCAGGTGTGCCCGGGACCATCCTGGGAGGTTGGCTAGCAGATCGGTTTCGCGGGTTTGGTCGTGGTGGACGAATGCTTTTCAGCTCCGTGGCGGCCCTCATCGCAATTCCATTTTGGCTGATGCTGATCTTTGCGGATGGCGCCGCTTTTCTTTTGCTCGCGAACTTTGTCCTGCTGGGATTGTCTTTGATGTGGTTGGGACCAGCGGCAGCCGACGTGCACGATATCGCCGGACCGCACCTGCGTGGACTCGGGATAGGCATCTACTTCTTCAGCGTGAACATTGCTGCCTACATGATCGGCTCGAATGTCATCGGCAAACTCAACGACTGGCTCGGCGTTTCCACGAACCCTTTGCAGATGCGCTACTCACTGCTGATTTGTCCCGCCGCCTGCGCCCTCGCCGCCTTAATGTTATGGCGCGGCAGCCGCAGCCTGAATAAAGAAAGCCACATGGTTCAGTAACAGATCTGGGATGAACTCAGTCAGGAAGGCGGACTTGTCCTCGCTCTTCGTGCCGGTGCTCCTTCCGTTGCCGATCAAACAGGTTTGCGATCCTTTCGCAGCGCGTAGCGGTAGCAGACAGTAGCCGGGGGTAAGTCCCGATCTATCGGGACGCCACCCTCGGATCAGGATTCCAAAATTATCTCATCATGCTGAAGGCGTGAGATATCCCATCCGGCGTTTCTCATCTGCAAACTCAGCAAGCACTGGAATCGGTCAGCATCTCACAGTCGGGAAGGCGGACTTGTCCCCGCTCTTCGTCGCGGTTCTGCTCCTGTTAGCGTGTTTAGGTGTGATTTTGTGGATCGTGTCCCAGCCTCGCAATTACGTTTCCAAGATCAGTCGGCAATCCCTCCCGATGTTCTAACTTAGGCCACAACTCCATCGACGAAAGCATCGTCTCCTCCGAAAGGGCGACAGCGTTCAGATCATCGTGCAGGTAAAGGCGCTTCCCACAATTCAACGCATCGCAGCGAACTCTGCCCCAACCACACTCCCGCCAATGACAGGTCCGACCGATATACATCCCCTCGGCATTCCTGAGAAAAATATCTGCTCCATGATTAATCTGTTGGGCCGCTCCCTTCACCTTCCTCCCCAACCGCGCCAGGGGCTCAAGGTCAACCTCGTCATCAACCGTCAACAGAAAGTCGATATCCTTCGGGTTCTGTTTGTTAGTCAAGATGGATCCGACCAACCCAATCCTCCGCACCCCCTCCAACCTTGCAGCTCGCTGAACAAAGAACGGGATTGAAGCAAGCAGATACTCACGAACACTCTTATTCTTGTTCATTGTCACTCCGCGCGCCACCCGGTCGATCTGTGCTAGCTCTGAGGGCTGCCGAATCTTCCGCTTCACTATTTTCAATTCTCGACTTACGATTTACCCTCAAACCTTCGATTCGAGAATGATCTATGACCAAGCTCGGCAGAAACGATCCTTGCTCCTGCGGTAGTGGGCAGAAATACAAGAAGTGCTGTTTAGCCTCGGCTGAGGCTGTGGAATCTCAGTATCGGCGCCAACGCGCTGTCGAAGCGAGCCTGATCCCGCGTCTATTGGAGCATGCCTTCGATACCTTCGGCGAGGACTCGATTCACGAAGCCTGGTCAGATTTCAACGGCTTCGAGCCTGGAGATGATGATGACTTTAAGTCTGACGAGGATGATGATTTTGAACCCTATGACGAGGCTAACGATCCACATGATCCGGCGTCGCCAATGAACCTGGTCTTCATGCCCTGGTTTCTGTTTAAGTGGACCACGTTTACGATCGGCGATGAAGGCGGTTCGATACCCAAAGAGATCACCGTAGCAGAATCGTTTTTAGTTCAGAATAAAGGCCGTCTCACGACGGACGAAATCCGACTGATCGCGTCAGCAATTTGCTGTCGCTTCACTCTCTGTGAAGTCATTGAGGTCAAGCCAGGAATCGGCATGAGGCAAAGGGACCTACTCCGAGGTTTAGAGTTTGACGTAACTGAACACGCGGCCTCCCAGTCACTCAGGCGGGGTGACATTATCTATTGCGCGACTACCGAACTTGATGGCATTACCTCAAACCTGGCCACTGGACCGTATTCATTGCGGCCCATAATCAAAAGAGATGTTCTCGACTTGCGTGACTGGATCCTGGCTGAGAGCGAGGCTAAAGAAATCGCCGATATTCATCTGGACACATTCGAAGAAGATATTCGGCTCTTGTATCTGGATATGGTGGACCAGATGCTGGATCCTCATCCTGACATAAGAAACACGGATAACGATGTGATGGCGCCGCAGCAACTCTATTTCGACATCGCGGCGGCGGACCAGGCATTCCACGCGCTCAAAGATTTAGCAGAAGGCGTTGATGAGCACGAGCTGCTTGACGACGTGGAAATGGAGGAGGGGTCTTTGCGTCGCGCTGAGCTACCCTGGATTGGCGGAAACGAGCAAGCCAGGAAGCGATTGGGTGGACCAGTGTTGCTCGGCAACATCATAATCGAAGATCGGGAAATGATCGTCGAGGTGAATTCAAAAGAGCGCGCTGAGCAGATTCGCAAACTGATTGAAGAAAGGCTCAGAAACGATGCCACGTATAAGACGACTGTGCTCGATCCTCTTCCGTCACTTGATAGTATTGATTCAGAATTATCAACCGCAGCCGCTTATGGAGAAGCCACTACCGAAAGCGTTTTGTCTCTTCTGAATGATCCGCCTCCTGAACTGCTGGCGAGACTGGCCGAGAGTAACCGGAAACACTGGGAAGCTTGGTTTGACGAATCTATCCCGGCACTTAATAACCTGAGCCCACGGGAAGCGGCAAAAACAGAACGAGGCCGCGATCTTTTGGAGAGTCTCCTCTGCGAGTATGAGAGCCCACAGGCTCGCGCACCTGAAAACTTGTTTGCTCCAGACATCGCCGCCCTCCGCCGCGAACTTGGCCTCAAGCCGTGAACTCGGCCGCGTTTCTCATCTCAAGTCCGGGCCGCACGGCAACCATCAGCATCTCACAGTTGGGAAGGTGGACTTGTCCCCGCTCCTCGTCGCGCATCTGCGATCCATCGCTCCATGACCCTTTGCTTCGTCAGTTTCTCATCTCAAGTCCGGGCCGCACTGCAACCATCAGCATCTCACAGTCAGGAAGGTGGACTTGTCCCGCTCCTCCGCGCGCATCTCCGATCCATCGCTCCATGACCCTTTGCTTGATGTGTTTCTCATCTCAAGTCCGGGCCCAGCACTGCAACCATCAGCATCTCACAGTTGGGAAGGCGGACTTGTCCCCGCTCTTCGTGGCGGTTCTGCTTCCATTTCCATTCAAACAGGTTCGCGATCCTTTCTCGCCGCGTAGCGGTAGCAGACAGTAGCCCCGGTCCATCGCCCAACAATTCATCGCGGCTCCGCCGCCCGGTACAGAACCCCGACGCGTCGGGTCATCTACTTAAGCGGCGTGGCTTCCCCTGGCGTGCAGAATGAACCACAGCATATACAACCACGATGTCGCGAGTTACTCTGAAGATGATGCGGTAGGGAAAACGCTGCGGGTAGGCCCAACGTATCTGCTTACGCTGAGAACGAACCTGGTAGATAAGTGGATTGGTCGAAAGACGGTCTATTGCGTCTCGCACTGCCCCAAGGAATTTGCGGCCGAGCCCCGCTTCCTGTTGTTCGTACCACGCTTCTGCCTTAATCAGATCCGTATCTACTTCGGGTCGAACAACGATCCGGTACCTCACTCCCCAAGTCTCCGGTTTAAGCGGGCCTTAACCTCTTCCCAGGGAATGGCGGCTTCGGGGTTCTTCTCGTGAGCAGCCACCCGCTCTTCGATTAACGCCTTTTGTTCGGCGGTTAGCGGGTCATCGTCATCGAGCCAACCGTCGCCATCGAGCTCAGCCAGCTTCAAACGGATTTCGTGCCTCTCCTCTGAGGTTAGCCGGGGAAGTTCTTCAAGGATTTCAGTCTTACTCATAAGGGAATTCTCAATGGCCGCGTCAGGGTTTCTGAAACGCTACCGTCACTCATCACGCTCAGCCACGATGCACCAAGGTTAGAGGATTGGGTCTGTTCGCGCAATGATGATCTGCGACTAGTTGAGAGCACGACAGTGCTGGAATTCTTGCATCGCGGAACCGCCCGCGCTCATCCTCGTCTTGAAAAGAGATCGGGCAACCCTAAAGCTAATACCCGCCTTCCGCCTCCTGCTCACCGCCTCCTGCTCACCGCCTCCTGCTCACCGCTCACTGCCTCAGCCCCATCACAAACCTCTCCCACTTCCTCTTAAACGCCTCCATATCCCTTACCCGCAACACTCTCCTGAGACTCCGATACCCGGCGTCCCGCCCCCGGTCGCAATGTTCATGACGAGGGCCCTGTGAGTACTTGAGCACTGTGGTGAAGTTTTTACAACCCGGCCCAGCCGTACTGTCCCTGACATCGTCCACTTCATCACTTGTTTGACGTTGAATTGCCGGGGTTGATTTATTCTCCAAATCCCTATCCCAGGCCAGTACGTCCAGATAAAAATCGATAAACCTCAGGAGACCGACCATGACCTTCAATAAACTCTTTTGCCTCATCCTTGTTCTTGGTTTTTCGGCTTTTATTGTTCGAGGCCAAGCGCCCGCCGTGAGTGCGGCTTCACCCGCAAGTTCTATTACTCAGGAGATGCGGGTGGCGGCGAATGAGGCTTATCAAAAGGCGGATTGGAAGTCAGCGGCGGAGTCCTACCAGAAGATCGCCAGTGCTGAAGAGAAAAATGTCGGCGCACGTTATCGATGGGGTGTCTCGCTTCTCAATCTTGGTCGTAATCTCGATGCGCAGAAACAGCTTGAAGTAGTTTTCAACGCCTCGCCGAATTCAGTTTTCGCCCTGGCTCTGGCCCGCTCCTATGGCAGAAACCGTAATAAGGAAAAGGCGTTCGAGGTGCTCGAGCGGAGTCTGACGCTCGGCGGCATTGCTCCGGAAACCCTGGTGGCGGAAAAGGACTTTGCTGAGTGGGCCAGCGAAGCGCAGTTTAAGGAGCTCGCGCGCAAATCAGACCTGGCCGTGAATCCGTGTAAAGCGAAACCTGAGTTTCGCCAGTTTGATTTTTGGATTGGAGACTGGAACGTCAAAAACCCTCAAGGTCTGACCGTAGGAACTAGTAGTGTGCAACTAATTCTGGGCCAATGCATCATCTTTGAGAATTGGACCAGCGGCAACGGCTCGAGTGGCAAGAGCTTTAATCTTTTTGATGCGAAGGACGGCAAATGGCACCAGAGTTGGGTGGACGACAAGGGAACTTTCACTCATTACGTTGGCGGCTGGGAAGATGGAAAGATGGTGGTGGTTGCCGATACAGTCGTGGGCGGCCAGAAGGCGTTGGCAAAGATGACGTTCTCCAAATTACCCAACGGCGACGTCCGGCAGTTCGGCGAGAATTCGTCAGACGCCGGGAAAACCTGGACCACGGCCTTTGACCTAACATATGTCCGCAAATGATGAATTGGTGAATAGTAAATGGTGATATCGCGCGTCACTCGGTCCCCGAGTCCTCGCAGCCTCCAGGCAGTCTCACAGTCAGGAAGGATGGCTTGCCCCCGCTCTTCTGTGAGCGTGATTCGGTAGCCGGGTACTCGCAAGCCTCCAGGCAGTCTCACAGTCGGGAAGGCGGACTTGTCCCCGCTCTTCAGCGTCCATATCTCCCATCTTGCATCGCGGCTCTCTCGCATCCCATCCGGCGGCTCTGCCGCATCCCGTGCGGAATCCCGATAGCATCGGGACCGCCTTTCCGTCGCCTTCAAAAAACCCTCAGGCTATGCCTGCGCATCCCTGGCCCAACCCGCCGTGCTCCATCTGCGAAATCTGCGTAATCTGCGGATAGTTCACTGCGTCAGCCCCATCACATACCTCTCCCACTTCCTCTTAAACGCCTCCATATCCCGCACCCTCAACACTCTCCTGAGACTCTGATACCCACTAGGATCTTCCTTCTGCCGCGCCACAAACTCCTTGTAAAACTTCACCAGCACACCCTTCTCCTGCAGGTAGTAGAGAAGGTAACGCGACTGCGCATAGTTCGTTCCTCTATCGTCGTTGTAGAAGGCGCTCGCATTCTTCGACGTCAATGTCTTGAACGACGGCACACGCTTCTCCCGAATCGCCCGCTGCAACCCCGGCAGTCGCCAGTTAGTAAATCCGTGAATGTGGCCATCTACTTCGCCAGACTGTTCATACAGCGATCCCAAACCTTCGTTCAGCCACGGCGGGCTGGCAGGAAAGTTGGCTTCCATAAACGGATGCACAATCTCATGGACCAGCGTCCCACCCCCGGTCGCAATATTCATGATCAGCGCCTTGTGAGTGCTCGAGTAATAACCGTAAGGCGTAGTTGGCTTTTCACCAAAGAAAAGCTGAGCATGTTTTTCGTAAGACGCTTCATCCTTGAACAGCCAGATGTCGAGAATCTCTTTCGGGTCTTTGGTGAAGAAGTCCTGCTTGAGTTTGGTGACGGCCCACCTAACCGTCCCCTCCGCGCGTTGCCGCACCACGCTTCGCGGCTCATCCCCCACCACCACAAACGGCTTCTGCACAACTATCGAAAACTGATTTGCAGTTCCATTCGACGCCCCATCAGTCCCACCAGGCACCACACCCGACGACTCACCCGACGACCCACTTGAGGACTCACCCGAAGCCCCACTCGACGACACCCCTGACGACGCATCCGAAGATCGCCCTGCTGACCTATCCGCCGACCCACTCGCCGCCAGCTTCTTCTTGATTCTTGCCTTCAACTCCTCAACATGTCTCGTATAATCCGCCTCCGTAAATCCGCCCGCCGAGATGTAACGCAAACTGTTAGTTTGCGGATCCAGCGCCGCACTAGTTGATCGCGCACTCTCTATCAATGCCTCTGCCCGACCGTCCTTTCGATCGTCGTCCTGACTTTGGACATTGGACCTTGGACTTTGGACTACGGCGAGTGCGACCGTTATCACCAGCGCAAAGACGCTGAGCCTTGTGCCTTTTTTGTTCATTTCCCTGTTCACTGCTAACCGCTCACTGCTCACTTTCTTCTGATGTTCCAACTCGACGCCCGCGTGGCCCGCCTTCGAGCCATTCTGTGTAGTGTGGGTGCTTGTCCCACTGCGGCGAACGCGAACGTAACAGGATGGCTTTGCGGCTCAGCCGCCTCCCGTGCGGAAAGGCTCAGCCTTTCCGTCCAGACATCTTGAACTTCAAAGCTACGCCTCGGCGTTCAAGGATCCAATAAGAACCCACACTTCACCTTCTTTATGCTAGAGTTCTTTCATTATCTCAGGCACAATAATCCTGTTTCCGATAACAGTCCCCTTCTAGAATAAACTCAAGCTCAACGTCGCAAATCTTCCCGATTCGAATGACTGTTTTCGAACTCACCCCGCCACCTCCCGATCCGATTCCAAGGCACGGGCCCCTGTGTTGTGAAGATTGCTTCGACAATGTATGGCTTTACCAATTCATCAAGCGACACACTAAGCGCACCGGACTCTGCGATTTCTGTGAGACTGACGAAGCGATGCTGCTTGCGGTCAGCGCATTAACTGAGCCCTTCGAAAACTTGATGACCATGTATTCGCCAGTGAGTTGGGATAACACGAATCTGCATTTTGACGATCCAGTCGACGTTGGCGAGATGCTCGACGAGCTTATCCAGGAGGACTGGGAAATTTTTTCCGATCGGTTACTGTCGAGAAATCGGAGCATGGACTTGATTGAATCTATCCTGGACGCACGATACACAGAGTCGGAATGGAAGCCTAAGCAGATGTATGAATCTCGGTTTGACAGCACAGAACTCTACACGTCGCGGCAAGACCCTTCTGATTACAAGCTAATTGACGTTTGGAATGAACACAAAAAAGAAGTCTTCATAAAAAGGGGCAGCGCAAAGCCTTTTGGGTTGAATCGCAACAGCTTCGAGAGAATTAGTCGGAATCTTGCGAAAGGGACTCTCATATATCGGGCCCGTCCTGGGTATAAGACACTTGGGAAGGCGAAGATACCGTACCAAGGCACCGAAATAGGTGCGCCTCCTGCAGCCATAGTACAGGCCGGCAGGGCCAATCGGGCGCGTGATCCAGTTTTGTACTGTGCTGATCAAGAAGCAACTGCGGTTGCCGAAGTTCGTCCTGCCCGCGGGTTCTACGTAACTGTCGCCCGACTCCGAACAATACAGGAGTTGCAAGTGGTAGATCTTACTATGGCCCCGAGGGCCATAAATCCTTTCACTGATACAGCTTTATCGACTTCAGTTGAAACAGGTGCTCTATTTAGAGATTTTGCAAGGGACCTAGAGAAGCCTCTCCGGCGAAGTGACGATGAACAAACATACCTGCCTTCCCAAAACATCACGCAAACAATTCGACTCGCAAAGTTCGACGGGATTCGCTATCCAAGCGCCATGAACACCGGTGGAAGCAATATAGTCTTATTCGATACAACGGCTGCCGCTGAATTCGTCGATTCGCGCCTTGTCGAAATAGTCAATGTCTCTGTGGAGTTCGACGACCTCAAATAGAAACCTAGTTAGTTTGCCGGGAGCCCGCTAGAAATAACCAGACTCTTGAGGCAATATATCCACTCACTCTAACTGCCGCTAAGACTCTAACGACTGCCGCTAATCAAATGCAGGAGAAAGGCGCCAATGGCGAAAGTCGAAGACCTTATTAAGAGTATTCCCGATCCAAATCTTCGCGCTGAGATTGCGCGCGAAGTGTCAAACCTAAAGAGTAAAAAGAAATTTGGGCTTGTATTTGAAGAACACTTGCCTGAGCAGGTGATTCTTCCGAGTTTGCCTATAAAGCCGGGTGTTCGAGTCGTTAAGCGTGGTGCCGAAAATGAGGTGTTTACCGTCGTCGCTCGCGAGGAAGGAAAACGAGCAGCGAATCGGTGGCGCTTAACTCGAGAGGCGACTGGTCAGGAGGAATTCGCGGCTGAGAAAGAATTGGTTGTTATCAAACGATTTGGAGAGCCTATTTATCCAACGCTTGTTCCGGTCAATCGAGTCACACGTGCGCCAAGTAAATCGTATCATACTGTTATCAACGCCGAAAATTTTCACGCGCTGCAGTTGCTGCTTTACTGCTACGAAGGCCAAGTGGATGTGATTTATATCGATCCGCCTTACAACACCGGAGCGCGTGATTGGAAATACAACAACCGTTACGTGGATTCGAATGATCAGTATCGCCATAGCAAATGGCTGTCGATGATTAAACGACGGTTGAAGCTTGCAGTGCGCCTATTGAAGCCAATTGGAATCATGGTGATAACGATTGACGATTATGAGATGCATCACTTGAGGTCGGTGATTGAGGACTTGAAAATGGGGCTTGAGGTTTTGGGCGTCGTCGCTATTAAGAACAACCCTGCCGGCCGTTCCACCGTGCGGGGCTTCGCGGTGGCTCACGAATACGCATTGTTCATCGCGAGATCGAGTGTTGCTTCAATCGGAAGGTTGGAAAGATCAGATGAGCAAATCGCTCGCTACAAGGAACAGGACCAATTAGGTTTGTTTGAGTGGGGTAACTTCCGCAAGCATGGAGGCATGACAACTTATCGTACAGAGCGGCCAAAGCAATTCTATCCGATCTATGTAAATACCCAAGGCGCGATCAGAATTCCTCAAATGAAATGGGACAAACCTAATAAGGCCTGGATTATTTTGGAAAGGGAAAACGAAGACGAAGAAGTCTTGTGGCCGATTGACGCGCTCGGGAACGAAAGAGTTTGGAGCTTTGGGCATGAGACAACTCGCGCGATAGTGGAGGATCTAGCCGTTCGGAAAGACAGTAAAGGTAATACGGCGATCTATCGGAAATGGCGCTTGAATGAGCAGGGTACTTTGCCGCTGTCATGGTGGGATAAGAATATCTATTCAGCTGCCGAATATGGTACCAATCTACTGAAAAGAATTTTTGGGGAGAGTCAACTATTCTCTTTCCCGAAATCGCTGTATGCGGTGCGCGATTGCCTAAAGGTCGCGGGAGCCGAGCGCCCAAACTCACTTGTTCTTGATTTTTTCGCGGGATCGGGGACGACATTGCATGCCGTCAATCTCCTTAACGCGCGGGATCAAGGGAATAGGCGCTGTATTCTTATTACGAACAACGAGGTCGAAGAGAAACGGGCACGAGGACTTAACGCAAACGGCTTGTGGCCCGGAGATCGAGCCTTTGAGAAATATGGCATTGCCGAAGCAGTTACATGGCCCCGCTGTAAGTATGTCGTCAATGGAAAACGCGATAACGGGACCGAGTTAGATGGGACTTACTTGGATGGTCGGGAACTTAGCAAGGGGTTCGAAGAGAATATTGAGTACTTAACCCTAGATTTTCTTGATCCAGCCGAAGTAGCTTATGGTGACAAGTTTGAGGCAATTATTCCGATCCTGTGGCTAATGGCCGGTGGTAGCGGCGAGCTTCAGACCGGACGAGGATCGCGTGGTGCTGGCCAATGGTTCATTCCGAGTGAGTCACCTTACGCAGTCTTAATTCAAGAGAACTACTTGACTGAGTTCGTCCGAAAACTGAGGGAGCGGCCCGACATCACGCATGTTTTCCTGGTTACGGACTCTGAGGAAGCCTATCGCGAAATGATCGCTGAATTGCCGGGTTCTCCAAAGACAAAGATGCTCTACAAAAGCTACCTCGAGAACTTCCGCATCAACACGGAGCGTAATCTGTGAAGATTGAACTAAAAGGATTTCAAGAACGCGCCGCGGTCCAGATGCTCAACAGACTGGAGTCGGCGCGGCGAGACGTGCTGCGAGGCGAGCCGCAGGCAATGATCCTCAGTTCGCCAACAGGTTCCGGAAAGACTGTTACAGTCACGGCGTTGATGGAATGGATCGTGGCAGGATACGAGTCTTATCCCGACGATCGCGATGCAACGTTTCTGTGGTTAAGTGATTCACCTGAACTTAATGCGCAGAGTCGCGACAAAATCCTCCAACACTCCAGTGTCTTTTTGTCTCACGACGTTGTCATAATTGATCCGACGTTCACTCAGGAGCAGTTTGAGGGAGGCAAGATTTATTTCCTCAACACTCAGAAGCTAGGAAAAGAAAGTTTGCTGACGAAGCGCGGCGACATGCGTGAATACGCAATCTGGGAGACCATTGAAAACACAACCAAAGCAAACCCAGCGAACTTCTATGTAATTATTGATGAAGCGCACCGGGGAATGATAGAGAAGCGCGGAGAACGCAAGAAGGCTCAGACCATCGTACAACGATTCATCAAGGGTTACGACGAGGCGGGCATGGAACCCTTGAAGTTGATTATTGGCATGAGCGCGACACCTGAGAAGTTTCATACGATAGTGAAAGGCACAGGTCGAGCAATTCGGGAGATTGAAATCGATATCCAAGAAGTCAAGGCGTCAGGGTTGTTGAAGGACAAGATTACTTTGTTTCATCCGGCCAAGAAGCAGCCTTCAGATTGGACGCTCCTAGAGAATGCAACAAGACGATGGAAGTCATTTAGAACGGCATGGAAGAAGTACTGCACAGCGCAACGCATGGAACACATCATTGAGCCCGTATTAGTTATTCAAGTAGAGAACGCGGTGGGAAAGCAGCTCACCGCAACTCCGCTGGAGAAGGTGGTGGAGGTGGTGGAACGCGATGGGAAGCTGTCAGAGAAGGCATGGGCGCATGCATTTCAGGAAGAAGGAACTATTCAAGCGAATGGGCAGACAATCCGTAAGATAGAGCAGTCGAAGATCGAATCCGATTCTGACGTGCGAGTGGTTCTTTTCAAGATGAGCTTGACGACCGGTTGGGATTGTCCACGTGCTGAAGTAATGATGTCGTTCCGAAAAGCGGTAGACAGCACGCTTATTGCGCAGCTTGTCGGACGAATGGTGCGGACTCCGCTCGCAAGAAGAATCGAGGGTAACGAGTTCCTCAATAAGGTATCCCTGTATTTGCCGCACTACGATGAGAGCGGATTGGAAAAGATCGTTAAGCAACTAAATGAGGGTGATCCTGAGATTGGCGCAGCGGTTGAGGTCGAAGAGGGCGTCGACCTGATCTCCCTAATTCGAGATCCTGACAAAGCCGAATTGTTTAATAAGTTGGAGAAGCTACCGAGTTACTACGTTGAGCGGATCACCAAAACGTCCGATATTCGGCGGTTAATAAAGCTGGCAAGGCTGCTCGCGTTTGATGAGATTGAAATAAAGGAATTGGATCGCGCGAAGAAATTGATTGTGCAGACACTTTCCAACGAGCTTACTCGATTGCGGAAGCAGTCGGCCTTTGTTGACGAAGTCTCGGCCAACCGCAATCTCGAATTACGTGAGGTCGAAATCCAGTATGGTGAGTGGATCGCCGAGTCCGCTACAACCAAAAAGGTCCCGGCGAGTCCGGAGAACATCGAAGACCTTTTCGTTGATTGCGGGCGCAAGCTAGGTGAAGGCTTGCACCTGGAGTTCTGGAAATCCAAGAAGCACGAACATGACGACGCCTTGCTGGCGAAGTTGCAGCTATTTCAAATTCTGCAAGACCGTCAAGCGTGGAAGAAATTGGAGCAGGCGTCCAAGGAGCGAATCGCTGACTTATTCAAGAAATATAACGATGATATCAACGACTTAAGGTCCAGCCGTCGCGAAGAGTATCGAAAGGTAAAAGGGCAAGCCAAAGAACCTATCGAAGATCACATAACATTGCCGGACGACGGCGAAATAGAGATCAAGGAAGAACGTCCGCTTTGGCAGAAACACCTGCTCATTGATGAAAAATCCGGCAAGTTTGGTGCGAAGTTTAATAGCTGGGAGACGAGCGTTCTTAAGGACGAACTCGCCAAAGAAGAGGTTGTTGGCTGGTTCCGAAATGTGCCACGAAAAAGTTGGGCTGTTTGTGTTCCCTACGAAATGCACGGGACCTACAAGCCGTTCTATCCGGACTTCATCGTTTTTCGTAAGTATAAGAAAAAGATCGTTGCTGACATCCTTGATCCACACGAGAGCGGATTAGCGGATGCGGTTGACAAGGCTAAAGGTCTTGCACAGTACGCGCGGAAGCATGCCGGTGCTTTTGGACGAATCGAACTGATCGTGATCGATAAGGACGGAAACCGTTTGCCGTTGGACTTAACCAAAGAAGCGGTACGGGACAAAGTTCTTAGATTGAGTGGCAAGAATCATTTGGATCAGTTGTTTGCGGACTCTTAAAACTTGCTTTCAGGATTCGTCCTGAAGATTTGAGCTGGCTAGGAATCATCGACCCCGTCGAGAGTCGGCAAGATTGTTGTAGTTGTTGCCAGTCAGTGCTTTGGTGAAAACCAAAGAATCGAAGCCCCGGGTGAATGGTGGGCAGAAGTCGGATGTGTTGGAACGCGATTGCGGGGGCGAAGCCTCAA
This sequence comes from Pyrinomonadaceae bacterium, assembly GCA_035273425.1. Classification (GTDB taxonomy): domain Bacteria; phylum Acidobacteriota; class Blastocatellia; order Pyrinomonadales; family Pyrinomonadaceae; genus PSRF01. Next base: position 11,021 of record DATEPB010000086.1, on the reverse strand, counting down.
GAATTAGTACGGGGTGGACGGAAAGGCAGAGCCTTTCCGCACCGAAGGCGGCTAAGCGGCTAGACTTCGTCCGAAAGGCAACTAAGCCGTACCGAACTCGCACCGCGCCAGGACAAGCGAATTGAACGCCGACCCGTCGAGGGTCGGCGTAGTTGTTTTTAGTGTTCGGGTTGGTGTGGGCTCGCCGGGGGCTGGGCCCATCTGGTATTGAAAATTTCAGATCTCAGAGTGAAGCGATCGGAGGCGTAGCCTCCGAGGTTTCTTAGGAGCACTAACGTAAAGGCAGAGCCTTTCCGCACGGAGGGCGGCTGAGCCGCAAGGACCTCGCACGCAAGAGTTGCTTTGCGCTCGCTCGGGGGCTGCGCCCATTTGGTATTGAAAATTTCAGATCTCAGAGTGAAGCGATCGGAGACGGTAGCCTCCGTTATTATTTTGAGAGGCGTGACGGAAAGGCAGAGCCTTTCCGCACTGTGCGGCGGCAAAGCCGCAATGAAAGAAATCTAGCTTCTGCTGAGATGCTCGGAGTTCGTGGTGAGCTTGCAGCGCGACGCTCGCACTATGATACGATTTGCCTAAGATGAAGGTTGAAGAGTTGATCGAACGAGATCCAGAAAAGATGAGTGGCATCCCTGTGTTCCAAGGTACTCGTGTTCCCATCAAACATCTCTTTGACTATCTGGAAAAAGGTGACAGTTTGGACCAGTTTCTCGAGGACTTTCCTACCGTCCGCCGAGAGCAGGCCGTCGCCTTGATAGGTGTGTCGAGAGACTCAATCCTGGGCCACCCTACGAACATCCAAGCTCGCATAGCGCTGATGAACAAGGCAGTAAACGATGAACTTTTTCTGGCAGACCTCAACGCGACGATGGATGATTTCAACGTTGACAGCTTAGAACGGCTTTCATGAATGTCTCACGCTGGAGTGTTTGGCGCGCGAATCTCGACCCAGTAATGGGGTCAGAGCAAGGCCGAAGCAGACCGGTTATCGTGATAAGCGTTAGTGCCCTCAATAAGATCCTTCCCGTTGTTAATGTGATACCCGTTACTTCATTAAAACCAAATCGTCGAATCTATCCCAATGAGGCTTTACTGCCGGCAAGCACTGGCCGGCCTAACACGCAACTCCATCGCGCTCTGTTACCAGATCAGGACTCTGGATAAACGGAGATTGACTGAAAGGTTTGGGGTAATAGGCGACGAACTTGCCCGACTATCGATTATCGATGCTTTGCGATTCCAATTGGGGACGTAGAATCCAAAGTTGTGTATGTTGAGGCGGAGCCCCAAGGCTTGGTTTAGGAAGTGACGGAAAGGCAGAGCCTAGTCATGTCAGCTATAGCCGACCAGTTAGTCTCCGAGATCCGCGAACTATCTGACGCCGATAAAATGCGCGTCGTCGACGCGATTCTTCACGAGCTGCTCAAGCCTGATCATGAGATCGAAGTTGTATGGGCGGAAGAAGCGAAAAAGCGTTGGGCAGCCTACAAGGGAGGCCGTATCGACTCTGTTTGTTACGAAGACGTAATGACTAAGCACCGAGAATAAATATTCGGCGTTCGTGGGGTTGGGGCAACTGAACATATCCGACGAGGTCCTCACCGACATTAACAAATGGATGATCAGACAAAGAACTTGTGGGATGTGATCCTGAATTCCCTGGCGTTGGTCGCAGCGGGGGTGGCTTTCATATTTGGCTTGCTTCAATGGGGACAATCGCAAAAGTGGCAAAGGTCAGAACAGACTGGATAAGTTTGTTGACAAATCGAGACGGATGAGCTGCTGCGACTGGCTACACTCATTGTCGATTGGACCAACCGGGAGACGACTTTTCGCAATCGTGAGATCTTGATAACTAAAACGGATGTTTTACTGGCCCTGCGAAGTCACGCAGTGATTAAGACCAGCCCGATGTTTCCCGGGGAACAAGCGACAATTAGGGATGCCTACGATGCATTGTTGACCTTCTTTAATCGACTCGAACTTGCCATTGCTACTGGACTCATTGACGCCGAACCCACCAAAGCATACTTCCGTTATTGGCTTGATCATTTCCTGAAAATGAGTCGCCACGAGGATCGCAATCACGTGCTAGAAACAGGTACTCCCCAACAAATGGTGGTTAGATATATCGAGACCAATGGGGACATCGAATCTGTGCGTCGCCTCAGCGAAGCTTTCGACATTTCCTCGCCGGAGCTTAACCCATGAGTGATGAGTGATGAGTGGGTCAATGGGAGTCGACAATCGTAGATGCGCATTGAAGAGCGGGGACAAGTCCGCCTTCCCAACTTGTGAGATGCCGGAGGTTGCAGTGCTGGCCGCGACTTCAGATGACTGCTGATTGCGGAGGCGTAGCCTCCGTTATTATTTTGAGAAGCGCTAGGGAAAGGCAGGGCCTTTCCGCACTGTGCGGCGGCAAAGCCGCGCAACTTCTGGAGATACGCGACGAAGAGCGGGGACAAGTCCGCCTTCCCAACTTGTGAGAACCGTACATTTGCAATGCTTATTCCGACTTCAGATGAGAATCGGGCGTACCCTGATTGCTGACTGCTGACTGCTGACTGCTGATTGCTGACTGCTGACTGCTGATTACTGACTGCTCACCGCTTACTGCTCACCGCTTACCGCTTACTGCTCACCGCTCACCGCTCACTGTTCACCGTTTCGCGACGATCAGCGGGCGGCCTTCTGATTCGCGGCGGTAGAAGACGCGTGGGGTTTGGGTGACGCGGCGTTCTAGCTCGGGGACGCCTTCATTGCTCTTGCTTTCGGTGAACGAGAGTGTGATACCGACACTCCGCGCCTGCTTCATCTTTTCGATTTGCATGTTAGGCACGCGAGCGCTGGCGTAGTCGAACCACTCGCGCACACCGACTTCACCGTCTTTGGGTTCACTATCTGCCGCGATTTGTTTGAGTCCTTCCTCGACGAGAGCGTATGTCAATAACCCGTGGCCCAGTTGGGATGTTTCCTGCGCGGCCTGATAACTTTGCGCGGCAGTCAAAATGTACATCCCTTTCTCGTAGGCCAGTTGGGCCAGCCCCTTCGAGTTCATCGGACCGCGTCGCTGTTCGGCGGCTTCAAGTGCCTGACCGGAATTGCATGCGTCGATGACCATGAGCAGTTTGTCCGCATCGATCCCTTCAACCGCCCGTTCCAGCTCCTCATCCGAGATGCTGTGGTCCAGGATCATTTGCAAACTCGCAGAGTTGAGCGCCGTTCGCTCACCCGCATAGCCAAGGTCATGCGGCAATAGATAAAAACGCTGTCCTTGCGCGGTGCCATGTCCCGCAAAGTAAATGAAGACGGCATCCTCCGGCTGGGTGGCTTTCAACTTTTGGAGTGATGCAGGTGCACTGGCCGGCAAGTTTTCCACCGACCCAGACAGCCGTCTCAATCCCAGTAGAATGTTTTCTTTCGTGGCCTGACCGTCCAGCAGGGTGGCGACTTCAACATTTGCGTAGCTGCCAATCTGCTTTTGTTCACGTTGGACCTCTTCACTAAACGCAGCGGCATCGGCGACGGCAAACTTCAGATTGTATTGGGTGTTGGAATAGGAGTTGACGCCGATGGCGAGAACGTAGGCGGTGCCGGGCCGCTTGAGGCTATCAGCGCCTTTCAGATTCAAAGTGGCATCGCGGCTCTTCACGTTGTCGTTGTTGAAGGCGTAAGCCTCCAATCGATTCTCGCCGGCGACGATGGCTATGTTGGTTTCCAGGGTTGCCGTCGTTTTACCTTTGAGCACATCGCCGCGCCAAACTTTAACAAGCGAACCGTTGCGGAAGAGGCGCACATCGCGCGCACCGCTGGCCAGAGCGTGATCTTTGCCGGCGGGTTTTTCGGTGACGTCGATTGCTATGCGCAGGTTGCGCTCGGTAACGGTCTGGAGCACGGCGTGGTGTTTGTGGGTCGAGATTGCGGATTGCGGATTACGGATTGCGGATACGTGACCCTTTTCCCCTGACCCTTGAGCCTTTGCCCCTTGACCCTTTCCCCCCTGGTCCAGCGTCAATCTTATTTCCGGTTGGCGGCGGTCAAGCTGCGAGATGTTTTTCGGGGCGCGTGGTTTTTTACCGGCCATCACTTCGGCCAACAATCCCGGATAGTAAAATTCGTTAAAGAAAGTTTCTGCAGGCGTGACGTCGAATGTGTTGCCGCCAAACTGCCAGAGTATTTGCTTCCACGCTGCGGGCGAGCCGTCGAACAATCCATCAGGAGTTACAACCAGCCAATCGCTGCCGCGACTGTTGAGGGTGCCGCCGAGATTTACCAGGGTGGCCAGTTTCTCGCCGGAGGCAGCGTCCCAAATATATTTCTCGTTGTTGGCACCAAGCGCGACCAGAAAACGTCCGTCAGGGCTGAATGTAAGAGACACCACGCGTTCCGGGTGCGCGATGGTACGCAATGTCTTGCCTGTCGCGGCTTCGAACAGATCGATTTTAGTTGCGTATCCCGCAGCCAATAGGCGAGCGTCAGCGCTCAAACAAAGCGTGGTGACGGCTCCGCTCTGCACATCATCATTAATAGGAAAGCTCTTGACCTTGCGACCGCTCTCACTCTCAAAAATGATCACCGAGCGATCTTTCTTCTCGAAACCGGTCATCGCGATCAGCTTACCGTCGAAGCTGAATCCGGCCGCCGGAACAATCCCCATCTCAGGGCCTTTGCCTCCATCCAACTCTCGCAGGCGTTTGTCGGATGTTCCATCGTAAATATCTATTCGCTGCTTATATACGTCCTTGTAGCTACTACCCCAGGGATTCAGAAAATCGCCCGCGGACATGTGGTAGACGTCCTTCATGGCATAGAAAGCGGCTGCTCTGAAACGACCGTCAGGACTGAAAAATGGTTTGCCGCGATCCCGAAGAGTCGCGTCGCCTTTACCGCGAACGAGGGTGCCGGCGGCTGAGTCCCAAACTTCGGTCACCAGGTTCTTCAGGAATATATGGTTCGATACAAGGAAACGGCCGTCGGGGCTAAAACTGACTGCACTGCCGGACTGGAGTTTCTCGCTCGAGATCGTGCCCATCGCTTCAACCGCTTCGATGATCTGTTCGGGCGTTGTGATATCGCGCTCCTGAAGTTTGGCCATCGTCTTTGCATCGATGGTCTTGATGAATGCTGCTTGCTCGGCGCGCGATCCGGCGTCAATTTTTTCGGTCTGCAGGGTGCGGACTTCGTGACCTGTCGCCGCGTCAATGATCTTGATCGCTTTCACGCCTGCGCCAACGGTCGCGATCAAACTGCCGTCGCGACTAAAGCTGATCACACGCGGATTCAGCAAAGGTTCTCCTCCGGGAATCAATTCTCTTATTGACTGGCCAGTGGTTGCGTCCCACAACTTCAATCCTGCGTCGCCGCTTTTGTCGGTTGCGGTAATGAGAAAGCGTCCGTCCGCGCTGAACTGCACACGTTGAGGCGACTTGCTGGGTCCGGTGATCACACTGTAAACCTCGCGACCGGTGGAGGACTCCTGGACGCTGACCGTGTCGCTCGTTTTAGCAAAGGCGACGAGCCGCGCATCAGGACTGAAGGCCAGGCTCGAGTTTTCTGCTTCGGGAATCGTCTTGAATGGTAATTCGCGCACTTCGCGTCCGGCCGCGGCGTCGTAGATTTTTATTGCTTTATCAGGTTGGCCCACCGCGGCGAATTGTCCGTTTGAACTGACGGCTATTTTCGATGCCGACATTTTGAAGTTTTTCAGGCGCTGCGCTTCCTGTTTCTTTTGCTTGTTCTCACAACCGATGAAACAGCCGATGTCCAAGACGTCAAGCTTCTCCATTCCGCTTTTTCCATATTGTGTTTTCTGGGAGCGCGTCTCTGTGCCGGCAGCGACGTTCCAAACCTTAATCGCATCACCGCCGACGCTGGTTAACGATTGACCATCGTTGCTGAAAGCGACGGCGCCGACCGGTAGTGCATGACCGCGCAAGACCTGCAACTGTTGGCCAGTTTGAATATTCCAGATCCTTACCGATGTATCGTCAGCTCCGCCGACAACGCCGCCCTGAGTGAAGGTCCATAGATCTCGCTTGTCGTTAACGTTTCCGCTTCCTGAGGCTAACAACTTTCCATCCGGGCTGACGGCGAGGGCGTTAACGTTGCTCGAATGACCGTACAGCGTTCGTAAGATGTTTCCGTTCGCGAGATCCCAGATCTTGATGACGTTGTCTTTGCCGCCGGAGGCTAGCCAGCGATTGTCGTGGCTGAAGGCCACGGCGGTAGCGGACCTGGTGTGACCTGTTTGGAGAATCAAAGCCGGTTTATCGTTTGAACTGGCCGGTGTTGCGGCTGCGGATTTGTCCTGAGGAGCTGCGGTAATTCCGATTCCACGTTCCTGATCTTTGGTCTGGGCCAGGACGGAGACGGGCATTGATACCACTGCTATCAAGGCTATTAGAGCTGAAAGCTGTCGCAGTGGAATAAAAATACGGAAAGCTACCCGAGCGCGGTTGGGAGAGTTAGAAAGCATGGCGATCTCCTGGTGACGGAGCGTGATGCCAACCTGATTGGATGAAGGTGCGTGTGAGGTTCAGGTTAACTAAGTTAAAGCAGGAGGCGCTACTTGCGTATCAAGCCTATTGTTGAGTGGGTTGAGCCTACGGGAAGGGTTGTGGTAAGTCAATGAAGTGAGCAGTGAGCGGTGAGCAGTCGCCCATGAGCAGTCAGCAGCCAGCAATCAGTAATCAGCAAGTGATGTGCAGTCAGCAGTAATTGCTGCCTCACCTTTCTCACAAGTTGGGAAGGAGGATTTATCCCCGCTCTTAGTCTCGCATCTCCACTCCAGGTGTCAGGGGATTAAGCCTTACTGCTCACAGTCATAGAGGCGCAGCGAGAGCGGGGATAATCCGCCTTCCCGACTGTGAGAGGAGTGGCGATCTGGATTCAGTGAAGGAATGTGGCTGAGTGAGAAAGAGCGGGGACAAGTCCGCCTTCCCAACTTGTGAGATGCCGAAGGTTGCAGTGCTGGCCGCGCCTCGACATGAGAACCGTCCAATTGCTGACTGCTGACTGCTGACTGCTGATTACTGATTGCTTATTGCTGGCTGCTCACTGCTTACCGCTCACTGTACTCATCGTTGCGGGAAGGCTGGGGGGACGAAGGTTGGAGCGAAGCCTAAGGCGGCGGGGAAAGTTGCTGCCGTTGGTTTCGTGCCGTTGCGTACCCAGTTGTCGATCGCGCCGACCGCAGTCAGGATTTGTGGTCCACTGAAGGCGCAATGACCGTTGCCGGTGGTGTAGGTCTGGAATAACTGATTGCTGCGACCGGCGGCGGCGACTGTTTCGCCGTAGGCTGATTCGTTGGCGACGACCACAAGTGGATCGACGATCGTGTGCATCGTCAACACCGGCGATTTGATCTTGCCGTTGAAGGTGGCGTAGTGCTCGACGTAGTTGCGTGCCGCAGGTAAGGCGTCAATGTTTCGGCGACTATTCATCTGCGTCAGCCAACCATCGATCACCGCGGTGGTTACTCCTAATCCGTTGAGGTACGTTTTCTCCGCGGCCGTCAGGCTGTAGGTATGGTTCAGGTTCTGCACGTATGGACCACCAGCGCGGCGTTGCAACTCGGAGCGAAACTCGGTGAGAAAGACCATATCGGTGAACAGCCAGTTGGGATAAAAACCAGCCGGCGCAGTAATTCCTTGTCCTGGATTTCCTCCTACCAGCCGGACAAACTCGAACTTCGGGAAATTCGCCGGGTTGCTAACCTCTCCAAATAGTTTCGGAAAGACTTCGGTTTCAAAGTCGATGTCGTTGCGGACTTCGCCAACTGTTCCCCACGTAGGTAAAGTTCCAAACACAACGTCGTAAGCGAGGTAGAGTGCGAGGCCGGCATCCCAAACGCGAGGTGAGCCGGCGCCCGGTGCGCACATGCACAACGCTCCATCATAGACACCACCGAAGCGTTCCATACTCTCGAGTCCAACGATCGAACCCAACGAGACAGTCCAAAGGATCGTGCGATCGGGTTGGCCCACCAGTGACCTGAAGAGCACCGCCAAATCTTTCGTGTCCTGAATACCTTCTTCGACCGCCCAGCCATTGTCGCGATATGCGGAACCAGCGAGTGCGTAACCCTGCGCCAGGAGCGCGGTTGCGAGTAAGGCATTAGGAGCGATGTCGGGGTTACGGTTGTCGACTTCGCCAGGGTGGTCGGCTTTATCACGATAGCCGTGCGCGTAGACCAGGAGAGTTCCGTTCCAGACTGCGGGAACCCGAATGCTGTAGGGTGCGCCATGCAGTTCGCCGGAAAGATCCAGTGGTCCAACTTGCGCCACTGGTTTGGAGTAAGCGTCAACGGTTGGGAAGGGAAGCGCGACCAAGGCGACCAGGACAATAGCGATGCAAGCAAAGGTGAGTAAACGTCTCATGTGAACTCCTTCTGGGCGACGTTGGGGTTGATGGGGGTAAGCGGGCGGAGATTATCACGGGGAAATGGCAGTCAGCAATAAGTAGCCGGCAGACGGTGGGAGGCAGGAGGCAGGAGGCAACAGCATGAAAAGAACCTGGCTTGAGCTGGGATCGGTTTGTTTCTTGAATGCCTATCAGGTGAAGTTAGGGTATGGTAGGATTTCGCCATGAAACAGAAATTCTCGGCTAGCATTTGGCAAGAAGGCGGATGGTTTATCGCTCAATGCGTTCAGGTCGATATCGCCAGTCAAGGTGCCTCTGAAGATGAAGCGCTGGAAAACTTGCGGGAAGCGCTAGAACTCCATTTCTCACCGCCAGTAGCTTCACTCGTCCCCAACATTCGCGACGTAGAAGTCGACATCAGAGCTGCATGAAGCCCTTGCTCTTTCGCTAGGTCAAACGAAAATTGGCAGCCGCTGGCTTTGTTGAAGTGGGTCAAGCTGGCAGTCACATAAAATTCGCCAAGACCACCCCGACAGGAATAAGAACCACCATTGTTCCCAACCATCGCGAAATTGCGGCCGGTACTCTTCGAAGTATCTTGCGTCAGGCTGGAATCAAAGCAGAGGACTTCGAAAGCTTGTAGATTAATCCGCACAATAGCCACGCAATGCCTTGTTCGGTAAAGGCGCAGGGAGGCGCGGGACCTGTGAAGCCGCGGAGCTCCACAGATGCGCTCGGAAGAGCGGGGATAAATCCTCCTTCCCAACTTGTGAGATGCTGGAGGTTGCAGTGCCGGCTGCGATTTGAGATGAGAACCGTCCAATTGCTGATTGCTGATTGCTGATTGCTGATTGCTGATTGCTGACTGCTCACCGCTCACAGCTCACAGCTCACCGATTACCGCCACCGCTCACTTGCTTCCTACGTCACCACAAACTGCTTGTAGTGATCGAAGCGCTCGAGAATGTTTGTGACGTAGTTGACGGGTTCGAGGCCGCGGCAGAAACCGAATTTTACGACTTCATCCCCCGAATACTTTTGAGTTGATTTTTGTAACAACCAGTAGGAGACGTCGTCCCAGACGAGAGGATTGCCACCATATTTCTCGGTGAGACGTTGCGCGTCTTCGACGTGGCCGGCGCCGGTGTTGTACGACGCGAGGATAAATTTCAGGCGCTCCTTCTCATCTGGAATGCGCTTGGACCAGTAACGTTGTAGCCACTGCAAAAACCTGACGGCTCCCTGCACGTTCTCCGCCGGATCGAGTGCGTTCTGCACACCAAACTCACGAGCAGTTGCCGGCATGAGTTGCAACAAACCAGTAGCCCCGGCCCACGAACGAGCTTCCGGCTTGAAGCGAGATTCCTGATAAGCCTGCGACGCCAATAGACGCCAGTCCCAATCCAACTGACCCGCATACTGCTTGATCAAAGGATCATACTCGCTGAGTTTGCCAGTGGTGGAAGTGAGGTATTCACTCTGGACGCGCTCCAAATATTTGCGGCGATCGATGAAATATTTCTTATAGAGAGCGTTGAAGAGTGCTCCTCTTTTCTTGTCTTCAATCCAGGCGTTGAGTGCATTCATCAGCTCGGGCGAATTCTTTCGCAACGCCCAGGAGACACCGTGAATCTGGCCCAGTATCGGTCGCACTCTGAGGTTCTTGAATTCCGCCTCTTTCAAATCCGCGAGGTTCTTTTGCATCACGGTGAATTGGACCTCGCCGCGCGCGACCTTCTGCGCCAGAGCTTCGTCCTGAATCTTGTCGCCCATTTCAACCACATGAATGTCGCCGGAAATTTCGTCGGACAACTCGATGAGCGTGCGGCGATACGCAGACTCCTGCGGCAGGTTCACCGTCCGTCCCGCCAGCTGCGCCGCTCGCGTTACCAGTCGCGCCTGGATATCAATCTCCGGCAACGGATCAGCAGGTCCCGCTGCAAGGGCCTTTTCTGTCCCTTCACCCGCGGCCGAAGGAGGATCGCTTTGTTGGACCAGAACCGGTTCGGTGCGATACAGCGCGCGTGAAAACGAAACTGGTGACTGTTCCTCGAGTGCGACCGTAGGACCAGCGGGCTGGATAATCCGACCGGCGGCAAGATCTCCTTCGCCGCTGTTTAGCAAAGAGAACAGGCTCTTCGGATCGGCGACTACGATCATTTTGAGTGGCACGCCGAGATCTTTGGCGAAGCTCTGAAGCAATTCATATTCGTAGCCCAGCGGTTCGCCCTGATAGATGAAGTAGGTGGTGGAATTGTACGGCGCGAGCACAACGAGCTCGCCGCGTTCACGGATCTGGGTCAGGTCGCGATTGATGGGTGCTCCGATCGGCAAGTTCGAACGTCGATCGATTTTGTCGATCGCTTCGAGCGAGGGAGGCTTGCGCTTGCAAGAAGGAACGGTTGAGAGGAGCAGGCTGAAAAGAATGATTGGGACTAGTCGGGCCATAGGTAGTAAGCAGACAGCAGTGAGCGGTGAGCAGCAAACAGCAATCAGCAGTCACCGAAAAGAGCACGAACGTTTTGCACAAGGGGGCAAAGGGGAAGGGGGAAGTAAAAGCGGTCGAGGGATTTGTTTAGGAGGATCGAGAAAGGTTTTAGGACAAAAGCGACGGGGAAGTCAATCTTCTCTTTGGAGTGCGGCGGCCTGGCGCCGCTTTGGCC
>DATEPB010000085.1:0-149333 GCA_035273425.1 Pyrinomonadaceae bacterium | reverse complement strand
GAGCGCTCGAATACAGGCGTATAGAGTACAAGCTTTAGCTTGCGGGGGTTGTGCATCCGACGCAGCAACCTGAAGGTTGTACTCTGAACACCTCTTATCGAGCGCTCGAATACAGGCGTATAGAGTACAAGCTTTAGCTTGCGGGGGTTCTGCATCCCGACGACGCAACCTAAAAAAGGTTGTACTCTGAACACCTCTTATCGTGCGCTTGATAAAAAAGGGCGGAAGTCTGCGACCTCCGCCCTTAGCTACCTTCTCATCAACCTAGTAGGTTATGGCACAGTCGGTAATGGCACCGGTGCCGTGCTTGATCCTTCAGGTTGGAAGAGGAAGCGGAAGCTGCCTCCCTTAACCACTCCCATCCTGAACCCGATGTAGAACTTCGGACCTGGTGAACCGGCCGGTACCACCGTTGTGAACTCTCCAGTCAAACTTCCCTGAGTAGTTCCCGTGCGCACCAAACTGTTGTTTACGCCGCCGCCGTTTGGCGCCAGCTTCGTACCGTCAGTGTCTTCGATCACACTGCCGCGAACCGTTTGCACTGGTCCATTCTCAGGCGCAACTAGCTCGGTTGGCATGTTCAGCATCTTGAGCACCGCCGTTTTGGCGTCGGTTCCCTGACAATTTGGCGATGTCTGATGCAGGTTGCGAGCATTGCCGCTTCCCGGAACCGCCGCTGCCGGCGCTGGCGCGACTTGTCCGCATGGCACCGTCAGGTTATCAATCCGGAATCTCAACCGGTTGATTGCCGTCGAAGCCGAGGTATTGCGGAAGCCAAACCTGAAGATGAAGCTGCCCATTGGGTTGTTGTTGATGATCGTGTTGGCTGTATCGATCACGTAGCGACGCTCGGCATTCGGCAGTTGCGTTGACGTCTTGGTTAAGTCAAACAACGACGACTGCAGTCGCGTCTCCGGCAGGTCGGCCGGCGCTGCATTGTTTTGTGGACCAGCCGCTCCCAACACCGACACCAACCCGGGGGTTAGCCCCGTTGGGAAATTGGTGATGTTGAAGGCGATGTTTACTCCCGGCACCGGCGACACCATGACAAAGTCGTCGGCATTGTTGGCCGTGTCCTGAGGAACGGTGCCAATGGTTGCACTCTGATCCGTAGTTTGCCTACGTAGCAGAGAGTATTGGCCCGAGTCTCCGTAGAACACGAAGGCACCATGGTTTGTGGTGCTGGCGTCAGCAACCGGTCGTAGGCACTGCGCCGCACTGGTCTCGCAGTATTGGTCAGCCAGCGATGGACGGGCGTTCCCGCCTAAGCCGCAGCTTGCCGGATTAGCCAATTGGCAAGCCTGCAATGGAGCGCCGCTTCCGTAGGCCGCAAACCCGACCCGGTCATAGACAGTGAAGTTTGCTGGTGACACTCCGGTGGCTTCGAATCCAAAGTCTCCATTGTCTGGAATATTAGCCGAGGCACCAACCGTGTTGTCGCCAACGTTGGCTAGGAGCAGCCCAGCGTCATTAGGAACATCCACGCTGGAGTAAACGCCTGGCTTGCCGGGCGTACCGTTAATGATCGGGAAGTTTCCGACCGCTGTAGGCGCTGCGCCTGTGATTGCTGGGCTTATGGCCGAGCCTGTGCTCGAACCGATCGCACCCAAAGCGGCCATGCTATACCCGGCCCCCGTGCACAACACATATCCTCGCGCCGGGATTACTGTACCGTTCGGAATCATGCAGATGAGCGTCACCGTATTCGAGGTGACCCCATTACCTGCCGAAGCAAACAATCCGTAGCCTCCGTCGTTACTACCCGCCGTCGTTCCAACGAGGTGGTCTGTCGGACTGGCGTTGTAGATTTCGAAGAACTCGTCCGTCGACCCGTTTGGACCATTGAACCGGAACTCACTGATCCTCAGAGCAATCGTGGCTGGGTCAGTCACGGTTAGTTCGACATGTCCCATATCGCTGCCAATGTTATTGATCGCGGTGTAGTCGAAGCCGTCAGTGCCGGAGAAGCCTGGCGGCGGCGTATAGGTGAAGCTGCCGTCAGCGTTAAGCGTCACATGTCCACCCTGCTGAGTTAGTCCGTTATTAATTGGCACAGCAGTTGGGGGCAGGTATCCCTTGTCGTTGCCCAAGACGCCGGGTGGGGGAACGTCAAGCACCGTGTCCTTCAACGTGAAGTAGTGATCGTCGAACGCCAACGGCACAAAGAAGAACTGGACCGTATTGTCGCAGACGCCCGTGTTGTTGGCCGGTATTGGATCAGTCGACGCCGAGGTGGCGCTAACGCAGTTCGTTTGTGGTCCTGGCGGCGTGAATGGATCCTGAACAACCGACAACCTAAACACGACCGTACCAGCCGGATTTACCGTGCCGTCGGGATTCTTGTTCGGCGGCAGGCTTTGAGCCGTACAGGTCATGCTCGTCGTGTTTCCGGGTGAACCGAGCGCCGGAACCGTGCCACAACTGACTGTCGGATTTCCGTTACCGTCCTTTGCGTTCGGAGTAACGAACACGTTGCTGTCGTTGATGCGGCCAATCTCGATTTGAGTGACCTTCTGGAAGGCCGGGAAAGTATCAGTCAGGCTAAACGACGAAGCAGAGCTTGGTCCGTTGTTGGTAGCCGTGATGATGTAGTAGTTAGGCGTTAGGATTGGACCACCCGGAATACCGGTGGCATCGATGTGCGTCTTCGTTACTGCCAAATCGGAATTCGGGGCGACCGGCGTGGTTAACACGGCAGTACCCGAAATCGGACGGTTGAAGTTGTTCAGGGTTGCATCGACCGTGGCAGAGTTCACCATGCTGGCCCTCGTGGCCGGATCAATAAACACAGTCACATCAATTGCCGCTACGTTGTTAGGCGCATTGGCTGAAAGCAACGGGGCTGTGCAAACCACCGAGCCGCCGTTCAATTGCGGATTATTGGCCGGATTGACACCAGTTGGCGGTGCGCAAGTAAACGTCGCGCCGGAGGGTATCACCGGATTAATCGATATGTACTTGACCCCAAGCACGCGGCCGGGAGGAGTTTCCAACCCAGATGGCAGGACGTCAGTCAGCCGTATGTTCGACACATCCGAAGGACCGTTGTTGGTGACAATCACTCGGTAGGTCATATACGTGCCGGGTAGCACCGGAGTACCGGTAACGCCGGCGCCGTTCGGGGGTGTTGCCGGGCCGATTGGGCCAGTTTGATTTGGGTTGCTGGCCGACGTCACTGCAGATTGCACGATCTTCGAGACCGTTAGGTTCGAGGAGGCAACGACCACTGTTTGCGTTTGCAGACTGTTGTTGTTGCTTACGTTGGGATCGGGCGTGCTCGGGCAGACTACTGGCGGGAACGGCGGCGGTACAGGGCCAGCGCCATTCGGGCAAAGTCCCGAGGTGATGTTTGCGGGGTTTGACACAATCGTCCCGCCGGCTACTGACTCGTTAACTTTGACAAAGAATGTAAGAGTGCCGTTATAACCTGCGGGCAAGACACCATCCGACACAGGCGCATTGCCTTGGGGACGGCAATAGATGGTCTGACTACCCGGCGCTTGCGCAACCGTGCAGGTCAGATTGATGGCCGGACTGGCGGCTCTCGTCGCCTGAATCGTAAACGTGAATGGCACGGCAGGCGGTTGGGCCGCCGGCACAAAAACTGCACCAGTCGCCAGGGCGCCAACAAATGCGGTGTTGCCAGGAATAGGATCGGTGATCATTACATTGCCTGCGTCGCCTGTTCCGGCGTTCCCGAACGGCAGATCAAAACGAATGTAACCGCCGGCATTCACAGAACCAGGCGGAACACCGGGGCCTACTATCGGCAGCGCCACAGGCGCCAGAGGACCGGCCCCATCAGGATCCACGACTGACACGGCCGACTTCGCAAGCGCCAGATCTGCGGGCTCGAGAGGCGCCAATTCGTAAGCGCCGATGTCGCAGCGGACGAACTGTGGACGCGCGACTCCCCGCTGGTCGTCCGGCAAACAGGTGGCGTCGTCACCGCCGTCAAAGGCTGCGCTGCTGCTCAAGATCGCCATAGTTGGCGTCAAGCCAGGGGCATTTAAGGTCAAAACGCCAAGATTGGGATCCGTCGTCACCACGGGGCCGACGGTGCATGCTCCATTGCTTTCAATAAGATTGCCGCTACCAACTTCGGCCCCTACCCCGTTAGTGTCGCACTCGCCGGTGCCGTTGTTGGCTAGAATAGTGTTGCGGAGTATGAGGTTCGAGTTGTTGAGGAAGAGGCCACCTCCGGTCCCGGAAGCATTAGCGCTAAATGTGCTGTTAGAGACAACGACGCCTGCCGACGTTACAAAAACCGCGCCGCCTCGACTACTGCCAGCCTGAGAGCCTCCACCGCCGGAAATCCCACCCGCAGCAGAGTTGCCGACAAAGGTACTGTTCAGAATGGTGACATTACCTTGGTCGCTGAATATCGCTCCGCCAAGTCCAGCACCCCCACCACCTGCAAAAAAGTCACCGCTTCCGGCGAACGAACCGCCGCCACCCGCCACGCCACCAGCGCTGGCCTTGGCGCCCCCGCCGCCACCGAAGCCTCCGTTTCCGCCGTTAGTCCCGGTGCCACCGCCCCCTCCGAAACCTCCAGGACCTCCATTGCCAAAGACCACGCCACCAGGAAATGCGTTGCCGCCGCCGCCGCCGCCGCCGCCGTAGTTACCGCTTCCGCCGTTACCGCCTGCGGTTGAACCCGCATCACCTAACGCGCCGCCGCCGCCGCCGCCGCCTGCGCAGAATCCATTTGCGCCGGGGGAGGATGGACTATCGCCGCCTTTACCCCCGCAATTAAATCCACCATTTCCACCAAGCGTGGCGCCTCCGGACACACCATTATTGGCAGTTCCGCCGCCCCCACCGCCACCGCCCGTGCCACCAGTCTCGCCATTCCCGCGTGACCCGCCGCCGCCGCCGCCCGCGCCAGTCCCCGGATCGCCTGCGCCACCATTACCTCCCAGTCCGCCGCCACCACCTTCGGGAAACGCTCCGACCGCCCCTGACCCATCTCCGCCGGTTGCCGTATTGCCTTCAAAGGTGCAATTCTCGACCGTCAGTTCTGCAGCGGGAGCAGGCGGAGGGCCCAGTGACGCTGCACCGGCGTTAACGTAAATCGCGCCCCCGGCGCCAAGCCCGCCACCGCCGCCATCAGCCCCGTTTCCGCCTTTTGCTTTAAATCCTTTGATGTGCAGGTTCCTGATGGTTAGATTACCCGTGCCGCTGATGACCGTGGGTGGGCCAGGATCGATTTCCTGTTGCCCTGAGTTCACCGTGAAGGCGCGAATGTTTAGTGAGCCGATACGCTCCAATCGAGCTCCGTTGCCTTCAATAGTGATGGTTGTGAAGATCCTCGGATTCGCATCAAGCCCCGGAACGTTAAACTGATCCTGAGCAATCCCGCTCACTAGGTAAACGGCACCCGTCTGCAAGACGATGGTGTCGTCACCGCTCCCCGCTGTACAACCCGTGGTGATCAGTGGGCCGTTAAGGTTAGCCGGATCAATGGCCTTGTTCGTATCGAAATTTGCCGCGAAAATCGCTTCCTGGAGCGAGCAATCGGCGTCGTTATTTACTTCCTGATTAGTTGTATTAACGACGATGGTTGCAGCCGCCTTCACCACAGGCATGGTTGGATACGGCAAGATCAGAGCTTGCAAGCCCATTGATGCCAAAATCGCACCGACCAATAAAACTCGCTTTCTAGACTGTGTTCTTACCTGGTCCATCGTCGTACCTCCGGGGGGCTAGGGTGAATTTTTTGTGTGGGGCTCCACACGCACACTGGGGCGCAGTTGCGCCCGACACGTGAAAACGTGGATTCGCACTTCTCAAAAGGGCTAAGGAGTAAGGCTATGACCCTGTCTAACTAGCGGTGCAGGGTCTAGTCGGGTGCTTCTTAGCCCGAAACATCTAGTACCAACCTTTTGGTAAGCCTTGAAGGAAAAGGGTCTAGTAAACGCACACACTTCAACTAATTGCGAGTGTGCTATTGCGAAGCGCGTCCTGTTGCCAGACGCAATTACATTAGGAGTGGGTCAACAATATAGTCTGCTTGAACCCTGTGATTTGATTAGCACTGATCAATCGGGAGAGACGGAAAGCTCGGCTGTTTTCAGCTGAGTCAAAGGCTTCGATCTCGTCTGGGAACGTGATGGCGTGGGCCTTTGTTCGTCCGAATCTCAAAAACCGCAGCGCTGACGTGTAGCTGCGTCCGTGCTCGGTGCTTGACCAAGGACCGGATGGCGATAAGTCTGGGTCGCTTAAGTGGGAGGCAGTCTAAGCCATCATCAAGTTCTCGTCAATCTCCGGAAAAGTACGGGGCGTTAGTTTGAGCCAGGGTGGCCCAGCTGGGCCAGGGTGGAGGCGGGTGCGGTCTATGATAATCTCGTGGGACATGCGACTTTCACGGGAATTATTGGCCCAATACGGCGAGAACGGTTTTCTGGTCCTGCCTGACTTTGTTGACGAAGGTTCCTGCAAAGCCTTGCGGGATCGCGCGAACGAATTGGTCCGCGACTTCGATGCGACCGAGATCAGATCAATCTTTTCGACGCACGAGCAAAATCGTCTTACCGACGATTACTTTCTCGGCTCAAGCGAGAAAATTCGCTTCTTCTTTGAAGAGGATGCTTTCCTGCCAGACGGCAGACTGAAACGAAACAAGCAAGAGTCGATCAACAAGATCGGACACGCTCTTCATGAACTCGACACGGTCTTCAGACAATTCTCGACGACGCCTAACATCCAAGCATTAATAGCTGATCTGGGTATCGATGACCCGCTGTTGCTGCAGTCAATGTACATTTTCAAGCAGCCGGAGATTGGCGGTGAAGTTAGCTGTCATCAGGACAGCACATTTCTCTATACCGAACCCCAGGACATAGTCGGCTTATGGTTCGCTCTTGAAGACGCGACTCTCGAGAATGGTTGCCTTTGGGCGATTCCCAGCGGACACAAACAGGGATTGAAATCACGCTGGGTGCGTAACGGTTCAGGCGGGATGAAGTTTGATGTGTTTGAATCGACTACCTTCCCCGAACAGAAACTGGTGCCGCTGGAAGTGAAGCAAGGAAGCTTGATCCTCTTGAACGGTTTGCTACCGCACAAGAGTCTAGCCAATCGTTCTCCCAAGTCGCGTCACGCCTACACGCTTCACGTCATCAGCGGTAACTCAAGCTATCCGGAGACAAACTGGCTACAGCGTACTGCTGACATGCCGCTCCGAGGCTTTGACTGACTGCGCGCATCGGGGCGCCTCCGGAAGGGGGATCTATCCCGCGCTCCACACTCATGTACAACCACTCAAAGAATCTAGATCGCCCCGCCTCTTACAAGTCGGGGAAGGAGGATTTATCCCCGCTCTGCTCACTCATGTACAACCACTCAGAAATCTAGATCGCTAGAGCGCAAGGTTATGCATAGCTCCCTGGATCCCACGTACTGCAGAATTCTTCGTAAGTCTGGAGAAGCGCACCAATGGCGGGGATAAATCCGCCTTCCCAACTTGTGAGAGGCGGGGCGATCTAGATTCTTGAATGGTTCAAGATGAGCGAGGAAAAGCGGGGATAAATCACCTTCCTCACTTGTGAGGAATTCGCGTACATAAGTAGTTTCAGCCTTGAAGAAGCGCCTCACATTGAAAGGCCAGCACTTCAACGTCGCTAGGACAAACACTAATTGCTCAGTCTCGGGTTATGCAGTGGGTCGGAGCAAGCCGCGGAAAATACCCTGAACGGCGACTTGGTTAGCAGGAATTGTGAGGGGCTCGTGCTGTGAATTTGCGGGATGCAACTCCACATTCGCCCCTTTGCGAAAGAGTCTCTTGAGAGTGGCCTGGTTCTGTTCCACCAGCAAAGCCACGACGATTTCCCCGTCTCGTGCATCGGTGCGATTCTCGATTAAAGCAATATCGCCGTCGCAAATGTGCTCGTCGATCATAGAATCACCCTTGACTCGCAACGCGTAAACCCGATCAGGTCGAACTCGTCCAAGCAGGAAGCGCGGCACCGGCACAGTCTCATCACACTCCACCACATCCAACGGCGCGCCGGCGGCAATTCTTCCAAGCAATTTCACTTCGCACAGTTGATCAGCGTCATCGACCTTTACCGAAAGCGCAAACGATCCATCTTCATGCTTGCGAGTGATCAGTCCTCGACGTTCAAGTGCGGCGATGTGCTTGGCGATTGTGGCCCGCGACTTCACCCCAAAGTGTCGGGCGATTTGCGCGTAGGAAGGTTCATACCTGTTCCGCTCGGAGAAACGAGTGATGTAATCAAGAATATCTTTTTGTCGTTGAGTCCGTGGGAGCATAAGTTAGACCAGGTTGAAGTCGCGATGAGAAACTACTTTAGATGACCCTTGAGATGTCGAGGCATTCTATGGCGCGCTTCCGAAAGCGTCAAGCGTTTGTTGCGCGCCATAGACCACACAAGATGATTGAAGTCTTGCACATCAACGCACCGAGTAACGCGCAAGAGTTCGAGGGAAGATGCGCACACCAACCGGCATCTCAGTCAACGACATTCTGTTGCGCATCAAGAGTTCGCTTCCCTTCATGCTGTAGATTGCCTGATTCAAGTCATTGTCCGGACTAATCACTACGCCTTTGAGAGCAGCTCCGATGAAAGCGCCCTTGCTGCGTGAGTATGAAAGAATTCCAGCATCGAGTGTGGCATTTGTAGAAGCCGCCGCTTCGCGACCAACTGGCCCAGCCACCAAACCCACTTCGCCTCCCATTTCAAACTTGTCTTCGAGCAAGCCTTTAATACCCTTCTCATTCATGATTAGGAAAACGTAATCATTCTTCTGCGCTCCAATTTGGGCCCCAAAACTTCCGCCGCTGAGATTGAAAAATGCCGGTGCGCTCCAACCACCCCTGACGCGTTTACTGATTAAACCCTGGCCGCCTCTGCCGCCGAAAATAAAAGCCGCTTTAACCACCCCGGGAAACACCGCAATGGCTTCTGCCTTGTCCAACAACTCTTTTGGGATAGCCTTATCGCGAACATTCATGATCTCAGTGAACGTTTCCGCGGCCTCGCGCGCATGGCGGGTGGCATCGTCTATTCTCGATTTCTTTTGAGCAGAGGCGGGCACCGCAAGCGCAAGTAATAAGAGAGAGATAGCAAACAAGCTGAAATAAACGGGACGGGAAAAAGCTCTCATATAGTGGGAACCTCCAGGGCGAATTATCTTTCGTACAGAGTATTAACCAAACTTCAGGCAACAGCAACGCAGCCACGCGTTCTCGATCAGCGAATAATCGCTACACGATAAGCGCGCGGTTTGTTGGATTTAAATCGCCCCTTTGCTTTCCGCTCAATCGTTGGAGATGTCGACGTGGCCGCGGTAAGTTTTGACGCAAACGCGTCCAACCTCTCAGTTTCGTTCTGGCTTGACGCTGAATCGCTGGAAAAACTTTCAATCATGACGGGTTGTTCGTTGCTTCTAGCCGCATTGACCAACAGTACACCACCGACTGAGCCCGTAATTAAACCGATCACTACGACGATGGCTAAAGCCCGGGTTTGACTCCCAAGAAAGTTTGTCACCGTATCAAACCTATTCCTCCAGACTCTGAGCAACCCCGAATCTACGGCTTCGTTCGGCTGTAACGGTTCGACAGGTCGGGCTCGCGCGCTCGCGCTCGCATCGAATATAGGCTTCGGAAGGTGGTTTTCGCTGTTCTGAGTACTGTTTCGTTTATCGACCATCTTCGACTAGCACTCCACGGTTTATGAAATGAAACAAGACATCACAAGAGTCCGCAGATGGTAAGCAGCAATTAGTTGACCATAGAAGGTAACTAAGTTTGAAAGAATGAATTCGTCACAGTAAGGCAAGAAACAAGCAGGACTTGAAAGGAATGGTAAGCAAAGACGTTGCAGCTAGATTGACGTCTTGCGCAGCCTCAACGCATTGCCGATCACAGAGACCGAGCTAAAACTCATTGCCGCTGCGGCAATCATTGGGCTCAGCAAGATCCCAAAGAACGGGTAAAGGACACCTGCGGCGATCGGTACGCCCAACGCGTTGTAGAGGAACGCAAACAAAAGATTCTGTTTGATATTCTGCATCGTGGCCCGGCTAAGCTTGATCGCACGCACAATCCCACGCAAATCACCTTTCACTAAAGTGACGCCAGCGCTTTGCATCGCGACATCCGTACCTGTACCCATCGCGATTCCCACATCAGCCTGGGCCAACGCAGGGGCATCGTTGATGCCATCCCCGGCCATGGCCACGCGCCGTCCTTCGCTTTGCAAGCGCTTGATGACTTCAGCTTTTTGGTTAGGCAGAACTTCGCTAATGACGCCGTCGAGGCCCAGCACTTTGCCAACCGCATCAGCCGTAGTTTGACTGTCGCCTGTCAGCATGATGATTCGAAGGCCTTGTTGATGCAGTTGCTCGATAGCTTCCGGCGAAGAGTCCTTGATCGGATCCGCAACTCCCAGGAGACCAGCAGCTGTCCCATCGATCGCCACAAACATCACCGTTTGACCCTGACTTCTTAGCTCCTCAGCCTTCGTTGCAAGTCTGCCTGGATCGATTTTCAGATCCTCCAAGAGAGCTTTATTTCCGATTGCAACTGTTCTTCCGGTGACGCTTGCTGAGACTCCTTTGCCGGTGATCGATTGGAAATTTTCCACTCGCGTTAGCTCAAGACCGCGCTCATTCGCCCCGGCCAGAATCGCCGATGCCAGTGGATGCTCACTGCCTTGCTCAAGGCTTGCTGCGAACTTCAGAATGGCCTGCTCATTCAAATCACTACTCGCAAGCACCGTCATTAGTTTTGGTTTACCTTCGGTTACTGTTCCCGTTTTGTCGACGACGAGGGTATCAACTTCACGCAGAACTTCGATTGCTTCGGCATTTCTGAACAGTACCCCAATCTGCGCGCCTTTCCCGGTCGCTACCATGATCGACATGGGAGTCGCCAACCCAAGCGCACAGGGACAAGCAATGATCAGTACCGCGACCGCGTTGATCAGTGCGTAGGCCAGACGTGGCTCTGGACCAAGAATGGCCCAAACAACGAAAGTGATTAGTGCGATCAGAATCACCGTGGGCACGAAAAAAGCTGACACGCGATCTGCAAGTTTCTGAATCGGCGCTCGGCTTCGTTGAGCCTCAGCAACCATCTGCACAATTTGCGACAGTAAAGTTTCTGCACCTACGCGTTCGGCGCGCATCAGGAACGTGCCTGTTCCGTTTACCGTTGCCCCAATTATCCTATCGCCGGTCCTCTTTGAAACCGGCAGTGGTTCGCCACTGATCATTGATTCGTCAACTGTGCTTGAGCCTTCACTCACGACTCCGTCAACGGGAATCTTTTCGCCCGGCCGAACTCTAAGGTTGTCGCCTACCATCACGTTGTCGAGGGGTACGTCTTCCTCCGATCCGTCATCACCGACCCGCCGAGCCGTTTTCGGCGCCAGACCGAGCAGAGATTTGATGGCGGCGCTGGTTTGCCCGCGGGCCTTGAGTTCGAGCAGTTGGCCCAGGAGAACGAGCGTGGTAATAACGGCGGCAGCTTCGAAGTAAACCGGTACCGTGCCTCCGTGTCCCCGAAACGAGTGCGGAAAAATATCCGGGAAGATAGTCGCAACCAAACTGTAGACGTACGCGACTGTCACACCCAATCCAATCAAGGTGAACATGTTGAGGCTGCGATTCACCAGTGACTGCCACGCACGAACAAAGAAGGGCCAACCTCCCCAGAGCACCACTGGCGTGGCCAGGACCAATTGGAGCCAGGTCAGCGACTCCGGCGAAACGCTTTGTTGCAGCGGTTGCCCTGGTATTAGGTCACTCATGCCTATCGCAAAAACCGGAACGGTGAGCAAAACGCTGATCCAAAACCGACGTCGCATGTCGGTTAGCTCCGGATTCTCCTCTTCGGTAAGCGACACGACGCGGGGCTCGAGCGCCATTCCGCAGATCGGACAAGTGCCTGGAGCATCCCGAATAATCTCCGGATGCATTGGACACGTGTATTCAGTTTTTGTTTGCGGCGCCAGGACATTCAGCGGCTCCAAAGCCATACCGCACTTTGGGCACGCAGATGGGTTTTCGTTACGCACTTCCGGGTGCATTGGGCAGGTGTAACTCTGGGCACTTGGGCCCACATCTGCTTTGGGCGTGCGTTTGATACCGACCAACTGCGATGACATTGGCTGCGGTGGCCCATTGAGGATTCGTTCGGGATCGGCTTCGAACTTGTGCAGACAGTGCACGCTGCAGAAGTGATATGTGACGCCCTTATAGGTAGACGATCCGGCCGACTTCTCGGGGTTTACAGTCATCCCACAAACCGGATCGATGACAGACATGCTGGCGTTGCTCGTTGGATTCTTTGAGATTTGATTCATCTGCGCCATCAGGCGTTTAGAGTACAAGCTTTAGCTTGCGGCTGGGAAAGAAACGACCTTGACGCCAACCCGCAGCCTAAAGGCTGTACTCTGTACACCTTTACTCTAAACGCCTGTTATTTTCGTCTTCGCCATTCTTATACGCGACGGCTTTCCAAACTGGGTCCAGGCAAAGTGTACTTCATCGCCGATGCGGGCCATTCGCGGGAAACCACTCGAGCGGGAGATGCTGGTTTCCGCAATCACCGATGATGGTCCCAACTTGCCGTCTGAACTAACCCGCCTCACTTTTATAGCTCCTGATTCGGCGGTACCCGACATCCAACAGACCAGCGCCGTACCATCAGGTAGGAGCAACACATCAACACGACCCACCACGTTGCCACCATCAACCTCGATTGGATCGCTGAATTGTGAACCGTCTTCAGAAAACGCCGCTTTCACCTTCGGAGCATCATTTGCCGCGGTAAACCACGCAACTGCTACGCGGTTGCCTGCGGACGAAACTGATGGCCCATTTACAGGACAACCGCTTATCTTCCAATTATCGGCAAACACTTCTGCCGCTTGACCCCAGCCACCCTGCGCTTGCTGTCGGACTGAATAGATATCGCGTACCTCACCTTCAGAACGGTCTCGATATACTGCGATAGCTCCCGTTGAAGTCAGCGCTGCAGATGTCTGGCAACACTCGCAAACACGTTGGTCCAGTTCAGCTTCGTCTGCCAGTTGTCCCTTCTCGTCGATGGCTGCGTAGCGGAGTGTCATGCTGACGGGAAGTGGCTCGTGTTCATCACCTTCACCTTTCACGTCCTTCAGGTTTCTTCCATCAAGCCAAATCGCGCCCACCCTTCCATCAGGAAGCGGAAGCAGTGAAACGAACCCATGCTCAGTTTGGGTGTTGTCCAGGTGTGGAACTATCGGGGTGGTCCATGTCTTACCCCCATCTTTTGAACGGGAGATGTTTACGTTGTACGCATAGGTGCTCTGGCCGTTTTTGACCAGCCAATGCGCAGCCAACGAACCGTCTGCAAGTGCAATCACCGATGGAAAGTCGGCCCAGTTTACAAACCAGTTGTCACCCTGGGCGACAGTGATCACATCTGACCATCTCTGAGCATCACGCATCGCTGCCCGCAACACGTATCCCTTTTCCCCAAGCTTCTCAACCCAACTCATAATTATCCGGCCATCGGGGGTTGTGTGGAGTTCCGGCTCGCGAGCGTCGCCACTTGTGGGCGAATCACTTGGAAGAACTGTGAGAACCGATTGAATTGAACAAGTCGCCTGCTTGTCAGTGGCAGAGTTCGGCGATTGCTTCTGGCAGTTGAACGAGACACCTGCCGAAACTATGAGGAGACACACAAGCAGAAGTGATCTCATTGACGATATCTTTTTCATGGTAAGCGCGTTGGCGATTCTAACCCTTCCTTGAACCGAAGACCTCTAAGCAGACCCCGCAGTCAGACTTTGGCATCTTGGCTTTTCAGCGGCGTTATGATTTTATCTCACGCCAGAACTCAACCTGTCCCCCGGAGGTGCCCTGATTATGGTCAAAAAAGTTGTCGGCGTGATCGTTGGTTACATCGTGATGGCGTTGTTTGTTTTTCTCACTTTCTCGGCAGCATATATCGCAATGGGAGCGAACCAGGCGTTCAAACCTGGGACGTACGATGTTTCGCTGCGCTGGGCCGCTCTTAGCTTTGTGCTCAGTCTTGTCGCCGCGATTGTAGGCGGTTATGTTTGCACCTTGATCGCAAAGAGCACTCGGGCTGCGCAGGTCCTCGCCGGGATTGTTATCGTGCTGGGAATTCTGGTCGCAATACCTGTGCTCACCGGCAGCGACACACGGCCCAACCAGCGACCTCGTGAAGTTCCTAATCTGCAGGCGATGCAAAACGCTCGGACCCCCAAGTGGGTTGCCATCTTGAACCCGATCGTCGGCGCGGTCGGCGTCTTAGTTGGTGCTGGAATACGACAGAAGACAGCGCGGATAGACTAGTAGGCTACCCCCTGACTCTAGGGGCAGCACACCGTGGCGGCCCCTTCTTTCGAAAACATGTCAGCGGCGAAGACCACGGGAATGGCCGCACCTTACAATTCAAACCGCGTTAACGACTTGTCTTGGACACTTCGTCGTCGAGAGCCTTGAATCCAGTACTGTTAATAGCAGCCCGAAGTTCAGCAACTGTGACCTTCTGATCGTCGTACTTGATTAACGCTTCCTTTTTCTCAAAACTTACCTGAACATCCAGCACGCCCTTGGTGGCTTTGAGCTTCTTCTTGACCGAGGCTGCACAGTTTCCGCAGTGCATTCCTTCGATCCTAATCGTCACGGTTGCATCCGCCGCCGAGGCAGGGTTAACCGATAGTGTCATGACCAACGCGAGCATCACTAGACCTATAACTTTTCTTTTCTGCATTTTGATTTTTCTCCATCCCTTCAATAGGCATTTTGACGGTTTGATTTTTCTAGTACCGGTCTGATTTTCTCGTCAAACTCTTCCGCCAAGAGAATGCCTTCAATCATTTCACGAATATTTCCCTCGCGATCTATTACCACTGTGATTGGAAGTGTTTCGCTCTGATCAAACAGCGCCTTTGTTTTTCTCGTGCCGAAAACAATTGGATAGTTGACGCTTAGGCCACGAACGAAGCGGCGCACTTCGACGCGACTGGTGGGCGGATAGGTGACGCCAATCACCTGAAGACCGAGTTCGCGGTATTCTCGTTGCCACCGCACCAAATCTGGCATCTCTGCCCTGCAGGGCGGACACCATGTTGCCCAGAAGTTGAGTAGCACCACTCTTCCTTTGAAACTACTCAACCGGACGATGCGTCCCCGCAGATCTTTGAGTGCGACGTCGGGTGCCTTTTTAGTCTGGGCGAGCATTGTCCCGGGGGACACAAAGAGCATGGTGGCCAGAATGATTGCTTTGCCCATCACTAATTCAGAAGAGATACTTCACTCCTAGCAACAGGTTAATGCTCGTTCGCAACACCGCTGGCCCGGTGTTGCGAACCACTGGCAATTGCACACTGCCTTCGACTACGAACCTTGGGTCTGCAGCGAATTGTAATCCTGGTGCTACATAGAACTCGGTCGAATTACTTCCGGGCACTTCGGCACTGCCAACTCGTCCAAGAGCGCGATGAACGAAAGTCGTCTCGATGATAACAAACAACTCTTTACCAGGAGCCTGATAATCGCGCGGAAGTAGGACGTATTCAGTGTCGGTGTTTATCCTGACCTCGTGGCCCATGCGGAACCCGTCGCTTTCAGACCGAACGATGCCTTCGACGTTACCGCCAAAAATGAAACGTCCTCCCGCTTGCGAAAAGGACACATCGAAATGTGGTGACAGCCCTCCATTAATCGGCGTCAGCTGCTGACGCACAAAGGCCGACGCATTAACCTGACTGGCGCTTGGCGCATTATTCTTGCCAGTTGGTAACTCCAATCCGAATCGCGCCGAAGCCTGGCGATCGCCATAGGTTTTCACCTTTCTAAAAAACCGAAACTTGCTCCAGAGCGTAATGTTTCCCAGCCCCCATCCAGACCCAGAATTCACGCCGTCGTCATAGGAAGTACGAGCGACGGGGATCTCAGCTTCCAACTGAAGACGTGGAGTAGGTGTGTATGAAATGCCGAGGTCTAACACCTGTCTTGCGACTTCAAGATCGCCGAGGTGTTGTTTGACAACGTAAAGCCGTGGCGTAATCGCGCCTCCTTTGTAAACCGTAAGGCCCGGAGAAGTCGTTCGAATAGGAGTTGGAGGCTTTGAAGGCTTGCCGTTTACGACTGTTGCGGTTGCCGGACGATGGAAACTTGCCCGCTCAAACAGAAACACGATGTCGCCGCTCGTCCGCAACTCACGGTGATCGTCGATCGTCCTGGTAAGCTTCTCCATCTTCTTAACTGCGTTTGGCGTCAAAACCTCCTGCGCCGAATTCGATGGACCAACAGTCTTCCAGTCACCTTCGAGTTCAACTCGAGCGCCGTTTGCAGCGCCCGCGAGAACACTATTCAAATCCTGATGTTCAAGCAGGAAACGCTGTGACGAAGAATCAGCGATCAACCACCATCCTTTCGCATCCTGTTCTAAGGTTCCGTTGACGATAATCCCGGCCGAGTCAAGAGTGTAGCCGGCCTTTTTTAGAGTCTCTTTCAGAAGAGCAAATGAAACGGGCTTATCAGGCTTCGGCGTGAACACACCGATCCCTTTTTTGATGTCGGTGACCTTAATCTCTTTCAGCTTCGGTGCGTAGTGCAGACGGCTCACGGCCTTCTGAATATTGTAGATTCAATTACCGCACAAATAGCCGCCGATGTGCATCTCGACTTGTTTGACCTGAGCTTGTGCACCAGATAATCCCCCAAGCGAAAATGCCAGTAAGAAAAGTGCACTTAAAACGCTTCGTTTCATTCTTATTCTCCAGCCGACCAATCTGGCGACAATCGCCTAATCCAAAGACTTCCAATTATCTGAACTGCTATGAGGCTCAAATGCGAACCCATTAATAACCACGCAGGAACCGCGGACCAGGGCGGCACGCAAAGCACAATCGCTGAGACTACTTCCGCAAAACTGATATGCCGCTTGGCAATGCGATGATGAAGCAGGTGAAGTGCCTGGACCACGAGCAATGCAATGTAGGTGTTTTGCGGTGTCAGCATTTTGGTAAACCTACGCGCGCGTCATTTCTGGCGAGTGAAGCGATTCTCTGAATACACCGCAAATTCCTTGCCCGGCGCGGCGAGCTCAAAAATTTCTACGAACTCGCTGTCGCTTACGATTCGATGGGTTTCCCGCGCTCGATAACCCGCCGGTACATTCTCGATGCTTTCGGAGATCCATACCATCTCCCTGCCGTTCTCCGAGATGCTTTCCAGTCGATATTGAATTACGAAACTCTCGATGTGAAACTGGCGGAAGACGAATTGCTTTCGGCTACGATCATAACTAATGAATCCCAGGTCCTCGTGCGTCTCTCCTTTTGGATTCTTCTCCTGAGGAGCATAGATCGACTTGTGCGCTACCCGAATAAACTTCCCGTTGAGAATTGATTCGTACTTTCTTTCAACCTGGGACAAGCCAGGTTCGCCCTTGCCGGTTCCTTTCCAAGCGCCAACGAAAAAGGTGAATGGCGACCACGGATCTGGTTTTCGCTGCTCCTGCGGCAGACCAATCATTGGAACCAGCAGCAACAGCACTAGTGCCTTTCGCATTCAAGCTCTCCTTAGCCCGCGGAAGCGGGCTGATTCCGCACGCTCTTCAAAACGAGATGCTGTAACTTGCGCCCGGATTTCGCCCACGCTCGAAAATTATCCCAAACTGGTGCCGCCCGTGCGTGTAATTCGCGGTCGGGTGAACTCGAACGCCATCAAAGAGAATAGTAGAGCTCCAACCTTCGCTCAGGTTGATGTTCAAGCCGCCGATCGCTCGAAGCTGATCGTCAAATGTGCCATATGCAACACCGGCGTAGGGCGCAATCGGCAGTCCCGTAACGTGTTTCAGGTTCTTGCTTAGGGTGGCGTAAAACGATTGACCAAAAGGCGTGCCAATCCGGTCGGAACTGGTGCCGAGAATCAGCGCGGGCCGCTGATGAGTTTCAGTAAGCGCGACGAGGTTGGCGAGCGGCGACACTTTTGCAGCTAACGGATTGTATTCAATCCCGGCGGTGACGCGCGGGTGAAATCTGTAAGTGAGGGTGTTTCGCCAAGTCGCGCGATCGATTTGGTTGGCGATAACCCGCACGCCGTAGGTCCATCTCTTGTTGTCTTGTTGTCCTGTCCCGCTCACGGCGCGACCCTCGCCAGGTCAAAGCGGTCAACTGGGGACAGAGGATACTTCGCTCGATTTAGGTTTGGCTGAAGCCACCTGCGTTTGCTTGTTCACTGGGACATTAGCGGCCGTCTTTTCCGCCGCGGCGAGCATGGAGTCAATCTCCTTTTTTAAGTCCGCTTGATTGATCACACCAGAGATAACCCTCGCAATCCGCCCGTCTCTGCCGATAACCACTGTACCAGGCAGCGCTGACCCAAGACCGAATCGCAACATGTCGCTTGTGGTCGCACCCATCCAAATCGGGAAGTTAACTTTAGTTTCTTTGACAAACTGCATGACCTTGGAGCGGTCGGCAGCTTCATCAGTCGATGCGCCAACGACCTGGACACCGAGGGCTGCAAAGTCGTTTTGAATGGCAGCCAGATCCGGCATTTCCTTGCGGCAGGGAATGCAGTAAGTGGCCCAAAAATTCAGCAAAACTATTCGACCCTTGAACGAGCTTAGACTCTGCTTCGTACCAAATGGATCATTCAGCGCCAGTTCCACTTCTCTGCCAACAACATTCGCAGCTTCTCGTTCAGCCAGACTCGGAGCAAGCACGCGGAGTGTGTCGACGCGAATCACGCTCGCGTTCTTCTTCTTTTGCAGTGAACCCGCAACCGCAATGCGTTTGCCGATAAATTCAAGCCAGTTCTTACCGGGTAAACGAAATTTGCCCTGCTCGAGCTGGTACAGGTTGAACTTGTCACCTTCACGCACAGCCAGCAAGGTTGGATCGCCGTTGGCCACGCAGGACTGTGACTTCAGCAGATCTTCCGCAGTTCCAAATTCAACTTTGGTGCGATCAGCTTCGGCCCAGCACTCTGCGCAACATACAACCTGTCCTTCGAGGCTGACAGAACCGTTTGTCTGTGCTTGTAGAGGGGTGATTGATAGACAAGCAGAAACGAGGCCAGCGAATAAGCAGATCACAGTTAATCTTCGCAAAAATCTTTTGTTCTTCATTGTGAGTAATAACCGATTACGAAACGACGATTTTCCATATCTCATTTTCCATTTCTCATTTGTCATCGCCCGAACACTTGATGGCAATGAAGCCTGTAGTTCAGAGTTCAAGCTTTAGCTTGCGGCGCAGCGAGAGACAAAGACCGGCAGCCTAAAGGCTGAACTCTGAACTACAGGCCTCCTTCTCCGGCAATGGCAAATGAGAAATGGAAATTGAGATATGGAAAATCCTTTCCTTTTGCCCCCAACTAAACTCTACCCTCATTGGTTTAGGGGGTCTTCGACGAGTACTGCGCGATAATGCGATCGCGTACCTGCTCAGGCGTAAGTTTCTCTTCCTTCTGAAGCTTGTAAGCCAGCAACGCCTCATCAACACAGACGGCACACTGCGAGGCGTGATCATCTACAAAACACGAATGAAGGCTCTTGTGGCCAAACGCCTTATCGCATTCGCAGTAACACGGAAGCTGGGCCAATGTCGCTGGAATCTCTTTAGCTACTATGTAAGCTTCGCGAGACTTACCGATGAATTTGTTTGCCGGCAATGTAGGAGCAAGGTTCCCAATCTCGGATACCTGCTGGAACGCCGGCACCCGCGCAACGTGGGAATGTGAAGCTTCACTATGCGACTCCGACGCGGTAGCTGGTTCACGCTGCGTCGACTTACCGCTGGACCGCATCAACAACACGCCGGCCGCCACGAACGACAGCACGGCAATCATTGCCAACAATATTCTGGTCTTCATAATTTATTTCCTATTCGTCTAGTGTTTCATTCCCTCGTGCGAGCTGGTGTTCCCGCCCATCGTCATCTTACCGGGTCGAAAACGCAAAAACATACGATAAGAAACCGGGTTCTTTCCATATACCGCATCGAGAGTTGCGGGTTTGGAGTACGCCGTAACATCCCCGCCTATGGCGACTCGTAATTTCTCGGTCGCATAAAAATCACGCGATCCGCCAAAAGTATAGGCCCCGATTCGAAAAGAGGGATGATGTTCGACGATACCCAGTTTTTGCCGATCCTCTGCTCGCAGAAGTTGATTCTTGTCTACCAGCTCAAGGCGCGTGTAAAGATAGTTCTTATCCAGGAAGTTAACGGTCGACTCGCCGACATACCCATTTAGGTTGAAAATCTCGTCGTCGTGATTCTCGTGGTTGCGTCCCCAGATGAAACTGCTGGCCCAATAACCACGAGCCAACGGTTTATTGTAGCTAATCGAGGCGGTTGTTCGACGAACGTCCCCCGGTTCAAGTGCCTCAGGATTACGAAGGAATCCGTGACTCACCTGAAGCGACCAATTACTGTTGGGCGCAAAGGAAAGCCTTGCTGAACGCGAGGTCCATGGATGAGCTTCAAAGTTGTAACGATTCTCATCAGGTTCCCGGCCGTTGAAGACTGACCCCTCCAGCTTGAACCAGCGGTAAGTGAAACCGGTGGTTAACACTCCAAACGTAATGTGCGACGAATCCTGTAGATGGTGTGACAACGCGGCCGCTGGGTTTTCAGAAGCTGAAGCGCGATGCATGAACGCCGTCGGTCCGAGAGCCGGTTCACCGGGATAACCGAAATACGTGAACCACGTTGCGCGCTCGCCTAACGGAACGGTGTATGACGCGGACAGCTCCATGAACAGATCATGAGGATGTTGCGCATCAATAATCGGTCGTCCTTTGTAGGTCTCACCGGTTTGAAACAGCAATGGCGATCCACCGGGCGGAAAGGTAAAGGGCTCGAGACTCACCATGCCGCGCAGTTCGAGTGTGCCTGGGCCAACTTTTCGAAACGCCATCGGCATGAACCAGTTTGACGACTCGAATTTTGTGACCCCTCGTGGTCCACCCTGGGAATTTACGCCCACGACCGCGTTGTAGTGAAACATCAACAACCAATCACCGGCAGATCTATGCAGCATGTTGGTTCGGGTTGAAGATGGCTGCCACGAAGTGCCGGAGCCCATTTGACCCATCGGTAAACCGTTCGTCTCCCTACTTCCTACACGGATGCTCATCGAATCGCCAGACATCATCATTAACGGTCCCATATTCATCTCAGCGGCCGGGGCGCCATGGTCCATCGTGTGCGGAGCCGTTGGCGAAGACGGCGTGGTCGCTGGTGCATGTGAAGGATCGTGCTGAGTGTGTTTTTCAGTCGTAGGTGATTCCGTGGGTGCCGCGGCCGCTGGAGATGTATGCATATGCGGCGTCGTCATCTGCAGCGGTGCCGGACCAGGTTGAACAGCCGGCATATTCATATCGGGCGCGTGAGTGTGCGGCGAACTCGATGGTATTGGCGAAATTGAAGGCGGTAAAACTCCCGGCTCCTTGGCTGCTGGCGGATGAACATGTTGATCCGTTACAGGTGCGACTTTCGTGGAGGATTGGACTCGTTTCGGGGCCGCGCGACGCTTCTTCGTTGGCTTACGCCTGACGGTTCGTTTCGGTTTCGGCTTAGTAGCGCCGGGCATGGTGTGCCCTTCGTGCTGAGCAAACGCCACCTCAGACGCCGAAAACGCGATCGTTATAGCAAAGATGAAAATAACTATTCTAAAAGTCTTGGTCATACTTACTCTTCCCTAAAATCCTGACTGGTGTTTGCCGGCAGCGAGTCAAATCTCAACTCGCTGCCGGCGCCCCTGGGACGTTAGTTAGCCTTGTTCTCCTTTTCCTTCATCTTCATGTCGCACGAGTCGCCGCCGCAGCAACAGCAACAGCCTTCATGACCTGAATGAGTCATGGCGCCATCTTTCTTAGCGTGGTCCTTCATGGAACATGAATCACCCTTGCAACACGATTCAGCTTTCTGGTTTTGACCAACTGGCTTGGTGTCCTGTGCCAGTCCGATCGTTGAAACAGCCGCAGCGAGCCCAAGGGCCAAGCCCAGGGCAAATCCTCTAATGTTTTTCATTTTCATTCTCCTGAATTGGAAACTATTGCCTTGATATCAGGAAACACACTGATACCAGTGAAGCGCAGACCGTCCGGTCTGCGAGCAGCAATGAGAGACAGACAAAAAGGTCTGTCCGAAGTTTCTAGATCAGGAATGCACAGCAGTGAAGGTAGGTATGACCACGATTGGGCAAACGAAGAGGGGTAGAAAGTGGTGCAGTCAGTTCTCTGGATTCGAAATCAGGAATAACGGATCGGGTTGCTATTGCACTGACACTCGAGTGGTTATCGTGTGATTTTCCAACCGCGACGGCACGGCTCATCGCTAGCGGGCAACTGTTCATCGTACCTGAATTGGAACCACCAAACTCTGGTAACGATGCATCCGGCGTGTTGGCTTGAGCCGGCGCCTCAGCCTTGTGGGTTCGAGCCTTTTTCTTGCAGCAGTCGTGTGATGAGTTGCTTTCGCTCGCAGCGCACGTATCGCCAGTAGCTTCGAGCACGTTGGACTTCGTTTGATGATGAGATGACTCGATGTTTCCGGAAGGCGCCGCCATCGCGGCCATGCTTTCACAACCCAGCATGCACCCGGCGCCAGCAATCCAAAGGCTGAGCACAGACGCGAGCGTAAAGCGCATAATCCTGGATGGAGAGAAACAAACCATCGTCCGCAGTCTAACCTGATGACTTTGAGTTGTCGAGGAGTGGGTCGGTGCTGTTGTGCCCGGTAACCGAAACAACACATACCGCGTCGAAAATTCGTAGATGCGCAGGAAGACCCGATTGGGCAATGCGTTTTTAGTCCGCGCAGCGGACGAATGACAATAGCCCAGCGATTTATCGCTGGGACACCAGGCAAAGGGGCTTGAAGTCCGTGAAGCGGACGGCTGAAACGTGCACTTGATCATTCGAAATGTTCAGCCGTCCGCTTCACGGACTTCATTTGGCTTGCCTTCCCTTCCCCAGCGATAAATCGCTGGGCTATTGTCATTCGTCCGCTAACGCGGACTGAAAGCAGAGTTCGACCATCAGCTAAATTCTTGCTTTTTTTCTTGCGCTTCGCGTTGGTTCAATGCGCTGGTCGAGAGGTTAGTGTAACTTAGCCTTGACCAATTCAGTTTACTTGCGGGAGGCATAATGGATTTAGACAAAGATAAAATAGTGACCCAGGATGATTTGGACGAAGCTGCTCCGATTGATCAGGTTGAAGAACGTGTCGAAGCACAAATGAAGAAACTTGAAGGTGAAGCGAAGAGAAATGTGGCCGACGGATTACAGGATGCCGAGCTTGGAAAAGAAGGCGACCGGTTGATCGAGGAGGGTGAGCGCGAGCTAAAAGAGGCGAAGGATTCAGCCTAGACTGGCTATTGGAATCGAAACGCTGAGTAAGGCTGATTGAAATTTAGTCAGCAGCCTTTTCACTGAGCGCTGACTCAATGGCTTCCTTTAATTGAGGCGGCGTTGTCTGTCTGTTGAAGCCGACAAATCGCTTAACTACTCTGCCGTCGCGACCGATTAGAAAGCTTTGCGGAATGGAGTCTGTGCCCGCCATCAGAGTGATGGCGACATCCGCTGTGGCCCATCCCACGCGGTAATTCACGTTAAAGTCCTGGACAAACCTCTTAACTTTCTCCGCCGACTCCTCCTGATTCTCAGTTGAGAGTCCGACCACTTCGAGCCCCTGGGCCCGGTATTCGTTGTGAAACTTGATTAGCTCCGGTATCTCTAACCGGCATGGACCACACCATGTGGCCCACAGATTTACCAATAACACCTTACCAGCATATTTCGAAAGCTTTATGGGTGCGCCACTAACTGCTTTTAGTTCGGCGTCGGTGACGCTGGCGGGCAGCATCAAAACCGTGGGCCGCGAGGCAGGCTGTGGTGCGGGCGCCGAATTCGCAGGCGGTTGACTGCGGTTCACCGATACTGTTGGGCCAGACGGATTCTCTCGCCTTTCGTCGCTGGAGCTACAACTGGAAACTCCAAAAGCAGCAACCAACGACAGCACGGCAATCGTCGAAGCCAGCCGTGCAGGCGTCCACAATCTGTTTTCTTGTTTGATATTTTTCATACTTAATAATGCCGGCCTGGTCTGCCGCAAAAATCCGGCTACGGTTTCTTTCCAAAACGAAACGATTCCAGAACGACCGGCATTTGCCCGGTTACGCCCACATTCTCAACTCCCGATACCTCTGGCGCTAAGGATGTCGCTAGCAGAATCAACGTTGCTCCGGTTGACTCACCCGAAACGCCCGTAGGCAGAAATATTACGCGGCCCCAAAGATCGAGGTCGCCCTTCTCGGTGCCTTTCGAGACACTCTCAAAGCGGAACTCGTAGGCGTCCATCGAGTTTACCTTCGTAGGTCCTTCCGAAACCTTCCGATATTCCGGAAAGCCTCTGGCTAAACTCGCACTCAGAATCTCGACTAACTGAGGAAAGGTTGACTCGTCGGCTTCATAGGTGCCACGACTGGTGTACCAGCCCACCGCAAAGTTTTCCTGAGTAAAGTCAGGCGGCAACCTTCGTTCAACTTTTACAAAGTTGCTCGCGCCCGGTACTCCAGCTTTCGGATCTGTCTGCCAGGCGTCAGGATAGTAGAACGAGAAATCAAAATAATGATCAGCAAGTTTGCCATCCAGATTGGAACTGGAGTTGGCAAACCGAACCGTGTTCGGTGGGGGAACATATTCCGCCACCTGACTGGGTTCAGGAGACGGTTTGACGTTTTCGTTTGTCGCTACGTTCGCATTCTTGTTCGGTTGAGTTACCACGGGACGCTCGGCCTGTTCCTCATCGAGCTTTGGCTTTATGACCAGGACAAAAATCGCGGCAATAGCACCAGCGCCAAGTAACAGCAACAACGCGAGCCCGCCAAGGATCAGAGGGAGTTTTGACTTCTTAGGTGGCTCAGTCACCACCGGCACGGCCGGACCGCTTACTGCTGCCGTAGGTAGAGGCGGCGCGGGTCGTGGTGGCGCCTTTTCAAACATCGTTTCAAAACCTGTAGGTCCTGTTGGTTTTGAAACCCCGGCTGTTGGCGCTGACCGGCTGGCTATCGTCGCGCTGAGATCGCGAGTGGCAGTTAGATCACTACTTGGATCCGCGATGATTGTTTCTTCGGAACTACCCAGTCGGGTCGAGGCGATGGTCGCATTAGGGTCAAACCCCGGGCTGGCGGCTATCAACAAGCCACCATCAAACGTGCAAAACTTCTGGTGGTCGTCTGGGTAAGTCCGGTTACACTTTGGGCAGCTCTTCATAAGAGACGCTCTCTCCTCGATGACTTAACCGCTGATTAGAATTCCTTCGTTGCTTCGACTACGACGAGTAGGCTGGTTAACGGGCCGACGCGAGTTTCTGTTCCAACTGTTTGTTGCCGGGATCAAGCTCCAAAGCCCGTTTGTATGCGCGCGCTGCACTGGTCTTATTGTTCGCTTTCATGAACGCATCGCCGACTCCCTCAAAACCAAACGCGCCTCCGAGTTGCTTGCGATCCCCGGGAGGTGCAATGCCTGCGGCACGCTCATAGGTTATCTCGGCTTCTTCATTGCGCCCCATGGCCAGATACGAACGGCCCAGGAGGTTAAGCGGTTGGAAAGCTTTCGGGCTAACTTCAGTTGCTTGTTTTAGGTAGGGCTCTGCCTCCTGGTAACGCTTGAAGACTACGAGCATGCGACCCATTAGATAGAGTGCGTTTGGATTGCGCGGGTCGAGTTCGAGAGCTCGCTTAAGGATGGGGCCGGAATTTTCCCATTGCTGTTCCGACTGCAGCGATTCGGCAATTAGATTAAGGGTCGCTGGATCCTTCGCGAGTTCCGCTGCCTTAAGATACAACGGGCCTGCTTCTGAGCTTCGGCCCAACTTATTCAACACCCGTGCAAGGTGAGCGTAGGCAATCGCAAATTGAGGGTCGAGTTCAACGGCACGGCGATACGCGGTTTCCGTATCATTGTTCACCAGACCACGCGACTGCAACGCAACTCCCAACCGGTCCCAGGCCACGGCACTCTTCGGGTCGATCTGAATCGCACGGCGAGCAAAAGCTTCCGCATCCGCCAAACGCTTGGCATTACCCGCGCCCGTACGCGGCTGGGTCAACACCACGCTCAAGGCGATCAGGGCGTCGACGTCTGAAGAACCCAGAACCGCCACGCGATAAGCATTTTCTGATTCTTCCCAACGTTGCTGATCTGCGTACACATTGCCGAGACCATAGGAAGCACGACTATCTTGCGGCTTCATTTTAAGGACACTCTGGTAAGCATCCTCGGCTTCCGCAAAGCGGCGAGCGTCGCGGAATCCATTTCCCTTTTCCAGCAGCTCCTCGACGCGTTCAGCATCAACCTCAGGAGTGGCAGG
Organism: Pyrinomonadaceae bacterium; assembly: GCA_035273425.1. Lineage (GTDB taxonomy): Bacteria > Acidobacteriota > Blastocatellia > Pyrinomonadales > Pyrinomonadaceae > PSRF01. The sequence continues at coordinate 122,952 of DATEPB010000085.1, read as the reverse complement.
GGCTGGCGTCCCGCGCGAGGTCGTTGTTCGTTTTGGGGCCGGTACTGTCGTACGAACGGTTCGTCTCTTCGTCTCAGGGTTCTTTGGTCGGAAGATTCCGGCGCCGCCGCCAACATCCACACCAACGTCCTGCGCGCTGACAACCGCGCCCATAGACACAAGACCTACCAGGGCTAATAAACCGGTGAACAAGCGAAAACGCGAAAAAGTGCTCATCGATCCTCCTAATTGAGAGGTGATTTTGACTAGACGTTGGACTGAAACTTCAAAGAATAATGGCCTGAGCTGTAGTAACGACGCGCGATTGTAGCCCAATTTGCGGAAGATGAGCTAATACGGAGTTAGAAGTGCCGGGAGAGGGCACCAAGGTATTTCGAGGTTTGAGCGACTTTTTGATTTCTAGGCAGAGCGGACCAGGCGGAAACCTAATTGGCGCGCCTTGAAGTTTCCCGCACGCGCCGAACGTACACAGGAGGACACGGGATATTCTTTGTCGGTCGGATTCATCGGGTAACCGGCGCCGCGGAAAGTAATCCAGTCACTTCGGTCTGGGGGTATGGTTCCTAGACTTCCCGGGTAAGCCGTAAGTTTCGAAGATGTCCATTCCCAAACGTTCCCGATCAAGTCCTCAACACCCCACTGGTTTTTTCCATCAGGTCGGGAACCTACCGGGGCTGCGGTGGGCTCATTGAGTACTGCTCGGTTGGCCAACCAGGAATTGCCCCATGGATACAGATCGCTGCGCTCACCATTCCGGGCGGCATATTCCCATTCCTCTTCAGTAGGAAGGCGGTAGGTGACGCCATCACGCTTGGACCGCCACGCCGCAAAGTCAACCGCGTCGTCGAAGGTCACATTGGAAACCGGTATTAGCTCCTCACCCGCAGGGGCTTTCGGACTGGCCCAGTGTTCCGGCCATGGTCGATTAGTTTCACGTACAAACTCTGCATACTCAGCGTTGGTAACTTCAGTCCGATCCATGAAGAAGGGTTTAACCGTGACTACGTGTTCGGGGGCCTCCGATAAATCCGCTGGTCCATTGTTGCGACCCATTTTGAAAGTGCCGCCGGGAATTTGAATTAGCTTGGCGGCATTCGCTTCGGCAGACGGTCGCGGAGTAGGGTCACCTCCGTTACCGGTCCCACCTGACTTTTTAAATATGAAAAAGGCTGCGGCGCCGCCGGCCAGGAGAATCAATAAGACAACTCCCATCAGTATCGGTGCTTTGCTCCGGGGTTTCGGGGGAGCAATCGACGCGCCCATGCTAACAGCGGGATCGGGAACAGCGGGCGCGACCCCGGAAAGACTTTCCCGAGGAATCGTTGCAGTCTTCAGACCCTGGTGAATCTGAGTAGATTCAGGATCAATCATCGTCCCCGAAGCCGATGGCGGCATGCTTGTGGCAAGTCGCGCCAATCGATCTTCAAGTTCTTTTGCCTGTCGCTCGACTCGTTCTATTTGCTCGCGTTGCTGTCGATCGCGTTCTTCACGCTCGGCCTTTTCCTGCGCTAAACGTTCTTCCTCAGCTTTCCGCTTTTGTTCAGCTTCCTTAACCGCCTTCCGGCGTGCTTCCGCTTCGCGCTCCAATTCTTCCCGAGCGATGCGATCCCGTTCCTGCTGTTCAAACTCGTGCTGCGCTCTCGATGCAGCCAGCTTCGCTTGTTCCTCAGCACTTAGCGAGGCCGAACTGACTGTACCGGCCATTGAATCGAAGGGAGTGGCAGTCTGTGTTCCGGGAGGGTTCGTGCTTGGCGACGGCTGAAACAGAGTGTCGCCTAATTGTCCGGCGATAGTATTCCTCACCGACTGCATCGTGGTGCCGCCCGCCTCAACAGCCGCTCTTAACTCGGTTAGGAATGCTTCAACCGTGGGCGTGCGTGCCTCAACCTCTTTTTCCAAGGCGTGGAACACTGCCGCTTCCACTTTCGGTGAAACGTCAACTCCAACCGACTTGAAGCTTGGCACCGGCAAGGTAAGGTGCTTCTTCATGATCGAAGGAATCGACGTACCTTTGAACGGCACGTCCCCTGACAACATCTGATAAAAAATGATGCCCAGGCTGTAGACATCCGCGCGGGAGTCAGGCTCTTCATCCGACCACTGTTCGGGCGCCATATAAAAAGGAGAACCCATCAAGCCGCTGGTCTTGGCTTGAACGAACGAACCTAATAGCTCGCCGGATTTAATCTTGGCTAAACCAAAATCAAGGATCTTCAAGCCTTCCGAGATCGACATCCCCTCCTGGGCCATTATGTTTAGTGGCTTCAGGTCGCGATGCACGATGTTTTGGCGATGCGCTGCGCTTACACCGGCTCCCACCGCGCAGATGAATTCAAGAGCGCGGGCAGGCGACATCTTTTTCTCTTCCGCCAGGATGTCCTGCAGCGATTTGCCGTTAACGAACTCCATTACTAAAAACGGCATGGTTCCGCGAACCACACCGAAGTCAGTGACCGCAATAATGTTTTGATGACGAATCGCAGCGGCCGCGAGGGCTTCCTGACGAAAACGCGTAACCAGCATCGGGTCGTTACCGACCAGATCGGGCAGAATTACCTTGATAGCATGGGAGGTTTTAAGAAAGATGTGCCGCGCCTGAAAAACCACGCCCATGCCGCCTTGTCCCAATCGTTTTTCCAACTGGTAGCGAGCATCGAGTATGGTTTCGCCCAGCAGCGATGGCGTAGTTGCATCGCCGTCCTGCGGACAATGATTTATTTCATCAGGGAAACAGCGCCTACAGGCTGGACATTCTTTCATTTAGTGGCCCGTTGCTTAAACGGCGGCAAGATCTTGAACACTTTGATTTTAGCGGCTGTGCGGTGAGCAGGCAACCACAAACAATGTCGCACCAACACTTTCAGCCGAAACAAGCGCGCTGCTATCGCATCACCACGTTCACTAGTCGTTGCGGTACGACAATCACTTTAACGACTTCGCGCCCTTCGATAAGAGCCTGGACCTTCTCATCGCTTAAGGCAGCCTGACGCAGTTCTTCTTCAGAAACCTGAACAGAAGCGATCACGCGCGAACGCAGTTTTCCGTTGACCTGAATCGGAATCTCCAACTCTTCACTGCGCGCCAACTCGGCGTTGGTTTGGGGCCAGCGTCCCGAAACCAGGAGCCCGCCTTGATGGCCCAGCGCTTCCCATAATTCCTCAGCAATATGCGGTGAAAACGGTGCCAACATCACGACCATCGACTCCAACGCTTCACGCACGGCCGCCGCATCGTCCTCGGAAGCTGTCGCAGGGTCAACACTGAAATCGCTCAACTCGTTGAACAGTTCCATCAATGCGGCAACGCTGGTGTTCACATGGAGACCTTCAAAATCCTCCGTAATGCGAGCTATTGTTTGGTGTGTCTTGCGTCGCAGCGCACGCACCTTATCACTTTGAATAGTCTCTTCACCGACTGGGGGCGCAGTTGATAATCTCTCGCGCCACCGCCAGACCATTGTGTAAACACGACGAAGAAACCTAACGGCGCCCTCGATTCCGGACTCGGACCAACGCAGTTCGTTCTCAACTGGCGCTGCAAAGAGAATGAACAGTCGCGCTGCATCAGCGCCGAAAGCCTCGATCATCTCGTCAGGATCGACGCCGTTGCCCAGGCTCTTCGACATCGCCTTCCACTCATCCGTACCTTCGACGCGATTTGTAACCATTCCCTGCGTCAGCAACTTCTTCACCGGTTCGTCAAACTTGACCATGCCAATGTCGCGCATGAACTTGGTCCAGAAGCGCGTGTAGATCAAGTGCATGACGGCGTGCGAATCGCCGCCAATGTACTGGTCCACCGGGGCCCACTGCCCGGCAATTGCCGGATCGAAAGGCGCGGATTCGTTTTGTGGATCGGTGTAACGGAAGAAGTACCACGACGAATCAACAAACGTGTCCATCGTGTCTGTTTCGCGCTTGGCCGGCCCACCGCATTTCGGACACGTGGTGTTAACAAAGTCGGGCACTCCGGCCAGAGGCGATTCTCCCGAGCCAGTGAACTCCGCGCGTTCCGGTAATTCAACGGGCAAATCTTTTTCAGGCACTGCCACGACGCCACACTTATCGCAGTAAATGATAGGCACTGGTGCACCCCAAAAACGCTGGCGCGAAATGCCCCAATCGCGAATTCGATAGGTCACGGCCGCTTCGCCAAACCCTTCGTCTTTCGCATGCTGGGCCATCTCCTTTACGGCGTCTGTTGAAAGCTTGCCGCTCCAATTTCCGGAGTTAACCAAAATGCCGTAGTCGGTAAACGCATGTGGCATCGCCATCGACTGATCTTCTTGCAGCGGATCGTGCGGTATCGATTCCTGTTCATGAGAAATACGCTCAATGACCCGACGGATCGGCAGCGAATATTTCTGCGCAAACTCAAAGTCACGTTCATCATGAGCCGGAACGCTCATTACAGCGCCGGTCCCATACTCCATCAGCACGTAGTTGGCTACCCACACCGGTATTGTCTCGCCACTAAATGGATTGATGGCCAGAATGCCGGTGTTGATTCCCTCTTTCTCAACTTCTTCTTCTGAAGCACGAGATCGAGCAGACGCTTCGGCTCGCGTTTTTTCCCTGAACTCTTCGATGTCGTCTTTCAGGCTCGACCCGGTCAGCAGTTCTTCAAGCACCGGATGCTCCGGTGACAAGACGACGGCGGTAGCGCCGTAAATGGTGTCAATGCGAGTCGTGAAAACACGAATCTTCTTCTTGGTATCCTTGACAGGAAACTCGATGAACGCACCTTCGCTGCGGCCGACCCAATCGCGCTGCCGCTTCAAAACTTTTTCTGGCCAGGCTGCTTCAATCTGCTTGATGTCTGCAACCAATTGCTCTGCGTAGTCAGTTATTCGCAAGAACCACTGTTCGAGAGCGCGCTTCTCGACGGCGGTACCACAGCGCCAACAGATGCCACCAGACGATTGCTCGTTGGAAAGCACTGTGCCTTCCTTAGGGCACCAGTTGACTGGCGACAGTTTTTTATAAGCCAGTCCCCTTTCGTACATCTTCAGGAAGAACCACTGGTCCCATTTGTAGTATTCGGGTCGGTGCGCAGCGATCTCTCTTGACCAGTCGTAACTGACTCCCAGGCGCTGCATCTGGCCGCGCATGTGCTCGATGTTTTCCTCGGTCCAGTCGCGAGGGTTCACGCCACGCTTGATCGCGGCTTGCTCGGCCGGTTGGCCGAAGCTGTCCCAGCCAATCGGATGCAGTACGTTGAATCCCTGAAGACGCTTGTACCAGGCAAGCGCATCGCCAATTGAGTAATTGCGCACGTGGCCCATGTGAAGAAAGCCCGAGGGATACGGCAGCATCTCGAGCGCATAAAACTTCGGACGCGGATCTTCCGACTTCGCCTCAAACGCGTGCGATTCGTGCCAGTGTTGCTGCCACTTCTTTTCTATTTGTTGCGGAAAGTATTTTTCGTCCATGATCGTCATGTCCCCACGGTATCTACAGTTAACACGAATTATTTGTAACGCAAACTGCCGGTTTGCGGATGCGCGCGCCGCCTGGGCATCGAGCAGTCTAAAATTGTCTAGTAGATTCGCCGCCTCGCTAGAACTCGCGCGAAGATGCGCGGCGCGAGTGCGGCACCGTTAGGAGGAGTTTGGTAAGTGGTCTAAAGCGTAACTTCATGAGGTCGTGATTGTAATGAAGAGGGTCTCTGATGTCTAGCTTCGTCGCTGTGAAGAAGCTGTCTTGACCTACGTCTTGAGAGGGCTTGCACGCGACGATTGGTGTGCACCCGCTCACTCATGCGGTCCTCCGCTGATGTTCGTTCATGTATGCCCTTAAGAGTGCGTTTATTCGGGTTTGATAACCGCGGCCCTGCTGCTTATACCAATCGACGACATCACTATCGATGCGCAGCGTCAATTGCTTCTTGCGGGGGATAACCACGAAGTTTCGACGTAAAACAGCCCGTGCGAACATTTCTGGTGTTACCTCTGGGATGTCGGAGAAATCGATGTCCTCGTCCTTCATTGCGTCGATACGTTTCCAGTCAGTCTCGTCATTCTGCGATCTCCTTGAAGTAGATTTCTTCTTCATGTCTCGAAGCCTTTCTCACCGATAGTATTCGAATGACGTCGGCCGTTTCTAAATGAGCGATAGCGACGACAACGCCGTTAAGAAGTCCCAGCGTGACAAAGCGAATCTCTTCATAGTCGAAACGGGTCATCTAGAATTGTGACAACTTGGCTAAGAAAGAGTTTCTCAGCTACTAAAAAGTCGAAGCCATGCCTTTGAAGATTCGATCTTCGCTTTGCTTCATCCCATTCAAACCGCATGTTTAGTGTAGTTACAACTTGTAGTTACGTCAAAAGGAAACCGAGCGGCTTGGTGATTAACGCGTTGGGTGATTCGTGAGGATGAAACTGGTTAGTTTTTGCCGTTAATCTTCAACGCTGTCTACAAAAGATCGCAGCGCGTTGAGGTTTTGCAGATCGGCGCGCGGATCGTCGTAAGGCGTCTCGAGAATGAAAGCGGCATGCGCAAGTTTTGGATGTTGGGCCACGCGTCTCAGTGCGTCGGTACCAATATGACCTTCGCCGATGTGCCAGTGTCGATCGACGCGGGAGTTGTAAACGGCGCGTGAATCATTGAAATGAATGGCGCGAACATTCTTCGTTTTGACCGTGCCCTGCATTTTGTCAATCAACGCCTCAAGGCCATCCTCTTCGCGAATATCGTAACCGGCGGTGAAGGCATGGGCCGTGTCGAAACAAACTCCCAGCCGCAAATCCGGACAGCCCTTCATGATTTCTGCCAGGTGCTCGAAGCGATGACCAATACACTCACCCTGGCCCGCCGTGTTTTCCAAAAGAATTCGCAGCTTGCCCATTTCGATTCCTTGCGTCGCGAAGATCAGACTCTCGATGCAGGTGCTGATGCCGTCTGCTTCACACGATCCGCGTGCGCTGCCTGGATGGACCACCAGATAATCAGCCCCCAGCAAAATGGAACGCTCGACCTCTTCTCGAAAAGATGCGCGCGATTTTTCGAGCATTAATTCGTCGGCCGCCGCGAGGTTAACAAGATAGTTACAGTGGATAACGACTGGCGTAAGTTTGGTGCGGCGGCGTGTTTTGCGAAAAAGGGAAATGTCTGCGTCGGTCAGCGGCTTGGCCATCCAACCTCGCGGGTTGCGTGAGAAAATTTGAACGGTGTCGCAGCCGGTATCACGCGCGACGATGAGAGCGTTATGAAGACCGCCTTTGATGGGAGCGTGAAAACCGATTCTGGGTCGGCGCCGGCTGGTAGCAGATTTCATCAATGAAAAGGCGAGCGTGTGACAGGCAGGAATGCTTGTCCTGCTACTGGGCTTCCATCACCCGAAGCATATTGCCTCCAAGAATTTTTTCGATATCACTCTGCGTGTACCCGCGCCGCAACAGCTCCTTCGTCAACGCCGGCAATTTCGAGATGTCGGCCAGATCGCTGAGCGTCGCCTGCACCCCATCAAAGTCCGAACCGATGCCGACATGATCAATCCCCGCCAACTTAACGACATGGTCGATATGATCGACCAACCGAGTGACTGACACGGGCGGCAGTCGTTTCGCATACTCACGACGTCTGACTTCGTCGCGTGCGAGTTTCTTGTGGGCCACATCGCCATTCTCTGCTTCCGAAGCGCGTTGGACCATCGGTGCAATTTCGGCATCAACTCTCTTCTTCTTCTCGCTCCAGCCGGGCTCGATGTGTTCAGGATAGAAAATGACATTAACGACTCCGCCAGTTTTAGCCAGCGCTTGAATCATTTCATCAGTGAGATTGCGAGGAACGTTTGCTATCGCTCGGCAACCTGAATGTGTTGCAATCACCGGCTTTGTCGAAGTGTTGACGATATCCCAGAAGGTGGGGTCCGAAACGTGGGAAACGTCCACCATCATGCCCAGCTTGTTCATCTCCCGTACTACTTGTTTGCCGAAGTCGTTAAGCCCTCGCGTCTTGCCGACTTCATCGCCTGATGATCCAGCCCAGCTGGTGCTCACGCTCCAGGCAGGCGACATGTAACGCACGCCCAGCTGGTAATAGCGCTCCACATTCTCCAGCTTTTCGTTTATCGCGTAACCGCCTTCGAGACCGGTCAATGCGGCCAGCTTACCTTCTGTTGCGATGCGGCGAATGTCTGCCGCTGAAGTTGCAAACTGCCAAGCGTCAGGGTGTTGCGCGACGAGTTGTCGGACCGCTTCAATTTGAACGTCAGCACGCTTCATTGCACCGGGTCCACCTCCGCCGAACAACTGTGGCTCAACCCAAATTGAAAAAAATTGAGCGCCTAATCCGCCCTCACGAGCTCGTACCGAGTCGAAGTGACCGTCGGGGAGGCGCTTCATTAGATCAACATTTTCATCAACCAGCCGCTGAGTCGTGTCAGCATGCATGTCGATTGCGATAGGCCGGCCACGACTGACCTGCGAATCAGTAGGACTGATGTTTGGCGTTGTTGAGTTTTTTGAAGATTCAGGATTTCGAGTCATGCGACAGTTAATGGTGAGCGCTAAAAGTAGAAACAATCCCCACGAAATCAGGCGCTGTGGCGAACTCCATTGAGAGTTCACCGGAAACCGGCAACGATTAATGATCTTTGCTAGTTGTTGAAGCATTTTGATGGTACTTGCCGCACCTTTCCGAATCAAGCGCACCTTGCCAAGCAACTCAAATTTACTGTATCGTGGCCCGTACCGATAACCAAAGACACGCTCTATCCGAGGTGGCAAAAACTTCCTAAGAAGCAGGATTTTGAGAAACTGTTTCTGGATGAAAATGAAGTAACACGTCCTCGCCGTCCGTTTCATTAAGCCGATTAATATAAGGAGTAGAACTCTTATGTTCTCAAAAGAAGACAAAGCTAAAGACGTGAAAACTCCACGTATCTGCGACGTCGTCTGGCATGACGGAGAATTCATAAATTGGAACGACGCCCGCGTCCACGTGATGTCTCACGTCCTCCATTATGGCTCAAGCATCTTTGAGGGCATTCGCTGTTATGCGACAAAAGACGGACCGGCAATCTTTCGTCTAAAAGAACACATGCAGCGGTTTTTGAATTCAGCAAAGATTTATCGGATGGATCACGACTTGAATCTGGACCAGCTTTGCCAGGCATCAGTTGATCTAGTTGAACGCAGCGGCCTCGATCAGTGTTACATCCGGCCAATCCTGTTCAGAAGTCTTGACGAAGCGCGACCGGCGTTTGGCGTCAATCCTTTCCCTAATCCGTTGGCCTGTTATATCGGAGCCTGGGACTGGGGCAAGTATCTCGGTGATGAAGCTATTGAAAAGGGCGTGGATGTTTGCGTTTCGACTTGGAATCGATTGACGCCAAACTCGATGCCCGCGATGGCCAAGAGTGGCGCCAACTACATGAACTCGCAGTTGATCAAGATGGAAGCGCTACTGAATGGCTTTGCTGAAGGCATCGCTCTTGATGATCGTGGCTATGTTTCTGAAGGTTCGGGCGAGAATATTTTCATGGTGAGTGGCGGCGCGGTGCTAACGCCTCCGCTATCGTCGTCAATCCTGGCAGGGATTACGCGCGACAGCGTAATTGAGATTTGCCACGAGCTTGGAATCAAGGTTAAGGAACGCAGTATTCAAAGAGCAGCTTTATACGTTTCGGACGAGTTGTTCTTCTCCGGAACTGCTGCTGAGATTACTCCGATCCGTTCGGTTGATCGGATTACGGTTGGGGCAGGCGGACGCGGCGAGGTGACCGCCAGAATTCAGAAGGCCTTCTTTGAGATAACGAAGGGCGAGCGCAAGGCGCCTGGCGACTGGCTAACTTACGTTAACAAAGGCGCGAAAGCGACATCGGCAAAAGCAGACTCGACTAAGGAGCTGGCCAGCGTCAGCCACTCTTCCAGTCACGGCGAAGAGCCTGCTCTCAAGTATCAAACTGCGGCAATCGAATAACTTCGGTCTCAGGGAGATCATTAGCAGCGAGCATCGCAAGGTGCTCGCTGTTTCTCTTTATGCACGGCTTCGAGTTTGACCTCGTCTGCCGAAGGCGAGAGGATACGAAGTGAATGTTCGATCTGAACCTTACGAGGCCACCGTCTTACGACATCCACGGACGTCCTTGCTATTCCGTCACCCAAGAAAAGGGACTCATTCAATTTCAAGAGAACCATCTCATCCAGGACGCTCTCGCCCAGGGCTACACACAAAAAGTAGCAACCACTCTCTTCAACATTATTAAGAAACGTGTTCAGAAAGAGGCAGCCGTGAAGCCGGTTGACGTAATGGAAGTCGGCGGGGGGCAGGGGGATTATTTCGAATACGTGAAGGACTCGGTCCGGACCTATCTCAATGTAGAGCCTGGAGACGTCGCTCTTGAGGGAGGGGCTCTCCGAAGATTTAAAGACCCGAGATACATGGCTCTGAAGTGTTCGGCAGAAAGTGTTCCACTACCAGATGACTCGTTCGATGTAATCTTGTCAATCGCCTCTCTCGATCATGTTCCGAATTACCGAAAGGCGTTAGCCGAGGTCAGCCGGCTCTTGAGACCAGGCGGGATCTTCATGATGACTCTTAATAACCGCCGCTCGTGGTGGAAGTCTTTGTTATCTGGAACCGACTACTTGAAATCACGAGAAGCCGAGATCGCCAAAGAGCACTACTTTCAATGGTCCGTGGCAGAATGTGAAGCCAACCTCAGTGAGTTCCTACAGGTGCGTGAGATTTGCACGACTACCTTCATTCCTTTCGTCCCACGTCTCTGGCGCCCGCTATTACCGATTGCCGACTTGGTTGGTCATACAACGCTGAGAAAGCGCGGAGCGAATATCGTGGCGGTTTGCCAAAAACATTAGCTAATTATCGAGAGTTCGTCAGAGAAGCATATAGCGCCAAGTCGGCGCGTGGGTCCGCCGGTTCCTAATTGTGGATTGCGGATCTGGTCCCCCTAAACCTCCCCACGCAGAATCTTGGTACTGGTGCAGTTTCAACTGAACGCCGAAGGTGTTGGCTAATTCCAGCCCAGGGTTTGCTTTGAAACCCTGGGGATGGGTTGCCTGTTGTAATGTGGCAACTCTGAAGGAGTTGCGACAGGCCTGCTATTACTGCGACGTAACCCTTTCAGGGTTTGCATCTTGTTAATTGGACGCCGTCTTTCCCAGGGTTTCGAAGCGCAACCCTGGGCTGGAATTAGCGAACGCTTTCAGCGTTAAATTCAAACTGCACCACCACCCAGAATCTTTCGAATTATTGACGTTATTCATCGGTAAAGGCTATTATCCAAGGCAGCGTTACCCGTTGAGGTAACCTGCCCCGCACGTTGGCCCACTCGCCAAACTCCCATAAACAAAGAAAAGCTTCTTCGAGTCACCCTCATTTCTGAAAGGTACGTCTTAATAATGCCGCCCAAAATTGATGATTTGCTGCGCGTCGCCACCGGTCATGGCGCCTCAGACCTTCACCTGAAAGTTGGTGCTTTTCCGGTCATGCGCATCGCTGGTGAACTTCATCCCGTAGCCGACGCTCCTCGCTTGAAGCCGGAAGACACACTCGATATGGCCTTCGCCATCATGTCCAACCGGCAAAAACAGCGCTTCAAGGAAGTATCGGAAGTCGACATCGGATATGGCGTTTCCGGCCTGGGCAGATTTCGCGCGAACATTTTTCAGCAGCGTGGCACAGTCAGCGTCGTCCTGCGTGTGATCCCTGATCAAACAAAGTCAGTGGCCCAGTTGGGCCTGCCGCCAGTTATCGATCGAGTCTCAGACGAACGACGGGGATTGATCCTGGTCACCGGCGCGACCGGATCGGGGAAGTCAACAACCCTGGCAGCAATGATTGACCGCATCAATGCGAAACGCAGCGGACACATCGTCACGATTGAAGATCCGATCGAGTTTCTCCATCGCGATAAGAAATCGTTTGTCACCCAGCGCGAAGTGGACGTTGACACAAGATCTTTTGCGGAGGCACTGCGTGGCGCTTTGCGACAGGATCCTGACGTAATTCTGGTCGGCGAGATGCGCGACTACGAAACGATTGAAACTGCACTCACTGCTGCGGAGACTGGTCACCTGGTTCTTTCGACACTGCACACGCTCGACGCTACTGAAACGGTAATGCGCATCGTCTCCAGCTTTCCATCACATCAACAGAAGTCAGTGCGCATCCAACTGGCGGGAATTCTTAAAGCGGTAGTTTCAATGCGGCTGGTACGCGCGGCGAAAGGTGCCGGTCGTGTGCCTGCAGTTGAGGTGATGGTCTCAACCGGCTTGATTCGTGATTACATAGTCAATGAAGACAAGACATCATTGATTCGTGAAGCCATCGCGGCAGGCGCATCGCAATATGGAATGCAGACGTTTGATCAGTCGCTCTTTCATCTGTTCCAGTCGGGCCTGATCTCCCAAGAAGAAGCGCTGCATAACGCGACGAACGCCGATGAATTCAAGATGCGCATGTCGGGCATTCTCTCTTCCGAGCAAGCGATGAGCAACATGAGAACAACACCGGCAACCCCGCCACCCACCGCATCTCACCCTGAAATCGAGAATTTTGTGAAGCACTGAGCCGGCAGGAAAAAGCAAAGCGGATCTTTGTGCTTTGTGCTTTGTGCTTTGTCTTTGAGGGTGCCTGCGTCCCGCCTCCTGACTCCTGCTTACCGCTTACCGCTCACTGCTTACTGTCCTCGGCCAGACTGGAAAGCGGGGGCACCGTCAACTCGAACACTTGCGGATTCTCGCCAATGATCGCGGCGGCGAAGAAGGCAGGAACGTAACCTGCGCTCTCGTTGCGGAACGTGTCATCGAGTTTGTCGCGATGCGCAAACAAGGTCCAGAAGTTTCGTTGATAGTTTGGCGTGTCTCGCAAGACCCGCAGATGATCACGCACGCTCTCGGGGCCTCGATTGTAGCTGAGTAAGACGAGGGTCAAACTCTGCGAATCCTCACCCAACTCCGCCATCCGATCAGCGATGTAATGTGCTGCGGCGGGCGCCATTTTTTCCACATCGCACATTTCATCGCGCGCTACACCGTATAGACGAGCAGTTTCTGGTAAGAATTGAAACAGCCCCTTCGCTCCATACTGACTCTCATAGCAGTCTCTATACGCTGATTCGACCACAGGCAGATAAATCCCGATGATGACCGGAACTTTTCGTGCTGCAAATGAGCGCGCGATTAAAGGAACGTGTCTTTGCGCCCGGGTATAGGTAGCATTAAGCCGCGCGCTCGCATCATTGGCTTTGTTGCCCTGGGCCACATAGCGATCAACATAATTCTTGATGACGCGAACGGCTTCATCGCTTAGGGCAACGTGACGGTCCCCCATCATCGTTGAGATCCGTTGCTCTTGCTGAGTAACGAAAGTTAGTTTTTCCGCGTCGCTCATCTGCGCATACAACTTCGCCGCGGTAACAGTAGGCTCGGCAGGTGAGGGAGATTTGAATTGTTTTCTGAGAATAACGGCACCAACAATTAGGGCGATGATCAGAGTCCCTAAGAGAATCGACGTGAAAACGCGTCTGCTGTTTGGCGCCGTTTCAGTATTCGTAGTTGATGATGAATGAGTGGGTGCAACGCTCGCGTCTTCCTGCGCACGCTTCAGGTCAGTCAAAAACTCGTCGGTTGTCTGATATCTTTCATCCCGATCTTTGCGCAGCGCTTTCTGCACGACGCTCTGTAAATGGGTAATCTCAGAACCTGTTTTTTTGTTGCTGATGGGCTCAGGCTCACGCTCCAGGATGCTCACCAGAATGTCCATTCGGGTGGCGCCGGAAAAAGGCAATCGGCCCGTCAGCATTTCAAACAGCACCACTCCCAAACTCCAAATATCGGTTCGCTCGTCGACTTCCAATGCACGCGCTTGCTCGGGGGACATGTAATTCACAGTGCCCATAACCACGCCCAACTCTGTTTGTAAGCGGGTCTCAGACGATGATCCGGAAACTGGCAGCGACTCGTGTTCGACCAGCTTTGCGATTCCGAAGTCCAGAATTTTCACCAAGCCGTCTGCACGGCGCATGATGTTTTCGGGTTTGATGTCGCGATGGACAATTCCGGCACTGTGCGCGACGGATAAAGCCGCAGCCACCTGGCTTACGATATCAATGCTCTCCTCCAGCGAAAGACTTCCCTGTTCAATCAGCTCCCGTAGCAGTTGTCCGTCGACGAATTCTGCCGCGATGAAACGCACTCCTTCGTGTTCGCCTACTTCATGAATCGTGATGATGCTGGGATGGTTTAAGGCGGACGCAGCCCGCGCTTCTCTTTGGAAACGATGAAGCCGGAGATCGTCGGCTGCGAAATACGCCGGCAGTATCTTTAAAGCTACGGGACGGTCTAGCCGGGTGTCCTGGGCCAGATATACTTCACCCATCCCACCCCTGCCGAGACAGTTGATGATCTTGTATGGTCCAACTTCGTCTCCCACGTTATCGCCAAGCAGCAAGTGCGCGTCGGCAGCCATCGCGGGTTCTTCAATGAAATCGCCGGCCTCATCGTGGGCGCCAATCAGCGAGATGGTTTCTCGCCTCAATTCTTCATCACCGGCGCAGGCATGATCGAGATAAGCGGCACGCTCCAGCGCGGGGCGGTCAAGCGCCCCCTGTAAAACTTCTTCCACTTGTTGCCAACGTTCAGGAGTCATAGAAACTGGTGAATGGTAAATGGTGAATAGTAAATGGTAAGTCGTCAGACTGAGGTCGGCCTTAATTTCGATTTGGTGAAGGTAGTCGGTGTTTAAGAAATCGTGCGATTCAAAAGTTCACCATTTACCATTCACCATTTACCATTTACCGTCCTTTCACCCCTCATCCTTCATCCTTCTAAACAGCCACGCTTTCGCCGCGCGCCAATCTCGTCTCACGGTCATCAAAGAGACTTCCAGGACCTCAGCTGTCTCTTCCAAACTGAGGCCGCCAAAATAACGAAGCTCCACTACGCGGGCCTTCCGCGCATCCATGTTTGCCAGCTCTTCTAACGCATGGTCCAACATCACCAGTTCATCAGCGCGAGCTTCGGTCATCGCTGAGACTGCTTCTTCGATCGGCACCTGTTGTGCTTGTCCCCCACGTTTGGCAAATAGACGGCGGCGCGCGTGATCGATCAAGACATTGCGCATTACCTGCGCGGTCGCGGCAAAAAAGTGTGCGCGGTTTTGCCAGGCCAGGTTCCTGTATCCCGCCAGGCGCACATAGGCTTCGTTGACGAGAGCAGTAGTCTGTAGCGTATGGCCGTTACGTTCCCGCCTGACATATCGATGCGCAATCCTTCGAAGTTCGTCATAGACCAGCGGCGTCAGTCGATCGAGCGCGGTCTTGTCTCCCTCTCGCCATTCGACGAGAAGCTCGGTCAAGTTATCCGCGGACGCTGTAGCCATCATCAATCGATTCTAGCACCTGATCTGCGCCAGTTCGTCCGCGATATTATGTTTGGACAACGAAAAACAAAGTGCTGAAAAGAATGAACACTTTCGCTCGCTTTTCTCGCTAGCGAATTTTGAATGAACAGTTCACGCGGCGGTTCTCGCTAAACTAAGTAGGAGTGTTATTAAACTTAATGGAATTCAATCGAAGGGAAGCAGAAATATGAAAATCCAAAACATAGCTAAGTCGTTTGCGGTCGCTATGGTGCTAGTGGGTCTATCGAGTCTTAGCGTGATCGCACAAACCAATTCAGGCGACAAGACTTATGAGCAGATGTCGCGCGCTGAGCGTGCCGTGTTCATCTCAGCTCAGATGAAACGCATCAGCCGAGAACTCTCAGGCACCGAATATCAGTTGACACCGGAGTTTGAGCAGGACATTCAGAAGGCCGTTAGCCATTACGCAAGCCGGCTTGAACGCTCTGCAAAACATGATCTGCGCCTTACCTTGGAGCGCGGGCGTAGTCATGCGCCGACACTGACGGCTCCGTTTCGAGCTCGGAATCTATCCCCGCTGTTTGGGCTCTACATCCCGTTTATTGAATCGGAATACAAGAACCTCGAGTCGTCGAAGCCGATGGGGTCGATTGGTATGTTTCAGTTCATGCCAAAGACCGGTGAAAATTTTGGTCTGACCCCACAGGATCTTCTCGACGTAGCCAAGTCGGCTGACGCCGCTGCGCGTTACATCACCAACAGTCTGGAGAGCTTCAAGGACGATCCAATGAAAGAGGCTCTGGCGGTGCTCTCGTATAATCGGGGAGTTACCAAAACCCTCAGTGCGATGAAAATTTTAGTAAACGATCAGAACCGGCAATGCAGCATCTGTGCGTTGAATGCCGACCGCACCAAGCTTGATGAAGCGTTTAATCACGAGAATGTCTTCTACGTGCCACTGTTTTTTGCAGCCGCGATCATCGGTGAGAACCCGCAAGCTTTTGGGCTCCAAACACCCCCGTTGTCGTCGAACTAAGGCCTCGCAAGTGCTTGCCTCAAAAGTCGCGTCGCATTGACGCGAAGCGATCTCATTAACACCGTGGCTTTCAGCCCGGTGAAAGCAGAAGCACTTCGAAACGTCTAACCGTTTTAACGGTTTATGGAGGCAAACCCAAACCGTTAAAACGGTTAGAAAATTCCAGGCACTTCTCCTTCACCGGGCTGAAGCCACGGTGTTAATGAGATCGCTTCGCGATTCAATACACCTTTTCAACTCGCGGCGAGCAAATGGACTCTTGAGAAAAACCGGCCGCAACTGCACTCCGCGCAAGCCGCTCAACTTAACTCCGGTTAAGGAGAGCGGCTTCTTGCTGTTTCAAATCTAGTTCACTCTTACGCGCCGCATCACCCTCACGCCGTGGCGCCAGTCTTCGTTGATGTCAAAGCGATAGATTTCGATGTCAGGTGAAATGCACATCGCCAGGGTGTTGAATGCCGGATGCACGCGCAGTGTAGGTGCAACCAGGTAGATCAATGGTGGCTCATTACTGATCTTTCTTTCGCCAAACAGCTTCGCTCGCGTGATGTGGCCGCGACGGCGATGCGCTTCAACTCGCTGCCAATAGTCGGCTCCCTGAAAAACGTGTTCGCGCGATTCCGAGACTTTGAGCTCAATCACCGCCAGACGTCCATCATGCCGTAGAGCCAGTAAATCGATGGGCCGAACTCCCGGTGCACCACCGCGGGCGATTCTAAACTGCGCATGAAGTGGGGCGATGATAAGTCCGGGATCGAGACGAGTAACATCTCGGCGCAATAACGACTCCAGCCAGGCCTCGCCGGCATTCCGATAAAGCGCGTGATGATGGTCCATCGCGTCCGCCGATCGGTGCTCCTTCAATTCAGCTATCAGCGAGATGCATTCGTTTTCCGTCCCGTGATCCAACAACTGACGCCGCGAGCCTTCAACGCCAAACCAAACTCGATGCTCGCCCATTACTCGTCGCACTCGAGCGAATGGCAAACCAAAATAACGTAGCGTTTGTCCGTGGCGAACGTGGACGACGTCGATTGCTTCCGGTTCAATTCCTTGCAGGCGTCTGGTTAGTTGACTCGACTCGACAGGTGTGGCTGGTGGGAACCGAGCTAAGCGACGTTTCCACAAATCCGACCGAGTGGGAACCTCTAAGCTCTTGATCTCAGTGAGTTGTTCGTCAACTTCGTAAACGCGGATTGCTTCCTGCCAGCTTTTGGTCAACAACGAAACGCGCTGCAGAACAGGTTTCGCTAGAGAGGTGCCCACCACGAGCCATAGCTCCTTAATGTACGGCGCTTTCGCTCGCTCACCAATACGCTTGAACCATAGAAGAGCCGCTGCGAGAAACGAGTCGGCATCGCTGGCCTGACTGGACGCCACCGAACCGGTAACCGCAATGCGATGTCTTTTTTGAAACAGGACGATTCGCGCGTATCGACCCGGTTGTCCACGTCTCGCACCTGGGCTCAAAGCGCATCGTTCAACTTTCAATCCAGGCTCTATCGAACACGCCAACGCGCCCAGCGTTTCACATCGCGCCTGACGCCGGCTTTCACAGTGAAGGCGATCGCGCTCGCGGCTGAGCGCGGTATCAACTCGATAACAGGCCGCGCTGCTCCCATTCGGCGCGTCGTTCGAAAGAATAGTTTCTCGCCACTCAGTTCCCACGAGAAGATCTTCCACGGCCGAGTTCCCTGTTCAGTCCAGCAGGTTAGAAAGAGTCGTCCGTGGGTCACATCAATTTCCAACTCGCTACGACTGAGTGGAAGAGTTGTTTCACGATCAAAGGTGCAGAACCACTCGGCGTGACTATTCAAGTGCTCAACGATCAGCGATCTCGCTGCTTCAACTCGTTCCGGAGTATTGAGACGCTCGGTCATGACGATGGTCCAAAGTTGGGTTATTGCCATGATCCGCAAACTAACAGTTTGCGTTACGACGGCGCGTCGCTAGCCAATTCGCGCGTGTATTAAGCGGTGGTTTTTCGAGGGTGAAGGTTAATTGAGGGCAATGCAAAAACGTTCCGTGAGGCGTCGAATGCGTTGATTTTGCACTGCGTTCGTCGTTACTTCTACCGTGTGCTACCATTTTTCGTCAATCAAATTCCTAAACCACTGATAACAAACTGCTAATGAAAAACGTCTATCTGACAGGCTCAGTGCGCACTCCAATCGGTCGTTTCGGTGGCTCGCTTGCCGCCTGGACTGCCGCTGATTTAGGAGTTGCTGCCGCGAAAGAGGCTTTGAAACGCACCAACGTGAATCCGGAAGTAATCCAGCAGGCGATCTGGGGTTGCGCACGACAAGCGGGTGGTGGGCCAAACGTGGCCCGTCAAATTACCTATCGCGCCGGAGTGCCCGAAACGGTCCCGGCCTTTACGGTTAACCAGGCATGTGGTTCCGGATTGCAGGCAATAATGCTGGCCGCGCAGCAAATCATGCTTGGTAAGGCTGAGGTGGTGCTCGCAGGCGGAACGGAGAGTATGTCTCGAGTTCCATATTTTGCAGAGGGTGCCCGTTGGGGAATGCGAATGGGAAACCGCCCACTCGTTGATGGCATGTATCGAGACGGATTCAATGATCCATTGTCGGGGCTTGTCATGGGCGAGACTGCGGAGAATCTTGCGCGCCAGTATGAAATTTCAAGACAAGAGCAGGATGAGTTTGCACTTCGCTCTCAGCAGCGTGCTCATCAGGCGATTGAGTCAGGACGATTCGATGCGGAGATGGCGCCGCTCGAAATAAAGGGGCGAAAGGGCGAAGCAGTGTTATTCAAACGCGATGAACATTCGCGCGGTGAAACAACTACAGCGGATCTCGCAAAACTGAAACCGGTTTTCTCCAGCGAGGGCACAGTGACAGCCGGAAACTCGTCTGGAATTACAGATGGCGCGGCCGCTTTGATCGTAATGAGCGAGGAAGCCCTTGAAACCGCGGGCGCAAAAGCTGAGGCCCGAATTGTCGATTTTGAAGTTACCGGTGTAGCACCGGAAATAATGGGCATTGGACCAGTGCCTGCGATTCGGCAACTGCTCGCTCGACAGCATATGTCACTAAAAGACATTGACTTGATCGAACTCAATGAGGCTTTTGCAGCGCAAGTGATCGCCTGCGATCGCGAGCTCGATTTCGATGCGGACAAGTTGAACGTCAATGGTGGCGCCATTGCGCTGGGCCATCCCATTGGCTGCACCGGCATCAGAATCACCACCACGTTGTTGCATGAAATGAAGAAGCGCAATGCTGGTCTGGGAATCTCAACGCTGTGTGTTAGTGGAGGAATGGGACTCGCGCTGCTGCTTGAACAAGTTTGAGGAGGGGCTCATATCGACCGAGTATGGGCCAACCTACCAGCTAGTACTGAGCATCGGAAAAAGCGGGATTATGCAAAGCCGGGAAACGTAGCTCCCCCGATTTCAGAATTATCATCAGGGTCCAATGGGCCGGGTTAAGAAAGGTTTCATATCGTGAAAAATAGTTTCAAAGTTCTTGGGGTGGCGTTCGTCATCATCGTGGTGGTTAGCTCAGGAATCGCGCAAAGAAGTCGCAGCACCGCCGCAAAGCCTACATCAACGTTATTGGCAGCCTTGCCGGAATCGGATGCTGTAGCTCTGATCAAAGTCAAGCGTGTTCTCGACGAAGCGTTGCCTAAACTCCTGGCTGAAAATCCAGCCCGAGTCGCTGAGGTTAATGCCGAGTTAGCGAAATTCAAGACAGACACTGGTCTCGATCCTCGCTCTTTTGACCAGATGGCCCTGGGACTCAAATACTCTTACCCTTCAGAGGGCGTCACCAAAATCAGGACCGTTGCGCTGGCCAGGGGCACATTCAATTCGGGCGCAATCGTGGCGGCCGGTCGTTTAGCTGCGAATGGAAAGTATCGTGAGGAAAAGTATCAGGGTAAGACGATCTATCTATTCACTCTTGATCGGCAACTGAAACTTGCGGGTTTGTGGGACATCAACGTGAGAGATCTCGCTGTCTCTTCGCTCGACGGTAACATGATTGCGCTTGGCGATCTGGAAGCAGTGCGCGGAGCGATTGACGCAGCTAAGACTCGTAAGCATGCCAATCCGGAATTGATCGCTCTCGCTAGTCGCGACCCTAACTCCATCGTGGGTTTTGGAGGTGAAATTACCGAAGCGCTAATGCAAAACCTCAGGATTACGAACGGGGGGATTGCGCGTGAACTCACAGCGGTGCGAACGGTTTATGGATCGCTGGGAATGACGGCTTCGGATCTCGAACTAATGGTCGCCGCTCGTACCGTGGACGCTTATTCCGCAAAGAATCTGGGTGACACTGTTGAAGGTTTGAGGCAGTTGGGCGGACTGTTTGTCGGACGCTTATCCGCGGACAAGAGTGCCCTGGCTCGCAGCGCGCTGTCTAACTTGAAAATTACGATTCAGGGAAATGAGTTGCAACTGCGAACGGCAGTGGCCCAGTCGCAGGTTACACCGCTGATCCGAGGAAACTAACTAGTAGGCCGACAGAAGATCCGGACTGATATACGCCTCACCGATCTTCTGTCGGCCGAAGGTCTTTACTGAGTGGTCTGTGGTAGTTGTGCCGGAGCAAACTCAGGCTCGCCTTCATCCATCCGCGACAAGACATCCTGATAGATCTTTATCTTTCCGTCTTGTTTCATACGCTGCTGAGTCGCGGTAATGTAGTCTTCAAATACCTGGTTCTGTCTCGACGAGAGCATCGTTGTCATCAGTTCATTTCGCTCGCTCGCAAATGCTGCAAGGTCAGCGTTCTTCCGATTCGTCACTCCCAACACTACCCAGTTTTCGCCAACCTTGATCGGAGCCTTAGTCACTTCGCCGGTCTTCAACGCGTGCAGCGCTTCATCTAGCGCCGGACTCGTGCCTGCATCGCCCAACGCTGAACCTAGTTTGTGGGCTTCCACGGTTGCGGAAACAAAGCCGGCCTTCTCAGCTGCGGCTTTGATATCAGCAGGACTGTTCAAAGATGAAGCAATTTCGGTGGCCTTCTGTCCCAGTTGCTGTTTCGCAACTTCTGTTTTTCTGGCTTCAGCGACCTTCAACTTAACTTCTTCAAAGTCGGGAATCCGTGGCTCTTTCTTCTCAACCAACATCGGAACAGCGAAACCACCCTTGACACCGGTTTGCTCTCCAACGTCGTTCGGATTGCTCAAAGGTTCTATTACCGCTTCGAACTGCTGGCTGCTGCCAATCCCGGGAACATCGTCTCCAGGTTTGACGAAAGGAGTTTCCTTCACCATCTCAGCAGCGTTCATGTTCGCTTCGGAAGCTAGTTCCTGGGCCACCTTCTGCGGGTCTTTTACTTCCTTTAGACGGCCCTTAGCGCGCTCGGCAAGAGCGGCTGCCACTACATAGCCTCTGCGATTTCGCAGTGACGCCAAAAGTTCGGGTTTCGCTTCTTCAAAGGTTTTCGGCACGGAGGGCCCGCGGCGGAGGAGGTACCAATTGCCCGCATACTTGATGGGAATGTCGAAGATTTGGCCTTCTTCCATATCGACAGTCCGATCATAGAGGGCATCAATCTTGTTGGGGTTTTTCTTAACGGGCCGCGGCAGATAACCACCGCTTTTGGCAGTAGCAGTGTCTTCGGAATTACCTCGAGCGAGTTCTGCAAAAACCTGCTCCGCTGTTTCTTTGCTTGCCTGAGTCGCTTTAAGGAGCAGGTCCTTTGCTTTTTGTTCAACCTGCGCGTCCAAATCCTTCCGCGCTACCTTCAACAGGATCTGCTGAACCCTCACTCCCGCCTGTTTACCCTGCGGTGACATCTTGTCAAATTCTTCGCGCAAGTCCTTCTCTGTGAGCGCTACCTTTTGACCGGCTTTTTCCTGATCGATATAGACGTATCGGATCTTCTTCTGAGGCTCGAGATATCGATATTCAGTCTTGTGTTGCTCGTAGTAGTTCTTCAGCTCATCATCCGTCGGTTGGATTTTTGCCGCCAGCTTGTCTGCCGAAAGCACCGTGTAAGTGATGTCGTAGGTTGTATTCGTTCGCTCGTATTCTTCCTGCACTTCAGCATCTGAAACTGATACCGATGAGGTCACGAACGCCTTAAGCTTTTCACGGGCGATCTCATTGCGAATGTCGTCTTCAAACTGTTCGATATCACCAAATCGCGCGGTAACCGACTCCTTGTAACGCTCAAGTCCGACAAACTGACCCGAAGCATCTTTGAACTGGTTTCTGATTTTCTCAGCGACTTCATCATCGCTGGCGGCCAATTCGAGGCGTTCGGCCTCTTGCGTGATTACGCGATCGCGAATCAACCCGTCCAGAAACCGCTGGTTGCCCCCCAGTTGCGCCATCGAGATTCGACCCTGGAACATTTGCGAGTAGTTCTCTTTGAGCCGAGCCACCTGGGCCACCGTGATCTCGTCACTTCCGACCTTGGCGACTACCGCAGTGTTCTTGGTGGCGGCGACGTTTCCGGTGCGACCGGGGGCATAAAAGAAGATAAGACTCACGGCCATAAGTACCGCGAATCCGATGATGATGATGCTGCGGGTCCGTTCGAGGCGACCTAATTGTTTGAGCATTTTCTTACCTTTCTAGCAAATCGCGAATTGTAAGGGAGACGTTCATATAGGTGCAACCGGAGCGCAGGGTAAGGTACTGATGCCTGAGGTCGGTGCCCCACAGCGGTAATGACTGTGTGAAAACTCAAACAACGCTGAAAGCGTTCGCTAATTCCAGCCCAGGGTTTGCTTTGAAACCCTGGGTAAAATCCGATTGTTTCGAAGACGCAACTCTGAAGGAGTTATGTCCGCACGCCAACTGAAAGCAGTCGCAACTCCTTCAGAGTTGCGCGGAATCCGTTGGGCATTTCACAGCCCAGGGTTTCAAAGCAAACCCTGGGCTGGAATTTGCGAACGCTTTCAGCGTTGTTCGTTGGCTCCGGAGTTTTTCACACAGTCTGGGCAGCGCGAAGGTGACGATTGCCTACTTTCGATTTCCGATTGCCATTGGGCTTGTTGCGCAGAACCCGCGATTGCTGCGGTGCGATGCTGATGCTATTTTACTTACACGCATGGAATCGATGAGCAGCTCAACCATATTGTGGCTTGGTTTTTCGTTCTTCATCCTTTTCATGTTGAGCCTCGACCTGGGTCTCTTCAACCGCAAAGCTCACACAATCAGTTATCGAGAAGCGACGATCTGGAGTGCCGTCTGGATCAGTTTGGCTAGTATTTTTGCAGCAATCGTCTTCTGGTTTCAGGGCACTCAACGCGGACTGGAGTTTGTTACCGGTTATGTGATCGAGCTGTCGCTGTCGGTTGATAATCTCTTTGTCTTCCTCCTGATCTTTTCTTACTTCAAGGTACCGGCAAGGTTTCAGCATCGAGTGCTTTTCTGGGGCGTTATGGGTGCGCTGATAATGCGCCTCACCATGATCTTTATCGGCGCTGCTCTCATTAGTCGGTTCGGATGGATCATTTACATATTTGGCGCGTTCCTGATTTACACCGGCATAAAAATGTTCACTCAGGAGGAGACGGATCTTCAGCCCGAAGACAACCCTCTGGTGAAGCTGGTAACTCGGTTTATCCCGGTAGTACGTTACTACGATGAGGCAAACTTCTTCACCCGGGTAAATGGAAGATTAACGGGCACATTGCTTCTGCTCGTGCTGGTGATCGTTGAATTTACAGACTTGGTTTTCGCTGTTGATTCGATTCCGGCGATCTTCGCGATTACTACCAACACCTTCATCGTTTACACCTCAAACGTGTTTGCCATACTTGGTTTACGCTCGATGTACTTTCTTTTGGCGGGCGTGGTCGAGAAGTTTCACTATCTTAAGATGGGTCTGGCCGTGGTTCTCACTTTCATCGGCGCGAAGATGCTGGTAGTAGCCTTCGGCTTGCACATTCCCATTTGGATCTCGCTCATTTTTGTCGCCACCGTGCTGCTGGGCTCTGTCGCCGCATCGCTCTTTTGGCCTAAAACTGAGGAGATGGAAGTAGACGTGGATTTGCCGGAAGGATTCGATTCGGTCTCCGAAGATGGGGATTCAACCGAGGTTCCGGAAGTAGCAGCTGATGAATTCGATGAAGAAACCCTCGGGGTCGCCAACGAAACCAAAGACTCCAGTCGCGAAGCGGAAACCGAAAATATTGGCCGAAGATAGCGACAACCAGCGGATTCGCCACCTTTCTTGACCCTCAAAACCACTTCAGTATGAAGCTTGAACCGGTCCTTCCGGCTGTGCTAGATTCCCTATTGGTTGTTGTGTGATGCCCCAGCGTCCCGACTCTCTTGAATAAACCGCCCCAACTCACATCTTGACAATTATTTAACTAAGCGCCGCCAGGCTGGTTGTTGCTGCCCCGCCCGAGCAACCGCTTTTACCGTTTCCCCTTCAGTCTTCCGTACCACAAAGAATGGCCAAAAAAACCAATCGTTTTGCCTTTGATTGGTGGGTAGTCCAGAAGCGCATCGTCTACCTCATCGTCGCTATTCTACTGGCTTCCGGCTTAGCCGCCGGCGCCGCCCTATACGTCTGGAAATACGGGAATCCGTTAGCGAAGGTAGGCTCGGGAATAAAGTCGACGGCGGGAGCTCGTTTCGTTTCATTTGAAGGTGACGTCCGGGTGATTCGCGCCGCCACTCGCGAAACCATCGCGCCCGGCACCGATACTGAACTTTACCCCGGCGATACCGTCCAGACGCAGGCCAGCGGCCGGGCGCGAGTCAGCATGGCAGATGGATCGACGCTGTTGGTTCGTCCGAACAGCACAATCATCATCCGTGACAATGCGAGCGGCGGCGACGACGGCAAGAAGACCAACGTCCACGTGGTCGTTGATAGCGGACAGATGTCAGTACGTACAGAGCAACAACCGGAAGGCACAAACAACGTTGTCGAAACGCCTAAGACGAAGAATCGGATCGGGGAACAAACTGGTGCCAGCTTCGGTGTTAATCCGGAAGGCACCGAAGAGATTCGCGTGAACCTGGGCGCGGTCGAAACACAAAACCGCAGTGGCGAAAAGACTACGCTGCGCGGCGGCGAATACGTTTCGGTAAATCCCTCCGGAACAATCTCACGGCCTCAGAAACTTTTGGAGATGCCGCTGCCTTCACAACCGGCAAATCTGGAGAGGGTTTTCGTTGGCGCCAACGGTTCGGCAACCGTTTCGTTGAAGTGGCTTAGGCCACAGTCGGGAGCGGCGGCCTTCTACCGGGTCGAGGTAGCAACCTCACCATTCTTTGTTACGGATGGCAAAGTCATCGAGCGCGATCAACTAGCCTCGAACGAGTTCACCGCCAGCGATCTACGACCGGGCGTTTACTTCTGGCGGGTCCGAGCTACGGCCTCAACTGGGCAGGCTAGTGACTGGAGTGAACCTCAGAAGTTCGTCGTTGCTACTCGAGGAACGGGATCGAGCGTTCCGGTTTCAAACCTGACCGCTGAGTTGCTAGGCGGCAACGTCTATCTAATCCGCGGACGCGCAGAGCCAGGAACCACGATCCGAGTTGTCGGTCGTGAAACGCTGGTCCCTGCCGAAGGGGTCTTCCAACTTCAGATTAGTGCTTCTCCCGGCGCACAGGACATCGGAGTTGATGCGGAGGATCCACGTGGTAATAGCAGTCAGTATCGTCTGTCCCTCTCGCGACGCGGCCGCGCAGGAGATTAAGGTAGCTGGGTAAATCTCGATGGGTAAACACGTAATCCTCCTTACTGACGCTCACGAAGCACCTGCTTACGAGCTCATCGAAGCGCTGCAAATTGCCGGCGTGGAGACACTGATCGAAGGTTTGCGCGATGCAGAAGTCGAAGCGTCTATGAGCCGTCGCGGCCCTAAGTCGTACGTGGACCATCTGGACCAGGCTCCCATAGCTGTTCTTTATGAAGTGATTTCCAACGTTGACATGGTGGAGCTCCACGGCGCCATCGAACACGCCACCACGACATGGCCTGGCACCCCTCTCATCGCTTGTCGTCGACAACTCGGATTTCAGAACTCAGGCTTCCGCGGGCTCGATGGGTCGACACTTAAGCGTCTTGGCTTTCGAGCGATTGCCGATAAAGCTGCCCAACTGCCTGCGTTGCTGCGCGAAATTGAAGGACATGGAGCGACAGGTGAGCTCAAGCTTCCCGACTTAGCCGTTCCGGTGAACAGTGCAGAATCATGGTCCATGCCGCCAAGGATGAAATCAAGCGGATTGCGTGCCGCGTTTGATTTGGTTTCGTCGTTGCATTTCATCGGAGATCAAAATGGAGCTGCTCATACCGCGCTTGCCGGTTTGGCGCCGCTGGTCCATGCAGACCGTTGGGCCATCTATCTGGTAACTGACACGAAAGGCTCTGAAGGAGTGTCGCTCGAGGCGATAGCAGCACGACTCCCTTCCGACGCGAACGATCCAAACGACCCCACTGAGTGGCGGCGCCGGTTGATTGGTGGAGCCGAGATTGTGTCCGGCGGAGAATCAAAGGCAGCACGGCTGGTTGCAACTGGCATGGACACTCTGAAGAAAAAAGAGCGAGCTGGTTATGTTGTGGCTGTACCTCTTATTTGTAGCGATCGAGTACTGGGTGTACTCGAGGGAATTCGCGAACGACCCTTCAGAAAATCAGAAGTCGCAATCCTTGATTCCCTCGCGCGGCCTATCGCTTCGGCGCTGGCGAACGCAGTACGCATCAGCGAAGCCGAGCGACTGTCTCAAACAGACGATCTGACCAAATTGCACAACGCCCGCTACCTACGTCAGTTTCTCCTTAACGAAATAAGGCGCGCGCGTCGGTACGGCTCAAGCGTGGCTGCCCTCTTTCTGGATTTGGACAACTTCAAGCAGGTGAATGATGCGCATGGCCACCTCGCAGGATCCCATGTGCTAATGGAGATGGCCGCCGTTATCCTCTCCTCGATTCGCGACACCGACGCCGTAGCTCGTTACGGCGGAGACGAATTCGTCATCGTGTTGCCTGACACCGGTATAGATTTGGCAGGCGCCGTGGCCGATAGAATTCGCAGCAAGATTGCCAACCACAGCTTTACTGGCGGTCGAAATCTGAAGCTGGCACTGACGGCAAGCTTTGGAGTGGCCGCCTTCCCTCAACATGCTTCTTCCCCCCAACAACTGATTGCCTGCGCTGATACGGCCATGTATGAAGCAAAAGCCGCCAATAAGAACTGCATTCGGCTTTCCCATGTGCTCGGCCGCGAACTGAGAATCCAAAGCCAGGTATCCCTCCCGGCCGACGTAGTAGAGGCTGACGACGAAAAGACCTTTTCCTAATAGCGCAAAGATCGTAAATAAGTGTATCTTGTCGAGTGTAGGCAGGCTTAGTTCAGAGTTGTGCCAATCGTTGGTGAATGGTAACGCGGTTTCGGTGATTCGGCGGTTGAGTTCGAGCAGCCCTTCATTCGCGGTATTTAGGCTTACCATTAACTACCTGTTGATGGCCCACCCCGACGACGCTCTCATTTTTTACATTCATGGGAAGAGAACAGTAAATGGCTTTTAAATCGATCTTCAGCTTGTTTTCCAGTGACTTGGCAATTGATCTGGGAACGGCCAATACGCTCGTCTACGCTAAAGGGCGAGGAA
Source organism: Pyrinomonadaceae bacterium (assembly GCA_035273425.1). Taxonomy (GTDB): domain Bacteria; phylum Acidobacteriota; class Blastocatellia; order Pyrinomonadales; family Pyrinomonadaceae; genus PSRF01. The sequence continues at coordinate 95,027 of DATEPB010000085.1, read as the reverse complement.
TTGTGGTTTCGGAACCTTCAATAGTAGCGATTAACAAAGTAACCAATCAGGTTGAGGCTGTAGGGCGCGACGCGAAGGACATGTTGGGTAGAACGCCTGGCAATATCGTCGCGATCCGACCGATGAAGGATGGCGTAATTGCAAACTTCGAAGTCACTGAAAAAATGCTGCAGCACTTCATCAGGAAGGCCCACAACGGCAAGACCTGGGTCAGTCCTCGTGTTGTCATCGGCATACCGTCGGAGATAACTCAGGTGGAACGACGAGCGGTGGAAGATTCTGCCTATCGGGCGAAAGCGTCTGAAGTTTACCTGGTCGAAGAAGCGATGGCTGCCGCGATCGGCGCTGGTCTACCCATCACCGAACCACACGGCAACATGGTGGTCGACATCGGCGGCGGCACGACAGATATCGCAGTGATCAGCTTGAGCGGTATCGTCTACTCGCGCGCGGTGAGAGTCGCCGGCAATGAGATGGATGAAGCGATCATCTCGTACATCAAGCGAAAATATAATCTCCTTATCGGTGAACGAACCGCTGAGGCCATCAAGATCGAATTAGGATCAGCGTACCCTCTGGATGAGCCGCTTTCATACGAGGTCCGCGGCCGCAACCTGATTGAAGGAATTCCCAAGACGATCACGATGACTGACGAGGAGGTACGCGAAGCTCTCGCTGATTCGATCTCAACGATCATCAACGCGGTCCGTGTAGCCCTCGAACGAACACCTCCCGAACTATCAGCTGACATCGTTGAGCGCGGTATTGTCCTAACCGGTGGTGGCGCGCTACTTAAAAACCTGGACAAGCGTCTATCCATTGAAACCGGGCTGCCGGTTTCATTGGCCGATGACCCACTCGCGTCGGTGGTGCTGGGAACCGGGAAAATGCTTTCCGACTTTGATCTCCTCAAACGAGTGAAGTGGGAAAACACGATGACGATGTAGGGACGGTAAATGGTGAATGGTTAATGGTAAATAGTTAGGATCTTACTCACGGTCGAGGATTCAGCTGCGCGATTAATCGTTCACTATTCACGATTTACGATTTACTATTCACCTAGATGGCCGCTATTCGCACACAACGAGAGATTCGCCAACGGGCTCCGGTTTGGTTGGCGGTCTTGTTGATTGCGAATGCCGGGATGATGGCCTTCAATGCCCGGGATGAGGCTACCAGCCAGCGAATGTTCCGGGTCTGGATGCAGACTGCTGCTTCACCAGCTCAGAACGTAACTTCCAAAGCCACCGGCGCGGGATCAAACCTGGTCCGACAAATCATCAACTTCCGAAGTACCGCCGTAGAAAACGAACAGTTAAAGCAGCGTCTGTGGCAGACGGAGCTGGAACTGCGCAATGCACGTCAATCCGTGAGCGAGAATGAGCGCCTCAAGGCGTTGCTGAATCTCAAGGAACAAAAAACTTACAATCAAGTTGCCGCCAGTGTGATTGCGCGTGATTCATCAGTTTGGTTCAACACCATTACCATCGATCGTGGAAGTTCGTCCGGAGTCGGTCTCAACATGCCGGTCGTGACTGGCGGCGGAATTGTGGGCCGCGTGATTGCAGTAAGCCCGTGGACCGCACAGGTAATGATGATTACAGATGAAAAGGCTGCGGCGGGAGCAATCATTGGCCGGCTGGGAGAATCTGGAGCGCTCGGTTCCGTGAGAGGGTTAGGCGAAAGCAATCTAATTGAGATGAACTATGTTTCAGGTCTTCAGAAGGTGGAGGTGGGAGACTACATTTTGACGACTGGTCAGGATGGAATATACCCGCCAGGTCTGAATGTGGGTGAAGTTGTTCAGGTAAAGGCCGGCACCGCCACGCAGGCACACGAGATTTTAATCAGGCCTTCCGCAAACCTGGACCGGCTTGAAGAAGTCGCCGTCTTGCTATATCACGCGCCTCCCAGGCCTGCGCCCGAACAGAGCCTGCCAAACGTGGACAAGGTGAAGAAGTAGTCAGTTGATTTCCAATTTCCAATTGATCCAACTCCTGTTTCAATCTTCGTAATCGACATTTGTAAGTGCTGAAATCGGCAATCGGAAATCGGAATTCGAAAATCGCCAATGCCACAGCTTAAGATTGCGGCCGTCCTTGCCGTTGCTATAGTTTTGCAGTTGTCGCTCAGGGAGGTTTGGGCTCCCCTTTCCTATATTGACTTTCCACTAATCGTCGTTGTTTATATCGCCTTACAACGCCACGCCTGGCAGGCGTTGATCGTTGCAACGATCGCCGGCTTAGCGGTGGACGCGGCGAGTGGTGGTCTAGTCGGGGCGGGTGGATTTTCAAAGACACTGACAGCCTACCTCGTTTTTCTGGCAGCCACGCGGGTCAATCTGGAAAACACGCTCTTGAGGATTCCGGTTCTTGCCGCTGCGACTTTGGTTGATTCGGCAATCTATGTTTTCTGGCACAGGTCACTCGGTTATCCGCCGGCGGTACCTTTCGTGCAAACCATGTCGTACCGCTTGATCGGTACAACCATAGCTGGAACGGCGGCCATCTATTTGCTCGATCTGATCTTTACCGAACAAGCACGTCAGCGCCGAAGTTTTAAGTCACGTCGCAAGGGCGCGCGACGAGTCAGGTAACGCAGCGGTAAACTCTCGATCGTAGTAGCGCTTCTGAATCATGAAATTTGAAGACTCCTCGCAAAATCTTCGCGGCAGGCTGTGGATCGTTCAGATCTTCGTAGTTCTGCTTCTGGCCATCCTTGGGGTCAGGCTTTATTACCTCCAACTGGTGAAAGGTCAACACTATGCCGAGATCGCGCAAAACCAGCGCATCCGGTTGTTGCCAATAACGGCGCCGCGCGGTGTGATATTCGATCGCGAAGGACGTCCCCTGGTCGACTCCCGTCCCACCTTCAACGTAATTCTTTCGCGTGAAGACTTGAAGGGCCGTAACCTGCTTTCGCTCGTCGATCCATTGTCTGACGCGCTCATGGTTGACGCGTATACCCTGCACGATCGTTTCACTCAGATAAGTTCCCAACCGGCGTTTGAGTCAATTTTGGTCAAGCAGGATGTAACCCCAGGAGATATCGCCTGGGTGGAGGCCCACGAGCTTGAGTTCCCCGAGTTGCGAGTCGAGCAACAACCACAGCGGCGTTACCCGGCTGACGGTTCACTCGCGCACGTCCTTGGATATGTGAGCGAGATTAATCCTGAACAACTGAAGCTGCCGGCGTATAAAGACAGAGGCTTCAAACCAGGCGATTTGATCGGGCAAAGCGGTCTCGAGCAGACATACGACGAGTATCTTCGTGGCCGCGACGGTTACCGAAAAGTTGTGGTGGATAGCCGCGGAAGGATTCAGGATGAGATAGAAACTGTTCCGCCCCAACCTGGACAGGACTTAATCACCACCATTGATCTCGATCTCCAACTGGCTGCCGAGGAGCAGTTACGTACCTCCGCCACCAAACGCGGAGTCATAGTGGTAACCAACCCGAACAATGGTGAAGTGCTGGCACTAGCATCGGCCCCCAGCTTCGATCCCAACCTTTTCTCGGGACGCATCAGTACCCGTGAGGGACGCGCGGAATACGCGGCGCTTCTGAACGATCCGGAAACTCCACTTATGAACCGCGCGGTGCAGAGCCGGTATCCTCCAGGGTCGACCTGGAAAATACCGATGTCGATCGCCGGACTCCAACAGGGTGCTATCACCCTCGAGAACTCCAACCTCGTTTGTGGCGGTGGTATCACGGTCGGCAACAAGTTCACACGTTGCATGGGCAACCACGGCTCGCCTGATGTCAAAGCCGCGATCACCCACTCGTGCGACGGCTACTTCTATCGGTTGGGCTTAAAAATGGGTCTGGATGGAATCGTCGCTATGGTTGATGAGTTTGATCTCAACAAGCGGACCGGAATTGATATTCCGAATGAGGTCGTTAGCTGGACGCCTTCGCGCGAATTCAAGAGGCGGATGCAGCCCAAGAGTCCGGAATGGAACGACATAGACACTGTTTACTCATCTTTTGGCCAGGTGTATGACGTAATAACACCTATCGCATTGATTCGCTCGATTGGTGCGATCGCTGTTGGCGGCAAGATGTACATTCCGCATTTGGTCAAGGAATTCAAGTCGGTCGGTGTTGCGGGAGCCGCTGACTATCGCTCGGGCAGGGGCTTTGAACCGCTCGATGCAAACAAACCAAATCCAAAAGTTATTCCAATTCCGGAAGACATTCACCATCGAGTTGTTGAAGGAATGTGGAGCGTGGTTAATGCGGGCGGCACCGGCGCTGGAATTCGGATGGCTGGTTTCGACATTGCCGGGAAGACCGGTACTGCGCAAGTCGTTGGATTAGGGAAGGACGTAGGCAAAAACAAGGACCACTCGTGGTTTGTTTCCTATGCTCCAGCATACAAACCCGAGATAGCCCTTGTGGCGCTCATCGAAAACTCCGGCTTTGGTGGACACCATGCGGCGCCAGCAGTCCGTCGAGTCTACGACGTCTACTATCGGAAGACGCGACATGAAGAACCTCCAGGCGCGTTGCCAATGGCGAAGAAGCCAACGCCTGAAAGCACTCCCAAGAAACAAGAGCAAGTAGCGCAAAACTAACTTAGCAAGCCGGCCAGGTGGGTCCGAGTCTTGGTAACGACTAGAACTTAAGATGGTAGCCAGAATTCAAAAAAAAGGTTTACGCGATTTCGATTGGCTGCTGGCTTTCCTGGCCATCGGCATTGTGGCATTCGGCACCGTGCAGATTCGCAACGCACAACCAACTGAGGCCTATTGGGTCAAGCAATTGATCGGACTTGGCATCGCGGTGGTGGCGATGATGGCCGTTGCCTTCACCGACTATCGCAAGCTCATTAACATCGCTCCCGCGTTCTACATCTTTGGCCTCCTGCTGCTGATCATCGTTTTGATTCCGGGCATCGGATTGAAGATCAACGGCCAACGCGCCTGGATCAAAGTACCCGGCATCGGACAGTTTCAACCGTCAGAGTTTGTGAAGGTTACGACTGCAATGATGTTGGCTCGTTACTTTGGCAGGCACCGTTCTGGCCCATTAACGCTGAAAGAGGTTGCAGTAGGTGGAATTATTCTGGCCTTACCGATTTTCCTGATTCTGCTTGAGCACGATGTCGGATCAGTTCTGACCTACCTTCCCATCCTGATGATCGTTCTCTTTCTATCGGCAATAAAAATCCGCTACGTTGTAGCTGCGGCAGTTTTGGGAATTGTTTTGTTGCCACTCGCGTATTGGATTGGCGTTAAAACGCATCTGGTCAAAAACTATCAGCAAGAACGCATCAACGTAATCCTCGATCCGGAGAAGGCTGATCGTCGCGGATTCGGTTACAACACCTGGCAATCGATTCTGACAGTCGGAGAAGGCGGGTTGCTGGGAAGTGACGCGTCCTCAGCGCACTCGCAAAGCAGTTTGAAGTTTTTGCCAGAACCTCATACTGACTTCATTTTTGCGGTCACCGCCGGGAATGCCGGATTCGTGGGCTGCATCCTCGTGTTGTTGGCATACGGAGTCTTGCTGTTTAGATTGATCGCCGGGGCGCGACGCGCTCCGGATCGCATGGGCTTGCTTGTGATCATGGCCATTGTGGGCGGTCTAACGTGTCAAATATTCATCAATATCGGTATGGAGCTGGGCATCTTGCCGGTTATCGGCGTGCCTCTACCACTAATGAGTGCTGGTCTGGCGTCGCTAATTGCTACGTTCATTGCCATTGGGTTTGCTATTAGTGTTCAGCTACGAAGGTTTGTGAACTAGAACGCACTGGTCACATCAGTCGCCGTTTTTGCTTTTGTTTGCCGACTCGTTTCGTATTTGTCCGCCTTCGGTTATACTTCCCCCGCTCGCCACTGCGGAGTTTTTTAGTTTCGGCTTTGAACGCCTTTGAAACACCAAGTAGCACGAATCACTCCGAAAGCCTCGTGCTCCCGAAATGCGAGTATCGAATTTTACGCCGTCCAATTTGTGACGTTTCAACTTTTATCGTAAGCCGCATATTGACCAGGTGGTCAGAAAACGAATGCGCCGGGATGTGAATCCCGTTGACAACGGATCAGCGAGCAGGTCGCGCGCACTTCGTTCGGACTTCGGTCCCAGCGTGAGCAGCGGCGCTTCATATGCAACTGTCCGGAGCGCGAAGCGGCTAGTTAGGGTTCCTTTTTGAATAGTTCCAGTGGTCGTCGTGCACTGGCCCACCAGGGTCAACGCCCGAACTCAGTCCAAACCCTAAAATTTAATCTCAACCGGCCAGGAGGCGAGCTAGTTTTGGCAACCCTTCAGCGCGGCCGTGCTTTCCCAGGACAATCCGCGCGCGAATTTTTCAATTCCCGCGACCTTAAATTCTCCGCGTTGCTCACAATCACAATTCCAGCACGCGCGGGCAATTCACAACTATTACTGACATCGCCTGCCCTTTGTTTGGGCCAGATACCTTCAGGACATGGAGCATGCCCGTCGCAAGTTATCGATCTGAGAACCGCGGGCGCCGTTGCAGGAGACAACATTAGAAAATGGCTAAAGAATTAATCGTCAGCGTCAATGGACGCGAAAAGAAGATCGCGATCATCGAGAACGAAAAAGTAACCGAGTTTTACATTGAACGCGGTGAAGGAAACCAGGGCATTGTCGGCAACATTTACAAAGGCCGCGTCATGCGTGTGCTTCCCGGGATGCAGTCGGCGTTCGTAGATATCGGACTCGAGCGGGATGCGTTTCTCTACGTCTCGGACTTTTTCGACGAGGAAGAAGAGTTTGAACGAATCGTCATCGACAAATCGAAGAAGGGCGATGTAGCTGACGCCCAGCGAGCTGCGGCAGAGCAAATTGAACTTGGGCGCGTCGAACGCGAACATCACATTGAAGCGACGCAGGAGCGGGTGGAGCCATTGCGCGAGGCTGAACAGGAAACAAGCGAAACCATCGCACCGGCAGAATCTGAAGCCGCACCGGAGACGGAAGGTGGCCGGCGACGCAGCAAGCGTGGTCGGCGTCGCGGCCGTGGTGATTCCTCCGATGACCGTGCTGAAACTTTCGTTTCACGAGAGACGCGCGTAAAACCGGAAGACATTGACACTCCATTCGTTGCCGCGGATCCGTCGGTGCACAGAATTGTTGATGAAGAGGAGACAGCCGCTGTTAATGGCGAGATGTTTAAGGACGCTCGTCTTCAGGAACGCCTGCTCGATCAGATTCATGCCGGCGAATTTAACCTTGAGGCCGACTTCCGCACCGCCGAAGTTGGCTCCGTCATTTCGGGAGTTGATTTCCGCGACGAGTCGTTTCAGCGGGTTGACGATAGCGAGTCCGAATCGCTGGAGGCAGCTCCGTCCCGAGCTCGTAAGCCGATCGCTGCGCACATTGAAGGCTTCGTCGATGACCTGGATGACACACCACTCAAAGGCGGTGGCTTCCAGCGCATAAGCGACGACGACGACTCAGGCGAAACCGCCGCTGCTTTGTCGATCGAAACCGCAGACGAAGAGCCCGAAAAACCGGCACGCGCGCGCGCAAGTTCGAAGAAATCCCGCGCCGGCAGCACCACCAGTTCAAAGAAGAAGGCAACCACCAAACGGTCGTCTAAGAAATCGGCGAAACAATCGACCCCTGAATCTTCAGGAGATGCGGAAGGCTTCGACGACGGTGAAGCCAGCGTTGATAACAAACGTTCGCGGGCTGAGTTTGCCACACGCCGCGGCGGCCGCAGGAGGAGACGTCCAACAAAACAGAGCGGTGCCGACGGAACCGAAATGAGCACGCAAGCCGACGCAGGTAGCGAGGAGATGCCACTTGAAGTCGTCGTGCCGGAGATCATCCCAGAGCCGGCAGTAGTCGAGGCAATCGCGCCGACTGCAACCGTACCCGCTTCAGCTAGCTCTTCATCAGCCCAGCCTTCAAGAGATCGAGGACGTAACCAACGCGGTCCTGGTCAAAGAGGATTTTCCCGGCGAGATCGGCACCAGCCGACCATCACTGATCTCCTGCGCGAGGGTCAGGAGATTCTGGTCCAGATTGCTAAAGAGCCAATCGCCAAGAAGGGGGCGCGAATAACTTCTCATATTGCGCTTCCAGGCCGCTTCCTGGTCTACATGCCGACCGTTGAGCATGTCGGCGTATCGAGAAAGATCGAATCCGACAGCGAACGTCAACGACTGCGCAAACTGATCACCCTAATTCGCGGCACCGAAGACATACCGTCAGGTGGTTTCATCGTACGTACTGCGGGTGTGGGAATCAGTGAAGCAGACTTGCGTGAGGACGTGCGTTACCTGGTTCGCACCTGGCTCGACATCAGAGCCTCAGCCGAGAAGACAAAACCCGCCACCATGGTTCATAAGGATTTGGATCTGGTACAGAGAATCCTTCGCGATCAGTTGTCTGATGATTTCGCAGCCATCAGGGTAGATTCCGAAGAGGAGTATCAGAACATTGTTGAGTTTGTGAACAGAATCTTTCCGCGCATGGTCAAGCGAGTCAAGTTATACACTCGCGATCGCCCGATCCTCGAAAGCTACGGAGTACAAGCTGAGATTGATAAGGCGATTAAGCCGCGAGTTTGGCTTAAGTCGGGAGGCTACCTCGTAATCAATCAAACTGAAGCGCTGGTCGCGATCGACGTTAACACTGGTAAGTTTGTCGGCCGTGGCAGCGGACGTCTCGAAGATACGATTACGCGAACTAACATTGAAGCCGTTGAGGAGATCGTCAGGCAGATTCGCCTGAGAGATCTCGGCGGTATCATTGTGTTGGACCTCATCGATATGGAAGAGCGCCGCAACCGGCAGAAAGTCATGCAAACTCTGCAGGATGCGCTACGCGACGACAAATCGCCAACCAAGGTGCTTTCGTTCAACGATTTCGGCCTCGTGATCATGACTCGCAAGCGGGTTAAGCAATCGCTGGAGAGGACGCTTTGCGCGCCGTGCCAGTATTGCCAGGGCGCCGGCCTGATCAAGTCGCCGCAAACGGTCAGCTACGAGTTGCTGGAAGAAGCCCGCACACTTGGAAGGGCCATGAAGGACGATCGGAAAAATCAGCAGGCTACGCTCCGGATTCATCCGGAGGTAGCTCGCAGCTTGCGTGGACCAGAACGCGATGTCTTGAATGAAATCGAGGAATATATCGGGCCGGTGGATATCAATAGCGACCCGTCGATCCATCAGGAGCAGTTTGACTTCGCTTTTGTTTAGTAGACCAATGGGGAACAAGGATGAGTAAGCTGGGAAATTTTTGGAAAGCTGTGCTGGCAGGCAGCGCCGGAGTGGCCGCGTTAGCTGCGCTAAATGCTGCGATCCAACGCGGCGCCAGTGAACCGGACGACAGTGCGCTAGGTGGCGAAGCCAACTTCTTTCACTGGAAGTATGGACGCGTCTTCTATAAGCGATCGGGCTGGGAACACTCGAGACCTCCATTGGTCTTTATTCATGGAGTGGGGGCGGGCTCGTCAAGTTTCATGTGGCGCAAAAACTTTGACGATCTTGCTCAGGACTTTCCGGTTTATGCATTCGACCTACTGGGATTCGGACTTTCAGACAAGCCTTCAAACGCTTCGTACTCAGCTGACCTCTATGTCGATCTGATCAGCGACTTCATCCGTGAAGTGACCGGCTATCCCGCTAACATCATCGCGAGTTCGCTCGGCGCGGCGTACGCGATTCGGGTGGCAGATGAACATCCTGAACTGGTGAGTTCGATGATTCTAAATGGACCAAGCGGCTCCGATACCAACCGGCGGCCCGGGATGGCCGGCGCCGCGTTTTATGGTCTGTTGCAGTCGCCTGTGCTGGGAACTTCGTTCTACAACGTCATGGCCAGTGAACGTAGTATTAGAGACTATGCGCGAGAAAATCTTTTCTACGATCACCGCCGAGTGACTGACCGATTGGTAACTAACCTTTACGCTACCAGTCACCAACCAGGTGCGCAGCATGCCATCGCCGCTTTTCTTTCGGGTTACTTAAACACTGACACGCGTTCGCCCTTCTCACGTATCACTCAGCCGACAGTTCTGGTTTGGGGAAAGCAAGATTTGACGACGCCTGTGCAACAGGGAGTGCTGCTGGAGGAACTGAACCCCAAAGCGAGACTCGAAGTTTTCGATTATTGCCGGATGATGCCCGAGCAGGAAAGCCCGGAAAGATTCAACGCACTGGTCCGTGAGACCTTCACCTTACAGCGTTTAGCCGCTTCACGGTCATAACGCCACCTCAAACTTAAAGGCTTCGGGAGCTAAACGTATCGCCCTGGCGAATGTCGCCCGTTTCAAACCCTTTTCGAAACCACCGAACGCGCTGTTCAGAAGTGCCATGCGTAAACGAATCAGGCACGACATATCCCTGCTTTTGACCCTGCAGCCGATCATCTCCCACAGCGCTCGCCGCTCCTAATGCTTCCTCGAAGTCTCCAGGCTCTACCAGGCCTTTCTTCTGCGCGTAGTGCGCCCAAATGCCCGCCAGAAAATCTGCCTGTAGTTCAAGACGAACTGACAGTTGGTTGTTTTCTTCTTCGCTGAGTCTGCCACGAGCGGAGTTGACCCGGTCCATCGTTCCCAGCAAATGTTGCACATGATGTCCAACCTCATGGGCCACAACATAGGCTTGGGCAAAATCTCCCGGTGCCTGAAATTTTGATTCCAATTCGCGGAAGAAACTCAGGTCTATGTACACCTTCTCATCGCCCGGACAGTAAAACGGTCCAACCGCAGCACCGGCGATTCCACAAGCAGAACTGGCCCGATCGCTGAACAATTGTAGAGTTGGGTCGCGATACTGTCGTCCGGATTGGCGGAAGATCTCGCGCCACACATCTTCCGTGGTGGCCAGCACCACCTTGGTGAATTTTGCGAGCTCTTCTTCCTGTGGATTCGTGGGCCGAGATGTTTGAGTGGGCTGGGTTTCAGTTGGTAGTTGCTCCAACAGTTGCCTCGGATCAGCTCCGAATAACAGCGCCAGCACTATAAGAACAATGCTACCCAGCCCTCCGCCGATCGCTATGCCGCCGCGCGACATGCCGCGTCGATCTTCGACGTTAGCGCTTTCACGTTCGCCTCTCCAACGCATCTTGTTTACCTCGCTTTAGTTGAATCTCTACCCAAAACTTCGCGAAATTATGGCGGACTCTGAGACTATGGATTTGCGAAGAGACGACAATGTACATGGAGCTACAAAGAAAGTAACCGGCTATCTTGTTTCCAGTAAAACGAGCTGGAACAAATCGTTGACACTCCACATAGCCTGACACTAAGATGGCCCTACCTCGACGGGTTTTACCAACTTGCATTATCAAGTTGTCCCTTCTTTAAGGTTTGCCAGAAGAGCAAGCTTTCCGAACATGGGTTTAGGTCCAGAACGACACCTGAATTGATTACCTGAATCTTAAAATTTGCAGGAGAAAATTATGAGCAACGTGTTGCTTCGCTCCTTTAACAATATCGTTAAAGGATTGAGTCTTTGTCTGTTTGGGTTGATGCTGAGTAGCGCCACGGCACTGGCGCAAACGCAGATCACTTCCGGAACTATCCAGGGAACAGTCGTCGATGAGCGCGGAGCCTCAGTGCCCGGCGCCAGCGTCGAAATCAGAAACGTCGACACAAACTTTTCCAGAACCGCAACCACTGACGAGGAGGGGCGCTTTGTTGCACTGGCACTGCCTTCAGGCAATTACACGGTAACCGTGACGCGGCAGGGCTTTGCAACCATGGTGGTGGAAAAGGCAAATCTTACCGTCGGCCAGGCGATGAATTTGCCGATTACCATGAAGGTGTCGGGCGTGGAGGAGCGCGTAACTGTAACAGCCACCCCCACGGTCGACACAGTTAAAACTGAGTCGAGCTCAACTCTCGACGAAATGACGGTTAACAACACTCCGATCCTGGGTCGCAAGTTTGAAGATCTATTGACCCTGACCCCCGGCGTCGCCATCGTCCAGGGTCCGGACGGGGACGAAATAACATTTGCAGGTCAGCGTGGAATTTTTAACAACGTCAGCCTCGACGGCGGCGATTACAACAACGGCTTCTTTGGTGAACAGGCAGGGGGCCAGCGCGCCGCGATCGATATTCCGCTGGATGCGGTCAAGGAGTTTCAGGTAGTAGCTACGGGCGCCACTGCTGAGTTTGGCAGAACGGCGGGCGGGGTAATCAATGTAATTACCAAGTCAGGAACAAATGAATTTCATGGCAGTTTGTTTCACTTCCAACGGCTCGAGGCGCTGACAGCCAATGCGTCCGATGGCACACCCCTGACTGATTTTCGCCGCGAACAGTTTGGCGGAACTATTGGGGGACCAATCAAAAAAGACAAGGCTTTCTTCTTCTTCTCCAGCGAGAATATTTTGGAGAGACTCACGCGGGCCAACCTCAGCGTTCCCATCGGAGCTACTCCCTGCCCCGTCGGCGCACCAACCCTGATCGCCAATGAAGCGCTCATCAATGGAAATGCAGATTGTCAACGCTTAGCCTTGATTAATTTTTTCCGAGCGAGCCGCGGTTCCGAGGAAGGAAATCCAATCAGCCGTCGCATCCGAAACAACGCCATCCTGGGCAAGCTTGACGTGGATCTTTCTCAAGACCACCGCTTAACTCTGTCGCATAACTTCGACTATTCACGAAATACAAACCAAACGTTTGACGTTTCCACCTACGGAAATTCGGCCAACGGAACCGAAGGTCCGTCGAAGATAAACGCCTTCAACGCAAATCTTTTCTCATCCATCTCACCCACCATGGTCAACGAGGCGCACTTTACCTACGGACGTGAGGAACGTCCTCGTTCCGCCGTCACTTCAAACATACCGGCGGACACTGCGATGGGGTTTGCCACCACGTTTAGATTTGGGCATCCGTTCTTCCTCGGGCCAAACGTTGACGAGACGTTCTGGCGCACCCAGATCAAAGATAATTTTTCGATTGTCACAGGCGCGCACACCATAAAATTCGGCGGGGAATGGATGCACAGCGTTAACACGCAAATCTTCCGCGGCTTCTTTGAGGGTAAGTACCTTTTCGACAGTGTTACGGGGTTCCTCCGGTTCGCATCTCCGCCTGCGCCGGGCGGTTTTGGACCACGAACAGTTAGCTGTTCAAATGGAACGTTCGTGACGGCGCCGACTGCTTGTCCTGTCGGATCGACTCCAAACGGTGGACCATTGCTGCTATTCCTCCAGGGCGCAGGGCCGGCTGGACCAGCCACGGATGCGGCAGGTTTTTCCGACATAAAGAATGAGGACTTCGCACTCTTTGCTCAGGATAAATGGCAGATTCGTCCAAACTTCACCCTTAGCTACGGTCTGCGTTGGGAAGCCCAAATATTTCCGGATCCGGTAACGCCGCCGGCGCAAACGGCATATGGGATATTTCTCAGCGACCCAAGATTTCCATCCGACGGTACGTTGCACAACCAGACGAAGATGTTTCAGCCGCGACTGGGATTCGCCTGGGATATCGGGAACAAAGGCAAGTCAGTATTGCGGGGAAGCGCCGGTATCTATAACGCACGCCAGAATATGCTGACGCAAGTCGGCTCGATCACTACGAACGGTGTGCAACAGCAGACGATCTTCCTTAACTCAGATCTCATTCGACAGTTCGGCGGCGGCCCGACATGGCCCGGGCTGGTCACGCCAGCTGCGGGTTCGTGCTCAACGGTTAACAACTTCAGCGCGGCCGGGCCCTTCAATAACCCATTCCCGTGTTTCTCCGGAGTTCGCCTCTTCAGTCGTGACTATGCGAATCCGCGCATCTACACGGTCAACGTCGGCTTCGAACAGGAACTGGTCCCTAATCTTTCACTCTATTTCGATTTTACTCACGCCAAGGGAGTCCATTTAACGCGCTTCCTCGACTACGCCCGTACAGGTTTCTTCGATGACTACCTGGGCGAAACCATGGTCGCGAGTTCAGTGGGCAAATCGTCCTATCAAGGATTCACGGTGGGGCTGCGCAAACGTTTCAGCAAAGGCTATCAGTTCGAATTGAACTACACGCTGGCTAAGGATCGAGACGACGATTCGAACGAGCGGGATCCATTCACCGATCGGGCCTTCGACTTCAACAATCTGCAACTCGATTACTCGTTATCCGACAGGGATGTGCGTCACCGCTTCAACTTTGTTTCGGTGATTCAAATGCCGTGGGATTTTGAGTTCAGCCCGCGCGTGCAAGCGCGTACGGCGCAGCCGATAACGCCCGCATGTCCTACTGCGCCGCGTTGCCCAAACCGTAACACGTTGCGGAAAAACAACGAGTATTTCTCATTTGATTGGCGGTTGCAGCGACCGTTCAAGTTCGGTGAACGTTACCGGCTGATCCCGATCGTGGAAATGTTCAATACATTTAATACGGCGAACAACGTGAACCCGTTGGTCACGCCGGGACTCTTCAACTTTGACGGGTTCCTGCGCCAGGGTGTTGGCGATCCGAGACAGTTGCAGCTAGCGATCAAGTTTACTTTCTAAACAAGTCGCTGACTGATGAAGCCTCGTGTGGGATGAGAATCTCACGCGAGGCTCTTGTTTTGTCCCAGACCCTTCGGCGCATTGATACGTGCGGTTCCTCGCAGGTTGGGGATTTCTCCCTTCTCCTTCTCAAGCATCTCAAGTTATGAAACTGATAGCGCGTTTCTCACAGTCGGGAAGGAGGATTTATCCCCGCTCTTCGTCGCGCATCTAAGGCGCTAATTCATAAATGGGTGGCTGAACCTGAGAAACTGAAGAAAGAGCGGGGATAAATCCTCCTTCCCGACCTGTGAGAAACCGCGGTGATTAGATTCAACTAATGACTGCAGGAGATGATCATAACCGGCTCGCGATTTGTGCCGCGGCAGCCTCGGCACTGATCTCGGTCGTATCCAAGATTATTAGGTCTTGCGTTACTCCCGGATCGAGAAATACTCCTGCATCATTTAGTTGACGGAATAACTCGAGCGATGTCAGCTTGCCGAAACTCGAGCGCGATGCAGAAGTCAGCCGTCTTTCCAATTCTTCTGGTGAACAAACCAACTTTACGAAAACAACTTCGCCACCGTTTGATTTGACGACCTGCCGTGCGTTGTCAATGAAGGCATCACTTACGCTCTTCTCAAAGGCAAATGTGAAAATGAGGCCGGGGATTCCGCTTTGGGCCGCCTTTGAGAAGACCTCAAGCCAAATCTTTTCTCGAAGCTCGATAAAGGGAGGGCTGCCAAACTCAAAGACTGCGCTCACCAGATCAACCGTCAGATGGTTGTGAAACAGCTTGTATCCAGTGAGGTTTGCAAGGTGGCGTGCGACGGTCAACTTACCAACGCCAGGCATGCCATGAAGGAAGATGAGTTTCATCGCTGTAAAGCAAACTGTTAGTTTGCGATCTTTAACGAAGTGAATAACACGACGTCGACGCAAACTAACAGTTTGCGTTACGGTTTATCGCATCGAAAAAAGCACTCAACGTTTCCTGATGGAGTCGTCCATCGGTCCGGAGCCCGCTGCAAACGTCTACTCCGAATGGCATAACCTGTTCGATTGCGCCTGCGACGTTGTCAGGTCTTAGTCCACCGGCCAGGAATAGCGGCACGTCGATAGCTTCACGGATCCGCTTGCTTAAAAGCCAATCGTGCGTCCGCCCAGTTCCTCCAAGCTGTTTTACAGCGAGCGCTTGATTGCCCGAATCGAGAAGAATCGCGTCAACATCGCGCGCTACTACAATAGCTTCCTCAACGGATTCCGGGCCAGTCACATGGATAACCTGAACAATTGAAATGCCAGGCAGCGCTTGCCGAAGGAGTTGATGACTTCCCTTTTTCAGTCGATCACAAATCTGAATCGTGTTTACACCCAGACGCTTTTGCTGGTCGATAATCTCGGCGATATCCTGCTTGCAGGTTAACAGGAAAGAGCTTATGGCCGGCGGAATAATAGCGGCGATTTCTTTGATGAGATCTTCGGGGATTGGCCCAGGCCCGCTCGGCATCGCTGAAACCAGACCCAGCGCGTCAGCCCCATGATCAATCGCCATCCACGCCTCTTCAATGCTTGCGATACAGCAGACTTTGATTCGAGGCCTGAGCGTCGGCTTCATTCGCTTAGAAGTAATTGGAAAGTTCGTTGAACGACTCGATGTAGATATCTGGATTTTGACTTTGTAGTTTCCAGCTCGTCGGATACGCGCTGCGCACACCGACTGTTAACAAACCTGCGCGCTTCCCCATCTCAATATCTTCCGGACTATCGCCCACGTAGCAACACTCGCCGGGAACTCCAGCAACCACGCGCATTGCCGTCTCCAGACCTTCCGGGTGAGGCTTCTTATTCTCCATTTGTTCATTACAAACAGTCACGGAGAATATTCCGTCAAGCCCGAGTTCCACAATCTCACGAGTGACACGACAGTCGCTGCCGCTGCTGACTACGCCTAATCGATAACCCTTGCGGTGCAGTTTCGTGATTGTTGCTTTAGCGCCATCTACGAGCGCGGCTGTTTGCGCTCCATAGTTTTCGACCCAAAGATCATCAGCCTCCTGCCACTTCTCTTTTGGCAAGCCCATCGCCTCATAAACTGAATACCAGTTTGGCGAATAGACTTCGCGATAAATATCGTGATTGAAGTCGACGCCCAGTGAGGCAAACGAACGCTCAAAGGCGAGCAGACCAAGCTGGTGTGAATCAACTATGGTTCCATCCCAGTCGAAAAGGAGAGTAGTAATTGCCTGAGACTTAGAATTCGTTTTCGCTGTGGCCGCAGTTGGTGACATAAAGCTTAGTCGGCGATAGCTACGGTGAGTTCTTGCAGCGGAGTTGATTCCAGAGATTCATCACTGGTCGCTTGCGCCCGGTTGACTCGTTTGTAAAGTATGTCTCGTTGTTGAGGAATGAAACCCGCTTCTCGAATCAGATAACACAGCATCTTTTCATCGGCACGATTATGAGCACCGGCTGCCGACACGACGTTCTCTTCAATCATGATCGAACCCATGTCGTTAGCGCCAAAACGCAGAGCGACCTGACCGAGTTTCAGTCCCTGGGTCAACCACGACGACTGCAAGTTGTCGATGTTGTCGAGGAATAAACGCGACACTGAAAGCATCTTCAGATAATCGACTCCGGTCGGCTCATCCTTGATCTTGCGTCCCAGCGCCGTGTTCTCGCGTTGAAAGGTCCAGGGGATGAAGGCCGTAAAGCCGCCAGTCTCATCCTGCAGATCGCGAACGCGTTTGAGATGTCTCACTCGATGCTCAATCGTGTCGCCAATCCCAAACATCATGGTGGCCGTCGAGCGCAATCCAACTCGATGCACGGCCCGCATCACATCCAACCATTCATCGGTTGTGCACTTGGTTGAAACCCGCATCCGAACCTCGTCGTCGAGAATCTCGCCACCGCCGCCCGGCAAGCTATAGAGTCCAGCATCCTTCAAACGCTGCATGATGGTCTCGTAATCAAGACCCGAGATCAGATGAATGTTGTGGATCTCCGGCGGCGAAAAACAATGCAGCTGAAAATTTGGATACTTCTGATGCAGAGTTTTGAGGAGGTCTTCATACCACTCGATGCCGAAGTCGGGATGCAATCCGCCCTGCATCAAAACGCCGGTGCCACCCAATGCGATCGTCTCGTCAATTTTCGTGCAGATTTCTTCGAGTGTCCGGACGTAGGTGTCTGGAGCACCGGGTCTTCGATAGAAGGCGCAGAAAGTACAAACCACATTGCAGACGTTGGTGTAGTTGATATTTCGGTCGATGATGTAGGTAACAACATTATCCTGATGCCGGCGCTGGCGAATTTCGTCAGCCGCTGCTCCGATTGCCGCAATATCGTGAGATTCGAGCAGCGCGGTGCACTCATCCGTCGAGATGCGCTCACCTGCTAATGCGCGTTTAAGAATTTCAGAAACCTGTGATGGCATGCTCATAGTCTATTAGCTGGACAGGTGTTAATCAATTCAGGGTCGCAGGCCTGAAAAAGACGAGGGATTAGCTGAAATTGATTGGCTTCAGTTCCGGAATCAATTCGTGCTTCCCGGCCAGTTGGAAATACTTTTCCATCCCTCGCAGCAAGTCGTCGTCAATCTGGAAAACGATGTTGCGGCTGAGATAATCTCTGATCTGATCAGGCTGCATCGGAGTCTGGCTCGCATAAGCCGAAACAATCTCCTCAATTTTTGCGAGTCCTTCATCGCGAGCTGCGCGAAAATCGGGCATGTCAGCCTCGGTCGGCCCCGTCATCCACATCGCAAACACAAACCCAAGGCCAGTATTCTCACGCCAGAGTTCAGCCATGTCCCATACGTGAAAACGATCTCTCGGAAACAACATCCCTGGATCGCCGATAATCAGCGCTGCATCGTTCTCGCTGAGCATCTGCTGCAGATCAGGAGTGGTGGTGGTCCACTTAGGCTCGAACCCCAGGAATTCCTTGAATAGGATCTTGACGAGTGTGGCTGATGTACGCGAAGACTCATCAAGGGCCACCGACAGTATCTCGCTCAAGTTGCTCTTCTGCGAAACCAGCACAACGCTGTGAACCTTTTCGCGCGAAGCCACGCAAACATCTCGCACCAGCTTCCCGTTTGCAATTCGTTGATATTCGATAACAGGCACCAGGGCAAAATCGACTTCGCCTTTGGCCAGTAGATCCGCACAGCGCGACGGAACCGCATCGATCAGTTCTACGTCATCACGGCGCGAGCCTTGAATGAAACTCCAAATAAGCGGTGCTGAGTTTAAGAAACTTGATGCAGCCAGGCGGGGTTTGTTTGAAAGACGTTCGACTACGATAGCGATGACTCCCAGGAGATTTGTCAAGATGCTAGCGAAATCCTCATGATCACGGCAAGCGCACGTGAAATTGAGTCAGTCGGTACCACAGCGCAGTAGCGGCTGTTTGATAACGGCGGGTCCTCAGCGCCAACGGCGCGAAATGTAATAGCCCAGGGCAACGCCCTGGGTAGAGGTCACAACAATCAAGAAAGCGCTGAAGGCGCTTGATATGAAGTCTCGGCGTAAAACATTGGGGAATGCGTCTCATCGCGCGCCTTCAGCGCTATACGAGCGTTATGCGGAGCCCCCACCTGGGCCGATGGCCCAGGCTATTACATTTCGCGCCGTTGGCGCTGAGAACCCGGAGTTTTCAACACGTTGACACTCCTCGAAACAGCCAATTACTATGCCTTCCTACAAACAGTCGACGAAATCCAGATGCAAATTTTCGATGTCAGCGTTCCGCTTTCCGAATTGACACCAACCTACCCTGGTGACCCCGGCATTGAAATCAAGTCGTGGCATTCAATGGCTGGCGGAGATGCTGCTAACGTTTCCCTTCTGCATTTTGGCGCCCATTCTGGTACTCACGTGGACGCCCCAGCACATTTCATCGAGGGCGGCAGCAGAGTGGATTCCATAGCGCTTGAGCATCTGGTTGGCCTTGCAGAAGTCATTGAAGTTCCATCCGACAAAGAGGTCATCGACGAAAATTTCGTGTCATCTCTCGCTCTCAAAGATCAACATCGAATCCTTTTCAAGACACGAAACTCTTCCTTTTGGGAAGGGACCGGTGGAGGTTTTCGCACTGACTACACGTATCTGTCTTCAGCCGCTGCCAAGCTACTCGTTGATGCCGGTATCAAACTCGTAGGAATTGATTACCTGTCGATTGAGAAATTTCAGTCAGGCTCATATGAAACGCATCTGATGTTGCTTTCCCATGGCGTCACAATTCTTGAAGGACTCGATCTTCGAAGGATCACGGCGGGCTCGTACGAACTGATTTGCCTTCCGTTGAAGATTGCCGGCGGTAGTGGAGACGGTGCACCCGCTCGCGCCCTGCTACGCACTCTCGGATAACAATCGTGAAGAAGGAAACCGACAAACAGTATCGAGAGCGCGTCTACCGTTTGGTGCGCAAGATTCCGCGCGGACGCGTTATGACTTACGGCCAGATCGCTGAGATCCTCGGCGACGGGTATACACCCAGAACAGTGGGTTTTGTCATGCATGGATCAGATGACAAAACTCCATGGCACCGAGTAATCAACGCTCAGGGCGCATGTTCCACGGGCCGAATAGCCGTGCCATACGATAAGCAGCAACGTATGCTGGAAATGGAAGGTATCGTCTTCAACAAGCGCGGCCGATGCGAATTGAAAGATTATCTATGGATCCCGAACCAGCGAAAGACGGTCAGGAGAAAGAAAGTCAGCATCTTCAATAACTGACCTTACGAGGAGAGCATTATGAGTAGAGACCCTTTAGACGTGAGAGCGCCATATGAGATTAGCCCGCCTCGTTATTCAGTGGCCCATCAGATGGTCACCACTGCGTTCGAACTGCCCAACTTTCACGTCATGCAGAACCTGGGAATAGTCCGGGGAATCGTTGTCCGCTCGCGAAACATCTTTGTAACCATTGGCGCTTCGCTACAAACGATTGTGGGTGGCAACATTACAGCATGGACCAAACTCTGCGAGCAGACACGTGCCGACGCATTTGAAATTATGCTTCAACACGCCACAGAGATTGGCGCCAATGCTGTCGTAGGCGCGCGTTACGATACTACCGAGATATCGACGGGCGTCACTGAAGTTCTGGCATACGGCACGGCTGTGATCGTTGAACCAACTAGCGGCGAAGTGAGTTACCGGTCATGAAGGAAGTTGCAATCAAGGCAAGCCAAATCAAGCGGGTGCACAAAGCTCTATCGATGGTGCCATACGCCAAACTTCTTGGAATCGAGCTTGACGAAGTCGGTTATGGAACGGCCACCCTTTCGCTACCGGTACGGAAAGAGCTGACTCAAAATCACGGCGTAGTCCACGGCGGAGCGACCGCCTCGTTAATTGATTCGGCCATGGCTTTAGCGATAATTCCCTTGCTGGGTCCGAAAGAAAAGGTCACCACCGTAGACCTGACAATCAGCTACCTCCGACCCGTCACAACTGGCCAAATGAAGGCCTCCGCCAAAGTTCTTCGGTCTGGACGCCGCCTCATCTGCGTAACCGCCGAGGTCGTGAACAGCGACCAAACCCTAATTGCTACAGCACTTAGCACCTACATAAGGGTCTAAGTCCTAGTGCTTAGAGGGTCTCAGGAAATTAGATGGACAGCATGTGTTGATCTATGTAAAATGTCGTTGGCCTTCCTAGAGCCGCCGTGCGGTGGTCGCCCCAACAAGCGAAAACAATTCAACTCCCAGTCCTTTCGGTGATCCTTCACCTATGTACTCCCTGTATCACTCCTTACTAGCCCAACATCCGAGACAATTGACACCGGTTCCCTGTGCCGGCTCCACAATTGCCCAGCTTCATCGCTATTTTGAGGATGTGGTTCTCGAAAATAATCTCGGCGCCCTGGTGGTCGAGAGCCTACCTGCGTCTCCTCAAAGACCCGCCAGAGATGTCGCTCGCATCAACGAACTTGATCAGTCGGCAAAGAACTTGTTCCTGTGGGTCAGTCCACAAGACGCCCTCTCAAGTCTGGTACTGAGCCGCGGCAAGGAAAACACCAAGTCGGTCGTATTTGAGCGAACCGATCAAAGCGACAACTACGAACGATTTGTGGTGATTGCCGACGCCCGCTTCTCTGCCCTTCTGGCTTCCGTCCACAATACGGAGAGTGAAGAAGGCCGAGACCTGGTGATCTGGACCTTCGAGCCTGATGTGGTCTATTCGGCGCTCGAATATTTGATGGCCCGCGTCACTGCCGAACATTCTTTCTATTCGACTGCTTTCTCAAACGCTGTTCGCGTTTCCATGCCAAAAGCGACGTCGTTGCAACTCACCCTCGGCGTAACGACAAAACTCGCCAGACTGTTGCAAGAGCAGGCTGAGCGCGAGATTGCTGTTAACCGTCTGGCTACCGCGATCAGAAACTCCCTCGAACTAGACAGCGTCCTTCAGACTGCGGCCGACGAAGTAGGTCGAGCGCTCAATGTGGACGCCTGTGCAGTGAGAGTCGAAGGTGCGCTAGTCGGCCGAGAGATGACCACGCTCTATTTTCGACCGGATTCCAGCGACGAAGATGCGCGGAACGAAATGCTCAGAGATGTTGAGCAGATTAGTAATCGGATTTCAGATCTGCCGGAAGCTTACGTCGTCGATGGAGACAACTCGACAGGTTTACCAGCGGACGCAGTCGTGCCGCTTATCTACCAGGGCAGTTATGTTGGACTCTTGTTAGTTAGATCTCACGACGTCACACGGGCGTGGGCAGATAACGAACTCCTCCTGTTGCATACCGTCGCCGACCAGTTGGCCGTGGCTGTTAACCAGGCGCACCTTTTCGCGCAAATGCAGCAACAAGCGCTTACCGACGGATTAACCGGATGCTACAACCGGCGATCCTTCGAATTACAACTTGAGCGCGATCTGCATCTCGCCACCCGTATGCGCCAACCCCTCTCTTTGATCATGCTGGACCTGGATAACTTTAAACATATCAACGATCAGGCAGGACATGATGCTGGCGACGTCGCGCTGTGTATGCTTGCCGATAGCCTGCGTGCTGAACTGCGCGCCGTAGATACCCCGGCCCGCTTCGGTGGTGACGAATTTGTCATTATTCTCCCACAAGCAAACACCGAAGGCGCTGTGCTCGTTGCCGAACGATTACGACAGAGAATCGAGCAAACCGAAGTGCCCGAATTTGGAAAAGTTACAGCCTCTTTTGGCGTGGCAACCTTCCCTGCCCACGCATCGTCGCGCGACACGTTGGTTGTTGCCGCGGATCGAGCCCTCTACAACTCGAAAGACGCCGGGCGCAATCGAGTCAGCTTGCCGGCAGAAGACAGTTCGGTGATTGAAATGCTGACCGCCGATCAAAAGAAACGGCAGATGTGCGATCCGTCTCTCGATCTGCTGGACACAATGCAACGTCTATAAGCGGCCACTGCTTCAACCGGCTGCGCTACCGCTTCTTCGCCCACCCAGTCATCTCCGCCCTTCTGGTATCCTGACAGAAAATCGCGCATCATAACCTCTCGCATTTTTGACGAGGGTTGTGACGCTTTGCGGTTTTCTGTGCATGGGTGACCTAAGAAAATTTCTCCGCTACTTCCGTTCGTATAAGCTCTCCCTGGCGCTCGGCATCGCGTGCATTTTTGCCAGCGTGATCTGCGGCCTATATATCCCGCTTATTGTCGGCGAAGCCATTGACAGAAACTGGAGTCAGGTTTCCTGGTCACTACTCACTCTCTCAGCTTTGAAAATATTGGCCGCTAGTCTTGTCAGTGGAATATTTCTGTTTCTGCAGCGTCGCATCCTCATTGGCGTGTCTCGCAAAATCGAATACGACTTGCGCCAGGATTTCCACGCACATCTGGTAGACCAGTCTCAATCATTCTTCCAGGAACATCGTGTTGGTGATCTGATGGCAAGGGCCACTAACGATCTTGCCGCCGTCAGGCAAATGGCTGGTCCACTAATCATGTACTCCCTGCAAACCGTGTTTGTAGTGGCTATGGTTCTGCCTTTGATGTTCATGATTAGCTGGAAGCTAACCTTGATGTTGTTTGTGACCATGCCTTTGGTTTCGGTCGTGGTTAAGGTTTTCGGCCAACAGGTTCATCAGCGATTTGAAAAAATTCAGGAGTTCTTTTCGCAAATCACTGCGCGGGCCCAGGAAAACTTTACCGGTGTGCGCGTGGTGCGGGCTTACGCCCAGGAAGGTGCTGAGATCGCGGCCTTCAATGAACTGAACCGTCAATACGCGGAGAAGAACCTCAGCCTGGTTCGCATCGACGCGCTCATGCGCCCACTGATGCAGTTTCTTATAGGGATGGGCTTTGTTTTGATTCTGTGGGTGGGTGTGCCGCTGGCAATCCAGGGTGAGATCACTGTGGGCCAGTTCACGGTTTTCAATATGTATCTCTTTCGCTTGATCTGGCCGCTGATAGCGATTGGATACGTCGTGAATCTTTACCAACGCGGCACCGCCAGCCTAAAGCGAATGAACGCGATTTTTGCCGAGCAGCCGTCTATCGCAGACGCACCCAACGTCAGTCTCCAGCGGCCGATCGCCGGCGAGATTGAGTTTCGATCTTTGAATCTTCGTTATAAAGAACACGACGAATTGGTACTAGAGAACATCAACCTAAAAATCACGGCTGGACAAACCGTTGCTTTTGTAGGCCGAACCGGGAGTGGAAAATCAACCCTCGTACACTTGATTCCGCGAGTCATAGAGGCACCTAAAGATACAGTTTTTGTCGATGGCGTTTCGGTTCGCGATTATCCCCTCTCGCAACTTCGCTCGAGTATTGGTTACGTGCCGCAGGAAACCTTTCTTTTCAGTGACACTCTCTCCGAAAACATCGCGTTTGGAGTGGAAAATGCCACGAAGAAACAAATTGAATGGGCCGCCGATGTGGCTGGGCTAACTGACGACATAGGTTCGTTTCCCAATGGCCTCGATACTCTGGTCGGGGAACGCGGTATCACCTTATCTGGCGGCCAAAAGCAAAGGACTGCAATAGCGCGGGCGATCCTGCGAGAGCCTCGCATCCTAATTCTGGATGATGCTCTGTCATCGGTTGATACCTACACTGAAGAGAGGATCCTGGCCAAGCTTCGCGGCATCATGCGTGGCCGGACAAGCTTGATCGTGTCGCATCGCATTTCAACCGTGCGCGACGCCGACCTGATTTGTGTATTGGACGACGGGCAAATCATCGAGCGAGGAACGCATTTCGAATTGATCGAACGTGGTGGCGAGTACGCAGCGCTCTACGAAAGGCAGCTGCTCGAAGAGGAGTTGGCGGCAATCTGATTTACATTACGAGGTGAATCATGGATAGCAATCTGGACAAGCGTTACCAAACACTGATTGTCTTGTGGTTCGCAATGATGATGAACGTCGCGCTGTTCTTTTTCATCGCTATGTTTGCAGCGCCATATTCTGCGGAGGCGACCGCGAGTTCGATCATATTGTTCATCCTCGCAGGTCTGGGCACATTTCTGGTGGTGCTTTCCTTTGCAGTTAAACGAAAACTTCTCGAGCGTTCGGTTGTTAGTCAGGATGTTGCCATGGTCCAGAAGGCTTTGGTGGTCGCTTGCGCGATGTGCGAGAGCGCTGCTTTGATCGGTTTGGTCGAGCGGATCATTTTTAAGACTAACGACCACCTCCTGTTATTCATAGTTGCCGCCATCGGCACTGCTTTGCATTTTCCGCGGCGCGAACAGCTCGAAGCAGCAACTTACAAAAGCAAGTTTGGTGGTCCAACAAGCTAGAATCTATGTCGGCAGCCGTAAAACAGTTCCACGAAGAAGAAGCAATCGGCAAGACGTACGATTTCCGCGTGGCTCGCCGTCTGCTTCGATATCTTGGTCCATATTTGCGTTTTTTAATTCCCGCGATTGTGCTGACGATGATGCTCAACCTGTTGGGAATTCTGCAGCCAAAGTTTACGCAGTTTGCGATCGACTGGTACATCCTGCCGGGACAATATGCGGGGCTAACACTCCTGCTGCTTTTATACGCAGGCGTTCAGATAACGCGGTTCGCATTTTCTTATTTCCAGGCGTTGCTTCTTAACAGCGTTGGTCAATACGTAATGTTTGACATGCGCCGGGAGCTCTACGACAAGCTGCAACATCAGGAGGTGGCCTACTACGATCGCAACCCAGTCGGTCGCATCATGACTCGCTTAACCAGCGACGTGGATGCTCTCAATGAACTGTTTACCGCCGGCGTTACCGATCTACTCGGCGACCTGGTGATGATCGTCGCAATCATCGCGATGATGCTGTGGATGGACGTACGACTCACGTTTATCACCTTGCTGACCGTGCCCATGTTGTTCGCCGCAACTTCCTGGTTTCGCAAAGGCGCCCGGCGCGGCTACGACATGGTGAGAACTCGACTGGCTCGAATCAATTCTTTTCTGCAGGAGCATTTCGCCGGAGCCCAGACGGTCCAGATTTTCAATGCCGAAGCAAAGTCGCTACAGAAGTTTCAGGAGATCAACGCAGATTATCGCAAGGCAAATATCGACACGATTTTTTATTACGCCGTCTTTTTCCCGTTGGTTGATTTTATTGGCGCGACTGGAGTGGCCCTAATCATCTGGTATGGCGGCTATCGGGTAATGCAAAACACGCCCGAACATACGGTGCTGACGCTGGGTGCCCTCGTCGCGTTCATCCAGTATTCGAGTCATTTGTTTCAACCGATTCGGGATATATCCGACAAATACAACGTGCTCCAGGCCGCAGTCGTGGCCTCGCATCGAATCTTCAAGACGCTCGATCTTCCGATTGCGATCAAATCACCTGAGAAACCGTTGCGCGCCGAGCGGGCCAAAGGCGAAATCGAATTTGAGAACGTTTGGTTTGCTTACAAGGAGGAGGACTGGGTTCTTAAAGACGTCTCTTTCAAGGTTGAGCCGGGACAATCGATTGCTCTGGTGGGGCACACTGGTTCCGGCAAAACTACGATTACCAATTTATTGATGCGTTTTTATGATGTGCAGCGGGGAAGGATTCTTCTGGATGGCGTTGATCTGCGCGAATGGGATCTTCAGGCCTTACGCGAAAACTTCGCGGTGGTGTTACAGGATATATTCTTATTTAGCGGAACCATCGAGGGAAATATTCGTCTTGGCCGCGACGAAATCACCGAGGAACGTGTGCACTGGGCGGCGCGTGAAGTTCGTGCCGAACCGTTTATCATGCGCCTGAAAGATGGTTATCAGGCGGAGGTCAAGGAACGTGGCGCTGGTCTGTCGGTCGGACAAAAACAACTGATCTCTTTTGCGCGAGCGCTCGCGTTCGATCCCGCAATCCTCATCCTCGACGAAGCTACGAGTTCGATTGATACTGAAACTGAGCAACTGATTCAACAGGCAATCGAACGTGTCATGCGCAAGCGAACGTCAATCGTTGTTGCTCATCGGCTCTCCACAATTCAGAGTGCGGACCAAATCATCGTGTTGCATCACGGCGAGATTCGTGAGCAGGGCACACACCAGGAATTGCTGGCCCAGCATGGGCTTTATTGGAAACTCTACAAACTGCAATATGCCGATGGCTCCAGACCTGTGATACACAACGCGCCTCCGGGAGAAGAGGATGCGCCGCTACCGGCCGGCCAGTTAAGCGAATAGTCGCCTAATGTCCGACATGCTTCAGCTTGTCGTGAAGGTTGAGAATATTCACCTCGGGTAACCGAGTTAATGCATACCCGACTCTCGATTTGCCGATCTCATCGACAAGCTAAAGGAACATCGTTGTAGTTGTGTTTCGTGCAGTTTCGTGTGAATTCGTGGATCGTCTTTTTCGTCACCCGTCCCTATCCACGAAATCACACGAAACCGCACAAAACGACAAGCTGAAGCATGTCGGACACCAACGAAACCAAGGAGAACCCAATGCGAACAAACAAACGCGTCGTGCTGCTCATTTTCTTTGTCGGATCCTTCTTGTTTGTCAACACGTTGAATGGCCAGCAGCCAGCTACACTGCGCTTCGCCATTACGTTTCCAGCGACCAGCAGCAGCGACGCTTTGGACGGCAGAGTGCTACTGCTGGTTTCAAAAAACAATACCGCCGAGCCCAGACTTCAAATCAATGAAGATCTCAACACCCAGCAGGTGTTTGGTATCGATGTTGACGGTCTCAAACCAGGAACCGACGCGATTGTCGATGCGGGCGCATTTGGCTATCCAATTAGATCGTTATCTGACTTGAAGCCGGGTGAGTATTGGATTCAGGCGCTGCTTCATCGGTATGAAACGTTCAGGAGATCGGATGGTCATACCGTGAAGCTGCCAATGGACCGCGGCGAAGGTCAGCAATGGAATCGAGCTCCGGGAAACCTGTACAGCACGCCGCAAAAACTCACCGTCCGCGCGGGCGACAACAGCACAATCAAGATCAACCTCGACAAAGTGATTCCTCCGATCGATCCGCCGAAGGACACGAAATACATCAAGCACGTCAAGATGCAGAGCAAGTTGCTCACGAAATTCTGGGGCCGTCCGATGTACCTCGGAGCAAATGTGCTTTTGCCAGAAGGCTTCGACTCTCATCCGGACGCTCGTTACCCGCTGGTGATCTTCCATGGTCACTTCCCAGCTACTTTTGGCGGGTTCCGAGAGGCGCCCCCCGATCCGAATTTGAAACCCGATTACAGCGAGCGTTTTAAAATTCAGGGATACAACAAAATAGTGCAGGAGCGTGCCCATAAGTTTTACCAGGAATGGACAGGCCCAAATTATCCGCGCATGATCATCATGGAGATTCAACACGCGAATCCTTACTACGATGATTCCTACGCGGTGAATTCAGCCAACCTGGGTCCTTATGGCGACGCGATTACGCACGAGTTGGTGCCGTTCATCGAGAAGCAATTTCGCGGCATCGGCCAAGGCTGGGCGCGCTTCATGTATGGAGGCTCAACCGGAGGTTGGGAGGCACTAGCAGCTCAGATTTTCTATCCGGATGACTACAACGGCGCCTGGGGCGCCTGTCCCGATCCCATCGATTTTCGCGCCTACACAGTCGTTAATATTTACGAGCACGAAAATGCTTACTATGCCGATTCGCCATGGAAACAAATTCGTCGTCCAGGTAAACGAAATTATTTGGGCGAGTTGGCCGCAACTGTAGAAGACATGAACCACATGGAGCTTGCGCTGGGAACGCACAGCAGGTCGGGTGGGCAGTTTGATATTTGGGAAGCTGTCTATTCTCCGGTGGGCAAAGATGGCTATCCAAAGCCGATCTGGGACAAACTGACCGGCAAGATTGATCGTTCGGTGGCAGAGTACTGGCGCGAGAATTACGATCTGGGCCACATCCTCCAGCGCGATTGGAAGAAGCTGGGACCGAAGCTCGAAGGCAAGCTTCACATCTATGTTGGCGAGGCCGACAACTACTATCTCAACAATGCCGTTTACCTGGTAGAGAACTTCCTCAAGAGCACAAAGAATCCAAACTATGGTGGCGAGGTTGATTATGAACCTCGCGCGGAGCATTGCTGGAATGGCGACCACACTTTACCGAACGCAATTTCGCGACTTCGATATCATCAGTTTTATGCTCCAAAGATTGTTGCTCGCATCATGAAAAGCGCGCCTCCAGGAGCGGATCTATTAAGCTGGCGGTATTGAGCCAAAGGCTGGTCCAGAGGGCTTTGCACAAAAAGTAGCGGACGCTCGGCGCAGCAACGCCAGACTATCGCATTCGTGCAAGAAACTTCACGCGGAGCGATCTCATTCACACCGCGGCTTCAGCCCGGTGAAAGGAAGCGCTCCTGCGTTCCTTAACCGTTTTAACGGTTTACAGGTTACTTAAGAGAAACCGTTGAAACGGTTTCGATCATCGTCTTGCTTGTCGGGTCACCGGGCTAAAGCCGCGGTGTGAATAAAATCGCTTCGCGTCGACACCCAATCGGACTTTTTGTGCAAAATCTGAGCTAAGCGAGTTGGAGTGGTTTTGTGAAAAGTCTTGAACAGCGAATTGCGGAAGCACTCCGCGAAGAAGTTTCGCTAGAGGCTTACAATCCGGATTGGCCCAAGTTGTTTGCAGATGAGGCAGATTTCCTCAGAGCGACTCTGCCCGGCACGATCGTCAGGCGGATAGAACACTTCGGTAGCACCGCGGTGCCGGGCCTGGCTGCAAAGCCCGTTATTGATCTTCTGGTAGAAGTCAGCAGTTTCGAGGAAACGAAGAAAGAAGTCGTGCCGGTCCTGGAAGCTCAAGGTTACGATTATTTCTGGCGCACTGACGTAAAGGTTCCCTACCCCTGGTTCGTCAAGCGTGACCCGAACGGGAAACGCACCCACCACATTCATATGGTCAAAGCGGATTCCAAATGGTGGGACCGGCTTTACTTCCGAGACTATTTGCGAATCTTTGACGACGACGCACGGCGCTATGAGGAACTAAAACGCACGCTCGTCGAGAGATACCCAAACGACAGAAAGGCCTACACTGACGGCAAGTCGGAGTTCATCGTCGCCTTAACCAAAAAAGCCAAAGATCACTTCGTCGCCAACCGCAGCGTTTAAAAAGATTTCGGCTTTGCCCTAAGAGTCGATGTGCTTTCAGTCCGCGTTAGCGGACGTCTGAAAATAGCCCAGCACTTGAGTGCTGGGACCTGCGATGAATTGATTCGGTAGTCCGCTTTAGCGGACGACTGAAACTCCACAGGCAAAATAATTGGTTTTCCATGAGCTTCAGCCGTCCGCTAAAGCGGACTATGGTACCGGGCGTGGTCGAATCCCAGCACTCAAAGTGCTGGGCTATTTTCAGTACGTCCGCTGACGCGGACTGATAGAAAACAACTCTTGAGGCAAAGCCAACGATCTCAGGACAATAAGCCGATCCAGGAAGGGACCTGCCTTACTTTAATGGCCAGTTCCTGTGCTACCGCGCAGGTGTTTGTCGAGAAAGTCGAGAATCGCTTTGTTCGCGCGAATCTCATTCGCTTTCTTGGTAAAGCCGTGGCCTTCGTTATCGAAGACTACATACTCCACCGGCACACCACTCTTTTTCACCGCCTCAACTATCTCGTCTGACTCCGGCTTGATGACGCGTGGATCGTTAGCGCCTTGCAAGACAATCAGCGGACGCCGAATCTTGTCCGCGTGGAAGAGTGGAGACGCCGCCTTGAGCATGTCGAGTTGAGTTTCAGGGTCGCCAATTTCTTTGTAGAGCGACTTTCGGAACGATTCCCAATAAGGCGGAATCGATTTCAACGTTCGCACCCAGTTGGACACACCAAAAATGTCTACACCCACCGCAAACTCCTCAGGCTTAAACGCCAGCGCTGCTAACACCATGTAACCGCCGTAGCTGCCGCCCATCACACCAATCTTTTGTTCATCAACCCAGCCCAGCGCCTTCAGATACTTTTTCGCTTCAACCACATCCCACAAAGGCTCGCGGCCATGCTTACGATCGTCGGCAGTGTAGAAGGTCTTGCCATAACCTGATGAGCCCCGGTTATTGACATCCAAAACTGCGTAGCCATGGTTGACGAGAAACTGCACTTGCGCTTTATAGCCGCGGCGCGCTTGTCCGCCGGGACCGCCATGGACCAGGACGATTGCGGGAACCTTGCTTGCCGCACTCGCCTGATGCGGTTTGTAAAGAATCGCCGGGACTTCCATGCCGTCGAAAGATTTGTAGCGAATATTCTCAGCCTCCACCAAATCTTCGGCGTTGATTTCAGGGTTTAGACTGTTGGTTAACTTCGTCGCCTTCTTGGTCGCCAGATCGTAGATGTAGAGGTTTGCCGGTGAACGATCGCCATTCAGATAGAAAGCCATTCGCGTCTCACTCGGTGCAATAGTTACGCCGGTAATATCGCCACCGGGTAGTTTTGGCAGCGGCACGAGTTTGCCCGAAGCAGTATCGTAAATCTTGATGACAGTGCGGGCGTCCTGGTTGATAACTGTCACGCGATACTTACCGTTGCGAGAAAAGTAGGTACCGGAGATATCCCACGGTTCCTTCTCTACTTCTTCAGTTTTACCGGTTGCCAATTCGTACCGCTTTAAGTATGCAAACTCGTTATCCTGGTCAGTCGTGAAATAGAGATAACGCGATTGGGAATCAAACGACTGCGCATTGAAACTGACCTCGCCAGTGTGTGGCGTGATCTTTTTCATCTCTTTCGTCGTGGTGTCGTACAGGAAGATGTCGGAATCGATCGTCGACTCACCAGGCTTCGAAAATGCGAGGTAGCGTTTGTCGTTGGAAATATCTGCGAATTCGTAGGCATTCTCGTCCTTGAAGACCAGCGTGGACTTCATATCGGCGATCGTCATTTCAAAGATGTCAAAAAATTTTGGATCACGCTCATTCGTCGCATAGAAAAACGACTTTCGATCGTGGCTCCAGCCCTGAAAGTTGGCTTTAGTTTTCTCTCCGGGGGTGAGGTCGCGCTCCGTGCCGTCTAGTTCGCGAAGATAGAGGTGATTATTCTCGTTGCCACCACGATCGTAGGTGTAGATGAAGCGCGCGTCGCCGGGAAAATAGGAAACCGAGAACGTGCTCTCCTTTGCCGAGTTGGTAAGCTGCTTAGGTTCGCCGCCAGTCGTGGGAATCGTGTAGACGTTGAAGATGCCGGTCTTATTACTGGCGTAAAGAATTTGCTTTTCGTCAGCAGAAAAAGAGGCGCCGCTTATACGCACCGTTTCCATGAATTGTTCAATCGTGTACTGGCGGACCTTATGGGCTCCGCTCGTTTGCAACGCACTACTCTTCGTCGGCGGGACTCTCTGTGCGAGAGCAGTCTGCGAAACGAGCGTTGCCAGCACAGCGACCAGAAGAGCGGTACTAACTAGTGAACCCGTCAACTTGTTGCGACCGAGTTTTCCAGAGAATGTAGTGGACTTCATAAAAGCCTTCCTTTGCGTTTTGATTATCTTTAGTGACGGACGGTTAGGCTCTATATTTAAACCCAAGAGGCCACCAAAAGTCTCGGCTATTCGAACACGGGTAGCAGGGTTGATTTCGTCCGGCACTAACGGCGCTGGATTGGTCTAGAGCCCCCACTCGAAAAGGACGTGAGCAAGAATAGAAAGGGCGTCACCGCATCATGAACGGTAACGCCCTGGTTTAAGCGGGAGCCCTTACCCGCACACGCTACCGTATGCGGGGCGATAGCCAGCAGTTTGAGCAGATCCTTGGCTCATATACTTTCCTTGTTTGGTGATTCCGTACCATCGAGTACCCGGACAATGGTAAACGCCAGAATCGGTGTTTACCCAAACGGAAACACTCGGATCACCCTTTCTCTGGGTAGCGGTAGGGTTAGCGTGTATCGGGGGAACGGCTGGCGCGCAGATGAAAAGAGTTAACGCTAAAACAAGAGCGGCAAGGATGCGACGCATTGGGGGGCTCCTTCAAGGGGTGAATGGACGGTGAGTAACGGAGGAAGCGTGCGGCTTATATCATCTGAGCCTGATAATAGCCAGCAAGGGACCGTACCACGGAAACGCTCGACGCCGTTCAGATTAGGACGCTACCCGTACATTGAGCACACGGTAATCACGTATCGTGTACGACTCGCGTTTCAACAGACTTGCGGAAGCTGGCGCTGTCGGGTCGCTTTTGGTTGGCCGCCTTTTGGGGTAGCTTAGACGATGTTTGATCAAAACAATTTGCGGAGGAAACATGAAACGTAATGCATCAGCCGTTTGGAACGGCGGACTCAAGGATGGCAAAGGCACCATCTCAACCGACAGTGGCGTTCTGGCGGACACTCAGTATTCATTCAGCACTCGTTTTGAAGATGGCGTCGGGACCAATCCCGAAGAGTTGATCGCCGCGGCCCATGCTGGATGTTTTTCCATGGCGCTTTCGGGCCAACTGGGCCAGGCTGGTCTTACAGCCGAAAGTATTCGTACCACTGCCAGCGTCAAGCTCGAAAAGACTGATGCCGGTTTCGCGATTACTTCAGTGCATCTGGATGTGAAGGCAAAGGTACCGGGCGCCGATCAACAAGCTTTCGAAACCGCCGCCAATAACGCGAAGGCAGGTTGTCCTGTTTCAAAGGTGCTGAAAGCAGAGATCACGATGGAAGCTTCGTTGGAAGCATGAATGAGTCGAGGGATGGTTTCCCACTTTGAGTTTTGAAGTTGTGGATTTAGCTTCAGTTGGTTTAGTGGATCGGCCCAAGCCGATCCACTAATGCTACAGCAGGTAGACTTCAGCGCTCCAAGTTACACGTCGTAATTGAAAGGACACTCGTATGAGCTTCTCCAAATTATCTTCTCGGGATGAGGTGATCCGCGTCCCCAAATCTCTCATGTGGCTCGGAGTTGCAGTCGCTCTAGCCGGCGCCTCGACCTGGATTCTGTGGGCCAGTGCCACGCGGGCAACGGCCCAGGCAGTGCCAACTCGTATCGGGATGGTGGATTTTCAAAAAATCCTAACTGAATCAGTGCATGGAAAAGCCTCGGTGGCGAAGCTGACGGCGCTGCAAAATGATCGGCTGGCGAAAGCAAAAACCCTAAACGACGAAATGCGTAAGTTGGATACTGACAGCAAAAACCCCGCCCTGGCTGCCGCGCAACGAAATGCAGCGCAACAAAAATTGGCTGACAAACAACTCGAGATAAAGCGATTCGCAGAAGACGCGGATAAAGAAATTGGGACCACGCGCGATCGCGAGCTTCAGAGTCTGCAAGCCAGGCTTAGACCGGTAATCGACTCGGTGGGCCGAGAGATGGGAATGGCGGCGATCTTCAATAAGTTTGAGTCGGGCATGGTCTATGCTAACGACTCTATCGATCTCACCAACACTGTGATCGTTAAGTTCAATGCAACCCCAGCTCCGCCGGCATCTCCACGCGACTGACATTGCGGGCAGTAAGTCGCGCAGCCTGTCTTCGAGATACCAAAACTCTTGCATCCGCATCGCACTGCTGCCTTCCCAGAAAGGGTAGCTGTGCCGCAAGAGTTGAGAGTATGATTGCCTCGCTATTCAACCATCCAGGCGTTTAGGCATCACAGATCCGAACGCTGTCGTAGAAAACTCAAAGCAGAGAAAACGCCTTCTCATAGCGGTTAAGAGTTACGCGGTTAACTTCTATTCAGGTGGGCTTTTGGAAGTGAAATTCCCCCTCTCCATCCTCGCAATAGCTTCGGTCATTGTCTTGAGCTCGCCCGCTTCGACCGGCCAAACAGTTGTGGCCGACCTTCCTGCGTCAATTTCAGGCCGAGTTACTGTCGGGGGTAAATCCGCTGCTGGTATCAGAGTCGTCGCGACCATCTCCGAACCCCTTAATAAACGGATAGCAGGAAAGGCTACGACCGATCAGGAGGGAAACTATCGTATTACTGGACTCCAACCCGGCCGTTACACCGTTACCCCAGTTGCCAGGGCTTATGTCAGGTTGGCCAGGGGTGGCGGTCCAGACCATTCGAGCCGGCCACTGAACGTTTCAGCTGGAGACGAAATTTCAAAAATAGATTTCAACCTGGGCCGTGGGGGAGTCATTACCGGACGGATTACCGACCCAGAGGGAAGCCCGATCATTGCTGAAAGTGTACAGCTCCATCCAATCGATACCCAGTACCAGGCGCCTAACCAACCCGTCTTTTTCAACAGAGCGAACGCAACCGACGATCGGGGAATCTATCGCGTTTATGGACTGCCCCCCGGAACCTACAAGGTAAGTGTGGGCCAGCCAAAGCCGGAAAGTTCGAGCAACATATATCAATCGGGAAGTAAGTATGTGCAAACCTTCTATCCCGGTGTTTTGGAAGAGGCGAAGGCGACGATAATCGAAATCAAAGAAGGCTCTGAAGTAAAAGATGTGGATATCAGGGCAAGCAAAGGTGCGCGTGGCTTTTCAGTTACGGGTCGCGTAGTGGATGCTTCGAATAAACCTGCTCCCAATATTTTCGTCGGCTATTCCGCTGTCGAAGATGCAAAACCAGGGACTGGCAGTATGAATTTTTCGCCCTCGGCTACCGATGCGAATGGCAAGTTTACGATCGACGGACTGCCGCCAGGCCAATATGTCGCTTTTAGCCTAGGCATGGGGATGGAAAACAGTTCTTACAGTGAGCCGGTGAAGTTCGAGATTACTGAAGGCGATGTTAGTGGCATTGAGATCAAGCTAAGTCGCGGCGCCACGGTAAGCGGTGTCGCCATAATTGAGAACAACCAGGACCCAGCAGTAGCCGCAGTTTTGCAAACAGTTACTGTTTACGCTTTTGGTGAACAGAAGCCGACCGGCGGCGTCCCAACATTCGCTCGCTCAACTATCAAGTCTGATGGAAGCTTTAAGTTTACCGGTCTGGCTCCGGGCAAGGTCCGGATCTCAATGATGGGATTTCCGACGCCTCCAAAAGGATTGAGCTTGACTCGTGTAGAGCATGCTGGCGTGGCCCAACGCGTTATCGAAGTAGCTTCGGGTGCTGACGTCAGTGATGTTCGCTTAGTTTTTGCCTATGGCGGAGGTTCGCTTCGAGGAACCGTAAAGGTCTCAGGCGGCACAGCAGACGGCGCTACCTTCATAGTCTTGCTCAACCAGGGCTTAACGGAAGAGGGTGGCAATAAGCGCACTATCGAAGTGGATTCCCGGGGCCATTTTTTCGCCGACGATATTCCTGCCGGAACTTACGAGGTAGTCCTTTACGGCAAGGTGGGCGAGAACGACATCCCAGGCCTATCAGCTTTGAAGCAGACCGTAACCATCATCAAGGGTCAGGAGACGCAGCTAACTCTGAACGTCGATCTCTCCACCCAAAAGTAAGGTGCAACTTGGACCAGGCAATAATAACTTGCGCGCAAGGAGTTAGGCGGTCCGCCGCGTCCAGGATCGGGCGTATCTTGTGCTTCATTTCGGTTCTTCTCTTATCTGGCGGTTTGGTTTTCTCACAGAGGCCGGCAGATCCTGTAGCAACGCCGACGGCGTCGAAATCCGACGTCAAGCAAGATCCACCTCCCACTCCAACCCTCGGCACTATCAAGGGACGCGTCACGACTGATGACGGTCGAGTCCTGTCAAATACGACGGTAATGGCCCGTGCATTGAGTGGAATGAATACTCTGAAAACTGCACAGGTCGATAGCGAGGGCCGATTTACCTTGAGCGAGGTCCCAGCTGCTGTCTATCTGGTTTTTGCGGTCGCCCCTGGGTACGTGGACGAATCAGTTGTGGTTGCCGAACTGAGCCAACTCCCCCGGTATTTGATTGGCTCGGAGGTGAAGATCCGGCTGGTAAAAGGCGGGGTGATCACTGGTACGGTCACCAATTCACGAGGCGAGCCCTTAGTCGGAATTTCAGTTCGAGCTGCGGCTGTGCAAGGGCTCGTTCCTTTCATGATTAGCGCAGGCGGCTTTGGGACAGTGGAGACCGACGATCGCGGGATTTACAGATTCTATGGAATCCCGCCGGGGCAATATACGGTGGAGGCCGGTGGGGGCGGTCAGATGGCCCGGTTCGTAACGACAGGCTTCGAATTGGATGTTCCGACTTTCTACCCATCGTCTACTTATGACACCGCAGTTCCAGTTACAGTGTCGGCTGGCGCTGAAGCGACGGGAATCGACATCCGATACAAGGGAACGGAAGGCCATTCTCTTAGCGGTGTGGTGAGCGGCAAGGTTGAGAGCACAAAAATGCCGGCGATGAGTGTGCTCGTTTCTTATGCCGGAACCAACGTTCCCGTAAGCACCACCATCGTGCCAACCACCGATGCTAAGAGGGCATACATTTTTGATGGATTGGCCGACGGCGATTACGACGTGGCGGCGGTATTAATGACCGGGCCTACCGACACTGCCGCAGCGGCGTCAAAACGCGTGACCATCAGGGGAAATGATGTTACCGGAGTAGAACTGGTGATGGCATCACTCGCAACGGTCAGCGGAACGATCAAACTCGACCCCATTGCTCCTGAAGAGAAATGTGACAAACGTGGGGCCGAATTGATGGAAATACAGGTTGAGATTCCACGCGACGACATCAAAAAGACCAACAACAAATTGCTCACGACCATGATCAGTGCGTTTGGTCACACACTCTCGGACAACGGCGATTTCAGCGTGCGCAACCTGGAAGCGGGAATCTATAGACCAAGATTTACTTTGCCAACTGAGGCCTGGTATATCCGCTCCATCAAAGTGCCTCCCTCAACACCAGCAGCGACCACCGCACATGGTCCAGCGAAAGAGACACGCGCGATCGCAACTGGCGCATGGTCCGGAACTATCAACGTCCGGTCTGGAGCAAACCTTAGCGGAGTTTCAGTAATCGTTGGTCAGGACGCTGCGGGCGTGCGCGGACGTGTCGCCGTAACTCCAGAAGGCAAGCTGATCCCTTCGGGGCTCCAGGTGCATCTGGTGCCGGCCGAAGCTGCCGAGGTTAACAATCTGCTGCGTTACTTTGAGACCGCAGTTGATCGCGATGGCAACTTCAAATTATCTAATCTGCCACCCGGTCGCTACTTCATACTCCCGCGGCTCGCGCCACAACCGAGTGCAGAAGAGAGTCCCCGGCCTCTCGGCTGGGATGCTGCCGCACGCGGAACCTTGAGACGTGAAGCCGAAGCATTGAACAATACTCTTGAGCTTAAGCCTTGCCAGCGCGTTAAGGATGTGGCATTAAATTCCAAGCTGAGCCAATAACCCATCGTCCATGATCGAAGCCACCCCGCTTTCTTCAAATCTACCATTTCAACGAACGTGTGATCCGATGACAGTAGAGGATTTCTATGAGCGCAACTATAAATCATTTGACCATGTCCGAACTGGAAGAGGGTCTGAATCGGATCCTTGAGTCTCCCAAAGATGAAGGCGTTCTTGAGTTGATCGTACGCAGGCCGCAAACGGAGCACCGAGAGGTTTTGGCGGAGGGTGAACTACACCCGCTTGAAGGCCTCGTTGGCGACAATTGGAAATATCGCGGTAGCTCTCGAACGCCGGACGGCTCAGCCCATCCGGATATGCAGCTCAATATCATGAATTCGCGCGTCGTCGCCCTCGTGGCACAGGAGCGAGATCGCTGGCAACTTGCCGGCGATCAACTCTTCGTCGACTTCGACCTAAGCGCGCAGAACCTGCCCGCCGGAACGCAATTGTCGATCGGATCCGCAGTGATTCAGGTTTCACCACAACCACATACGGGCTGCCAGAAGTTTGTCGCTCGGTTCGGACTCGACGCAATGAAGTTTGTGAATTCAGCGGTTGGCCGCGAGCTTCACTTGCGCGGGATCAATGCCAGGGTGGTGCGAGGAGGATTGGTCCGTACCGGCGATCGCGTCAGGAAAATCAAAGTCCCGCAAGTCTGATCTGCTTCTTTAGTGGAACTGAAGAAGTTTGGTTTCCTCACAGGTCGGGAAGGCGGATTTATCCCCGCTCTTGGTTCAGTAGGAATCATGAACTGGAGATGCTGAAGGAAGAGCGGGGATAAATCCTCCTTCCTGACCTGCGAGGAATGAAAGTGGACTTATGATCGTCAGCATCTTTTAAGAAACAGATCTTGAATCTGATTGAAGGGAGCGGCGTCATCAAATGACTTGAATGTTCCAGTGTCCTTGATGCTTTGCGCTGCTCTCATGAACGCGCCCCAGGCAACGCGGGCCAATGCCCCACCCACTGAGATGCGGCGCACGCCGAGCGCCTCCAACTGTGCAGCAGAAAGATGTGAGTTTGAAGACGAGACCAGAACGTTAACGGGCTTCGGCGAAACCGCTTTCACTATCGCCGCAATCTCATCGGGATTCGTCACTCCGGGCGCGTAGAGACAATCGGCGCCGGCATCGGCAAAGGCTGCCAACCTCTCGAGTGCAGTTTTTAGCGGCTCTTGATGTCCGACCAGCCATGCCTCACACCGAGCGGTAAGTAGAACCGGAACGCCGGAAGCATCTATCGCTTCTCGCGCCGCTTTCACTCGCCTGATTGCCAGGTCTAAGTTATACAAGGGATCTGAATCGTTGCCGTTCGAATCTTCGATCGAGAGGCCGGCGACGCCGGTGCCGACGCAGAGGCCCACATTTACTTTTACTTCATCTGGCCCATGCGCATAGCAGTTTTGAAAGTCGGCATTCACTGGCAGAGTCGTTGCCTCGACCACATCTGCAATATGAGCGATCATTTCGTCACGAGATACCGCCGACACTGAATCGGGCAATGCACGCGAGAACGCATAGCCAGCCGACGTAGTGGCGACGGCTGCGAATCCCAGGCGCTCGAGATAAACAGCGCTTCCCTTGTCCCACGGATTAGGAAGCAGAAAACAACCCGACTCATGCAACGCGGCAAACGATTCGATCTTGGATGCTTGAGAGATGCTGGCTTTCATGGCGGTTATCGTACCCTCCGGGCGCTGGCCCAGACCAGTCTCGAAGATTGAATGTCCGATAAGCTTTGAACAAGTTGAGGATTGGCGATTTATACCGCTTCGCGGTACTAGAACGGACCTTTTTGTGAACCGTTGTCAGGTAAAGTATCGTAGTAGCAAATCTGCTCGACGACATCGATAGCTTGAAAGGCGAGGACGGCGATCCTTATGAAACTCCCCAGATTAACGGCGTTTGCAATCTTCATTTTCTTGCTGGCTTGCTCGATTCCAGTCTTGGCCCAACAAGGCCATGACCCGGCTGCCCTAATTGCCGCGCAGCGCGAAGCGATGGCGCCGCTGGCCATGATGGATGGAGTTTGGCGAGGCCCCGCCTGGACCATCTTGCCATCAGGCCAGAAACATTCCATCACCCAAACTGAGCGCATCGGACCTTTTCTTGACGGCTCCGTTAAGGTTCTGGAAGGCAGAGGATATGAAGCCGACGGCAAGGTGACTTTTAACGCACTCGGAATCTTGTCGTACAACCCAGCAACCCGCGCCTACACTCTCCATTCGCATGCCCACGGCCGTTCGGGCGATTTTCCATTGAAGACAACGGCTGACGGCTACGTTTGGGAAACGCCGGGCGGTGGCAACGCTACGGTCCGTTACACGGCGGTTATCAAGGATGGTAACTGGCACGAAGTGGGCGACCGGATTGTGCCGGGACAAGCGCCAGTGCGTTTTTTCGAAATGACTCTAAAGCGAATCGGCGACAACACGTGGCCTGCCGCCGGCGCCGTGCCCCATAAGTAAATATCAAGTAACTCTATTGATCGACTAATGTCAGGACCAACCTATCCGGCCGCAAGCGCCGTAGCCGTAACCATTCAGGATTACTTCGCCCGCCATCAGGCCGTGGCTAGAACGAAGCCGCAGAAACTGGCGCCACCGCCCGATGCCTCCGCCGTCGAGGCAATCATCAATGTCACATTCTGGGCCAGCCTGCGAAAAGAGGAAGGCTACGCGCCAAAGATCTCGCTGGCCTTTCTCCCGCCTGAGGCTTCGTCTCAGCCAATG
Source organism: Pyrinomonadaceae bacterium (assembly GCA_035273425.1). Lineage (GTDB taxonomy): Bacteria > Acidobacteriota > Blastocatellia > Pyrinomonadales > Pyrinomonadaceae > PSRF01. The sequence goes on along the minus strand of DATEPB010000085.1, from coordinate 54,245 downwards.
ATGTTTGAACAACCCCTGGAGCTGACACCTTCGGCGCTCTCGCGGATGGCGCCTGCAGTTGAACGTCCAGGTATTCATCTCGGCGTCTGGCGCGATCCCGCTTCGGATGGAGAACTGCGGGTATGGGGCGTTACCCGGATGATTCCTAAGCTCTGTTTTGTCCTTGAAGTAATTGAGCCGGGTTTGCTGGTGGTTAAGTATAAGCGCAGCCAGGACACGGGAAAGTATGTGAATGTGGCCGTGCTCAAGGGAGATGAGATAAAGATAGTGGACGAACAGGGTACCAGCTTGCCCGATTGTCCCGCGCTGGTGACTGCACTGCTCGGATTCGGCGCTCCAGGCTCTCCCGGCGACGCGTTGAATGTTCTGGTCCAGTTGGCAGCCTCTATGCGCGCTCACGGTCGAGGTGGATCATTGTTGGTTGTTCCGCAAGGCTCGCATAAGTGGCGCGAGTCGATCATTCAACATGTTCCATACGCTGTGGCCCCACCCTACGCAGAACTCGCAGCGTTGATGAGATTAGACGTTCGCGAACGAAGCCGGCAGATTTGGCAGGAGTCATTTATTGACGCGGTCGATGCGATTGCGGGGCTGACAGCCGTAGACGGCGCGGCGTTAATGAGCGACCAATATGAACTCCTGGCTTTCGGCGCAAAGATTGGCAGACGCACTGGAGGCACGCGAGTAGAACAAGTGGTGGTCACCGAACCCGTCATGGGTAATTCAGCCGCAGTGGTCCAACCTTTGGAACTCGGGGGTACGAGACACTTGTCAGCAGCGCAGTTTGTTTACGACCAACGCGACGCCGTTACTTTGGTCGCATCTCAGGATGGCCGCTTCACTGTTTTTGCCTGGTCACCGTGCGAGGAGATGGTCCATGCTCACCGCGTCGAAACTCTGCTGATGTAAGGATTTGGAGCTGGGTGCTTTGTACTTGGTACTTTGAGCTTTGGTTCCTCAAAAAGCGTTAAAGGCGCGAAATGTAACAGCTTGGGCCAGCGGCCCAGGAACAAAGAACTGAAACTACTAAAAGCGCTGAAGGCGTGCCCGAAGTAGTGCGAACGGTAGCAGAATGGACATCGCGGCCTATCTTCAACGGATCAATTATCACGGATCTTTGGATCCCTCCGCCGAAACACTGCGCGACTTGCAAGTGGCTCACTTACTAGCGGTCCCTTTTGAAAACCTAAGCATTCACTACCAGCAGCCCATCGTTCTCGATGACGAAGCGTTGTTCGACAAAATCGTCACGCGTCGACGAGGCGGCTTCTGTTACGAACTGAACGGGCTTTTTTGCGCGTTACTCAGAGGACTCGGCTTTAAAGTGGAGATGCTTTCGGCGCGGGTCGCCAATTCAGCGGGAGAGTTTGGGCCGGAATTCGATCACATGACATTGATGGTCCAACTCGATCAGCGCTGGCTGGCCGATGTGGGTTTTGGAGATTCTTTTCGCGAGCCACTCCTGATCGATGAGCGGAATGTACAAGTACAGCAGGAACGCTCTTATAGAATTGATTTGGATGATGATCGGTATTTGCTTTGGCAGCGCCAGCAGGGAGAGGAATGGAAACCGCAATACAGTTTCAGTTTGCAGCCCTTCTCCTATCCCGACTACACCGGCATGTGTCAATACCATCAAACTTCTTCAGATTCTCACTTTACCAAAGCGCGTATTTGCAGCAGAGCTACGTTGGATGGCCGCCTCACGCTTAGCGATCTGCGCTTGATTACGACGGGAATGAATGACCGGCAAGAGCAATTGCTGGAGAGTGAAGAAGAATATTTGCAGGTCTTAAGAGAGCGTTTCGACGTGACGATCAGATCGTAACTCAAGCGAGGTGGCTCGTTTTAGTCCGCGCCAGCGGACGACTGAAAATAGCCCAGCAGTTCACAGCTGGGGGTAAAGACCAAGGCGTTTGGAGTCCGTGAAGCGGACGGCTGAAAGGGTCGTGTGCCTGCTCTATCCAGCCGTCCGGTTTACGGACTTTGCTTCGCGTAATTCCGATCCCAGCGATAAATCGCTGGGCTATTGGCAGCCGTCCGCTGGAGCGATCTTATCGCGACGATTTTCGTTTGATGGACCAGTTGGCTATTAATGGATCCTGTACGGCGCAACGATCTCGAAATCAATCCACTGTTCTGAGACCTGCTTCTCGGGCGGCGCAGATCTATCAGTTACAACAACCTGCATGAAGTATTCGCCGGGTTGGAAATCAGGTCCAAGTCTCACATTGCCATTGGCGAGCATGGGTTCCACGTTCTGACTAACAGCTAACGGCTGCGCATTGCTGGTGAGTACTTCTTTATCGCCTCGGAAGAGACGGATGGTCGCCGTTAAATTTGGTCCCTTTGACCGGCGAGAAGTTCCATATAGCAGATACGAATAAGTCAGCAGATCTCCTGCTTCAAACCGGCGAACTTCCATCCCACGATTCATCGCTTCGTGCTTGCCATCAACTTCCTGATTAGGTTGCACTCCGCCCGCACTGCTTCTGGTCCCTGTAGCCTGAACAATAAATCCTGCGACGGATAGGTGTGTTTTCTCCGGTACTTCTACGACCTGTGAGTCGGAGCCCAGCTCTCCGGAACCAGCATCGCGTAAAGCCAGCCGAACTTGATAAGAACCAGCCTTCCTGATTGGCATGGTGAGGGAGTAATTGAATCCGTCTCTTCGAAAGCGCTCATATCCGCTGGCGGGTACGTTGAGGCTTGGAGCCTTTCGAACTTCCGCACCCACCTTTCCATTGTCGTCGAACGCTACTGCCACCACGTCGAACGAGCCCTTGTATGTATTATCCGCAGACTTCACTAAATCTAATTCGTGTCCATCTACGTGGAGCAAAACCGTGATTTGGGATCCCCCAGTGTAGAGTGCCGTCATCTTCAGTTTCACGTCTTCTCTAACAAACGGTGAAGCCAAAGCTTCACGAAGGAAATCGTCTTTACCTTTTGCGGCAGTGTCTGACTCCTTGAGCGGTGTGGTCCGGTGGAAGCTGGTTCTGGTGCGCAATTTCAATTCAGGTCGTTTGAGTTTTACGCTAGCTCTGTACGACCGGTTGCCTGTCTGATCTGGTGAATCATCGGGCCGGTAACCCAGCAGGTAGTAACCCTGCTCGCTATCGACGATACGGCGTAAGCCGTGATTCAGATCATTAGTTCCGTGGACGAATACTCCGCCGGTCTGCTGCGCGAGATAGCTCAACGCGTCCTGATCGACGTTAAACTTCATCCGGCGAGCTCGCACTCGCGGGTGTATTTGATTGGCGGCCAGGTTGTATTGACTGTCGTCAGCCGTCAATCCCGCTTTTGGTAATCCGCGAGGATCCATGGTGGAAATGACTATTGAAGAGCGATTCGCTAGTTCAATGAGTTTGTCGAGATAGCCGGTAACGCCTCCAAGCTGGTCCTCTTTGCTGGTTGCGGGAACGTTGTCAGAAATCAGCACAACGGATTTACGCCCCGGGAAGCGAGTGAGACCTCGAATCACAAACTCCAGGGACGCCAGAGTGCCAGGAAAATAGTGCTTGCCCGAGAGATTCCCCAAGCGAGTCGATGTGTAGCCCCTTAACTCCAACCCGTTCTCGTCGCGGTCTATCGGACTTAAAGAATCCATGCCAGACATGCCTGCACGCCCTTCAGTAGCCCATCGAAGTCTCCTGACAGTTGTTAAGAGGTGCGCCCGGTTTGAAGTGAACTGCTGCATCGCACCCGGGCCTCCGCTGGTGCGGATAACGGCCAATAGATCCGTGGGTGACGTTTGCTCTTGAATGAATTTTGCCAATTGGCCACGAAGCCTGGCGATGCTCTCGGCAGACAAACCGAAATCGTCGATGAGAATAGCAAGCACCCGTTGCACATGTTCAGGCCGCTCGGCGTGAAGGGTTCTTGGCGGAAGACTTTCCTTTAGGTCTGAACTAATTTCGCCAGCGGAAGGTGTGTTCTGGCTCGTAAGCGAAACATACATGAACGCGGTGATCTTTTGCTCACGACCATTTTCCAGTAACACAAAATCTTCGGCCTTTAGATCGGTGACCTGCCTACCTGCCTTGTCAGTTACCACCGCATCAACCTGGACAAGATTTGTCGTGATCTTCAGGACGTCGTCATTCTTCGCCGGCTGTTGTTCCTTGGGTACGGTCTGCGATAACGCAACCACACTGACTGCGAGAAAGAGCGATGTTATGAGAGCGGTTCTAAATCGCATGTGACTCTTTGAAGGGAATGGCAATGACTGAAATGGGATGTTGCTTGAGTAATTCGGGATGTCTTGCAGAACGGTGTTAGATCTTTCTAGGTGGCTTCCACGTTGAGGGCATCCCCGGTTCGTTAAGAAGTGGTGGCAGTCGGGCAGCCACCACTCAGTTCGGACCAATAGTTGTTTGTTGTTCAGTGACCGTGATGATTGTTTTTCCCTTTGTCCGGTCCAATCTGACTCCTGATTTCGCCGCCGGGAGACACCGCCGTGTGAACATTCACATAAGTGTTACCGTCCCGAATAGCTTCAATCAGTTGAGCCATCTCTCCTGTGGTTACGCCCTGGCTTGCTGGTCCGACAATATTCGCCCCTGTAATAGTTCCCGTTATTGTCCCTGATGGAGGACAGGCCTGCGTGCCCGCAGGCGGGTTGATAGGCGGAGTGACACTGGCGTTTCCACACAGCCAGACGACGATGCCGCCGTTAACGTTTGGTTGACCAACATGAATATGAGCCTGTGACACAGTGCTCTGCATGTCGGAGTAACTCAACTCGTAGGTAATCTCTGTCTCATCCTTACTAATCGCAGCGTCGAAGGTTCCGTGTCCAGAAGTCATCACCACCGGAACCTCCTGAGTACCAACCAACAATCCTCTTAGCTTTCTGAAATTCGAGTCTGCGAACACCAGGGCCGCGCAGCTCAAAACCAAAAGGAACAGGACAGAGAGAGCAACCTTCTTATTCATGCTTTGCCTCCTGAAAAGTTTGTTTGTTTGGGGGGACGGTGACGGGCGGAATATATCACTCCGGGCCTCCCAGCACCTAGAGTCCACGGGCCTGTATAGCCGTCACCCGCACGTGATCCTGTCGAAGTGTTTTGTCCGCATGCAGTAGATACCGACAGCAACATGATTCGATCGTTTCGATTTACAAAACCGTGTTCTTGTTTTACAAAACAAGGAATGCGAAAAACGATAATACTGATTGCAACGGTGGTTGCTAGCACCGCGCTCACCGGCAGGAACTGTCTTGCGCAAGGCGCGGCGCCGAAACTTGTGCCGCAGCGGATCTCACTGACCGGTAACCGAACCTTCGATCTAAATCTACCCAACGGTTTCAAGATCACGCCGGCCGTGCAAGGTCTCAAGCGCGTGCGCTTCATGGCGAAGAGCCCTGATGGCCGAATCTTCGTCACCGACATGTACAACCTCGCCGACAATGAAAAGGGCGTGGTGTATATCCTTGACGAGTTTGATCCAGAGGCGCGTACCTTTAAAAAGGTCACGCCTTACATGAAAGGTTTGCGCAATCCCAACAGCATTGCTTTTTATACAGATCGTCAGGGCATCCATTGGTTCTATCTGGCATTGACCGATCGTTTACTACGTTACAAATACGTCGCCGGTGAGACTGAGCCGAGTAGTAAACCTGAAGTGCTGGCGACGTTTCCTGATTACGGCCTGGGGTACAAATACGGTGGTTGGCATCTGACTCGGACCGTTGCTTTTGACGATAAAGGACGCCTGTATGTGGCAGTTGGCAGCAGTTGTAACGCGTGCGAAGAAAAAGAAAAGGTGCGCGCCAGCGTCTTAGTCATGGATGCGGATGGCAAGAACCGGAGCCACTTCGCCTCGGGTTTGCGAAACGCGGTTGGACTGCGATGGATAAAAGATCAATTGTTTGCGACGAACATGGGCCCGGACCACCTTGGGGATCACAAGCCCGCTGATACGCTCTACTCACTGACAAATGGCACGCATTATGGCTGGCCGTATTGTTATCAATCCGGTGTCACACGTCTTCCGGATCCAAAGTTTAATCTCAGAGGCAGGAAGATGAACTGCCGTAACGTCCCCACGGCCTACAGCGCTTTTGACGCCCACAGCTCTCCTTTGGGTCTCGAATACTTCGACGCTTCACGTGGTGATGAGTTAAGCGGAGCCATTCTCGTTGCCCTCCACGGCTCGACTAAGAAAATGCTGAAGCGTGGCTACCGGGTTGTGAAGGTGCACGGCGCCAATGGACCAGCGCAGCCTGAGGATTTCATTACTGGTTTCCTAAACGGGACTAAAGTGAACGGACGGCCGGTAGATATTCTCAATTTCGGCGACGATGGATTTTTGTTAACTGACGATTATGCGGGCATCGTTTATTACGTTTACAAGAAATAGCCAGTGAGGTCTTCGAATTGATAGTACTCGAGACAGAAAGATTAAGGCTTCGTCATCTTTCCCCAGCTGATGCCGCCTTCATTCGCGAACTTGTTAACGATCCGGCGTTTCTGCGCTATATCGGCGACAAGGGCGTCAGCAACAATGCCGACGCTGTCGCATATATTCAGAATGGGCCAATGGCCAGCTATCAGCGATTTGGTTTCGGGCTTTATGCAGTCGAATTAAAGGACACGCGGGAACCGATCGGTATCTGTGGTCTGCTGAAACGCGATTCACTCCCCGACGCCGACGTGGGATTTGCGTTTCTCCCATCGTACCGGGCGCAAGGTTACGCGTTTGAATCGGCTTCGGCCGTACTTAGTCATGCCAGAAACGTGCTAGGCCTAAAGCGCGTCCTGGCGATTACTACACCGGACAACACCGGCTCAATTCGAGTACTGGAAAAAATCGGAATGCATTTTGAACGTATGATCAGCATTACTGAGGGGGATCCCGAGCTCAAGTTGTTTGCGTTGGATTTGTAGATGAGAGGCAGGACCATGGAAATCTTGTTAGCTGAGTCTGATCAGGAAATTCAGAGTTGTTACTCGGTAATGGCGGAACTGCGTCCACATGTTTCGGCCGATGAGTTTCCAGAACGTATCAAGAGACAGAGGAAATCAGCCGGGTATAGGATGGCCTATGTCCTGGACGGCGAAGTGAAGGCTGTAGCGGGATTCAGAGTTTCTGAGTGTCTTGCGTGGGGGAAATTTCTCTATGTCGACGACCTGATTGCAAAGAGTGGCGAGAGATCGAAGGGTTATGGGGGCGCGTTGCTCGACTGGTTAGTTGACTACGCTCGCAACAATGAATGCGATCAGTTTCACCTCGATTCTGGGGTGCAACGATTCGACGCGCATCGGTTTTACTTAACTAAGAGGATGTTCATCGAAGCTCATCATTTTGCTTTGAAGTTGAAATCGTAGTTGAGCGAGAATCAGGTTATGGCGGAACTCAAAACAAAACCCACAACCGAGAGTGTCGATGCCTTTCTGAATAAGGTCCCTGACAAGAACCGCCGCGAAGATTGTTTTGCCGTAGTCGAACTCATGAAGGAGGTAACCGGCGAAGAGCCGAGGATGTGGGGCCCATCAATAGTTGGCTTTGGCCGTTACCGCTACAAGTATGAGTCGGGGCGCGAAGGCGAATGGATGATCACTGGATTTTCGCCACGAAAAGGCGATCTGACACTGTACATAATGCACGGTTTTGACGGGTCCCCGGGCTTGATGGAGAAGCTGGGCAAGTACAAAACGGGTAAATCCTGTCTTTACATTAAGAAGCTCGACGACGTGAATCTGGTCGTCTTGCGGAAGCTCGTGGAGCAATCGGTCAAGAAAATGGCGAGCCAACGAGTCACCAGTTAGCCTCGGGTTCGTGATCTCCCCAAAACTCTTGCTCCGCTGACGTTCTTGGCGTAACATCCGCCCGTTATCCCACTGTCTCTGCTTCGCTCGCAAACCGAAAACGCGGCATCCGATAGGAGATCCAGAAGATGAAGAGAAACGCTCTTGGCGCTGCTGTCCTTGCGGTTGTGATTCTCGCACTCCCTGCTCTGGCCCACGCGAAAGGTTCTTCGCGTTCGACCAAGCCGGACGATCGCACCGTCTCATTGGACTTGAAATTTACAAAGAAGAAGTTAAACGCAGTGCAGCGTTTTCTATCAGCTTTGGATTATGGTCCCAATGGTTTCGCCACTGGCTTTGTGGTGGGCGATGGACTGGTCATGACTGCCTACCACGCGGTTTCGGGCAAGCTGCCGGATTCGAAGAAGGCCCAGTTAGGATTTTCACCAGACGATGAATTGCAGGTGACGATTTATGTGAATGGTTGCCAGGCAAAAGTGCTCAAGACAGACGAAGCTGCCGATCTGGCTTTGCTGCGTATTTGCCAGTCACAGAAGCAGGCTAAGAAACCGAGCTTTCAAGGCACCCTCAATAAGGACGAGCAACTCGTAGTGATCGCGCGCCGGCAAGGCAACAAGGTGGTGAAGAAGGGTTTCTTCTATGGTCCTCAGATCGTTGGCGGCGATGAGTTCTCGCTGGCGAGAATCGACGGACGCGACGGTTACTCAGGGAGCCCGGTCTACAACGACAGGGCTGAAATCGTTGGTGTGTTCAGCGGCTATGATCGGATGCAAAAGCTGGCTCTCATTAGTTCGGGACTGAGAGCACAACGCCTCCTGGAAGAATACAATGCTGAACCTAAGTAGTGCGCTTCATTGAAAGGCTGGAACTTCCAGATGGAAAAGAGGGCTGCCTTGTAAAGGCAGCCCTTATTAATTTGAGCATGCACCGGGAATGGACTACACCCACCCAGCCGAATCGTCGTGGGGTAACCGTTCAGGTTAGAATTGTGTTCCCCAATCAAACCGTCCGGGAGAACTAATGGAAACTTCTCAGCAAGCCAGAAAGAGACGTGGTTATCTTGATCCTGCAACGGTCAGAAGTTTTTCCTTTTGGATAACCAGCGCCTGCATTCTGGTGGCGGTGCTGGCTTCGTTGCTGGCTATCTGGAAGTTTGCCGGCACCGACATTCTGTGGCGCACCGTGGCAACTTGCCTGGTCATTGGCAGCGGAACCGTGGCGTTCTATTGGATCAATGTCCTCTTTGGAAAAACATCAGACTAGCCCACTGGGTCAGGTCGACCACTCACACTTTGCCTGACAATTCGGATCGATTGAGTGAGAACTTTTTTGAGAGGTTCAGCGGTGATGATTCAGCTTAGCCGCAGGTGTGGGAGGCTGCCGCTGCTTTAAAGGAATTAGTCCCTCAAACGATTTATAAATCTGCAGATACATTTGCGTCTCGCGAGGAATCAACCCGCGCCAGGACGAACCACCTCTCCTGAGATAAAGCGGAAGGCGGGCCGGATTCGAGTTGTAACCTGCTGCTAAGAGCTCCGGCTGCGTAGCCAATTTCGCACTCAAGGCATATTGCACTTCGTCATTGGCAGCCAGATCGTTCCAGGTGTCCTGCATGTACAGGAGCATCGCCTGTAATGCGTTCCCGTGATTACGCATACCCACCACGAAGTCCGGGATCAAGCCAATTCCTGGGTGTCGCTGTCTCACCATGTTATAGGTCCACGGTATCATCTGGACCATGCCGCCAGCGCCGGCAGTACTCACCGAATAGCGGTAAGTCTCCAACTGGTTAAGAGCAAACAACGAATAGATCTCCTGGTAAAGCGCGTGACGGTTCTCGAGCCGGAACCGTTCGTGGTCCACGTGTTCTACCAAACACAATCGTTCAGCGACGTCGACAATCTGCGGCGAAATAAAAACTCCGCGCTCACGCAAGCGACGGTCGGCGAGATCGATCATGGTGCGTACGTAGACCTGACCTGATCGTGCCAGCTCCGGTGAAAAGAGAGCCGGATGCACCGAGGTGTAATAAGCCATCTCGCGAAAGACACCGCCTCGTTCGATCGGATATTGGACCATCAGCGGCACCAGCGATTGTCCCGCTGGGTCGAAGATCGCAACGGCCGTGTTAACACCATTGGCCCGCAAGATCCTTATGTTTAAGAGAGTCCCGAGTGAACTGGTAATTGTGGCTTCGGCGCCCTTCGTCAGAAAAGTGGATTTGTAAAGCGAGACTAGATGGATCCGGGAGGTTGTTCGATCGAGAGCCGTAAGCGTTACTAAATCGATTGCCGGTAGGGTCAACGCAGTCGGTTGCGGGCGCGACTTCAATAGTCTTTGCGCTTCAGCCAGCCGGCTATGAACGACCGAAGGAGACAGGAGCAAGTTCCCCGCTGGTGTTTCTTCCGGATGCCGTTCGGTTGCCGTTGGACTGACCAACTGCGGTTGCGGTTCAGGTTTAACGCCGATTGCGCCGGGCGCTCCCGCCGACCCTGGAGTTAGCTCCGCCCCAGGGCGTGGCGCAGGAACTGTCGGACTGGGGGCCGGACTAGAAACCTCAGGGCGCTGCCGGTTGCCTTGAGGCTCAGAAGAATTGTTGTTTTGGGCGTTGGTTGTGGTGCCGGCAAGCACGAAGACAACAGTTAAAGCAATTAAACTTCTTTTCATTGATAAATGACTACCTTCAAATAACTTGCGGGAGGTGCAAGTGGGGCTTAGATTCGCCGAAGCCTTGCTCGGTTGTCAACACAATTTCGTAGGAAGGCCCATGTGCTCAAAAAACAATCGCTCTCGGACTCACGATCCGAGAGCGAAAGAATTGAAGACTTCAGGAGGAACTGCTGTGATTAGCGACGGGCCGCCGAGCTGCTGACAATCACATTGTGATCGGATCCGCCGAAGGTAACGCCAATCAACTCAACATCGTCGCCAGTGCCAGTGGACCTAAGCATAAACTGGTTGGCCTTGCTATTACGTTTCTCGAGGGTGGCGGTGGCCCGAGCAACGACCTTGCCACTCGGCTTCGCGATTGTTAGTTCGCCGGTCTGATCATCAAACTTCACCTTGTAAGAACCCTTGGGGATCACAGTGCCGCTAAACTTCACGTCCTTATCAAGCGAAAAATTTTCAGTCTTGGTTTTGGCTAATGCGTGGCCGCCAGTAAAAGCGGCGATCACAACGGCTATCGCAATTCGACTAATTAAGGTTTTCATCTCGCAACTCCTTGAATGTTCGTTGATGGCTCCGGGGGGAGTGCTCATTCAAACGAACTGCATCATCTGAAGTTCCAAAAAACACCCGCAGATTTTAGAAGCGACGAGAAAATTTTCTTGATTTTGCTCAGGTTTTCCAGATTATTGGAGCCGTCTTCAACATTGTGGATTATTCGATCCAATCGCGGGTCATATCACACCACAACGCCAGACCGCGCCACTCGTGGAAGCGAGAATAGAAACGAGCGATCTTCTTATCTGTGGCCTTGCGTCCATTGTTTCGTACTTCAAAAAATTTGGCCCTGGTCCAAGAATCCAGAGCTAGCCCGTCGTAACGACCCAGCAGCTTCAGCACGTTCTCAGACGCGTATGGACCAACACCCTTGACTCCTCTCATCTCCTTGATCAACTCCGGAGTTGGCAGTGGACTCTGAAGCCACGCTTCCACATCGAGTTCGCCGGCAGCCACTCGGTCGGCAAGCTCCTTTAAATAAGCGGACCGATACCCGGCGCGCACTTCGTTGACATAAAACTTCTCTGGCATCAGTGCCATTGCTTCCGGCGTGGGGAAAGAACGGCGGCCATCGATGGTTTCGCGACCCAGGTTCTCGACCAGACCGGTAACCATTTTTTGGGTCAGAGCCCACGAGCAGTTGGTCGTACAAATCATTTTCACCAGGTCCTCAAAGACAGTTGGGGAGCGCAACATGCGACCAGCGCCCTGAGTCAGGATCCAGCTGAATTCGTCATGAGCAGCCATGCAACCGTAGAAGGGTCCCATGTCGTCGTCGAGCCGCAGAATATGCCGAATTTGAGCAACCGCCTTCTTTGAGTCAACCTGGTTAAGGCGGGCGGCCGACTGGATACGAACCACTCGGCCCGCTGAAGTGATTTTGACTGTTACTGGTTGCTTACCATTTAGATCAAGGACCCGGGTGAGCGTCCAATTCTCGCGGTCAAACTCAAACGGCAGCAGTCCATACCAACCATGGCTGACGACGGTTCGCTTAAAACTAAAATCCCGAGGTACTTTGATTGCAATTTCCATAAATGATAGTTAGGAATGAAACCAGGAAGTAGTCAAGCAGCCCGAACGCAGTTCCAGAACTTGTGCGCGCCATAAAGAAGGGAAGGTCGGCACACGGATATTGATTGAGTCAGGCGAATCCATCGAACCGATTCTTATGACTTGGCCGCAAGAATTTCGCATCACTCAAGTTGCGGATCGGCTGGCTAAAGCGCTTGTATGCTTCGGCTACAGTCAAGCTGATTCTTGACACAGCAAGCGGCGCAGCCTAGACTGGCTCTACTTGAAAACAGAATATGGAAGGCTGTTCTCGCGCCTCCCTAATACTCGGGAGATAATGCGAGCGAGGAGTCCAATACTGAGGCTTCCAACAGTATTAACGGTGAACGTAAGCACCGCTTCCGACGATGATTTGAATCCGGAGCTTTCCGGTTTTCGTGCCCCATCAGGCCCATTAAATATCCCGATGGGGCATTGTCGTGTTTGGAGGTCAGAGGACCTCTTGCGGCCCCGAATTGTTCGTTCCGAATTCAATTTAGCTGGTAGGTAATTAGCGCTGCGGAACACGTGATTTTCCATATATCATTTCTCATTTTCCATTTTCCATTACAAACGGAAGCTGGAAATTTGCCAGTGAGACCAGCTGCGGAAATGGAAAATGAGAACTGACAAATGATATATGGAAAATCTCTTTCTTCCGGCTCTCACCAATAATCAACCTACCTCACATAAATAGGATTTGAGATTATCCACGGTTGCTCACTGACGGGTTTCGGCAGCCGCGGCAGGTAGACCTCAACTCGATAGCTTCCCTTTTCATTTACAAGGAACTCTTGCATCTTGAGCCCTGTCCGCTCGTCTACGCGGTTTCCATCCTTCAAGAGAACAATCCGACTGGCAATTGGCGTTCTGACTTCGAGGCGAACCTGGCCCGTGAGTCCAATCTCGTCGCCTTGAATCCTGTTTTCGGTTGCAGTTGAGGCGGTATACCTGAAGCCGGAAGTATCTCCGAACAGATCAAATCCAATGAAGCAATGCCCCGCCAATAACGCTTTGAGTAATGACTCGGTGCTTAAGCCTTCGGCTTGGGCAATCAGCGCATGAACGCGCACCAGTCGAAAGCTCCTCTCATAAGGATCGAGCTGAAGTCCCACCAACGTCTTTCCCGTCGAGTCCTGAAGACTAACCCCGACGTTTGAGTGAGCATCGTTGCCTGCAACTCCCACCAGCTTCCGACCGCTCGCTCGTATCGCTTCATCCCACTTTTGTAAGTCGGCTGAAGGCCGGCGATAGAAGTTTGCAAATAGCAACTCTGGATAACTGCGGTAGGACCATAGACCATCAAAAAACATTACGACCGGGTTGATCGTGCGCGTGTTGGTATAGACGTTGTAAACCTCTACGCCGTTGAGCTCGCTCACATCCCACGATTTGAATTCCTGCGGGTAAGCCACCAGCGCCATAGCTCCTCGCGCTTTTGTCTTCGAGACCAACTCGTGAGGAGGAAGTGGCTGCTCGACTGTCGCCTCATCACCGGGCAGGATCAGGAAGCGATCACCATTCGACGTGCTGACTTCATTTCCGTTCACAAACAACACTCCAGCGTGCGTTCCCTTGAGCGTCATCGCGGCAGTGTTGAAGTTTCCCGTCGTGTGTTCCGTCATGACCACGAAGTTCAGTTGATTCGATTTGGCGGCCGCAATTATTTCTTCGAAGCTACCTTTGCTGTGACCGCCAAGAGCAGAGTGGACGTGTAACACACCCTGGTATTCTGAAAACTCAGAAGGTGCAGGCTCGAGTGCACGCTGAGAATTTACACTTTGAATTGCAGCGTTGAGACGACCGACTTTGAAACGACGGTAGACGAAGGGAACCTGCGAAATCACTATGACGAGCAGCAGGCTAAGCAGGAGCTTCTTTTTTCTCGTCATCAAGTGAAATTAAGCAGGAGATTCGAAGTCAACTGAAGCAACGTGCTCGCTGATGTTTCGTCCGAAGTCGGCAGCTTTAATATGTTCCGGGTGAACGGTGTAGGCTTCCAGGCCGGCTCGATCCTGAAACGTTGCGACCAGCCCCGTATGGTAAGAGCGCGGCAGGTTGAGAACGTCAAAACCAACGTCGAGCGATTTTAGTTCCTTCACAACAGAAGCTAGGCTGCGCAGGAGTGTGACATGAGCTTCACGTACTGCCGGTTCAACGTCAGCACGGTATTTCCAGATAACAATATGTGTAAGCATGAAGTTTACAGGTGTTCAGAGTCCAGCCGTTAGGCTGCTTCTTTTGCCACCACGCAAGCTAAAGCTTGTATTCTATACGCCTGATATCAGGTGTTCAGAGTCCAGCCTTTAGGCTGCTTCTTTCGCCACCACGCAAGCTAAAGCTTGTACTCTATACGCCTGATCTATGCGCCTGTGGATTTCGATTCACCATTCTCACACCAACGACGCGTCACTTCATGGCGGAAATCGAAAAGCCGTTCAAGCCGTCTCCCCACCAGAATCGGCGCCACCAGACGCCCTAAAAATCCGAGCGGTGGTTCATAGTCGATCTCGTCCCGCAAGATTGCCTTGCTTCCATCCGTCTCAACCACGTGACGATGCCGCCAGCTACGAAAGGGTCCCTTCAATTGAATATCTTCGAACACATGCGGCGGTTCGTACACCGTGTGTTGGGCCACCCATCTCACTTTGATAGGGCCGAGAATCGAAGTTTCAATGATGGCCTGCGAACCTACCTCGGAAATCCTCGCGCTCTGAATCACCGTGGCAGTTTCCCACGGAGGCAGCAGAAGAGTAAGTGCGTCGGCCTTTTCATGGAAGCTGAAAACGCGTTCCTGACTTGCGTTGATTACACTCTGCTTCACGAAACGCATTCGTTCTCTCAACCATCAGCTTTGTTTCAGCAAATGTAACTGCTCGTTCAGCAATTCCCAAACCTGTCGCACGTGCTTCTCCGTCGTCCTGATATTTCCGATCGAGAGACGCAAGGTTAGTGTGTCATTGAGCTTGGTATGCGAAAGCAGCGCCTTACCAGTGGCATTCACGCCATGCATGATTGCTTCGTTGAGCACATCGAGCCGCGCTTCATGTTTTTGTGGGTCGGCCGCATTGGTAACCGGACAAGCTCGGAAACAAACCAATGCGAGCGGCGCCGGCGCCATCAATTCCCAATTTGGATCCTCTTCAACCCACGACACAAACAATTTCGCTAATCGGCAGTGGTCACGAATGCGTGCAGCCAATCCTTCATGCCCGAAGTAGCGAATAATCATCCACAACTTCAATGCTCGGAAACGCCGGCCCAATTGAATGCCATAGTCTGATCCGCTACGAACCTTCTCCTGTTCCGGTGTGCGCAGATATTCAGGCACGAGCGAAAAGGCCCGCCGCAGAAGATCCATATGGCGGCAATAGAGAACTGAAAGATCGAAAGGAGTGAACAACCACTTGTGCGGGTTAACGGCGACGGAATCGGCGCGTTCGCAACCCTTCAAGATATGTCGTAGCTCAGGCACCACGGCTGCCGAACCTGCATATGCGGCGTCCACGTGCAACCACATCGCATGCTTCTCGCCGATGGGAATAATTTCAGGTATCGGGTCAATGCTGGACGTTGATGTAGTGCCCACCGTAGCAACGATACAAAACGGCACGTAGCCTTTCCGCTTGTCCTCTTCAATAGCATCCGCGAGCGCACGAGTATCCATTCGAAACTCGGAATCTACGGGAATCTTCCTGAGGCCCCTCTGGCCCAGGCCCAGAGTGATCACTCCCTTCTCGATCGACGAATGCGCCTGCTCTGAAATGTACACTCGCAATAAAGGCAGATCGGTTCGTCCACTCATGCCCTCCTCACGAATGCGCAACTCAACGCCCTCGCGCGCTGCAGCTATGGCGTGCATGCTCGAAACTGAAGCGGTGTCGTAGATGATTCCGGTGTAGCCGGGGTCGAGACCCATCATCTGTCGCAGCCAGTCGAGCGTGACTTCCTCTAACTCGGTTGAGGCCGGTGACGTGCGCCACAGCATCGCCTTGTTATCGAAGGCGGCGCTGAGTAACTCACCAAAGATTCCTGGCGCCGAAGTTGAAGTGGCGAAGTAAGCAAAGAACGAAGGGTGATTCCAATGCGTCAACGCCGGAACGATTAGACGGTCAACATCGGCAATGATCGCGTCCATCGCCTCGCCCTTAGCCGGCGCCGACGTGGGCAGCTGGCCTTTCAAGTCACCGGGCTCAATCTGCGACAATACTGGCAACTCTTCCACGCGTTCCAGGTAGTCGGCGATCCAGTCGATCAGTTCGTGACCGTACTTGCGAAAGTCTTCCCTGTTCATGTCGCCCAGTTCAGGCGACGTTGCTTTAGACTCAATCATCGCGCGCAGTCTAGTTGAGCCTTGAAGCAAATTCCAAGCTCCTCGCCTTCCTTCAGCATCTCCAGTTCATAGGATCATTTCCGAACCGCCCATTTCTCACAGGTTAGGAAGGCGGACTTGTCCCCGCTCTTAATGGGAGCATTGCGGACACACGAGCTCAACCCAACCCTAGGTTCGGCTTTGCCGCTGGATGTGGCGGTGGCTCTGCCCAGCCGCCAGCCATTCAATAATCCTAAGTTTCAATCGGACGTTGGAGTGGGGCGAGTTGAGCGGGGACAAGTCCGCCTTCCTCACCTGTGAGCACCTTAGAGTCCTATTCACATTCAGGTCGCCTTAGGATAGAGCGCAATAGTGGAACCGACTCTTCACGATGAAGCTATAAAGGAATTCTGGGCTACCGACGCAAACTAACAGTTTGCGCTACATACACCTACGCAAACTAACAGTTTGCGTTATCAGAGACTTAACGATTGCGTAGAAAAGGGTGTCGAAGCTATTATGCAGGCTCGTTTTTAGCCTACAGCACACTTTTGCCCGACGGTCTGGACGGAGGCCTGGCACTTCGCTTCTCCGGCCGCACTTTGACCATAACCAATCGCCCGTGAGGACTATATGAAAAGAATTCTGATTTCACTCGGATTAACCGCCTCGTTACTCTTCGCCCTTGCCTGCCAACCCGGTGCCGGCGGCTCTGACAAAGTCAGAATTGGCGTCTTCATGTCGCTAACAGGTTCGACCGCCAACTTCGGAATTTCCTCCGTCAACGGCATCAAAATGGCCGCCGACGAAGTGAATGCCGCGGGCGGCATCAACGGCAAACAAATTGAACTGCTGGTCCAGGACGACCGCTCAGACGCGTCCGAGGCGGCGACGATTGTGACGAAGTTTGTGACTCAGGATCAGGTCCACGGCATACTGGGCGAGGTAGCCAGCTCGCGTTCCATCGCAGCCGCACCTATTGCGCAAAACGCAAAGATCCCAATGCTCACGCCTTCATCCACTAATCCGGAAGTAACCAAAAAAGGCGATTATATTTTCCGTAGTTGCTTCATTGACCCGGTTCAAGGTGCAGCTATCGCGCAGTTTGCCGCGAAGAACCTGAATGCGAAACGCGCAGCGATAATGGTCGATCGCAAGAACGACTATTCAACCGGACTGGAAAAGAACATCAACGAAACGTTCACGCGCTTGGGAGGAACGATGGTCGCAACCACTTCTTATCAGGAAGGTGACCAGGACTTTAATGCACAGTTAACGTCAATCAAAGGCGCCAACCCTGAAGTCATCTTTGTTCCCGGCTATTACAACGACGTCGGTCTAATCGCGAAGCAGGCACGCGACCGCGGAATTACGGTGCCCCTCATCGGCGGCGATGGTTGGGACTCGGCCCAGCTCTTTGCTATCGGTGGCTCTGCACTCCTTGGCTCGTTCTTCACCAATCACTACTCGCCATACGACACGGATCCGAAAGTTGTGAAGTTTGTTAACGACTACAAGGCTCGTTACAACAGTGTTCCCGACGCCCTGGCCGCGACCGCTTACGACGCTGCGCATATCATGTTTGACGCAGTGAAGCGTTCGAAGTCGCTTGGCGGTCCCGATATCCGTGATGCGATGGCCGCGACAAAGGATTTTCCGGGTGTTACCGGTCGAGTGACGTTCAATGAAAATCGTGATGCGGTGAAACCAATCATCGTAATCGAAATCAAAGAAGGCGGAATCTATGCGGTCCGTGAGCGTGTTGAGGTTGAAGGTGCAGCCGCTCCGACAACCACAGCGTCGCCAGCTACAGCAGCGTCACCTGCGGCAGCTACGACGACAACCGCGAGCCCGGCCACTAAAGCTTCGCCGGCAACTCCTGCATCAACTGTGAAACCGGCTGCCAGCGCCACTCCATAGGCAGTCGTTTTCGCAAACAGCTTTCTGACGAATTCAACGTTCCCCGACTCACAGTATGAGTACGTTCCTGCAACAGCTAATCAATGGCGTCTCATTAGGCGCCATTTATTCTCTTATCGCGCTGGGCTACACGATGGTCTACGGCGTGCTGAAGTTGATTAACTTCGCACACGGCGACGTCTACATGGTTGGCGCATTCATGGGTTACTACATTGCCAATGGGTTAGGGGCACGCGGCGCCCAAATGCTCGGGGCCAGTGCAGATGGTTTTATTGCCCGCGGATTGCTCAGCAGCGGTGCGATGGAGCCATCGCTAATTACTGCACTCGTCGTCATGCTTTTGGCGATGGCAGTCTGTGCAGCCTTGGGCGTAATCATCGAACGTTTTGCTTATCGGCCGGTTCGCAAGTACTCGCGTCTGACTGCTCTCATCACCGCGATTGGCGTCTCGCTTTTGCTGGAAAATGGCGGGCAAGTGGTTTTCGGAGCCGATCCGAAGTTCTTCCCCGAGCTCTTCAAGAAACGCAACTTTGAGATTTTTGGTGGCGCCAGCATCAACAGTGCTGACATCGTGGTCCTGCTCATTGCCCTGGCTTTGATGTTCGGTCTCCAGATGGTGGTTTATCGAACCAAGACCGGGCGAGCGATGCGCGCGGTTTCATTTAACCTGCAATCAGCCAAGCTGATGGGCATCAACACGGATCGCATCATCATGTTTACCTTTGCGCTCGGTTCTGCGCTCGCAGCAGCGGCCGGCGTCCTGGTTGCGATACGCATCCCCCGCATCGATCCACTGATGGGCATACTTGTCGGACTCAAGGCATTTGTTGCCGCTGTGTTGGGAGGTATCGGTAACATTCCCGGCGCGATGCTGGGCGGCTTGCTGATTGGCATTACCGAAACGATGGTCGTGGGATATCTATCGCCGACGTACAAAGACGCGGTCGCTTTCGCCATCCTGATTCTGATACTTCTTTTCCGACCCTCCGGACTGCTCGGGGCGGTCGCGCAGGAAAAAGTCTGACAGATTGCAGAATGATGAATGCGGAATGATGAATTAAGATTCAATTCCTTCTTTTATCATTCCGCATTCACCATTCTGCATTCATCATTCGCTTCTTATGCCGCGCTACCTGCGTAACCTAATCATCGCCCTGATTGTCCTGGCCGTGCTTTATGCTATCGACTATGTTTTTCAGGGTCGTCTGCTCAGCCCATACTTCGCTCGCATCATCATGCTCTCGGGGATAGCGATCACGCTCGCCGTCTCACTCAATCTGATCAATGGATTCACCGGCCAGTTCTCGATTGGCCATGCCGGCTTCATGGCTGTCGGAGCATATTCATCGGCTTACTTCTCTGTGACCTACGGCGCCCGGTTGGCTGCAACGTTGGGTGACGGAAAACTCGGTTGGATAGTAGCCCTGCTGCTGGCAACGTTGATTGGAGCAGCAGTTGCCGGACTCGCGGGACTCATTGTGGGTGTGCCGTCGCTTCGCTTAAAGGGTGACTACTTGGCGATTGTAACACTCGGTTTCGGCCAGATAATTGTGGTCTTCTTGAACAATATTGAGGTAGTCGGTGGAGCTCGCGGTTATTCCGGTATCCCTATCGTCAAGAGTTTTTTCTGGATATTCCTGGTCGCAATCCTGACGATCGTAATCGTTTACAACATCGTGAATTCCGCCTTTGGCCGTGCGTTGATCTCCATTCGAGAAGACGAATTGGCGGCCGAGGCGATGGGCGTCAACACCACGCGATATAAAGTGATGGCGTTTGTAATTTCATCGGCGATGGCGGGCGCGGGCGGCGTGTTGCTGGCCCACTTCGATGGGTACCTCAATCCCAAGTCGTTTGAGTTCATCAAGTCGTTTGAAATCCTGATCATGATTATCCTGGGCGGCCTTGGTTCCATTGTTGGGTCCGTGCTGGGAGCGATACTGCTGACCGTGTTGCCCGAGGCGTTGCGAGGGTTTGCGGAATATCGCATGGTCATTTACTCGCTACTCCTGATCGTTTTGATGATCACCCGACCGCAAGGCCTGCTCGGCTCCACCGCAGCATTCAAAGGATGGCGTGGACGCAAGAAACCCAAGTCACGCACGGAAGCCGAAGAAGTAACAGCTGAAGACACGCGCGATAAAGACTCCGTGGACAAGGCCACGCTGGGGCAACGACAAAATGAGACGTCGCTAAGAAAGGGAGACAAGGAGTGAGTTCTAACGTCGCCACCAATAGCCCACGCGCCGCGTCGGGAAATGGCGAGGCCATACTGAAGACTGTTAAGGCCACAATTCGCTTTGGTGGGTTAGTGGCAGTGAGCGAGCTCGATCTGGCGGTACGCCAGGGAGAAATATTTGGTCTGATTGGACCAAACGGAGCCGGCAAAACCACGATCTTCAATTTGCTGACCGGAGTTTATCAACCAACTTCCGGCGAGATTTATTTCCAGGGGAAACGTCTCGATGGCAAGCGTCCGTATGAAATTGCCGGTCACGGCGTGTCACGTACGTTTCAAAACATCCGCCTGTTTCCCAGCATGAGTGTGCTCGACAACGTCTTGACGGCTTGTCACATTCACACGAGTCAGACGCTCCTCGATGTAGTATTGCGTACGTCGCGATTCCGACGGTGTGAAGCCGAGTCTCTCGACTACTGCATGGAGCTGCTGTCGATTTTTGAGCTCGACGAATTCAGAGACGAAGGCGGCACCAGTCTTCCCTACGGGAAGCAACGCCGGCTCGAGATTGTGCGGGCCCTGGCCACGCGGCCAAAACTTCTCTTGCTCGACGAACCAGCAGCGGGGATGAACCCTTCCGAGCAGGAAGACCTGATGCACCTGATCAAGCAGATTCGCGATCGCTTCAATCTCACGATCCTGCTCGTGGAACACAATATGAAAGTGGTGATGGGAGTTTGCGAGAGAATTCAAGTCGTCGATTATGGGAAATCCATAGCCCTCGGCCTCCCGGAAGAAATTAGAAACGATCCGAAAGTGATTGAAGCGTATTTGGGGGATTAGTCCGTTGTCAGTGGTTAGTTGTCAGTTGTTTGGTTTGAGAGTTCAACTGATTTTTAACGACGAACAACTGACCACTGACAACGGACTAGTGACAACCGACAGTTATGTTGACCTTAGAAAACGTCTCCGTTAATTACGGCGCTATCGAAGCCCTGACCGGCATCTCCATGCACGTCGGCAAGGGTGAGGTCGTAACGCTCATCGGCGCGAACGGAGCTGGGAAAACGACAACTCTGCGCACGATTACCGGGTTACTTGAACCGCGGCAAGGACGCGTTTTGTTTGAAGGCGACGACATCAGTGGAAAGCCGACGCATAAGCTGGTAGCTCGCGGTATCTCAATGTCGCCTGAAGGTCGCGGAGTATTTGCAAATCTTACGGTGCGCGAAAACCTGCAGATGGGCGCATACCTGAATCGTAACAAGAAGGAAGTTGCGTCTGACATGGAACGGGCGTTCACGATGTTTACCCGCCTCAAGGAACGCCAGTCGCAAAAGGCCGGCACGTTGTCGGGAGGCGAGCAGCAGATGCTGGCGATGGGACGCGCGTTAATGTCGCGGCCGCGCCTGCTGTTGTTAGATGAACCATCGTTAGGCTTGGCTCCTCTGGTGGTCCATACCATCTTTGAAGCAATCGATGAAATCAGTAACGAAGGCACGACCATCCTTCTGGTTGAACAGAACGCACACGCGGCCCTGGGCCATTCAGATCGTGCGTACGTATTAGAGACCGGAAGAATTGTGATGGAAGGGCCTTCAGCCGAACTCGCTGCCGATCCGAGAATCAAGGAAGCATATCTCGGCGAGTAGCGGTCACGACCGACGACATCGGCGGATGGTAACAAGATGTTGAGTTCTTTTCGGAACAAAACTACGATCCACCAACACACGCGAACATACTCGAACTGAAATACTTTTTCGTGCGATTTCGTGTGGGTTCGTGGATCGTTCTTGCTGTTCAGCAGCCTGCCAGTATGGTCCTATCAGACAACGACTCCGGTGCCTAAGACAAGAAAAGTCTCCACCTACCTGCTCATTCTGGGCCTGGTTTTGCTGCCTGGTCTGAGTCTTTCTTGCCGTCCTAAACCAGGAGAAGACAATTCGACAATCAAGATCGGATTCTTCGGTGATCTCTCCGGACCTACCTACAACTATGGCCAATCGGCTTTGAATGGCACGCTGATGGCGGCGGATGAAATTAACCTGGCGGGTGGGATTAACGGTCGCAAACTCGACATCGTGATCGAGGACGATAAAGGAAGCCCCGAAGCCTCAGCACGAATCACCGGCAAACTAATCGGCACCCAAAAAGTTGTAGCCATCATTGGCGCCGGCGCTTCTGGCAACAGTCTTGCAGCAGCTCCCAGCGCACAATCAGCTCACGTGCCGTTGATATCCCCTTCCTCCACAAATCCGGCCGTCACCCTCGCGGGCGATTACGTTTTCCGGGCCTGCTTCATCGACGCCTTCCAGGGTGATGTGATGGCACGATTTACCGCCAACACCCTCAAAGCGAAGACCGCCGCGATCATGCTCGACTTCAATTCGCCATATAGCCTAGGCCTTTCGCAATTCTTCGAACTTAGTTTCGCGAAACTCGACGGCAAGATTGTCGCTAAGCAATCCTACTCGCAAGGCGACGCCGACTACCGCGGACAGCTGAGTGCAATCAAAGCCGCCCAGCCCGATGTTATCTACATTCCCGGCTACTATGGCGATGTCGCTTTAATTGCTCGCCAGGCTCGGCAACTGGGCATCACGCAGCCGTTGCTTGGCGGTGATGGTTGGGATGCACCTGAAGTTTGGGAACTTGGTCGTGACGCGCTTAACGCCTGCTACATCACAAACCATTATTCAGTCGACACGCCGTCGCAAACGATTCAGACTTTCGTGGAAAACTACCGGCGTCGTTACGGAAACCTCACACCGGATGCGCATGCGGCTCTCGCCTACGACGCCCTCCGTTTTCTCGTTGACGCGATGCGAAAGGCAGGCACAACTGATGGCGCCAAACTGCGGGACGCGTTGGCTTCAACCAGAAATTTTGTTGGGGTCACTGGACTAATAAGTATGGACAAGGACCGCAACGCGGTGAAGCCGGCGGTCATCTTGAAACTTCAAGACGGAAGCTACATCTACCAGGAAACAATCTATCCGGAGGCCAGTGCAACTCTTCCGGATGTACCCTCGCCGTCCCCATCGGCGCCGAACCGAAAGCGGTAGAAATAACATGAGCATCTGAGGTTAGCGTGCCGCACAGTGCGGAAAGGCTCAGCCTTTCCGTGCCAGTATTCTTAATGATTCTGAGGCTGAGCCTCAGGAAGGAAGGGAGGGAAACGCCGGAAAGCCATAGGCTTTCCGCACTGTGCTGCGGCAGAGCCGCGAACCTATTGCATAAAACTAAACCGCTTCGGACTGCGACGTGAGATTAAACTCCTTCACCTTCAGCGCCGGTAACAAAGCCGAACTTCCACCCTGTCCCTCTGAACTCCCCACGCGTTCCGGCACTCCGATCATTTCAACGTTACCTGGCGCCAACAACTGCATCAGACTTTGATTGAATCGGAAATTGCTCACGGGATACTGAATCTTCCCTTTCTCCACATACCACACACCATCGCGCGTCAACCCCGTCTGCAACGCAGTGCGTGGGTCAACCCCACGGATGTACCAGAAGCGCCCGATGAGTAAACCGCGATCCGTTGCTTTGATCATTTCTTCGAGAGAGGATGGCGCCGCCGAGCTTTCCATTATGTTGTTGACCGGACCAGGAGTTGGCTCTTTGTCTTTTTGCTTAGCCCAGAATCGCGAATAGACCAAATTCTCTAGCACGCCATTGCGGACCAGGTAGATCTTCTGCGCGGGTATGCCACTTTGAGCCGATTGTGACCCCGGCAACTCGGCATTCCATGGATCACTGTAAAGATTTATTCGCTCGTCAAAAATCTTTTGTCCTACCTTGGTCTTGCCACCCGGTGCTGAAAAAGGACTCCGGCCCTCGTCAGCGCTACGAGCATCGAAACCAAAAGCAAAACCCGAAAGCAGGTCTGCGACTGCTTGGGGCTCCAGTATTGCGGTATAGACTCCCGGCGGCAGCGTGCGCGGCTGTCGCGACTCCAAAGCCTTGCGGATCGCCTCCCGCGCAACGCGTTTTGAATCCAACTTCGACACGTCGAAGTGGTTGCGCAGGAAATAACCCGAGCTTCCTCCATCTGCCGTGCGCGCTGTGGTGGAAAGACTGACCAGGCTCGAACGTGAGTAATTGAAATTTCCGTTCTTCGTGGCCGAGCCATTTGCGAATCCTCGCGCCTGGTGAAATCCGGCTCCAATCACTCGAGAACGTTCACAACTTGCTATCACGTCGTTGATAGCGCGGGCTCGATCCTGGAGAGAAATACTGGATGTATTCTCGGAATAACCAATTACCGGCCGATATGTTTGTGGGCCCAGCGTCGGCAGGTATTCGCGATCGACTGGGGAGATTCGCGCCAGAGTTTCAGCTTCTGCCACAGCCGCTCGCAAAGACGCATCGTCCATCTCGTTGGTTGAAGACGAGCCACGTTTCTTGTCGATCCAAACAGTGACACCGACAGTCGTGTTTTCACGCGCGCCGCTGGTAGTAAACGCATTGGCTGCGAAACGCAGGTGCGAGTAGTTTTCACTACCTACGTTGACTGTTGCGTCGTCAGCCTTCACATAGCTCAGTAGCTTTTGGGTTATCTCTTTCGCGTCACTTTCAGTAAGCATATTTTCGTCCCTCTCGTCTCGGGTTGACGATTTACCTGCACTCGAACATCGGAATCATTTTCCATATCTCATTTATCATTTCTCATTTATCATTGGAGGCCCTCAGCTTAAGACCAGAGGTTCAGAGTTCAAGCTTTAGCTTGCGTCGCGAAGCCACAGCCTAAAGGCTGAACTCTGAACTTCAGGCTTCTGGTCAACGTCCGCAATGACAAATGAGAACTGATAAATGAGATATGGAAAATGGTTCTTCTTTACGTTGCCGCCGTATTGAGCACATTCACCTGGCGAAACCTCGCGACTGGACAACCATGACTCACAGTATTCGATTGGCCCGGCTCACCCTTGCCATCATTGAAACTCCCGCCCAGTTCATAGGTCCCCATTCCTCCCAGTCCGTCGCAGGAATTCCAAAAGTCCGTGGTGCGGGATTGATAGGCCACGTCCTTAACCATCGAGCCAACTTTGCCGTTCTTGATCTCCCAGAACGTTTGGCCGCCAAACTGAAAATTGTAGCGCTGCTGATCGATTGAATAGCTGCCGTTGCCGTAAATGAGAATGCCCTTCTCAACTCCCGACACCAGATCATCGAGGCTCTTGTTTTCAGTTCCCGCTTGCAGCGAAACATTTGGCATGCGCGGAAAGGAAACGCTGCCCCAACTATCCGCATGCAGGCAGCCATACGATTTCTTTTTTGGAGACATCGCCGCGAGATCACGCGTGGTTTGCCAGTCGACGAATAAGCCGTCTTTGATCAAGTGCCATTGCTGGCCGGGAACACCTTCGTCGTCGTAGCCGATCGTCGCCAATCCGCCGCGCTGCGTTCGGTCCGCAATGAAGTTCACGATCTTCGAACCAAATTGCAGTTTGCCGATCTTATCGCGCGTTAGAAAACTGGTGCCGGCGTAGTTCGCCTCCCACCAGAGCGAGCGATCGAGTTCGGTTGGATGGCCTACCGATTCATGAATCGTGAGCCATAAATGCGATGGATGTAGTACCAAATCATATTTACCCGGCTCGATCGGTTTGGCCTGGAGTTTTCCGACAGCTTCCTGACCCGCCATCTCGGCTTCCTTCATCCATGGGTACTTCTCCATATACTCATAGCCGAGCCCCTGCGGCCCGCCCAGTGAACTGCGAGACTGGAAGTCGCCGGTCGCACGATTGACGGCAGTAACGTTGAAGTTTGGATTGGTGCGAATGATGTACTGCTCTATGCGCGAGCCGTCGGTTGATGCGTAATACTTCTGCTCATTAACAAATCCCATAGACGAAGTCACAAAGCTCACGCCCTGGGTTTTCATCGCGCCCTCGTTCAGTTTGAGTAGAAACTGGATCTTGTCGTCGATGCTTACGTCAAACGGATCTTTTTCAAACGAACTCTTCCATTTGGCGACGACCTTCATTGCGGGCGCCATAGCGATGCGCTTGCGCTGGTAGACTGAATTCGCGCGGGCAATGTCCATCGCCTGACGCGTGATTCGTCGCACTTCCTCCGGGGTCACTTCCCGACTCGACGCGAAACCCCAGGTGCCTTTAAAGAGCACGCGCACACCAAAGCCGAAGTTCTGACTCCGAGAAACATTTTGCACTTGCTTCTCTCGGGTTGAGATCGCTTCGGTCCGATAACGGTTAATGCGGATGTCAGCGTAGGTCGCACCTAATCGTCGGGCAGTCCCGAGTGCAATATCCGCTAGCGCGTTCTTGTTCACCAGTGACGCACCAGCAGCTTCAGCGGCATTGACATCACTGATCCATGATGGCAGTGCCGACGGCAATGCCACGGCTCCCGCAGCTACACCTGCAATCTTAATGAAATCGCGACGAGACGTTGTCATGGAGACCTCCACGGCATGTGCAAAGGATGGATTGAAAAGTGCGGAGAGGTTTTAATGTGCGAGAGCGGGGGTTGTCAATACTTTGTAGGAGTCAGTAGTGGCTTAAATTGAAATCTCTGTGCTACCTCCGTGTTCTCTGTGCCTCGGTGGTGGACGTTTTTGCTGGCGGCTAATTCAACCACAGACACAGAGGACACTGAGAGTACACAGCGCGGCTTTTAGCCGTAACCAAACCCTGGCTCCAGAGGAGCCAAATGTTTATAGCATCGGTATTACCGTACGACTCGCGCTCCAGAGAAGCGCAAGGTTTCCAGCGACGACTGCGGAAGTCGAGCCGTTTCGCTCCTCCGGAGCGAGAAGGACCTTTTGGAGTCGCTGTGTTCTATAAACATTCCGTCCCTAACGGGACGAGGAAGTGTTTAGAAATTCTTGTTAAGAAACAAGAAGTTGGAACTTTGTTACGCAGAGAAAACCGAATCGAGTCACAAGAACTTCGCAGGCTAGGATGGGCAAATACACGCGATCATCAATGCGAACATACGACCCGAGGACCCACATTGGAGCAGGCTCGGTTAATTAACTAGCCAGACTGCGGCGGGCGTGTGCCAATGCGTTGTTGACTTGTGCGGGCGCTGTGCCACCGGTTTGCGTTTTCGAAGCAAGGGTCGATTCAAGTGAAAGCGACTCAAGAATATCTTCCTCGATAAGACTTGATGCCGATTTCAACTGTTCAAGCGGAAGATCCTGCAATTCCACTCCAAGCTCGAGAGCCTTGATAACGATCTTTCCCACGGTATCGTGAGCTTCGCGAAAGGGCATGCCTTTGCGCACCAGATAGTCGGCCAGCTCGGTTGCGTTCATCAGGCCACGAGACGCGGCCAGCTTCATTTGCTCTTCATTTAAAGACACATTTTGCAAGACGATTGTCGAGACTTCCAGCGAATCGGCAGTAGTATCAAACGCATCAAAAATCGCTTCTTTGTCCTCTTGCATGTCTTTGTTATAGGCGAGTGGCAATCCCTTCATCATAGTTAACAGAGAAACTGTGTGACCAAAGACGCGTCCGGCTTTACCTCGCACGAGTTCCATCGAATCCGGATTCTTCTTCTGCGGCATCAAGCTCGAACCGGTTGCCACCGCATCACTCAACGCAAAAAAATGAAACTCTGTTGTCGAATAGAGAATGATCTCTTCTGCCAGGCGCGAGAGATGGACCATAATCAGAGAACACGCGCTCGCAAACTCCACGCAAAAATCGCGATCACTGACCGCGTCCACGCTATTACGTGTTACGCCGTCAAACCCCAGTTCGGCAGCGACAGCTTCCCGGTCGATCGGGAAAGACGCGCCCGCCAGGGCACCCGAGCCCAGCGGCAATTCATTTACTCTCTTGCGAACTTCGGCCAGGCGCTCGCGATCACGACTCAGCATTTCAAAGTAGGCGAGGCACCAATGCGCAAAGAGTATGGGCTGTGCGCGTTGCAGGTGCGTGTAGCCCGGCAGTACTGCTTCTCGGTGATTTTCGGCGAGTTCGATTAGAGCCTCCTGAGTGTTTCGCACCTTCACCGAAAGTTGATCGATCGCTTCTCTTAACCACAAGCGGAGATCCGTAGCGACTTGATCATTGCGGCTGCGGCTCGTGTGCAGCTTGCGACCGGCGTCGCCAACTAATTCGACGAGTCGGGACTCGACGAAGGAGTGAACGTCTTCCGCATCATGATCGAAATAACCACGTCCGGAAGCTTGATCGAGGATTGATGCCAGACCGCCTTTGATGAGTTCACCTTCCTCGGGAGAGAGAACCTTCGCGCCGACCAGTCCGTTGCAATGGGCGACGCTGGCGCGGATGTCCACTTCAAACAACCTGCGGTCGAAGCGAAACGAATTATTAAAACGGGTGAACGATGGGTCCGGTTGACCTGAAAATCTCCCGCCCCAAAGGTTCTTGCCTGATTTCATGTGTTCTCCCTAACCACCCACAGACCGACGCTGTAGCGCCTGATGCTAACGCTGAAAGCGTTCGCTAATTTCAGCCCGGGGTTGAGCTTTGGCAAGCCTGGGAAGCATGCATTCATTCTCGAAGACGCTATCCCGATCTGTCGGGATGCGTCGTTGTTGGTGTTTCCCGAATCGCAACTCCTTCAGAGTTGCTAAAACATTTCTCACACGCTTTTGCCTCCAGGGGTTCACAGCAAACCCTGAGCTGGAATTCGCGAACGCTTTCAGCGTTTTTCGTCTGACATTGACTGACGTTTACGTTATCTCCACAGAGATCTCTCACTTGACCCCAGCAATCCAATCCGGTATTTTATGCATCTATGCATTGGTTATGCAAATGAAATGCATAACGTTATGGTATGCAGAAAGAGTTACGCCAAAGAAAGCTGTTAAGCCTGATTAAAGCAAAGCCATTCGGCACCCAGGCTGAGCTGCGCGATTCACTCGAGCGAGCTGGCGTGCCGGCCACTCAATCAAGCCTCTCCAGAGATATGGAGGAGCTGGGGATTGTAAAGCACCGAGGGCATTACACGGTGCCAAAATCGGATGGAGCGGCCGCGCGGGGTTTGCTTGGTCTTGAACTGGCGGGTGACAACCTCGTGGTTGCGAGAACGGAGCCGGGTTTAGCGTCAGCGGTAGCGGTGGCAATCGACGGCGCAGCGCTTGAAGACATTGTAGGAACCATTGCCGGCGAGGACACGATCTTCATCGCGGTGCGCGACGCTAAATCACAACGGTCGACGATGAAAGAGATTTGGGAAATATTTGGATAAAAAGCGCCGGGCGCTCTGTGCTTTGTGCTTTGTGCTTTGTTCTTTGTTCTTTGTTCTTTGTCAGTGGTCAGTGGTCAGTGGTTAGTTGTCAGTTGCCATTCTAGGCTAGCCGTCTACTGAATCGTAATTGAGAACCTTCGATAGTTGAGCACAACTGACCACTAACAACTGACCACTGACAACTGACAAAGAACCAAGTACCAAGTACCAAGTACCAAGTACCAAGTTCAAAGAACTAAGAACAAAGTACAAATTAAGGATTCATGGAAAACAAAACGATCAAAAAAATTGTCTTAGCCTATTCGGGCGGACTCGACACATCGGTGATGCTTCGCTGGCTCAAAGAAGAGTATGGCTGCGAAGTGGTCTGCTACTGCGCCGACGTCGGCCAGGGCGACGAGCTCAGCGGCCTTGAAGAAAAGGCGCTGGCAACTGGAGCTTCAAAGCTTTATGTGGAAGACCTTCGCGAAGAGTTTGTGCGCGATTACGTCTGGACCGCGGTAAAAGCCAACGCAGTTTACGAAGGCGTCTACTTGCTGGGCACTTCCCTTGCCCGGCCCGTTATCGCCAAGCGGCAGATCGAGATTGCGCAAAGGGAAGGCGCCGATGCCGTGGCCCACGGCTCGACTGGCAAGGGCAACGACCAGGTTCGTTTTGAGTTGACCTATTACGCGCTGCAACCAGACATCAAGGTGATTGCACCCTGGCGCGAGTGGGCCTTCAAGGGTCGCATGGATCTGATCGCCTATGCGAAGGAACACGATATTCCGATCACCGCGACCCAGGCGAAGCCATATTCAACAGATCGCAACCTAATGCACATTTCCTACGAGGGTGGGATTTTGGAAGACCCCTGGGCCGCGCCACCAGAAGAAATATTCCAACTGACTCGGTCGCCTGAGAGCGCGAAAGCGGAAGCGGAGCTGGTCGAAGTGACTTTTGAAAAAGGTGAGCCGGTTGCAATCAACGGTGAACAGCTGGGTCCGGTCGCGCTGCTTGAAACTCTCAACAAACTTGGCGGCGAACACGGAATAGGACGCGTCGATCTGGTTGAGAACCGTTTTGTGGGGATGAAATCTCGTGGTGTTTACGAAACGCCCGGCGTGACGATTCTTCAGGCAGCGCACCGGGCGTTGGAGTCAATCACGCTTGATCGCGAAGTGATGCACTTGCGTGATTCGCTCGGGGTGAAGTTTGCCGAAAGCATCTACTACGGTTTCTGGTTTGCACCTGAGTTTGACCTGATGCGCAAGATGGTCGACGAAACGCAATTGAAGGTAACTGGTGACGTTCGTCTAAAGCTTTATCGCGGTAACGCGATTGTCGTTGGGAGGCGCTCGCCGCATTCGCTTTACGATGAGAATGTTGCGACGTTTGAAGCAGACACGGTTTACAACCAGCGCGACGCGGAGGGGTTCATCAAGCTCAACGCGTTGAGACTCAGACTTGGCAATCGGGGGAGTTGAAATGGAAAACATGCACAATCATTTCTCTGAAGTGAAGGTTGTCGAAGCTGACAAGATTGGTTCGGCTACTTCGCCTCTGGGCCTGGCAAAGACTGTTGCTGTCGGTGACCACTTGAGCGTGCCGCGTGCTGGTGACGTGGTTGCGGTGAAAGCCCTTACCGACAGTGCGACCTACAACATGCTTGAGCTTCCGACCGGAAGGCTCGCGAAGGTAAATCCAGGAGATATTCTGCTGGGTGTGCTGGGACGACGGCGGGCGTTGAAGGGCTTTGTCGGCGACGTTCCTGAAAGTTTGAAGGCCGGTGATCGTCTGCATCTGCTGAATATGGGTGGCGTAATCGGCTATTGCACTGGTCATCATTCGAGTCTCGGTGATGCGATCCAGGTTGAAGTCATTGGAGTGGTTTGCGCAGAAGACGGCCGGG
This sequence comes from Pyrinomonadaceae bacterium, assembly GCA_035273425.1. Classification (GTDB taxonomy): domain Bacteria; phylum Acidobacteriota; class Blastocatellia; order Pyrinomonadales; family Pyrinomonadaceae; genus PSRF01. Next base: position 22,695 of record DATEPB010000085.1, on the reverse strand, counting down.
CCTTGAACATTGCCGATGCGGCGTTACCGCTTCGAACGTCTCTGGGAAGTAGTGCGCCCCTCGTGATGATCGCAGGGACCAGCATGAACAGCGGCAAGACTTACGCTGCGACTGAACTCATCAAGCAAGCCAGTCGCGCCGGTTTCAAGATCGCTGCGGCGAAACTATCGGGTGTCGCTTGCCTCCGCGATACGCTGAACATGGCCGATCACGGAGCAATGGCTACCGCAAGCTTCCTCGATTGCGGGCTTCCATCGACGGTGGGAGCTGGCGACCTTGCACCGGTTGCGAAAGCCGTCATTGCACGCTTGAATGAGAGTTCACCCGATCTGATCGTGGTAGAGCTTGGCGACGGCATATTGGGTGGCTATTCAGTGGAATCAATTTTTGAAGATTCTGAGTTGCGCGACGCCACAGCTGCCCTCATCTTTTGCGCCTCTGACTACGTCGGCGCTTGGGGAGGAATTGAACTGTTTCGACGCCGCGGTATCGCGGTTGATCTAATTGCCGGTTCGGTGACCGATTCGCAGATGGGCGAAGACTACATCGAAAGGGAGTTTGGGGTTCCGGCGGCGAATGCGCGACGCAACGGTGAACAGCTTTTTGCGATCATCAACGCGAAGCTTGAACTGGCGCTTGCTGCAACCGTGGAATGAATTCAACTCCTTGGAGTGCGGCGGCCTGGCGCCGCTTTGGTCAATGATTAGTCGACAGACGCGTCGAGTTAATGAGTGAAGTTAGGCTCTGGGGGCACGGTTGCTACGTCAACCCGCCGCTGCCTAAAGCGGCGCATGGCCGTCGCACTCCAAGGAGTAGTCTAACGCCGGCGTCGGGGAAGAAAACGAAGCAACGCTACAACGAGGAACACAAGACCCACAAAGAGGAACGTTCGCTGACCACTAATGCCGATAGCGATGAACGCGATGGCCAGGATCAGAAATGGATAGGCGATATTGCGCATGGCGAAGACTTTCGTCTGCAGGTTAGCGAGCGTGGGTTAGCGTACCAGATACGCTAAGCTTCGACCATAAAGGGGAACAGCGGTGATGACCGGCAAGAAAATTCGCATCGGCATTTTTGGCGGCTCAGGTTACGGCGGCTCAGAGCTGCTTCGCATTCTGCTCTTCCATCCTCACGTCGAAATAGTTTTTGTTACCGCTAACGAGCAGGCCGGAAAACCAGTAGGTGAGGTTCACAAGAACCTTCATGGTCTGACCGATCTAAATTTCATTCCAGCTCCCGAAACTTTGCCGGAAGTCGATTGCGTCTTTCTCGGACTGCCGCATGGCCAGGCGATGGATGTGGTTCCCAATCTGCCTTCGCACGTAAAGGCGATCGATCTCTCGGGAGACTTTCGGCTCCGCTCTCGGGAGAGCTTTGAGCAACATTACGGGCGACCGCACACCGCGATGGCGTCGCAGTCAGAGTTTGTTTACGGGCTAACTGAGACAAATCGAAAGGCGATTACGAATGCTCGGCTGATTGCCAATCCTGGTTGTTTTGCAACGGCCACATTGCTCGGACTCGCCCCTCTGGTTGCCGGCGGAATGCTCAACGGGCGCGTCATTGTGGATGCCAAAACCGGATCTTCAGGCTCAGGTGTTAAGGCCGCCGCCAACACCCACCACCCACAACGCATGACTTCGTTTTATGCTTACAAGCCTTTTACACACCAACACGTGCCCGAGATTGAACAGGAACTGTCGAACGTCGGTGATTGGACCAGCGAGCTGGTGTTCATGACGCATTCACTGCCAGTCGCGCGAGGAATATTTGCTTCAATCTATGCGGAAACAAACGAAGGGACCACTGAAGAAGCTCTACGCGAAGTTTTCCGGGACTTCTACAAGGATTCGTTCTTCGTGAGATTGGTGAAAGGTTCGCCCGACATCAATTGGGTCAAGACCACAAATTTCTGTGATCTTGGGTTTGCGGTGCGCGGGCGGCAGGTGGTCGTCTTTTCTGCACTCGACAACCTAGTGAAGGGTGCAGCCGGTCAAGCCGTTCAAAACATGAATCTGATGTTTGGATTTGAAGAAACAACGGGATTGATGATGGTTGGGACGAATCCATGAGCGCTGCATTCACACCCGCGCCGGTGAAACCGGCAGTCACGATGGCCCAGGTTGAGAGCATCGATGTAAGAGTCGGAACAATTCTTTCGGTCGAAGACATTGAAGGCTCCGACAAGCTGGTCAGGTTGGTTGTAGACTTCGGCGATCATCAAAGAAATATTTTGGCGGGCATGAAACAGGAACGCGAGAACCCGCGCGAGATTGAAGGCAGGCAAGCTTTGTTCGTAGTAAACCTTCAGTCAAGGAAAATGCTCGGCCAGTTATCGGAAGGAATGCTTTTCGACATCGGATACTCCGATGGACTACTTCCCGCGTTAGCGGTGCCGGAAGTTTTGGTTCCGAATGGAGCAAGGGCCGGATGAAAACAGAAATCGACATGAGTCTTGAACAGGTGGCGGCGCTCGAGGATCGTTACCAACTTGCGACTTACAAGAAAATGCCAATTGTCGCCGAGCGTGGCGAAGGCGTCTGGATCCAGACCATCGAAGGTGAAACCTACCTCGATCTATACGGCGGTCATGCAGTGGCGGGCACAGGTCACTCGCATCCGCACGTAGTCGGGGCAATTCGCGAACAATCTGAAAAGCTCTTGTTCTATTCGAACTTGGTTTATTCGGACGCACGAGCTCGCGCCGCCGAGAAACTGATTTCTATCGCACCCGATTCGTTAACCAAGGCTTTCTTTTGCAATTCAGGAACTGAAGCGAACGAAAACGCGATGCGCATGGCTCGCATGGCGACCGGACGCGAAAAGATCATCACTTTCACCGGTGGATTTCATGGCCGCACTGCTGACGCAATCAGTGCGACGTTTCTCGGGAAATACCGTGAGATCGGGAAACCAAATGTTCCAGGACACATCTCCGCAGAGTTCGGAGATATTGCTTCAGTTCGGGCGATTGCCGACGACTCCGTCGCCGGGATCATGCTCGAGCCAATTCAATCGATGGCCGGTGTGCGCACCGCCGCCCCGGAATTTTTTCGAGCACTGCGGATGCTCTGTGATGAGCTCGCGATTGTTTTGATCTTTGACGAAGTGCAAACAGGAGTTGGCCGTACCGGTGAATGGTTTTTCGCCGGCAGCGAAGCAGCCGCCGGAGTAGTTCCCGACATCGTCACTCTGGCGAAAGCGCTAGGTAGTGGAATACCTGTGGGCGCGTGTCTGGTCAGTGACAACGTAGCGTCGCACATCAAGGAAAATGATCTCGGCACGACTTTTGGCGGTGGCATGATCGCGATGGCCGCGGTAACAGCGACGCTCGAAGCGATTGAGCACGACGGAATGCTGGCGAATGTACAGCACATCGAAGCGTATCTGCGAGGGCGTTTGTCTGAAGTGCCAGCGGTCCGGACGGTCCATGGTCGTGGCTTCCTGCTTGGTCTCGAATTCAGCGACAAAGCGACGCCGATTCATCAGGCGCTGCTCGAGCACAAGATTATTACTGGCACTTCGAGCAAGCCAAATGTGCTACGTCTGCTGCCGCCATTGTGTTTGAAGACATCTGATGTAGATCTGTTCATTGAGGCTCTCAAGACAATCACTCTTACGCAAGCCTAACGGAGGAAGCGCTTGGAATACAGTTCATTTGATTTGGCAGGCAACGCCGGTGTGCTGATGATGGTGATCGCTTATCTGCTTTTGCAGGTTGATAAACTTTCGAGTTCGTCAATTACCTATTTGCTTTTAAACGCAGCCGGTGCGGTGCTGGTGATGATCTCGTTGGTGTATAGCTTCAACCTTTCAGCTTTCTTGATGGAAGCGTTTTGGCTGCTGATTAGTTTGTTTGGGCTGGCGAAGTCACTCGCCACGAAACGAGCGGCCTGAGATTTCCGGGCGTTTAGAGTACAAGCTTTAGCTTGCTCGTTGCGCAAAATCACAACCTATAGTTTGACCTCTGAACTACTTGAACAGGAATGAAACATTTTCTAAACACCGCTGATTGGTCTCGCAATGACCTGAACGCGTTAATCGATTCGGCAATGCGACACAAGAGCGGCGACGTCAGTGCTCTGCCACTTGTAGGCCGTTCAGTCGCTCTCGTGTTTTTCAATCCCAGTCTACGGACGCGGGCGTCGATGCAGGTGGGCATTTACGAACTTGGCGGAAACCCAGTTGTGCTTGAGCCCGGGGGAACCAGTTGGACACTCGAACACCGCGACGGCGTAGTAATGGATGGCGACAAGACCGAACACGTAGCGGAGTTTGTCCGCGTGCTCGGCCGCTACTGTGCCGCGATTGGTGTGCGTACCTTCGCTGCCTTAAAAAACTGGGACGAAGAGCGCACTGACCCGGTACTCGCCGCGTTTGCCCGTCATTCTCAAGTGCCGCTAATCAACCTGGAGTCGGCGATGCATCATCCGTGTCAGGCGATGGCGGACATGATGACGATTCGTGAAAAACTTGGGACGGGCCAAAAACGTGTGGTGCTCACCTGGGCCTGGCATCCAAAGCCACTGCCAATGGCGGTACCTAACAGTTTTTTTCTGGCCGCCGCACAGATGGGCCACGATGTCGTGGTCGCTCATCCAAAGGGCTACGAGCCTGACGATCAGCTAATGGAAACCGCAAAGAGTAGAGCAGCAGAAGCTGGAGGCAAGCTGGAGACAACCAACGATATCGATGCAGCCTTTGAAGGCGCTGAAGTGATTTACGCGAAAAGTTGGGGGAGTAACAAATTTTATGGGGCGCCAGAAAAAGACATCGCCGAACGCGCACAATATCGTCAACAGTGGATTGTCGATGAGCGAAAGATGGCCAGCACGAATCAGGGAATATTCATGCATTGTTTGCCGGTTCGCCGAAACGTGATTGTTACAGATGGCGTCATCGATTCCGCGGCGTCTGTCGTAGTTGACGAAGCGGAGAACAGGCTTCACATACAGAAGAGGATCATGGCCAGTTTGCTAGCACGGTAAGATTAGCCGCAGATGAACGCGGACAAACGCGGATCTGAACAACCGCCCTACGCTGGGCATAGCAACACGACCCACTGATTAACGAAGACATGACGGCACTTTCCAACAGTATGTCTTGTCTGATCCGCGAATATCCGCGTTAATCCGCGGCGCGTACTAATCATGAAGAACACCAACGAAGTCGGCGATCAGTTGCGTCTCGATCTTTTGCGCGAGGCGTTGCCTTACATTCAAAGGTTCCAGGGGCAGACCTTCGTGGTCAAACTATCAGGGAAAGCTACCGAGAACCGGGAAAACCTGAGCTCACTCGCCGAGGAGTTAGCGCTGTTGCAGCGTGTTGGAATTCGCATCTGCGTGGTCCATGGCGGTGGTAAGCAGCTTAGCGAGCTGGCGTCGCGTTTGGGAATTGAACAAACAATCATTGAAGGTCGCCGGGTTACCGATGACGCCACACTGGAAATGGCGAAGATGATTTTCGCCGGCAAGATCAATACTGACATCCTCTCGGCGTTGCGAAATCGTGGTACCGAGGCGGTTGGACTGTCAGGAGTTGACGGCAACATCGTGCACGCTGAGCGACGTCCGCCGAAAGAAGTGCTAAACCGGGAAACCGGCGAGCGTTCTCAAGTTGATTTTGGACATGTCGGCGACGTGGTCGAAATAAACTCACGCCTGCTTACGGTTTTGTTGGACCAGGGTTATTTGCCGGTCATATCTTCATTGGGGGCCGATGCGGAGGGCACTGTTTTCAATATCAACGCCGACACGATTGCCTCAGAAATTGCGGCGCAGTTGAAGGCAGAGAAGTTGATCCTGTTGTCCGATGTGGATGGGATCTATCTGCGCGCAGGTGAACCCGAAACCAAGTTGTCCCGGCTGACGGTTGCTGAAGCGGAAGCCATGATCAACGACGGTAGGGCCAGCGGTGGCATGATTCCCAAACTTCAAAGCATTATTGCGTTACTCCGCGGTGGAGTGCATAGCGCTCACATTCTCAGTGGTACCACTCGCAATGCGCTGTTGACCGAAATCTTCACCGACAGCGGCACCGGCACAATGATCGTTGCTTAAGCTCTCAATCAAAGGGCAACGACCAACCAAATTCCACGAAGCGAACTCCTTGGAGTGCGCCGCCTTGTCGGCGCTTTGGCCGCGCGGCGGCTCTGCGCCGCGCTCCCCACTGATGTAGTACTCAGCATCCGTGAAGTCTTTAGCGAACCAAGCTGCGACCCGGTCGCAACTGAGCAAAGCGCCGACAACCGGGGTCCCCGGCGCGGCAGCCGCGCTGGGGTGGCGTGGCGGCGCACTCCAAGGAGTTGGATTTTCTTCTTGTTTAGGTCGATAGCAGGAGTGCAATATAGCCCGAAGTTTCCTGAGACATTCTGGTTACACCGTGGACAATGAAGCAATAGCTCGCAGGTTTTACCGCCTCGCTGCGCTGATGGACATTCGCGGCGACGATCCATTTCGTCTCCGCTCCTATCGCAACGCAGCGGAAGCGATCGAAACGTGGCCCACACCATTGAAACAAATCGCGGCAGCCGAAGGTGTTTCCGGGTTGCAATCGATACCTGGAGTGGGAAAGGCTATTGCCGGAAAGGTCATCGAGCTGTTGGACCGCGGGACGTTTGATGCCTGGGAAAGGTTGACGCCTGAGACGCCTGAAACGGTTCTTGACCTGCTGGAAATTCCAGGCATTGGGCCCAAGACAGCAGCCCTGCTCCATCAGAAATTCAAGGTGTCGTCGCTAGCTGATCTAAAGAAGTTTGTTGAAGGTGGAGGACTCGACTCAGTGGATGGTATCGGCCCTAAGACAGCCGAGAGGATTAAAGACAGCCTGTGAGGAAAGGCTAGTAGCTCAAAGTTCTAGCAGTTCAGAGTTCAAGCTTTAGCTTGCGTCTTTTGAGATCTACAAACTTAGTTCAATTCCAGCAGTTCAGAGTTCAAGCTTTAGCTTGCGTCTTTTTTGGAGCTCTACACACTCCGTTCAGACTTCAAGTAGTTCAAAGTTCAAGCAGTTCAGAGTTCAAGCTTTAGCTTGCGTCGTCTAATTCAAAGCTTCTTGCATCTCACCTCCTACAGCAGTTCCCGTGAGCACTTGCCTTAAGCATTTCACTCTAATACATCTTCGTCATGTACGACTGGCGAAAAATGTCAGACGCTGAAAGACAGCAAGCACTCGAACTTCGTAAGGCCCGAAAGCTTCCCTGGCATACTCCACCTCATCTCGACTTGACAGTGGAAAAGCAATATCTCGTTTCATCGTCATGTTACGAACATGCTCCAGTCATCGGAAAGCATCCACAACGAATGACGGATTGCGAAGCCGAAGTCCTGAGAATTTGCAGTGAAGCGTGTACACGCATTTACGCGTGGTGCATACTTCCAAACCATTTCCATGTCTTCGTTAGAACCGAACGAATCAAAGAGCTAAGGGCGGCGCTTGCACAATTCCATGGCCGCACTGCATTCACCTGGAATCGCGAAGACAATCAGCGAGGGAGAAAAGTTTGGTACAACTGCTTCGAACGCGACATGAAGTCCGAGCGACATTTCTGGGCCACTCTCAATTACGTGCACAACAACGCCGTGCATCACGGCTACGTTAAGCGGTGGGAAGATTGGCCGTGGTCTAGCGCACGGCAATATCTTGAAAAGGTCGGTCGTGAAACTGCTCGGCGAATCTGGTTGGAGTATCCGATTCTAGACTATGGGAAGAAGTGGGATATATAGTGTGACGTCCACATTTTAGAGTTTGAATCTAATCTGCTGGAACTTTGAACTACGAGCATCAGGCGAAGACGCAAGCTAAAGCTTGAACTCTGAACTGCTTGAACTCTGAACTGCTTGAACTCTGAACTGCTTGAACTCTGAACTACTAGCTACCTTCTATCGATGACGCAAGCTAAAGCTTGAACTCTGAACTGCTTGAACCCATTCCAAGAAAACTATGAAAAAACGAATTAAGCGTCGTGAATTCCTCCGCAATGGAGCAGTCGCCGGGTTAACACTCGCCTCCGCCAAATCGGCCGTGGCCCAGTTTCCAAACATCATCATTCAAAGCGGGGTTAAGCCTGTAGTGGTCGCTTCCTCTAACGGCAATCGGTTTAAGAATGGCGGAACCATGACTTCCGTGCAGAAGGCGTTCACGATGATGACTCAGGGCGCAGACGTCCTCGACTCGGTCATTGCCGGAGTAAACATCTGCGAGCTCGATCCACTAGATGACAGCGTCGGTTACGGTGGGTTGCCAAACGCCGACGGCGTAGTCCAGCTCGATTCCTCCTGCATGCATGGTCCAAAGAAGCGCGCCGGCGCAGTCGCCGCCCTTGAGGGTGTTCGCACTCCTTCCCTGGTGGCCAAAGCGGTGCTGGATTACACCGACCATCACCTGCTCGTCGGCAAGGGTGCGCAGATGTTTGCACGCAATATGGGCTTCAAAATCGAAGAGGATCTCAACACCGACAACTCGCGAAGACTTTGGTTGGAATGGAAGCGCCGTACCGATCCGTCACACTACCTCGATCCAAAAACTCGCGCGGAGGTTTGGCATCGTGAAGGTATGAAGATGGTCGAGGAAGGATTGATCAACCGGGAGCACTACTACGGTACGATTAACTGCAACGGCATAAATTCCAAGGGCGAAATTTGCGGAGTCACTACGACCAGCGGTCTGGCCTGGAAAATTCCCGGACGTGTTGGGGATTCGCCAATACTGGGAGCAGGACTCTATGTGGATGGCGAAGTCGGCGCTGCGGGTTCCACCGGCAGGGGCGAAGCAAATCTTTACAACCTCTGTTCCTTCCTCATCGTGGAAGAGATGCGGCGCGGCAAAAACCCGAAAGACGCAGGGATGGAAGCGTTGAAACGAATCAAGGCCAACACCGTCGAGAAGCGTTTACTCAACAGCAAAGGCAATCCAAACTTCGGCATTAATTTCTACATCATCAACGCCAAAGGTGAACATGCTGGCGTCACCATGTACCCGGGCGCTTCATATGCGATGTGCAACGACAGCGGACCACAGACACTGAAGAGCGATGCACTCCTGACCGGCAAAGCTAACGAATGAAAGAAAAGTTATGAGTAATGAGTAAAACCCGAGCGACTAGTCACCACTCATCCCTCATAACTCATAACTCAAGACTTTTTAGACATGAAGCGATTCCATCTCATCTTCGGTCTGATTGTCCTGGTTATCTTCCTACTCACCGGCCAGTACATGGACCGTTATTTCAATCATCTCGAAGGCATGCCTGATGGTCCACGCATGCTCTACCGCACGCGCCACATATTTATCCTGCTCGCAGCTCTGCTGAATCTTGGATTGGGGAGATACCTGAGGACGGATGAGACTCAGTTGCGTCGTGGACTGCAGATCCTTGGTTCGGTACTCATAGTGGGTGCCACGATCTTATTTATCGTCGCCTTTTTCAATGAACCAAAACTCATGAATCTCGAAACGCCCTTGTCACATCGAGGGATGTACGCCATTGCGGCGGGTACGTTATTGCACTTGTTAAGCGGAATTCAACCACGGACCTTACCCGAGGTGAATAAGGACTGAGCACCTGAAAGGTGGACTGTCGGAGGTTTATTGGTGTGCGCCACTGACGGCCAGGCGTCGTGTCTCTGTCTGGCGCTTGCAGATAACGAGCGTGATGTCATCTGCGGCTTGGGTGCCCTGCGAAAATTTCGTAAGCGCCGATTCGATGCGATCTCGGATACCTGCAGCCGATGCGTCCACATTGCGCGAGACGACTTCGTAAAGTCTGGTTGGTCCAAACTCTTCACCGTTAGGACTCGCCGCTTCAGTTACACCATCCGAGTAAATCACCAGCACATCGCCCAACTGCAAAGTTGTTCTGCCTTCGCGGTACTCCGCATCAGCCTTAATGCCTAGTGGTAATCCGCCGGATGCTAGTTGTTCCACGGTTCCGGCCGCATGGACGATGAGTGGGGGATTGTGTCCCGCGTTGAGAAACGACACCGCACCTGACTCCGGATCGAGCTCGGCATAAAACAGTGTCACGAAGCGATTGGGGGGAATGTTCTCGGCCAGGTATTTATTGACCGCAGAAATCGTCTCGACAATCGAATCGTGTGAGCCGGTCTGCGCATGAATCGCCGCATGCAGCGACGACATCAGCAGTGCGGCAGCAGTTCCCTTCCCGGAAACATCGCCCAAAGCAATCACCAGCCGGCCGTCATCTCGCTGAATAAAGTCATAGTAGTCGCCGCCGATTTCGTAACAGGGAAAACTAATCCCCTGCAGCTCATATCCCGCAACTATCGGGGGCGCAGCCGGCTGAAAACGTTGCTGAATCTCACTTGCGAGTTGCAGTTCGCGTTCGAGCCGCTCCTGCTGAAAGCGCGCCTCAACCAGTTTTGCGTTCTCAACGCGAATGGCGGCGACGGAGGCTAGCGTGGTTAAAACTTTCAGGTGGTCTTCAGTGAACCGGCCTTCGGCGATCGGTGAGTCAGCGTAGATAATCCCAAAAACCTTTTCCGCAACTCCAAGAGGCACAGCCAGTACCGACCGCACGCCCTGCAACACCATTGTGCCGCTGGCAAACCGCGGATCGTGTTGCGCGTCGGACGTCAGTACCGAATTACCACGCATCACAACTTCATCCATCACATTGCGGCTCACGCGAATTTCGCCGACTTCGCCGACGCGATCGCGCAGACGGGCCACTGCCACCCGCAACTCTTCGTTAGCTTCATCGCGCATCATCAAAAGACATCGATCCGCTGGAACTGCTTCGAACACGAGCGAGACTATTTGCTCCAGAGTTTCGCCTAGCGTGGACGACGCCAACAAAGTGATCCCCACTTTGCTGATCAAGGCGAGCAAGTCACCTTCTCTAGTGACCTTTTCAACGACTGTTTGTTCGGGCTTCGTGCGCGCGCCTTCGATGGCTTCCAGAAGACCGGACGTGGTGCGATCACCGGAAGCGAGCGCGATCGTCGCTTCAGGCAGTGAGACGGAGGAATTGTCCGTGATCATGGTCGCGCCCATGCTCGAGTGATACGAGCCATCATCGAACACGATCTCGGTTTCACCAATCTGGATGCGGCCGCCGGCAGTAAGTGGAATGTTGCCTTCCACAGTCGCGCCGTTGTAGAGCGTGCCATTTGCCGAGCCTAAATCCTGCAGAAAGTATTCTTCACCCTCGCGGCGCACTTCGGCATGAACGCGCGAGGCAAACGGATCCGGAATACACAGATCGTTACGGGCCGAACGGCCAAGAGTTATACGTAGCCTGCCCAGCGGAAAGCGGTCGGGTGCACGGTCGGGGTATTTAACTATTAGTTCAGCCATTATTCTTCAGAAATTGAACCGTTTGGATCTCAATTACGCAAGGCGGGACCATCGCGCACTACACGAGTGCCGGCGATCAAATCGTGCAGGCCTCGCCCTCGTTCGCTAAAGGCTGCGATCAAAAAGCCCAGGCCTAAGGTAACTAACGAGAGCGGGTAGCCGACAAAGTGGCGTAGAAATGCTCTCCCTATTCCAATTTCACTCCCGTCAGCCCGGCGTATTCGTAGGCCCGTGGCCCATTTCCCGACCGTTAATCCAGTCAGACCAGGCAGCACTCCCAAATCCAACACCGCAAAGACCACTGCCAGCACATATCCGATCGTTTCAGATGAATTACCCGCCGCCCGCGCACCACCACCCAACATACGGCTGATGAGAGTGCTTAGGGCCACAATCGACACCAGCAGGATGTAATCGACAAGGATGGCACCGCACCTTAACGAAAATGGAGCGCGAACCGGTGGCGACATTTGCACTGGGCGTCGTCGTGGCAAGCTTTGCTGTGGTCCAACAGTTTCCGCAGTGGCTGTCATCGAATATCCGTTGTCCCAACTAAAGCTCTGACGACTGGGTTAACTCACCCAAACTATGATCCTAGAATCTGATCTCTCGAATCAGCCGTGGCTAACCCAAAAGAAAATGAAGCGTCGTTTCTCCGAGACGAAGTTTATCTCCGCTGTCCAGGACTCGCGGTTGGCGTGGCGCCAGTCTAACTGAATCGTTAATCACGGTGCCGTTAACTGAGCCTAAGTCTTCCACCAAAAACGTTTCCCCCTCACGCCAAATTCGCGCGTGGCGCCGGGACACTTTTGTTTCGGGATCAAATCTCGAGAGATCGATTTCAGGGAAAACGTTTGAATGTGGATCCGTACGACCCAAAAGGTTGTTGTCTTTCTGCAAGACAAACGAGGCGTCGAGTTCGGTGGTGCCGGCAACCACGAGTTTAGCTGTAGGCCGCGCGGCTCTCAGAGTTGCGCTCGATCCAACTCCGGCGAGCGGCTGTCGCGCGCCGCAATGGGCACAGAAAATGTCATCCGCTGCAATTCTTCCACCGCAGAAACCACAGTAAACAGTTTGCACCTGAACAGTTTCACCACCCACCTGCGCCGACTCGGTGCCGTAACTCAACTGACCGGCCATCAGTTTCTCAAGGTGGGTCGCCAGCGCATCGCGGAGTGCACCCGCAGACGCGAATCTATCTTCAGGCTTGTATTCAACCGTTCGCATCAGTATCTGCTCCATCTCGGTTGAAATGGACGGCGTAATTTGACGTGGGCGTGGGTTCTTACTGAAGTCAAATATTAGTAACGGATTGTCCTGAGGATCGGAGCCGGTCATCAGGTGAAACATCGTTGCGCCCAAACTGTAGACGTCGGAACGCGGTTCGACCCGGCCGCCGAAAAGTTCGGGTGGCGCATAGCCCATGGTGCCAACCGCAGTCACGCCTTTCTCTTCCTGCTTCACCCATCGAGCGATACCAAAATCGATCAGCATGATTCGGCTCGTGTTGCCGTCAATCATCAGATTCGCAGGTTTGAGATCGCGATAGATAATTGGCTTGGGTCTGCTATGAAGATATTGCAAGACGTCAGCAGTCTGCATTCCCCAGTCAGTCACAGTCTTCTCGTCGATGCGTCCACCAGGCGCATTGCGGAGACGGGAAGCCAGATCACCTCCGGCGATAAACTTCATTACGAGGTAAAACCTGCTTAACTTATCGTCATAGAAATAGTCATAAATCGTGGGAATCGAGGGATGCTCAAGTGAGGTCAGCAACAACGATTCTCGTTTGAAGTCGCCAATAGCTTTTTCATGAAGCATAGGATCGAGGTGTGCCTCGACCATTTCCTTCACTGCGCGCGGCGCATCGCCCAGGTTCCTATCCTTCGCAAGGTAAACGGCGCCCATTCCGCCGCCGCCGATACGACGCACGATCTCATAGCGAGCGTTTAGAACACTGCCGGGGTCTAGTTGCTTCGCTGTCGGTTGATGACCGCCGGTAGTTCCTTTTTGTGTGTGCTTTACTTTCGATTCCACTTCGCCGGTCGAAGACCCACCGAGCGCATCGGAGATAACAAATACGCTCTCATCGGTTTTAGCTAGCGCATCCGGATCTTGTGGCGGAGCGACATATGGATCAGGGGCAGGGGCAGGAGTCGGCTTCGCATCGGCGGCAACCGGGTTTCTAGTCCCGCAATTGCTGCAGAAAGCTTCGCCCGGTACAGTGGGCGTACCACATTCGAGACACTTGGACATTTACTAAGAACCGCTGAATCCTTAAGGTCGGGGTTGCTCAACTCACGGGCTATTTCATCAGTTGAAACCGCAAAAAGGTTTTGCCAACAATAATCTCATCGCCGTCTTTCAATGGATGTCGTTCGCCGGCGGGTAGCCTCTTGCCACGATTCACAAATGTGCCATTCGTGGAACCAAGATCCTCAACGAAGTATTTGCCATCCAGAATTGTGATGCGAGCGTGACGCCGCGACACCTTAGCTTCCGGGTCGTCCGAATCCAGGTCGACGTCAGGAAAGATACCACTATCGGCATCCCAACGACCGATTTGTGATTCAGTCGCGCTCAGGAGGAATTGCTTGCCCACCGACTTTCCGCGCTCGATAACCAGCTTTGCGTGTGGCTTATCAGTTGACCGTGCCGAGGAGGAGAGATTTCGACTGGCAGTGGCTTTACCCGCCACTTCCGGTTGCGGCACTGCCGCAGGGGACCTTGAGCCATTTTGTCCGTCAGGGTCAGCCTTCAGTACATTCGCTCCCGAAGGGAAAGCAGATGCATCGGACCGCGGGTTAGGTCGCAGTGGCGCGCCGCATTTATCGCAATATTGGTCACCGTCGAGGTTCTCGGTTTTACACCTTTCGCAAGTAATCATCGTTTTTCGGAGGTTTGCGAGTCGCGCCCAATCCGCGTTAGATTCTCAATTTCCAGGTTAAGAACGGAGTCCAGGAACGGTGAGTTCATTCTATCGCGAAAGCATTCGAGTCGCCAACGGGAACAAAATTGCGCTCTTTGGCGTCGATTGACAATGCGAAACCATCACCGGAAAAACGAGCAGAAGCGATTGGCAGTTAACAGTTTGGTGCCGCCGTCGTCATAGACAAAGGAATCGGCTTAATTGAAACTGTTTACGGATTTTCGACGTAAGAGTTAGGCGAACCCGATACGCCTGATAAACAGAGGTTTTTGACGCAAATATTAAGGTTCCCGACCAATTTAAGAGTCCAACCCCCGAGCGAAGGAAGTAAGTCATGGCTTTGACCCGTAAGAAGAAGATCATTATTGCCGTTTCGGCTGTTGCTGTAGTAGGGCTAATTATCATAATCAGCGTTTTCGCTAGTCGGAAAGAAGAGCCCGAAGTAACGACAATCAAGCTGGAGGTTAAAGCGGAGCTGCGGCAGACGGTAACCGCATCAGGCGAAGTCAGACCAATTCGCTACATCAAACTGACCAGCGAAGTGCCGGGCCGCATTGAGGAAATCTATGTGAACGCCGGCGACCAGGTTACTCAGGGCAAGCCCCTGGTGCGAATTGATCCAACCCAACTTCAATCCAATCAGGAAGCTCAGTGGGCACTTGCGCAGGCATCAATGAACGATGTTCAAAACGCGCGCACGGCGGTGGCTGCCGCACAACAGAGCCTGGTCGTCGCTGAGGCGTCGGTGGCGTCTGCGCGCCAGCAGTTGGTAGCTGTGCAAACAACTGTCGATCGAGCCCAGGTTGATCTCAATACTGCGCAACGCGAGCTCAAACGCAACGCTGATCTAATCGAAGCGGGAGTTGCTTCCAGATCGGAATACGATGCGGCCCGTGATCGTTTTGATCAGGCAAAGATTGCTCTGCAAACCGCCAAAGCAAACCTCGAGTCTCAACGGATCGCCGTACGGGAAGCGCAGGAGCGAGCCAATCAGCAAAAGATTTCTGTGCAGGAAGCACGAACCGGCATCCGCTCGTCTGAGATGCGCGCGAGTCAACAGCAGGCGCTGTTGCGCGGTCAGTCGAGTCAGCGCTCGAAAGCCACTCAGCTATCACCGTTGAACGGTGTCGTCGCCGACATTCCTACTCGCGTTGGTGAATTCGCGGTCGCAGGGCTCTCAACCACGCCGCTAATGACGATAGCTGACATGTCAACGATTAACGTAGAAGTGAACGTTGACGAAACCGAAATCTCAAATGTGGAAGTCGGACAGCAAGCGAAGGTTAAGGTTGACGCTCTTGGCGAGAAGGAAATCGCTGCTGTGGTCACACAGAAGAACCCGCTTGCGGTTTCAAAGTCTGACACACAGGGTGGGCTATCGAATCGCGTTAATGTTCAGGAAGCCAAGGAGTTTAAAGTCACGGTTGAACTGCGCGAACTGCCCGATGAGATTCGCAATGGCTTGCGACCCGGTATGAGTGCGACTGCAACCATCACGACCAAGACCAAAAATAACGTGGTTGCGGTACCGCTCGAGGCGATTGTCGAGAAAGCCGCTCCCGCGCCGTCGCCCGTTGCTGGTAGCGTGCCTCCAGCGACCGGCCCCGATAAGCCAAAGAGCGTCAAGGGCGTTTACATTGTTGAAGGTAACAAAGTGAGGTTCATCGAGGTGACCACCGGCATTACTGGCGAGGCCGATATTGAAGTCACCAGTGGCGTCCAATCAGGCATGGAGGTCGTGCGTGGCCCGAGCCGTATTTTGAAAACCCTGAAAGATGGTTCAACCATAAAACGGCAGACCAAAAAACCGGGTGCCAACTCCAACGAGGCCAGCTAATGAGTGATGCAACGCTAGTATCTCCTCCAGAGACGACTCCGCTGCCTGCCGAACAGACGGTGCGCGGCAAGGATGTCAATTCTCTCATCTCGATGAGGGAACTCTGGAAGACCTATCAAATGGGCACCGAGCAAGTCCATGCGCTGCACGGTGTTTCGTTCGACGTTAAAAAGGGTGAGTACATCGCCATCATTGGCCCATCGGGCTCAGGCAAGTCGACCCTGATGAATCTGATTGGCTGCCTCGACACTCCCAGCAAGGGGGAGTATTGGCTGAATGGAAAAAACGTTTCAGAGATGGACGACGACGAACTGGCGCGTATTCGCAATCAGGAAGTCGGCTTCGTCTTTCAGACATTCAACTTACTGGCCCGAGCATCTGCGCTTCATAACGTTGAGTTACCGCTGATCTATGGTGGTATTAGTTCTGCTCAACGCAAGGAAATGGCAATCAAAGCACTGTCCGCCGTCGATCTCGCGGACCGCATGACGCACCGCCCCAACGAACTTTCCGGCGGACAGCGCCAGCGTGTGGCCATCGCTCGAGCGTTGGTAAATCATCCTTCGATCCTGCTCGCCGATGAACCGACCGGCGCACTCGACACACACACCAGTATGGAGATCATGGATCTCTTCGAGCGACTCCATGGAGAGGGCAACACCATTATCGTGGTTACACACGAACCAGATATCGCCGCTCGTGCCCATCGTATTATTTCTATCCGCGACGGACTGATCGAGAAGGACGAAAAGATCAGGTAGCTTACCAGCTGCAAGATTGGAGGAGCGGGGTTCCCCAGACATCAGGCCCCGTTTTCTCATGTCAGCCATTAATAACACTCAACCGACGGAACGTCTTAGTCCACCCACCCGCAGACTCGCACCAGTCAAACTCCGACGATCGTTTTCGCTCCTCAGAATCGCGACCTTTCTCGAAGCGTTTCTGGTGGCCTTTGCGAGCTTGCGCTCCAACAAGTTGCGGACAGCGTTGACCCTAGTGGGCATTGTGGTTGGCGTCGCTGCCGTGATCGCAGTGGTGACGATCATTCAGGGACTCGACAACAAAGTTGCCACCACATTCTCCTCCCAAGGTTCTACAGTCTTCACGATCTCCAAACGCCCTCAGATCATCACTTCGCGAGAAGACTTCCTAAAATTCAACAAGCGAAAAGATGTTACCCATGCGGACGCAGACGCAATCACTCGACTATGCAGCGCCTGCTGGCGTGTCGGGGTAGCGGCGAATGTGCGGGAGACTGCAAAACACGGAAATAAAAAATTTGAGAACCTGAATGTTCGCGGCGTCACTCCCACCACGATGTTTGATATCGACGGAAGAACAATTGAGGCGGGACGAATTTGGACGGAAGCTGAAGGTGAATCGGGCCGCGAGGTCTGTGTAGTAGGCTCGGATGTTGTGACAAATTTGTTCGAAGGAGTTTCTGCGGACAGGGTGCTGGGCCAGGACGTTAGGATCGCCGGACGTCCCTTCCAAATCGTCGGCGTGCTGGAACCGCTCGGCTCAATCTTTGGCGCCTCAAGAGACAGCGTGGCATATGTTCCATATGCCACGTATCAAAAAGCCTACGGCGCCAGAGACTCGATCGTGGTTTTCATCCAGGTGCCGGCTGCGGAACAACTTGAAGTCGCGGAAGATCAGGTGCGAACGGTCATGCGCAACCGGCGAGGCGGCGCTTTTGCAACAAGTGATGACGAAGGCTTTTCGCTGGAGACGCAGGACGTCTTTCTCGATCTTTACGGCAAGGCAACTGCAAACATCTATCTGGTCACGATTGGAGTTGCGGCCATTTCGCTGGTCGTAGGCGGAATCGTGGTCATGAACATCATGCTGGTTTCTGTCACTGAGCGCACCAAGGAAATTGGTATACGGAAAGCAATAGGTGCCCGACGAAAAGATATTCTGACGCAGTTTTTGATCGAAGCGGTAATGGTCACGGCGCTCGGCGGTGCCATTGGAGTGGTTACCGGTTTTGGTCTCGCATATTTGATCGCGGCCCTGATCGGGTTTCCGTTACTGATCAGTTTTGCGTCGGCAGCGTTGGGGGTTGGCGTTTCTTCGATCGTAGGAATCATCAGCGGTTTATGGCCCGCATGGCGCGCCGCGAAGCTGGATCCGATTGAGGCACTGCGCGCAGAGTGATCTCCAAGGAGTTGAAAGAAGCGTTGTCTTAACCATTGACCATTTACCATTCACCATTTACCAGCAATGCGCATCGACGACATCAAAGAATCAGCCTTAATGGCTCTCGACACTTTGCGGGCGAATAAGCTTCGTTCCGCGTTAACGATTCTCGGCGTCAGTGTCGGCGTCATCACAATCATTTTCATGGTGTCGATCATCCAGGGGTTGAACAAGGCGTTTGCGGAGCAAGTCGAGAGTCTCGGTTCGAACACGATTTTTCTTTCCAAGTTTGAGCCCAGCTTCGGCCGCCCACCGGGACCAGATGAAATACATCGCAAAGACCTGACGATGGAAGATGCCGAGGCTTTGCGGACTGAGGCGCCATCAATCGCGGGCGTTTCACCAATTCACCGCATGCTGGGCGCGACCGCCCGTTACCACGACAAGCAGACCGATACGCCGATTCTCCTTGGAGTAACGCCGTATTACGAATTCGTTCACACGCAATACGCAGCGCATGGTCGGTTCATCAAAGACCTCGACATGGATGGTCGCGACAACGTGGCGGTGATTGGGGTGGATGTCGCCCGCGCTCTTTTTCCCTATGAAGACGCCGTGGACAAAGACATCCGGATCAATGGCAATCCTTATCGGGTGATTGGTGTGATGGAGCCGTTGGGTAGTTTCTTCGGACAGTCGCGGGATAATTCCATTTTTATTCCCATCACCACGTTCGATAAATATCATCCCGAAGGTCCGTTTCCTGAAATTGTCTTCTTCATAATTGTTCGACCGATTTCGCGCGCGTATGTTAAGTCTGCAATCGACGAGATGACTGACATCCTGCGTCGCCGGCGTCATGTTCCCATAGGCGCCGCTAACGATTTTGGCATTTCGTCGCAGGACTCCCTGCTGGATATCTACAATCAACTCACTGGCGCCACGGCCCTCGTTCTCACTGCGATCTCGTTTGTCGCTCTGATGATCGGCGGAATCGGGGTGATGAACATCATGCTGGTATCAGTCACCGAACGCACGAAAGAAATTGGAGTGCGCAAGGCTGTCGGCGCAACCAAACTCAACATCCTTTCACAGTTTCTGATTGAGGCCGTGGTGTTGACAGGGATTGGTGGACTGACCGGCCTTGCTATCGGGGAAGTACTGGCGCTTATCATCAATAAATATTCGCCGCTCCCCGCGTATGTTCCGCTTTGGGCGATCGCAGTCGGAATCGGCGTGTCAGCCGCGGTGGGAATCGTTTTTGGTTTGTGGCCGGCCTGGAAGGCAGCGCGACTGGATCCAATCGAAGCCCTCCGCTGGGAATAGGAACCGGGTCCAATGGCGTATAGAGTCCAACCTTTAGGTTGCCACTCACGCAGCACGCAAGCTAAAGCTTGTACTCTGAACGCCTCTTAATGCGCTTTCCCGCTGCACTGCCGTGGCCCTGCAACCATATTCTGTGGTAAACCGTACTAACAACCCGTGAAATTTATCGAGACTCTCAAACTTGCCGTGGCCGCCATCTGGGCGCATAAGCTGCGCTCCGCCCTGACTCTGCTCGGCATGATTATCGGCGTCATGGCCGTCGTCGTTGTCTACTCGCTAATCCAGGGCTTTAACACCTACGTTGACGAAAAAATCGCCGGCATCGGGGCCAAATCGTTCAATGTGCAGCGCTTCAATCCGCTGGAAGATTTCAAAGACACCGACACCATCGCTGCTGCCCAGCGTCGTAACAAAGATTTGACGCTCGAGGACTTTGACTATCTGAAAGAGCGCGCAACTTTGATCGGCAAGATTGGCGCCCGGGCTCGCGGCACACCCTCGGAAGTAAAACGCGGCGATCAGAGTCTTGAGGATGTAATCGTGACTGGGGCCACTTCAGCGATCGCAGATATTGAGAATCGCGATATCGCGGAGGGCCGTTTTCTGGTTGATCCTGAGAACGATGCTGCTCAGCGTGTGGCCTATCTCGGTGCGGATGTAGCTAGTAAGTTATTTCCGGTAGGCAGTCCGGTGGGCCAGGAAATTACGATTGCGGGACTGCCTTATCGTGTTATTGGAGTCGAAGTAGCAAGAGGAACTGTTTTCGGAATTCCGCAAGACAATTTCATCATCGTTCCGCTGAAGACGTATGCGAGTAGTTTCGGCTCATTGATTCGCCAGCGTTCACTCTACTTTGTGGCCACTTCAAAGACCGATGACACCTTTAACGACGCGGTCGAGGAAGCGCGTTTCCTGATGCGTGTGCGCCGGAAGCTACAACCAAGCGAGAAAGACAATTTTGGTATCGTCACGCCCGATGCGATTACCGGTCTGCGCGATCGCCTGTTCGGAACCATTTTCATTGTCGCCCTTGCAGTGCCCAGCATCGCTCTGTTGGTAGGCGCCATCGTGATCATGAATATCATGCTGGTGTCGGTTACGGAGCGAACCAAGGAGATTGGCATTAGGAAGTCGCTGGGAGCGCGGCAGATGGATATACTTAGGCAATTCCTGGTGGAAGCGGTGGCGCTGTCAGCGATCGGCGGTGCGGTTGGAGTAACCATCGCGTGGATCATAGGTCGCGTGTTGACGGCCATGGTGTTTCCCACGTCGCTATCGTTGGGCGCAGTCGGCATAGCAGTCGGCATCTCGATGCTGGTCGGAGTCGCGGCTGGAGTCTTTCCCGCATGGAAGGCAGCGAGGCTGGACCCGATTGAGGCATTAAGAGCGGAATGAAGAATGGTATGGGTCCGTAGTCAACTCCTTGGAGTGCGCCGCCTTGTCGGCGCTTTGGCCGCTGCGACCCAGTCGCAGCTTGATGGGCCAAAAGTCCTCATGAACCTCAGTAGTGTTTATGTAAACAGCGCGGCGCCGAGCGCGCGCGACCAAAGCGCCGACAAGGCGGCGCACTCCAAGGAGTTGACTACGGATTAACGCAATGAAAATCCTACGCAGCGATATTTACGAGAACTTGCGAATGGCGCTTTCAACGCTGCTCGCCAATAAGCTGCGTTCATTTCTCACCGTTTTTGGCGTGGTGATTGGCGTGATCACCGTCATGTTGATTGCTTCAATCATCAGCGGTATCGACGTCTCTGTCACCAAAGAAGTGGAGTCCTTCGGCACCCGCTCGATCTTCATTAGCAAATACAACCCGGGCATCCATGTGGGCCGCATGTCGCGCGAGGAGCGCATGCGCAAGGAACTCACCTACGAAGATGCGATCGCGTTATCGAACCTGCCGGCGATTGAGTTGTCCGTTCCCTTCCTCGACATCACGAATAATTTCTTCGGCCAGAAGTTGCTGGTTTCAGGTGGCGGAAAAACCAGCGCCGGCGTGGCTCTACAAGGCACATTGCCTGAATTTGAACGCGCCGGAACTCAGGTTGTTTCTGAGGGACGGTTTTTTACTCAGAGTGAAAACGACACGAAGCAGGATGTTTGCGTTATCGGTTCAAAGGTCGCTGATGATTTTTTCCCGTTTGGTTCGCCGGTAGGCCAAACCATCAAAGTTGGTTCAGACGAATTTCGTGTAGTCGGCACCCTTCAGAAGCGTGAACAGTTTCTCATCAGTGGAGGTAGTGACGATCAGAACAATGTGATCTATCTACCGTACAGCGTGGCAAAAAAACTGAAGCCCAACGCCGACGACATATTTGTATTGGCAGTGGCAAAACCCGGGATGATGGATGCCGCCAAGGATCAGGTTCGAGATTTACTTCGCGTGCGACGGCAGGTGCCCTTTGCAGCTGAAGACAACTTCGGCATGCAAACATCGGAAAGCATTCTTAATAACTTTCGCTCGATTACCGCCGGGCTGGCCATTGCGATGGTAGTCATCTCTTCAGTGGGTTTAATGGTCGGCGGCATCGGCGTGATGAACATCATGCTGGTCTCGGTCACGGAACGGACGCGTGAGATTGGTGTGCGGAAAGCGATTGGTGCGAAGCGAAGCGATATCCTGTGGCAATTCCTGATTGAAGCCGCAACCCTCACTGGAATCGGCGGTCTGGTTGGACTCTCATTAGGTTGGCTGTTAACTCTTCTGCTACGTTTTCTGCTCCCCTCCTACGTGCCGATCTGGGCTCCAATCGGTGGTTTGGTGGCAAGCGTCGGTATCGGATTGATTTTTGGAATTTGGCCCGCGTGGAAAGCCGCTCGCCTCGATCCTATTGAATCGCTGAGATACGAATAGCGGCAGCGTTAGGAGAACCGGCGATACTACGTTGGGCAGATTTTCCAAATCTCATTTTCCATTTTTCATTTCCATTTTAGAGACGCGGATTTAGTTCCTAAGTGCGACGGTTTTTGTTGCCTCCTTGGCGCCGATGCTTTCGATGTGTCGCCGAATCCTTCGTTCTAAACTCCTATCATGAGTAAGTTTGTTCAATTGGGGTTTCTCACAGTCGGGAAGGAGGATTTATCCCCGCTCTTACTCGCGCATCAGATATCTAAACAGCGAATAGCTTCTTGCGCTAGTAAGAGC
>DATEPB010000084.1:0-70996 GCA_035273425.1 Pyrinomonadaceae bacterium | reverse complement strand
GGGATCGTCGCGTTTCTCCGCACCATAAACATCTATGCCCCGGTGGCGAAACCATTTTTTGTCTTTGGCTATTGCTCGAGCTTTGGTGTACTCGTCCCACTTGGCCTCTGAAGAAATGATCTCGTTCTTCAGCCTTCGCCACGTGAGCGCGTCCTTCACTTCATCCGCGGTATAGCCAGCTTTAATTAACTCGAACTCGGTATCAAACAACTCGGTGTCAGCTGGTGACAGGCCGCCGCCTGACAACGCGATTGCGTAAGCGACCTCCGGAAAACGTGAAGCGGCCAGAGGAGCAATCCACCCGCCCTGACTTTGACCCCAGAAGCCGATCTGATTTGCTGCAATGTCCGGTCGTGCCTGTAGAAATTTGGCTCCCGCGACCGCGTCATCCGCGAGGTCTTCAAAGCTCGCCTCGCGCCAGTTACCGGTCGACTTGCCGACGCCTCGCTTGTCGTAAGCGAGGACGGCAAACCCGCGTGCAGCGTAGAGGTATCCGAGGCCCCAATACATTTCGCGCGATTGCGCGCCACTACCGTGGGTGAACACGAGGGCGGGGCGCTTTCCCCCCTTTCCCCCTTTTCCTTTCGCAGCGGGGAGCAGCAGCGTACCCGCCAACGTTACATCACCGTTCTTGAAAGTGACTTCTTCCTGGCGGATGTTACTTCGCGTCGCGAATGCCCCGGACTTTCTATAGGAGGGGCGACCCTCATGGTCCAAATCAACTACGTGAACTCCGGCCTCGCGAAAGGTAAGTGTTTGCCGCATCGGAGACGCCACATACAGTGCGGGTCCGCCGGTGAACTCAGTCTCCGATCGTGGAAAGATCGTGCGGGCCTGGCCGGATTTCACGTCGGTAACCCACAGCGTGTCTTGAGTGTTGGGAAATCTATCGATCACTATGTAGTCGCCGTTGCGGAAGCGATATGCGCCGACATAGCGCGCCAAAATCTCCGGCGCGACCTTCACGGTGCGCATCAGGCGAAAGTGAGCTTTCGTTCCCGGCACCTCGGCCTCTCCCTCGATTACATCGCCGGAGAGAGTTCCTATCATGACGAGTTTAAGCGAGCTCAACTCGATCCGGACGCGATCACCTTCGCGCTGGACCAATGTCAATTTTGCCTTCATCGGTCTTACCAGCTCGCCAGCATTTTCAGTAAGGCTGAAACCTAAAAACTCTGCCCTGCCGGGCGGGTAACTGTTGCCCACCCACTCGCCAGTCAAGCCACTGGTGGATTGCTGAGCGTGACTCACACTCGACACTCCGGCCGCGATCGTAAGAGTTATCAATAGGAATAGTCTGATCATGATCTGCTTCTTTAAGCAGGGTCCTAATTTGCTTTCTCTGTGCCCCCTCCGTGTGCTCTGTGCCTCCGTGGTGGACGTTATCACGACCCGGTTCATCCACCGCAGAGACATAGAGACCACAGAGAGTGCACAGAGAATTGAGACTAGAACACTACGACTCTTTACCCCGATTTGATTTCTCTCTATTCATCTATTGTGCAACCTTTGTGAAGGTAGCCCCTCCGTAATTCAACGACACGAACTTTCCTTCGGCATCCTTCGCGAAGGCGACAACCTCACCGTTTCCCCCGGGCAGCACTACGACCCGAATGGTGTCTGGTTGAGTAAATGGCGTGGCTACTGTGTTGAGCTTACCCATGCGAAGTGCGAGCGCTTTTTCTTGAGCGACGATCTCGATTGTCCCAAGCATTTCGTGCTTATACTTTCCACCATAGTCGGCAAATGGTTTCGTGAGCTGCCACTCTCTCTTGGCCCGGTTCGCGGCTTCCGCCGCAATTCCCTGCTTTCTGTCCTCGTATCTCTTCGCAGTGTCCTGCAACTGCTTTTCGTAATCTGCCTCGAAATTCTCCGTTTGCAGCCACCAGTCGTAAGCATAAGCAGCCAGCATGTCCGCGAGTCGTCCGCCGAGCGCATCGTTATTTACTAGCACGCCGACTGCGACTTTCTTGTCAGGCATGAATGAGACATGACTGCGATAACCGGGAAAGCCGCCATGATGATAGACCACCTTTTCGTTGCGATATTTTCCGATCTGCCAGCCGAGCCCGTATTCACCATCGCCCGAAAATGGCGGCTCGTTACGCGTGCTCTTGGTGTATCCAGTGTGCGCACTGCTGAGGAGATCGGCGGGCAATACTTGTTTCCCGCCGAGTTTGCCGCCGTTCATGTTCAGATTAAGCCACCTGCCCAGGTCTGAAATGCTCATGAACATTCCACCGGCCGACTGCATGTTCTCGTCGGTCTTTTCGAGCTGGCTACGGACCATCTTGCCTGCATTGACCGCATCGGTATCGACGACATACGGCGCCGCGATCTTGTACTTCCTGGCACGCGCCTTTGACGCGTACGCAGTCGTGTGTTGTAAACCCGCGGGAGTAAAAATGCGCTCCTGCAGCAGGTCCTGCCATTTCTTGTGAAGATGGTAATGCAGCGCGAGGCCGTAAATGTTGTAGCCGAGGTTTGTATAGTTGTACTTGCCAAAGTTGGCATCATTTAGAGTGGTGCCTTCGGCAAAGACATGATCGATATCCCTCTGGTCTATCTGGCCCGAAAAAGCGAGGCGGTTGACGAGCGGGTTGTTCCGCAGTCCGCTGGTGTGTGTCAAGAGATCTCGGATCGTGATCTTGTCAGGTATCTCACTCTTGAATCGAACGCCTGGAGTGTACTTCGTCACCGGGTCGGAAAACTTGATCTTGTCTTCCTTATCCAGCATCGCGGCCGCCAACGCTGTAAACGACTTCGTCGAAGAAGCGATGTAGTAAAGCGTATCGACGTCGGCTTTTTGACCGGCCTCTTTATCGGCCATTCCGTACGCGCGAATAAAGATCGGCTTATCGTCCTTGATCACCACGATCGCGATGCCGGGAAGGTCGGGAAACATCGCCATCGTCTTGACGACAGAAGCATCGTAAGCTGCGGGAAAATCTTTTCCCGCGGGGGGCACGGTCTGAGCGGAAACGAAAACGCCGCCAAGGTTCACTAGCAGGGCAACCAGCGATATAACGATCGCTTTCTTCATAAGTTCTCCTCGGGGAAAGAAATTTTGTGAGGTCGTTATCCGCTACGACTCACGAAACGGGAAAGTTCCGTCAACGGCCCGAAACGACAATTTGATTCTCAACTGATTTCACGCCTCGAACCGCCTCTACTATCTGTTCCGCCTTCGCCTTTGTACCCTCCGAATTGACGGTTCCAGTCAAGACTGCTCGGGCTGCATTGATAGCTATGGAGACTGTAGCCATATCCGGCTCGTCATTAAGCCTGCTGGTCGCAACCTCCTGCATGTTTGCATCATCGCTCTCAACGTCTCTCCAAGCTGGTTGTTTAGACCTCATACTGAGGAACCGTCGCCGGCGAAACAGCGCGTGGTAGACGATCATGAACACTACGGCGCCGACCGCTGCTACGAGGAGACTATAAAGATCCAAACCCGGACCATCGGGCTTCCCAAGAAGATTAGCTAGAAAACCGCTAACAAATGCTCCGACAATGCCTATTAGGCAGTCGCGACCCCGGCCGCGTCCTGTCTTGTTGAGAAGTTTGCTGCCGATGAAACCGATCACCAGACCAATCACAATCCAGGCAACAAAAGACAAGGTCGAACTTTCCTGGCGGTCTAATATGGGCATACCCGTTTGGTTGCCGATACTGACTAATCTGTCACTGATACTGAGGGCGATGAGCACGATGACGATAGCCGTGACCGCGAGAATCGCAATTTTGATTATCGTGCCCCTTGAGAACCCAGATTCCCTCGGGCCTCTCCCCGTTTCCACCTCACTTCCTTCGCTAGGGCTATTGGGTACAACATGCTTTTGGACTCTGTTTTCATTGGAATCCATAAACTTGCCCTCCTTTTATTACGTGACTATGAAAAGGGGCGCTCGATAACCGCACTTCTGTTTGACTCCCACCTGCAACGCTTCCCTATTTATCATGAAAATTTAGGAAGCCACCTCATTGCTTTAACAATTTAGGAGCCTATTCTCAGAGCAGGCTTGTGATTTTGCAATTCTCAATCGGTAAAAGGGGCCACGAACTCGCGTTATGGGAAGGATGGAAGGCACACGACGCCAAAAAGCCCGACGAGCTGATGGCCAAGGACGACCTGCGGGTGTTCGGCTTCGCCGCCGGATGTGAGGCGGCAAAGCCGATTCGACGCTGACTCTACTTTTAGGCAAAGCAGAAGGCCGGAGTTATTAGCTCCGGCCTTTTTATGTGAGCATTCACGGAACAAAGAAACCCACTCTTTACTGCGTTACCTGGTCAGTGTTCGACATGCTTCATCAGCTTGTCGTTGACGGAGGAGAGCCTCAACAGCGGTCCCTAAATATCGCGCATTGAGTATCGACAAACACAACGACAAGCTGAAGCATGCCGAACACCAAAAGCAAACAGGCGACCTCTGTTGAGATCGCCTGTTTGAATTCGTGCTGCTTCTGCCGATTAGGAATTCTTTTTAATTCTTCGCCGCACTGATTGGGCAACGCCGGCGAGACCGGTGCCCAGCAAAAAGATAGTGGCTGGTTCGGGAATCGCTCCTGTCTGTTGAGCAGCGGTAATTTGTCCGGTTAAAGAGACGGTCTGGCCGGGATCAATCGAGACGTCGTTCACACTAAAGGCAAACGATCCTGCTCCACAGGTAGTTTGCCCGGCAACCGGCGGCTGAGCCTCAGGGTTCGGTTCACAATTCGGGTCGTTGAAGGTGAATAACTGCGGAATGTTATCAAAGTCGAAGAACACGCCGCCGGTATTATCACTCCGAACAGTGCCCATCACGTTCGCAACGTATGTCGAAGTATTTGATCCGTTTATTCCTTGCGGGGCAGTGAAAGTCACCTGCAACGTGAATGGGATAAGGTAGTTTTGTGCACTCGTGCTCAAGGTGATCGAGCCTAAGTTGTTAAAGTTCGCTCCCGGGTTCGCATTTCCCCCCAGCGCGCGAAACCCATTCGCCGTTGTGCCTGAGAACGTGGAGTTTGAAAAAGTCAGTCCACCGGCGGTGGCACTTGCTCCAGGAAAACATCCAGCGCCATAGCAACCGTTAGTGAAACCGGCAATGAGTACTTCATCAGCGCGAGCCACGCCGTGGCCGAGAGTCAAAACGGCGGCAAAGGCGACGGCGAGTGACAATGATTTCAGAAATCTGGTGACGATAACCTTGAACATATGCTCCCTCCAGTTTGAGATAGACCTCTATCGTTGAAAGACTGTTTCGGAGCAGCGGGGGCAAGTGCTAACTCTGAAGCGATGCTAAGAGAAATGGATTTGTACGACTGGAAATACGGCCAATGGGAAAGAGATTCCAGAAAGGCAGGAGGCAGAGAAAGATCCAACTCCTTGGAGTGCGGCGGCTAGGCCGCCGCTTTGGCCCATCATGGATTTCTAAGGCGCGGATCGCGGAAGAGGCACCGGTGACCAAAGCGGCGCCAGGCCGCCGCACTCCAAGGAGTTGTTTCTAACCTCAAGTTAATCCCGGAAGCGTAGGCCTTTGAGATCCGCGAGGAGAATACCGTGACGTTGAGGCTCTGAGGGAAGTTCAAAGCGCACGAGATCGCCGACCTGCAAACGCTTCCCATGGACGTTGGGGGCGCCCCGATAATAAGCGGTGACAGTGACGTGCGTGAGTTCCTTTGGCTCGACCACTTCAAAACGAATGATGTCGGAAACCAGCACGTTTCCGTCTGGCAGATCGTCGGTGTAAGCC
The DNA here is from genome assembly GCA_035273425.1 of Pyrinomonadaceae bacterium. Taxonomy (GTDB): domain Bacteria; phylum Acidobacteriota; class Blastocatellia; order Pyrinomonadales; family Pyrinomonadaceae; genus PSRF01. The sequence goes on along the minus strand of DATEPB010000084.1, from coordinate 65,265 downwards.
TTCGGTTCGATTTTGCTCAGTCGAGCCAGTACGACGCGACGAGTGTCAGCCGCCGGTTCGGAGCCGGCATGGGACTGCCTTGATGCTACGCGGACAAACGGCATGTCGCGCATGCGCGACGCTCCAACATGCATACCGTTGACCTTTCCACTCTTGTCCCGCGTGAACCACACAACAGATCCTTCGACGGTGAAATGGTCTCTGTAGATCGGCTGCATCAACAAACTGGTCGTCGGACGCCTTTTAATAAAAGCGTTGTCCCCCTCGACGGCAACAGCGATCGTCGCTCCCGCCTCTTCGCTCAACCATTCTCCCTTAAATGATGCAAGCTCCTCTGGCGTTGGTGTCCACACTGTCTCGTGAACGAAGCGTGTGACTTCGCCATCGGAATCGACAGTTTCAGCAATGATCGGCTTGCCGGTCTTATCAAAGGTAAACTTCAATTTGTTTTCGCCGGCAGTGAACAGTCCACCTCCCATTGGCACCACGGGCCCGCCGCGCCATCGAGAAACACCGCTCTCAATAACGAATCGTGCCGGAGCATGCGTCTTTTCATTCCGCCAGATACCGACAAATTTCTTTAGCTCGTCCTCTGAAACCTTAGCTGGTTCGGTCTTCGCCGTTTCGGGATATGGGCCAAAGATTTCATCCGTAATGCCGGCTGCGATCCCCCCGGCACTTGGTGAAGTGCCGTTACACAAGACTCCAACGGAAACCTTGTTGTCTGGATAACGCCCGAGAAAAGTCTGATAGCCGGCCGTCGCGCCGCCGTGCGAAACATCCTTCAGTCCCTTGTACGTACCGACCACCAGCCCAAGCGCGTACGAAATTTTGCGGCCATCGTTCAGCACCCCTTGAGTTTCCAATGCATTGACCAGCGTCGCACCGAGTGATTGCGAATCAAGCATGGCGTTCCACTTCATCCAATCGCCGACAGTCGTGAGCATTCCACCGTTTCCATAGACATTCATGAAAGGCATATTAAGTCGCCACGGTCCGTTCCCTTGCCGCGAATAGCCTTGTGCGCGCCCTGGAACCAGACGCTGGTAGTCGTCCCTCCACGAGCTGTTCTTCATGCCGAGGGGCTTGAATAGTCGCTCCTCGACGAAGGCTGGGAACTTTTGTTTTGAAACGCGCTCGACGATTATCGCCGCCAGGTTGTATCCGCTGTTTGAATACGAGTATTCCGACCCGGGCGTGAAGTCGAGTGCGCGCTGGTGAGTAATAACGTCGAGCGCTAGGTCCTGATTGATGACTCGGTCGCCGCGACCCACTCCGGTCAGGCTTAGGACGGTGCCCCAGTCGCGCAGCCCGGCAGTGTGATTCAAGAGATGCCTGATTGTCAGTGGCACACCGTAGTCAGGCAGTTCGGGAATATATTTCCTGACCGGATCGTCCAGACTGAGCTTTCCATCCTGTTGCAGTAGGACGATCGCTGCGGCTGTGAACTGTTTCGCAACTGAGCCTGACTCGAAAATAGTTTGAGTTGTATTCGGGATCTTGTGCTCAAGTTCGGCAAGTCCAAACGCCTTTTCGAAGACCGTCTCTCCGTTGAGTGATACCGCCGCGGCACAACCAGGCGCAGGTGCGACGTACGCCTTAGTAAATTTCTCAAACGCTCGTTCAGCGCCGGCGATAGCTTTCTCTTTGCTGGGAACCTGGGCCAAAGTTGCACTTGAAAGAAACGCAACCACAGCGAAAACGAATAAGAAGTTTCTTCTAATCATGGAGTTCATTATCTACTGCTCGACCTGTGCTTGAGAAGCACGCGACTCGATGGGAAAGAATCGATCCACGAAGCGACACGAAACATCACTCAATGAAGTTTTCGTGATGATTCGTGGGGTTTCGTGGATCGTTCTTTTTGCAGCAAGCATTCAATGCAAGTCGTCATGGTTTAGACGCGCGAAGGCCCAGGTGTGTTAACAAAGCCTCTACCTGATGCCGCACTAAAGCTTAGTAGAACATGCGAGCGGAACCACGGGAAGGTGCTGAGCGTCGGACGTCAGAGATTGAACTGCAGGGCAAACTGAATCAGGCGTGGAGTGTTGCTCGTCGAGGTGATGCAGCCAAAATCGCGGGGAACTGATCGCTTGCCGAGCGGGCGGATGTTATGCCTCAATGTGCTCGCGTTTCACCTGACGTAAAAGCTCGGGACCGAGCCAGCTCTACGCCTCAATTCAATTGCATGCGCAAAAACATTCTCGCCGCAATAACTCTAATTACACTGGTTTGCGTAACCATCTTTATTGTGATTCTTGTAATTCTTAACAAACGTCGTCCACCCACTCAGTTTGGCTGGCGCGCCCACGTGGCCAATCTTGCCGGAGACGGGTCTCCTTCCTTTCGGGACGCCGCCCAATCAGCACCGTCCGCCTTTTCCGATCCGTTCGGGATTGCTATCAAAGACGACGGCGTGATCTTTATTGCAGACGCCGGTGACAGCAATCGCATTCGAAAACTGGCGCCGGACGGATCTGTTACAACGTTCGCCGGCAGTGTGGAAGGATACGCGGATGGTCCAGGCACGCAAGCGGCGTTCAATACGCCCTCAGGTCTAGCGCTTGACTCAGAGGGAAATCTCTTCGTTGCCGACACTGGCAATAATCGTATTCGAAAAATCACTCCATCGGGTTTGGTGTCGACGGTGGCAGGTGACGGAACCAGCGGATACGTCGATGGTCCAGCGGCTCAGGCCCAGTTTGATGGTCCTATCGGACTCGCAGTTGATACCAAGGGAAATATTTTTGTCGCAGACACTTATAACGATCGCGTTCGAAAGATTACGTCTGATGGAGTTGTCACCACTGTTGCCGGGGCCGGGCTTGGGTACGCCGACGGACCGGCTGGCAGTGCGCTATTTGATACGCCGTGCGGCATTGTGGTGTCGCCGGACGGAACTTTGATCGTTGCTGACACTGGCAACCATCGCTTGCGCAAAATAGCGAACGGCCAGGTAACCACGCTGCCTTTTTCCTTTCCCGAAGAGGTCAATCCAGCCGACCTGAGAAGGCCCGTCGGATTGGCGCTGACCCACGATGGTTTTCTTTATGTCACTGAGCCAGACCGCGCAAGGGTGGTTCAGATCGCGCCCGATGGCCGGGCCCGGGTAATAGCCGGAGGGGCGCCGGCAGACCACGAAGGTTCTGACCATCCGCGCTTCAGCCAGACTACGGGACTGGCGATTGATCGACGCGGCGATCTCTACCTTGCAGACAGTGGTAACTATCTGGTGCGGAAGTTAAGCGCAGCGGCGGGTCCGGCAACCGCGGAACCTGGTGAGCCGCTGCCTCGCCTCACCTCGCAGACCCTTGGCGAAGAGGCCCTGCTCTGGCCGCTTCTTCCGCAGCACAAGCCACACGAAGTGATCGCAACCGTCGGCGAAGTGCGCGGCAGTTTCGATTCAGCCGACAGCCGCGATCACTTGCACAGCGGGCTGGATGTGGGTGGAGCCTTTGGCGAGATGGTCCGCGCCATACGCTCCGAAAAAGTGACCGGTCCTCTCGCAAACTGGGGGTTTGGCAATCGAAGTGAAGGGATGCGGGTTGGCGTAATCTCTTACATTCACATGCATGTCGGCCGCGAACTTGATGGGAAAGTCTTCGACGACACGCGTTTCATGCAAGTGAAAGGGACGGACAACAAACTTGTGAGGATGCGCGTCCGTCGAGGCACACGCTTTCGCACCGGCGATGCTCTCGGCACGATAAACCGTATGTACCACGTGCACCTTAACGTCGGCCCGCCCGGTCAGGAAATCAATCCGCTTTCGCTTTCACCAATCGGATTTATAGATAAGGTCGAACCCGTAATTGAAAAAGATGGCGTGCAACTGTTCGACGACGCCGGCCGGCGGCTGACTGAGAAGCAGGCTGGACGCCTGACGATTCACGGTCGTGTGAGCATCGTAGTCGACGCGTATGATCGGAATGACATGAACCCGAGCCGTAGGCGTCTCGGTCTCTATAGGCTTGGCTATCAGATTTTGAAATCAGACGGCACGCCTGCTACCAGATTCGAGCAACCGCGCATCAATCTCGTGTTCAATCGTCTTCCCGCGCAGGAGGAGGCGCCAAAGATCGCGTACTCAGAACAAAGCGGGATCACGGTTTATGGCAGCGCGACCACCAGATTTCTCTACCATGTGACCAACACAGTCAAAGACGGTAGGGCAGAGGTCGGAGCGTGGGACACTTCTGAGTTGCCCGCCGGTGACTACATCTTGCGAATCATCGCGGCCGATTACTCTGGCAACGAAGCGCACGATAACCGTGACGTGATGCTGACAATAAAATAGCTTAACGGCGGGCTTTGCTTTCTCAGTGCAAGACCCGCGACCTATTTCCCCGCAGGTCCGTCGCCGCACAAAGGGAAAGCGACAAGAGAAATTCCTCTCAAATACCCAACAAGCATGGATTATTAATTGGGGAAAACTGAGGTATGGTGCCGAAGGGGGGACTCATCACGGATCAACACTTACCTAATGTTTTCTCACTTTTTGCATTTTGCTCAGAAATTTACGCATTTCCTGCTTTACACCGTTTATACTCTCCCTACCCCCGGCACCCCGTTGTGCCTTCGTTGTGTCTCGTGCTCATTAACACCTGATCCACAAAACATTCGTCAGATCCTACTTCAAGAGATGGTAAGAAAACCACTTTGCATTACGCTACTGAGCACAAAGAACCGCATTTCCAATTCGAAACCTGCCTGCTCGAAAACCTTTGTTTCTAGCTCCTTCTATTATAAACCATCCGCACATCGTTGGCTGAGATTCCTCTAGTTGGATCACCCTGTTATTCCACCTTTGAAGAATCAACGCAAGTATTCAAAACGATGATCTCTCGTATCATCCCAAATGGGCGACAATTGCTATGTTGAGTCTCAACATAAGAATGTAAAGCAACCCGCAGTAGTGCAATAAGTTCCTTCCTCACCCACTCTTGTATCAGAAGCTTGAAGAAGTACAGGTTCGGTCTTGAAGGTTCGGTTTCAAGCAGATGCCGATCGGCGTCTCCTTTCTGCGGTCGCAAAACAATCCTCATGGACGCTCTTCGTGGCGAGTCTTCCCTGTCAGCTATTCAAAACGGAAGGTGAGGCATTAAGTGCAACAAGCCCTGGTACTCGACTTTCCAACCAACCAGCATAAGCATCACGGCGAAACCTGTTTGGTTTTCAGCCACTCAGCCCTTAGTAGAAAACTTCCCTCGGTAACAATGCGCTCACCCACAGTTAGACCTTCCAGCACTGGATATTGACCATTGATCTCGGGGCCAAGCCTTACGGGGCGCATTGCGTAAGTGTTTGGAGTCGCGGTTTCTACAAACACGACCTGCTGATTATTGATGTTTTGTACCGCACCCTTCGGTATCACAGGCGTGTTAGCTTCTGCGCCTCCGAGTGCCATGAATGCTACGTTCACGAACATGCCAATCTTCAAAGCCTGGCCGGGGTTTGCCAGTTCAATTCGCGCCTGTGCTGTCCGTGTAGCAGGATCCAACGTCGGATCGATGTAAGACACACGCCCACGGAAAACACGTCCGGGATAAGTGTCGCTCGTAATGCTCGCACCACTACCCAAAACTACTTTCCCAAGGGCCTTCTCGTAAACCTGGCCAATCACCCAAACGCTTGAAAGATCAGCGATGCGAAGAATCTCTTTCTCAGCGGGTATTACTTCACCGGGATTTGCTGCTCGGCTGATGACTGTACCCGAAACCGGGGCAGGCAGACTAACTTCGGAACTCACTTGAGCGGGGGTCTTGAGTTGGGCGATTCGCCTTGCGTTAAGACCCAACAACATAAGCCGCTGACGCTGTGACGCAACTTCCGACTCCGCCGTCTTTAGTTTAGTGGTTGCCTGTTCCAGTTCCTCTCGGCTCGCCGCGCCAATCTCCACCAACCGAACAGTGCGTACATGGTGCCTGTGGTGTTCATCTAATTCTGCCGCTGCATTAAGGTAGCGAGACTGGGCCATCGCTAGTTCGTCGCTGAATACTACAGCCATCGTTTGTCCCTGGCTTACGCTCTGGCCCAGTTCGGCCGAAACGCGGCGAAGGATGCCCCCGACAACCGAAACCACCGGAGTGGTGCGATAAGCATTGGCTTGAACCACGCCGGTAGTTGCTTGCCCAGCCATCGCTCCTCCAGCAAGTAAAGCCTCACCAACCGGTTCAGTCTTAATGCCCGCGCGCGTTGCCGCTTCCGGGTCAATGGATATTGTCGCCTCTGAAGTTGGCGCCGTTGTGCCAGGCTGTTCAGCACCAATACTGCGCGGCGTTGGCACTGGTCGTCCCGCGCCACTTGATCCGGATCGCCACAACAGCCAAACAACGATTACAACTGCGGTAATAGCGACAACCGCCACGATTGCCACAAGAGCTGTGCGGTTTGTCCTCCTCCTTGAAGGCGTAACGGCTTGTTCGGAGGCTGACTTTACAGTTAGGCCAGAACCAGGCGCTACGGCCTTACTTTCTTGCGATTTGTCTTCGGTGTTGTTCATTTCTTAATCAAGCTGGGGGAAGCGGTCGCGCGTTCAATTTCAACGCGCGCCTGATAGGTGTTGACCAATGCCTCAATGTACCCCGTCTGCACCTCGATAAAACGTCTCTGTTCAGCAATGACATCCAGCAAATTCTTGGAGCCGAGTTCATAGGTTTGTCGTACTACCTCGAGATTAGCGTTCGCTTGTCCCTGGACACCGACGCGGTAAATCTCGGCAGCCCGTGCTGCGCTTTGGTAGCGGGCAAAGGCCGAGGCCACCTCGCGCTTTACCGTCAGCTCGGCAAACTCGCGGCGCTGTGTTGCGGCAGATCTCTCAGCCACGGCCGCTGCAATCGCGCCTTGATTGCGATTCCGAACTGGCAGATCGAGAGTCACGCCGACCGCGAGAGAATGGAATCTGCCCTGAATAGGAACCACCTGTCCGCTGGAATTGAAACCTCTCTGGGGAAAGCCAAAATTCATCAACTCATATTTACCTGTCAAACTAGCATCGAGTCGTCCTTCACTGCGCGCTTGCCCTATGCGGGCTTCGGCCAACGTTTCTAACGCACGGGCCGATCGGAGATCGGGCCGTTCACGCAACGCTATTTCTGTCGCAACGACAACTGAAGGCAACGGTTCAATCAAATGATCCAAGTCTCCACGCAACCGTAACGGCTCTTCCAGACGCATTCCCATAAGATTCCGCAGCTCAAGCAGTGCTACTTCGACCTTCCCCTGATTGCTTTCTCTCATCGAACGAATGCGATTGACCTCGACCAGCACCATGTTCTGTTCCAATGGTGCCGTCCGGCCCTCAGTAACCCGAGCAGCTACGAGTCGATACCCTTCATCCGTTGTCAAAAGCAGATCTTCAGTAAATCCTAATTTCAGCAATTCACCCAAAGCCTCACCAAACTTGGCTCGGACTTCGGCAGCGAGGAGGCGTTCCCGATCTGCTAGCAGGCTCTCTTTCATCTCCAATTCACGTTGCGCTACTAGAACACGCGCCGGTCGCCGTCCACCTAACTCCAAGGGCAACATCGCACCCACCATGGTGTCGTTGTCCGAGCCGTTGATCTGTTCCTTTCGTTCGATCTCAAGTTGCGGATTCGCGCGAAGTGAGGCCTGCTGAACCAGCCCACGTGCCGCTTCCACCTCCTGACGAACCGCAGCCAATTCACCGTTATGTGCCTGGGCGAAAGCGACGGCTTCATCAGCCGAGATTCCGGTAGAAGGATCGTAGAAGCGTGATAAGGAGGATTGAGGCTTCTGGTGCGCAAGCATCGCCGATGTTCCCTGCGCCCACGCTGGCTCTGGACCTGGCAACCCTTGAACCATCAGCACCGAAAAACCAATTAGTAACTTCTTAATCATCAGAAACCTCCCTTCTTTCCTTCGCAGACGGATCATGCCTGCTCTTCAGGCGGAGACTGCCCGGTCGTCTCGTTGATGACCAGATTTGGATTTTCTTTCGAGACCCGTTCTTTCTCCTCCTTCTTTAATTCACGGGCACGCAACGAATAAAAGATGGCCGGCGTCACAATCAGCACGTGAAGAAGACTTGAAACCATCCCGCCCAATACCGGTGTTGCAAGTGGCTTCATTACCTCCGACCCTGCGCTTGTGCTCCACATAATGGGCAAGAGGCCGGCTACCACCGTTGAGACCGTCATCACCTTTGGACGGAGTCGCAGCAGTGCGCCCTCCGTTACGGCTTCCTTCAGCGTTTGCCGAGTTAGCGTTCCTACTTCCTGTTTCTTGCGCTCTACCGCTTCATTCAGATAGATAACCATCACTACGCCCGTCTGCACTGCGGTACCGAATAAGGCGATGAATCCAACCCAGACCGCCACCGAAAAGTTGTAACCGAGCAGCCAAAGCAAATACACGCCGCCTGTAAGAGCGAAAGGCACGGCCATCAGAACGTGAGCTGCTTCCAGTACGGAGTGATAGGTGATGTAGAGCAGTCCGAAAATAACAACTAGGACAATCGGGATCACAATCAGCAATCGCTGACGCGCCCGCTGCTGGTTTTCATACTGCCCGCTCCACGAAACGTAATAGCCCGTCGGAAGTTTTACCTGGCGGGCGATGGCTTCCTTCGCCTGGTCTACAAAGCTGCCCACATCGCGGCCCCGCACATTTAAGAGTACTGTGCCACGAAGCAAACCATTCTCGCTGGAGATCATTGTCGGGCCTTCGACGGTCCGAATCTCTGCTAACTGAGCGAGCGGAATCGGCGCGCCGGTTGACGACGAAATAGGAATCTCGCCAATGGATTTCGCACTGCCCCGAAATTGCGGCGCATAACGCACACGAACGGGAAATCGTCTCCGTCCTTCGATGGTGACTGTTAGATTTGTTTCGCCGATACCCTTCTCAATGGCGTCCTGAATCATGCCAACATCTATTCCGTATCGGGCCGCTGCGGTCCTGTTGATCTTGATGTCGATATAGGGAGCGCCGCTGATTTGTTCCGGATAGACGTCAACCGCGCCCGGCACAGTCTTCACAACGTCCGCAATTCGGCGCGACGCGTCTTCCAGAGCTTTAAGATCGTTACCGAAGATTTTGATTCCCACCTGCGAACGAATCCCGGTGGTCAACATGTCAATGCGGTTGATGATGGGCTGGGTCCAGATGTTCGTTACACCCGGCATTCGCAATTTCTCGTCCATTTCAGCGACCAACTTCTCTCGGGTAATACCAGCCCGCCACTGTTCTGGCGGCTTCAGATTGACGATGGTTTCATTCATATTCACAGGGGCCGGATCCGTAGAAGTGTCAGCCCGGCCAGATTTGCCTACTGCCCATTCAACTTCAGGAAAGCTTTTCAAGATCGCATCTTGTTTGCTGGTTATCTTGAGTGCTTCGTCGATTGAGATCGCGGGGTCAGTAACCGGCATGTACATCAGATCGCCTTCGTTCAACGGCGGCATGAACTCTTTGCCAATGCCTGTAGCGAGCACCAAAGCACCGGCGAAAAGAAGTGCGGCGATGGAGATCGTGACAACACGGTGGTTCAACGCAAATCGAAGAGCGGGTCTGTAGATAGCCTGCAGAAACCGCATCACCGGGTTGGATTGTTCGGAGTGAAACTTCCCTCCGAGCAGGAAGGTGCAGAGCACCGGGACGAGGGTCACAGCAATTATCGTCGCGGCCGCCATCGCGAATGTTTTGGTAAAGGCCAGCGGATGAAACAGCTTCCCTTCCTGACCCGTCAAAGCAAACACCGGAATGAAGGCGAGAATGATGATCGCCATCGAGAAGAAAACTGGCCGCCCGACGAGCTTCGTGGACTCAAGTACCGTTTGCCAGACACGACCTCTGTCTTTTGGGTCAACCTTATTCTTCTCAAGAAACCGAAAAGCATTTTCTGTAACGACAATTCCCGCATCCACCAGCACTCCGATGGCGATTGCAATTCCTGCTAACGACATCAGGTTCGAGCTGATGCCCATGTATTTCATGAACAGGAATGAGATCAGCACGGCGAGTGGCAATGGAATCGTGACGATCAGGATGGAGCGAAAGTGAAGTAAGAAAATGATATGGGCCAGCGTAACGAGCAACAACTCTTCAATTAAGGCTCGCTTTAACGTGCCTGTGGCTCGATTGATGAGCTGGGTTCGGTCATAAAAAGGCACCAGCCGCGCACCTTGCGGCAACCCGGACTGCAGATCCGCAATCTTCTGCTTTACAGCGTCGATCACTTCGAGCGTGTTGACGCCGTAACGAGCAATTACGACACCACCAACCGCCTCCTTGCCATTCTTGTCGAGAGCGCCCGTACGAAACGCAGTTCCGAGTTTCACCTCAGCCACGTTTCGCACGTAAATCGGCACACCATTGGGAGCGCCGATCACGATGTTCTCCACATCCGCCACCGACTCTATAAGACCCACGCCGCGCACAACCGCCCACTGTCCGGCTTGCTCGACCACATTGCCACCAACATTGTTGTTCGAGCGCTGCACGGCTTCGACTACCGTTGATAACGGAATCGCGTACGCCCGCAACTTATTGGGATCCACATCGACCTGATACTGCTGAACGTAACCCCCTACGGACGCAACTTCAGCCACACCTGGAACGGAATTGAGTTGGTAACGGACAAACCAATCCTGCAACGTGCGCAGATCGCGTAAATTCATCTGGTCGCTTTCGATCGTGTACCAGAAGATCTGACCTACACCCGTTGCATCGGGACCGAGTGTTGGGACTACTCCTTCGGGTAGTTGCTTGGTGACCAGGTTCAGTCGTTCCAGCACTCGCGTGCGAGCCCAATAGAGTTCAACGTTGTCCTCGAAGATGACGTTGATCATGGAGAAGCTGAACGCCGAACTCGCACGGACCACCCGAACGCCAGCCAACCCCTGAAGGTTTGTAACCAGCGGATAAGTCACCTGATCCTCAACCTCTTGAGGAGAACGACCCGGCCAATCAGTAAACACGATTACTTGGTTGTCCGAGAGATCAGGGATTGCGTCAATTGGCGTATGCACCAGGGCCCAGTAACCCCATATGGCAAGGCCGAGATAGAGCACTACTACCAGGCCCCGGTTGCGTAAGCAGATTTCGATGAGACGATGAATCATGACATTGCCGACTAGCGCTGGTCTTTAGGTCGCGGCTTCGATCGCGGTCACGCGAATTGTCTTGCCGGTAATCCGGCCGGTGATTTTGACCTTCTGACCGGCAAACTCCCGAGCCTTTTCCTGGCCCGCCTGATCGAGTTGGTAAACGATCTTGTGGTCGCGATCCGCGAGAACGAACCTGCCATTTTTGACACACATCAGCGTGCAGTCCTTTTCATCCATGCCAGCCATGTGTTGGAGACCGCATGAAGTATCGCTGATGTACCCAACTACAGTTTTTGCGGCGGTTGTCTTTACCCTTTTTTTCTGAGTGACTCCTGTAGTCGCTAGGGCCGGGACCGTATTCAGAGAAAGCGCTGCCAGGATTCCGAGGCTTATCAAAAGTCTTTTCATTTCTTTACTCCATTTGTTCAGAGGGTTATCCCCTCGATTGTTATTCGGTTATTGAGCAGTTACCGGAAACGATGCCTGTCCACGTCCCTTTGGTCCGTCGTAAGTAATTTGCGCTTGCCACTCGCCTGCCATCTCGATGTTGGCCTTGCCTCGGTAAACACCCGGTGTGTCAGTAGTCGTAAATGTTGCGGCATCGTTCATCGCCGCCATCGATCCCATCTGCGGCATGTGAAAGGTCAAGGCCACTGCGCCAACATCTACCGGTGTGCCATTGGAATCGGTGAACGTGAGTGTGAACTCAGTGTTACCGTGCTTAAGCACACCGTCACTCGTTGCCAGCGCGACTGTCAGATTGTTTCCGGCCGGCGCGCTCTTAGTTACTTTTCCTGTATCGGTGGGGTTTGAACCACAGGCCGCGACCAGTATGGCCAGGCCTATCAGAGTCAATGCGATCGCGAATTTCTTCATTTCTTACAATCCTCCAAAACAAAACACATAGTTAGGGAATCCGAGCACCAAAAGGAGAGTATTTCTCCCGGCGCTCACCGCGTACGACAAGTTGCCGCAGTGGGCTTCTGAGCTTTAGCTGGTCGTCATCTGCGACAAGAGCAGTGCACTGCAATCTGCTGTCAGCAGACGTACACGTTCCTCCATCGCTGAATGTTCAGCGGCAAGAAGACACACTACGGCCTTGTTGGAGCTAAATCAGGAGTGCGAGATTACGAATGTATGCGGGATGTGAATCGAAGGGTGGACTATGCGCACGGCTAATGTGCAGTGCCAGCAATACTCTATTCGGAAGAATGGCCGTGCTTGCGTGAAACACCGAAACTGCCGGCTGCGACTTCGGGACGCGCAAATTCCCTGAGGGCGCCGTCCCGTCGTTGGAGCATTTAACTGCGCAACACAAACGCGCAGCGGCGACTTCAGGCGTTTTGCTTTGCATGAGCGCAGCTTTGCAGCAATCCATTTCGGCCATCGCGCCGCCCATCGGGCAGGACTGCTCATTGGAATGCAGCGGCATGCCGGCAAATACACTGCTGGCCAGCATCAGCAAAAGAACCAACGATGTGAGTCGCTTCATCATGTTCACTAACCACTGTAGGGAAAACATTCAATAGCTGTCAAGCTTCAGTTGGGCCAGCCACTCATTACAGCACGTTTGCCGGGAGGAGCGAATACCGCCGTATAATAAGAGGAATCACAATGAACCCAAATTCATATATTCCCGCGTTGTCACGTGACTGGCTAACGCCTTTGTATGACTCACTCATTCGCTGGACCATGCCTGAATCAACCTTCAAACGACGCCTCATCGGACAAACCCGCATAAAGAGCGGCCATCGAGTGCTCGATCTGGGTTGCGGGACGGCCACGCTTACCCTTTTCATCAAGCAGTCCCATTTCGACGCAACTGGTTGATGCGCTACGCCGGATTGGTCGAAGTTCATGAGTCAGCCCGTCACACGACCCTGTTCGGCACACTCTCCCTCTGCGCGAGCCGGAAGCCTAAATGGAGCCGCCGCACTTACACCTCCATTCGGGAGATAGCTTTCAAGCCTTCTTTTCAGCTCTTCCCTCGTTTCTTGATCTCGTCGAGCGCTTGTTCGATTGTGCCGTGAGGTTTGTCTTTTAGCTCCGGGTATCTCACTATCCACTGGTTGAGTGCCTCTTCAGACCTGAAGAGATTGATAACCCCTCAACCACCTCCCATAAAAAGAATCGTCGAGGCAGGATCGACAGTGACGAGTTTACCTTTATCAAAGACCACATGAATCCGCGCCGTACCTTCAGGCGATGAAGTTTCTATTGTAGCTTTTTCATTTGCGAGTTTGCTGCTGACCAGCAGCATGAAGTCGATCGCTCAATTGACGTTGAATTGGCGACCGCTATCCAGGCTCACGGTGTGAAAGATAAAGTCCAAACGCGGTTCCCATTTGAGATAACGCGAGACCATTTTGTAACCCGTGCCTTTCGCCTCGCGCTTCAATATTTCATACCGTCCGAGCATGGAAAGCCCGCTGCGCGCTTCAAGTTCGGTTATCCCAACTGCTTTGGCTATTTCCGAAATACTTGGCTGCGGTTTTCCATCGTGCTCAGCATTGATAAGGGTTCGAGCAATTAATTTTTCGTCAGGCGTAAGCGCCAGCGTGACCCAACCCCAGCGGCGAATTACCTCGTGAAGCTTCGGATGCGCCTTGATGTGACTGCCGATGCGAAAACGTGTCTCGTCTGAAGGAGGTATTTTCAGCGCTACCATGGCGATATCGACGCTGGTGATGCTGTAATCTTTCCCCCAATCGGCAACCAGATAGTCTATGACTTTCTGTTCTTCAGGGGTAAGCCCGTCTTGCTTCTTAGAACCTTGACCGGCTGCGGCCTGCCCGACCAACGCGAGCAAAATAAGCGTGCCTGCTGCCAAGAGTAACCGCCAATTGTATGCAGGTTTCATAACCGTACTCCTCCGCTCTGTTCAACGTTTCGCGCTTTGAGTAAAGTCTCGATGTCTCGTTGAATGTCCGCCGCTTTGGTTTCGGACACTCCAGAGTATTTCTTGTAGAGCTTCCAGCCTGGTCCAATCACGTAGGTGTTGGGAAAGCTAATTACCCCAAAGTCAGAAACTGTATCGTCGTTCCCGACCAGAATCGTGTAGCGCATATTGTATTGCTTGACAAACTTGCGTACGTCACTCGACCAGCCAGATTGCACAGCCAAACCAATTACCCTGACGCCGCGCGAGTTGTATTCCTTTTCCAGCTTGTTGAAAGCGGGAATTTCGCTGATGCACGCCTCGCACCAAGTGGCCCAGAAGTCGAGCACTACGATACTGTCCTTAAGTGCTTTCGAATGCAGCGTCTGCCCCTTTAACGTGGGCAATGAAAACTCAGGCAGGGGCCCAAGCGTTTGGCACGTCGCAGTAACAGTCAGAAAACAAATCAATAAGAATGCGCGAACAATATCCACTAATTATCCTAATCCTTCTTACACCATGTAGCTTATGTCAGAGCAACTCGTCGGAGCTGAGGCGTGACGCCATCTTAAGAAATTGTCGCTCTGAAAAATCGCCCCAAATACCCTAACCTGGGGGCTGCGTCTCACAGGACTCCGCATTACAGCACACAGAATCCTTCGCCTTCACGCCACGCGCCTTTTTGGACGGCTTCGACGAGGCGCGGAAACCAATACTCCTAACGAATGCGCGGAGCTTCGTGGCGGTCACCTTCCGGTCATCATACTTGACCACGGCCTCCCCTCGCTCGAAATTCACTCGCACGTCCTCAACTCCTTCGGTGTTCTTTAGGACCTGCTCAATCGAGATCGCGCAGCCGCCGCACGTCATACCATCAACATAGATGGTGGTGGTGCGTGTCGCCGCCGAGGCCATGACGCTCACGGAGAGGACGATGACCACCGCAGTGATAAATAATTTGTTCCTTCCCATTGCCTTCGCTGGCCGCCTTTCATTTCTGCTCGAGCAGTTTGTTAATTTCTTTCGCTAGTTTGTCACCGTCGAGCATACGCTCGGCCGGCAGGCTGCG
This sequence comes from Pyrinomonadaceae bacterium, assembly GCA_035273425.1. Lineage (GTDB taxonomy): Bacteria > Acidobacteriota > Blastocatellia > Pyrinomonadales > Pyrinomonadaceae > PSRF01. The sequence goes on along the minus strand of DATEPB010000084.1, from coordinate 50,249 downwards.
CAGTTGATGCATGTAATAGTCGGGGACCGGCGGCAGATCTCCCGTCCACTCCGTGCCGCGTCTGTAGACGTAGTACACGTCCCACGCGAGTTCATTCATCTTAAGCGCTCGCTGATAAGCGATCTTTAACGCGCCCTTCTCGTCCCAATAGTGGCTCGCGCGTTCGTCAGGTATTTTGACGGTTGCTGCTGGAACCTTACTCTCGTTGTCCGCCGGCAGCGATGGCACCCAAACGACATACACCTTCAGGTCTGCGCTCTTAGTCTGTTCGAGAACTTTAGTTCGTACTTCGGAGGCCCCCGAATGACGCAGGCCGGTCAAGTGGGCGAGAGCAGCGTTACCAGTCGCACCTTGTCTTTATCGCGGTTGAAGGCGACGCGCAGCTCGGACAGCTCTTTCGAATAGGGACGAGGCTCCTGTTTAGGCGTCGGTAATGGTGATGCATCTGTCATCTTCTGTCCCTCGTTCGAAGGCTTCTGGCCGGTGCTCTGAGCCGAGCAGCCTACTCCTGAAGCAACGCTCACGACTAAGAACCAAAGATATATGCGCTTCATAGTGAACCTCCATCAGTGATCACACGGGTTCCATCTCAGGTGCAGTTTCGGTCAAGAGCCTATGAACCGCTCTATTCACTTCACCGAGGCAGCACGCCCCGGAGGGATTACGCGCTGGGCACGCACACATTCCCTGCTTGATTAGTGTGGAGATGCGTTGTGGAATGGTGCAGCGCCCGGTAACAGCGATCTCCGCACGTGCATCGGCCTCGTTAAAGCCGAAGCAATAACAGAGCGGGATCGGATCTGCTTTCTCTTTCAACCCAACGCGCACTAGCATGTCTTCAGTTGTAAAAGCTTCTCCAGAAGCTTCCGTGAAGTAAACGATCCGGCAATCAGGGGCTGAGCAGAAGCGGTAGTGACTTTCTCCTATTTCATCGAAGCGTTCGGGTTTCAGCATCAGGAGCATGGTCTTGCGCGTAACCGCGCGGCTACTGCCTTTGCAGTTTATGCAGGCGTGCTGCGGCTCATCTTGTGGAGTCGGGGCGTTCTCGGGATCAAACGCTAACGCCTCGGCTACGTTCACTGAGTCCTCTGCTATCGTTTCCATCGAACAGCAATCCATAGGTTTCATTTCGGTAGCTCGCATGTGTAACCGGTCTCGTTTATCGCAGCGCGGAGCTTGTCAGTACTGGTTAGCGTAGGGTCGTATTCAACAACCGCTTCGCCCCGCTCGTAACTCACTTCTGCGCTCCGCACTCCCGGCGTCTGTTCGAGCGCAAGTTTAATGGTCGTTTCACACCCGGCGCAGGTCATGCCACTCACCTTGAAGGTCTCGCGTGCGGTTACCAATTGCGGTGCTCCGGCGACCTCCCTCTTTGCGCTCAGCTGCCGTGCGAGCGTTCCCACGTAGTAAGGCGAGAGCGCGAAGATCAACACCGCGACGGAGGCGGTCCATAGGGCGAAGCGGGCGGTACGACTAGGGGGCTTAGTTAAGCACGCTTCACCTGGCGCACAGGCTTCGCGCCGTAAGTAAAGGCGGTAAAAACCAAATGCCAAAGCTAGCACTGCGGCAACCAAAAGGTATGGCCGGGCCGACGCAAAGATCGTGGCCGCGCCAAATGCGCCAACGCCAAAGATTAGGGTCAAGATTGGTCCGATGCAGCAGAGGCTCGCGCCGATAGCTGTCAGCACGGCTCCGCCCACCGCCACGTTTTCCTTGCTCACTTATTACTCTCCTTAACTCTTGCGGCCTTCGACGCATTGCGCGTGTGCGAGATCACCACGACCGGGCAACAGGCAGACTCACCGTGCTGTTCGAGCTCTTCATCGCAAGCCAGAAGCTGTCGTGCCAGGACACGGCGGAAATCCTTCAATGCTTTCAGCCGGTCATCCAGTTCCGAGAGTTTTAGACGAATCAGGTTACGCACTCTCCGGCACTCATCGGCACCACCCGTTGCCAAGAGACCTTTTATCTCTTCGAGCGAGAAACCCAGTTCCTGGGCCTGCTTGATGAACTGCACTCGCTCAATGTGCTCATGCGTAAAGAGTCGAAAGCCACCGGAGGTACGTGGGGCGCGTGGCAACAACTTCATCCGTTCGTAATAGCGCAACGCATCGACGGTTACACCCGCACGAGCTGCTACCTCGCCAATCTTGAGTTCGCTGCGATCCATCTAATTACCTCGCGGATCAAAGTATAGACCCTGAAGCTAGGTCCAGAGTCAAGCTGAGTATTACTATATTCACGAAGACGCCGATGATCGGCTGATCCTGAGGGCTGTTGCCGATTGCGATTCATTACATGCACTACAACTTTGTGAGAATCCATCAAACCTTAGATCCACTCCGGCAAGGGCCGCTGCCGTTAGTTGTAAGCTGTGGTCTATTGAAGACATTGTTGCCCTGCTAGACTGAAACGATGCACTGGCTATCAGCTCTCGGCAGAGCCATCGTTGCTTTTGCCGCAACCAACATTGATGACATCTTTGTCCTCACGCTTTTCTTTGCTCAAAAGAATCTAAGACGCTGGCACGTTGTAGTCGGTCAGTACCTTGGGCTTGCGGGCCTGATCACTATCAGCCTTGTTGGTTACTTTGCTTGGCTAATCATTCCACAAACATGGATCGGACTTCTGGGCCTGGCCCCGATTGCAATCGGCATCAAGAAGCTGATGGACTGGCAGCGGGAAAAAGAGAATGATACGGCCACACAGACCCACACGGCGTCGGTTTTCACTGTGGCGACGGTTACTTTTGCCAATGGCGGAGACAACATCGGAATATACGTCCCTCTGTTTGCGAATAGCGACGCCCCAGCGCTGTTTATCACCCTAATAACGTTCGCTGCTCTGATTGCCGTGTGGTGCGTCGTAGGCTACTACGTAGGAAACCATCCCGCTGTGACCCGAATCGTTGACCGTTACGGACATATCCTTGTCCCGTTTGTTTTGATTGGCTTGGGTATCTACATCATCATTAATGGTGGATGATGTTCAGCAATGTAGATGGTCCACTACCAAGGTTAGTATTTGAGTTCACTGACACACCGGGACGAGCTTGAAGTCTTTGAGAGGATTGCACCTATATGCTAATTGCAAAGTCGATAATCTATTTTATTGTTGCGGGACTCTGTGAAATCGGTGGTGGCTATCTTGTGTGGCTTTGGCTGCGCGAAGGAAAGAGCATTTGGCTTGCCGCTGTGGGCGCATTTGTTCTTGTTCTCTACGGAGCCATTCCGACACTGCAACCTGCAAACTTCGGACGGGTCTATGCGGCTTACGGCGGCGTCTTCGTCGCGCTTTCAATTTTGTGGGGTTGGCAAGTCGATAAGATCCGACCCGACAAATTCGACATCATCGGCGGCCTGGTGGCGCTTGCGGGCGTTGCTATTATCATGTACGCCCCCAGACTGAAAGAAGCAGGAGGTTAGCGCGACAACTATGACGTTACCAATAGCCTGTAACCTAACCGAAGCTGCGCTGCAAGAACGCAGGCGCGATGTGTTGCAGAAGGTCAGAAATGCTGTCATCGAAACAAGGGAGTTAGAGGACGGATATTCGTATCAACTCCCCGCAAGTGAAGAGTGGTTGGCGGAGTTAGCTCAACTCGTCAATCTTGAACGTCAATGCTGCCCTTTCCTACGCCTGAGCATTACGGTCGAACCTGACAATGGCCCGCTTTGGCTTGAATTGACTGGACCTCCCGGAACCAAAGACTTTCTCGCATCCACCTTCAATTGATCGTCTGCCGAAGACTTCATCAAGGATTTTTACAGTTTATCGCTCCATTCCGGTGAGAGTTTCTTTATCCAGACACTTCCCACTACCTGCACTGCAATCAAAGACAAATGAGCTACCATGAACATCCATGCTGGCACCGGAGCCCAGGGCGGAACACAGAGGACGATGGCGGAGACCACTTCGGCGAAGCTGATATGACGTTTGGCAAGCCGGTGATGGAGTAGATGGAGGGCTTGGACGACGAGCAGTGCGATGTAGGTATTCTGAGGGTTCAGCATTAATGACAAGCTCCTTCATCGCAGCAGGTCTCGCCGCGCAAAGCCTCGATGCCTTCCTTAACTATGATCGGCACCATTACAAGTGCGGCAATCGGATCAGCCCACCACCATCCAAGTAAAGCGTTAAGCAGAAGCCCACCCAGCAAGATGGCGGAGAGATAAGTACAAAGCTCAGTCTGCTTTGAGTCAGCCATTAGGGCACCGCTGTTTATGGCGCGAGCGACTTTTCTCTTCGCGCGAACCAGCAACGGCATGATTACCAGCGAAACGGCGGCCAGAACAATGCCGACCAGGCTTTCCTCCGGCGCTTCGCGTGTTATCAACGATTCGACAGAATCGTAAGTCAAATAGAGCGCAAGCAGCACGAACAAAGCTCCGACAATTCTTAAACTGATAGCTTCAACTCGTTCACGACGTTCTTCATTCACGTCTGCATGGAGTCGCCACAATAGAACCGAGCCCGATGTCACTTCGATTAAGCTGTCGAAACCAAATCCAACGAGCGCAATACTCCCGGCGATCAAACCCGCTCCTATAGCCACCAGTCCTTCGAGACTGTTGTAGGCAATCGTGAAATACTCCAACCAACGGCCGCGCTTGACCAGCACGGCGCGATCTCCCTTTCCAAATTCAACAGCATGTTCACTCATTCACTGTCCTCTGTGTAGAACATTCCCAGCCAAATCTTATATGGCAACCTGACAGCGGCCCACTCCAGTAACGAAGTCACCGAAGAGCCACTCGACCGAGTTGTTTCCGACTTCGATACCTCTTCGCTCCAGCTCAGCAACGAATTCTTCCGCGCTGAAGCGATTCTCAGTGGGGTGTTCGAGAAACGTCCGATAAGCCCAGCGATTGAGCGCCTTGCTAGTGACCTCCTCGAAGAAGAAACGACCGCCAGCTCTGAGCACGCGAGCGACCTCCGCGACGGCGCGCTTCCACTCGGGCACGTGATGGATGATTCCGAAGTCGAAGACCGCGTCGAATGATGCGTCTTCTTCAGCGATGGCTGTCGCGTCTCCTACATAGAGGCTGAGACGATCTGGCCCGTATGCGGAAAGGCGTTTCCTCGCGAGTTCCACCATTTCAGGGTCAATGTCGAAGGCATGGACCTCACGTGCGCAAAAACGCTCAAAGATGATCTCCGTGCCAACGCCTCGTCCGCACCCGATTTCAAGCACACGCAAGCCTTCCGTGCGTCCACCGAAACGGTCCATAAGGGGGGCCTCGTACCGGCGTTGCAGCAAAGCTCGGACGGGGTTGTTCATCAGTGCCTTTTCAATAGAGTTGAGCTTCATAGCAGTTCTTCGATGTGTTCGAACCCGTCGTCAATGAGATGGCGTATGTGGTCATCATCGAGTTTGTAGTAAGCAATCTTTCCCTCTTTGCGGAACCTGACCAACTTCATTTGTCTCAAGGCTCGTAAAGAGTGAGAGACGGCTGACTGCGACGCGCCGACAATGTGGGCCAAGTCGCAGACACAGAGCTCTTCGCGAGACAGAGCGAAGGCTAATTTGATTCGGGTAGGGTCGCCCAGCAGCTTGAAGGTTTCGGCCAGAGAGCTCACGGCCTCCACGGGTTTCATCGCCTTCTGAACCCGCTTGACCTTGCGCTCATCTACAAAATCTACTTCGCAGGTGTCGGCCATCGGCTGTCTAGCTGGTTTCGCCATTACGCGCGTTCTCCTGAACATATGAACAGTCATTCATAAAAGACTACTGCGCCCGATCGACGCGTGTCAAACCCTTCGTAGAGCTCGATGCCCATCCAGCCGCGTACGCCAACGCCCTGTGGTTTGTAGTATGGACGCTTCTTCGCCGCATCTACTTCGTTCTTCTCCTTGGATTCACTACTCCGGAAATCACTTTGGCGATAAGCTTCATCCGCGAGCGAGGGTGGGGATCGAATACAACCCCTAAGCATAAAGCCGATTGCCAATGTGGTGGCGAGACCGAGAAGCATACGCGGCCCGCACTAATAAGCTGACTTTCCATGTTCAACAAAAATCGATTACTTTGTTCGCTTTCACTTTGGTTAAGGAGAGTCTAAATTGAAAAACAATGCGCTAATCCGCTTCTCGCTAACGCTGATTGTCGCGATTTCCGCCGGGACTAATTCTGTGGGCCAACAACCGACTGTAGTTAGGGAAAGCACGCCGCCGGCGACTGCTTCAGCGCCTCAATCGCCAACCGGGCCAGGTCAGACCGGTCAGTTCCCCCAGCAGCTTCCACCCTACTACGACTATCCCTATGGCAGCACGACGATGGAGAATCGTACGCTGTCAGTCGAGCAGGCGGTGACGCTGGCTCTCGATAACGCCGCGAGTTTGCGACAGGCGCAGTTCGACGAGCAGATCGCAAGCGAAGACGTGAAGCAGGCGCGGGCCGGGCTGCTTCCTCAATTGAGCATGCCGCTGACGTACTGGGGCACCACACCTTCTATGGTCCGGCAGCCCGGTGATCCACAGATTGCCAGTTTTGTCGCGTCGAGCGCCATTAACGAGAGTGTCGGAGCGTTGAGCGCGACCGGCACGATCGATATTTCGGGCAGCCGGCGCGGAGCATTGCGTAGATCTCGCGCGTTGCTCGCGGCGGCACATGCCGGGACCGCGGCCGCGCGGCGAAACCTGGTGCTCGCTACGATCGATGCGTACTACGGCCTCGCGCTAACACGGCAGCAACGCCAGCTGGCTGACGAAGCCCTCGCACTAGCGGAGGGTTTTCTCAGTTCCCTAGAAGAACAGCAGAAACTCGGCACTACCGAAGAAAAAGACGTTCTGCGCGCTCGCTCAGCCGCGCGTTCGCGTCGAGACGAGCTCGCCCAGTCTCAACTTTCTGAATCATTAGCGATGAGCCAGTTGAGAGTATTGACGGGAGTGGACTACGCAACCCACATTACCCTGGCCAAGCTCGGCGCCAGTGCGCCGCAGGTGATTGACCTTCTCGGTTACCAGGAAGATACCATCATGTTACGCCCTGAACTCGCCCAGCTCGACGCGCAAAAGCGCGCCGCTCTTCAAGACGCCCGTGCGGCGCGGCGGGAACTCTGGCCGCAGTTGAGCTACACGCTGAATGGTGGCTTTGATGCTGCTAATTTCAAACCTTTGGGCCGCTATGCCGGAGGGTCCGCCATCATCACGCTCAATGTTCCCATCTTCAATTTCGGGGCGAGCAAGAGCCGCGCAAAGCAGGCTGAGTTGCGCGCACGATCGCTCGACGTCCAACGTGACAACCAGGTGTTGGAACTCAAGCAGGAGTTCTACGCGGCCCGCGCGGGCGCTCTCTCGGCGCTGGATCGCACCGGATTCGCGGCGCAGGCGGCGACCGCAGCTCAGCGGAACATGAGCCTGACCTTTGAGCGCTATCGTTCAAAGAAGGCGAACCTGCTGGAAGTACTCGATGCCCAGTCGGACTATTCTGCGACGCGACTACAGTATTACCAGGCGATCGTCGACTACCAATCCGCCCGCGCGCGGCTCGAGCTTGATCCGACTCAAATGTTTGGCAAGCAGGCTGCTCCCGTAATTCAGCCTGGGATTAAGGCTCCACCACCTTGCGGCCTTGGGCGCGAACGAGCGCCGAAGATTGACCGATTTTATTTGGGGATGACCGAGAGCGAAGTAAAGCAGCTAGTGCCCAGCCTCCGGATCAGTGCGGTTAATGAACTGGGCGTGTCTAATGCTGAACTGAAAGCGACCGACATCGGCAACCTGCCCGGCTCCGGTTCATTTTTCGAGGGCGTCGAAAGCATTGCTCTCAAGTTCACGGATGGCCGACTGTCTTATGTTCGAGTGGCGTATCCGGTAACAAACAAGTGGGTGGACAAATTTGAGTTCCTTTCGGTGATCGCGGCAAAGTTGTCTGTTCGGGAGGATTGGAAGCCGTTCTATAATTGGCAGAACAAAGAAATCCGCGACGAGGAGGATCTGACGGATATGGCCGTTGAATGTGGCGGGTTTCGCCTGGCCGTGGGGCTCGGCATCGAAGGGGTCGGAGGGGATCAGACTCCGCATTATGACCTCGATGATCTGCCGGCGGCGCAGGTCGTTAAGCAACGTGAGGAGCAGCGCAGTCTTCGCGAAGAACAGCAGAAAATCAAACCGTAGGTGCGGTGCAGGAAACTTAAGTGAACTTCGCAGTGATGTTGTTCGCGGCCCGGTAGGCATCAAGTTTGATCTCGTCACTGTCGAAGAGTTGGCTGTTCATACCTTACATCAAAGATGAAGGGCGAGCATGAGCGCGGAGAGCGTCGCGCGCCATCAGTTGGTCCGCAACCTGCTTGACGAGAGCAGCGATGTTACCATCCGACAAGCCCTCGTCCAGGATACGGAAGCCGATGACAGCCCGTTTAGCAGCATAGCGGTGCCGGGTGTTTGGATTCGATTGTGCAATAGAGTTACAGAGACACTTGATGCCAGCGGTTCTCGGGAACCTCCTGTTCATTTGGCGTATATATAAGTAATTGAGAATGTAACCTTGCGGCGAAATAAGGATACCAATAGCACCATGAGGAACTTGCTAAAACCCTCAGTTCTTGTACTCGCATTTCTGATTACTGGGATCCTTTCAGTGGGCGTTTCAAAGGGGCAAACTGTAACAAGAAACATCGCAACAAATAGAATTGGCCCCACTATCAGCAGTGCACCACTGCCTAGACCAAAATCGGTTTGGTCATGGCCTGCTTGGCGTATTAGTCAGCCCCGAATACAACAACAGCGGATGCCCTCCCGAACATACTGGACCAATCCCAACCCTACCCGCATCTTCCCACGAATAACCGAGCAAGCCGTCACCGACATGCGTCGCAGGAATTAACGGCGCCTACGCTTCGCCTTCGCTCGCTCGGCGCGGCGCTGCTGACGGTTGACCCCACCCACCTTATGATCAGCCCCGCTTCTACCTGAACGTAGCATCAACTTGAGCACAATCCAGATTGCTAATCCGATAAGTCCAAACGTGAGCACAATCCGGCCCACCTCGTAGAGCGTGTGGCTGGATTCAGCTATATGCGGTTCAATCACTGGGTCTGACGCTGAAGCCTGTTGTCTCTTTTCATCGAAAACGAAAGCTGAGTCGAAACCACTGTGTGCGAATCTACGATGTGAGAGCCCCGCCGGGGCCTACGGTTTCGGTAGAACTAACACACGAGTTTCATTACTGACGGGCAGCCGACTGCTTCAGCAGAGCGCGCAATTTCATGCGAGCCTTATGGAGCTGTGACTTAGACGTGCCTTCAGCAACGCCGAGCATCTTAGCAATCTCGCCGTGCTCATGTCCTTCGACATCGTGCAGTATGAACACTTCGCGATAGCCTGGAGGCAACTTCTGAATAGCGCGATCCAGACTGATCCGGTCCAATACCGGCATCTTATTGGGATTCTCGGTTCCCCGCACTGTTTGTACAGGCGTTTCACCTTCCTCGGTCGTGCGCTCAAGCTTCACGCTGCGCTTTCGGAAATGCATTAAGACCTGATTGACGGTCAACCGATGCAACCAGGTGCTAAAAGCCGAGTCGCCTCGAAAACTACCAATCTTACGGAAGAGCTGTATAAAGACTTCCTGGGCAAGGTCTTCAGCTTCGGGCACGTTATGAGTCATGCGTAGGCAAAGAGAATAAACGCGACGATTGTGACGTTGGTAGAGTTCTTCGAAAGCCTTCATGTCGCCTTGGCCGGCAGCCTGGGCCAAAGCATGGTCCGATACTGGGGTGGTGTCGGTCTTAACCTCACGACCGTTACTCTGCCAAAGGGGATAGAATTCAGTGTTAATCATGGCTCTTAAAGACTTGGCAAATTAAGGGCCACGAAATCATTATGGAATCGGCTGATAACCTGACCCCACTTTCCAGCTACCTTCGGCTGTTCGACCAAACGCGAATCACTGCAACCCAAAGCGTGTACGTCTCTATGTTTGGCTCTAGAAGTGTGTCTCATTAGCTGCGAAACCTGGACACTCAACCTGCACGGTCGCGTGCGCTATCTTGAATTCAGACGTTACTTTTTTCTGGATGGCGACAAGCACTTCATCGTGTAAGTCGTGGTCGTTGATAACCGCATGAGCGCTCATGGCATTCACCCCCGACGTTAGGGACCAGACATGCAGATCGTGAACATCTTCAACTCCCGTTACGCTCGCAATAGCTTCACGCAGCTTTGCCAGGTTAACGTCTTTAGGTGTGCCTTCGAGAAGCACTCCCACCGCGTCACGCAGTAACAACCACGTCCGCGGCAGGATAAAAAGACCGATGCCCGCCGAAATCAAGGGATCAGCGTAATACCAACCAGTAATTATCATGATTAGCGCCGCCGCGATCACGCCGATTGATGTCAACATGTCAGACATCACTTCGAAGTAAGCCCCTTTCATGTTAAGGCTCTCTTGCGATGCTGAGCGCAAAAGATAAATCCCGACGATGTTGACGACGAGCCCGACCGCGGCCACTGCTAGCATGGCACCGCTTTGAACTTCTGGTGGGCTGCGAAACCGATGGTAAGCTTCATAAAGAATGTAGGCAGAGATCCCAATGAGGACCACGGCGTTAGTTAGTGCTGCCAGAATTTCGACGCGATAAAACCCGTAGGTCCGTTCCGGAGTAGCGGGACGTTCGGCAAACCTTATCGCCATGAGTGCCAACCCTAATCCGGCGACATCTGTGAGCATGTGGCCTGCGTCCGCCAGCAGCGCAAGACTTCCGGTAAGCAGCCCGCCCACAACTTCCGCGGCTAAGTAAGTCATCGTCAGTGCCAGCACAATTGCCAGTCGCTTCTTATTCTTACCGGCCGCTGTGTGACTGTGTCCCTGGCCCATTCGATTCCCTCCGCCGCACCGATGACCGAGCGGTTACTCCTCGGCGCCTGCCGCCTTCAATAGAGCTATTACTTCCGTGTGACTGTGCGAACGCGCGTGAGCAAGAGGTGTTTCGCCCCTTTTGTCCCTGGCATTCATGTCAGCCCCGGCTTTGAGCAGGATCTTGACCGTGTCAGAGCCACCCATGAGCGCAGCTATCATTAGTGGAGTCTCACCATCCTTAGTGCGAGCATTAACATCAGCGCCGTGGTCGATCAACAATTGCACAACCGAAGAGTCGTTCTTGATGGCTGCATTCATCAATACAGTGGAACCACTCTCATCCTTTGATTCCACGTCCATTCCCGCATCGAGGAAAAGTTTTACAGCTTCGACGCTTCCCTCTCTTATGCTTTTAACGAAGGCGTCTCTGGAAAACTCGATGTTCTTTTCCGTTAATTTCCTTTTCGCATTTTCGGGGTCGGAATGAGCCGCCTCATTTTGGCAGCTCGTCAGTGCGACCAGGCCAACAAGGACTAGCAGCAACTGAAGGTTTACGCTAAACATGCGCCCGCGAGTCATTCTTGGCACCGTTATTTGGCTTCTCACAAAGGGTTCAGGATGACTATTTCGGCGCGCTCGCGGGCATCATCTAAATACTTTTGTAGGCTAGTCGCGATCTTACTCTCCTCAAGCGTGCCCTCGATTTCCGCCCGCACCTGATCGATCGTGGGCACAATTTGTTGTGGCGTACGTTGGCGAAAGCGAGGGACGTACACATCGCGGTAGTACTCTTCTATTTCCTTGGGCGTCACTACTGTGAAAGAGCGGAAACGAAAATTCAAATACTTTTCGATGTCCACACGCTCGCTGATAAGCTCTCGCAGCTTTTCTGTCGTCAGGCCAGTACGCTCCATCCGTTTGCGAAATTCTGCCTGTGAAGGAAATAACCGCACCAGTTCGGCGAGGGCGGCATCCGCCTCTTTTTCGGTGGCATGAATGTGCGGCATTCGCTCCGCGTCCTGATGAATAATTCGCTGGCTAATAAGTAACTCCAAAGCCCTTTTGAGTTCTTCCGCGCTTGGGTTGTCGAGGACCGTTGCCGGCTCAAGAGCTAACTGCCACAACAGATCGGAGTAGGTAATAAGACCTCCATTGACCGTCGCGATCATGGAATCGACGACCTTCCCACGTCCTCCCATTTCCTGACGTGTTTGACCGCTAGCCCAGTGGAGCGGACAGATCATTAACAACACAGCGGCGATCAATCCGACAATTTTGGCGCTTAAGCTAAGTCTTTCGTTACACATCAGATCTCTCTGCTCCTCGATGCCGGGCACCTGGAGCCCTCAATCGCCTGAAGCGCGCCGGTAGTCTTGCTCTCCCTGAACCTGATCGCCAAAGGCAGTCGAGGGTGACTTGTTGCCCATCATCTCGAAGCCCAGATAAGTTCCAGAGCTAACCCCCATTAGGGCCAGCAGAGACGCACTGAATTTTGGCATTGCCAGATTGTCATAAACCGAACAGATGAAAATAAGGCCGAGCAGAATCGTCCAACAAAACATCTGAAAACGGTGAAAGCTATAACCGTTGGCATCCGAAAGCACGTCAGTCAACAAGCCTTGCGACGTCGAAAACGTCGCGGAAGATCCGGGCGTTACAGTCCGTTCATTGATGTCAACACCTGACGTCGCTATTAAATTCGCGCCCACAACTGTGGCAGCGCTGATCCCCATCAACCCGAGGACCGAAGGTGTGATGGTATCCAGGTCACCAGTGATCAGCCAGAGGCCCAAGTAAGACGTAGAGACAATGAAGAACCAGATTGCGCTCTGAACCCGCCCCACGTCATAGGGTCTGCGTCTTCCTGTTGCTGAACGCGGGCCGGGACTACGAAGCATGTTGGTGTGCGTGCCCAGATAAACTAATAGAACTAAAATGAAGAGCGTCACCGCCAGTGAAATAATTCCCCATGTCTTGGGGATGATTGTCACAGTGAGTTTGCTATCGGAGTCGAAGACGCTGTCAAAAGGAGATTGGTTTTCAAGCCCGATTGAAAGCGATACCTGGCGGGTCAACACCGGCTCGTGAAAGAGCATTTCCCACACCTTTCTAGATTCAGGTGTGCGCCTGAGATGAAAGAGGAGTCGGTTTTGGTTGAGATTCACCTCCTCCGGATAAAGACCTGCAAGGGCTCTCCCATTGAGAAAAGGCACAAGTTTCCGTGGATCGTGACCGGCGGACCAGTTTGAAAGATTCTCGACATCAACCGTGATCATCTGGCCCACCTCGATCCGGCCATTCACAGCCGTAACGCGCGGCAAAGACGTGTTCAACGCGCCCTCTATGACTTGTCCTTGCGCATTTGGGATTAGCGCAGAGACAGGCACCAGCCCCAAGAGCAGTACAAAGAGATAAGGCCTGAGGGTTCCCAGCGAGAACCTATGTGGCATAGTACGTTTCATTAGCAGACCTCCTGATAATCGGTACCCGCGTACCCTTTTTTGCCGACAGATCTTCATACACGCACTTTAGAAATCGGCCGATTTGGACCCTGTAGTGTGCATCGTCGCGCGCGCTTGGCCGAGTTGTGCAACTAATTCCGTGCCAAAACCAATGAAGACTCCAACAGCAACGGCTGTCATAGCAGCGACCGCGCCTAACGACTTTAAGCGAATGCGAAATAGCTCTCGTGTAACATAGATCAAGGAACCGGTTGCCATCGAAAGGAAGAAGAGTTCTATCAAAGGACTGACCCAGATACCGAGTACTGCGCCTATCACTGTCGGCCCACCGCCAATCATGCCTAACGACAATAAGCGAGCCCAGCTCACGTCCAGCCCCACCAATGGACCAGCAATACTGAGACCCTCCGTAGCGTTGTGCAGAGCCAACCCTATCACCAGGAGCGTACCGAGGCGCACGGTCCCGCTTGCGACGAACAAGTGGCCGAACGCGAGTCCCTCGGCGAAATTATAAAGTCCGATCCCAACCGCAATCACCGTCGCTAATTCCAGCGGGTTCGTACCCGACTCACGTCGTTTATCGCGCCACTCTTCCAGCCAAGACAAACCAATCAGGCCCATTGAGAGGCCAATGAAAAATATTAATCCCAGTTGGGTCGCGTGCCCCATCTCGCCCGCCCTGGCGCTCACTTCAACCGCCCCCATAGCGCGATAGCCGACTTCAATAATGAGAAAGAGCAGCACGCCCGCCGAGACCAGCGCTAGCATTCCGCGCGAGCGCTCTGATGCCCGACGCCAGCGGGCAATAGGTACTCCCAGGAAGAGAGTCACCATAGCGATAGCCCCAAGAAGAATGTTGGTTGAAATCATTTCATGGCCTACTCGGCGAAGTCCGTGCTCAACGATATGGCAATCTGAAGAGCAAAAGTGAAAAGAAGCACTGAGAGATCAGAAGTGGCGCTGGCGTTTGTTCATGGCCCGAGCTTCACGCCGCTGATGACGATTGAGTCCTCCAGTTTTTGGTTGCTTAGGTTTCCCGGGTTTGTTCGAACGGGTCGCTAGTTTGATCACAAGGAAAACCCCCACATATAACAGGATCCCCACAAGGATTAACGGTCCGAGGTGGTAAACCAAGACGTGCGTGAAATCCGATGAATGCCTCAACATTTCTCACCATTACTCTGCATCGGGTCGGCCCTGTTCTTACCTATCGAGGATGGATGTCCGCCGCTTACTGGAAGACGACGCTCATGGCCTCAAAGTTGAGCGTCATTTCCTCGAACTGTTGCACCAAGTCCTGGCCAAGGTTTCCGTAGAAGTAGCGGCTCTTGCCAAGCGTGGGCTCCGTCAAAACCGTAACTTCCGTAAAGCGCACCACTTTGCCCGAGAATTTCATCTCAAGATCTCTAATCCGATACGCGCTGATCTCTTGAACACCGCCGGTCCCGGCCAGCCTTTCGGTGTGGGGGGCATAACGGTTCCTGATCTCCTGCTCATAGGCTCTGAAAAACGGGGGGTACAGATTGGTCCTGTTGGCCCCCGTGTCGAAGGTGAAGGTCAGCCTCTTACCTCTGAACTCTCCCGCGAGCACAGGTGTCAGCCCGTCGAGGGCCATGTTCTGCTCGCCGCCGCTGCGGCGCTTCGCGGATATAAAGACTTCGCCGTTCCTGTGGAAAGAGATCTCTTTCAAACCTTCGATGACGGGGAAGCCAATGATGGCGGTGATCTGGTATTTAACGGGCGCTACGTAAAGGTCTTTGTCTTCGAACACCAAAAAGACGACGTTATTAATTATGGTATTGCCGATCCCCAACGTTGGCGCCACGCCCAATCTGGCCGTCACGTTGTTGCCGTTGATCGCTCCAACCTTGATGCGGGCCTCGATGATCTTAAAGCCCAGCTTCCGGGCAAAGGAATAAGATGCCGTTGAGAAGTTTGCGCCGGTATCGAAGATGAAGGCGTGCTTCCGCCCGTTTACCTCGACGGGAAGCTCCGTCAACTTAAGGGCATTTGTGGTAGTCCCTATTCTTGAATTTTCACCATGTGTTACGGACTGCCGTGGCACGCCGCTCAACGCGCCGCAGAGCCGCGCGGAGTTCTCTAAGTCCTCGACTTTCTTCGCGTCAAGCCCACGCCCAAACTTCGCCAGCAAAGTCCTGTAAGCTTCAGCCGCCTTTCGGTACTCGTAAGTCTTGACGTGATTGTCGGCCAACAGCTCGTAGCTGTCTCTGACGAACTCTGCTGCGTTGATTCCCTTTGAGCGTTCTAGATAATTTTGTATGAAGTTAATTGATGCCTGCGGCTGGTTGAACTTGTTGCTAACCACAGCGCGGTAGAAAAGAAGTTCCGCGGACCGATCACTGCCGCGAGTTAGGAGGGCATCCCGCAGGTCGAAGTATTGTTTGTTGGCGTACAGACTTTTGAGTTGCGCGTCGGAAGCGGCTGACACCGACAGGTGGAGGCAAGCCACAAGCAATACAACACTGCAGGCAACTAGCTTCCTATCCAACCTCGCCCTCCTTTGGTTTTAAGTTCGCGGTTCCCGGGAGAGGGCGAGTGCCAAGTTTCATTCAGTAGCACCCGCCCGAAAACAAGTCAGCATTCGCCGGCAATTACCAGCGGCTGTTGTGTCCACGACTGCGCTGTCGGTCGTGATGGCGGTTGTGGTGGCGGCCGCGGTCACTGCGGCTCGAACCGTAGTAGTCGTACCGCCGATTATTCCTGTCCGACCGGCGGTCATAGCGATCATGTTGGCGGTGGCGATTGTTGCCGCCGAAGATCGTCCCAAAGATCCCGCCGCGCCGATTGTTCCCATTGTTGCGATTGTGCCAGTCGTGGTGCTGAGCAAAAGCCGGAACACTGGCGCCAACTAACAGAGACACCCCGATCACAACGCCGATTGCGAGTCGTTTAATTCGTACTGAAAGTTTCATTTCGGTCCTCCTTTGTTAGTTCATCCGAACGCGACCGACGGCCGGAAAGATTCACGTCCGCCGTGCGGCGCGGGAGAGAGGCGTCGCGCGTTGCGTCTTTTTGTTGACCGCGGCGGGTTCAACGGTTCGACACCCTCCGCGGTTGCTTTCCGCCATCGCGCAAGTAATCCGCGATGTCGAAAGTTTGAGTCTCTAACTCACGCGGCCTCGTCAATGGCCTCGCCGGTGGTGCGGCGATGAGCGATGAGTCGGAGATTGATGGTGCACCCGCCCAGAGTGCGGAGTACGGCTGAAATGATCGGATCTGTGTCGGGAGTCATGCCCGGCGCCGGATCCGAAGCTGAAAAAACTGTGTCGGTGCGACGGAAATCCAAAACCGGACGAGTATCTACGTCCGTAAGGGGAAGACCAGCCGTAATAGAACGGCAGAAACGTGCGGCCCCCGATGTATGGATCGTAGATCCACAAACCGGAAATCGATCTGTAGCCCGGCATACCCCAGATACCGCTTCGCCGGTAGCTGGTGTAGCTGCTGGCGAGCGCACGATCAGGAAGCCGCCGACTTGCAGCGACCAGCGACTCCGCACGCCGTTCGCTCCAGATGTCAAAAGCATCCTGGTCCTCTTTTTCAAACATTGCCGTAACCACCTCGCTGCCGATTCCCACCGTCGCCTTCTTTCCATCTTTTACCTTGACGGCGGTTGAAGAGTCGCTGCCGATGCGCGCCTCGCCTTTTCGCACCAGCAACTCAGTCGCTCCTTGAGACAGCAGATTGATCCGGTAGAGACCCTTGCGGTCGATCATTATCCTGGTTTGCGGTGTATCGACTTCGAGAAACATCCGAGCACCGTCTGCCCCGGACGCCTCCACCAGGGCGCTTCCCTTCGTCAGCTGCAACCGTAACGAATCGAGCGAACTGTCGATCAACTCGAATGCAGAGTTTTCACTGGCGCGCAGGTAAGAGCCCGGGCTCAGCAGCACCTCAACCCGACCATTCGCGCCAGTGCTTACCAAGTCCCCATTCTGAAGATCGTCACTTGAAGTGAGCGATTGCCAACCTGTGGCGCCTTGACGTTTGACGGTGACCTCACCGGAAACCAAATTGACTCCGCCAGCTTTAGCGGAGATGCCATATTGTTCGCGGTTTTGCGCCAGAGTATCGACCGAGGCGCTCAGCGCGAAAATCAATCCGACGAACCCGTACACTATGAATCTCGATTTTCTTCTCATAGCAAACTCCTTTACTTCCAAATGAACGGTAGTACTTGGGCTACTGAAGCGGGCCGCTCCGGTAGTTCCAGTAATACTCTGACTCGTGGACTCATACGCCGCAAAGCCTACCTGCTTGGCGCGCCCAACTGCGGCTGCTAACTGGCACACTGGCGCCCACCTCACCAGGACAGAGCCTCCGGATTACTCGGGAGCGTAGAAGCCTTCACGATTTCTCACCCGTAGCCGCGATCTCTCCGGGGAGACTAAGCTGATCTTGATGCGATGCCACCTTCTATCACCGGTCAAGTCTGTAGGCCGGTAGCCAATCGAGTATTGAGAACGCAGGTCTAAGGCGATTCGCTCGAACGCCTCCATCATTTCAGCCGTACCATCCGGGAAGAACGCTTTGCCTCCAGTGACAGCCGCCAGTTCTTTAAGTGTGTTTCGTCCTGTTCTGGCCTCGCTCCTGGAAAAGGAGAGGATGCCTACGGCGTAGAGAACAACATCCGACTCTCGAAGCGACCGCCGCAGATCCTTAAGCGTGTACCGCGAACAAGTGTCATTCCCGTCGGTAATCAATAGAATCGCGCGCCTGCTACGCGATCCCCGAGTGACTTTCTCCACGCCAAGGTAGGTGGCGTCGTAGAGGGCCGTCTCGCCGCGCGGTTGCACGTAAGTAAATTTGGCAAGCATGGCGTCCGAATCTCGCGTTTTGTCCAGCAGCAACTGCGCACGATCACTGAAGCTGATCAGGAAATACTCATCTTCCCTATGGCTAGCCTCAACGAACCGAGCCAGCGCATCCCGCGCACGCATGATCTTGTCGCCCTTCATCGAGTTTGAGGTATCGAAGATAACAGCGAGACTGACGGGCGTGTCTGCCTCGCTAAAAAACTTGATCTCCTGCGGAAGTTTATCGTCGTAAACAGTGAAAGCTCTCTTATCTAAGCCACTGACTTGTATTCCGTCACGGTCGGTGACATTGACGATTACCGTTACCAGGTCTGTGTGGATAACTACCGGAGCGTCACTGTTCTGCTCAGGCGGCGGGGTTGATGTCGGCGCGGAGGGCACGCGCTGTGATTGTCCCAAAACGACTGTCGCCGAAAGTGCGACAAAGCCGCCCACCATGAGAAGGAGTCCCCAGCGTAGCGTTAGCCAGTACTCTTTAGTGCGCAGCGTTCTCATAAAGCACTTCTCGTCTTTGGGCGAGCTTTCAGTTCGGCCCGATGGCGTCGCGAGATCCGGAGCCGTTTCCGGAACTGACGCCGTACTGCAAATTCGTCGGCTGCCTTTCACTGCTGTGGTCCATCTCGAATCGCAGCAGCCGCAGGCTGTTCAAGATCACCAAAACAGTCACGCCAACATCTGCAAAGATTGCCAAGGCAAGACTGCTAAGCCCCCCGATTGCGAGACCGATGAAAACGACTTTCGTCCCAATCGCGAGCGACGTGTTGATTTTGATGGTGGAGACCGTGCGCCGTCCTAAACGAACAAGATAGGGAACGAGTTCTAGTCGGTCGTTAAGAAGAGCAATCGACGCGGATTCAATTGCCGTGTCGCTACCCGCAGCGCCCATGGCTATCCCGACGGCGGAAAGCGCGAGCGCAGGCGCGTCGTTGACGCCATCGCCAACCATAGCCACAGCTCCGTACTTCCGGGTCAGCTCCCTTATAGCTTCTGCTTTGTCCTCGGGAAGCATCTCTGCACGAACTTCACGGATGCCGACCGCGTTCGCGACTGCTTGCGCTGGCGCGCGGTTATCACCAGTCAGCATCACCGTCTCCACTCCCAGGCTGGCCAACTCGGCCACTGCTTGTTTGCTTTCGGGCTTCAACTCATCTGTGACACCGATGATTCCCTCTATCCCGTCGTTGTTGCTGATCACGATCGAGGTCTTGCCCTCGTTCTGCAATGCCTCGACTCGAGCAACGACCTCTACCTGTGCGCTGTGTTCTTCAGTAATGAACGGCAGCTTACCCACACAGTGATGGCGGTCGTAACAGACAACGCAGTCGGCCTTGACGCCTTTGCCCATCACAGCCTGGAAATTTTCCGCAGCATGAAGCGTGATGTTCTCCGCCCGCGCTGCGTCCACGATTGACTGCGCCAGCGGGTGCTCCGAGTAAGATTCAATACCGGCGGCACACGCCAGCAGGTGCTCCCTCGTGCTTTCCCCGAACGGAATGACGTCGGTAACCTTTGGTCGGCCGTAAGTGAGCGTGCGAGTCTTGTCCATCGCGACAGCTCTCACGCGCCCTATAGCCTCAATGTACTTACCGCCCTTAACCAGAGCACCCCGGGACGAGGCATTCCCGATAGCGGCATAAATAGAGATTGGAGTTGAGATAACCAGCGCGCACGGACATGCGATAACCAGGAGGGTCAGCGCTTTAGCAAGCCAAACATCAAACGGCGCGCTGAAAAAGAGCACCGGAACCGTGACCAGCAAGAGCGCGATCAGAATGATTGTTGGCGTGTAGTAAGCAGAGAACTTCTCGATGAACTTCTGTGTTTCTGCTTTCGCCTTCGTAGCCTGAAACGTTGTCTCGATGATCTTAGCGAGTGTTGAATCAGACGCCAGCTTGGTCACCCGAGCTTCGAGATAGCCTTGCAAGTTCAAGGTGCCGGCGAAGACGGGCCTGCCGGGGTGCTTGTCCTTTGGGAGCGGCTCGCCAGTAATGGTGGACTCATCAACCGATGACGATCCTGAGACGACTTCGGCATCCACCGCTATCATGTCCGAGGGTTTTATTACGAGAATGTCACCCACGGCGATTTCCGAGACGCCCACTTCTTTCGTCTCACCCGCAGCATCCTTGATTGCGGCTGTCTTAGGCGTTCGATCGACCAGAGCCTGGAGCGCCGATCTGCTCGTCTGAATACCAAACTGCTCCAACCGCTCACCCAGAGTGAACAGCACAATCACGACCGCTGCCTCTTCATATTCGCCGAGGTAGAATGCGCCCGCAGTGGCAATCAGCAAGAGAAGGTTAATGCTGCGGAAGTTCAGTTTCGCGAGTGCTCGTAAGCCCCCAAGCAGCGTACGGTGACCAATAACGAGGATCACTATGGCAAAGAAGGGCGCGGCGATGCGAGGCGGTAGATGCCAGCCGGCCAGCGACAGGAACTCGAAAACACCGACCACAACAACGCTGAAGACGAGCCAGCGAAACTTGGTGTCGCCCAACAACGAGGTCTTCTTTTGTGTCTCGGCCGTTTGACTACTCACCTTTGAGCCCGCCCCTCAAGAGATTACTTGCCCGCCCGCTTGTCTACTTTGCCGACCGCCTCACGAAATCTATCGACCATGCGATCACTCATTCTGCCAAGGGTCGCAATCTTGAAAGGGCCTACCAGATAACGCTGGTGGGCCGCTTCGCGCAGCGCTTCGAAATCAATCCTGGAGTCTCTACTAAATCTGTCTTTGAATTCCCGGTACGACTCGAGCGGAAGCACGACCCCTTCCATCGCGTTGGCGTCAACGTGGACCAGTAAAACAAAATCTGCTTCGCTGGCTTTGTCGACAACCTTGAAGTAACGCCACTTCTCGATCTTATTTCTGACCTGCTTTTCCGCTCCGAGGTCATGATCGTAATAGAGATGGCGCTCTATATTTCTCCTCGTCGCATTGTTTTGCGCGGAAGTTCCGTGTACCAGTTCGTCGGAGCGGCGAAGAGCTGTGATATAAACCGCCTGCCCTTGCCGGAAAGTAAAGGATTGGCCGAGGGCTTCGCGTGACCTCCCCTGAAAGGCGAAGCACGAGAGAACCAGAGCTGGAGCCAGCAAGAGGCTTCTTAAATGTTTCTTAGCCACGAAAGGTCCTCCTTTTAGCTGTAACGCAAGCTGCCAGAATCCACTTGAGGGATTCAGAGCTAACGCTCGATTGGCAAATTAGCCGCTGTCCATGCGGCATATCCGCCGCGCAGTGCCGCCACATTGGTGATTCCCTGCTTGTTCAACAGAAGCGCCGCACGGGCGCTAGTTTCTTCAGCTGGTCAAGTGCAGTAGGTAATGATCTTCTTGCCTTTCGGCAATGTCCCGGCGCGCGAGGCGATTTCTGCTTCGGGCATAAAGATCGCTCCCTTGATGTGCCCAGCGGCATAAGCCGGTGCCTGCCTCACATCCAACAAAACTGCTTCGCCCTGCTTAACCGCAGCCTCCGCTTCAGTGACACCCATGCGCGCCACAGCCGTTTCAGCCGCGTGGTCATGTCCCGGAGGACCATTTAGAGATTGCGGCGATGCCTGCGAACGCGCAGGTGTCGTTTGGGTACCGGGAGTTGGGTTGCCGCTATTCGAGTTTTGTTGCGCAACGCAACCGAGCAAAACGCCGCCGACCAGTATCGTTAGCAGCCAAAGTCTGAGTTGTTTCATTAGTGGTGGTGTCCCTTCAATTGCCCTTCATCTCCAGGGCTCTTTCTTTCATTTTCAAGGCGAGCCGGTCTTACAACGCGCGGCATCACTACAGGGCCGCGTTATCCTTGTCACCCGTTTGTATGCGAACGGCGCGCTCCACCGGCCAGACGAACACCTTCCCGTCACCCGGGTTGCCGGTGCGAGCGGCGCGCACAATAGTCTCAACGATCAGGTCGACCATCTCATCGGGCGCAACGATCTCGATGCGCTCCTTCTTCACATACTCGACGAAGTCCTCAATTACTCGGTGGGGCGCACCTCTGGCGTGGCTGGCCTTCTCGCGCCCGAAGCCCCGCACGTCCGTTACAGTCATGCCGGGAAAGGCGTCAATGTCTTCGAGCGCGCTCGTAACCCGGCTCAGCATGAAGGTTTGCACCATGGCCGTGATGATTTTCATGAGAAGCTCTCCTTAATCCGTGAAAGCCAGAGTCGGCGCAGCGCAAGACGTGCGCTATTGGTCAGCTTGCGCATCTTGGCTTCGTCAATCCGCAGATGGTGGGCCGCCGCTTGATTGTCTAGCCCTTCTAGATCGCGCAGCACGAATGCAGCCCGCAGGTCGTCTGGCAATTTACTGGTCAGCGCTTCTAACGTGGCTAAATCCAGCGGTCGCGCTGCTACCACCGCGCTGCCGCTTCCTTCTTTCAGATCCGCATCGATGGACATGGCAGGCGGCGAGTTCTCTACTGCCGCCTGCCCCTCGAGGCGCTCACGAATGCACCCCCACAAGCACCGGAGCGCCTCATCTATTGCCAACTCGCGCAAGCGCGCTAATACTTTCGATTCGTCCCATTTGCGTGGCAGCTCGCGGCTGAATGCTGTAAACACCCGGACAGTAACTTCTTCGGCATCGCGAACACTCGCGAGCAAGCGAAGCGCGAGCGTATAGACTTGCTTGGCGTAAAGCTTGTAGGCGACTTCGAGCAGCACGGTTCTACGACTGTCTGACCGCTCCCGATTGTTCGCGCGTTCTGACATCCCTAAAACCCTTATTTCCTCGATGAGACTTGCCATTCGTTTCTATTACTAATTCAAAACATGTGTGCGCTTAGTCAAACTGTTGCTCCACGAAATGGCTCATTTAGACCGCCTGCGATTAATCCTACTTTCCTGGCGACGCAGCTCGCGGTTGTAGCCCCCTGAGTGACGCTTCTTTGATTTCCCGGACTTGCTAGCGCGCTTCGCAAGCTTATTGAGAGCAAACAGAAGTGCAACCATGAACGCAACTCCCAGAGCAATCTTTCCCACATGTGCGATGACGTGCCCCAGATCCGTCGCCTGTTTCAACAACAGCAAGTACATAACCTCACCGACTGCGTCCTTTCATATTCGGCGGCGTCCGCACACCTCTGCACTAGCATTCCTTACGACCTCCCTGCTCCTTCTGACGTCTCAGAATTCCACCCGCTCCTTCTCGAACCAGCCGTAAAGCGTTGGCAGAATCAGAAGCGTCAAAAGCGTTGACGTAATGAGCCCTCCGATAACCACTGTCGCCAATGGCCGTTGCACTTCGGCACCCGCTGACGTGCCGAGCGCCATTGGGATAAAGCCCAAACTGGCGACGAGCGCAGTCATCAACACGGGACGAAGCCGAGTTTCTGCGCCCTCTCGCACCGCATCCGCAACTGACTTGCCCTCTTCGCGTAGCTTGTTGATGTAGCTAACCATCACCACTCCGTTGAGTACCGCGACGCCAAACAAGGCGATAAAGCCGACGCCTGCCGAGATGGAAAACGGCATGCCTCGCAGGAAGAGTGCGAAGATGCCGCCGACAACCGCAAACGGAATCCCGGTATAGATTAGAAACGCCTGTTTGACCGAACCAAATGTCGTAAACAGGAGCACAAAGATTAAGAACAGAGCGAGGGGCACCACTATCATTAACCGCGCCGAAGCTCGCTGAAGATTCTCAAAAGTTCCACCCCAGGTGACGTAGTAGCCGGGTGGGAGCTTAACCTGCTGCTCGATCTTCGCCTGCGCCTCCTCAACGAAGCTGCCGATATCGCGTCCGCGTACATTGAGCTCGATTCCAATGCGTCGGCGTGTGTCTTCGCGCGAGATCTGAGCCGGGCCTTCTACGAGTTGGATATCCGCGAGCTGCGAGAGCGGAACCTGGGCGCCGTTCGGCGCTGGCACAAGGAGGTTCTTGATCGTTTCAATATCGCGGCTTGTCTCATCCTCAAGCCGAACAACGACATTGAATCGCTGTTCACCTTCATAGACGATACCTGCCTCTTTTCCAGCGACGATGGATTCAACCAGTTCGTTTACGTCCCCGACGTTGATGCCGTAACGGGCGATGGCGGCTCGATTAGGTTTGATCTGAAGTTGCGGGAGCCCGGTCGTGGCCTCAACCTTTACGTCTTCTGCGCCGCGTACCTGGCTAACCGCGCGGTTAATCTCGTCTGCCGATTTTTTGAGTGTGTCCAGGTCATCACCAAACAGTTTAATGGCGATATCCGAGCGAACACCGGAGATAAGTTCCGCCACTCGTAGCTCAATCGGCTGCGAGAAACTGAATGAAGCATTCGGCACTCCATCCTCCAGCGCTTTAGCCATCTTCTCGACAAGTTCAACTTTCGAGTGCGTCGTCGTCCACTCCGAAGGCGGCTTCAGTTCAATATAGAGATCGCTGAAGTCAATGCTCATGGGATCGGTGGCGACCTCAGCACGGCCCGTTTTGGAAACAACCTTCACTACCTCAGGAAAACGCTTCAATACCTTCTCCACATCCGTCGTTGTCTTGACTGACTGCGTCAGCGAAACACTGGGGAGTTGTTGGACCTGAATGGCTAGAGATCCTTCGTCAAGACGCGGAATGAATTCCGAACCGAGGAACGGGAATAGGATTGCGCTAACGACGACCAGGATGGTGGCCCCGGCGATGGCCGGCAGTCGGTAGGTGTGCATAAACGATAGCGCGGGTCGATACCAGCGCTTGGCGATGCGAATGAGGAAACTCTCTTTCTCAGAAACATGTCCACGCAAGATAAAGGTCATCGCGGCGGGGACGTAAGTTAACGAAAGAATAAGCGAGCCAAGCAACGCAAACACCACTGTGAGTGCCATGGGCTTGAACATCTTGCCTTCGATACCGGTGAGGCTAAGGATCGGGAGGTAGACGATCATGATGATTGCGACCGCGAAGACCACGGGTCGCCCCACTTCCGTGCATGCTTCAAGGATGGTGCGCTCGGGTCGTTCATGCGAACCTGAGTGCTGGGCTTCGGCTCTACGCCGCACCGCGTTCTCGACCATCACCACCGCGCCGTCCACAATCAAGCCGAAGTCGAGCGCCCCAAGACTCATTAAGTTGCCGGAGACGTTAAAGATGCGCATCAAAATCGCGGCGAACAGCATCGAGAGCGGAATAATCGTTGCGACCAGCAAACTGCCGCGCCAATTTCCGAGTAGCAGAATGAGGACTATGATCACCAGGATGGCGCCCTCTATAAGGTTCTTCGCCACCGTCCAAATCGTGCGATCGACAAGCTCGGTCCGATCATAGAAAGGAATGAGCTGGACGCCTTTCGGTAAAGTTTTCTTAACCTGTTCGACTCGCTCCTTCACGCGGTCAACTACAGTGCGTGAGTTCTCCCCTTTGAGCATCATGGCGATGCCCGCAACGATCTCACCCTCTCCGTCAGCCGTTACCGCACCCTGCCGCACTGTTGCGCCGGTCACGACTTCTCCGAGATCACGAACATAAACAGGTATTCCTTCCTTCCCGGTTTTGACGATGATGTTGCCGATATCTTCGGGAGATTCCACCAATCCGATTCCACGTAAAAGATATTGCTCAGACCCGTGTTCGATATATGCCCCACCTACGTTTGCATTGTTCTCCGTGACGGCCTGGACCACATTTCGCAGGGACAAGCCATAGGACATCAGCTTCGCAGGATCCAGTCTGACCTGATATTGCTTCTCGTAACCGCCAAAGCTGTTAACTTCGGTCACGCCGGGCACGCCCAACAGCTGCCTTCTAACACTCCAGTCCTGAATCGTCCTCAGTGCCGTAGCGTCATAGCCGCTGCCCTTCTCGGCTTTCAGTTCGTACTGATAGATCTCGCCTAACCCTGTCGAGATAGGTCCCATCTCAGGGGAGCCGATGTTCTCAGGAATTTGCTCGCGCGCCTGGGAAAGACGCTCCAGCACAAGCTGCCGGGCAAAAAAGGTGTCCACGGAATCATGAAAGACCACAGTCACGGCTGAAAGACCAAACTTCGAGACTGAGCGGATTTCCTCGACATCCGGAAGCCCCGACATTGCCACTTCTACCGGAAAAGTAATCTGACGTTCGATCTCCAATGGTGCGAGCGATGGCGCGGCAGTTAGCACCTGGACCTGCACATTGGTAACATCAGGCACCGCGTCAATGGGCAAATTGATGAGACTATAAAGTCCGGCGCCTGCCATGATCAGAACCATCAAGAGCACTAGCAGGCGTTGCGAAACTGCGAAATGAATAAGAGCGTTTATCATCAGTGTCCGTGCTCCCCCATTTCGCCCTTCAACTTCTGTGTCTTGAGGACGAAGCTGCCCTTCGTTACTACTTTGTCGCCGAGTTTCAGACCGGAAATCACGCGGTGATACCCCGACACCTCGCCGCCAAGCTCCACTTCCCGCACCTCAAAAGCTCCAGGCTCGTCATCTTTGGGAATGAAGACCACCGAAGCGTTCTCTATGCGCTGCACAGCTGTCGAAGGAACAACGAGTTCTTCCTCGGTGGCGCCACCCGTTCCGGCTTGAAAACCAACCTCGACAAACATGCCGGCCTTTAGTCGTTCGCCCGGGTTTGCCATCTCGATGCGCACGCGCGCAGTTCGCGTCTCTTCATTGAGGCGCGGGTCGATGTAGTTCACACGACCGCCCATTGCGCCGCTCCCTAAGGCTGCGGAACGAACCTCCGCCGGAGTGCCAACGCGAATCTTGCCTATCTGCGCTTCTGGAACGTTCGCGATGACCCACACGGTGGAGATGTTGGCTATGGTGAACAGCGGGCTGCCCGCTTGAATCCCGGCCCCAGCATTGACCAGGCGCTCGACGACAGTGCCGGAAACAGGAGCGCGCAATGCGACCAGCGAAATGTTGGTAGTGTGATCGTCCCGCGACCCAGTTGCGACAGGATCACCTAAAGTCTGCAAACTCTGACGCAGGTGGCCCACGTCTACACGTGCCGTCTCGACTTCGGCCTGGGCCTGTTGCACCTCTCGGTTAACGGAGATGTTGTTCTGATAATCGTACTCAGCCTTGGCTGACTTTTGAGCAGCCTCCGCCGCGATCAGGTCTTTACCCGCGCCCGCTCCTAGTTCAATCAACCGTCGAGTCCGTCTCAGAGTCGCTTCGGCTTCATCGAGCTTCGCTTTCGCCTGAATAAGGCCCACACGGTTTTCCGCGCGTTGCACCCGCTGAACCGTTCGCTCGGCAAGCCGCAGACGCGTCTCAGCCTCGCGCAGCTTGCCGTGCATCTCGGCAACTTCGGGGCTTGAGATAATTGCGAGCACCGCGCCAGCCCGAACGACGTCACCCTGGCCCACGTTGACACGTTCCACGCGTCCCGAAACCAAAGGTGACGCCTGTTGGGTCTGTTGCTGATTGGTTTCCACCGTACCTGTCACCTTAATCAGTGCCACGGCAGGTCGCTGCGTCACGCCCTCGATCTCAATTCCGGCAGCGGCCATTGCTTCGGGAGTCAGCGTTACCTCTTCACCCTCGCCCGCGTGCTCGTCACCAGCCCCTGCCGCTTCTGTGCTCACCTTCACCTCGGTTGATGGAGCTGGTTCCTTACCACCTCTGAGAAACAACGCGTATATCGCGACTATTCCCACGAGGGCCACCAAAGCGACAATCACGATATTGCGGTTTCTACGTGAGCCGAACCGTGTTTCCTTCTCTGTCGCAACCTCATAGGCAGATCGTTCACCGTAGAGTGTTTCTGACACTTCAGTGACCTTCCTGCTCTCGGTGACCGTCCCAGCTTCCCTGTCATTGGTTTCCCCGCCGGACGATTTGTCGTGCGGATCTTCGATTAAACGATTTGGCATTGATGCTTCCTTTACTGTTGATTGATGGGAGCGCCTATGGCTGCTTGCAGATCGGCCAGGGCTCGATAGCGTTCGGCCAGCGCTTCCGTGAATTCTCGCTGCGCATCAACAAGCCGACGTTGTTCGCCTAAGAGATCGCCAATGCTGAAAGCTCCGATCTGATATGCCGCCCGGATTGTTCTTATGTTTTCTGTTGCGCGGGGAATCACGCCTTGCTCAAAGGTCGTTACCGCGGCTCGTGCTGCTTCATAGCGGGCATAGGCGCTCTGCACCTCGGAACGCACTACTGCCTCAACGAACTCGCGCCGTCGTTGCGCTTGAGTAATTGCCGCTGTTGCTTCTGCCTTCGCGCCCTGGTTGCGATTGAAGACCGGAATGCCGACTGATACCCCAAACGTGAGGAGCTTGTCGCGGTCGCGAAGCACTCCCACAGGCGTGTCATCAAACACTGAGCGGCCGTAGGAATATTTGGTGAAGGGTGTAACGTCTGGCACGCCATACGCACGAGCCAGCTTCAAACCCGCCTGTGCTACTTCTTCATTTAAGCGAGCGAGCCGGAGGTCAGGTCGCGTGCGCAGCGCGATGTCTATGGCTGCCTCAACTGACGTTACGGGCAGTGGTAATGAAGGATTAGAGATGTCTTCGCGCAACCGTAAAAGTTCAGCCAACGGGATGCCAGTAACGCTCTTAAGTCTTAGAAGACTTGCCTGCAGTCGCCCTTCGAGTAGTGCGCGGCGAGAACGCAACCGATCAACCTCAACCTGTAGCTGGTTCAATTCAATCGGGGCCGTCTCACCTTCGTTAACGCGCGCCTGCACAAAACGCGTCGTCTGAAGATCCAAATCATTAAGTTCCTCTAAGGTGCCCAACTCGCGGAGAGAAGCTAGGGCCTCCACGTACAGGGTGCGAACGTCGTTGATCAACCGTCGTTCCCGATCAGCCACCTCGGCTTCCGCTGCCTGTAGTTCGGCCTGCGCAAGTTGGATTCTGCTGCGTCTCTTCCCGCCAAGCTCAAGCGGCACGGCCAAGCCGACACTTATTTCACTTTCTCCCGGAGCTCCCGTAAAACGTCCCGTTGTTTGTTCAAAATCAAGAGTAGGATTTGGCCTGAGACCCGCCTGTCGTAACCGCGCTCTCGCTCGCTCAATATCGATTCGGATGGCAGCCAATTCGCCGTTAGAGGCCAGGGCGCGGCGGACGAGATCGTTTGAAGAAGTTCCCTGCAGCGGATCGTAATAGCGAGACAGAGTTGTACTCACCGCTATTGCTCTATCAGGACTGGCGGTATCTGAATCCTTGCTACTTCCGGAGACGGCTGGCCCGAGAGGGCTTTGGGCTGCGACCGACGAACAAAAAGCTATTGAGAATGCGATAAGAAGACCGCTACCCGTGCACGGCCGTTTTCCCGAGAACCACTTCATTGTTTTCCTCACCCATGCCCAGCGTCGAAGCTGACTGGTGCCTAATAGGGAGCCCTCTAAAGAAACAGGGCTATCGAAATTCGCAAACACGTGTTCCGTTTAAGGGCGCTCGCGCGATGCACGAAAGCACAAGCTTTCAGACGAAAGCTGGAAACGGACTACTCCTAATTTCGAGTGATTAGGCGAACCTTGGAGGGTGGTAGGGCTTGTGAAGCGGTGCTGTAGGAGTGGAACTTTCTCGTTGCTGACTTGTCGGCAATATGATTTCTGCATTACCTGGGTCGACAAAGACAGGACTCGGCACTACGTGCGAACAGCAGCAGAAACAATCTTCATCTCTATGGCTTTCGCGATCTTGCTGAGGCGAGTTGGGATTTGACTCCGAAGCCGATACGAATGCGGTAGTCCTAGTCGCCTGCGACGTAGCACTAAGTGTACGACTAACGTCTGTACCGATAGATTCGTCGCGGTGGTACTGTGGAATCGTAATATCAAAGCCGGTATAAACGAGAAATAAAATGACGACCCCTTGGAAGAGACGTCGTTTCATTGACCAGCTTGTGTTCCCACGTGAGTTCATAAGAGCAAGTTGCCTTGTAACCTATAACACACCAGCGGTTACAGCGTCAAAACTCAAGACCTTGCAAGGAAGCGGTCTTTTACCCTGATAGGTGCGCACAAGGCCAACCAAATTTCTTTTCTGATCTCAACACCAACTAAGTTCACAAGCTAAGAGTTGATAAGCGCGTCACCCGGCAAATAACGTTCAATTGATCATGTAATGAGCCAAACCTGCCTTCGCCGAAATGCTACAGGTACTTTTTTGAAGTCGCTCTGATGTTGACAGGGATGGGATTCAGCACTATCTTCTTCCGAAATTGAAATTCATTTTCAAGAAGTGGCCAGAAGGTTTGTTATGCCATCCTTAAATTTCACGATACGTGCGCTCACGATCCTGCTTTTAGTTCTGCCTCTCGGCGTTCAGGCGCAGTCCACCGCTTCTTCCATTTCGGGTAGGGTGTTCGATCAGAATTCAGCGGCGATACCTGGTGCGCGTGTTACCTTGCGGCATTCGGGCTCCAATGTTGAAATCACTACAACTACTGACGAAAGTGGCGCATTTCGTTTTAAAGACCTTCCTGGCGGACCTCGCCGACTATCGGTGCAGAAGACAGGGTTCGCTACTTTTGAAAAAGCAGTAACTACTTTAGATGGCCAGAATCCCATCCAAATTACTCTCGAACCGGGCGCGATCGCTGAATCTGTAGTGATCAACGCCACCCATCTAACCACATCCGAGTCACTCGACAGAATTCCGGGCTCAGTGGACATCATAGATGCCCCAATAATTGAGAACGCCCGCGCGTTGACCTCGACTGAGATACTAAGAAAAGTCCCCGGCCTGAATGTTAGGGACGAAGAAGGCTTTGGGCTACGTCCAAACATCGGCATCCGTGGATTGAATCCAACGCGGTCTACGAAAGTGTTGTTGCTGGAAGATGGCATTCCGTTGACCTATGCTCCGTATGGCGACAACGCTTCTTACTATCATCCTCCGATAGAGCGGTTTGAAAGTGTTGAAGTGCTGAAGGGCTCGGGACAGATCTTATACGGGCCGCAAACTATTGGGGGAGTTATTAACTACATCACACCAACGCCCCCGGGAAAGCGTGAGGGTTCTCTCACGATTACGGGCGGCAATCGCAACTATTTCAACGGCCACTTAAGCTTCGGCGATACAATAGGCAATACAGGGCTGGTTGTCGGATTCACGCGCAAACAGGGGCAGGGATCGCGCGAGAATATTCGCTCCGGCGTCAATGATTTCAACTTCAAGTCGGTAACTGCGTTCAGCGCGCAACACGCGATAACTCTCAAGTTCAACTACTACGGAGAGGATTCAAACGTCACATACTCGGGATTAAGAGAAGATGAGTTTCGCGCTAACCCGCGACAGAATCCCTTCCGCAACGACTTCTTCTACGGTGATCGTGCTGGTGCTTCCCTCACCCATGCCTTTGTCTTTAATGTTGATGTTGTCCTAACGACCAACCTCTACGGTTCATACTTTCGCCGCCACTGGTGGCGTCAGTCATCAAATTCTAACGAGCGGCCGAACGATTCAGCCGACCCGCTTTGCGGCGGTATGACTAATCTGAACAGCATGTGCGGGAACCAGGGACGTTTGCGGCGGTACCTCTTCGCAGGCGTTGAACCGCGCTTGCGGATTACAAAGCCGCTCTTCGGGCGTCGCAATGAAACAGCACTAGGCTTCCGTTTTCATGTGGAAGATCAGGAGCGAGTTCAGAAAAACGGAGATCGTCCGGCTTCCAGAGATGGCGTGGTAGTCGAAAACAATGAGCGGAGCAATCAGGCCTTTTCGGGTTTTATCCAGAATAGGTTTATCTTGGGAAAATTAACGCTTTCCCCGGGCTTGCGTGTTGAGCATGTAAAATACCAACGCACCAACCGGCTACTCAATGTAAACGGCAAGACACAGCTAACCCAGGTAGTACCCGGCATTGGTGTTTCATACACCCCGAGTGACAAACTTACTTTCTTCGCTGGCCTTCACCGCGGCTTCGCCCCACCTCGCACGGAGGACGTAATAAACAATACTACGGGCGGCACCATTGATCTTGATCCTGAGTTGAGTTGGAACTACGAAGCGGGAGTACGCGCCAGACCTCACGCTGCCGTGAGAGTGGAGGCTACTTTTTTTCGCATGGATTACGAGAACCAGATCGTTCCGGCAAGCCTCGCAGGCGGGATTGGCTCAGCGTTTACCAACGGTGGTGCTACATTGCATCAGGGAATGGAATTCTCGGCAGCCCTGGACACAGCTTCGATCCTCCGAAGACGATACAGTTTCTATTTACGTGGGGCCTATACCTATTTGCCGGCGGCGGATTTTCGCGGCATTCGTTTTAGCAGCGTGCCAGGCTTTAGCAGCACCAGTGTCACCGGCAACCGCCTTCCCTACGCGCCTAAACAGCTCCTTAATGCCAGCGTCGGTTTTGCCCATTCAACCGGTATCGACACCTTTCTTGAAGCTGTTCATGTCAGCCCTCAGTTTAGCGAAGATTTAAATCGCACAGATCCATTCACCGCCAATGGACAGACCGGACTCATTCCCAGCTATACAATCTGGAACGCTACCGCCAACTACAATCTCGAAAGGTTTCGCACGACTCTTTTCGTTACTGCAAAGAACGTTTTCGATCGTACTTACATTGCCGACCGTGCCCGCGGTTTGCTTCCCGGTCCGCCGAGGGGACTACAGGCCGGAATCAAATTCAAATATTAGGCTCGTACAGGATAATGGAGCGCCTTTTAACCCTCCTCTCTTCCCCGACTATCAGCAGCGAGTATGATACTTACCGTCCGATTTGGTATCTTACACGACTGGCCGAATTGTTAGACCAGTAGTACCTTACTTTGGCCCATGCGTGAGGCGGCACAACATCACAAGTGATGGCCGCCGCGAGGGAGTCAAAAACGTATGACTTCCCGGCGGTAGCAAAACACGAGGCCAGGCTAAAACGAATTCGTTTTAGCCGTCGATCTCCCAAAAAGGCTTCATTGCCATCAGGAGGACAATCCTGATGGGAAAAAGCCCGCGATCGAAGCCAGCTCGCCTTACAGAAAAACTTCTCCAGATCCGCACCTCTCTTGGACTCTCACAAAATCAGATAATCCGACGCCTGGGCTTGAGTGAAGAACTCTATCAAGCCAGCATCTCCGGCTATGAACTCGGTACGCGTGAGCCGCCGCTGCCCATACTCTTGAAGTATGCGGAGGTCGCAGGCGTGTGTATGGACGTGCTTATTAATGACACGTTGGATCTGCCTAAGAATCTGCCAAGCGTTCCAGATCACAAGGAGTCCGCTCGTGCGTCGGCTTCTCGGGCAAGACAAAAACAGTGATCGACGGACCGGACGACTCGTAGAGTCGAACCGCGGTCCGCTGCAGGAATTAGCAGGGGGCGCGGTCCAAGCGCTGGAGGTAATCATGGTTGCAACCGCAAAACCCTACGCGGTTAAGAATCGGCTTCTGGCTGCCCTGCCTCATGAGGAATACAAGCGTCTCCAACCCCAGTTGGAGTTGATCCGACTCTCAAAGCGCAGAACGCTCTATGAAGCCGGCGATCATATCCGGCACGTATATTTTCTCAACAGCGGCATGGGGTCTTTGCTCGCCCTCACTCAAGGTGGTGCTACCGTCGAGATCGCGATGGTAGCGCTCTCCCACCAACACAGAAAGAACGCGCAGCACTTGCATCTGCTTTGCGTAAATTCGTAATTGATACTTTTCTCGAATACGGCAAACTCCATTCACGCGCTGGCGTTGTCGGCATACCAGGCTTTTGGCAAGATCCCTCTGGTACGGTCCATATCTGGAAACCCCGAAACTATCGAATGCCTATCCTTGTCATACCCTACAAGGATTCAGAAGGACTGATCCAGGCATGTCAAATTAGACTTCACCCGGTTGATATTCCCACCGGCGAAAAGAAATACCGATGGCTCGCCTCTCCCCTCGAACGCCGCGGCACCAGCTCTGGTACGCCCATACACTTCACTTTCCTGCCACGAGACTATCCGCCAGGTGGAACGGTCGTCATTACCGAAGGAGCACTCAAAGCAGAAACGCTTGTAAGGTTCAGGCCAAAAGCTCGCGTCATCGCAACCACCGGCGTCAGCTGCTCGCACTCTCACATCATCGAGGCCTCAAGACCATACAACGCTCTAATAGCCTTCGACGCCGATCATAGAACGAATCCAGCCGTCTGCCGCCAGCTCGCCAGGCTGATAGCCCAACGATCACAAGACTCGCTAGAGCACGGTCTTTCCACCACAACGAAGATAGTTTTTTGGAAGGGACCGAAAGGCATCGACGATGCCGCTCAGGAAAATATCCAATTGACCGCTCTTAGCATCTCCGAATGGTATGCAACCCTCAGAAATAAACCACTCGAAGAAGTCCAGCGATTCTGGACAGAGATCGGCTTCAAACCTTGACCTCACATACACCTACTTCACAGGCCTGATCCATCTCAACTAAATCGGCCTCAACACAACTTTCCCATTCAAATCCTGAAAACTGATATAAAGGCTGTGGGCAAAGCGCGACAACTGTCCGCCGGGTCCCAGGAAGGACCTTCATGGAGTCTCTATGTTCAAAACATCAACCAGGCCTACTCACGCCTTACTGTGTTCATCTCTTCTCATCTTAAGTCTCTTCGTATCCCTCACTCCGCCCATTTATCCTGCACACACTGCCCTGCGTGTAAACGCGCCGGTCATGGTCCAGGAGCAACCTCCCCTTTCCGGCTACCCAATCCAGTACACCTCGTTCGCAGGCACGACTTACAACCTTACTGGCTACGACGGCAAATATATCCGCTACGCCCTTCCAGATTCTTGGACTCAAGCGGGCGCACTCACTCCATCTCAACTGCGCCGGCTTATCGACCTCACTGATCTCACTTATGCCATGCTCACTGAAATCACGGCTGGAGAACCGCAAGGCACGGGCCTTCTCACCATCGCAGTGATCCCCACCGGCGCCAATGCCGGCCATGCAGGCTCAAACTTCAAAGGCGTGGAGTTGTCCGAGAACGAATTAGGCTCCGTGATCCAAAACATAAACTCCGATCTACTGAGCCCAGAGTGCGTTCATGAGCTCGTACACAACTTCGAAATTTGGATTTTGTACCTAAACCTTGGATATCCTGACTCAAGCCACGCCTGGACATCATTCCTGATTCCATTTCTTCAATATTATTCGCGCGCTGGCATTCTCCAATCCGATGCTGACGCACTATTCGAAAAGAAAATTACTGAATACACCCTTGCGTGGGATTCCACCGGAGCCACGTGGGCCCAATGCGTGAGAAATGGCAATACCTGCCCGAATGTCCTGGCAAACAGCGCCTGGGCGGGACTCCTCTTACGCTTTACCAAACTACACGGGATTGAAGCAGTCAAACGAGCTTTCAGATACTTACGCGACTACGCCGCAACTCACCCGGCGACCGGCACCGATCCAACCAGCCCACAAACACGTGAAGAAAAAAACGACCTACTCGTCGAAGCTCTCGCCGAGGGCGCGCAACGAAATATCCTTTGCGAGATAGACACCTGGCATTGGTTTGCCACTCCAGAAGCTCGCAACAGAATCAGCCAAAAATTCCCCGGATCAAATCCCTTTTGCATAGACGCCGACGGCGATGGTTTTACGCCTTTAGCTGGAGACACTGACGACACCAACGCTCAGATTAAACCTACAGCAATCGAGACTATAAACAACGTCGATGACGACTGCGACGGAATAGTAGACGATCTTCTGTTGACCGAGCAGAGCGACTTTCCATCAACTGCACAATCCGCGCCGACTATCACTATTCCAGCTAAGATTCGCGGCCAAGTCACTCCCTCAGACGTCGATACACTCATTATCAACTTCACGGATTCTCTTCCTCGCCGGCTTCGTCTCAACCTGCAAAGCCCAAACACCTTTGTTGGTTTCATACAGCTCCAGCCCGTCGACTTGAATGGCCGTACTCAATCCTTTTCAGTTGCCGGCGGCGGCGCTCAAGTACTCACGCTCCCACGTCCCGGCCTTTGGGCCCTCACAATTCAAAACTCTACCTCTGCCACTTCTGACTACACGCTCACTGTCGAAGATGCGGGCACGCAAACCGCACCAGTGCGCTTAAACGTAACTCCCGGAATGCCGTCAGGAGCTATCCAAGTTTCTGCCACCATAGATACCAGCCGCTCCTACGTCCTCACGCCCAACGCTGTCCGCTTCTGGATAGGTCCCTCCAGCTTCGTCCAAACCGCTCCATTCCAACAACAGCTTTCATTGTCACTCCCAATCCCCGCCGGCACTGGCCCCTTCAGTCTGCGCGCTCAGCTCATGAGCAACGCGACGCCTGTGAGCAAAGCAACCTTACCGTTATGGATAGACAGGTCAACCGGCGAAATGCTGGAACAAACTCCAGATCTCTCAATTGCCGCAGACACGACTCTGCCTGCTGAGACTCGCGCTGGAAGCAACGCCACCTATGGGTTCACAATCACGAACACAGGTCCAGGTCTGGCCCAGGGCATTGAAGCCAACGTCACCATCCCACCAGGACTCAGCGCAATCTCAGCAGCAACCACGCTAGGAATCACTCAAATAACTGGTAATAACTTTCACTTGGTGGTCAACCAACTTGCCACCGAGGAAGCCGTGAGCTTTTCCATCACCACAACGAATCTAAATGCTCAAGGAACCATTACAACAACAGCAACGCTAACAGCCTCTACCGCCGACCCGGTTCAATCAAACAATTCAGCTTCAATCACCGGCTTGTTCACCGCTGCTCCCACTCCAACGCCAACACCGACGCCCAGTCCAACTCCCACACCTACGCCAACTCCAATACCGAACGCTAATATCCAGCTCCAAAGTTTGCCAGCAAAGCTCGAAACCGCTTCAACCAAAAACGTACTCGCTCAAGGCTCGTTGGCCAGGGTCACGATCGCCTTGCCTGCCACATCACTGGTAGACAGTTACGGACAACAAAATCAAAACGGAACTTGGCCCGTCACGCTCGCCGGCTTTCAAGTACAGATCGGCTCACTCTCCGCAGCCATGATCGCCGTCAAACGGATTCCTAACTCTAACCCTACGTCATACACCGTTGATTTTCTTATCCCTGATGCGGCATCTACCGGAACCCAAGTCCCGGTTACCGTTAACCAGGAAGTACCGTTAAGCAGCTGGAACACCACCGCTACAATTAGAGCAACCGCTCCCGCGTTCTGGGCACTTGACGGGACGGCAAACGGTCCGCTTCTCACACTGGACGGCGACCGCTTAACCGCCTTCACGCCTAACGCTCCTTTTCCAGCAGACGGCACAAGACGTATTTTACTGTTCGCCTCCGGAGCAAAAAAGCTCGTTGAGCAAAACACGCTCATTCTCCACATGACCTGCCAATCCGGCTTTCAAGCACTATTGGTCCAGGACTTCGCCGCTACACTCCCCTCGCTGCCCGGACTACAACAAATCATCATTCGCATTCCCACCGAACTCGCCGGATGCGGCCAAGCCAAACTAACGATCGAGGGCGCCGAGGACAACCAAGTCTTTCTACTCATCCAATAAATTTTGATTCTGCTTTAACTTCAAACTCCTGTAGACCACCAGTTGAATTACCATATTTATTGCAAGAACTTTTTTATTGACAGCCAGTTTTGAAAGTATAGAATCCTGCGCACTAGGCGTTTAGGTCGCTGGGGTGAGGACAGTGACCAGAGGCGAAAGCCTCCGCCAACCGATATCCAAGGCCGGACACAATCCGGCCTTTCGGTTCTTTAGCCCCCTACAAACACAACTACAGACGAAAATCGAAGGTAAGTTTAGAGAAGTGCTCGCAACCGATCTTTAGTAATCGCTTCTTTAGGGCTCTTCGCTCCGCCCCGCAACCAAGAATGGATTTTCTTTAACGTGACTGTGTGAGTAATAGCCGTGCGTACCTCAACCTCGAGCTTGCTCAGCTCACCTGGCTCACAATCATGCTGCCTGAATGTCCGCACCGCCAAGACAGCCGCCTCATAAAGACTCTCTGCCTCTAGCTCGACGGAATGGCGCAAGCCTTCCATGTCTACATACGAAACAATACAAGCCGGCATGACGCCGGCGAGTCTAGCATTTTCGGATATTTTCACCAATCAGATGCTGTGCCATATACGGCACACACCCACTGGGGAAAACCCCAATCCAAGACTGCTTGACCTACCACCAACTTTCACGAGAGCAGACAATACCGAACGCTCGCTGTCAGCAAACGCGAACACCCGAGCAACGCACCCTTCTCAATCTACCTGGGTTTTTAACACCCAACCCGCTCATTCTCCCGCTCCATACCACACGGTCAAGCAACAACTCCAAGAAGTCGCCCAAACAATTAGGCTTTTTCACTCAGATGCCTTCAAACACACACCCACAAAAGCAACCCTTCCAACTTCCCCTCTGCCTTCCGGAAATGGCACGACATATGCTGTTAGGCTCCAGGCCGGGCTATAAGCTCATGATTTTATGAATCTGAACGCTACTAGATCAAAAGAAAGCTATGCCTCCCAAATCCAGAACCTTCGAGAAAAGATATATCTCTGTCTCTGAGCTCGCAGCTCGATGGAGCGTCTCCCAAAGTGCAATTTACTCCGGTAAGTGCGGCTCGAATGCATTGACCGCTATTCGACTCGGAAGAGCAGTTCGTTTTCTTCGCGCTGAGGTCGAAGCTTTAGAAAAACATCGCGAGGTTCAAAAACCAAACAATAACGAATTGGCAGCCTTAACCACCTAACACCTGTAATACCTCCCGCCTTGGACGCTATCCAAAAGTTTTCGCCGCATCCCTGCGAAAAAAACATGCGGTAGGTAATGTTTGCCAATATGAAAACTACGACTAAGAAACGACCCAAAGGTACCGCCCAAATAAGAAAAGAGAAACGTGCAGGCGTAGAACGTTGGGGATACGACCTGTGGATTCGCCAACCAGATGGATCACGAAAACGCTACAAAGAATTTAGCTTTGCCACCAGGGCTGAGGCAACCCAAGCCCTGGCAGCGCTGAGGACAACCGGCTGGAAGACACGCTATGCACTAAATCCACCAGAGAAAACCACCCACACTACAATTAAGGACGCCATTGAAAGCTACTTAAAGATAGCGAAAGCAAACCTGCTGTCGAACAGAACCGACGACACTACTTATTGGCGGGACATGCCCGGCCACCTACGGACCCTAGAACGCTGGGGGGAATTTATGGGACTCTCTCGCCATGTCAGTTCAATTATAAAAGATGATTTTGTTTTTTGGGTTGCCGCAGAAACCGAACGCGGCAGACTGAATAAGAAACCTATCAAGAAAGCGACCATCAAACGAGGACTTAACACCATCCGCGCAGCTCTCAACCATGCGATTGAAACATTTCCTGACCTAAGAACCTTTAAACTGCCTCGCAGCCCCCTCACTAAGAAAGTAGATCAGGAACGCGATCGCGTTCTTTCCGACGACGAGGTCACAAAAATATCAAGCGCCTTGGCTACAAAACCCGAATGGCACGAAGCTCTATTCTTTTTCCAACTTGATCTAATAACCGGCGCACGCATGGCAGAACTACTACGAATGCGCTGGGAAGACACTCAAGTCCGCTTCGGAACCGTAAGACTCTATTCCTCCAAGACAAAGTCGTGGCGCACCATCACAGCCCCTGCCGCCGCCGACCTCATAGCGCAACGGAAAGCGGACGGCCTGGGCGGCACAACCAACGTGTTAACTCACCCCGACCATTGGTTTCGAGAAATATTAAGCGAAGCTTCAGAGGCCGTTGGCATACGCTATGGACAGACCGTTCCGGGCGGATGGTGCCCTCACGATTTGCGCCACACTTGCCTAACCAACCTTGCCTTGGGAGGAGTGCCAATAAACGGCATTAAGGAATACGCAGGCCACGCATCGATCGTAGAAACGCAAAAATATTTAAAGTTCATGCCTCAGTCCGTGAACCTCGCAGCAGCCGTTTCATCCCGACTCGCCACTCTCGCTAATGCCGGCAACAACTCCAGCAACGGCCACAAAAAAAAGAGACCATCCGCTGGAAGATCTCCCAAAAACACCGAAGCAACTCGCACCTGTCCTCAGTGCGGCGCCGACCTACCCGCCTCGCTATAAACCTCTCCTCCAGCCCCAGCCCTAAAACTTTGTGCCTTCGTTGTGTCTGACAAAAGCATCATTACCGCTAACCGCGTTGTTTCCAATACTTTCCATTTTGATATTGGTGCCGAAGGGGGGACTCGAACCCCCACGAGTTGCCTCACACGCCCCTCAAACGTGCGCGTCTGCCAGTTCCGCCACTTCGGCTAAAGTTGTTACGCAAACTGTTAGTTTGCGTGATCGTGCGAGAGTAGAAACTTGGGTTCGCTAATGCTCTCGGCTTTTGAGTATCGCATCTTCCGCAAACTAATAGTTTGCGTTACGGCGTTGGGGTTCCGCTGGTAATCGTTACTGACGGCGCGGG
The DNA here is from genome assembly GCA_035273425.1 of Pyrinomonadaceae bacterium. Taxonomy (GTDB): domain Bacteria; phylum Acidobacteriota; class Blastocatellia; order Pyrinomonadales; family Pyrinomonadaceae; genus PSRF01. The sequence continues at coordinate 9,878 of DATEPB010000084.1, read as the reverse complement.
CGATGCCGCAGGTGCTGCTGGGGCAACACTTGGGCTCGGCGACGCCACTGGAGCCGGCACTGCGTCAGGACTCGTGGACTGCAAGACTGAACGCGAGCCTGTCACGCCCGGTAACGAAAGCATTAAAGCGATCAGCATGAACGCCGCTGCTGCACCGATAGTAATTTTTGAAAGAACGCTTGCGGTCCCACGTGGTCCAAAAGCGGTGCTCGAAACGTTACTCGAAAAAAGATCACCGGCGCCGGATTTACCCGGCTGCAACAAGATGACTACGATCAGCACGATGCATGACAGTATGAATAATCCGTATAAGATGTAAGCTAACAAACTAATCTCCTAACAGCGGGTAAATGGTGAATGGTGAATAGTAAATGGACGTCACGGCCTCTAAGAAGTAAGTGTCGGCTACGTTGCGTCCACTCAGAACCATTTACTATTTACCATTCACCATTTACACGTTCTTGTAACTAACAATCTGCGCAAAACTTTCGGCCTTTAAGCTCGCCCCGCCAACCAGCGCTCCGTCGATGTCCGGTTTGGCCATCAAACCTGCAATGTTGTCAGGTTTTACCGAGCCTCCGTAGAGTATTCTCATGCTCCTGGCCGCCGGATCATTGTACCTATCCGCGAAAACGCGCCGGATAAACGCGTGCATTTCCTGCGCTTGCTCCGGCGTCGCTGTACGTCCCGTACCGATGGCCCAAACAGGCTCGTAGGCAATGATGATACGGTCGAGGTCTGAGGCTGTCAACCCGCTGAGTCCGCCGCTAAGCTGGCCGCTAACAACAGCTTCCGCAGTTCCCTGCTCTCTCTGCTCAAGACTTTCGCCAACGCACATGATTACGGTTAAGCCAGCCGCAAGCCCGGCCTGGCACTTGCGGTTGACCATCGTATCGGTCTCAAGATAGATCTGGCGGCGCTCCGAGTGACCAACGATTACATACTTGGCTCCCACGTCGGCAAGCATCGTTGCCAGCACTTCTCCCGTGTGAGCTCCCTCTTCGACTTCCGTGGAACAGTTCTGGGCCGCGACGCCAATGTTGGATCCTTCGAGACGATCGGCAACGGTCTTCAAAGCAGTGAACACCGAAGCGATAACAACTTCACAGTGGTTCGCGTTGGCAACGAGAGGCTTGAGCGCAAGGGCCGTATCGACCGCCTCGCCAAGCGTCTTGTACATCTTCCAGTTTCCGGCGATTACAGGTTTTCTCATGAGATTGGTCAGTTGTCGGTTGTCAGTGGTCAGTTGTAAATCAAACCGTGGTCCATATGAGCCTGCTGCTCCGTACTCACGTGCGTGTCACCCACCCGCTACCGCGTGGTGGTAGTGACTTCATGCCGCAGGTGCAACTGACAACAAACAACGGACTACTGACAGCCCCGCTATTTTTCAGTCAACGCCGCCACCCCAGGCAATTCTTCGCCAGCCAGGAATTCAAGCGTAGCGCCGCCGCCGGTTGAAATGTGTGTAATGCGATCCGCAACTCCAGCCTGCGATACCGCCGCAACTGAATCACCACCGCCAACGATCACGATCGCTCCGCGGTCAGCAGCTTCTGCAACCGCCTTCGCGATGCCGATTGTTCCTTCATTGAATGGTGGTTCCTCGAACACACCCATTGGTCCATTCCAAATGATTGTGCGTGCATCGCGTATTGCATCACTGAAATGCGCGACCGTCTCAACGCCTATGTCCATACCTGCGTGACCCGCGTTGGTGAACTCGATCGGAATCGTCTTGGCAACAATCTTGTCACCTTTCACTGGCTCGTAACTGTCAACTACCTGATGGTCCGTCGGCAGAAGCAATTGCACTCCTTCCGCTTCAGCGCGCTTTCTAATTTCCGCTGCGGTCTGCAGCATTTCGTTTTCAACCAAACTCTTGCCAACCGTAAAGCCCTCTGCTTTGAAGAAGGTGTAAGCCATTGCGCCGCCAATCAAAAGCTTGTCGACTTTGCGATCAATGAGGGCGTTAATCACTGGAATCTTGTCGGAGACTTTTGCGCCGCCAAGAATAGCGACGAATGGATGGTCCGGATTACTAATCACTCGACCCAGATAATCCAGTTCTTTTTGCATCAGCAGTCCAGCGGCGGATTTCTGGACGTGCCTGGTGATGCCGGCAGTTGAGGCATGAGCGCGATGCGCGGCGCCGAAAGCGTCGTTCACGTAGATTCCGTCGCAACGATTTGCAAGCTGCTGTGAAAAGCTTTCCTCGTTCTTCTCTTCTTCTTTGTGGAAGCGAAGGTTTTCAAGCAGGAGCGCTTCACCGTCTTTCAGCGCAGATATCTTCTCTTCCACCTCAGGACCAACACAGTCATTCGCAAATGCAACCGGTTTTCCGAGCAACTCTGACAAATGTTCGGCGACAGGGCGCAGGCTGTACTTTTCTACGCGCTCACCTTTTGGCCGACCAAGATGAGAAGCAATGACAAGACGTGCACCGTGGTCGAGTGCGTATTGAATTGTCGGGAGTGCGGCGCGAATGCGAGTGTCGTCATCAACCTTGCCGTCTTTAATCGGCACGTTGAAATCAACACGAAGGAAGACGCGTTTGCTTTTTAGATCGAGATCTTTAATGGAAAGTTTCATTTAGGTAAATGGTAAGTGGTAAATGGTAAGTGGTAGGAAATTAGCTCGATCGTAATCTGAACAAATCAACCGCTGGCGCCTGAGGCGGTCATCTCGATTCACGACTTACCATTCACCATTCACCATTTACCGCACTAGAGGCCTTTGCTAGCTATATATTTGATGAGATCCCGAACGCGGCAAGAGTAGCCCCATTCGTTGTCGTACCAGGAAAGGACCTTAACCAGATTCCCGCCGATCACTTTCGTATATTCAGCATCAACAATCGACGAGTTTGAATTTCGTCGAAAATCTGCCGAGACAAGTGGCTCTTCCGAGAAAGCGAGAATACCGCTCAGCTCCTCGTTTGCTGCGTCCTTAAGCACCCGATTGACTTCCTCAGAAGTTGTGTCCTTCTCGACTTCCATCACCACGTCGACGAGCGAAACGTTCGGGGTGGGGACGCGCACCGAGATACCGTCAAACTTCCCTTTCAGCTCCGGCAGTACCAGCGCAACGGCTTTTGCTGCTCCGGTCGAAGTTGGAATCATTGAAAGACCCGCGGCGCGAGCGCGACGCAAATCTTTGTGTGGAAGATCAAGCAGTTGCTGGTCGTTTGTGTACGAGTGGATCGTGGTCATCTGGGCCGAGCGGATCCCAAACTTCTCGTGAATCACTTTGGCAACCGGCGCCAGGCAATTCGTTGTGCATGAGGCGTTGGAAATTACGTTGTGCGCCGCTGCGTCATAACTCTGCTCGTTTACCCCCAGCACGATCGTGATGTCTTCGTTCTTCGCGGGCGCCGAGATGATTACTTTTTTCACGGAGCCGCGCAGGTGTTTTTTGGCGTCTTCGGCTTTGGTGAATATGCCGGTTGATTCAATGACAATCTCTGCTCCCACCGATTCCCAGTCAATCGCGGCCGGGTCGCGTTGAGAAAACACGCGAAACTCGTCGTTTTCGACCTTAATCCCATTTTCGGTACTGGTAATCTCATGATCGAGATTCCCAAGTACTGAATCGTATTTGAGAAGGTGAGCCAGGGTCTTGGTGTCGGTCAAATCATTGACAGCCACAATATCGATATCGGGGTCACCGATCGCCGTGCGATAGATGTTTCTTCCGATGCGACCAAAGCCATTTATGCCAACTTTCACCGCCATTGCGCCTATGTCCTCCTGCGAGAGTTTTCCAACAATTGTCGATCCGAGTCGAGCCCGAGCAGATCGACACACGTCGCTCCGGCCGCTTTACTGATTACGAGGATCGTAACTTGCTGTGGGTTAAAGAAGCCCAAGATTATGCGGCGGAGCTTTGGGTGTCAAGCCAGCGCTCATTCTGACTTTTGCTGAATCGAAATCATCGCTTGGGATCGACTGATTAGGACAACTGCCGAGACCAGGAAAGTCATCTTTTTGAAACTGAGTCCGCTAAAACGGCGTAGTAAAGACTTGATCCGACGAGACTTGTTTGATAACAGTTGGCCCTGAATATATTAGAGATAATTGAAGGAGCTTTTGTTCTAATGGTTAATCCTCAGCCTCGAGCGCTGTTTAAGATCATATTTTTGTCCGCGGCACTCGCGATCGGGTGCGGTACTGTCTTCGCGCAGCAGCCGACGGCGACACCGAATCCGGCCGTCAAGGACGCTACGCGACCGCCGGGTCAGGAAACTCAAAATCCGACGACGGCGCCTGGAACTCAGCCGCAAACACAGTCACCAACGGCGGCGCCAGGAACTCAGCAGCCGAATCCGCAAGCACCCCCCTCAGCGCCGGTGGTCATTCCACAAACACCTACGCAACCAGTGCCGTCTGATGTCGAGCCGATCCAGGAGCCACGCGACCCGGTTTTCCCTCCCACTGAACAAAAACCGTTACCGCCGATGCCTAATTTGACTCGGCTCGGAGTGACGACTGATAACACGTTAGCGCTTTCGCTCACTGACGCGATTAAACGCGCCCTCGAGAACAACAACGACATCGAAATTGCGCGTGATGACGTGCGCTTCGCCGAAACACAATTGCGTTCCCTCGAAGGTTATTACGATCCGTTCCTTAGCTTTACCCCGCAAATTGATAGACGCATCACACCGGTCCAGAACATTTTTGCCGGCGGCGGCACGACAGGCCAGGTAGCCACCACCACTCTTTCGGTGGATCCCACACTCAACAAGTCGTTCTCAACGGGCGGCGGCGACTATCAATTAAGCTTCAGCAACTCCAGAACAAAAACGAGTGCAGCTAACAGCACCCTGAACCCGTTCTATTCCTCCAATCTGTCTTTAAGTTTTACGCAGCCTCTTTGGCGCGACCGTTCAATCGACAATAGCCGCCGGCAGATTAGGATTCAAAAGAAGCGCCTGGAACAGTCTGACGCTGATTTCCGCCTGCGGACCATCGACGTAATCTCTCGAGTTCAGCAAGCCTACTGGGAGCTCGTTTTCGCCTTGCGCGATCAGCAAAATCAACTCGCGAATCTGAATCTGTCGCGAGAGAACCTGCGACGCGTTGAGGCGCAAATCGCTGTCGGGACTCAGGCTCCATTGTCGAGGGCGGAAGTGCAAACCGAACTTGCGAACCGCGAATCGTCACTGCTGCTCGCGGTCCAGAACGTTTCGATCGCCGAGAACAATCTGAAGCAACTGATTGTTAAGGACCCAAATGCTCCGGAATGGACTGCGCAGTTTACGCCGACTGACACGCCGAAGTTTGATGCCACGCCAGTGAATCTGAACGAGGCGCTCAAAGAAGCACGAGAGAATCGTCCTGAGTTACGTCGTCTCCGGCTGCAAAATGACATCAACCAGATCGACACCAAGTATTTCAAGAACCAGACCAAGCCGCAGGTCGATATCGTTTCGACCGTCGCTACAACCGGGTTAGCCGGAACTCCGGCGGCGACACTGCCGGCCGGCACCTTGCTGCCCATCATTTCGGGCGACCCGAATGCTGATGCGGAGGCTTTCCTGCTGGCTCAAATTCAGGACATCCAACGCCGATCAGGTTTTCCGGTAGCTACCACTCCGCTTGTTGCGTCGCCGAGTTTGGCGCCTTCAGCATTAGTCGGTGGTTACGGTCAGACACTAAGGAACCTCTTCAACCTAAATACCTACAACATAGTCGTGGGTGTCGCTATCCAGATCCCTTTGCGTAATCGCACTGCTGAAGCAAACCTGGCTGGCGCGCGCATTCAGGGAGAGCAACTCCAGGCGTCACTGCGCTCGCAGGATCAGATAATCGAGGTCGATGTTCGTAACGCTGCACAAAATGTGGAAACTTCTCGCCGGCGCGTACTCGCGGCGCGCGAAGCAAGGGCGAACGCCGAAATGCAACTCGAGGGTGAGCAGAGACTTTATCAAGTTGGACGTTCGACAACCTTCCTTCTCTTCCAACGCGAAAACGCGTTGACCAATGCGCGTAACGCTGAGTTGAGAGCGGAGACTGATTACAACAAGGCGCTCGCCGATTTGCAGCGGGCAACCTCCACGACCTTAAGGGCGAACAACATCGTGTTTGATGGCGTCGCACCTTAAGTCTTCTTCTTGCGAACACACAATTGCGATTGCTAAGGTAACTCCTTGGCAATCGCATTTTTGTAGGACAGGCATTCCTGCCTGTCACACTTTCGCAAGAAGCCTGTTAAGGCTAAGTACCATTCGCCCAAAGTTAGACAGACAGGAATGTCTGTCCTACCAATGAACATCTCCGCGACTATCATCACCTACAACGAAGAAGCGAACATTCGCGAAGCGTGCGAATCGGTCGCATGGGCTGATGAAGTGATTGTGGTCGATTCCGGTTCGACCGATACGACTACACAGATCGCCCAGGCTTTGGGTGCTCGCGTGGTCCATCACGATTGGCCAGGGTTTGCGGCCCAAAAACAGTTTGCGGTGGAGCAGGCGTCACACCCCTGGATATTTAGTCTGGATGCAGATGAACGAGTCTCACCAGAATTAAGGCGGTCGATTGACGCGTTACGAGCGAAGTCAGAAGAGCAACTTGCCGATGGATATCGGATTGCGCGGCGTTCGTTCTATCAGGGTCGCTGGATCAAAGGTGGCGGTTGGTATCCCGACTGGCAGTTGCGTTTATTTCGCAAGAGTCGGGGCAGATGGCGTCCGCGTCATGTTCACGAATCGGTTGGAATGGATGAAGGAACGCGGGTGGAAACACTTGCCGGTGATATTCATCATTTCAGCGTGCACGATGCTTCACAACACCATCGCATGATCGGTGAACGATACGCGCCGCTGGCTGCTCAGCAGATGCTGGATGAAGGTAGACGAACGTCGCCAATGAAGATAGCTTCCGCAGCTCCCGCAGCGTTCATCCGCAGCTATATTCTCAAAGGCGGATTCCGCGATGGTCTTGCCGGCCTCAGTATCGCAAGCTTCGCCGCCCACCATGCGTTTCTTAAGAACATAATGCTTTGGGAGAAGCAGAAGGAACGTAAGCAGTGAGCGGTGAGCGGTAAGCAGTCAGCGATCAGCGATCAGCGATCAGCAATCAGCAATCGGATGTCAGAAGTCTGCAGTAATTGTTGCCTCACACTTCTCACAGTTGGGAAGGAGGATTTATCCCCGCTCTAGCTGCGCCTCTATGACTGTAAAGCAGTAAGGCTTAATTTCCTCACACCTGGACCAGAGATGCGAAACAAAGAGCGGGGATAAATCCTCCTTCCCAACTGTGAGAAATGTAAGGCCACAATTATTGCTTACTGCTATCTGCTTACTGCTCACTGCTGACTGCCCACTGCTGACTGCTTACTGCTGTCTGCTCACTGCTGTCTGCTCACTGCTTACTGCTCACTGCTTACTGCTCACTGCACCGCCCCAACCTGATCGAAATAAGCTACAATCCCACCGATGCATCTCTTCCTGACCGTTCTTCAAGCGGATCTAAATCTCATTCCCCAACCTTTTTGGTACGTGATGGTGATCGTATTCGGCGCAATCATCGGCAGCTTCTTGAACGTCGTGATTCACCGTTTGCCTTTGGAGGAGTCGATCGTACTGCCGAGCTCGCGTTGCCCTTCGTGCGGAGCAGCCATCGCTTTTTACGATAACCTGCCAGTCATCAGCTATCTGGCGTTGGGTGGGCGATGCCGCCGGTGCAAGACACACATCTCGGCCCGGTATCCAGCAGTCGAGGCCCTCACGGCGGTGCTCTGGCTTCTCGTGTTCCTGCACGACGGATTGAGTTGGGCCTTACCGTTTGATCTCATTTTTGTTACGGCAATTGTGGCACTCATCTTTATTGATGCTGAGCACATGATCCTGCCAAACGCCATCACGTATCCCGGGATCGTGTTTGCATTGATTGCGCGCCTAGCCATTCCATTCCTCACTGGTCAGCCACATTTCGACGACCTGCCGATGCTAATGGCGGGAATTCTCGCCGGTATGCCGATGTGGGCAGCGTCACTAATCGGAGCGGTGATTGGTGGCCTGGTAGGTGGTGGTTCACTTTGGTTGATGGGGTGGGCCTGGGAAAAACTGCGTGGTATCGAAGCAATGGGTTTGGGCGACGTCAAGATGATGTTTATGGTCGGGGCTTATCTGGGATGGCGCCTGACGGTGTTGAACTTGTTTCTCGGCGTGTTGTCAGGCTCATTAATTGGCATTGTGTTGATGATGCGCCAGGGCCGGAAAGACATGCAGATGCTTTTGCCATTCGGCGTGTTTCTGGGAATCGGCGCAATCGCAGCGCTATTATTCGGCGTGCATATCGTCGACTGGTACGCCGGACAATTTAGATGAGGCAGATCGGTGGTTTCTGATTGTCGACGCTACAGAGTTCCCGGATCATCAATGCACCAAGTTAATTCGCAATCACCAATCCACAATCCGAAATCGTAACGTGCGCTACGGAAACCGATACCAATTTGGACTGTCGCTCCTAACCGGGTTCTTCATACTCGCCACGCTCTTTGCGGTCCTGCTCTACGTCGTCACACCCGCAACCCCTGTCACTCGCGGACCACTTTTTCTTACGGTGTTTGTTGCGGTCCTTTTGGGCACCCTCGTCTGCATTATCTTCTTTCTGCGGTGGATGCTTCGTCCTTATCGCGAGCTCGTTGGCGAAGCTGAGCGTGCCTCGACTCAAACTCAACCGGGCAAAACAAAAGACGAAGCGGAGTTTGTGCTGGAGACTTTCCAGTCAGTCGTCGCCCAACTGCAAGAGCAACGAAAAGAGTTGGAACAGTTGAGCGCGCAAGCTAGTAAGCGCGCCGACTCCGCGGAACAATTCAGTGATCGAATAGTTGCAAGCGTTCCTTCGGGTCTGGTGGCATTCGATGGCGAAGGACGGTCGATGGTTATCAATGCTCCAGCTCGCGCGCTGCTGGAGGCCCAAGGAGCCACGTTGGGCGAGCCGGTGGCTGCGATTCTGCGGAACATTCCTCAACTAGCTGAGATGGTTGAGCGGTGCTTGCGGAGCGGACAAGTTTATCGACGCGAAGAGATCGAAATGATCGGCGACGGACAGTTGGTACGCAGACTCGGCGCTACAGTCGCCCCCATCGACTTGCTCAAAGGTGAGGCTGAGCGCGGTGTCTTGTGCCTCATCACTGATATCACTGAAGTGACTCAGCTGCGAGAACAGGTGGCGTTGAAAAAGAACCTCGAGAGTTTGGGTGAAATGTCCGCCGGCTTGGCCCACGAATTCAAGAATGCCATTGCCACGCTTCAGGGCTACGTACAGCTCTTGCAAAGCCAGACACTGGACGCGCAAGCAGGCAACACCGCTGCTTCGCTGTTAAACGAGGTTCGTAATCTTTCAGAGATGGTCACTTCATTTCTAAACTTCGCGCGCCCGCAACCTTTGGAATTAGACGAAGTGAACCTGGTTGAACTCATCAACGACTGTGCCACCGAACTTAACCCACTGCTTGCGGGGAGTAAGACTGAACTAATAATCAACTACCAATCAGCAATCAATACGTCCGGCGGGCTAAGACAAACGATTCGCGCCGATGAGCGGATGCTGCGACAAGCCTTGCTCAATTTGATTCGCAACGCTGCTGAAGCGGTTCCGGAAGGCAAGGCAGATCGTCGCGTCGAGGTTGCGACCGAACGTGAGAATGGCTGGTGGGTGATTGAAATCAGGGATACCGGCGAGGGTATTCCGTCGGCCGATCTCGAGCGAATCTTTATTCCATTTTTTACGACTAAGGCTTCCGGTCACGGTGTTGGCCTGGCCCTCGCCCATCGCGTGATCACACAACACGGAGGCACCCTCACGGCTTCTAACCCACCAGAAGGCGGCGCGATGTTTACGGTACGACTGCCAGTTGCGTGAAGA
>DATEPB010000083.1:0-151389 GCA_035273425.1 Pyrinomonadaceae bacterium | reverse complement strand
GCTGCGACTGAGTCGCAGCGGACCAAAGCGCCGACAAGGCGGCGCACTCCAAGGAGAAGCTTTTACCGAAACTTGGAATTCTGACTTCTGTATTCTGTCTCCTGTATTCAGTCTTCTGTATTCTGCCTCCTGTATTCTTGTATTCCACAATTCATATGGACGAATTAAAACAACGCGTTCGAAAAATCATTCGCTTACTTAAGCGCGCTTACCCGGATGCGAAGTGTTCATTGAACCACTCGAATCCGTTTGAGTTGTTGATTGCCACAATCCTCTCAGCTCAGTGTACTGATGCGCGCGTGAATATCGTTACTCAGGATCTCTTTCGCAAATATCGCAAACCCGAAGACTACCTCAAGGTTTCAGAGAAGGAATTACAACGCGACATTCGCACCACTGGCTTTTTCCGCAACAAAACCAAATCGATCCAGGGAACTTCGAAAGCCCTGGTGGAGAACCACAAGAGCATCGTGCCGCAATCGATGGATGAGCTGCTTGAGCTTCCAGGCGTAGCTCGCAAGACAGGAAATGTAGTTCTCGGAAACGCTTTCGGCATCGCCGCCGGCGTCGTGGTTGACACACACGTCACGCGACTGTCTCATCGCTTAGCTTTCAGTGAACAGAAAACTGCGGAGAAGATCGAAGACGACTTAATTCAGATTGTGCCGAAAAAGGATTGGGTGATATTTCCTCATTTGATGATTGCCCACGGCCGCACTATTTGCAAAGCTCGAAATCCGCTCTGCGAAGAATGCATTGTCGAGAAACTCTGCCCGTCGTCATACTTGAAAACCGGCGTAATGCCCGGTAGCTAAGAGATTCGCTGCCCTTCTCCACTCTCTGAATTAACTAGAGACTCTCAGTTCTCACAAGTCAGGAAGGAGGATTTATCCCTGCTCTTCGTTGCACTTCTCCGGTCTTCAAATGAATTAGTCTGTGAGAAACCTGGGTCTAGAGATTATCACCGGGGCCTGGTAATGCATCAAAGAGCGGGGGGATAAATCCTCCTTCCCAACTTGTGAGAACTGAGAGTCTCTAGTTAATTCAGAGCGTGGAGAAGTGTGACCCAGAGCGGGGATAAATCCTCCTTCCTGACTGTGAGAAACCTGGTCCTGAGATCATTCCTGGGCCTTAGTGATGCATCCAACAAGCACTGGAGACGCCTAAAATCACACCCCGCTAGCGCATCAGCAGCAACGTCGCTACAATGGCGCCGCTCCGTCCAATCTGGTTTTCTGGCCCCGCTCAATGCCGGTCGACATTTACCGCCAAGACTGCAGCTCAAAGCTCCTTTTTTGGCCGCTAATCGCTAACTCTCAAGTTTTGGTCGCCTTCATCCAGGAGGCGGCTGGGTGAGCTATCGCTTTCCATGGTATCGACTTAGCGACGAGCACTTGCTCGACCTGCGCATCAGCGATCTCAATCTGAAGATCAAAGGCTCGTTTCTCGAACCGCACATTAAACGCCTGTACAGCGAGCTGAATGATCGCGGTATTCGGTTCAAACCTCACGTCTGGATTTCCGAAGAGTGGTTCTCGCCCGATGGTGTCCCCGGCATTGCAATCCCCTTTTACCTGGCGCATCCACGTCTCATGAAACTTGAGCGTAAGCAGATGCTCGAGGTGGAGGGCGGCACCGATACCGAGTGCATGCGAATCCTCCGTCATGAAGCGGGCCACGCGTTGGACACTGCGTTTCGTTTGCACTTCAGACGTCGATGGCGCGAGCTATTTGGATCCTTCGCGCAACGCTATCCGGATTTCTATAAGCCAAAACCGAAGAGTCGTAACTACGTGTTGCACCTTCGTGCGTGGTACGCGCAAGCGCATCCGGCAGAAGACTTCGCCGAGACATTCGCTGTTTGGTTGAGCCCACGCTCGCGTTGGCGTCGCCGCTACAAAGGATGGCCGGCGCTGCGCAAGTTGGAATACATTGACGAGCTGATGACTGAGCTGGCTGGAACTAAACCGCGTAACCGCGCGCGCACCAAGGTTGAACCACTCTCCGAAATCCGCACAACCTTGCGCGAGCATTACCGTCAAAAACGCGAGAAGTATGATTTTGATTGGCCCGCGGTTTACGACCGCGATCTACTTCGGATCTTTTCCGATGATCCACGCGATCGGAATCGTCCCAGCGCGGTTAGTTTCCTGCGGAGCGTGCAGCGCGAAGTGCGACAGATTGTTGCCGAAGGAACCGGCGTTCACCAGTACACAATCGATCACGTACTCGAAAACATGATCGATCGATGCAAGGATTTGAAACTCAGAGTTGCCCTCCCTGCGCGTGAAGCACGACGGCGGGTGATGATTGTTTTGACAGTTCAGGTTATGAACGTGCTGCATTCGGGTTATCATCGGATCGCGGTTTGACCGTCCTATGACATTCGAGCCCAAAAAGAAGCTTCGCATTATCGTTCTAGTCCATCAGGATCTCGTGCCTCCCGAGTCGCTCGACGGATTAAGCGACAAAGAAAAAATCGAAATCAAAACCGAATACGACGTTTGCTCAACTCTAAAAAAGATGGGCCATGAAGTGTATCCGATTGGGCTCTATAACCAGTTGAATGTAATCGGCGATGCTCTGATGGAGCACAAGCCCCACATTGCTTTTAATCTGCTGGAGGAGTTTCACGGCTATCCGCTTTATGACCAGCATGTGGTGAGTTATCTGGAACTGATGAAGCAGGCTTATACGGGTTGCAATCCCCGCGGAATGACGCTCGCTCATGACAAAGCGTTGACCAAGATGATCCTCGCCTACCACCGCCTGCACGTGCCTCATTTCGGCGTCTTTCCGATGAACCGAAAGGTAAACCGGCCGAAACGCCTCAAGTTTCCCCTGCTCGTAAAATCGATCAGCGAAGAGGGTTCAGTCGGTATCTCGCAAGCTTCCGTTGTTCACGACGACGACAAGCTCGTACAGCGCGTGGAATTTATTCATAGGCAGAACAAGACGGCGGCGATCGCCGAGCAATATATAAAAGGACGGGAAATCTATGTCGGGGTGATCGGAAACCAGAACATTCAGACCTATGCGCCGTGGGAACTGGTGATGGAAAAACTGCCGGAGGGTTCGGAAAACATCGCCACGCTCAAAGTGAAGTGGGACCCCGCCTACCAGGAGAAAGTGGGCGTGGTGACCCGGGCAGCGGTGTTGACGCCAGAGCAGCACAAGACTCTCGAGCGTCTTTCAAAGCGAATCTACCGCTATCTCTTCCTGAGCGGCTACGCGCGGCTCGATTATCGGCTGACAGACGAAGGGCAATTCTATTTATTAGAGGCCAATCCAAATCCTCAGATCGCCGAAGGCGAAGATTTTGCAGAGTCAGCTGCGCACTCCGGCATCGAGTACGATCAACTGCTCCAAAAAATTATTACTGTCGGATTGAATTATCACGCGGCCACACAAGGCGCCTGATAACAGTGTTCAGAGTACAAGCTTTAGCTTGCGGGTTTAGGTTCTGCGGTGATGGATTTAGCGAACGCGCAGCCTAATTCAGGTTGCGACTACGCAAGTACGAACCTGGCGGCGCAAACAATTTCGAAAACCCAGATGCGCGAGACGCAAGCTAAAGCTTGGACTCTGTACGCCTGATGCCACGCCGTTCGACTGGTAATCTGTGTAGTTTCAAAAAAAGTTTTCCACAGCTTCACCTCTGATTTCTAACTTCACATTGACTGAATTATTTTTCGATCATTTCTGCATCGGCGATAAAACGCTGTAGAAGTGATCTGTTTCGCTTATTGTTGCTGTGACTCCTTTTAGGGCGCATCACCTCACATGCGTGTGATTCGTCACAAAACAGTCACATTGCGTCTTGTTTGCGTGCGATTCAGCAACTACACTCCGTCTTGCCTCCTGTAGTACCCCCCTCACAGTAGCAAGTTATACATATTATTTTTGAAGGAGAGAGTTCCCCTTTGCTGTTTAAAAAACTGTTCCCCTATGCGCTAGCCGCGTGCTTTGCTGTAGGTATTACCGCTTCTTCGGCAGTCGGCCAGACGGAAGAGACCCGTCCTCGACACTTAGCTCAAGCAAATAATTCATTAGAAATAACTCCACTGGATTCAGCGGACCCCGTCATTATTTCCCTTGCTTCAGCCGAGGATATCAACCGCGCCAAGGTTTTCGCCGACAAAGCTGGAATCAATTCTGATATCAAACAGTTGATCACGGCCGCCATCGATCAACGTTTAGGTACCCGCTATTTGTGGGGTGGCACCAGCCCTTCCGGCTACGATTGCTCTGGATTTGTGTGGAGTACTTTCAAGTCCGCAGGTATCGAGTTTGAACGCGCCAGCGCCCGCACCTTGTGGTCAAGATTCAGCGCTCCTGCGCCCGATCAGACCTATACTTTCGGCACCCTGGTTTTCTTCAGCAACCTGACGCATATAGGCATCGTTGCTGACGAGAATGGCTTTTACCACTCGTCTCGTCGTCACGGGGTGATTTACTCGCCATTTTCGGACTACTGGAAATCAAGAATCGACGGTTTCCGGCGGGTGCCCATGCCGTCACAACCCAGCACTGCTGATTAGCACAGGTGTATAGACTACAAGCTTTAGCTTGAGTCTTACGTAACCTATAAAAAACGCCGGCAATGTGCCGGCGTTTTTGTTTGAAGTGTCGAAACAGTAACCATCCACTAACAAACACGAACTATCACTAAATTTCCTTTCCTGAAATTTCGTGTGAATCCGTGGGTCGGTCTCTTCGTCTTACGTATCTTCGCTGCGATTGGAAACGAAACCGGCGCGATGGTCGTCGTCCCGAGCATCCCACAACACGTTAATCTTATCGATCTGCACAAAACACATTCTTCCGTCCGTGTCCTTCAAATGAAGCACTCCTCCTTCAACTTTGAGGACTTCACCTCGCAGCGACGAAACCCCGCCGCAAAAGACGTCGACCTTTTTTCCAATCATCGTTGCAAGAAATTGTTCCATAACCTCGGTACTCCGAACTTAGTAATCAACCCGCAAGCTAAAGCTTGTACTTCTGTGCACCTGTAGTCGAGCCGGTTAAGTGGCGTTCAGAGTACAACCTTTAGGTTGCGTCTTCGCTACTCAACACTCGGTTTTAACTTTCACACTAACTTTGCACTTCGAGTGCTTAGCTCTTCGCGTCTGAATCAGCAAAAGTGATCCTCACCAGTGGGATCACATCCGGATCATTTTGCTGCTCGCGCTCAAACTCTATTAGATCGTAGTACGCACACCGCTCGGTGATCGGAAACTCTCGGCAGGTACCCGGCCGCGCATGATAGATCGTGCACTTGCGAGTGTCCTGATTGAGAAACATGCACGCCTGGCCAAATAATCGATCGGCACGCCGGCGCAGAATTCTTTCTTTACCCCACAGCTTTGTGTATCTGGCGATCGCAACTTCAGGAGCTACCCCAAAGTGCGCGGCGAGTCTCTTGATGTCCCGCGGAGTTACCTGAACTCGATCATAAATGGAGCAACAATATGCGACGCACTTATCGCAGTCGTACTTCACAACCTCGACGCCATTGCCCGTTGGTAATCCCATTTAAAAGTCTATCCTTCTCGCTCGATCTGTTACCGGCGTTTCGATCTCTTATATTCTGACTTCAACAGCTCCATTGATGCATCGCGCCGATCATAAAGTCGCTTTGGTGTTCTAGGCGCATGCTGGGCTAGTGCGTATGCGGTAATAATCGGAAGCGCCACTGTGGAATCCACATAACAAACCACTGCATCGGGTAAACGATCCGGATCCACTTTGCCCCACGACACCGCTTCGCCTGGCGTGGCGCCTGAAAGCCCGCCGGTGTCAGGACGCGCGTCAGTCACCTGTAGAAAATAGTCATGACCACGCTCGTCAATGCCCAGGACTTCCTGAATCTGTGGCTCGGTCTGCAAGAGAAAATTTTTCGGCGAACCGCCGCCCAAAATAAAGCAGGCCGAAAGCCCCGACTGCTTCTTCTTGCCCTTTTCCTTCGCAGCGCCGCGCTTGGCGGCTAGAACGATTGCCGCAGTTTCATTTACATCCAGCGAGGGATCAAACGCGAGCTTGTTACCTTGCAATGCCTTCGCCGCCACATTCATTCCAATCGATGAATCGCCTGGCGAAGAAGTGTAGATCGGCACTCCATACTCGTAAGCCACGGCGAGGAGCGACTTGTCTTTGAGTCCAAGTTTGCGTTCTCGCTCTTGAACGTATTTGCCGCACAGGTAGTGAAACTCCGCCGTTGACATCGTCTTCTGAAACTCTTCGCCCTCGATCACTCGACGGAAAAAAGCGTCTGTATCCAACAATACTGAGTAATCAAAAAAGATGTCGTAGATGCGAACGACTTCTTCTTCGCGCAAAACTATGTCGGAAGTTGAAGCGTTGCCCTGGTGCATTGCCAGGCCGATTCCAAAGTGCGTGTCGTGATAAAGGTTGGCGCCAGTCGAAATAATCCAATCGATAAAACCCGCTTTGATCAGCGGGATGAGAGCGGAGATACCCAAACCAGCCGGGGTTAAAGCGCCGGTGATGGAAACTCCAACTGTTACTTCCGGCTCCAGCATCTTGCGCGTGAATAGTTGACACGCCTCGCGCAAACGCGCGCCGTTGTAAGCCAGGAACGATTCATCAACCAACGATGCGATGGTTGTCTTTTTGGTTATCGGAGCAGGATCAATTCTCTTGCCCTGTAGAAATTTGCTTCTCTTAGCCATTCTTTTCTTATGTGCCTTATCGTTAGACCTCGTTGGATCGGGTCAAGCAGTTCAGAGTCCAAGCTTTAGCTTGCATCTTCCGACGCACGACCAACCCTAAAGGTTGAACTCTGAACTTCTTGTATTCATCAACGATGGATTAGGTAGACTGCGTCATCTCGTCAGACTTTTCAGCCGCCGCTCGCTTTACCAGTAGTCGGCCTATCCGGCGTTCGTCTGTTTGCAACACTTCAACCTCAAGTCCACGAAAGGTCATCCGCTCGCCGGGTTGAGGCACCTTGCCCGATTCGTTAATTACGAGTCCGGCAATGGTTGTAAAGTCATCGGCTTCAATCTCGAGATCAAATAGCCGTTCAATCTTTCCGATCTCGGTCGAGCCCGATACTTCATACACCCCTTCACTTTGCTCGACTACATCTTCGAGTTCCTCGCCCTCAATGTCTTCGTCCTCTATCTCGCCAACTATTTCCTCGAGGATATCTTCGACGGTCACCAGGCCTGAAACACCGCCGTATTCGTCTACTACCATGGCCAACTGAACATGCGCTTTCTGCATTTCTTCTAAAAGTTCGGCGACTGGCTTGGTTTCAGGAATAAAGAACACATCGCGGACCATCGAAGTGATCGGGCCCTCTTCATCTCCTTTTTCCCAACACTCGAGCAGGTCGCGCACATAGATCAAACCTTCGACGTTATCAATCTGATCACTGAAGACCGGAAGCCTCGAATACTTCGATTCGATCATGATATCGCGTGCCTCGCGTACGCTGATGCTCGCCTGCACCGCAACAATGTCAGGCCGCGGCGTCATAACCTCGTTCACACGAGTGTCGCCGAATTCGATGATCGAATGAATCAGCTCGCCTTCCTCTTCTTCCAGAATTCCCTCAGCTTCGCCGACATCAATCAGTGCCTGGATATCGTCGCCGGTATCTTGTTCCTCATCATCGTCGCCGTTTTCAAGTTCCTGCTCTTTGCGACGGGAACGATCAAACAAGCGATGAAAGGGATCAGCGGCAAAAGCCATTAGCGGCAACAGCGGACGAATAAGAGGAAGCAAAAAGAGGAGCGTGCCTTCAGGATCGCGAGTGGAAATAAACAGTGGGATAAGCTGACGAAAGATTCCGGCCAGGATGAGGCCGGCGAGCAAGCCTATCAAGATGAAGCGTTGCTCTTGAAAGATGGTGAGCGAGATTGAGGTGACCAGCACCGCCACCAGGACCAGAAGTATCTGAATGGTGGCCGAGATTGCGAAACTGAACCTGGGCCGATTCTCGAGTACCTGTTTGAGAAAGGCAGACGAGCGAAGCTTGGAACTCTCCTGGGCTTCGGTAATCAGCCGGCGCAGGCCAACGTCGCTCAACTGACCAAAGGCCATGTCGACCGTGGCCAGCAATGACAAACCCACCAGGAGCAGGAATGCTAGAAATATCTCAATCTGCATTTAAGCGTGAATGGTAAATGTTAAATGGTGAATGGTAAACACCGGCGCGGTGGTCTAAAGGCTTAAGAGCAGGAGATCGATACATTTTCCATCTCTCATTTGTCATTTTTCATTTGCCATCGCCGGGATGTCCGCTCGTGCAAGGATTACACCTCAAACCCCCAACTGGATAGTCTGCAGCGATGGCAAATGAGAAATCATAAATGAGATATGGAAAATGATTTTTTTCAAATGCCCAGCTTCTTCCGAAGCTTCATCTCCAGCCGGTTCATTTCCCCGTTATCAGTGGAGTGATCGTAACCGCAAAGATGGATCATTCCATGCAGAATAAGCTGCGCCACTTCCTCATCGAAGCTCATCCGGTTCTCTTTCGCCTGTCGCGCCGCTTGCTCAACTGAAATCACCACGTCGCCCAACCTCGCGCCTTCAGCTTTTTCAAATTCGTCCTGCTCAGCCGGGAACGATAGAACATCAGTGGTAGCACGTTTACCACGCCACATGCGATTGAGTTCGATCATCGCGCGATCAGAAACGAACGCAATCGTGACATCCTGGCCCTTGACCGGCAACACCGCAGATACGCTCTCGGAAAATCTTGTCCATCGCGCGCAATCCAGTTTCCTCTTGCGCTGTCGATTAACAACTTCGACCATGCTCGTCCTAGATATCTCGCTTTCGCGAGTGCTCGTCGTAGGCTTTGATAATCATCTGCACCAGTTTATGGCGCACCACATCTTTTTCGGTGAAATAAATGAACTCGATGCCGTTGAGGTTGGCCAGCACTCGCTCAGCTTCGATCAGTCCGCTGCGTTTGCCCGCCGGCAGGTCCACCTGGGTGACATCGCCGGTGATCACAGCCTTGGAACCAAAACCGATACGCGTCAGAAACATCTTCATCTGTTCGCTGGTGGTGTTTTGCGCTTCGTCGAGAATGATGAATGCGTCAGACAGGGTGCGGCCGCGCATGAAAGCCAGTGGCGCAACTTCGATTACCTGTTTCTCCAGTAACTTGGTTACGCGTTCGTAATCGATCAGGTCAAACAACGCGTCGTAAAGCGGACGCAGATAAGGATCAACCTTTTCCTGCAAGTCTCCCGGAAGAAAGCCGAGCTTCTCGCCCGCTTCAACAGCCGGACGGGCCAGCACAATCCGGTTGACCTGTTTTTGCATCAGCGCCTGCACCGCGAGCGCAACCGCGAGATAGGTTTTACCGGTGCCTGCTACGCCAATGCCGAAAACAACATCCTGCTCTTGAATGGCCTGAATGTATTTGCGCTGTGTCGCCGACTTTGGACCAACCTGTTTTTTCCCGGCAGGATTGAAGCGGGCCTTGGTGAAGTAGTCGCGAAGACTGAAAGCGCGGTCTTCCGCAATCTGGGCAAAGGCTTCGCGGAGTTCCTTGTCGGTAAAGGTGCGTCCCTCGCGGAAGAGCGCCGAAAAGTCTTCAAGAATCTGCTGCGTAGTCTCGACGTCTTTAGGGTCGCCGTCGATACCCACGTCTTGTCCGCGAGCGTCAATGCGTACATCCAGCAGAGTTTCCAGATACTTGATGTTCTGATCGTGAACGCCGAAAAGTGTTTCTAACCCTCGGGGTGGAAGTTCAATTTGTTTCAAAGGCTGGGACGATCTCCTTCAATCGAATGAAAGCTTTAACGGGAACAAAGTGGGGTGCGGGGATGTGAGTCTGTAAGACAATTACCTGCATATGCGATAGGTTGGACGCTACTATACGTATTGTGGAGTGTCAAATCCAGATATTGGACACCCTGCGCCGAATGGCCGGGCCCAACTTGACACCCCTGATCACGCTCCCTATACTCCTTCACTTCGCGCCTGGACCTTCATTGTGTAAACTGGTGTTAAGAATAATAGTTAAGACAAAATTAGTTAGTAGTTTAGTGGAGTTTGTGAATGCCAAATCATAAGTCAGCCGAGAAGCGAATGCGTCAGAACGAGAACCGCCGCAAGATCAACCGTGGCAACCGCAGTCGCGTGAGAACATCAATTAAGAACCTGCGCAGCGCCCTGGGCTCGGGAGATGCCAAGCAGGTGACCGAACTGTTACCGAAGACGATTTCGACGATCGACAAAGCCGTTCAAAACGGAGCGCTGCATAAGAACGCGGCCGCTCGTTACAAATCACGGCTGACGGCCCGTTCGAATGAAGCTTTAGCGAAGTAGACTTTCGAATAACCAAATTAGTTAGCGAGGCGGATCGAGTTTTCGGTCCGCCTCGCTTTTTGTAGTACAGACCTTGTTGTCTGTCAGACTTTTTGTAGATTCAATTCTTATTTGATTTCCATTGAGGCAAGCTCGATGACTCAACCCTACAAATCAGAAGCGGAGATCGAGGCCGTGGTTAGAGGCTTTGAAGAGTGCACCACCAACAAAGAAGTGTTCACCCATAGGCAACACCTGACGGTAGCCGTTTGGTATCTTTGGCACTCACCTGAGGATGCGCTGGAGAAGATGCGAACGGGGTTACTGCGATTTATCTCCCATCACCAGGTTGACCCCGGAAAGTATAAAGAAGACTTAACCGTAGCGTGGATGGATCTCACTAAGAAGACGCTCGCCGAATTGCCCGAGGGTATACCGCTCATTGAAGTCACTAATGCCGTGCTCGACCGGTTGAGTAAAGCGAGTTTGTAATGTGCGACATGCTTCGAAGTGTCCGACATGCTTCAGCTTGTCGTGAAGTTCGCTAACACTCAACTTAGCTCTTGAGGATATTCGTGCCGTTTCGTGTGAATTCGTGGATCGTACTTTTCGTCACATAGCAGACGATCCACGAAGGCACACGAAACACACGAAACGGCCCGAACCCTGACCTGATCAGAGCTTCCTTCAGCTTGTCGGTGAGAGTGGTAACTTTCAAGTGGTGTCAGGGAAATTCAAGAAATTTGCCTAATCCAAATTGAGTATTTCCCAGACTTCACGACAAGCTGAAAAGCATGTCGGACATTTACAGCAGCTTTACCGATACCGACTTCGTCAAAGGATTGATCGTAAAGCGTAATGCAGTTCCGCTGAGCAACCCTCCCGTACTTGTTCCCGAACTCGCCCCTCCGGTTGAAGATCCTCCGGAGCTTGAGCCTTGAGTTCCGCTGCTCTCAGTACCACCACTCCCGGCGCCTCCAGCCGCGTCAGACAAGTGCCCCCTGATGACGACGGTAAACTGGAACATTTCGGCGGCGGGATTATTAAACTGCAACTGACGCGCTCCGCTGGTCTCACCCGGCGCCAGGTTCTGGTCAGCTCCGACTTGCGAAGTGTAATCAAAGCCGGCAGGCGAACTGACTCCATTGCCACCATCGTCCGCATTCTTCACGCGCACACTGCCGCTATTTGACGTCACAGACGTGACAATCATTTTCATCGGCGAGAACGCTGACGTGCCGGAAATATTTTTCAGCGTTTGGTTGAATTGAAAAACACCACCCGAGAAGCTCAATGAACCATCGACAATCTTGGCTTCGATCATCGAAGTGATGTCGGCGGCGATGCGTCGATCAACTACAACAGTCTTCACAGCGCTTGCCGGACCCGGCAGAAGACCAAACTGAACGCTATACAGACCGCGTACTCGATACTGGAAAGTCCCGTTACCGCGTCCGTTAAAAGCATACGCCGTTTGCGACGTGGGAACGTCAGCAACGATGGTCCAGGTCGCTCCGTTGTTATTAGATTCTTCAATTCGAAACTTGGCTGGGGCATTGGTGCCCGTTGCCGCGTAGCTCAACGTGTAGTTGCCATCGATATCTGTGGCAGGCTCGCCGCTGAACTCGACGTTGCCTGCGTTATCCAGGTTTGGAGCAAACATCGCCGCAGTTGGCGCGACTGCGCGATACTGGAATGGCATGCGTAAAGTTTGCCCTCCATCAGTGCGAGTAGCCGTTACGTACCATTCGATTTGAGTCGGACTGGACGGTACCGACTCGCCGTTCACACTTATGTTCACGTTGAAGCTCGCGGTGCCTCCAGCAGGAACCTCGACCGAAGAAACCGATGCGCCTGCTCCATCAGTAAAGCTCACCGAAACGCCCGAGTGCAGGTTACGAACGATGCTGGAATTTAACGCGTAAACACCACCGCCGTTCCCGTTAGTAACATCGGTGATGGTGACCGTTTGAGACTTCGTAGTGCTCCCAATCACGCCCGCAATTTCTACAACTCCAAAACTGTGGCTCGCCAGGAAATCAGGGTTTCCCGGTGTGTTGGCGCAAAGTGGCGAGGGGCTGCCACCGTAGTTTGGACAAATATTGTTTGGCCTGACCGTTGGCGCTGAACCACCTGATTGAATTATGCCGGAGCCCATCATGGCCTTGACGTTCGCTGCGGCAAACGCATCGATGAGGCCAGCTCCGATCTGGTTGACGGTTTGCGTGCCGTCGGCTACTGGCGTGCCGTCCGCTTGTCGCAAGTTGGTTCCGGTATTCATGATCGCAGTGCGAATCATTGACGGAGTCCAATGTGGGTTCTTTTGCTTTACCAGAGCCACAACTCCGGCAGTCATCGGTGAGCTCATTGATGTACCAGAAACCGAAATGTAGCCGGTGGGATCAAACATCATTGAAGTGTTAGGAGCGACGCCTCCAACACGCACTGTCGCTGAGAGAATTGAAACGCCTGGGGCTGTGACGTCGGGTTTGATCATTCCGAAGCCGCCGACGGGACCCTTCGAGCTGAAGTCACCCATCGCGGGTTCGAACAAGAGCGCCTTGTTAATGCGAATTTGATTCTGAGAGATGGCGCCGAAAGTGCTCGAGCCAATCGCATTGCGCAAGTAGTCGCCATGAGCTTTGGAGAGCCCAACTACCGAGACTGTGGATTTGCGCACGGTCGCGGAGGTCAGCTCGCCGTCCACGTTGTTGTAGATGATTACCGCAATAGCTCCCTTCGCCACCGCGAAAGCCGCCTTGTTGGAAAACAAACCGGTACCGGCGGATGTCGGCAACCCTGATGGCGTATTAACTGTGCCACCGCGCTCGATTAACGCAATCTTGCCGTTCACGCTATCGGGCACCTGATCCGGCGTCTCCGCCAGCCCACAGAAAACGTAGTTGTTGGTGATGTCACCTGTGATCGGGGCGCCACCGTCCAACGGAAAAATCTTCATCGCAGTGCGGTTGCCGCCGCCAATTTCGTCGAGCCTATTCGGCGCCGAGCCCGGATCAATATTGGCGCCAACCGTAAGCACTCGACGACCCGAGCCTGGCGAGCCAATCGTCGCCTCACCGGTTAAGTTGGTCGCAGTTGGTGCACCGCTGTTGCCAGCGGACGCTACTACCGTAGTACCTGCCAGCGTGGCGTTATCGGAGGCAACCGACGTGGGATAGTCCGGATCGTTGCTCGTATTACCAAGGCTCATGTTGATTACATGGGCCACCGGTTTTGGAAAACCGGCGATCGTGAATGGCTGAACGGCGTCTTCAATGGCCATAACAATTGAGGATGAAACGCCCGAACCAACAGTTGAGAGCGCTTTGTAACCCATGATCTTAGCCTGGGGCGCAACTCCGTGAACCGCGACGTCGTCGGCAGTCAGTGGCAATCCATCTGGCCCTGGCGCATTCGCCAAATAACCCGCCGCGATACCGGCAACGTGAGAGCCGTGACCAAAGTCATCCTGCACCGCACCTGCCGTCAGGTTTAGATAGTAAGGAACTTTCGCGTTCGCATTTAACGCGGCGACTGATGGTCCAACACCGAAGCGTGGCGGAGTTGGATCGCCACCAAACATCGGATGTGCCCAGTCAACGCCGGTATCGATTATCGCGATGTTTACACCTTCACCATGAACTCCTCCGGTGCTAAGCGCATCGCCCATCCTGATTTGCGGCGGATTGCCGTAAAGCGAAGGAGCTCGCGTGTATTTGACGCTGTTGTCCAGGTGCAACGAGATCTGTTCATCGATATGAACTGACTTCACCTGACTCATGTTCCTGATCGCGTCGATTGATGAAACCGGGACCGCCAGCGTCAGACCGTTGAAGACGTAATTGAAGCGAAACTGAATGTTCGTAACTTCCCCGTTTGGTCCATTGGGCGCGTCTACACTCACCAGGGTGTAGCTAATGCCTGCCGCGCTTAGCTGATTAAGAAAACTATTCTGTTCGGTGATGACCTGTTGCCGGTAGGTCTGCAAGTCAAAGTTCTGGCCTCGCGCTTCCGCCGCCGCCTTGGCAACGACCACAGGATCAGTCTTCAACTGCACAATAACCGGTTGAGCCGCCGCCGATGACTTAACCAAAAGATCGCTGGCAACCAGGCTGGCGGTTAAGAGCGCCACCACAATCAGGGTAAGCACGGACATCTTGATAAACTGATTTGTCGACATTTCTCGCAAACTCCTCTCTTCGTCTTCAAGGTCTGGATTTCACTCCAGTTCAATTCCAGGTTTTCAGTATCCGGAAATCGCTTGAGGAAAACTTGAGCTACGAAGAAATGGGTTTGTTAGCGAGAATGGCTGGATTTTCCGAAGGAATTTGGTGGTTGAGGAAAACTTGAGGTGTGAGATTCTCAGATCTCAGATCTGAAATCTGACTCTCACTGAGTCGTCGACGGAGTCAGAACTACAGGATGAAAAACTTTTACGAGCGGCGGCAGTTGGTTAGCGGTCTCCACAATCACATCACGGGATCGTTGGTCCACCACATACACCGACGCGGAGTGAACCTGCCCCAGAGATAGTTGGAAGGATGGAGTGGCGACTTCTCTTAATCTTGTTAAGACCAGCTCGTTGCTGAAGTAGCGACGACCCCGCGCGTCGACGATGAAGTCGCCTTCGTTGAGTTGTTTCAAAACCTCGGGATCAGACAACGACACACAAACCATATCCGGACGGTTAGCGCGCTGGGCATAGTAAGTCGCCACCGTTGGTGTTTCGCTGGCGATCTTCGCGCCTGGTTTGGCTCGCTTTGCGATCTCGAAGACCGCGTCTTTGATGCTGGCATCGTAAAACTCATCGTGCGGGAAGAAATGTCCGGCATTTGCCCAACCACCGCCCAGCGCATTTGTGTAAAGGCGAAAATGTGGCGAAGCATCGACCGTGGCTTTCAGACTTGTCAGTATGACCACGACTCCCACAGCGGCATGAACGTAGAAAAGTGGCCAACGTGCATCAAGCAAACGGGAACAAAGCCTGGCAATTCGGCAACTGGCGAACTGCACTCCAATTGCGGAGGTAATCAGCACGGCCGGCAATGCGAGCGTGAAGTAACGGGTAAATTTTCCGCCGGTAAAGCTGAACGTCATCATCCACAGGAACAGCCATAGAATCAGAAGATATCGTCCATCGCCCAGCTTGCGTCGAAACAACAACGGCAGACCAATCAGGAACCCCACCACGCTCAACAACGGTAATTTCACTGCCACGAACACGTGGTAGAAATACCATGGGATTCCATTCAACCAGTCGGTCATCTTGTGGGTGTAAAGCTGCCCCATAAACTCATAAGCATCATGGCCCACCAACTTTTGTCCGGCGAAGCTGGACATCTGACGCCAGGTTGCAGGCATTAGAATTGTTGGATTGAGAAGGATGAAGGCGCCGCCCATAACCAGGAAGAAAATCATCATGCGCCGTTTGCCAAGTCGCCAGCGAGTTTCAGGAATTCGCTGGAAGAGCCAGTAGTAACCCATGCTGATGGTCAACGCTTGCGGGAGATATTTTGAAGCCAGCATTCCTCCAAACGCCGCTGCCGTGGCCCAGTAATACTTCTCCGGGTTTACATCGGGTTTGCTCTCCGCGACTCGCTGTCCTCTTAGCCAGAAGACATTCGCCAGCAGAAAGAAGAAGAGCAGGAAAGTGTCTTCCTTGGCGACTCGGTTTAATCCGATCGCGCTGGGATCGAAAGCCCACAGAGCTGCTGCGATCAACCCCACTTCAGCGCCAAATAATTCAGCGGCGAGGAGGTAAATCAAGATAATGCTCAGGGAGCCAAAAACAGTACTCGGAAAACGAAGCGCGGTTTCAGGCGCGATTACAGTTCGTCCCGCAATGCTGTTCCCTTTGTCGGCCAGCGTAACGGTGACAGTTTGGAGGGCCTTCATGAACAATGGATGTTCGCTATTGGCCGCAGTCAAACCGTGTGCTCGGTAATCTCCTACAGCCTGAAGTTTGTTTAGTTCGTCTTCCCCAAACCCTTCAACGCTCAAGCCCGACACCCGAAAACCAAACCCAGCCGTCACCAGGATGGTCAAAGCCATAAGTAGAGTGGTACGGCTGATTGAGACCAGCCCTCGGTGCGCAAAGAGTTCCGGTTTCAGACTGGCTGTGACGATTGATTCTGCCCTGGCTGCCAACGCTTTTTCGTTCCTCAAGTACCACTTGTGACCTACTTGGTCACCCAACAAAAGGGGCAAGGGTAACCCTAATCAAAACCTCACGCAACCTGAGCATTTAAGCGCTCCAACAACACTTTATAAATGCTTGCAATTCATCTGGAAATCGGCCAAGATGCGCTCGATCTGTAATCTCTTGTAACGCGTCGGCCGGTGCTCCAACCTAAGCCCGACATTCCGCACCGCAGTCCGACCTTTCGAAGCGTTTCTTGCTGACGAATCGATCTAAAATCCACCGCGCAAACTCTTGCGCGTGCTCAACCCGAGAGGAACCATCATGGCAGAAATCCAGGAGAACCTTCCTACTGGCGCCCCCCCTGCAATAGATGCGGGCACGAACGCGGCACCGTTTCGTATCGACCAGAAGCTTCACCAGATCCTTTACAAACCAGAAGTGCGTCCAAAGTTGGAACCAATGCCGGAAGAAGTCTTACCGGAGCCAATTTATCCGCAGCATCCAGATCCGGTGCCGATGACCAAAAAGGAGTATCAGAAGCTCAACGCTATTCGAACCTGGAAGACCTGGGGTTCTCCATATTTCAAATCACGTTGGCACAGCGGAGAACTGAGACCGATCATTCCCTATCTGTTCACTGAGTGGAAGTGCAATCTCGATTGCCACTATTGCTGGTCATACAACAACGCTGTGAAGGGCATGACAGAAGACGTGGCCAAGCGCTCGATCGACTGGCTGCATTCGATCGGCTCGCGAGTTTTAGCGCTAATGGGCGGTGAGCCACTGCTGCGTCCGAAATTCATCCATAAGATTGTTTACTACAGCGCCAAGAAAGATATTTTTGTTTACCTACCAACAAACGGCCGGCTGATGAAACCTGACGTGATCGATCGACTAGGCGATGCGGGTATCGCTACAGTCAATCTCGCAGTCGATTCGGTCAAGGATCGTAAGTCGTTGCCAAAGGCGCTCGAACCAATCCGCGCGAATTTTGACTACCTGGTGAAGCGGCAACATCACTATGGTTACAGCGTCATGTTCAATATCAACATCTGCCATAACAATATGGACGATGTGAAAGAGTTGACTGAGATTGCGCACGACAGCGGCATCGCCACTGATTACCACATCAATGAGACGCCGATGACCGAGCAAACCCACTTCAAGCATCTAAACGAGAATCAGACATACCTGACGCCAGACGACTGGCCCAAGGTCGATGCCTTACTCGACTACCTCAACGACAAGCGTGTGAATCATGGCTACAAAATGGTCAATCCCATCCAGCACATGGAAGACATGAAGATGTTGATGCGCGGTAAGGTTCCACCCTGGCAGTGTCGCGCGGGCCAAAACTCGCTGATCATTCGCACGGACGGCTCGCTAGCGCCCTGCTTCCCGATGTATTCAGCCACGCATGACTGGGGAGTTGTGGGCAATCACAAGTTTGACGTGAAGCAACTCGATGACATGAAGGTTGATTGCACGAAGCATTGCCTCTCAACCTGCAACTACATTCTGGGTTACTGCTACGACAACATGCGCGTGATCAAATGGGGTCTGACCCAGGCGCTCCATGGATTCAGAGGCGCCAGCGGTAGCTTCTAAAAGGCCCTTAGACACAAACAAAAACCGGGATCATTTGCGTGATCCCGGTTTTTTTTTGCCGCCTAGGCCATGAACTAGAAAGGAGGCTGGGCCATCGTTATCTCGGGTCATGACTAGTTTAGCAACTCTGGTTCCTCACAGTTCAGGAAGGAGGATTTATCCCCGCTCAACTTTCACCTATCGGCTCACCCCCATAACTAAACAACCTTCGTTTCCTAAAGTTTGTAGAAGGGCGACCAAGAGCGGGGATAAATCCTCCTTCCCGACCTGTGAGGAAGCCAGACTTATTCAGTTTCTGTCATGACGGGAGATACGGGAGTTGAGCTGAAAACAAGTTCTGCTCTCAGAAGAGCTCGCGTCAGGTCAGTCGGCCGCCTCTCATCGTAATTACACCTACCACCACATTGATCCCTATGCCGATCGCAATTGCGAGCCAGTATCTTTTCTGAGTGGTCGCGCGATAAAACCGCACTAGCGCAAAGATTCCCATTGGAAGCCAGATCAAGACTGATGACACCAAGCCTGGATTGTAGCTTTGGAGCACGACTGCGTTGTATGTGTGAGTCAATGCATTAACCATCAGCGTCATCGTAAGAATGACAAACATCATAGATGGAAACCTTAGGCGTCTGGCGATAATTATCGCCGCGACCACCAACGCGAACCCGATGGCTTGGGCCACCAGAAACCTCGTGGGCGAAAGATGAACTCCGCGCAATCGGTAGATGTAGGCCGAGTACCCTTCGCCTCCCCAAAACTCCTCGGCAATATGAATCAGATAGGTTATCGGGATGAGCCACGAGAACAGGCTGATGAGATTCTCGGATGGCAGTGCGTCCGGCTTGGTCATTCGAGAAAATTTATATCAGAAGAAATGCGACATAACGAAATGTTCGATCAAGCTTTCGTCGCAAGAGGTCCCTCCTTGGAGTGCGCCGCCTTGTCGGCACTTTGGTAGGTCGCGGCTTTGCGCGACCTGGTACCCAATAGTCCATGAAGCGGCGCAGAGCCGCCGCCGGCCAAAGCGCCGACAAGGCGGCGCACTCCAAGGAGAGGCCTTTCGCGAACGTCACTCCGGCGCTTCCCGCCGTGTTGAGGGTCGGTATCAATAGCCTCACGCCACTTGCATCCGCGCCGTTCAGATATAGAATACATTTCCCCTATTTCATATTGAGTTCCGAAAATTCGTAGCGCGCCGACCTCCTGATACTAGGAATGGCTGGTCTGCGTTAATGATCCTTCCAACAAGGAGTATGAATATGAGAAATCGAAGTCTTGCCGCAGTTGCTGTCATTGTCGCATTGTTAGCGCCAACTCTTGGTTTCGCCCAAACCAAGACCAGTCAACGAGCCCGCGGCGCGCAAGCAGCGGCACCATTGCCGCCCGTCAAGTTTACCGAATTCAAACTCAAAAACGGCTTGCGAGTTATTCTGCATGAGGATCACTCGACACCCATTGTCGGAGTTAATCTCTGGTATCACGTCGGCTCAAAGAATGAAGTCCCGGGCAAAACCGGCTTTGCGCATCTTTTCGAGCACATGATGTTTCAGGGTTCGAAAAACTACGACGACGATTACTTCAAGCCAATCCAGGAGGCCGGTGGCACGCTCAATGGCTCCACCAATACAGACCGTACTAACTATTTTGAGATCGTGCCGTCCAATTTTCTCGAGCTGGCCCTATTCATGGAGGCCGATCGAATGGGTGGGCTGCTTGACGTAATCAACGAAACGAAGCTGGCGAACCAGCGCGACGTAGTTAAAAACGAGAAACGTCAGAACTATGACAACCGGCCGTACGGTTTGATTGGTGCGAAGATCAACGAAACGCTCTACCCCGCCAGCCATCCTTATCACTGGCTGACGATCGGATCGCTTGAAGATCTAACAGCGGCGTCGATGGATGATGTAAAAGATTTTTTCCGCCGCTACTACACTCCGCGTAATGCCAGCCTGGCTATCTCAGGTGACTTCAACCCGGCCGAGGCGCGTCGCCTCGTTGAGAAGCACTTCGGAAAGATTCCCAGTGGTCCACCAGTTACGCGTCCCAATCCAGCCCAACCCCAGCTCACCGAGTCGAAAGAAATTGTGATGCAGGATCGCGTGGCCTTTCCCCGGCTTTATCTGGTTTGGCCGACGACACCTGCTTATGACAAAGACGAGGCGGCGACCGATACCCTGGCGAATATTCTGGGCGGCGGCAAGAGCTCACGTCTTTACAAAACTCTCGTTTACGATCGGCAAATTGCTCAGGACGTTTCGGCAAACAATGGCGCCCAGGAAATCGCCGGCCGATTTCAGGTGACGGCAACGGCGCGTCCGGGTAAGTCGCTCGAGGATCTGGAATCGGTGATCAACGCCGAGATTGAAAAGATAAAGAAAGAAGGCCCGACGCAGGAGGAGATCGATCGTTCCTACAATGCTACCGAAGCGGCGTTTATTTTTGGCATTCAGACTGTCGGAGGCAAAAACGACCAGCTGAATCGTTACGCCACCTTCGTCGGCAAACCAGGGTACTTCCAACAGGATCTTGCCCGAGCACGCGCAGTTACGGCGGCCGATGTGAAGCGCGTGGCAAACACTTATCTGACAGAAAAGCGTTTGAAGGCCTCGGTGATCCCGCGTGGAAAAGACCGGGCGGCACCTTCTGAACCACCAGCTGAAACTGCTTCGGGAGAGACCACCACAGGTTCACCGGAGGCAGCCTCGAAACGAGCTGCTGACGACAAGCAATGGAAGCTTCCCGCCGCTAAACCAGATCCGAAGTTCACGCTTCCTCAGATCCAACGCCGTCAACTTTCTAACGGCCTCGAGGTCGTGATTGTCGAACATCATGAGTTACCGATTGTGACGATGAATTTGCTGGTCAAGTCAGGCGTGGCTGCCGACCCGCAGAATCGGCCCGGCTTGGCGAATTTGACGGCCGACTTGATGGATGAAGGCACGAGCAAACGCAGCGCTCTCGAAATCTCAAACACATTAACCGATATCGGCGCGCGGCTAAGCACTGCCGCAAGCTGGGACACCAGCTCGACAAGCCTAACCACGTTGACGCGACATCTCGATCGTGCACTCGACATCTACGCCGATGTGGTAACCAGTCCGGCGTTTAAAGATGACGAACTTAAGCGAACCCGCGCGCGGCGGCTAGCAACGATTCGTCAGCAACGCGACGACGCAAATGCAATTGCCAGCACCGTCTACGCATCTATTCTTTACGGTCGCAACCATCCCTATGGCCATCCAGCAATCGGTGACGAAGACTCAATCAATGCAGTTAAGGCTGCTGATGTGCGGCAGTTTTATGAAACGTATTACCGGCCAAACAATGCGACGCTGATTGTGGTCGGCGATGTAAAGCCGGAGACGATCCTTCCAAAATTGGAAAGCGCTTTTAGTGGCTGGCAAAGAGCGAATGTGCCGGCCATTGAGATTCCGAACGCTCAAGGTCGGGAACAGGCGGGACTCTACATCGTGGACCGTCCGGGTTCTGCGCAATCCGTAATCAACATCGGACAGGTGGGCGTGGCCAGGTCTACACCCGATTACTTCCCGCTGTTGGTGCTCAACACAATGCTTGGCGGCCAGTTTGTTTCGCGCGTCAATCTGAATCTGCGTGAAGACAAAGGCTACACGTATGGCGCACGAACGTCGTTTGATTATCGACGCGGCGCTGGGCCCTTCGTGGCATCGGCTGGCGTCTTTACTAAGGTGACGAAGGACTCGGTAGCGGAGTTTATGAAAGAGTTGCGGGGGTTACGTGGAGAAATTCCAATCACTGAGAAAGAGTTGGAGTTTTCAAAGCAGGCGATCATTCGTGGTTTCCCACGCACCTTCGAAACACCGAACCAGATGGCGACTCGTTTGAGCGATGTGGTGACGTATGGGTTACCGGACAACTATTTCAACAATTACATTCAAAACGTTCGCGCGGTTACCGTGGCGGATGTGCAACGAGTGGCTAATCGATATTTGGATCCGTCGCGAATGGCGATTTTAGTTGTTGGCGATCGTAAGGTAATCGAACCTGGACTTCGATCACTGGAAACGGTTGGTTCGACAATTACTTTCGTTGACACGGAAGGAAAGCCGGTGGCGGTACGAAGCGGAAGTGATGGAGCTGAGTCGCGGCAATAAAAACGGTGTCGTCTCTAAGGCGCGCTTAGCGGAAGTGAAGATAGCCCGGCTTTAGATGCCGGGCTATCTTCATTCAACGCTCGGGGGAGGCTCCTCCTTGGAGTGCGCCGCCTTGTCGGCGCTTTGCCCGCGGCGGCTTGGCGCCGCTTTTTCAATAAATTCTTCGCGGTGTCCGTTCAGCACGGATGTGATCTAGCGGCGTTAGTTGGAGTAAACCGACGAGCGGCGACGAAGTCGCAGCCGGCCAAAGCGCCGACAAGGCGGCGCACTCCAAGGAGAAGTCCTCACCGCGCGTTGCGTCAAATGCTTAATTCGCCGTCTTTGGTTTCTCACTTAACAGCGCGCGTGCCACTG
Organism: Pyrinomonadaceae bacterium; assembly: GCA_035273425.1. Classification (GTDB taxonomy): domain Bacteria; phylum Acidobacteriota; class Blastocatellia; order Pyrinomonadales; family Pyrinomonadaceae; genus PSRF01. The sequence goes on along the minus strand of DATEPB010000083.1, from coordinate 128,853 downwards.
CAATTAATGCGGTCGCTCGTGGCGCCTCGCCCTCGAAGCTGCGTGCCATCTCTACTGACTGCGACGCATTATCCAAAGCTAACGCTCGAAATATTCCCGCCAGGTTGAAATCTTCAACCGAGCTGGTGCGCATGGTCGCTTGAAACTTTGTCTGCAAGCGAATCATGAGTCTTCCATCTTCACCGTTAAAGCCTTCCGCAGAGTTTGAAGCCTTCACAACTTCAAGCATTGTTTCCCATGCACGAGCGCGATCGGTCGCCAGGTATGCATTGGCTACGGCTACGAGCGCTCGCGGGCGATCCGCCTCTGAACCACCGATGCGCCGAGCGGCGATCCCAGCCTGATCGGCAACGTCGAGCGCCTTCTCTTTTTCCGCCGCAGGCATCATCTTAACGGTTTGCGTTAACAACCAAACCCGCTGAATCTGCGACAGATCGCCTTTCTCAGCGAGGAGCAACGCCTTCTCATGATCCTTCTTTTCGACGGCTGAAAGCGCCAGAGTCATGTCGATGAAAGGTTTGGCCTGCTTACGCATCTCGATTTCTTCGATCTTGTCAGTGAAATCGCGTGCTCGCATGTCACCCTTGTTCGCGACCATGGTTGCCAGTTGTAAATAGAGACCATCACGTTCATCAGCTGTTTTCGCTCGTTCAATTCGGTCAAGCAGCGATTTTTCCATGTCTTCATCGCTGCGCTCGGGTCCTAAGCCGCGCCCAATTGCATCCTGGGCATCTTCGGACTCAGTTCTATTAGTGCCCTGAGACAATGAAGCCACTTCATTACGGAGTTGGTCCGCTATTCCCTTCGCTGCATACTGTTCAAAAAGAGGCAGCAGCCGTTTGATGACCATATATCTTCCCTGCATTCCGGAAGTGCTACGGTCCTGTTCTTTGGTCGGCGACGGTCTCAGCAGGATCTGAGCGGCTGTCCGAAAAAATGCATTGCGCAGGGCGGGCGCCACTTCCGGTGGAGGAACTCGTCTATTCATTTGCGAAGAAGATTGACCACCCTCTGGTCCAAATGTGACAAACAGATGCGGAGTGAAAAGGTAAGACGACAACAACGACACCGTGTTTGCATCGGCTTGAATGTCAGCCTCGGCTATCGACAGCATTCGCGCGTATCTTTGATCGGCTGCGGCTGGGTTCTTGTCTCGAAGGAATGATAGAAAACTCAAGCCCTCCATGGTGACCGTGGTTAGACCGGGATCACCAAATTGAAGTGCACGATCGACGTCGCTCTCGAGAAGTTGGCGGGCCAGCTGCAAGCGTTGACGCTGTGCTGCCGGTGTTTCAAAAATATCCCCTCTTCGAGGTGCCGCGGCTTCTGCTGCCTCCTGCTTCCTCGCTTCGGTCAGTTTCTCTAGCAGTTCTTCTCCCAATGCGCGATCGTTCCTGGCTGCGAGACGCAAAACTTCTCCACGAAGGTCTGGAGGACGCACAACCGAATAAGCCCTGCTGGTGGCTTCCTGACGACGGCGATCTTCTTCCATCAACCGTAAGGACTCTGTATCTGCCACTACCGCAGCGTCCCACGCCCTGCGGAATAGCGCGCGACCTTGCTCGGGGTCAGGTTCCCAAAGTGCATCCGCGATTCGAGATAGGGTGCGCGCGCGCAGCCGCTGGTCCGTATAGCTGCGCGCATCGTTGGCAAGCGAAACCAACAACGACAGTGCGAGCGCTCGCTGCTGATCGATCTTGGCCTTGGCCGCTGCCGCACTCGCCTTGGTATCGGCAGCAGACTTGGCTGGAGATGACGCAGGCTGCGGTTTCGGGCTGGGTTTGTCTGCGGCAGTTTGCGCATTAAGGTCAGACGGCAACGATGACACAAGCAGAATTACTGGCAACGTCGCGCGCAAGGAAAATACGACCATGATGGGTCTCCTGTAGACAGAGGGTTGGAAGATAGAGCTAGCCGAGGAAATTAAACGTGCCGGAAAACCTTTGGTTCCGAAAAGAAAAGCGGAGTGTGGATCCTCGTCCGTTATCTTGAGCCGGTGGCTCAAATTAGCAACGCCGGCCCCTCACAGGTCAGGAAGGCGGATTTATCCCCGCTCAACTTCCGGATGTCCAGTCCATTCAAGTAAATCTTCAACATCGTCTGCTGAGCTCGGCCCGTCGGTGACAAGTGACGCGGAAGTTGAGCGGGGATAAATCCTCCTTCCCGACTTGTGAGGAACTCGAGAGTTTTGATTTCTGCTCAGACCGCGGATGATAAGCCGGCAAAGAAACGAGCAGTGTGCTCACACAGCGATCACTTCTAGCTCGGGATCCACTTCGGCCTTCAGCATTCCCTCAATCGCCATGAGCGTTCCGGTCAATGAACTTGGACAACTGCCGCAGGCGCCCTGGTAACGAATGCTGAGGGTGTGTTCCTTGAGACCCATTATTTCAAGATACCCACCATCGCCCATCAGTGCAGGTCTTACCTTCTCGTCGAGAATGTCATTGATTTTTATCAGACGAGGATCGTCACTGGTCGCGGCTGCAATCGCCCCACCGACGGCAGCTGCCGCCGCTGCTGGAGTGTTCACCGCTTCGGCCGCGCGGATGGGCACCGCCAAAGTCGGCAACAGGTCGTCCCAATCGCCTTCGTCATCTTTCTCGACCGTGATCATCTTGTCCATATAGAACACGGATACAACGTGGCCCACGTCAAACAAGGCTTTGGCAAGAGGATCGTTTTCGGCGAGTTCGGCAGAACCATATTGATGCGCGGTACCATTGCTGACAGGTTCTCTCAAAATAAATTTGACTGCGTTTGGATTTGGCGTTTCTTCGATATCACTAATCTTAGGCATTACTTGATCTCCATTTGTTTGCCCCGATAAGACCCAAAAATCAATAGGATTATTGATGCAGTTTGTATTATAGCCGCTTTGTGGGACTATCGCAGTCGAGCAGGAAGTCAGGGAGTCTTCATTGAGAAAATGCAGCCAGAAGGGGACATAATTGACGTTGAAAGAAGTATTGCCAAAGTGGACCAACGGGCATATACTCCGTCCCCTCACTTGCCCCCCCTTTTCAAAGAAGGTGAGCCAAGTTGAGATAGAGGCAGGCGATTGCGAGGGTCGCTTGCCTCTGCTTTTTGTGCAAGCGGTTTCAACGATGTCCGACATGCTTCAGCTTGTCGTTGACGCCGGGAAATGCTCAACAAAGAAATCTTTGGCTCCCACATTGTGCACTACTAATCGCAGCGACAAGCTGAAGCATGTCGGACATGGATTGCCAAGTTGGCATTCTTCCGATTACGGATTAACCTCTGCTGTCTAGTTTTATCTCCCTTCAACTCTCCCAATTTCTGATTCTGTATTCTGACTTCCGTATTCTGTATTCTGTCTCCGCATGAACATCGGCATTACTGTCTATCCAACTTACGGCGGCAGCGGGATTGTCGGCTCCGAACTCGGGAAAGAGTTGGCCGAGCGCGGCCACACGGTCCATTTCATTTCTTCGTCGTTGCCTACTCGGCTCACTCAGCTAAGCGAGCGTGTACGTTTTCATAAAGTTGAGATGATGTCGTACCCACTCTTTGAGCACCAACCTTATACTCTGGCGCTCGCGAGCATGATGGCGAAGGTAGCGGAAACGGAGAATCTGGATCTGCTGCATGTCCATTACGCGATTCCACATTCAATCAGCGCGATCCTGGCGCGTGAGTCACTCAAGCCAAACCGTAACCTGCCAGTTATTACGACGCTGCACGGAACTGACATAACGCTGGTGGGAGCCGATCCTTCCTACCTGCCGATCACACGCTACGCCATCGCCCAATCAAACGGTGTCACAGCCATCTCGCACTATCTGAAACATGAAACCAGGGAAACGTTTCAGTTTGACGATATTACGGTGATTCCAAATTTTGTTTGTAAATCAGAATATGCGCGCCATCCAGTCGAAGCTCTACGGACCTCACTGGCGCCGCAGGGCGAACCACTGATGGTCCATGTGTCAAACATGAGACCGGTGAAACGCCCGCTCGACTGCGTTGAAATACTGGCGCGCGTTTTGCGCACAGGGATTAAGACGAAGTTAGTGATGGTGGGTGATGGGAGCGAGCGAGTTCCATGCGAACAGCGAGCGCGCGACCTGGGAGTTGCAGGCGAGTGTATTTTTGTCGGCGAGCAACCTAAGATTCCTGACTATCTCTCCGCCGCGGACGTTCTGCTGCTTCCTTCCGCACAGGAATCGTTTGGTCTCGCCGCTTTGGAGGCGATGGCTTGTGAAGTGCCCGTAGTGGCTTCGCGAGTTGGCGGTGTGCCGGAAGTTGTAACCGATGGAGAAACCGGGTTTCTTAGCGGCGTTGGTGATATCGACAAAATGGCAGCGGATGCCGCGCGGCTGCTCGCTGACAAGACATTGCGATGCGAGATGGGCAAGCGCGCGCGCGACTCGGCACTGTCCCGCTACAACACTGACATCGTGATTCCCCAGTACATTGAGTTTTACGAAAAGATATTGAAGAAATTGGAGGCGGTCGGAAATTAAACAAGCTGGTCCTCATCACTACGAAATAGTAGGTTGATAGCTTTGTTCTTTGTGCCTGGTGCTTTGTGTTATGAAAAATCGAATGCTCACGTTATCACTTCTGTTTTGTTTCGGCTTACAACTGATCTCCCCAGTTGTGGCTCAGCAAACTGGTTCTCAGCAACCTACGTCAAAGCCCACCGGCCAGCAACAAACGGTACCGGAAGCTGATGACGAAGTAGTCCGTATTACCACCAAGCTTGTTCAGGTTGACGCGGTCATCACCGACGGCAAAGGCAAACCCGTAACAGATTTAAGGCCTGATGAAGTTCAGATACTTGAAAACGGCAAGCCTCAGGCTGTCACAAACTTTTCTTACATTCCTCTTGATGCGCCGCCAGTGACCAAATCCGCGAAGCCTGACAAAAACGCGCCGCCAATACCGATACGGCGTCCTCGTCCCGAGCAGGTCCATCGAACGATCGCCCTGGTGGTCGATGATCTTGGTCTGTCATTTGAAAGCGCTCATTTTGTTCGGCAGGGTCTTCGAAAATTTCTTGATCAACAGATGCAGCCTAACGATTTGGTGGCGATCATTCGCACCGCCGGAGGGATCGGTGCGCTCCAACAATTCACCACCGACAAGCGGCAGCTTTACGCGGCTGTTGATAAGGTGAATTGGACGCCGCGGGGGCGCGGGGGTATCTCAGCTTTTGCGCCCATTACTAACAATACGACCTTCGTGCCAGGTAGACCGTCCTCGGAGAACGACGATGGATCAGGTGAAGTGGATCAACTCAGGAACGACCTCTTTGCAGTTGGCACACTTGGGGCAATCAATTATGTTGTGCGAGGTCTCAGTCAACTCCCCGGTCGCAAGTCAATCGTACTGCTCTACGATGGATTCGTAACTACCAGCGAATTGCACCCAACAGGCAACCCCCGCGTCGTCAATGCGCTGCAGTCACTCGGCGAGCTGGCCAATCGGGCGTCCGTTGTCATAAACACAGTTGACGCTCGAGGTTTGATGACACTTGGCTTATCCGCAGCAGACGACGTCAATGGAATGAGTGGCGCAGAAATTCAACATGTGCAGCGCGCCAGGGGCATGGCCTTCTATGATTCGCAGGTTGGCTTGGAGGACTTGACTAATCAAACCGGCGGTCTCTCGATCAAGAATACCAATGGTCTGCTTGGGGGAATTAGGGGCTTGTTTGACGAGGCAGGCTATTACCTTATCGGCTACCGGCCTGACGAAGGAACGTTTGATGCGAAATCAGGAAAACGAAAGTTTCACAAACTGAGCCTCAAAATTAACAGGCCGGGCAAATTCATCATTCGCATGCGAAACGGTTTTTATGGCATTACGGACGAGCAGGCAAAACCCGAGGGGCAATCCGGGATGAGCCGCATCGTGAACGCGCTCATATCACCCTTTGGTTCATCGGAAGTTGACGTTCGATTGACTTCGCTTTTCGCCAATGATGCAAAGCTCGGATCGATCATGCGTTCAATGCTTCACGTTAAAGCTAGTGACCTAACCTTTAAAGAGCAACCGGATGGTTGGCATCAGGCGGAATTTGAACTGTTGACTTACACTTTTGGCGACAACGGAATTGTTGTTGATCGGCTGGGCAAGACTCACACGATTCGCGTTAAGGGCAAGGCCTTTGAGCGCATCATGACTCATGGTTTCACTTACTCTCTGACAGTCCCGATCAAGAAGGCAGGCGCTTATCAACTGCGTACTGCTTTGAAAGACACATCCTCCGGCCGGGTCGGGTCGGCCTCACAGTTCATTGAAGTGCCTGACATTAAAAAGGACCGCTTGACCGTCTCCGGCATCGTCTTACACGCGATGTCGAAACAGGTCTATGAAAAGGAACAAAGTGGCGCGGACTTCCCCCGAGATAATTCTGATGATACAGGTGCGACATCTGAGCCAGGGACTGGGCCATCTGTGCGTCAATTCAAGAGGGGCCAGGTCATGGTCTATGGGTATCACCTTTACAACGCCAGGATTAACAAGGCCACAAAGCAGCCAAACCTTCAGGTTCGCATCCGACTGTTTCGAAACGGCCAGGAGGTGTTTAGCGGAAGTGAGGTTCCCTTTGATGCGAGCAATCAGGCAGATCTCAAACGGCTGATTGGTGCAGGAGCATTTCAACTAGGCACTGAAATGGAACCAGGCGAATACGCCTTTCAAGTGATTGCCACGGATCTTCTGACGTCGGGGAAGCATCGCCAAAACAGCCAATGGATCGACTTTGAGCTCAAATAATTCATTGTGCTTTGTTCTTTGTGCCTTGTTCTTTGTCAGTGGTCAGTGGTCAGTGCTCAACGATGGGAAGTTCTCCATAGAGGTCAGTAAACCGTTAGGCTAAAGCGCAACTGACAACGGACAACTGACCACTGGCAACCGACAAAGACAAAGTACAAAGAACAAAGCACCAAGAACAAAACGGATGCATTCCATCATCATCGGCACAGCAGGACATATTGACCACGGCAAAAGCTCGCTGGTCCAGTCGCTCACCGGTAAAGATCCTGATCGTCTGCCAGAAGAAAAGCGCCGAGGCATTACCATCGACTTGGGTTTCGCGGATATTGATCTGGGTGACGTGAGGGTCGGCTTCGTAGATGTTCCCGGTCACGAAAAATTCGTCAAAAACATGCTTGCCGGTGTTCATGGCATCGATGCAGTTGCTCTCGTGATCGCGGCCGACGAGGGCGTGATGCCGCAGACGCGAGAACATTTCGACATTTGCAGACTGCTCGGAGTGCAAAAGGGACTGGTAGCTCTCACGAAAACGGATCTAATCGAAGATGAGCTACTTGCCCTTGTAGAAGAAGAAGCTAAAGAGTTGGTCGCGGGCTCTTTTCTCGAGGGTGGCCCAGTCGTGGCGGTCAGTGCTCGAACGGGCAAGGGGCTGGAAGAGTTTCGCGACAGCCTACGAACGCTGGCCAGTGATCTACCGCCACGTTCATCCGACTATGTGACGCGCCTTCCGATCGATCGCGCCTTCACCATGAAAGGCTTTGGCCCAGTAGTCACCGGCACGCTCATATCCGGATCTATCGCTGAAGGAGAGGAGCTCGAGTTGCTTCCGCTCGGCCGGCGAGTTCGCGCGCGCGGTGTTCAGGTTTATGGAGCGGCGGTGAATCGCGCAGAACCTGGCCAGCGTACGGCCGTGAACCTTGCCGGAGTAGAAGTTGGTGAGATTGAACGTGGCATGGTTCTGGCCCAGCCCGGACGCTTAGCGTCGACCCAAATAATCAACACGCACCTGAATTTGTTGCCGTCGGCTCCGCGTCCAGTTCGCACCAGGTCTCGCCTGCGTGTTCATCTTGGATCGGCGGAGGTCCTCGCCCGTGTCAGAGTACTCAACAATCGTGGTGAAGTAGCTCCAGGCGAAAGCGCGTTTGTTCAGTTCAGACTCGAAGCTCCGGTAGTGACTATCCACGGCGATCGTTTCATTGTGCGATCATATTCACCCGCCGAAACTGTTGCCGGCGGAATCGTTCTGGATCCGCTTGCCGCCAAACATCGCGGCCGGGAGTTGGCGAAGACTCAACAACGCTTGCAAGCACTTATGGACCTACCCCGCCCAGCAAAACTGGCGGAGTTTGTAACCGCGGCTGGTGACGCAGGATTAAGAGTTTCCAACCTCGCCGCGCGGACAGGATGGAACGATGAAGTCCTGTCGGAGTCACTCGATGCCGCAACTCAGGAACAAACCATTATCGAAGCTGAAGGGACATACCTCGCCTCAGATGCATTTCAACGCCTCTCGCGTCTAACGGTAGAGGCAGTCAACGCTCATCACCAAAAGGAACCGCTCGCTCGCGGCTTGGCCCGTGAAACATTACGCGATCGCGTATTTGCTCATGTTCCACCCGAGATATTCAGAGCGGTCGTCTCGAGGCTTGAAAATGAGGGCGTCCTGGCAACCGACAAGGATCTAGTGCGTTCGCGCGAACACACTCTCGAGCTCTCGGCTGAAGACACGCAACTGCGCGAACGCATGTTTGCAATCATTCAAAGCGCCGGGCTGGAGGCGCCGTCGTTGGATCAACTGATGGAAGCGTCTGGAGTTGGGTCGTCGCAACGTGCGCACGGCCGAAAGATATTGCAGTTGCTGCTCGATAGCGGAAAGCTCGTGCGAGTGCAGAATGAATTCTTTTACGATGCTGAAGCGGTGGAAAACCTGAAGCAGTTGCTCAGGAATTATGGCAGCGAACACGAGCCTGACCGCCTTATTGACGTGGCCGCTTTTAAGGATCTAGCTGGAGTTTCGCGGAAGTACGCGATTCCGTTGCTCGAATATCTGGATCTTACACATGTAACCCGCCGTGCTGGAGATAAACGAATTATTTCGAAATGAAGCGTAGGCTTGGTGGAGACAAGTCCGGAAAGGCGAAGGGAATCACTTGCGTTCCGCGATGCGCGGCGTTAACATGCAGGCCCAACTAAAAGTGTTTTGTGTTTTGGCTTTTCCCTAAACCTTCACAGCGACTCAGTGCCAGGAGGTAAGAAAATGTCAATGAAAGAGATAATCGCCGCGATCATAGGCTTGGCTGCGGCTTTGGGTGCGATCTTCTTTTTCTATAAGTTTGTGACCTTCGAAGAGGCAGGTGGCGGTCACCATTTTGGCTGGTATTCGCTCGGCCTGGCTGCTCTAGCTTTTGTTTGCGGCTTGCTCTACTTCCTTGGCCACGTCAATAAGGAAGAGGAGATTCATATTACGCAATAAGCGCAGCTGTTCCCTGTGCCGCTGTTTTCGGTTCCGGGTGGCCCCGACCGCTTGATTGCGCATCGCGTTTAGCATCAGACTGATTTACATTAACGCCGTTTGTGCCTAAGTGCGCAAACGGCGCTTAGTTTGTTACCACGCAGTAAGAGATGGGAGAGACTCTAATGGCCATGGGATTGATGATACTTCTTGCGCAAACGGAAACGACTTTTCGTGAACCTGGCTATTTTGCGTCAACGATCATGGCAATGTTTCTGATCGGCGGGGTGGCTTCACTTGTCGCGGCGGTGTTGGGTTTTGCGCGCTCCCGTGCGTTCGGACCGTCGACGAGATGGTTTTCCTTCGCGGCGGTTTGCCTGATTCTCTTTCACGTGCAGTTTCTGGCGTTAGGGTTCGGTGTTTTAACGAAAGACAATAGTCTGGTATTTACGATCTTGACGTTCTTCAACTTTTTTATTTTGCTGGCCGCCGTGTGCATGGCCATGGGTTTCATCCGTTTAACCAGCCCGAGGTAGCGAGGGCCCAGAGCCAACTCCCTGGAGTGCGACGGCCCGGCGTCGCTTTGGCCCTAACAACGCGTGCTGGCGCCAAGTAGCTTCTCGAACAACGGTCGAAAACAACCACGTATGACCAAAGCGGCGCCAGGCCGCCGCACTCCAGGGAGTTGTGTTTAGCTGCCGTTCTCGGAAACTGTTTTGATGTCAAAGAAAATTTTTGCACTAGCCGCACTCGCGATTGTTGTGGGCGCGGCGTTTTTCATCTCGTGCGCCGGAACCAGCGAGCGTAAAGGCTCGGCTTCATTCGTTCGCACCCGTGGGACGCAGTTTGTGATCAATGGACGACCGTTTCGATTCGTCGGGGCAAACATCGCGGTAATGTATCGTGATGAGGATCGAGCCCAAATGCCTGAACTTCTGGCGCGGGCTTCACAGTCAGGGATCCGTGTGGTGCGTGTTTGGGCGTCAGGTGAAGGTGGACCAAACGATCTAGGTCCCCTGGCTGACTTTGCCGATTGGCCTCGCAACCATCCTTTTCGTTGGGCTCCTGGACAGTGGAACGAAGAAGCGTTTGTGCACCTCGATAAAGTGATCGCGGAAGCTTCACGCAACAACGTTCTGGTCCAACTCTGTCTGGTTAACTGGTGGCGAGATACGGGAGGCGTAACTCAATATCTTCGTTGGGCCGGCGTCAATGATGCGGCTAAGGACGACTTGCCATTCGGCATCGATCCGCATCGCGCGATGGAGTTCTACACCAACGCAGAGACGCGGCGACTCTATCGCGAGCACATTGAAAAACTTGTAACGCGCCGTAACACCATAACCGGGACCCTCTATCGCGATGATCCGAATATCTTCGGCTGGGAGTTGATAAACGAGGGACAGGCAATGACCGGACGCTGGGCCGAGCGTCGAGCGTGGATCGCCGAGATGAGTTCGCTCATTAAATCTCTCGATCCAAATCACGTAGTCACGCCCGGGACCTGGGGCTACCGCACCGCAGCGGAACGTCGCGAGTGGTTACTCGATCATCAGTTACCAACCATCGACTATTGCGACGTACATAACTATCCGCGTCCCGACACAAACAGCTTTGTCGATTCACCGACCGCCATGCGAGAGTTCGTCGACAATCGTGCCGCTGCCGCATTTTCAATCAAGAAACCGCTGGTTTTTGGAGAGTTTGGCATGGGCCCGGAGGGGTTCAACGGCTTTTCCCAAACCGAATGGTTTCGAGCCTTCTTCGAAAGCAACGTTCGCGCTGGCGCAGCAGGATCGATGTTTTGGATCTTGACCCCCGATCCCGGCCGCGGTTATGGCGTTACCTACACAGCACGCGATGAAGGTGTGATTGCCGAAGTGAGTCGTGCATCTCAGATGTTCGCGTCATTGTCATCGGCTGAGCCACCTGAGCGACTAACGGATGGAAGACATCATCTAATCCCGCGTCAGTTTTCGTGGACACGTGACGAAGGTGACCCGTCAACGCGTCCGCAAAGTTACCTCCGCGAAGACAAATCAATTCTTTACCGGTTCAAACCTCGGATGGCGGTGCGCCACCGCTTTGAAAAGCTCGGAAGCGGCATCGGGTATATTTGGGGGTTTGGCATGGGCCAGTTGGACTATCTGGTTCCAGAGCGCGAAGATCGGCGTCGCATCAGCCAGGTGATCGTTCGCGCATTCATGCAGCCAATTCCTCCCGATGATGCGAAACCTGAAAATATTCAGACGCGTGTCACACTTTTCATCAACGGTGTTGACTGCGGATCGCGCTTGGTTTCGTTTCACAAGCCCGGAACACAACCAGTGATTCAGGAGTGGGTGGTAGATAAATACTGGGTGCGGATTCGCGCCATGCGCGGACTACCGATGACGATTCGCTTCGCAGTCACGACGGACGCAGACTGGGCTTACGGCGTTAACATTTCAAACTGGCCAGAAGGTTATGAGGCAGGAGAAACGAAACCACTGGAAGTTGAAATCCGGCGTTAATCGTAGGGAATTGGATTAAATACTTTAGGCCACCCTCGCTTGGTTTTGCGATGTTATTCAAGCTTGGTTTATTAGGTTAGTGTCCTCGAGAATCTGTTTTTCTTTCTGTTTCCTTTAGCTTACGCAAAGTCGCCGCACTCGCTTGGATTCCTTCCATATTCGCTCCACGGAATTTAGCTCGATTAAAGCTGGCTCCTATCAACCTTGCATCCCGGAGATTAGCACCATCAAAATCTGCGTTATCTAAGTTGGCACTAACCAGGGATGATCCTTGTAGGTTTGCACTCGTGAAATCCGCGTTTTCAAGATTTGCCCCACTGAGATCTGCGTGTGATAGGTGGGCTTGTATGAAGGAAGCACCTTTCATATTTGCTTGTGACAAATTAGCAGTTGCGAGGTTCGCAAAAATGAATTGTGCCTCTTGTAGGTCGGATCTAAAAAAATCTGCCGAGTAGAAGTCACTCATATGTAGAATGCACCTCCGCAAATTCAGAAAACTGAGACATCGTAGAGCGAGAGGATTCTCGGGTCCGTACCTTTGGCCCTGTAAGCGTTTCATCCACTCTCCGAATGCGGTTAACGAAGGCCACTCGATATTTGAGACAGTGTGCACGGTAGTAGCACAAACGTTTCCGAGCGCCATCAAGGCTTCCTCCGCATTACGAGCCTGTCGAGTTTGTTCCTTAAAAGACTTTATTGAAATTAGGCGTTCCATTGGCATTCCGTTCCGTAACAAAAAGGTAATAAGACTGCACAAAGCGATTTGCCACTGTGTAACTTGATCGTGCTCCTGAAGAAGCATTTCATTTCGAATAAATTCAAACACGTATTCGTCAATAGAAACCGGTCCACAGAGTCTAAGCCAATACTCGAGGGCAAGCTGTTCATTAAATCCACTGTCGAAACTTTCCTTCTGTCTCTCGAATTCGCCATGTAAGAAGCGCACCACGTTGACTATGCGTCTAGCAGCCAGATATTCACCAAAACTCTTGTGACTGAATTCGAAGGTCTTATCACCACTCGAACGGCTACCAGCCTGTCTAAAGTAGAACGCCATTAATAGTCGGGTGACACCTTTGCTCGCTCCCTCTTGTAATGCCTCGAGTAATGTCTTAAGACCAGCACGCTCACAATGTTCTTCAATTTCCTTGACGGTCGTGGTGCGTCCGTCTCCATGCCATGCAGCGACCGCGATCTCCTCAAGAATCCGTATAAAATGTCCTTCCTCGACATCTCTTGTAGCTGGATGTGGGTTGGCAGCCCACTTTCGCACGTAGACAGCTTTGAGCAAATCCTCATAAATCTTATTAAGATTGCTTTCTTTCGCCAGGTCTAGAACCTTCCGTTCGAAACTTAAAGCGACTAAGTAATTTAGTAGAGGCTGCGAGGTAATTTCGACAAACTCCGGTCGCCTTAACTCGGACGGCATGCCGGCATAGTTATTGCCGTTTGCCCTTCCATACAAGATCCACCAACGCTGACGCTGGTCGTGTTCTAATAGATTTCCTGGATCCTTGTAGACTTGGGACTCTCGTTTTGAGATGAAATACGGAAGAGTATGCAAAATCTGTTGCGGTCGACGAAACATATTTGCACTCGCTTGGACAGCGAGATCGCGGCCACTAATCAAGACTCTAAGCCTCGATCGGTTGCGATTATTCAACACCTCAACTTTCCTGGTTACTTCGGAGGCAAATTGCTGCGCAATTTCAGCAGCGACTTTACCCTGCATTGCTAGCTCATCTAGTCCATCGAAAATTATTAGCAACTGTGACTCACCATCATCGGGGTCGATCGGATTGTGGGGTAATAGTTGAGCCAGTCGCACAAAATTGCCGACAGCGTCGATTAAATCATCCGAAGGTTCAAATTGGTGTAATGGAACAAACAAGACCCGTCTTTCCGTCTGTCGCGCTATTTGAGAAGCAAACATTTTTGCGAACGACGATTTGCCTGAACCTGGCCCGCCACTGATGATTCGAACAGCATCACGCGCATCACTATTACTTAGCCATTCCTCAAGGTTTTTGGTCAGATCTACAACAACTCTTTCTGTTCCTCTGGTGTCGGCAATACTCGATTCAATAGCTGCTTCTTTTCTGCCCTCAACTTTCTTTTCATAGTACGCATACAAGGGAACATAAACCTGACGCAGACTAAAAGCTTCATCAAACATGGGCTCATCTATTTGCTTTTGGAGCCAAGCTGAGTATTGTGACCACGCTTGCTCTCGTTCGCTGGCCTTGGTAAATGGTGTATCAAACGCTGTTTTTAAAGCGGCGTATTCCTCTGGGCGTGCGCGCCATTGATTATTAAGGGCAAAAACGAAATAACTCTTAAGATGGTCCGTGATTGCATTTGCTTGCGCCTCAGCCAAGCCGAAACGCTGCAACCACTGGCCGAAAGGCTTCTTTATGTCTTCCAGAATTATCAAGTCTTCAGGATGTTCAAAGAAAGCCTCATTAATCGCGAATTCTTTCTCTTCAAGTGACAAATCCAGTTGCGCCACTAGAGCATTTGGATCGTCAGGAGGCGTGCCAAGTTTGTATTGAACTACTCTGGGATTCGCTAGATCTTGCATAAGCAACGCTTCGTTCTCTTCCACTAACCCATAAACCGCCTGGACCAGTGAACGGTATACAAGCAACCAAGCCAGAGATCCAAGATCCTCGCGCACGCTTACTGCAGAGATAGCTTCTATACCTTCCTTCGAAGCACCCGCAACACTACCCGAAGCGCCTTGCAAGGTGGCCTTAGTAAGCGATTTGAAGAAATCCTTGAAGTTAACTTTCAAAGACTTGTTCCACGCAGAAATCGGTTTAGTGACTATGATGTCATGTTTGTTTTTCATTTTTTTACAATGCGGTTGGTTTGAGGCGGCCAATTAAGGAACAAGGAGCCTTCCAGAGAGCAGCGCTGAAATCGCTGTCTTCTTTTCGATGGCTATCGCTACGAAATTAGAACTACGGTTCTGAGTTGAGGACCCCTGAGTGAAAAGTTGCAAATGAGACGACGGCACAGTATTACAAAAGCGCGTTTCTTTTCAAGTTCGCCAAGAGAAGGACGGCGCGGTTCGTCTTTCGGCACAGAAGTTGGAAGAAGAGAATGGTCAAGAGTCATTAAGGAGTTGGGATGAGTTCTTTAATGTCTGAAGTCAAAGCTGAAAGCGTCGTAGTCACCGATGAGTCTCTAAAGGTAGAGTTGAATGACGGACGCACGATAGCTGTCCCTTTATCGTGGTATCCGCGACTGGCACACGGGACATTTGAAGAGCGGAGTAATTGGAAGCTCATTGGCAATTCTGAGGGTATTCACTGGCCTGATCTCGATGAAGACATCAGTGTCGAAAATCTCTTACAGGGAAACCCCTCTGGAGAAAGCAAAGAATCACTTATGAGATGGCTAAATAGCCGAGCCTGATTTTCTTGCTTTCCTACTTCGACTCCGTTGGCAGCCCGGATTTTTCCCAAACCTCCATCCCACCAAAGAGTGGATGCACGTTTTTATAGCCAAGCTCCGCTAGCTTTTGTGCCGTCTTAGCGGCAGACGCTTCGTGTGGGCAGGTGCAATAAGTGATCACGGTGCGATCGTGCGGAATCTCATTTAGATGTTGTTCCACCTCATCGTCCGGCACTCTGACCGCTCCCGCAATTTTTGTTTCGGCTTCTTCCCAAGCCTTGGGATTCCGCGAGTCGACAAACGTAAATTGCTCCCCGCGGTCCATCCGTTCCTTCACTTCGTCGACTGTTACTCTCGTTACTTCCATTGCGAATCACCTCATTGCTGAAATTTCAAGACGATCCACTAAGTCACACGAAATAACACTAACAACTGTTCGCGTGATTTGGTGTTGTTTCGTGGATCGGGCCCCACAACTAAGCATGCCACGACTCAACGAATGACAATGCTGTTTCAAATCTACGCCATATCAAACAAGAGAACTTCTGCCGCCTCGCGACCGCTGATCTCAAGCTTTGATTCGTCAGAAATCGCCGCGCCGTCTCCTTGATCAAGTTCGACTCCATTCAACGTCACTCTCCCGCGCGCGACCTGTAACCAGGCCTTCCGCTTTTCGCCGAGTTGGTGACTGACTGTTTGACCGGCCTCCAGCCTTGTCGAGTAGACATCAGCTTCCTGATGAATCGTAACTGACCCATCGCGACCATCCTCAGATGCGATTAAGCACAGCTTGCCCTGTTTCAAATCGTCGGTGAACATCTTTTGCTCGTAGCCTGGGTCCAATCCGTGCGTGTGCGGGAGGATCCAGATTTGAAGTAGGTGGAGCGGCTCATTTGCGGGATTTGCTTCGCTATGGGCCACGCCGGTGCCTGCTGTCATACGTTGCACTTCGCCCGGTTTGATGATCGACCCATTTCCCATACTGTCTTTGTGCGCAAGACTGCCTTCAAGAACGTAGGTGATGATCTCCATGTCGCGATGAGAATGGGTAGGAAAACCGTGCCCCGCCGCCACCCGATCTTCGTTGATTACTCGCAGACTTCCAAAACTCATGTGGCGCCGATCGTGGTAACGATCGAATGAGAATGTATGGTAGGTATCAAGCCAACCATGGTCGAAATGGCCTCGGTCTTCTGCTTTACGAATTGTGATCATCTAAGCCGTCCTTCGAGTGGTTCAGAGTTCAACCTTTAGGTTGCGTGGGCCGTCGAAGTCTCTCGAGCGGCAACCTAAAGGTTGAACTCTGCTACTTGTTTGTTGCCACGGTTGTCGAGTCCATAAAGATTTCGACTAGCTCATTCAATCCAGCTGCATCATCATCGTCAAACCGGCCCAGCGACGGGCTGTCGAGATCGAGGACACCAATCAATCGTCCGTCTTTGATTAAAGGCACCACGACCTCAGAATTGGAAGCACTATCGCAGGCGATGTGACCGGGAAAATCGTGAACGTTGTCTACCATGATCGTCCGCTTTTGCTGAGCAGCCGTGCCACAAACTCCTTTGCCAATCTCAATCCGCACGCAAGCCGGTTTCCCCTGGAACGGGCCGAGCACCAGTTCTCCATCTTTCACAAAATAGAACCCAGCCCAGTTCACATCAGGCAAGGTGTGATAAAGAAGTGACGAGAAGTTTGCGGCGTTGGCGATAACATCGCGTTCACTCTCGAGCAAACTACGAAGCTGCGCTGCCAGATGCGCGTACAGTTCTGGTTTCGAGTTCGTCGCCTTTTCTTCAATGGTAAAAGTCATATTAGCTCCTCTGTGCAACCTCTGTGCTCTCTGTGGTGGAGCAATCGCACGTAATATCCACCACGGAGACACAGAGGGTACTGAGGTTGCACAGAGGGATTCATTCCTAATCCATCTTCCTGGTCTCGGAACGTTGGATACTGATCACGACCGATTTTGAAACTGGTGTATTGCTCTTTTCCGCAACGCTGCGCAAAGGCACCAAAACATTTGTCTCGGGAAAATAGGTCGCCGCGCAACGCCGTGGAATGCTGTAAGGAACAACAGTGAAGCGGCGCGCGATTCGCTCCTCGCCTTCAAAATGGCTTATCAGGTCTACCAGTTCCCCGCTCCGCAACCCTTCTTCATTGAGGTCTTCCTGGTTCAAAAACACAACGCGTCGGCCGTTATAGACACCTCGATAACGATCATCCAGTCCGTAAATGGACGTGTTGAATTGGTCGTGTGTACGGATAGTCATCATCAAATACTGATCGGGCTTAAGGTCATGCTTTGGTAATTCATGCACGGTGAAAAGTGCACGTCCTGAGGGCGTGCGGAAAACGCGTTCGCGTGGACCACTCGGAAGATGAAACCCGCCCGGCTGTCGCACGCGAGCGTTGTAATCATCAAATCCGGGCACGACGCGCTCGATGTGGTCCCTGATTCGATCATAGTCGGCTATTAACTTCATCCACTCGACATTCGAATGATCCCCAAGCGTAGCTTCAGCAAGTCGGGCAACAATCGCCGGTTCGCTGAGGAGCTCCGGCGATGCCGGCGGGAGAGAACCTCTCGACGCCTGCACTACCGCCATCGAGTTTTCGGTGGTCACAAACTGCGGGCCAGTGCGCTGCTGATCAACTTCGGTTCTTCCCAGACACGGCAGAATTAATGCTTGTTCGCCTGTTATCAAATGGGCCCGATTGAGCTTGGTGGAAACGTGAACCGTCAACTTGCAACGACGGAGAGCCGCAGCGGTGAATTCGGTATCGGGTGTCGCCGAAAGGAAATTTCCGCCCATGGCAAAGAACACATTTGCGCGGCCGTCGTGCATTGCCTGAATCGCATTCACAGTGTCGTAGCCATGCCGGCGAGGTGGTTCAAAAGCAAACTCGGCCGCCAGATTATTAAGGAACAACTCAGGTGGGCGTTCCCAAATGCCCATCGTGCGATCGCCCTGCACATTGCTGTGGCCACGCACCGGGCAAAGTCCGGCGCCCGGCTTTCCGACCTGCCCGCGAAGTAACATCAGGTTTACGATCTCCTGAATATTGGCCACGGCATTCTTGTGCTGCGTCAGACCCATAGCCCAGCAGAAAATAGTGCGCTCTGACTCGATGAAGATCTTTGCTGCTTGCTCTATTTGCGCCCTGGCGATGCCAGACTGCAGGACTATCTCGTCCCAACTCACCAGGTTTAGGGCGGCGGCAAATTCCTCAAAACCTAAGGTGTAATCGCGAATGAAGGCTTGATCTATTACACCCGGTCGGTTTCGGTCCTCTGCCAAAAGTGCTTTCATGATTCCCTTTAGCAGAGCGACGTCGCCGTTAATTCGCACTTGCAGAAATAGGTCAGCGAGAGTTGTTCCCGCTCCCAGCCATCCCAG
The DNA here is from genome assembly GCA_035273425.1 of Pyrinomonadaceae bacterium. GTDB lineage: Bacteria > Acidobacteriota > Blastocatellia > Pyrinomonadales > Pyrinomonadaceae > PSRF01. Next base: position 110,344 of record DATEPB010000083.1, on the reverse strand, counting down.
AACATGCTGGGGATGTTTGAACTGTGTCATCCCAACTTCAGGCAGTGGGTTGATGTGGACCAGCCGGCAACCGTTTTCCTTAGCTTTTTCCAGCGCACTCAACATGCGTGGATGGTTTGTGCCGGGATTCTGGCCAATCACAAAAATGGCTTCGGCCAGGTTGAAGTCTTCGAGCGTCACGGTTCCTTTACCGGCGCCGATGGTTTCGCCCAACGCTGAGCCGCTGGATTCGTGACACATGTTGGAGCAGTCAGGAAGATTGTTCGTGCCAAACTGCCTGACAAAGAGTTGATACAAGAAAGCAGCTTCGTTGCTGGTCCGTCCGGACGTGTAAAAGATTGCCTCGTCTGGACTGCCAAGCGCGTTGAGTTCAACTGCGATCAGCGCAAATGCTTCCTCCCAGGAAATCGGCTCGTAGTTGGTTGCACGCGCGCGGAGGACCATCGGATCAGTAATGCGCCCTTGTTTACCCAGCCACAAGTCCGATTGATCCGAAAGATCGGCGACGGACCACTTTGCAAAAAACTCGGGAGTAACGCGCTTTGTTGTCGCTTCGTCGGCAACATGTTTCGCCCCGTTTTCGCAGAATTCAGCGTGTGAACGCTCACCGTCGGGCTCAGGCCACGCACAGCCAGGACAGTCGAACCCGGTTTTTTGATTCAGGTTTAGTAACGTGCGCACACCGCGACCGATTCCCATTTCGGTCCAGGCGTGTTTTGTAGTGGCTATGATCGAAGGAATGCCCCCAGCTGCTTTGCTGGGCGACTCAATCTGGATCAGACGAGCTTCTTCTGGAGTTTGCGCGCTCGGTAGGACTGGTTTTGATTCCCTGTCGGACATACGAAGACACCAATTGATTTAATTGATTGTATTTCTTCGAGGGAAGATTCCAAAACGACGTCGGTGTGAATGATGAACTACCCATTATTGCCGTTGAGCAGCTTCACTGGCTGCCCGACCACAAGTTTTCCGGTCTGCAACACACGCGCATAAATTCGGGAGTATCCGGGATGCACCTTCTGCGAAATGCGCTGGTAGTTCCCCTCAGCAAAATAATCCGTAATCGTGTTGCAGGGCGTGGTGTAGGTGGTTAGCTCAATAACAACATCGTCACCGACTGCTAGCCTTATTCCCGGTTTCAGCTCGGTCCAATCGAGACCGGAGATCGTGACGTTTTCGCCGACAGCGCCAGGAAATATCGGATGTCCCTCTGCTTGAAGCTCGAGAATTCGTTCAAGCGAAAACAGACAAACGGCGCGTTCCGGCCCTCCATGAATTTTGGGGAAGCGATGATCGTCGCCGACCAGGCCTAATTCGTTAACAGCAGCCTCGCGCAGAGCGGTCTTGGGTACCCCGCCAGGAGAAACACTCAGTTGAAAAATTCGTGCGGTCATTTGTATCGGCAGTTGAAGTTCAGAGTTCGAATCAGTCTTATTGTACTGGGTAACATCTCAATCCTGGAAAACTGCGAGACAATCCTTTTTCCAGACCTAAGTTGGCAGAAGTTTGACTTGACCACGTCTTTGGCTTAAAAGTCTGTCACTCCTTAAATGAATCTAAGCCTACATTTTTCGTCTCGAGGAAACTACTCAATGACTTGTTTACTGTTGCGTTGCATCTCTCTCTCGCTGCTGCTGATAGTATGCTTTGCTGTTGCAGTTGCTCAGTCAAAACCCGGCCGCGATCCAAACCAACCCATCGATCAGGAATACACCAACAAGATCAAAGAGTACACGACCGAGACTTTTTTCAATTCGCCGCTGACTGACTATCTGCCGGCATCACCAACCGTGCCCACGCCGAAAGCTGTGCTGGGAGACGTTGCGGGTGCCCCCGGCAAACTGCCTTATGCGGAAGACGTTCATCGCTACATGCGGTTGCTCGAGAAATCGAGTCCCAGGGTTAAGGTCTTCTCAATCGGCACGACAGAGGAAGGGCGCGAAATGATCGCGGTGGCTGTCGCTTCGGAACAGCTGCTGGCCCGACTCGATGAAAACCGCGCGCGGCTGACTAAACTCGCCGACCCGCGTCAGATTAGTCTCAAAGATGATGAAGCTGACAAACTCGTGGCTGAATCGTTTCCTATCTACTACATAACCGGTGCACTCCATTCAAATGAAACGGGTTCGCCGACTGCCTTGATGGAGCTCGCGTATCGTCTCGCGGTGGACGACAGTGTTTATGTACGACACATTCGCGACAACATCGTGACCCTGATCACTCCGGTGGCTGAGGTTGACGGGCGAAATCGCGCGGTCGACGTTTACAATTGGCACCTCGCAAATCCCAAATCAAACTGGCCACCATTGGTTTATTGGGGTCATTACGTGGCTCACGACAACAATCGCGACGCTATTGGCCTGTCGCTCAAACTAACTCGGAATATCCTCAACACCTATGTTGGTTGGAAAGCGATTGTGCTCCACGATCTTCATGAGTCAGTTCCCTATCTTTACGACAACACGATCGGCGATGGTCCATACAATGCCTGGTTGGATCCGATATTGACGGACGAGTGGCAGATGATCGGTTGGAACAACGTTTCAGAAATGACCAAGTTTGGCATGCCCGGCGTATTTGCTCATGGCAACTTCGACACCTGGTCGCCCGGATATCTGATGTTCATCGCCGCTACACATAACGGTATAAGCAGGCTCTACGAAACGTTTGGAAACGCGGGTGCTGATACTGTCGAGCGAACTCTTTCTCCAGGTGACTATCAACGCACTTGGTATCGGCAAAATCCGCCACTCCCCAAAGCGAAGTGGTCGCAGCGGAACAATAACAACTATCAACAGACAGCTTTGCTGACTACGCTGAACTATTTCAGCACTAACAACAAACTGTTTTTGAAGAATTTCTATTTGAAGAGCAAACGCTCGATTGAGAAGCCAAAGAATGAAGGTCCGGCGGCCTACGTGTTTCCCGGCGATGATCTTCGGCTAGGCGCCCAGGCGGATTTATTGCGAACACTTCAGGCGCAGGGATGTGAAGTTCACCGGGCGACGGCGCCGTTCACAGTTACGATCAAGAAGAAGAGAGCCGAACCCACGGCAACTGCTTCACCATCAGCAGCTCCGAGTCCATCTCCAAAACCTGAAACTCGGAGTTTTCCAGCCGGAAGTTACATTGTGCGGATGGACCAACCCTACAGCCGAATTGCCGATGCAATTCTTGATTACCAATATTGGGCGCCCAACGATCCACAGCAGGAAGTTTACGATGACACTGGTTGGACCATGGGCGAGTTGGGAAATCTCCAGGTCGTAAGGGTAACCGAGCAAACCGTATTGTCAGCGCGTATGGAAAAAATCAACGGCGATGTACGCGCTTCAGGCGGAGTCAACGGGAGTGGTTCGATTTATCTCATCAACCACAATGCAGACAATGCGCTGATGACGCTTCGCTATCGCTTTAAGGATGCTGTCGTTGAATCGGCGGAGGAACCATTCGAAGCGGCCGGTCGAAAATTCAACCGCGGATCATTCATCTTTCGCAGGGTCTCGGGCACTGAAATGCAGCAAACTGCAGCCAACCTTGGCGTCCAGGTTTACGCGGTGGACACTGCTCCCGCGGTTAAAGTGCACGCGGTAAAGGCGCCGCGCGTTGCCCTGGTGCACACCTGGATAAGCACGCAGGACGAAGGTTGGTGGCGCGTGGCATTGGACCAGTTGGGCGTGCCCTATTCCTATATCAGCACCCAGGACGTTGCGCGCGATCCGGATCTGCGTCGCAAGTATGATGTGATCATCTTTGCCCCCGTCGGCGCGGGTCTCGAAAGAATAATTAACGGCATGCCGATGTGGGGAAACGCGATTCCCTGGAAAACCACTGCAATCACGCCCAACATTGGCAAGATCGACTCGACGGAAGACATGCGTCCGGGCCTCGGTTACGCCGGCTTGGCCAACCTGCAAAAGTTTACTCAGGACGGTGGACTGTTTATCGGGGTGATGGATACGGCTGAGCTTGCGGTCGATGCAGGCTACACTCCAGGGCTTTCAATCGCGCGGTCGCAACGACTCAAAGCGATTGGCGTCGTGCTGCGTTCGAAGGTTGTGGATAGTGCGAGCCCGATCGCTTACGGGTATGGCGATTCATTGGCTATCTACAGCTTTAACGGTCCCATTTTCAACTTGAGCAATCTCGTCGGAGGCAGAGGTGGAAGGCAACGACCCGAAACACGTATGACGGGACGAGGCACTCCAGACGATCCTGATGTGGTCCAGGGCCGGCCACCGGCCGAAGCGCCGGAAAGACCGACTGCTGAGGTTTGGCAGGCGATGCCGGTAACTGACGAACAGCGGCGCAACGGAATCAATGTCATTCCACCTGCGATGCGTCCGCGCGTAGTGGTTCGTTATGCGGACAACAAAGATTTGTTTGTCTCAGGATTATTGGATGGCGGGGACGAAATCGCGCAACACGCTATGGTTGTGGATGTGCCATCGGGCCAAGGCCATCTGGTGCTGTTTTCAAATAACCCGATCTGGCGCGGGCAAACGCGTGGGAGTTATTTCCTCGTGTTCAATGCGATTCTCAATTTCGACAACTTGAACGCGGGGAGAAAGCTGGACGAGAAGTAAGGGGCCTATCAGCAGATTACGCAGACTTGGATAGGACAACTCCTTGAAGTGCGGCGGCGAAGGCCTCTCCTCGGAGTGCGCCGCCTTTTTGGAACTTTGGTCGCGGCGGCTCAGCGCCGCTTGTTGATTATTAGGTGTCAGGTCGCGCAAAGCCGCGACCGGCCAAAGCGCCGACAAGGCGGCGCACTCCAAGGAGTTGACTATACCGTCAGAGCCGCCGCGACTTGTTCTCGCTTCTCTTCAAATCGGCCGCCGTAACGTTGAAGCGACAGGAAGTACAAGATTGTCGCAAGCAACACTACGAGCGCAGTCATGCCAACCACTCCGGCCCCCGTTCCTTGCCATAGATAGATAAGAACGATCCCCGGAATAGTTCCGAAGATGATTCCTCCCATCGCATCAACGAGCGCGGCACCTGAATTTGCAAACCTGTAGAACTGCATTTTCAGTGGATGATTAACCGACATCCAATTCCCCCAGGTCAGATAGGCGCAGGCAATTGTCGCGGCTTCAACCAGGCCCAGCGCGCTGGCTCGAGATCCCAGTCGCCAACCGGCGATAAAGAGTAGGGGCACTATTTGGACCAGAACGATCAGAAGGTAAGCGAGATTCTTAGCGAACAGGATTTCCTGGCCGCTGAGTGGCAGTAACGTATAGCGAGCCATTCCCCGCCCGTTATCCAGACCAAAACTATTGAACGGCAAAGCCGCGTTGCAGAGGAAGACAACCACGATAAAAGACCAAAAGACGCTTGCTGACGGTACTTCCGCAACCACCAGGTAAAGGCCGGTAAGGATTGCAGCCGCCACTCCTAGATAAACATCCAGCAGTTTGCGAAAGTATCTAAAGTCCTTCGCCACCAAGCCTCCGAGATGTCCGGCGAGAAAGTTTCCTCTAAGGACCACAGGCTTGCCACTTCCGCCCTCGGATCCAACACGCAGGCTTTTTTTGAAGGACCATAACGCCGCTATCACGACGACAACAAGCAGTGTTGCAAGCAAAGCCAAAGAGCTTGCTGTTTGTACTGTCGTGTTTGCCATCGCGGCGCGCTCGACGAGCACCGTGGGGGAAAATGGCAATGCGGCTAGACTGCGCAACGCCCCTCCTTTGATCACGAATACCGCCGCGAGCGCCAGGCCAGTAAGCCCGGCAAACCAGAAGACTCTTCGCCAAAACGCCGAGTGTAATAAGTGCGAAATTGTGAGACCTGTAGCCCAGGCAATCCCGATGAATAGCAATCCTGCGACTACTCCGGCGAGTGGCTGGCGCGTGTAAGCCAATGGGAAACAGATGGCCAGCGAACCGGCCACAACCAGCCAGGCTGAAGGCGCCAGGAGCAATGACGCTGAGCGAACGATGAATCGTTCACGGTGTGTCAGCGGTAAATGTAACCACTTACGCGAGGCGATGGTCTCGCGTTGACTACTGGCGACAGGAAACAACCATGTCAGGAAAAGCGCCGTCAGCAGCGACCCAAGTAACTGCGTGTTTCCATTGGACACCCTCGTCGCAGCAGTTGTAAGCAGTTGGAGATATTTGGCCGCTACTATCAGGGCGAAGATCAAGACTATTGCCTGATTGCCACCCCGCAGCCCTGCGCGAACAAAGCGCCGCCAGTAGGCGCGCCATTCGTAGCGAATGATTCCTGCTACCCGATCCACTCCAGGTCCTCGACTTTCCCTCGGACCACATGCTTGAAGAAAAGATCCTCCAGCGTTGCCCCGGAGCGAAGCGTTTCCGCCACCGATTGTGCACACACAATCTCGCCGCTGACGATTATCGCGAAGTCAGTTACCAAACGTTCGACTACTTCCAGAATGTGCGAAGTGAGAAAAATCGTCGCTCCCTTGCCGGCCATGAGTAGTAAGAGGTCCTTGATATTTCGGGCGGCTACCGGATCGATGCCCTCGAAAGGCTCATCCAAAAACAAGACCGACGGGTTATGAAGCAAGGCCATGGCGAGCGCACACTTTTTTCGCATTCCATACGAAGCCTGTTCGACATAAGTGTTCCGGCTGGTCGCGAGATCGAGGAAGCCAAGCAGTTCGCCAGCTCGCTTCTCTGTTTCACTTTTGCTCAAGCCATAGATTGGACCAACTAGCATCAAGTGCTCCCAAATCGTAAGCGCGTCGAAGAGCGCCAGTTCTTCGGGCAGCACGCCGATTCGTTTCTTCACTTCTAAAGGCGAATCAAGGATGGAAGTTCCCGAGATGAGCGCATCGCCATTCGTCGGCGCCAAAAGCCCCGTCACCATCTTTACGGTGGTAGATTTGCCGGAGCCGTTGGGCCCAAGGAACCCAAAGATCGTGCCCTTAGGAATCTGCAAATTTAGACCATCGACCGCAACCAGGCGGCCAAACTTCATGGTCAGATCTCTTGTTTCAATTTCAAACATCTCAATTGCCCTTCAAGTGATCTAACAATCCTGAAATATCGCCCTTCACGTGGTCCATCCTTCGCCAGTTATTGTCACGACCCAGTGAATTCGCGAACGTAACGCCCGTTTCAGTTTGCAGGTACACGACATCAAATATGTCGCCGTCTTCGGGATTATAAAGTACGGCTTTTCGTCCGAAGAGGTCTGGCGGAATTCCTTCGAAAGAGTCATCCATGGTCGCTTGGCCCACAACTCGAATCCTATTGGCAGGCGTCCCCGCATCTATCGGGTACATAGCGTAGTTAACCAGAAACGCAAGCAACGACGGATGAATGTCCTCCGGGAAACTCAGCCTGAAACAGTCGTCATCTTTACGCGAGACATCGACTCGGTAAGATGGCCAACCGGAACTATATAGTTCAATAAATCCTTCGAGGATTTCCTGAAGCTCAACTTCACGCCAGCCACAAACGATTATGATCTTGTCGTTGTCGGGGTCAGGGGAAAAGGATGGAAGTGACACTTCGTCTTCAAATTTCACCGGCTTGGCAACGCGAGTGATGGCGAGGAACCCCAGGCCAAGGGCGACGATTATGGAAAACGGCTACAACAAGTCCGGAACGACTGAGAAAAGCACAAGCCCTACGGCCAGGGCCCCAAGCATAGTCGGTATCACAAGAAATTGACGCAGCCCGTCATTGCGAACTAACTGCCCGCATTCAGAGCATTCAGCGGCCGAGAAGTAATCGAGAGTGAGAAGCTGCGTGGTTCCAAACGTATCGGCGTGGCAGTGGGGGCAAGTTTTCATCCTGGCTTCTCGACAGCGCTACCTGGCTGGTGGCTCTCGTTTGATCCACCATGAACTGTACCGCCCTCCCGAGAGATAATCCACAATGAACGTCATCGGGTCAGTGTTCTCGCGAACCTGTTTTCCCTGAAACTGAATGCGGTTCCCTTTGACGGTGAACGGATAGTCACCATAAGGCTTGCCATCAATACTTAGCCGCACGCTATATCGACCATCTTCCCGCAGCAATTCCTCAGCCTTAAGATATGCATTCTTGTCTCCACCCGCGGGATGGAAAAGGAGTTTCAATTCGAGCCAGCGAGGCGCGAGTTTCAATGATCCAGCGTCCTCGGCGAGCGCCTTGCCATCTTTCAGGTTGATCAACTTTGCTTCGTAAGGCGTGAAGGTTTTGCTTTCGCTGCCTCGCTTCTCCTGCACCCATGTCGTGAATGAAAGTACGGATTGTGGATCGTTGCGCTGGTAAAAAATATTGCCGTATTCATTCCAGGCGCCTTCGATGAAGTACCGCGTACCCGCCGGCTGATACGGATCTTCGTTTTTCATTTCCGAAACAGAGAATGGAAACCTGGTGAAGGGTTTATCCTCAGCGGCAAATTCGAGCGAATAGTTCCCTGCACTTAATGGCATTATGGATTGATAACCGCCGAGGACTTTGTAGCGGCTTAACTCCCATAACCCCCCAATACTCGAGGCAAACCAGACATATGTGTTGAGTACTTTGCCATCGGCAGTCCTAACTACAGTGGTGAGCTTGCCACCGCCGTCAGGATCGTAAGGATAGTTTGAAGTACTCGGCTTCGCGGGTGTCGGTAAACACACTGCATATAGTTTGCCGATGCTCAACCGGCCATCGGTGTAACCAACACTCACTGCATCCAGCAGTTTCCAAAAACTAATTCCGGGTGCACAGGGTGATTGCGGCGGTTGAGCCTGCGCGACCGAGAGCAAAGCGAAAGAAACTGCGAGGAGCAACACACCTGCGTTGAATCTCTTCTTCATTCAACCTCCTACTCCTTATCCCCGAGGCAACATTCCTGCCAGCATCTCAAATGAATCATGCACTGCACTGTACGACGCTTTGAGTTTGACGTCTGATTTCTTCTTTGAATCGGACTGAAATTTTGCTAACGCTTTATCAAACTTTTTGAGTTCTTTCGCGAACTCGTCGTGCTGATCTTCCTTGGTACCCGCGGGTACACCAACCGCGACGATTGCTTTTCCTAGTTTCACCAACTCCGGCGCTTTGGTCCTGATGCGTTGATAATCTTTTTTGGGAAGCGCTTCATGTTCCAATGGATGCAGCACATCGTGAAACTGCTCATATTGCGGCACACTGAAGCCATGCTGAGCACTGACAGAGGTGTTGACAAACAAAGCGCTCAAGATGAGCGATAGAACAGCGACTGCGAAAAATGATCGACTGAGTTTCATTAAAAGGTTTCCTCCACAAACTTGGCTAACAATTTCCCAGTGTTTTCGTTAATCTGTGCCACCTTAGCGAAGAACAGCGAGTTGCACCGAGAAGGTTAACGATTATAATCGAAAATCCAAGTCAAGACTTTAGCCTGAACAATGATGCCTGAAAAAAGTATCCAGGAAACGTACGCGCCCAATTTGAAATGCTTCGGGTGTGGTCCTGCGAATGACAAGGGACTGCACATCCGCAGCTTTCCTGCCGGCGATGAAGCTATCGCTGAGTGGCAGCCTGCACCTGAACACGAAGCCTACCCCGGTATGCTCAGCGGCGGGATCACTGGCACCTTACTCGATTGTCATTGCAACTGGACTGCAGCGTATTACTTGATGCGACGCGATGGTCTGGATAAACCGCCCTGCACGGTGACTGCAGAATACACGATTAGTTTGAAGCGTCCGACGCCAACGGATGAGCCGGTTCACCTAAGGGCCCGGGTAGTTGAATTCACTGAGGATCGAGCAATAGTCGAAGGCGAGTTGATTTCGCATGACAAAGTAACCGCGACTTGTCGCGGAACATTCGTGGCGGTAAAGCCCGGACATCCCGCCTATCATCGTTGGTAAGAGGCGTATAGAGTCCAACCTTTAGGTTGTGGTTGTCGCGCGACGCAAGCTAAAGCTTGTACTCTGAACACCTGCCACCGAAGCAACTAACAGGATTGAGTAAAGGAATTTATCGAGTGGTTGATCTGATTCATCGTCCCCGGCGATTGCGAAGAAGCGAAACGATGCGCGCGCTGGTGCGAGAAACCAGACTTGCGCCGGAGGACTTTGTCCTTCCGCTTTTTGCTTGTCCCGGTGAAAATGTGCGTCGCGAGATTTCGTCGATGCCCGGCGTTCACAATCTTTCAATTGATGAGATCGCGAGTGAGGCGGCTGCAGCTCAACAGATGGGCATCAATGGGGTAATTCTTTTCGGCTTGCCAGAATCGAAAGACGAACAGGGTTCGGGCGCATATGGCAATAAGGGGATCGTTCAACAAGCGACGCGAGCGATCAAGAAAGCAGCCCCTGGCCTGGTAGTCGTCGCGGATACTTGCCTCTGCGAGTACACGTCTCACGGGCATTGCGGCGTGGTCCATGAAGGTGAAGTGCTGAATGATCTTTCGCTGGAACTACTGGCTCGCACGGCGGTTAGTCAGGCAGAGGCCGGCGCCGATGTCGTGGCTCCCTCGGCGATGATGGACGGGGAAGTGTCAGCTATTCGCGAAGCGCTTGACGATGAAGGTTACGAACACGTGGTGATTATGGCTTACGCCGTAAAGTATGCCTCGGCCTTTTATGGTCCCTTTCGCGAAGCTGCAGATAGCGCGCCGGCGTTTGGAGATCGGCGCGCTTACCAGATGGATGGGGCCAACGCGCGCGAGGCGATGCGCGAGGCTGAACTCGATTTCATGGAAGGCGCCGATATTCTGTTAGTGAAGCCTGCGGGTGCTTATCTGGACATCGTGAAAATGGTGCGCGAAGAGTTTGATTTACCGATCGCTGCGTACCAGGTTTCTGGTGAGTACTCGATGATAAAAGCGGCGGCACAAAACAATTGGATCGATGAACAGCGCGTGATGATGGAAACATTGACCAGCATCAAACGCGCAGGTGCCGACATCATCCTGACTTACTACGCGCGTGAAGCCGCAAAGGCATTGAGGTAACGCAAACTGTTAGTTTGCGGAGGTCGCAACAACAGTCAGCGTGGTCTGTTACGAACACGAAGCAAGGATGGGGTGATCAAAAATGAATTGGATGATGCAGCTTCAGATTATCGGCGAAGTAGGGCTGGCTATGGTGCTTGGCGGGGTGATCGGCTTTGAACGTGAAATGGCCGACAAGCCTGCCGGCTTTCGCACCCACATGCTGGTCGGCGGGGCTGCAGCGCTGCTCGTAGGTCTCGCGGACGCGATGCTGCTGCATTACATTGTGGAAGGCAAAACTCAGATAACCGCCGATCCCATCCGCATAACCGAAGCAATCGTCACCGGGATTAGTTTCCTCGGCGCCGGAACAATTTTCCGTCGCGACGCCAGCGAACAGGTCCAGGGATTGACCACAGCAGCTTCAATATTATTGTGCGCGGCAGTTGGAATCAGCGTCGCTCTCAGACAGTTCGTACTGGCGATTGGCGTAACCGTATTGGCACTGATCGTTTTGCGGGGACTAACGTTTATAGAGAAGGGTATGTCCCAAAAGAAAAAGGCGTAATCCTCAACGACCGCGCAACCCTGATGCGGATGCATGGCTTCTAAAACCACAAAGGCCAAGACAAGGTCAGAATGACCACCTGCGGGAAGTCAGCAAATGAACTTCTTCCGTAACTTCAGACGAAACAATCAGAAGTACTGCACCCTGCTGGTGTTTTTGGTGTTGGGCGGTCAACATGTCGTTCAGGGGCAATCCGGACGGCGCAACTCTAAACCTCAGCCAGAACGAACTTCCCTTCCCAATCCAGTTGCTTCCCCAAGTCCGGAAGAAGCGAATTCCAAGATGCCTACTTCCGTTGGCGGACTGAAAAACGCCGTTCGACTATCCATTGCGAGAGAGTCAACTCAGCGACACCTGCAAAGCGAAGACGTCATTTTCGCCAGTTTTGTGAATCGTCTGAATTCATTTGTTAATGTAGCCGCGACTCCGATCGGCGAGTTGAAGCGCCAGGAAGCAGTCATTCAGGCGAAGGGTTCGAGCGATTCGTTCGTTGTGTTGCTGAAGTTCGACATCGACAGCTTTCAAAACGGGACAATCATTCTCAACTCGCCGGATCTTCAAGTCGAATATCAAATATTGGCGCCGAAGACGGGTAAGAAGCTCTCGCACGGGAAAGTCTATTTTCAGTCAATTGGTGGCGGGAGAATGCGAAAGAGCGAGTGGCCGGGAGGAACACCGATCAAAATCACGGCCGAAGCCACCGGGATTGAGGTCGCCGAACATGTGCATGACTGGTTGCGGCTGGATGAAACGCGGGCTCTAAAACCAGAGTAAGAACTATCCGCTGATTACACCGATTAAGCAGATTTCTAAAATAACAACCATTGCAGTCGGTGCTCTCCCCAAATTGAATCTCCGGAAGCTGCGGAATCTGTGGACGAACGGTTGCTCATCCGATTTCATCCAGCGCTGATCCCATTCGACTCAATCCTTCCGTCAGGTTCTCAGTTTCGCCACCGAGGCCGATCCTAAAGTGATCGGGACTTTCAAAGAAGCGGCCCGGCACTACCGAAGTCTCGTATTTCTCACGCAACAACCGAAACAGTTCCTCCGCCCTACCGCCCTTGACTCGAGGAAACATGATGGAGCCGGCGGCCGGTCTGACCGACTCAAGATCATCGCGGCCGTCAAGAAAATTATTCAGAAGTTGACGATGATCATCCAGCCGCCTTCGCGATTGAGCTGCAATCCCTGGCAACTGTTGCAGTGCGATCAAGCTGAGTCGCTCGCCTGCGTGAACCGGACTGGCTGCAAAGAGATCGTTAAGTCTCCAGAGACGTTCGACAACTGACGGCTCGGCCAGAATCCAACCACAGCGAAGACCACTTAAACCAAACGCCTTCGTCAAACTACTCGTCACCACAAATTCGCTGCCTAAACGAAAAGAACTCTTTGGCGGATCTTCAAAGAGCATTTCGAGATAGACCTCGTCTACCAAGACGCGCGCGTTTACCTTGCGAGCAATCTCGCCCACTGCTCGCAGTGTCTCGTCGTCAGTAACCACGCCCGTTGGATTGTGAAAGTTGGTGACGACGATGAGCCGGGTGTTGGAGGTTACGGCTTTCTCAAGTTCTTCCGGCGAGATGCGCCAGTCGTCTTCAAATTTCCGCTCAAATCTTTTTACTTTGAGGCGAAGGTAATGAGCCAAGGCCAGCAATGGTTCATAAACCGGTTGTTCTATAACGACTTCATCTCCTGCGTTGACGAGGCCAGCCATCGCCAGGTGATTGGCAAACGACGTCCCTGCGGCAGTTACCACGTTGGCCGCCTCCACGCGATATCGATCTGCGATTGCTTGTATTAGCGGTTCGAAGCCATAACCGTTGGTGCCGGTAATTTCCAGGTCGTCAAGGCTTAGCTCCAGTTGTTTCAGGGTCAGATTATCAAGTCCACTGGTTGCCAAATTAAACTTCGCGCGCGAACTCATCTTGGCCCAATTCATGTATTCCGATTGCTTCGTTTCCCGCATTAGAGATTCGGCCTTCATCCTTTATTCCTCGCCCGCCAAAAATAAAATGCGGGAATTCCTGCCAGCAAAATCGCCATTCCAATTAATGTGTTTTCAGGGTACTTGTAAACCGTATTGATTACTATCAACCAACAAACGATAACGAAGATCGCCGTAGTCAACGGATGGCCCGGCACCTTTGCGAAGTTACTTGTGTCTGCGGTCTCGACTCGCGATCGATTCGCTCTTCGCCGAAACACAAAAATGCAGGCAGCTGTCGCGCCGAAGAAAATGAAGTCTACAGAAACAACGTAGTTAAGAATCTGTTCGTATCTTCCCCAGAGCGCAATCGCGATTGCCAACACGCCCTGTAGCACGATAGCTGCCACCGGCACCTGGGTTTTCGGATGAAGTTGGCCCACACTTCGAAAAAACAAACGGTCCTCAGCCATCGCGTAATAGACACGAGGAGCTGTTAGCATTCCCTGACTAAGAAACCCGAGCGTCGAGATCGCGATGCCTGCAGCTATGATCCGCGCTCCGGTTTCGCCGAGGGCCAGTCGCATCACATCAGAGGCCGGCGTCGTTGTCTTAGCAAGTCCTGAAACCCCAAGCGCCGCAACGCAAACATAATTCACGGCCAGATAAAGAATGACCACGCCGGCAACACCTATGATCAACGCTCGCGGCAGGTTCTTTTGCGGCTCTCGTATCTCACCGGCCACGAAAGTCGATGTTTGCCAACCACCGTAAGCAAAGAGCACTGGAACCATGGCAGCGCCGATAGTTGTCAGGGACGGATATCCTTCCGGCCCACTTGGGCCAATGGTCAATGAGGCCGCACTTCCCTGCACGCCAATCAACCAGAACCCACAACCAATCAGGCCGATGATCGCCAGAATCTTGAGCACCATCAGGAAGCTTTGCACCGAACTGCCAGTGCGTACTCCTAGACAGTTGATTATCGTCAGGACCAACAATGCGGAGGCAGCAATGACTTTGTCCGGAACTTGCAACGCGGTGAGTTGGAGGAAGTATCGTGCAAACGTTACCGCGACCGCGGCCATGCCGCCTGTTTGGATCACGAGGAGAAGTCCCCAACCATAAAGGAAAGCTACGAGTGGATGGAAAGCTTCGCGGAGATACGCATATTGACCGCCGACTTCAGGTCTCAGAGCTGACAACTCCGCCCAGATAAAAGCTGCCGCAAGCGCGATCAGCCCTCCTGCCGCCCAGAGTGCCAGAATCAGTAGTGGTGACGAGACCTGACGGGCGACGACATAGGGGTTGATAAAAATGCCCGAGCCAATGATGCCGCCCATAACAATCATGGTGGCGTCAAAAAGACCCAGGCGCCGAGCTAACTTTATATGCGGGGCTGACGAATTGGAGGCGATGAACTGGATCTCCTGGAGGAAGGGGCGGCTAAGGCCGCGTGTTATCCGGGCTCCAGCGGAGCCGAATGTTTATAGATCGAATGTCAATTCCATGACCTGCGCTCCAGCGGAGCGCGATGTTTAGGCTAACACCTTCAAACCGATTACATCTCGCTCCTCTGGAGCGAGGAAACTCTTTTCGGGATCGCAGCTTCCATAAACATTGCATCCCTACGGGACGAAGGAAAGTATTCAAATCTCTAAACGGTGGACCCTTCGCGAAGTTCACGAGTAAATATTCATCGGCCTGTTGAGAAGAGCGACAGGATCGTCAACGTTCAGTGCCTCACGTACGAAGAACGGCTCACCTGCGCCCACCCCTATCAAGGATCCGAAATAACGCAACCGGTATTCGATCTCATTGAGAAAATGCGGGTCGCTGATCCGTGTTGCTGGTTCGTCTGACTCGGGACAATAGAACTGCGATACATGCGCCTTGATAGACGCCATCTTTTCTTCCACAAAGTCAGAGACATCGACAATGAACGAGGGCACGACGTGACGAGAAAAGAGTGAGTGCATGATCGCCGGCATCCGAGTGAGCTTTTCACCACCGCCCTCATCATAGCGAGCCATCGTCGCTAGTCGTGCGGCATCGCGCACAATTCGACAGGTATTAGCATGATCCGGATGCGGATCGTCCCAGTGAGTAGTAAGCAATACGCTCGGCCGGTGTGAACGGATCACTCTTACCACCGCAGTGCGCGCCTCCTCGGTGGGCCATACGTGGCCATCGGGTTGCTCGAGGTTGAGCCGCAAGTCAAGCTTAAGAATGCGGGCAGCTTCAAGTGCTTCCTGGGCTCGCAATTCTGGTGTCCCGCGGGTGCCCATCTCACCACGCGTCATGTCGAGTACGCCGGTCTTATAACCAAGCGCTTTCAATTTGAGCAGCGTGCCGGAAACGGAGAGCTCCGCATCATCGGGATGGGAGAAGACGGCCAACACGTCCAAGTTCATTTGTGAGTCAGTCATCGCGCCATGAGGTTTAACCAATGACAGACGGTTGGTCAAGCATTAAGACCTCTCCTTGGAGTGCGCCGCCTTGTCGGCGCTTTGGCCGCGGCGGCTCTGCGCCGCTGGTTGATTAATGCTAACCAGGTCGCGCAAAGCCGCGACCGGTGAAAGCGCCGACAAGGCGGCGCACTCCAAGGAGAGGCCTGCCTTCAAACAATTTTCCAGCTACCTGGACACTTTCGATTGAGTTTGTCGCTTAGAGAATTGAAGCCCAATTGAAAGCAAGGCCGTAACGAATCTCGCGGTCTAAAGATCTAAACCTCTCAACCACTCACTCTGAAAGGAGTCACCATGGTCTCTATCAAAGCAAACCCCAAAATGTACTTACGTTCAATAGTTTTCGGTGTCCTGGGACTAATCGTCATTGGCGTGGGCTTATCTCCCATTTTCAACCCGGCGGTGCAGGCCACCGTTGCCAATGACCGCGAATGCGACGATGAATGCCAGGAAGAGTTAACCAATGCCAGAGCAGCAACTGCCCAGTATCACAATGAAAGCAAAGCTCTTGAAGACGGGTTTATCTCCACGTTCCAGTGTGTCTCGGTTCCGGGACTTGGCGCGATGGGCGTGCATTACATCAATCCCGCTCGTCTGGCAAATCCGTCGGTTGATGCAACGCGACCGGAGACGCTGCTCTACTTACGACAGAACGACGGCAAGATGCGGCTGGTCGGGCTGGAGTATGTTACGCCAGTGTTTTCAAACGGCGCTCCATGGTTTGGTGCCCCGAACAATCCGCCCCCGGTAATTGATAACCCGGCGCCTTCACTCTTCGGCCAAACATTTGATGGACCAATGCCGGGTCATGGACCGGGTGAACCATGGCACTACGACCTGCATGTATGGGCATGGAGAGATAACCCTCGAGGACTGTTCTTCCCATTCAATCCCAAGTTGAGCTGTCAGTAACTATCGCTCACGAGGAGAAGTCTCACCTGGAGGCCTCTCCTTGGAGTGCGCCGCCTTGTCGGCGCTTTCCCCGGTCGCGGCTTTGCGCGACCTGATACGCAATTGCTCACCAGGGCGGCGCAAGGCCGCCGCCCTTCCAAAGCGCCGACAAGGCGGCGCACTCCAAGGAGAGGTGTCTTACCCACATGACTGACTTTACACCCTTCATGCGTTACATTCCCCTGCATGAAATTCATCGTCTTGGGCTCCGGGACTTCGCTTCCGCACCCGCAACGTGCATCTTCAGCACATTGGCTGGAAACAAAGTCCGGGTCCATCCTGCTCGACATCAGCGCCGACGCTCCACGTCGCATGGCCCAGGAACAGTGCGACTGGCCAAATCTTGATGCCATCTGGATCAGCCATTTCCACCTCGATCATTTCGGCGGTCTTGCTCCATTTCTATTCGCCACCAGAAACGCCCCCCAAACTCAGCAGCGTAGCAAACCACTCTCGATTTATGGGCCACAGGGTTTTCCAAAACTGCTCTCAGCGATCGATGAGTCAAATAATTATCGATTGCTGAACCAGCCTTTCCCGGTCGAACTCGTTGAAGTTGACCCAAGTACGCCGTTTGAAATTCTGCCCGGCGTAGTCGCCCATACCTTTTCGACTCCGCACACAAAAGAAAGCCTCGCCATTCGCTTGAAGGATAAAAGTGGCGGTGACATGGTTTACACATCTGACACTGGATACGCGGACGAATTGGTTGAATTCGCAAAGGGCACAACAGTTCTGCTGATGGAATGTTCGTTTTACGAGAACAAGCCCGTGGAAAAGCACCTTGAACTGAAGGACGCGATGCACTTGGCTGAAAGATCTCGGCCCGGGAAGTTGGTCCTAACCCATCTCTACTTTGAATGGGACGGTACCGATCTTGTAGCTGAGGCTCGAAAGCTGTGGTCTGGGGAAACAATTGAAGCTGTCGATGGTTTGCGTCTGGAGTTTTGAACAGTCTTACGTAATATTACTTGGCAACCGCTACAGACTTGTTAGACGGTGGACACGCTTTGCACAAAGATTTATGTAATAAGGTCCCTCTAACTTGCGGACTCAAACTATGAACAAGTTACTAATCCTGTTTGCGGCGCTCAGCTTGTCCCTGGTCCCTCAGACAAAGTCATCAAATCATGAAGTACCCGCGAACGACCAGCACCTTCTGGAGATCGGCCGGGCCCCGAGCCTGCGAGCAGCTGACGAAGACATCAAAGCGATAAAGATCGTTTCCTACAACATTCGTTTCCGCAGTGGAGAAGATCTCAAAAAGTTAATCCAGTTTTTGAAGAACGACCCGGAAGTTGGTGGTGCGTCAATCATCGGGCTTCAGGAAGTCGACCGAAATAGAAAACGTACCGGCAATACGAACACGGTAAAAATGCTCGCGGAGGAGTTAGGCATGCATTACGCATGGGCGGCTCCTCCAAGCCCGAAGCCACACCAGGAAGAAGAGACAGGCGTTGCGCTTCTCAGTGTCTATCCTTTGAGTGAGGTTAGTCGCATTGTCCTGCCACACGCAGGGCCGAACAAGCGGCGACGAGTGGGTTTAGGCGCAACGGTAAAAATTGGAGGGTCAAGGCTACGCGTCTACTCAATGCATTCTGAAACACGGATTGCTGAAGATAAGAAACTCGCGCAAATGAAGGCTGCCATCGATGATTTGGCCCACTACCCGAAGGAGATGCCGGCCATTGTGATGGGCGACTTAAATACCTGGGAACCGGGAGTTGGGTCGAAAACAAGAAAACTGTTCACCGGCGAGGGATTTCAAACGCCGTTTGACGGGGAGTCGACTTTTTGCCAACGCATACTGATGGTGGATATAAAGATGAAGCTCGACTGGGTTTGGTTAAGGAATCTTGAATCGACAAACTCGGGCATCGATAAAAAGATCAGTCTCTCAGATCATTGGCCATTGTGGGTCGGCTTGAAATTAAAGCGTGGGTGAAGCTGAGCTTTGCGTAAAATTGGTGAGATGTACTCTCGACGCGTAGCGTCGTAGTGAATTTAGCCCAGCCTTTGAAGGCTGGGAACAAATCGAACCTAAACTTGTGCGTCGCGTGGCGACGCAATGAAAACACTTCGTAGTAATTTCATTACGTCGCTACGCGACGAAACCTTTTCGGTAATCTCTAACCGCGGCCTTGAAAGGCCGGGCTAAATTCGTTCCGACGCTACGCGTCGCTCGCTCCGGATCTGACGCTTTGTCCAATCTGTGTTAGAGTGAGTGTCTCCCACGAACTTAAATCCAAGCATCTTTCCAGATTCATTTGACCAAAATGAAGTGTCCAGTGTGTAGTCGGCGAACCGGGTGGGCCAGAACCCGTTGTCCTGCCTGCCGAACCAAACTTATTCAATGGTATCTAATTGCAGGAGTGGTTTTCCTGGTGGCTTGTTATGCCGTGCTTTTGCTCATGGAACACCTATCCAAGCCTGCCAATTAATCGCGACGAGTAGCCGTCGCTATTAGTTATCGAACCCGCACCGTAATACTATTCGACGTGAGCGCGTTGCCCGTCGCTCGCTGCAACTCTGCAATCGCCTTATTCAAATCGGTTTGGGCGCGAAGCTCATTGCCACGCGCGGTGGTAAGCGCAGTCTGACGTTCCAGGACTAAAAACACGGTCGATTGTCCAGCATCAAGTTTTCGTTGCTCGCTTTGATATTGCTGCTCGCTTGCCTGCCGCGCGATGCCAGCTGCTCGCAATTTCGCTTCGCCACTGCGCACCGCCTGCAATGCATTTCTCACATCAACTTGAATTCCCTGCTCCAACTGTTCGCGTTGGGTCGCTATGCGTTGGCCTTCGACCAGCGAGCGTCCAAGCTGCGCTTCAGCCGTCCTGTTTCGTAAAGGCAGGCTTATCTGCACGCCAACACGAAAATTGTTGTAGCGATTCGCGGCCAGGTTTTCCAGCGACTTTGAGTATCCACCGAGAAGGTCCGGCGAAAACTGTGAAGGCACAAACGGCAGAACCGGCAACCCGGCAAGAACAGACAGGTCATTGACGCGATCGCGCAAAGCGATGTTGGAACTTGTAATAGGATTTATTGCTGTGTCGCTGAGCGCGCCCGCCAAGCCAACCATGCCATAACTCCCAATGAGATCGATGGCTGGTTTGGTTTGCTCGCGGAAGTATCTTTGATCGAGTTGATTGATCTCACGGATTACATTCGACTGTTGCAACTCCGGCCGGTTGTCCATAGCAACTTTCATAGCATCTGGAAGTGAAATTTGTGGAGCTGCCAGATCAACCGAATCGGTAGGTACTATCGAGACCATCCAGATTTCCGATTGCCGATTTTCCGAGATCAGATTCTTCAGATTGTTTTCGCTTCTGGATACTTCCTCAAGCGAGCTGAATAGAGTTTGTTCGAAGCCGGCAACTTGCGCCTCGGCCGCCACAATGTCGATAGGAGCCAGGGCGCCTTCATTCACCAACCTCTTGTTGTGTTCGAGCTGGGCCCGTGAATCCCGCAGTGCATCTTTCTGCACCTGAAGGTTCCGCAACGCAAAGACCAGATCCCAATAGGCACGCTGAACTCCCGTGATCGTTTCGATCGCACGCTGCCGAAACTGCGCATCGGTTAGCGACAGGTTCTTTTTTGCAATCTCAATCAGCCGCCGGCTGTTGTCAAAGCGCAAGCCTCGAAGCAGAGGCTGCGTGTAATTGAACGATAACGTCGTTGGATACTGCGGACTCAAGGGCACAAACTGATTGTTTGTAGTTTGCCTAATCGACGAGAAATCAAACCTGTAGTTGCCGCCAAACTTTGGGGTCTGGCCCTCCAGGCGCAGGTTTCCAGTGTAGTCACTTATGGTGGTCGACCCGTTGGAGCCTCCACTCAAGAAGCTCGAGATTGGGCTTTCGATGCGCTCGTAATACGACGTTGAGGTCAGCCTCGGATCGTAAGCACCGCGGGCACCCGTGAGATCAAACTCGGCAATCTTGACGTTGTGACGCGCGACTTCGATGTCTTTGTTATTTTCCAACGCCAGAGCCAACGCCTCACGAAGCGTTAACGGACGTTGCCGTTCCATGTCGACGCCGACGCGGCCGAGCTCAGGCAGCGGCTTTTGAGCCGGCTGGAAGTCGGGCGCGATTGGCGGCACCGGAATATCTACAACCGCAGGCGACGGTGTTGGGGCAGGTGCCGGCTCCTGGGCTAAGACGGTTACAGAACTAACAAAAAGCAACATTGCAAGCATTGCGGCTTTGCCGCCGCACAGTGCGGAAAGGCTCAGCCTTTCCGGAATTGCTCTTTTCTTGAATGAGGCTCCGCCTCCCACTACCTGTCGAGGCTCAGCCTCGACAGTGGTTTTTTTCAATCCCGACGGAAAGGCAGAGCCTTTCCGCACGGTGCGGCGGCAAAGCCGCAGTCCCAAATTTCTCTCAACTTCATTCATGATACTTACCTATCCAAGTAAAAGGCCTAAAACTAGTTCTTCGATATAAGCCCAATTAACGACGCTGTCGCACTCGCAGTTTTCCGTCTCAGCCTGGAAAATACTCCGGTAACTCCGCGTCCTATTCGACCCCAAACTTTGCTGCGACCGAGATCGTCAAACAACGAGTAAAAAACCGGCACCGCTACCAGCGTAAGTAACAAACAAAGCGACTGCCCGCCGACTACCAGAACTCCAATCGATCGGTTCGTACCGGAACCTGGACCACTGGAAACCGTTAACGGCAACATGCCGGCGACCAGGGCGATAGTAGTCATCAGAATTGGCCGCAAGCGTTCGCGGTTGGCCCGAATAATCGCTTCCGGGCGTTCCATTCCCTGGGCGCGCAACTGGTTAGTGTGATCAATCTGCAGAATGGCGTTTTTCTTGACCACGCCAAACAACAACAACAATCCCAAGCCAGAAAAGATATTTACCGTCTGCCCGGTAATCAGCAACGAGACAATGCCAAACGGAATCGCTAGCGGTAGGGTCAACAAAATTGTTATGGGGTGAATAAACGATTCAAATTGCGCCGCCAGCACCATGTACATGAAGACAAACGAGAGCACGAAGGCGAGCATGAAGTAGTAACCAGCGCGCCCTAATTCCTTAGAACGTCCTGCGAGCCCGGTGCTGTAGTCGCTGCCGATATTCACATCTTTGGCAAACTGGTTCATTTGAGCGATCACCGCAGCCTGCGAACCACCCGGCTTCACGTTGCCCAATAACATCACCTGGCGCTGACGATTAAGCCGATCGATTGCCGATGGACCAGTGCCTTCTTCAACCCTCACCAAATTATCAAGACTGACCCAGCCAATCTTTGAGGAGGTAACGATCATGCGCTCCAACCCCTGGACGCTGGCTCTCGATTCCCCAACCGCGCGCACGCGCACGTTGTATTGATCGGTGCCGGCGTTGAAGGTCGAAACCTCCTGTCCCGCTACTAATATGTTCAGTGCCTGCGCGATGTCTGACACACGCACGCCAAGATCAGCAGCCCGCGCGCGATCGATAACCACGCGCAACTCAGGTTTGCCCGTAACCAGCGTCGAATCCGCATCGACCAGATCGGGGATCGTTTTCATTTTCGCCAGTAGCGCATCCGAGTATTGGGTGAGCTTATTAAGATCGGGGCCTCCGATTACATATTGGATATCGGCGTTGCGGAATCCACCGCCGGAGAACGCGGCCACCTGCTGCACGCTGGTGCGGAGCTGATTCGGATATTCCTTTAGATACTTCGCCAAAATTTCAGTGCGCGCCTGGACCATTACATCCATCTGCGAAACGCTGCGATCTTCCAATGGCAACATCTTTACGTAGACTGAAGCAACGTTTACCTGTTCCTGTTGCCCCCCGCCAACAGTGGTCAACGTGTCGGAAACACCAGGAAGCTTTCTGACGTCCGCGGCGATGCGCTCGACCAACGAGGAGGTGAATGGAAGAGTGGATCCCTCCGGCGCCCTCACCGTCAGTTCGAATTGCGATTGATCGTCAACCGGCAGGAAATTTTTCCCGACGAACATGAACAAAGGAACGATACTGGCGATTACCACCAGACAAGCCACTACGATCATCCAACGGTGGGCCATCGACCATGTGAGTAGTCGTGTATAGGTGCGATCGATCGGGCCATAGAACCTTGACTGCTTCGAGCCTTTATCGGAAGGCTCGATGTGCCGTTCGATTGGTCCTTCCTCGGCGTCGTCGCTGCGCTTGATCAGCCGCGCTGCCAGCATCGGCGTCAGGGTGAAGGAAACCAGCAAGGAGACGGCAATTGCGAAGGACGACGTCAAGCCAAAGGACGACATAAACCGTCCGACAATGCCGCCCATGAAACCAACAGGCAGAAAGACGGCCAGCAGGGATAAGGTTGTTGCCGAAACAGCCAAACCAATTTCACGAGTGCCTTCGATGGCCGCCTGAAACGGCGGCATTCCCTTTTCTTCAATGAAGCGGAAAATGTTTTCCAAAACGACGATCGCGTCGTCGATGACGATGCCCACCATCAAAGTCAGCGCCAACATGGTGATCTGGTTGAGCGTGAAGCCCATTGCGGCCATCAATCCAAACGTCGCAACCAACGAAGTAGGGATAGCCAGGGCAGCAATTACCGTAGACCGGAAACTCCAAAGGAAGAGGAAGACAACGATGGCTGCGAGGATGCTGCCTTCGATCAAGTGGGTTTGGATCGACTCAATCGAGGCCTTGATAAAGATTGATTGATCGCCAACGACTTGCGTTTTGAAACCTGGTGGCAGCGTCTTCTGAACGTCCTGCAAACGTTCCTTGACGGCGTCGGCGATGGCCACGGTGTTTTGTCCCGACTGCTTGGAAATCACGAGGGTCACCGCTGGCTGCCCGTTCAATCGTGCTTCGGTTCGTGGTTCCTCGGCCCCGTCTTCTGCGTACCCAACGTCGCTGAGTTTGACTGAGTAAGTGTCGCGGTTGCCGACCACAAGATTATTGAAATCGGCGGGCGCAATGATCCGACCCATCGTTCTGACGGTCAGCTCACGCGTGCCTTCATCGACTCGGCCTCCCGGCACCTCCATGTTTTGAGCGCGAACGGCATCGGCAACCTGCGCTACCGTCACGTTGAACGCACGCAGTTTTTCCGGATCTACCCAAACCTGTATTTCGCGCCGGCGGCCACCGATGATTTGAACCTGGCCCACACCGCTGATCGATTCAACCTGTTGCTTGATTCTCTTGTCGGCAACATCGGTAACCTCGCGTAAGGAACGGGGAGCAGAAACTGCGATTCGAATGACAGGCGCAGCGTCCGTGTCCAGCTTCTGGACCATCGGTTTTTCTGCCGTTACCGGCAAGTCGTTGACGATCAGGTCAACCTTGTTGCGAACCTCCTGGGCTGCAACGTCAGGATTCTTTTCGAGAAGGAATGTGATGAAGACTTGCGAAACGCCCTCGACCGAAGTCGAACGCAACTCATCGATGCCGCTGACGGTGTTTACTGCGCCCTCGATCTTCTCCGTAATTTCGGTTTCGATCTCCTGAGGTGAGGCGCCAGGATTAATGACCGTTACGGTGATCGTCGGCAAGTCAATCTTGGGGAAGAGATCGACACCTAGCGACTGATATGAAAATAGGCCGACCACCGTCAGACTTAGAATCAACATGGTCGCGAAAACGGGCCGCCGGACACAGATTTCAGCTAGTTTTTGCATCTTGAATTAGTCCAATGTCCAAGGTCCAAAGTCCAAGGTCCACAGCCAAATCGTCGACTTTGGACCTTGGACATTGGACTTCGGACTCTTATTGCCTTACCGCCATTCCATCGCTTAACAATTCGACGTTGCTCGTGGCCACGGGCTCGTCATTTGCCACACCCGATTTGATCTCCACCAGGTCGCCATCAGCCTGGCCCAACTGCACGATTCGCTCGCGAGCGTGACCGTCCTTGATGACAAATACGCGACTAACCCCCGATTCCGTGCGCACCGCGCGCGCTGGAATCAGTAACGCTGGCTCGGCACGCGACTGAAGAATTCTCACGGTGGCAAACTGCCCAGGTTTTAAGACGCCGCTGTTGTTCTCAATTTCGGCCTCAACGGTCAACGTGCGCGACGTAGGAGTCACATTGGGCGAGATGCGCGCGATGCGCCCGCTAAAATTCCGGTCGGGCCATGCGCTCGTCGTGATCGAAACCGACTGGCCCACTGCCACACTGGGAATGGCCTGCTCAGGAATATCAATGCGCACTCGTAAAGGATTTATTTTGACAACTGTCGCTACTTTGGTAGTTGGCGAAACGTATTCCCCCAGATCTGCAGTTCTCTCAGAAATAAATCCATCGATAGGTGAATAGACGTTCGCGTACGACAACGTGCGTCGAGCAAGTGCCAGTTGGCTTTCGGCATTCGCCACATTTGCGCGCGCGGTGGTAACTGCAGCGTAATTCTGACGCGCCTGCGAAAGGGTTACTTCGTACTGTTCCTTCAATTGATCGCGCTGGGATTTCTGTTGGTCATAAACCGAGCGCGAAATATCCCCGGACTCGATCAGCTTCTCCGAACGACGCAGATTCTTCTCTGCCAGTTCCAGGGCGACTCGAGCACCCGCAACTTCCGGCAGTCGATTCACGTCAAAAGACTGGCCCGGTCGCATTCCTACTTTCTCCTCAGCTTGGCGGAGCGCAGCTTTGAACTGATCCACCTGCGCTTGCGCCTGCGCCACGCGGAGTTTGGAATCAACATCGTCAAGCAGAAGAATCGTCTGACCGCGTTTCACGAAACTTCCCATGTCGACCTGAATTGACACTACTTTGCCCGCAACAGAAGGCGCGACGTCTGTCTGCTCATCTCCAGTCAAGCTTCCCGTCGCCTCAAAAAAGCGTGGCAGCTCACGCGTAATCGCGGGAGCAGTGGTGACGTCGATAACTGTGGGCTGCATGCTGACTTCGTCTTTTCTGACGTTGGCTTTGGAACCACCGCACGAAGTAATCAGAAACAAAGCGGTCGCCAAAATCACGAGCACAGACAAAACCTGCGATGGCTTTGGAGAAATCATGTGAGTCTAGTTCTTTCTGGAAATTACGGAGTCGTTAGATCCGTTCTGGGCCGGCGACTCAGTCGCGCAGCTAATCCCGTTTAGCAAAATATCTGCAAAGTGTTTTGCGGCTTCTTCGTTCGAGACGTTGAGCAGCCGGTGCTGAGGGTCCCAGAGATTGTTGTTAAGCGAGTGATGGACCACCATTCCGATGAACGCTCGAATAACAATCTTCGGATCCATCGTGACCATCGCCCCATCTTTTTGTCGCTCGGTTATGTAACCGGCCAGCAGGCTGTACACCCGCAGCACAAACTTCTCGAAAAACATTTGCGCGAGTTCATGTCCCTCAAGCGCAGAATGGAGCAGCAAACGCTGGAATTCCGGATCGCGGTCGTGATGAGTAAGGGCTCCCAAAGCTAGAGTCTCAAACACGGCCCGATCGTTTTTTTCTTTCAACGCTTCACACACCAACGCTTCCGGATTCATGCTGTCGCCGGAGCAGGCTTTGTGATCGAGAATTGCGGAATACAACTCGTCTTTGGTCGCATAGTGGCGGAACACCATCGCCTCAGAAACGCCGGCTGCCTGCGCAATTTCTTTGGTGGTGGTTCCGCCAAAGCCCTTCTTCGAAAACAGCCCGACGGCGACACGAAGAATCTGAAGCTTGCGGTCCTCAGCCGTCATGCGCATGGCTGTGGCTGAGGGGTCAGGTTTCTTGGCTATTTGTTCTTGCAATGAGTGATTTCCCTTATCAATTGACTTCGGTCGGTTGAAGTAAGTACTTACTTACCATCGCACAGAAGGTGTGTCAAGCTGAAATCGAGACGAGGCTACGACGCTCTGCGACATCACCCCTTTCACACCGAACCGCTTGTATTGTTCCGAACGTCGTCTATCGCAACTGTACTTTTTTGCAACAAGAATCCTGGTCATCACCCCCACGTTTGAGGATTTTCCTCAGCACTCTGGGGAAATCCTCTCGAAGCGCCGCTCGGCACATTGATTGCTCCTCAGTTATCGATCAACTTTTTAGGCTTGATTCAAGACGATTTGCACTTCAAAGGAGAAAAACTAAACATGTCGCAGAACACTTCATCAACCAACTTCCCCGGAACTTCGCCCACAGGCACATCAGGAAGCGGATCCAGCACCGGCACAGGTGCCGCAACTGGATTGGCGCAAACGGCCCAGGAGTACGGTGGCAAGATCACCGACGCAGCTACTCAGGCCAAAGACTATGTGACTGACAAAGTCGGAGTTGTCGGTGACAAGCTCAAGGAGCTTCAAAATGCCGATCTTGGGGAAATCGCCGAGAACGCGAAAGACTACGCCCGCAAAAACCCTGGACAGGCAATTCTCATTTCGGCAGCCGCAGGGCTGCTGGTTGGATTGATCCTGCGTGGCCGTCGCTAGACCTCAGGCGTTCAAACGGCCTGAATAGGAAAGGAGAGAAACTCTATGGCAGCGACAGCTCCACGACCAAGCACAACAGCTTTGGAAGTTAAGACAGACGACAATCTTCCATCATTGTTTAGCCGTTTAGGCGACGACGTGATGCAACTCTTCGATACCAAGATGAGTTTGTTGAAGGTTGAACTCAAGGAAGAAGCGAATGTTTATGCACAGAGTGGAATCATGATTGGCGTGGGTGGCATCATCGCGGCCATAGGGTTTGCTCTCTTAAACGTAGCGCTTGCTTTCGGTATTTCGACACTCTTCGCTGAAACAAATCTTAGTCAACCTGCAAAATACGCGATTGGCTTTGTAACCGCTGGTGTGCTCTACATGATCATCGGCGCCATCATAGTTTCGGTCATGAAGAGCCGACTGGCGAAGCAGAATCTTGTCCCTAATAGGACAGTAGAGGAACTTAGAAAGGACAAGCAATGGCTGAAGAACGAACTTTAGGAATCGCCCGCGCTCGTGAAACCTGGGACGAGGAGCCTACCAAAGAGGAGCTCCAACGTCGGATGGATCAGGCGCGCGACTCCATCACCAATACCGTATCGGAGATAAAGGATAACGTGGCGCAACAAGTTGAAACGGTTAAGGACGCACTCGATTGGCGCGAACACTTCAAGAAGCAGCCTTTGGCATGGAGCCTGGGCGCTGCAGGTGTAGGATTCTTTGTGGGGTACGGTATCGCCGCGGCTATCAAAGGCGATGACGACACAGGTCCCGATTACCTCTCCGAGAGTCCGGGCACATATGCTCGCTCCCTGACTCGTGAGTCTCTGCGGACTCCAATCGAGTCCAACGGCAAGGACGATGGTCCCGGGATGTTGGAAAGATTCAAGGAGACGTCAGCGTATGAACGCTTAAGTAAAGAGGCCGGTACGATCGGTGACCGTGTGATCGAGGAGCTCTCGAGCACTGCTCAAGCTGTCGTGCTTCCTTTTCTGCTAAACAAGATTAAGAACTGGGTGGGACTGGATCTCTCAGAGAAACCGGCGTCCATGACTAGCGCTCAACCCAGTCGTCAGATTTCGCATGAAGCCTCCTTTGAGAAATCGAGGGAGTTCTAACAAGGCGGGATTCCAAGGGGGAAGTAGTAACGGAGAGGGCGAGCCTGCCGGCTCGCCTTTTTTGTGTCTGGCCGCTTTAAAGACGAAATAAAGTCCGTTGACACTCACGACACTCAAACCTAGACTGTCGTTCTCTCGATAGTTTTCATCCCAACAGTCCAGAGGCCTCAATGTTCCTACAAACTTCGCCGGTTCGAAAACTGATCTTTGGCTTCGCAGTGACAGCGTGTCTCTTGTCGCTCGGCCTGGAAGCGAACGCTCAGATTGAAGAACCGCCTGAGTGGAAGCGCGGTCTCGAACTGTATGAGGCGCAAAACTTTGTGGCTGCTGTGCCGCTACTTGAAAAAGCAGCGCAAGCGAGGCCGAATGACATACATGTGCTGTCGCGTCTCGGGTTCGCACTCTATGCGATTTCCGCCACCGATAACGACCCAACCCGGCAGCGAAAGATGCTCGACCGGGCGCGCCAGGTTTTAGAGAAATCCCGATCACTTGGGGATAACAGCAACCTGACGCAGATCACTCTTGATGCTCTGGCTCGAGAAGGCGAGATAGTTCCTTTTTCCCAGATAAAGTCCGCTGATGCAGCCATCCACGAAGGTGAAGCTGCCTTTGTCCGCGGTGACTTTGATGCAGCGATCAAGTCATACAAACGAGCTCTCGAGTTAGATCCAAAACTGTATGACGCCGCGCTTTATGCCGGCGACTCTGAGTTTAAGAAAGCTTACCTTTCAAAGGATCCCAAATTTCGCGCCGAGCACTTCGAGCAGGCGGGAATTTGGTTTGCGAAGGCAATCGCGATAGACGAGAACCGAGAGACGGCACATCGCTACTGGGGCGACGCATTGGATATTCAGGGTAAGGTCACTGACGCACGCGCAAAGTTTGTCGAGGCTATCGTTGCCGAGCCCTTCAACCGGAGGGGATATATGGGCCTCTCTCAATGGGCCGAACGCCATATGATCCCGATGGGCCACCCGAGGATCGTCGTTCCGGCCAAAGTCTCGCGCAGCAACTCCGGAGACGTCAGTATCGCTATTGATGAGAAGGCAATGATTAACGAGAAGGATGGATCAACCGCCTGGATTCTGTATGGTCTCTCACGCTCCAGATGGATTACTGCCAAGAGCGCTCCGCCCAGCGAAAAATTCACGAAGGCTTACCCTCAGGAGACTGCATACCGGCACAGTCTGGCGGAGGAAACCGAAGCGTTGAGAACGGTAGCAGAATCTGCGGAGCGTTTGGTGCAGGAAAAAAAAGCTACTGAGCTGGATCCTTCATTGGCGAATTTGATTAGGTTGAAAGATGTAGACCTGCTTGAAGCATACGTCTTTTTTGCTCGAGCAAATCAAGGCATTGCTCACGATTACCCAGCCTACCGGCGTGTCCATCGTGAAAAGCTAAGGCGATACTGGCTTGAGGTCGTTATTCAGAAGTAGCGGGTGTTTCGGCGACCAGTTCAAAGGACGATTTTCCATATCTCATTTGTCATTTCTCATTTGCCATTGGCAGAGTCGTCGAGCTGGAAGCCAGTAGTTCAGAGTTCAAGCTTTAGCTTGCGGCGCAACGAGCAATAATGAGCGACAGCCTAAAGGCTGAACTCTGAACTTCCGGCTTTCAGCTAACGTCGGCGATGACAAATGAGAAATGGTAAATGAGATATGGAAAATCGTCCTTTTCTTTTCCCGCTAACTCTCTAACTCTATTGCCGGCCGGGTGCCGCCTTTCGCGGCAGCTTCTCATCTCGCATCGCCGTGTTGTAAACAAACGCAGCCATGATGGCGGCGGCCTGCTTCATATCGTCCGCTTGAATGCGGTCAAACACATCCTGATTTGAGTGGTGAGTTCGGGTGTCGTATTCAATTTCGTCCTGGATGAATTGAAATCCAGGCAAACCGATCCCGTCGAATGACAAATGATCGGTGCCGGTGGTATTGGAGATACTCAGTGTTGCCGCGTCCATTTTGCGAAAGGGATTGAGCCATTGACGAAACAGTGGACGGATCGCCTCATTGCCTTGCAGGTAAACGCCTCGAATCCTTCCGGTCCCGTTATCCAGGTTGAAATAACCGCTTAACTTTTCATACTCGGGTTTCGTTACCAAAACCGGGGGCGCAGTCGACGCGGCTCCAGGTCCCATGCCAGCTCCCGTAGTCTCCAGTTTTCCAAAGTGTTCGGCCACGTAAGCGCGCGACCCGAGGAGTCCCTGCTCTTCTCCACTCCATAATGCAACCCGAATCGTGCGGCGTGGTTTTAAGTTCAGAGCTTGAAGAATGCGAACCGCTTCCATTGCGACCGCAACTCCCGCTGCGTTATCGGTAGCGCCCGTTCCAGCGTGCCAGGAATCCAGGTGGCCGCCTAACATTACAACCTCATCTTTCTTGTCGGAGCCGGGGATCTCCGCAATTGTGTTGTAACCCATAGGATCAGCGTCCTGCCAGGCCACGTCCAGGTCGACCGTCATGTTTACTTTTTCGCCGGCTTCGATCATGCGGGCGATGCGATTGTAGTGCTCGATCGACATCACGAGTTGCGGAACGATCTTCGGAGCATCCTTTGAATAGACCGGCGTACCGCGCGATGGTGCCGCACCTGCGGATTCTTCCGAAGCAGCCGTCGGCGCAGCGGCTTGTTGCACAAAAATGGTTCCGCCATCACCGATCCTGCTTGGGTCGATCAAAATCGCAGCGCCTTCGTTATGCAAGAACTGAAGTCTCTTCGCGGCAAACTGGGCCGCTGCTCGCTGCTCGGCGCTTTGCGGGCGACGACCACCTCGTCGCGGCTCGGGAGCAGGAGCATCCGCGAGCTCCAGCAAATCTTTTTCAACCAAACGCGTGCTTTGAGGTTTGAACAGCGCCCCTACTTCTCGCATAGCCGAAGTCAGCACGATGGCGCCTTTCAGTTTGCCCTTGAAGGCCTGAAGGCTGGCTTCATCTTTTGCGTTCACGTAAACGACTGGGGCGGTGATCGCGCCGTTCGTGCCAGGCGACCAGGCCTTCGGATAAGCGATCAAAGGAATCGTTAATGGGTCAACCACCTGTGCGGAAAATCTCTTCAAAGTCCAACCACGTCCAAATGGGCCCCAGGCTTCAAGATGTGAATTCTGAAGTCCCCACTTCGTCATCTGATCGCGGGTCCACTCATTGGCCCGCTTCATTCCGGGCGACGCCGTCAGACGTGGACCAATCACGTCGCTCAGGTAACTCAACGTTTGCATCACCTGCGAACGGTTCAGAGCCTCGTCCTTAATTTTTTCAATTGGATCGTTGGGATCCGGTGCCGGCTCAGTTGATTGTGCCGGGGTTGGCGTAGTCGGAGTTGACGCCGGTTGCTGCGCGACCGTTGAAACAGGTTGGATTAACAGAATGGTGAGCAGCACAAACGCTGCATTGCGTCTTAGCATTGCAATATCTCCAGAATATTAAGTGGTTGATTAACGGTTAACTGCCGGGTTGCAAATATCCCAGGCTCGATCTACTTCGCAGATGAAACCTTCTTCGGTTTCGCCTTTGTCTTAGCAGGTGATGCTACCGAATCATCGGAACTATAACCGCATTCGGCGTTAGCACAATAACGGAACGTGCCCTGTTTCTTGGTTGTCTTCTCCAGCAGGAACGGCTCCTTGCAATTGGGACAAGGCTCAAGCACAGGTTTATCCCAATAAACTCGGTCGCAATCAGGGTAGGCGGAGCAGCCATAGAACACTTTGCCGCGCTTCGATTTCTTGACTACAAGGTCGCCTTTACAGCCTGGGCGAGAGCAAGCAACTCCGGTTGACTCCTGCTTGATGTATTTACACTTGGGATAATTCGAGCACGAGATGAATTCTCCAAAACGGCCAAACCGTCGGACCAGCTGCGCATCATCAAGAGGACACTTCTCGTCGAGCACGACTGGCGCAGGCGCCGCCACACCACTCTTCGCAATCTTGCGGATGTTGCGACACTCCGGATAACCCGTACAACCAAGGAATGGACCAAACCGTCCGCGCTTCAACTGCATCGGTTTGTCGCACAGTTCGCAAACTTCCGGTTCAGCCGCCTCTTCGCCGCCCACAGCAGATTCACTTCCCTGTGCACCGCCGTTGGATCCGGCTTTTGGTTCGGCATCGCGAGTCGCATCGCAGTTCAAACACTTAAGATACTTACCAAACCGGCCGCGCTTGCGCACCATGCCTTTCGTTTCACACTTAAGGCAAACCTCATCGGTAGGTATCTCTTCATTCTTAATGCGCGTGGTGTATTCGGTGAATTCAATCAGGTCTTTGGAAAACTTGCCGTAAAAATCATGGAGCGCGTCGGTCCACTTCAGTTTTCCCTCCTCGACGTGATCAAGTTCCTCTTCCATGCGCGCCGTATAAGTTTCATTGAACAGGTCGTCAAACCCGCCGTCGATCAAAAGATCGTTAACCGTCTTGCCCAGATCGGTAGGATGAAAACGGCCTTCCAGCTTCTCAACGTACTCGCGAGCGAGGATTGTCGTCATGATTGCCGCATAAGTTGACGGCCGGCCAATCCCCTTCTCTTCAAGGGCCTTAACGAGTGTTGCTTCAGTGAAGCGCGGAGGCGGATCGGTGAAATGCTGCTCCGGCGAGATCTTGTTGAGCGTGAGCGTCTCGCCTTTTTCCACGGACGGCAAGGTGCGCTCCGCTTCCTCGTCTTCTTCAGTTTTCTCGTCCCGGCCTTCCTGATAGACCTTGAGGAAGCCATCAAACTTCTGGACGGAACCAGTAGCTCGGAAAGTAAAGCGTCCCGCGGCGATGTCGATCGTGGTTTGATCAAACACGGCGGGGGTCATCTGCGACGCTACCGTTCGCTGCCAGATCAGCCGGTACAGCCTGAGCTCGTCCTTATTTAAGTAGTTGGCCAGCGAATCGGGGGTGCGCGAAACGTCGGTGGGACGAATGGCTTCGTGCGCATCCTGGGCGTCTTTCTTGGAACGATAATGAATCGCCTTCTCGGGGAGATACGATGGACCATACTGCTTGCCGATGAAGTCGCGCACTTCATTCAATGCCGCGTCTGAAACTCGCGTCGAGTCGGTTCGCATGTAAGTAATCAAACCTACCGAACCCTCAGACCCAAGCTCGACACCTTCATAGAGTTTTTGCGCAATCATCATCGTGCGCCTCACGGCGTAGCCGAGTTTGCGCGCAGCTTCCTGTTGCAACTTGGACGTGATGAACGGAGGAACGGGATTGCGTTTACGTTCCTTGCGCGTAACTTCGCTGACAACAAATGTTTGCTTCTCAGCTTCAGTTACTAACTCAGCGGCCTGCGCCTCGTTGCCGATAAGGATTTCATTGCGTTTGATGTCCTGATCGAAACCACCGGTTTTAACTGTCTGTTCATCGATCCTGTATAGACGCGTATCAAATGCCGGCGGAAGCTTCGCAGCGACATTGGCCCCGATGGTCCAATATTCAGTTTTTATGAAACGCTCAATTTCTCGTTCGCGTTCAACTACCATTCGCAGGGCAACCGACTGCACGCGACCCGCGCTCAGTTTTCCTCCCACGGTCCGACAAAGAAGCGGTGACACCTTATATCCGACTAATCGATCGAGAACGCGCCGGGCTTGTTGTGAGTCAACCAGGTTCTGATCGATCTGCTTCGGATGCTCAAACGCTTCGTTAACGGCGCGCTTCGTGATCTCGTTGAACATCACCCGAAAAGTCGGTTTGGCCGGTCGCTTCGGAACAATCTCCTCAGCTAAATGCTGGCAAATGGCCTCCCCTTCGCGATCAGGGTCAGCCGCGAAATAAATAGTGTCGGCTTCCTTCGCAGCTTTCTTGAGTTCCGCAACGATCTTCTTGTTGTTTCGTTTTCGGGTATCAGGAATTACTTCGTAGGTCGGTTTGAAATCATCGTCGATGTCGACGCCCAAGCCCTTGCTCGGCAAATCTTTAATGTGGCCTATCGAGGCCTTCACCAGATAGTCACTTCCCAGGTATTTGTTTATGGTTTTCGCCTTTGCCGGCGATTCCACGATTACTAGATTCTTTGCCATTTTTATTTGGTGAATTGTGAATGGTAAATGGTAAATAGACGCACAGGATCCGAAGTGGCGTTCGTCTATTTACCATTCACCATTTACCATTCACCTGCCCTTCACATCTTCCTTACAAAACATTTTCCCGGTAATGCCCTAACTAAATCGCGCATTTCCAAAGTCAATAGAGCGGCGGTCAGATCGGGAATTGCCATTCTGCTCTGATTTACAAGAGCATCGATGTGCTCAGGATTATCAGCCGAGAGTAGCCTGAAAACCGATTGCTCATAACCGGTGAGACCTTGCGGCACCATCGCCAATTGCTCTGCCACCGACTTCTCCTTCTTCTTTCCTCCCAGCGGCGGAGGCAAGAGCTTCGCAGCTATCTGCGGTGGCAGTTCCGCCGCCACATCCTGCCATTGCTGCACCAACTTTGCGCCTGCTCCTTTAATAAGGTAGTTCGTCCCAAATGAGTTGCGCGACGTGATGTTGCCAGGTACAGCAAACACTTCCCTGTTTTGCTCAATCGCTAGTCGCGCCGTAATCAACGAACCTGAATTCTCAGCCGCTTCGACGACCACCACTCCCAGGCTCAAACCGCTAATGATGCGGTTTCGGTACGGAAAGTTTTCCGAGACTGGGGGTGTGCCCAATGGAAACTGCGTGACCATCGCACCACCGGCGTCAAGAATTTCGTCACCGAGTTTCTTATGATCGCGAGGATAGGATTCGCCAATGCCGGTTCCCAAAACCGCGATCGTGCGCCCTCCGCCTTCAATCGCCCCGCGGTGTGCGGCAGCATCGATGCCTCGTGCAAATCCGGAGACAATCGTTACTCCCCGTCGCGCCAGGTCTCTGGCGAGCATCGTTGCTGAATTCAACCCGTAGGTCGAACATCTTCGCGAGCCGACAATGGCTACGCAAGGTTGATCCAGACAAGCGGCCCACGAACCGATAACGTAAAGCGCAATCGGAGGATCGTAAATCTCTCGCAATAGCGACGGATAAACACCGTCATCGAGAATCAGTATCTCGGCGCCGAGCTGCCTTACATTTTCAATTTCGGCTTCGGCTCGTTCGTGCAGGTCGCGGGCAATGATGCTATCGACCGCTTCCGGCAGGAGTCGGACTTTTTCCAACTCAGCGCGCGTGGCCGAATAAACAGCTTCCGCGGATCCAAAGCGCTCCAAGAGCTTGGCCGCAGCACGCGGTCCAATTCCCGGCGTCATATTCAAAGCAACCCAATCACGCATACGATTTCTGATTACGGATTGCGGACTGCGGATTCGTCTTTGAACCCCTTGCTGTTTTGATTGACGATATAACAATCGCCAGGATTTGATCCGCCTCATCCAGCAGGTCGGCTACTCTCGACCGCTTCACAATCTGAGCATCAACTAACAACTCCATCCAGTAGATTGTTTCGTCAGCTTCTTCTTCTACTATCCCCATCTTCGAAACAAAGTCCGGTCGGGATCTAGCCCGGCAGGCAGCGCGGTAATTTGCACCCACAGAAGAGCCGCAGCGAATCATCTGATTGCGGATAACGTTTCCGGTAGGAGTGTTTGGCAAACTTTCAGCCAACCTGATAATTCGCAAAGCGAACGCGCGGGTTCGCCTTTTAAGCTCCTCTGAATTCATCGACTGTCTCCGCAATCCAATATCCGCAATCCGCGTTCGGTTGGCGGAGGCGTGTAGGAATCGAACCTACCTAAGCCTGTTCTCACAGTCTCACTAACGGTTTTGAAGACCGCGCCGTTCACCAGAACAGATTCGCCTCCCTGATTCTCACCCATGCAGATCGCAGGCAAACTTCATTATTAATCTCAAATATCTGTGTTTCACCCAGGGCTGTGACTGGAGGCTGACACCCTACGCGCCGTTCAGCGGACCTGTCAAGGATGGCCCGGCTGAGCCCCAGGTCAGCAAGATAACGGAGATATTGCCTAGATGGGTGCTGCAAACTTGACGAAAAACCTCGCCAGCATCTAACATCCATTTTCCGAACGGACGTTCGAATGGGCAGGAGCGAGGCCTTAAAAGTGGGCTTAATTCGGGCCCTAAACTGTAACCTGAGGACTGAATCGTAAATGATCAACTTTCAAACTTCCCCAGAGCAATACAATCACTGGAAACTCAAAATCGATGGCGCCATTGCGACGCTCTCGATGGACGTCCAGGAAGATGCCACCCTTGCCGAGGGGTACAAACTCAAACTCAATTCTTACGACCTGGGCGTAGACATAGAGTTGGCCGATGCGGTCCAGCGGATCCGTTTTGAGCATCCTGAAGTAAAGGTCGTGGTCGTCACGAGCCTCAAACCCAGAATTTTCTGTGCCGGCGCAAACATCTACATGCTGGGCACTTCCTCGCACGCCTTCAAAGTGAACTTCTGCAAGTTTACAAATGAAACTCGTTGCGCGATTGAAGATGACTCAATGCATTCAGGACGTCGTTACGTAGCAGCGTTGAACGGCACCGCATCGGGCGGAGGTTACGAACTCGCAATCGCCTGCGATCAAATCTTTCTCGTCGATGATGGAAACTCCGCAGTCTCGCTACCCGAAGTTCCGTTGCTCGGCGTTCTACCCGGGACAGGTGGACTCACCCGGTTAGTGGATAAGCGTCGCATCCGCCGCGATCGCGCGGACGTGTTCTCGACGCTTGCTGAGGGTCTAAAAGGAAAGCGCGCCAAGGAGTGGGGCTTGATTGACGAATATTTTCCCACCAGCAAATTCGATGAAGCCGTCGCCGCGCGAGTGCAGGAGATCGCTGCTTCCGTAAAGCAAACTGTTAGTTTGCTTCCCAGGAACGCCTCTCAAGCTGAAGGTGAAACTAATCCCAACGGGACGCAAACTAACAGTTTGCGTTACGGCATTAAGCTCAATCCTATCGAGCCGGAAATGAAGCCTTCTGGCATTGAATACAAGTACGTAACCCTGATTCTAAATCGCGAACAACGCTATGCGGATTTGACGATGCGTGGGCCAGAGGGTGAGCAGCCAAGCGACCCGGCTGAGATTCAGAAGATGGGTGATTCCTATTGGGCATTACAGGCATTTCGCGAGTTGGACCATGCGCTATTGCATTTGCGTGTCAATGAACCCGAGATCGGGCTGGTGTGTTTACGTACAACGGGAAACGTCGCTGACGTTCTGGCGGTAGACGAAGTACTCAGCGCAAACAAAGATCATTGGCTGATTCGCGAGATCACTCTGAACATGGCCAGGGTCTTGAGACGTTTGGACCTGACAGCAAAAAGCTTTTTTGCGATCGCGCAGCCGGATAGTTGTTTTGCTGGCAGTCTGCTTGAACTCCTCCTGGCTTCGGATCGCAGTTACATGCTGAACGATCCTGACGCCCCCGCCAGCCTCTCCGCTTCGAAAATGAATGCGGGCGCATTGCCGATGAGCAATGGCTTAACGAGGCTGCAGTCACGTTTTCAAGCGATGCCAGAAAAAGTAGATGAGGTGCTCGCGCATGAGGGCCCATTCGATACCGATGAGGCGGAGGAGTTTGGCCTAATCACATTCGCACCTGACGACCTGGATTGGGAAGATGAAATCCGAGTAGCTATCGAAGAACGAACGTCGCTTTCGCCAGATGCGTTGACCGGAATGGAGGCATCGCTTCGATTTGGCGGTCCAGAGACGATGGACACAAAAATCTTCGGCCGCTTGACCGCCTGGCAAAACTGGATCTTCCAGCGCCCCAATGCAGTCGGTGAAAAAGGTGCGTTAACAAACTACGGTAAACCGACGCAGGCGCAGTTCGACTTTAAGCGAACCTAAGAGTTTTCAGTTTTTAGTTTTGAGTTTTAAGTATGGGATCACGGTCCTATCGAGACCTAGTCGGATGGCAGAAGAGCGTTGCATTGTGCAAAGCCGTCTATCTTGTTTGCGAAACCTTTCCGCGAAGTGAAGTGTACGGCCTTTCAAGCCAGATGAAACGCGCAGCAGTTTCCGTCGCTTCGAACATAGCCGAAGGCCAGGCACGCCAGCATACCGGCGAGTTTCGACAGTTTTTGGCAATCGCAAACGGATCCCTCGCTGAACTCGATACTCAGCGTGTCATTACCGAAGAACTCGATTTGATGGAGAAGTCACGTAGCGGTGAACTTGAGGTCATGATTACTGAGATCCGAAAGATGATTTACGCGCTGAGCGCCAAAATCTCGTAATTGAACAGAAAATGAAAACTCAAAACCGAAAACTGAAAACTGAAAACTGATTATGAATCTATACGAACGCATTCCTAACAACGTTAACCTGAGCGAAGACAAGAAACTTCAGCGCGCGCTGGAAAAGTGGCTGCCAAACTATCTCGATTGGTGGCAGGAGATGGGACCGGAAGGGTTCCAGCAGAAGGACGTTTACCTGCGCACGGCTATCAGTGTCGAACCCGATGGCTGGGCCAACTTCGACTTCGTGAAGATGCCTGATTATCGTTGGGGCATTTTTCTCAAACCTGCCGAGCCCGGTGCGAAGATCGGTTTTGGAGATCATCACGGTCAGCCCGCTTATCAGGAAGTCCCGGGCGAGTTTCGCAATGCCTTACGTCGCATCATCGTGACCCAGGGCGATACTGAACCAGCCTCAGTTGAACAGCAGCGCCAGCTCGGACAAACCTGTCCATCGCTTTACGACCTTCGCAATCTATTCCAGGTGAACGTCGAAGAGGGCCGTCATCTGTGGGCCATGGTCTATTTGCTGCACCGTTACTTCGGTCGCGACGGACGCGACGAGGCAGATGCGTTGCTGGAACGGCGAAGCGGAAATCCAGACAAGCCACGCATTCTTGAAGCGTTTAACCAACCTTGCGACGACTGGCTTAACTTTTTCTGTTTCACGATGTTCACTGATCGTGATGGCAAGTATCAGCTTTCAGCGCTCGCCGAATCAGGATTTGAGCCGCTCGCACGGACCTGCCAGTTCATGTTGACGGAAGAAGCGCACCATATGTTCGTCGGTGACACCGGATTAAACCGTGTGGTCAAACGCACCGCGCAACTGATGAAGCAAGGCGATGTGCGCGAACTTGGCGGTATTCCCCTCGACATCATTCAGAAGCACATCAACTTCTGGTTCAGTTATTCGTTGGATCTGTTTGGAGGGGAAATCAGTTCAAACTCCGCCGACTTCTTCGCGGCGGGTCTCAAGGGTCGTTACAAGGAACAGGAGCAATACGACGATCACATCGCGGCGAATCAAACCTTCTCGATGACCGTGGTTGAGAATGGCAAATTGAGTACGCGCGATGTGGGGTTGCGAAATGCTCTGAACGAAGTGTTGCGCGGCGAGTATGTCAAAGATTGTGAAAAAGGCCTGGCGCGTTGGAACAAGACACTAAACGAAGAAGGCGTAAGCGAACGGCTGTTCCTGCCAAATCCGAGGTTCCATCGGCATGTTGGTGAATTCGCTGCTCACCCGTTCGATATCGAGGGCAATCTGATTACTGCCGAGGAGTTTGCGCAGCGCAAGGCAGCCTGGCTCCCAACAATTGAGGATCGGGAGTACGTACGGAGCCTGATGCATCCGGTCACGGAACCCGGAAAGATCGCCAATTGGATCGCTCCACCGGCGACAGGTATCAAAGGCAAACCGTTCGAGTTTGAGTATGTCAAACTTTGAGATTTGAACTTTGAACTTTGAACTTTGTGCTTTGTGCTTTGTACTTTGTACTTTGTCAGTGGTCAGTGGTCAGTGGTCAGTGGTCAGTTGTTACTCGTCAGTTGGTAGTGAAGCGAAAAGTGCAACTGACCACTAACAACTGACAACTAACCACTAACAACTAACAACTGACAACTAACAACTGACCACTGACAAAGCACAAAGAACCAAGTTCAAAGTACAAACTCTTTATGGCCGATTTCACCAAGTACGATCAGAAACTGGAGTTCATCCTGCGCAATGCGGCGCGTATTTTTGCTGAGAAGAATTATCACTCCACGACGATGCGTGACATCTCACGCGCGACAAACGTCAGCCTTGCGGGTCTTTATCATTACTGCAAGTCGAAAGAAGAACTGCTTTTTCTGATCCAGGACAATTGTTTTGGCCGAGTGCTCGAGCGGCTCGAGGAGCAACTGCGCGGAGTGGACGATCCCCTGAGCAAGCTTCGCATCTTTATCGAGAACCATCTGTCTTTCTTTGCCGCGAACATGGCTGAGATGAAGGTCTTGTCGCACGAAGCCGATTCGCTCGCGGGAGACCTGCACACGCACGTCTCCACCAAGAAAGACAAGTACACCAAGCTGGCCCGCAAGATTCTGCGCGAGATTCAGCAACAACAGTTGGCTCAACCAGAAACCGATTTGACTGTGGCCACTTACGCGCTCTTTGGAATGATGAACTGGATTTACAATTGGTATGATCCCAACGGCAAACTAAAAGTTTCGGAGTTAGTAGAAAACATCACCCGTCTGTTCATGCAGGGATTTGTTGCCGGATCATCGGTCCAGGCAATAGACTTCGCCTCGAACACGATGGTCGAACCTTTGAGCGTTTGGCGCGGTAGCTTGAGCAGTGATGTAAGACGTTCGTAAAGGAAGAAACAAAACTAAATGCCTGAAGCAGAAGCACAAGCAAAAGAAACCGTGAAGGTTGAGTATCGCGTCCAGGAGGGCATCGCATTTCTAACCCTCAATGATCCTCCGGCTAATACCTACAGCTACGAAATGATGCAGGAACTCGATCGGGCCATTCTGACCGCGAGGATGGATGAAAACGTCCAGGTGATAGTTATCACCGGCAACGGCGAGAAGTTTTTCTGCGCCGGCGCCGACATTCAAATGCTGAGTGATGTAACCCCGACCTTCAAATACTTCTTCTGTTTGCATGCTAACGAAACGCTGAACCGGTTGGAGCAAACTCCGAAACTGGTAATTGCTGCAATCAACGGTCATTGCGTTGGCGGTGGTTTGGAAGTTGCGATGGCAGCCGACTTGCGGGTGGCGCGAAAGGGCGCGGGCAAGATGGGGCTGCCGGAAGTTTCACTCGGCGTCCTTCCGGGAACAGGGGGCACACAGCGACTCGCTCGGATTGTCGGCAAATCAAAAGCAATCGAACTAATGGCCACTGGTCAGTTATTTGATTTCGAGACTGGGTTGGGGTTGGGAATTGTGACTGAATTGCTTGATGCGGGAACGGCCGATGAATTTGTGGACCAGGTCACTAAATATGCCCGGCAGTTTACGACCCCCAACAAGGCTGCCCATGCCGTCGGACTGATCAAGAGAAGTGTGCAAACCGGCGCCGAGATCCCGTTTGAGTCTGGCCTTGCGCTCGAACGCGAGCTGCAACAACAACTGTTTCAATCTGCCGACGCCAAGGAAGGTATTGACGCTTACGTCGGCAAGCGCAAAGCGGAGTTCAAAGGCAAGTAAATGGTAAATGGTGAATGGTAAATCGATCAGAACGGGTCGATACTACCCAGTCTGCATAGGTGACGGCGCATTGCTATTTGCGACTTAACACTACCATCCGTTCACCATTTACCACCACGGCTATGTACGAACACATCAACGTCACTGAAGATTCATCCATCTGCACGATCACGCTCAACCGGCCTGAGAAGTTGAATGCGTTCTTTGGGCATATGCGGCGAGACCTGGCCGAAGCGCTCGAAACCGCCGGTAGCGATCGCAACGCCCACGTGGTGGTCATCACCGGCGCCGGCCGTGCCTTCTGTGCGGGCGGCGACGTAGCCGCAATGGCTGATCTGATTGAACGACGCGACGCTGACGAGTTCGCGCGTTTGCTTGGTTCAGCTCGACGCGTAATCACCGCGATTCGTCAAATGAACAAGCCGGTGATTGCCGCAGTGAACGGTCCAGCTTCCGGCGCCGGTTGCAATCTGGCGCTGGCTTGCGACCTCCGTATCGCTTCTACGTCAGCCAGTTTTAGCCAATCGTTTGTTAAAGTCGGTCTTCATCCAGACTGGGGCGGCACCTACTTCCTGCCTCGTCTAGTAACTCCAAACAAAGCCTGCGAAATGTTTTTCCTGGGTGATGCCATCGATGCGGCAGAAGCTCTGCGATTAGGTATCGTGAATTCGGTGGTCCAGCCAAGCGAGTTGGAAACTGCGACGCTGGAACTCGCTACTCGACTTAGTCATGCGCCGCCGATCGCATTAGGTGCGGCGAAACATGCGGTTTATATGAGCCAGGCTGCGGAGCTCGAAGAGATGCTGCGTTATGAAACGGAAGCGCAGATGCGTTGCTTCGAATCGCAGGACGGATGTGAAGGAGTCCGCGCGTTCCTCGAGAAACGCGCCCCCACCTTCACCGGACGATAGATTACTTTAGATCGGGGGCGATCGAGGTACGTGGGCTTTGGCAGTCGGGAAGGCGGACTTGTCCCCGCTCTTCGTTTCACAAGTCCGATCTACAGGAAACTTGCATCCTTAAATTTGAGCACATAGAGACTCCGGATCTCGTTTAGAGTTGCGCGACCAGAGCAGGGGTAAACCCTCCTTCCTGACTGCGAGTTTCCAGCCAGGCTCGATGGAGCCGCAGCGGCTCTCAAATTTGGACCAGACCGTTAAAACCATTTCATTGCAGAAATATTTATGAAACTAAAAGATCGCATTGCTCTGATAACTGGCGGCGGGCGCGGCATTGGACGCGCAATCGCTTTGGCATTTGCTCATGAGGGCGCCAATGTGGCGGTGGCTGCCCGCTCGCTGGATCAGGTCGAGAGGGTTGCTCGCGAGATCGCTGATCAATTTCACCGCGATGCGCTGCCGATCGTCTGCGATGTGTCTGACGCTCGCAGCGTTGAGAATGCGTTTGCGGCCGTCACTGAAACCTTTGGGCGGGGTCCCGACATCCTTGTTAATAACGCCGGCATCGCTGAAAGCGCTCCCATTGTTAGAACCAGCGATGAGCTTTGGTTAAGGCACCTGGCGGTTAACCTGAACGGAACCTTCTATTGCACCCGAGCCGCGGTGCCACAAATGATTGAGCGCGGCTGGGGTCGCATCATCAATGTCGCGTCGATTGCGGGAAAAACCGGCGCCCCATATATCGCAGCTTACTCCGCTTCAAAACACGGAGTCGTCGGATTAACGCGCTCCGCCGCTCTCGAACTGGCCACTAAAGGAATAACCGTTAACGCGATCTGTCCGGGTTATGTTGATACTGAGATGGTCACGCGGGGCGTTCAGAACATTACTGAAAAAACCGGACTTTCGTCGGAGCAGGCAATGGAGTCGATTCGAAAGATGAGCCCACAAAATCGCATCATCGAGCCTGAAGAGGTTGCGTCGATGGCTGTATTGCTGGCTTCCGAAGACGGTCGGGGAATCAACGGACAGGCGTTAAGCGTGGATGGCGGAAGCGTGCTCTGCTGAAATTATATCCGCAGATTACGCAGATTTCGCCGATTAGGCACTTGCCAATAAGAGGTTTCTCTTGCCCCTCCTGTTGCCAGTTTTTCGTAATCTGCGAAATCAGCGTAATCTGCGGATTAACGCATTCGTCCCAGCAGTTGGTACACAAGTCGTATCGGCAGACCAACGATATTGAAGTAATCACCTTCAATTTCTTCGATGAAGATTCCTCCCTGTCCTTGAATCGCATAGGCGCCGGCCTTGTCTAGCGGCTCTTCGGTTGATACATACCAATCGATTTCCTTTTGAGACAACTCCGCAAAACGCACGCGTGTAGTTTCGTGCGCGACCATTTCCTCACGCTCACCACGCATGATCGCGATTCCGGTTAACACTTGATGCCACTTGCCGCTCAATAGCTCAAGCATGCGCCTGGCGTTTTCGTTGTTACCCGGTTGGCCGAGGATTTCGTCTTCAACTACGACAACCGTATCGGCGCCCAACACCAGACCGTTAGAAGCATCCCTGGCGATCGTGGCGGCTTTTTCGCGGGCCAGTCGCTCAACATATGCGACAGGCTCTTCCGACTCGTGCCGGGACTCATCGATGTTTGCCGCTCTGCTTTCAAAGTCCCAACCAACAGCGCGAAGAATCTCTACCCGCCGCGGACTCTTCGAAGCCAGGATGATTTTCTCGCTCAGCATGGCGGTTCTAGGTTATCTGGTGTCATGATTTGGAAATTCTCTGTGCATCCTCTGTGCTCTCTGTGACTCCGTGGTTGGGTGCCTTTTCGTTAAGTCCACCACAGAGACACAGAGAACACGGAGTTTGCACAGAGGACGACCAGACTTAGACAACATCCGATTTCATCGGCGCTTGTGGCGCAAAACAATTGTCCGCTACACTCCGGACTTCATTTCCACAGAGCCCGAACGATACTTTGCATTACGGAATACCTGCAAGTGGACATCCTAATTAAAACTCTGCCGAAGATTCTCGCCGCAGCGAATGGGTCTGACGAGGTGGCAGAAGCTGTGTGCGTGGCCGCCTGGAAGCAT
The DNA here is from genome assembly GCA_035273425.1 of Pyrinomonadaceae bacterium. GTDB lineage: Bacteria > Acidobacteriota > Blastocatellia > Pyrinomonadales > Pyrinomonadaceae > PSRF01. The sequence continues at coordinate 65,689 of DATEPB010000083.1, read as the reverse complement.
GCAGTCGGTGACGCTCTCAGCAGTCACGCAGTGCCGGTTCAACTAAAAGATCAAACTCTTGTGGTCGCCGTGCGAGACAATATCTGGCAGCGGCAGATGGAACAATTACGCGGGCAATTGCTCTTCAGGCTCAACTCCGTGTTGGGCCAGCAAACGATCAAGTCGATTGAGGTGAGCATACAACCTCGAATGTTTCAGGCGCTGGACGACGAAGGCAGTAACCACAAACAAAGCATCGCGCACACCGCCGTCCCAATTGAATTAGTATCTGCCGCCGCTGAAATTCGCGACGTTGGATTGCGCCGAGCATTCTTAGGAGCCGCGGCCAGTTGCGTTGCTCGCTTAGAGAAAAACCGAGAGCCTTGACTTCTGATTTCTGACTTCTGATTTCTGATTTCTGATTTCTGAGAACCTATGCCCATTACTAAATCCGACGTCGAAAAGGTTGCGCAGTTGGCGCACATGGAAATCACAGCCGAAGAGCTTCAGGTATTTGCGCCGCAGATGGCAGACATCGTGGCTTACGTGGAGCAACTCAATGCCATCGATACGAGCAGTATCGAACCTGCCTTAGGTGGGCTCACTCCAGAGGGTGAAGCGACGGATTCCACTCGCGCCGATGAAACAGTTCCCTCGCTGGGCCAACCGGTAGCTCTGGCTGAAGCGCCCGATGGAGCTGAAGGTCATTTTCGAGTGCCGAAGGTTCTCTAAAACAGCCGTTCTCCAGGTTATCTAAAAGTCTGCAGTTATGAGTGAAATTGAATCAATTCAGGAGAGTCTTGGTGCAGGAAAAAAACTCTCCCAGGCTGTCGAGTCTTCGATCAACGCCGCTGAAAAGCTTAACCCCGAGCTAAATGCGTTTCTTCAGATCGATCGCGCCGGTGCCCTCACAGGTATTGAATCCTCTACCGGCGAACTCGCCGGCATTCCCATCGCGATTAAGGACAACATCTGCGTCAAAGGCATGCAAACCTCCTGTGGCTCGCGGATCCTCGGTGATTATCATCCACCTTACAACGCAACTGTGATCGAGCGTTTACGAAACGCCGGAGCGGTAGTTATTGGCAAAACCAACTGCGACGAATTTGCCATGGGCTCGTCTAATGAGAATTCGGCCTTTGGACCGGTAAAGAATCCCTGGGACGTTTCGCGTGTACCTGGGGGTTCGTCCGGAGGCTCGGCTGCCGCAGTAGCCGCCGGTATCGTTCCGGTGGCCCTGGGTTCCGACACCGGAGGCTCGGTGCGACAGCCCGCATCCCTGTGTGGTGTGTTTGGACTAAAACCAACCTATGGTCGCAACTCTCGCTACGGACTGGTCGCCTTCGCGTCTTCTCTGGATCAGGTGGGAGTGTTTGCCCGCAGTAGTCGCGACGTGGCCCACGTGCTCGGCGTGATCGCGGGTCGTGATTCTCATGACGCTACGACCGCGGACGTCCCTGTCCCTGATTACAAGGCTGAGTTAACCGGCAGCATCAAAGGTGCGCGCATCGGTTTTCCAAAATCCCTTTTCGGGGAAGGGTTGGATGATGAAGTACGCAGCACGGTTCAGGCAGCCGTGGATGTCTATCGTCAGCTTGGTGCGGAAATAGTCGACGTCGAACTGCCGAATGCAAAGTTTAGTATCGCCGTCTACTACATCATCGCCACGGCGGAAGCTTCATCGAACCTCGCTCGTTTCGATGGCGTGCGTTATGGATTTCGCGCAGAGGACGCGCCGGAATTGCGCCAGATGTACAAGAAAACTCGCGAAGACGGGTTCGGTCCGGAAGTTAAGCGGCGCATTATGCTGGGAACATATGTTTTGTCCGCAGGCTACTACGACGCTTACTACCGCAAGGCGCAGCAAGTACGCGCGCTCATTAAGAACGATTTTCGTAAAGCGTTTGAAAGTTGTGATGCGATCATCACGCCGACATCGCCCACACCTGCGTTCGCGCTGGGAGAGAAGGTGGATAATCCGTTGGCGATGTATCTCAACGATATCTATACCGTGACCGCAAACCTCGCCGGAATTCCCGGACTCAACGTGCCGTGTGGTCTATCCTCCAGCCGGTTGCCAATCGGTTTTCAACTTCTCGGCGCCTATTGGTCTGAACCGACGCTGCTAAGACTGAGCCACGCATACGAAACGGCGCAACCCTTCACTGAGCGCCCACCAATCTACGCTAGCTAAATTCATCTCCTTGGAGTGCTGCGGCCTGGCGCAGCTTTGGCCTACGCTCGTCACCACGATTCTGCGCCAGGTGAATAAAAGAAGCGGTTCAACCCAGAAATTAATCGTTGGCGAAAGCGGCGCCGGGCCGCCGCACTCCATGGAGTCGACTATTGGTCAGATTGAATTTGTGCTCCTTGAGTCGGAACCGACGTCAGCTAATTTGGCGACTTAACACTATTCCAGCTCCTTGGAGTGCGCCGCGGCGCTTTGGCCTGCTGCGACTCTGTCGCAGCATCGCTGAAATTAATCGAGTTGAGTTTTGCGTGACAGGCCGCGCAAAGCCGCGACCGGCCAAAGCGCCGACAAGGCGGCGCACTCCAAGGAGTTGCGTATTGCGGAGATTGGGTTGGTCAGCTTTGCTGGCGGTTGGGATCGAGCGGGGTCGGAGCCAGCTGAACGTTTTGCGCGGGTGCTTTAACTTTCGGTGGTTTGTCGGGAATCAGGTCACCGGTAAATATTTCGAGCAGTGACTTCGCGGTTCCGACGACAGGCGTAACATCAAGCCCGACATGGACCGCGCCGGGGATCACCCCCTTCTTCCGGATGTCATTACCCGCAAAGGCAACTGTAAACACCGGTCCTATAAAAGGAATCGCCTTCAGGAGTTTCTTCGTAACCTCCCAGCTCCCTCGTTTGACCATTCCCTTTTTTGGCTTTGTTGTCATTTTAAATGTCCGGTCGCAGCCTTCTAAAACTATATGCTAGCATGCCCGCGCTTCAGATAAGTTTAAACAAAAAGCATTTGCTACCTGAAACATGGTTAGCAAAGCGTGGACTAACGGCTGGGCTCTAAACTCTCGACGCGACCCGCTGCGTCGTAATCAGACCTTATGCGCGTCAAGTTTTGTCTGCCAATCCTTGCTATTTTTGTTTCGGCGCTTCTCTTTTCATGTAGCCGGTCCAGCGAAACACCGGCGCGCAAGCTCCTCATCTATACGCCTCACGGACAGGATCTGTTGCGGGAATCAGTCGCGCTTTACAAGGCCAGGTATCCCAATGTTGAGGTGCAGTTCCTCGACATGGGAGCGAGAGAGATACTCGAGCGCGTAAGGGCCGAGCGCAACCGTCCCCAGGCTGACTTGTGGTGGGGCGCAGCCCACACAACCTTTCAAACTGCGGCTGAAGAGAATCTGCTGTCACCATATAAGCCCAGCTGGAGCGCGAATGTTCCGGCCTCGAGTCACGACCCTCAGGATCGCTGGTACGGCACCTATAAAACCCCGGAAGTGATCGTTTATAACAGTGCCGCCATCAAACCCGAAGACGCTCCTAAAGATTGGGACGACGTGCTCGATCCGAAGTGGGCCGACAAGATTCTGATCCGGAATCCCAACCCTTCCGACTCGATGCGAGCGATTTTCGGGGCGATGATCTGGCGCTTTTACAAAGACACTGGAACACCCGACAAAGGTTATGATTGGCTGCGACGCCTCGATGCCAACGTCCACGAATATACGGCCGACGGGACGCTGTTAATGCAAAAGCTGGTGAGGCGGGAAGGGCTGATCAGCTTGTGGAACCTGCCTGATGTGTGGATCCACAAGGAGCAAAAAGGATTCCCGATCGGCTATGTGTTCCCGGCTACGGGCACTCCCGTTATAACTGACGGAATCGCAATCGTCCGCGGTGGGCCACAGGAAGAAGAGGCGCGCCGGTTTTACGAATTTGTAACCACCCCCGAGAATCTGATCCTCGCCGCAAAGAAGTACTATCGTGTTCCGGTTCGAACCGACCTTGATCGGTCTCAATTACCGGCGTGGATGAATGAGCCCGTTAACGAGATGCCGATCGATTGGGAGCTGCTGCGAAAGCAAAGTAATGAATGGTTACGCTATTGGGATACTGAAATTCGTGGGCGGAATAAGAAGTAATCTCGAACCTGAGGCGTTCCTCTGCGTAATCTGCGAAATCTGCGGATAACATTTCCTGACCATTACCGATGACGCTTCTTTCTCTTAAAAATATTTCCAAGCGTTTCAATCAGACGGCTGCCGTTTCTGACGTCTCGCTCGACGTCGAACGTGGAGAATTCTTTGGCTTGCTTGGACCATCAGGCTGCGGCAAAACAACGACCCTGCGGATGATTGCCGGTCTGGAAAAGCGCGATGCCGGTACCATTGAGTTTGAAGGAAACGACATCACGACGTTGCCGGCTGAACGGCGCGGCTTTGGAATGGTGTTTCAAAATTACGCCCTGTTCCCACATCTAAACGTCTTTGAAAACGTGGCCTTTGGTTTACGGGCGCGAAAGCGCGCGAAGCAGGAAATTCGTGATCGCGTGAAAAGCGCGTTGGAACTCGTGCAACTCCCTGGCTATGAAAAGCGCCGGGTCGATGAATTATCCGGTGGCCAGCAACAACGAGTTGCGATTGCTCGGGCGATCGCGATCGAACCCGCACTCTTACTTTTCGACGAACCACTCTCAAATCTTGACGTTAGCCTGCGCGAAGCTACCCGAAGTGAGTTGCGCGAGTTGGTCACGCGACTGGGATTAACTGCCATCTACGTGACCCACGATCAGGAAGAAGCGTTTGCACTCTGTGATCGTATTAGTGTCATGTCTGCTGGACGCGTCCTCCAAACAGGAAAGCCGCGGGATTTGTACGAGCATCCGGCCCAACTGATTGTCGCTCGTTTTCTGGGCCGGAATAATTTGATCAGGGCGATGCGGCTCAGCTCGAGCAAAGAAGGAGTTGGTGAGTTTAAGACTCTCGAGGGCGGACACACATTGCGGGCCCTGGTGAAGCACGCCGATTTAGCTCCGCTGAACAAGCCTTGCATTCTCGCAATCCGCCCAGAGCATGTATTAATCACTAATGGTGCAGCGAAAGATGAAAACGCCATCCCAGCAAAGTTGAGCGAGGTCGATTTTGCGGGTGCAACATCCACCATCAAGCTTGACGCTAACGGATTGCGTTTGGAAGCGCTCGCGCTTGCGTCATATGAGGCCCTCCCAGGCGCTAGTTGCACCGCAGTCTTGCCGCCTGAAAAGATTTCGCTTCTCAGGGATGAATGAGTTAAGCCCTTCAGACTCTTTTTAGCGACCGCGAGTTTTGACGACCGCAACCCTATGGCTGTAAATCGCCACGTTGTTCCACCGTCCCGTTCCATTTCACCTCGTCTCTTTCTGTGGCTCGTCGTTGGACTGGTCCTTCTTTACGGCATTATCTACCCAAACTTGCATGTTGTCGTTGCGTCCCTTCAACGGGATGGTGGCTGGTCACTCAGCAACTATCGCAATGCCCTGTTTCAAGGCGTTGTGTTGGAAGCGATTTTTTCGAGTGTCGGAATTTCAGTTTTGACTGTGGTGTTGTGCGCTCTGGTTGGGATACCTCTCGCCTTTCTCTTTGAGCGTTACGCATTTCCGGGGCGGAGTGTATTTGCGGCACTCTCAGCGCTGCCTTTAGTTCTCCCTCCTTTGGTCGGCACAGTCGCTTTCATTTTTTTATGTGGCGAGTCGGGAATCCTCGGACGGTTTGTTCAGACAGTCTTCAACCTCGAGAAGGCACCGTGGACATTGCGCGGCTGGCCGGCGATTTTGCTCTTCCACACTTATACGATGTATCCGTTTTTCTACGTGCTGACCGGCGCGGGATTAAGCCGAATCGACGCGTCATTAGCTGAGGCAGGAAAAAGTTTGGGAGCCGGCAGAATTGGTGTCCTCACGCGAATCGTCTTGCCCCAGTTGACGCCAGCATTAATCGCCGCTGCGTTGCTCACATTCATGACGTCGATGGCTTCCTTCAGTGCACCGCTGCTTTTCGGCGGCGACGTCCGCGTGCTGACTTTGGAGATTTACACCGCACGGCAACGTGGGGATGTGTCGATGGCCCTAACGGAAACCGTAATCCTGGCAGCAATTTCCCTAATCGCCTTAGTGTTTTTTCAACGCTACGAGGGAACGCGTAGATTTGCCGCGGCGGCGATGAAAGGCGCAGCTAGAAGACGACGAGCAACTGCAACTGGAAAGGCGCGCATCTTCGCGACCATTGCCGGAGTGTTCTTTTCACTATTGCTCGTTTTGCCGGTGGCCACGCTCATCCTGGTAAGCTTCGCCAAAGAGGGATCATGGACCACTGAAACGCTGCCGCCAATCTACACCGTCGCAAACTACGTCAGAATATTCTCCGATCCCACGGCCAGCGATGCCTTCCTGAACAGTCTTTCAATGGCGGCGATTGCCTCCGTGGCGGCAGGGCTTTGGAGCTTTTGCGTAGTTATGCTTCTAGCGCGAAAGGGTGGGAGAAGTTGGAGGCGATTGTTGTCGTTGCTTATTCTGGTCCCATGGGCACTTCCCGGAACGGTGGTAGCTGTTTCTCTTGCCGAAGCCTACGGCAAACCTTCGCCACTGCTTGGTTCGTTCATTCTGGTTGGCACGTTCTGGATTTTGCCGGTGGTCTATTTTTTACGATTCATGCCGCTCGTGGTGCGTGCAGTCCAGGCGAGTATGGAGCAGATCGATGCGTCGCTTGATGAAGCTGCATCAGGTCTCGGAGCCCGCGCCTGGCAGCGATTTACTCGAATCACCTTGCCGCTGGTATGGCCCGGCGCAGTTGCTGGAACCCTACTGGCTTTTGTAATTGCACTGGGAGAATATGTAGCTTCGGTGCTGGTATTTGTTCCAACAAATCGGCCCGTTTCGATTGCGATTGCGTCAGAACTGCGGGATTTCAATCTGGGAACGGCCGCGGCTTATGGTGTTGTTTTGATATCAATTATTGCCGTTAGCATGATCGTGGCCGGGAGACTCGAACGGTTGAGGTCGTAGAACACAAATGAAGGGTTATGGGGATATGTTGAAGGGTCGACTAATCGTTCGTCAGTGGTTCGCACTATTGCTCGCAATCGTGATCATCTGGTCCTGCGAGTTTCCGATCGGACGTGCACAAGAAGTTCCGGTCGAATCTCCTACGCCGCTACCCGAGATCGAGAAAAGCGAACCTGCTGAGCTGCACCAGGCATTGCTCGATCTGGCTAACCCCTGGACAGTGATGTGCGTCGCCGCGCACCCGGACGATGAGGATGGGACCACACTCACGGTTTTAAGACGCAAATACGGCATCCACACGGTCACTCTGTTTTCAACCTATGGTGAGGGCGGACAGAATGTGGTTGGCCCCGAGCTCTACGAGGAGCTTGGCGTAATTCGGGCAAAGGAAACAATCCGCGCGTCTGAGATTCAAGGTTCTGAGCCGCACTTCCTTGGGCTGAAAGAGTTTGGATTTTCTAAATCTGATGAAGAGACGTTCCGCATTTGGAATCGCGAAGAAGCGTTGCGTCTCATGGTCCTGAAGATTCGCGCGCTGCGACCTGACGTTATCATTACAAATCACGACACGTCGCGTGGTCACGGACATCATCAGGCGACGGGCCAGTTGATAATCGAGGCATTCACCGCTGCCGCTGATCCAAAACGTTTCCCAGAACAGTTATCCGCATTGAAAACCTGGCAGGCACAACGATTGTTTGTACGTCAGCCTGGTGGCGCTGCTGCTGCAAATCAAGACACCGTTGCCAGTAAGATCGTCTCCATTGATCCGAATGAAATCGATCCTGTTCGAGGGACATCGTTTGCCGAACAGGCGCTCCAGGCACTTCATCAACACGCGACTCAGGGCCCATGGCCTAAGTCGGTCGAAGATATGATGCGCGCGCGGAGGATCACAGGAGGAAAGCTGCCGCCAATTCGTTACCGTCTCGAACGTGAAGCGCCAAATACCACCGCACCGTCCGGGGGTTTGGAGACTTTCGTAGACGGCCTGAAACCACGCGCCGCACCACCGCTCGACCTGGATACGATTGCGGTCAACGGTAAGCAGCTACCGGATTCCATTAGTCAGCCAGATCGAGTGCTGGATGAGCTGATTAAGTGGCGCGTAGAGAAGCAGGCTGATTCCATTTTCCAACTTGATTCGGAATCATCCGTCGGAAAAGCTTTCGCGCGAGCCGCGGGCATTTCGTTGGCGCTAATGGCCAACGAGCCACTTTTGATCCCAGGCCAAAAATCTCACTTCACGATCACGCTCTCGAACAACGGAACTAAGCCTGTGAAAGTCACCAAACTTTCCTTCGCCGCCTTCGGGAAGGAGTCCAGCATCGAGCCGCCAGACCATCTTTTGAATGGCACTGAAACAAGCGTCGCTGCTGAGACTCAAACGCCGATGAATGCGCGATACACAGTTCCGCAAGCAGAGCATCTTTACGATGGCGCGTTGTTTGGATTGCCGTTTAAGGCGACGGTCGAGATCGATCTTGAAGGGGCAAAATTTCAGATCAGCACTATTAGAACTGTTGACGTCGCGCCGGCAATTGAGATTGTCAGCATCTCCCCGTCGCCGTGTGTGCGTACGGAAGAGACGCTGGGGCGATGTCGGGAGTTAAGTTTACAGCTTGCGAATCACACGGGGGCAAATTTCCGGGGTATCATCAAAACTCGCATTGACCGGGCGGCAGGTGCGTTGTCAGAAATATCGCGTCCCCTCGTGATGGGACCGAACGAAGAGAGCAAAGAGGCGATCCTGACTAGTAATAAATTGCCACGGCGTGAGGATCTTCGCGGACTTAGGCGCTCACGTACGGCCGTTGTATCGATCTACAGCTCCGCTAATAATTTAATCACCGAGCGGAAGGTTGAGCTGATCTACAGCAGTGCCCAAGTGAAGCCGAATGTGAGGGTCGGCTATTTACCCAGCTTCGACAAGACACTTGAGCAGTCGCTGGCGGCTTTGGGCGTGGAGTCAACAGCGCTGAAGGTCGAGGATGTTAAGAGCAGCGATCTTTCAAGTTTCGGCACGATCATACTCGACAATCGTGCGTATGAAGCGCATCAGGAATTGGTTGCGAGCAATAGCCGTCTGCTTGAATTCGTCAACGCAGGCGGGACGTTAATAGTCTTCTATCACCGGACCAATGAATGGAATCCGGATCCAAACAAGACTCGCCCGCAGCTGGCGCCTTTCCCTATCATCCTCGGAGACGAGCGTGTAACTGATGAAACTGCAGCGGTGACTTTTCTGCAGCCGCGTCACCCGCTAATGACAACGCCGAACGTGATCCGGCAAGCCGATTTCGCTGGCTGGATTCAAGAGCGCGGCCTTTATTACCCGAAAGAATGGGACAAAAATTACACTGAGCTATTTTCGATGAGCGATAAGGGTGAGAAGCCTCTGCGCAGTGGTCTGCTAGTGACGAAGTACGGCAAGGGAAACTACATTTACACGAGTATGGTTTGGTATCGGCAGTTACGCGCGGGAGTTCCAGGCGCGTACCGAATGCTTGCGAATATGATCAGTTACTCTAAATAGGCAGCTGAAGATAAGTCCATTTTCCTTATCTCATTTTTCATATCTAATTTGTCATCGGCCGGACGCTTACGCGATCGGCGTGGGATGAAGTCGGTACCACCACCGCTAGAGTGTGGGTCCGTCGATTTCGATTTGCAATTGCAAATTGTCAATTGGCTTTTTACGCAAGGGCAATCCCAAATCGGAAATCGGCAATTTGGCAATGGGAAGACCCACCCGCTACCGCACGGTGGTACTGACCTCATACCACTACGACCTGGGAAATTCGGCCAATGACAAATTAGAAATGGAAAATGAGATATGGAAAATGATTAGATCTACAACTGAGGATTTGTCTACAGATGCTGCCGACTAAGCTTCGGCTTCTTGCTCGCGAAGCGCTTCGCCTTCGAGCTTGTCCTGAGCGCGCACGAGAAATGTTTGGATCATTTCCCGAACCCGCTTTTGCATTTCTGAACTAATCGCTCCTTCACCAACAAGTGCCGCCAGGCGATGAAGGTCGCGCGCGTGAGATCGCCGCAACTCGACATGCTGCGAAACCTTGATCAATACATTGTGGCCACGCACTTCAAACGCTGCTGCGTATCGCAAGTAGTTCTTAAGGTCGGAACCCGCGGGCGACCATTCGAGTCGCTCAGGCCGATCTTCCGTTTTGCGAACAGCAAAACTTGCCTGCACGGAGCCGATCACCGGTACGTCAGCCTTCACCAGCCAACGCACAATCCCACCACTTTCCTTGCGGATGCCTTCAATGCCCGGCATCAGATCGGCAAAGTTCTTCAGTTCACCAAAAAACTCGCGAGCTCTATCCAGCGTCGTTCTCAGTTCCAGTTGACCAGTGTAAGAAGCTTTAATTCGAAACATTCTTGCCTTTTTCTTCCTTCCGAAGACTTGATGCCGGAGTCGCTGATGCGGTTGCAAGCAACCTCACCTAAGATAAATTACACGATGGAGATGTGAACGTAAACAAACAAATTTAGCCCGCATACGCGATATGATGCTCTTCTGGCATTTTGTTACGAAGGAGTCTTGCAGTGACCTCTAAGAGTCGATGTGCCCGTTGCGGCGACGTTCAGGTGAAGAGTTGGGCCAATCTGACAGATGACGAAAAGGAAGTAGTCAGCCGTTTGCGGCAGTCTGCGGAATACACCGAGGCCGAGCGCCGGTTGAATCATGAATGGTGTACCCGTTGCTGGCACGAGCAAACCAATCCGGTGCGTCATGCCTAATTCGCCAAACCGTCGGCGCTCGTGATTCGCTCATACGACTCACGGATCGCCCGCATTCGTTCCTTCAGCGTCGCACTCAATTCGTTAGCTGACGCAAAGTCGAGCCGCTTTGCGATTTCGGATAAGACGGGGTGAGTAGCTGAAGGGAGCCTCGCTACCTTGCCCGCAATAAGACGCGATTGATGGTCCACTCCACGCAGCAGGGCATATCCTTCACTTAAACTTGCATAGTCCTCAGGCGATAAAGACCCAGTCGCCTCCAGTCGATCAAGAGTCGCGCTGGTTGAGCGATCATCTCCTTCGTCCGATACATCGTCGCGCAATTGCAGATACCGGGTGGCAAAGTAAACATCGAGCATTCCGCCCGCTCCATATTTAATATCGAGGTCAACACGCTTACTGGCTTGCCTGCCGCGCGAACTCTTCTCTTTTTCCAGCAACTCTCTCACCCGACGTGTTTCCGAGCGCAACTCATGATCAGGTGTGACACGGGCCCTTTCATGAATGGCGTGGCGGGCATGCGTCTCAAGCATTTTCCCAAGTTCAAGATCTCCGGCGACGGCCCGAAGTTTCACATGAGCTAGCCACTCCCAAACTGCGCTGCGCTGTTTGAGATAATCGAGAAATGATTCCGAGCTGGCCACCAATGGACCATTCTTTCCGTTGGGACGCAGTCGCAAGTCAACGCGGTAGAGATAACCGTCCCGGGTTACGCTCGAAAGGGCGGCAATCATCAATTCAGCGAGCCGGGCATTGGCTTCATCCGGCGACAAGGAGGCTACCGGTGACGACACCAACGAATCGTAGACGATGATGATGTCGAGGTCAGACCCGTAATCGACTCCGCCGCTGGCGAGCCGGCCAAGTGCGAGTATGCTCAAACGTGGACCACCACTCATGCGTCCATATCGTCTGACCATTTCGCGACGTGCCACCAGGAACGCGACGTTAATACTGGCGACGGCGAGCTCAGTTTGAAGAGCGTTCGACTCTCCTAGTGAGATCGACCCGTCTGCGTCGGCGGCTCCGATTTCAATCATGAGCCGCGACCATTCTTTCCTCAGTGCAGCCAGTTCGGATGGGAAGCTTCGTTCAGGATCAACGGTAGCCCGAAGTTGGGCACGGTAGTCACGGCGACGGAGTCGCGCGCTTTCTGGTGCGAGTAAGCCAATCAACGCCGGGTGACTCGCGAGCATCTCGCCAAAGAGCTCGGACGCCCCACAAAGGCGCACCATAGCAGTTAATTTGCTCTCGTCTAATGGAACTCGACTCTCGGATTTGTCGAGCGAAGCTGCGACCCTCGCGGTCAACATTATCGCGCGGTGCGGGTTGAGCGATTCCAACGCCGCTGCGGTGAGAAGTGCCCCCAGAGCCTTAATATTTGTGGGCTGAATCTCGGCGTCACCGGTCTCAAGATCGGGCAAGAAAATCTTGGCGGCTGCATGCATCGCCCGAATTTCTTCGCGAAGGGTGCCGCTTTCCAGACCGGCAATCAACGCTTCTCCGGTGGCCTCATTCGCTCCCGTAGTCTTTGCCGTCGCAAACACCCGATCGAAGGCCTTCTGAACGTTTCGCGCGTGCAGTTTAAGTGTGGTATTGAAACGCTTAAGACCATCGACGCCTAAGAAGCCCATCCGTCTTGCTACCAAAGTTCGGGCTTCGATTGCGTCAGGCACGATGTGCGTTTGCAGCCCATGCTCCATCTGTAGGCGGTGTTCAAGCAGGCGAAGGAATACATAGGCATCTGACAATTCGCTCCGTTCCTGTTCGGTGACGAGGTCGCGATCGGCAAGCCTTCCGAGACTGATGAGCGTGTGGGAAGCGCGCAGCCATTCGTCTCGACCGCCGTGAGCGAGTTGCAACGCCTGGGCGATGAACTCAATCTCCCTGATTCCGCCGCGTTGAAGTTTTACGTTGAACCCGTGATTACCTTGCTGGATGTGACGGTCGATTTTTTGCTTTGCCAATCGAACACTCGCCAGCGCCTCATCGATCGACACCTCAGGTCGATAGACATGCTCCTCCACCGCCTCGGCGAAACGAGCGAAGAGTGAATTTGATCCAGCAGCAGATCGGCTTCGAATCAGAGTTTGGAGTTCCCATGCTTGTGCTGAGTTTGCGTAGTATCTAAGCGCTTCATCGAGCGAGCAGGCTAAAGCTCCATCGCGGCCATGCGGACGCAAGCGCAAATCAACGCGGTAGGCAGCGCCTTCGCCCGCTGGCTTGCCCACCAGTTTTGTAATGTTCTCAGATAGCTTTATGAAGTATTCGCGATTGCTGATCTTGCCACGCTCGCCCGTGCCGGAAGTTGTGCCATCCTCAGAATAGACAAACACCAGATCGATATCCGATGCGTAGTTCAACTCAGCCGAGCCAAGCTTGCCGAGAGCAATGATGCAAAACTCGGCCGAAGCTACTCGCCCTTTTTCGTCATCGCGCAACGGCGGTCCAAAACGATTCTCCAGCTCCTGACGGGCCAGGCTCAAAGCGTAGTCGAGAATCGCGTCGGCAAGATTCGACAGTTCCTCTGTCGTCTCCACCACCGAGTGGGCTTTTCTAACGTCGTGCAAGTAGGTTCGGAGCAACTCACGTCGACGGAAGCGGGCCAGCATCACCTGGGGGGTAACGGAAGAATTGGTCAGGGCAAAGCGGGCGAGCGATTCCTTTAATTGTTCGCGCGTTCGAACGCGGGTATCGCCGCGCTCCCGCGTCAACCAGGAAATGTAGTCGGGGTTTTGCTCGAGCGTAGTCGCCAGCAATGGGCTCCAGGCGGCGATGGCCAAGGCGTCAGAAAAGAGACCCTGGTCGCGCTGAAGCTTCTGCAGGCTGCGAGGCTGTTCCTGTTTTAAGCGTTCTAGAAACAGGCGAGCGCCTCTCTCGTCTGGCAGATCTCGAAGCAGGAATTCGACGTTCTGATCGGCGGTCTTCACGCGAACATCTTACGCGGAGGTTAGTGGGCAAGCGAGTGTCTTCGGCTAAATGCCTCTCCTTGGAGTGCGGCGGCCCGGCGCCGCTTTGGCCTGTGGTCGCGTAAAGGGGCAAAGCTGATACTGCAATCCCGCGTTTGACCAAAGCGTTGACTGGCCGCCGCACTCCAAGGAGTTGAATCAATGGCTACTAGATATCGAAGTACATCGAAAACTCCAATGGATGCGGGCGCATGCGCATCGGAGTTATCTCCTTCTCGCGTTTATACGAAATCCAGCGTTCAATCAATTGAGTGCTAAAAACGTCACCCTTCAGCAGGAAATCATGATCTGCTTCCAAGGCTTTCAATGACTCATCAAGCGAGCCAGGCAAAGTTGGAACATCCTTCAGTTCCTCGGGCGAGAGATCGTAGATGTCTTTCTCTAATGGATCGCCTGGATCGATCCGATTTTGAATTCCATCGAGACCTGCCAAGAGCATGGCAGAGAAAGCCAGATAAGCATTGCACGACGGATCGGGTGGACGAAACTCAAGTCGCTTGAGCTTTGGATTAGTTGAGAACATCGGAATGCGGATCGCTGCGGAACGATTACGCGCTGAATAAGCAAGATTAACTGGAGCCTCAAACCCCGGGACTAGTCGCTTGTAGCTGTTGGTTGTTGGAGCGGCAAAAGCCACGACAGCGGCTGCGTGTCTCAGCAGTCCACCGATGTAGTAACGGGCCATTTCAGAGAGTCCCGCGTATCCATCGCCGGCAAATAGCGGCTTGTCATTTTTCCAAAGCGACTGATGGCAGTGCATTCCCGAGCCATTGTCTCCAAACAACGGCTTGGGCATGAAGGTCGCCGCCTTGCCGTATTGATAGGCAGTATTGCGAACGATGTACTTGAACATCTGTAGATTGTCGGCGGTACCCAGCAACGTATCAAAACGAAAATCAATTTCGCATTGTCCGGCTGTCGCAACCTCATGATGATGACACTCGACTGTAATTCCACATTTTCCTAAAGTGAGCGAAATCTCTGAGCGCAAATCCGACAGGCTATCGATTGGCGGTACCGGGACATAACCTTCTTTGGGACGAATGCGGTAACCCAGGTTCGAACCCTGGAACTCATTCGCATCTCTTCCGCTGTTCCAGTGGGCCTCATCCGAGTCAATCGTGTAACCGGCGGAGTGTTGATCGTTATGAAACTTTGCTGAGTCGAAGACGAAGAACTCTGCTTCCGGTCCGAAGTAAACGGTGTCGGCGAGTCCGGTGAACTTCAAATAACTTTCTGCCCTAATCGCGACTGATCGCGGATCGAAGGCATAACCCTCCTTGGTGATCGGATCGACTGCGTTGCCCAACAGACACAAAGTTGGCTGTTCAGAGAATGGATCCATCCAAAAGCGGCCGGCGTCCGGAACCAGCAACATGTCCGATTCATGAATGGCGGCCCAGCCTCGGATTGAAGAGGCGTCGAAACCAAAGCCATCTTCGAAAGTATCTTCAGCTAGTGCGGCGATTGGGAAGGTTAAGTGTTGCCAGGAACCCGGCAGATCAGTAAAGCGAACGGAAACGAATTTTGCCCCCTGTTCAGAGGCATATTTCAAGACAGTCTTTGCATTCATGAGTTCTCCTGATGCTTATAGGGAGTGTTAGGGGTACTCTTCGCCCCGGAGTGGAAGTTGGTGCGAAGTATGCGGGAAGCCCGGCCTTGTAAAAGGAAGAGGCGAACAACATCTGCGACGGCGCTAAAAAACTGTGCATTATAGTTTCGCAATTGACGATGTCAAGGTTTCTGGTGCACGCCTCACCAGGGTCAGACACGTTTAGCCGATAACTTCTTTATATATGGTGCTTTAAGAAGGGTCGAAAAGATCTTGGAAACAAAAAAGTTATAGACCGTCCCTGTATTTTCTGTTACATTGCGCCACATAGCGTCCCATCCAAGATATTCTCCGCTACATGAACCAGGGATGTGTGTAACTACGCTTTGGCTTCTGAAACAACAACTTACAGGTGTTTCGCAGGCAAGTCAGGAGACCGCTAATTGACCACGGCAATTGAGCAGACGCTGGAAACCTATGGGATCGAGAATTGGGGAGCCGGGTACTTTGACGTCAATCGCAAGGGAAACCTGATAGTCCGTCCGACTGAGGGAGACTCCCGTTCAGCAGACCTGAAAGAGATCATTGACGATTTGGCGAGGCGAGGGATCGGGGCTCCGGTGCTGCTGCGATTTCCGCAATTGGTTGCCGCGCAAGTACGAAAACTTCAGCGAGCGTTCAGTAGATCGATCAGAGAATTTGAATATCAGGGCACGCATATGTGCGTCTACCCGATGAAGGTCAACCAGCAGCGGGCAGTGGTTGAGGAGTATTTGCGGGAAGGCTCACGCTACGATTTCGGTTTGGAAGCAGGATCCAAGGCCGAACTCTATGCGGCGCTGGCGCTGGAGCAAACCCCGGACAGTCTGCTGGTGCTAAACGGGTTCAAGGACGAGGAGTTTATTGAACTGGCTTTTGCCGGCGCCCAGTGCGGAAAGCGCGTAGTGATCGTCATTGAAAAGCTGAATGAACTCGATCACGTGCTCAATCTGGTCAACCGTTATGAAGGCAATCTTCCCATCCTCGGCATGAGGGTCAAGCTTTACTCAAAAGGCTCCGGCCGGTGGGAGAAGTCTGGTGGTGAAGCGGCAAAGTTTGGCCTCACTACGACCGAGATGCTGGAAGTGATTCGCCGGGTCGAAGAAGCAGGTCGCATCGATATGCTGAAGCTGCTTCACTTTCACATCGGATCCCAGCTCACTGACATCAAGCGAATCAAAAACGCGATGAAGGAAGCGGCGCGGGTTTACGCGAAAGTGCACCAGATGAAAGTGCCGGTGGACCTTCTAGACGTTGGCGGTGGTATGGCTGTCGATTACGACGGTTCTAAAACCGCATTTGATTCGTCGGCAAACTACACCGCCCAGGAATTCGCCAACGACGTCATCTACACCATCAAGCAGGTTTGCGATGACGAGAACGTTCCACACCCTACGATCATTCAAGAGTCAGGACGTTTCTTAGCGGCATACCATGCCATGCTGGTTACAAATGTTCAGGACGAAATTGAAACCGTGGTGGAAGACATCACGCCGATTGCAATCGACGCTGACGACCCGCAAGTAGTTACCGAGTTAGGTGAGTTACGCGCGTCGATTACGGTCAAGAACTACCGTGAGTATTACCACGACGCCCTGGAGCACCGCGAAGAGTTATTCACGCTTTTTAATCTCGGCTTGGTTTCGCTTGAGGATCGCGCTAAAGGCGAGGTGCTTTTCTGGGATGTTTGTGAACGTGCCGACAAGTATGCGCAGCAGGCAAAGTACGTTTCTGAAGAGTTTGACGATCTTCGTCGGCTTTTGTGCGCCAAGTATCTGACCAATTTTTCCGTGTTTCGGTCAGCGCCGGACCATTGGGCTCTCGATCAGCTTTTTCCGATTGTCCCGATCCATATGCTGAATAAGCCGCCAACGGAGTATGCGACTCTCTGCGACATTACCTGCGATTCGGATGGAGTGGTTGACAAGTTTGTCGACCTGCATGATGTGAAACAGGTGTTGGAGCTTCACTCACTAATACCGGGTGAAACCTATTACCTCGCTTTTCTTTTGGTCGGCGCATATCAGGAAGTGATGGGGAATAACCATAATCTTTTCGGGGTTCCGCATGAAGCACATATACACATTGATGACGAAGGTTATCTTATTAAAAAGGTGATTCGTGGAACTACAGTCGGCGAAGCCACAGAACGAGCGCGTTACGAACGCAGTCTTTTGCACGACGGTTTCCGTCGACTGATTAGCCAACGCGTCAAAGACGGTGAGTTAAGCGAAGCCGATGGCGCTGAGTTGGCCCAGTTCTATGAGTCGCGATACGAGGCTTACACATATCTGGCTGTCAATGGCGCGAAGACGCGTTCTCGCCGCAGCACCGATTATTGATTTGACTAGATCGAATTCCAGCACCGAGACGTCCCACTATCTGAAAGGTTGACAACCTTTATGGTTACGCAGCGAAAACCAAAAGCTTCAAAGTACCTGACGACCCCCACCCGGCCGGTCCAGGTTGATCGCGATCGCTCGGTCGCTGGTCTGCTCGAAAAAATGGAGGGCGCAGGTTTCGGGGGTCGCCAAATGGCGGAGGCCCATCGCATCTGGCTCGACATGCTTGGTGACAACACCACCATCATCGTGGCTGGATCCGGCGCTTTAATTCCAGCAGGGATGCGACGACTCCTGGCTTATGTAATCAAGAATCGTTTTGTCGACGTGTTGGTGCTTTCGGGTTCGCTTCTTTTTCATGATCTACACGAAACCCTGGGCCGTTATCATTTCCAGGCTCATCCAAACATGACAGATGCAGAACTGGAATCTGCGCAAATCAGTCGCATGTGGGATCTGTTGGCCAGTGACGAGGAGTACCACGAGGCAAATGAGTGGGTCGGTGGTTTCACAAATCAACTGGACCAGTCGCGTCCCTATTCAACCCGCGAGTTTCTACATCTGCTGGGCCGTGAGTTGGCCGAGATTGCAACAGAAGACGGCGTTTTAACGTCAGCCTATAAAGCGCGAGTACCGATTTTCTGTCCCGCCATCGCTGACAGTGGCATCGCCATCGGTATTGCTCATGCGCGCTTTGAGAAGAAGAATAATTTTGTGTTTGACATGGTCCAGGACGTGCTCGACATGGCTAACGTTACGGCTCGTGCTCGTCTCACCGGCATTATCAACCTCGGCGGGGGCACACCGAAGAGCTTCGTCCAACAAACAGAAATCTCGTCATTCATCCTCAAGAATCATCATCAGGGACACAAGTACGCGATTCAGATCGCGACCGATGCTCCTCATCCCGGTGGGCGATCGAATGCTGTTGGCTTTGATGAAGGATTGGTCTACGGCAAACTTGCGCGTGGCGCTCACAGCGCCTACGTGAATTGCGACGCTACCATCGCGTTGCCAATTTTGATTACTGCCTTGTCGCAAACTGCCGCGAAGTATCTAAAGGGCAGGAAGCGTCCCAACTTCACTTTCGGACGTGAGTTGATCGTCGAAGTTCCTTAAACCTGAAATCTGAAATAGCTCTGACCGGCTAATGCGACTCCTTGGAGTTGTCTTAAGCCTTCGCGTTTTAGTTTCCTTCTACAAAGCCTGACCTCGACATCGTGTCTCCGCTATACTGAATTTGCCATACCTTCAGGTCTTTCGTTGCGAGGCAAATGATGAGGCGCAGCTCTACCAAAGTCCTAATTCGGTTAATTGCTTCGGGCATATTCTTATCCGGAATCGCGATCAACGCCCAAAGCGAGGCCGAGGTAAAGGCTCATTACGTCAAAACTGAGCATCGCATCAAGATGCGCGATGGGGTAAACCTCTTCACCTCAATCTACTCACCAAAAGACAAGTCAAAAAAATATCCCATCATGCTGAGTCGCACTCCTTACAGTGTGTCTCCTTATGGGCCTGATGACTACAAGACTTCGGTCGGACCGTCCGCCCTCTTTCAAAAAGAGGGATTCATCTTGGTCTATCAGGATGTGCGCGGAAAGTTCATGTCTGAAGGTGAATACGTCAACATGCGGCCGCACATTAGTGCCAAGTCGGGCAAACAAGTTGACGAGAGTTCTGACACCTACGACACGATCGAGTGGCTGGTAAGAAATGTACCAAACAACAATGGACGAGTAGGCACGTGGGGCATTTCATATCCGGGCTTCTACACCACCATGAGCGTCATTGGCGCGCATCCAGCGTTGAAGGCTGCATCACCGCAAGCGCCAATCGCAAACTGGTTTATCGGCGACGACTTTCATCACAACGGAACTCTCTTCCTCCCTCATGCATTTAATTTCCTCTCCGGGTTTGGTCGACCGCGCCCGCAGCCAACTACGGATTTTTCGCCCCGCTTTGAACACGGTACCCCTGACGGATATCGTTTTTTTCTCGATATGGGGCCGGTCTCAAACGCAAATTCAAAATACTTGAAGGGCACCGTTCCTATCTGGAATGAAATGATGGCCCACCCGAATTACGACGACTATTGGCAGGCGCGGAGTGTCTTACCGCATCTGCGAAACATAAAGCCGGCAGTGATGGTTGTGGGTGGATGGTTTGACGCCGAAAATCTTTTCGGGGCTCTGAACACATACAAGACGATCGAGAAAAACAATCCGGGTGTACGAAACACCCTCGTCATGGGCCCATGGTTCCATGGTGGTTGGTCGCGATCCGACGGCGAGTTTCTGGGCAACATTCAATTTGGTTCTACCACCTCAATCCTCTATCGAGAGAACGTAGAGCTTCCCTTTTTTAACTGCTTACTCAAGGACCGTTGCGATCTCAACCCTCCGGAAGCTTTTGTGTTTGAGACCGGCTCGAATCAGTGGCGGAGTTACGAAAACTGGCCGCCTGCGACTGCGCAACCAAGAGAAATATTCTTCCAGGCGAAAGGCGGATTATCCTTCAATCCTCCTGCAAAGACTTCAGCGAACCTGTTTGACGAGTACATCAGCGATCCGGCCCATCCGGTGCCTTTCATCAGCGGCACCGCCATAGGGATGACTCGTGAGTACATGACGGATGATCAGAGGTTTGCCGCAACCCGCCCCGATGTCCTGGTTTATCAAACGGAGCCTTTAACCGAAAGCATTACCGCGGCCGGCCCGATTAAGGCGACGCTCTGGGTATCCACTTCAGGTACCGACTCGGATTTTGTGGTTAAGCTGATTGATGTTCTGCCCAATGACACACCAGATCCTGACCCTAATCCAACCGGAGTGAAAATGGGTGGCTATCAAATGCTGGTGAGAGGCGAGCCGATGCGCGCGCGTTTTCGAAACAGCTACACAAGGCCGGAAAAGATGACTTCAAATAAGGTAACGAAAATCGAGTTTACGCTGCCTGACGTAAACCATTCTTTTCTCAAAGGCCACCGCATCATGGTCCAAATTCAGAGCACCTGGTTC
Organism: Pyrinomonadaceae bacterium; assembly: GCA_035273425.1. GTDB lineage: Bacteria > Acidobacteriota > Blastocatellia > Pyrinomonadales > Pyrinomonadaceae > PSRF01. Next base: position 45,019 of record DATEPB010000083.1, on the reverse strand, counting down.
CCGCTCGTCGATCGCAATCCGCAAAAATTCGTTGATATTAATAGAGCCACCGAGGCGGACTTTCAAAAAGCCACCCAGCGCGTTTATCGTTCTGGCCAACACAGTTCCCGGTTGACTCTAAACGTTTTGAAGTGAGGATCTCGGGGTTATTCACCCTCGCCGCCTGGCGTTGGCCAGGAGAGCAATTCCGACGACTAATAGGACCGCAGGCACCCACATCACGCCAAGGTTTGCCACCCTCTTAAGGTTCATGATCGAGACTACTGCTGCAGCTACCAGGAACAGGATGCCAAGCAATCTTAGGGTTTTAGCGGACACGTCGTTTCTCCTCTGTAACAGCGGTGGTTGGGAACGAACACATCAGTACCGTGTGGTACGGCTACTCGCACTTGATTAACTCACTTTGGAGACCAGTTAACCTCCCTGTCTCTTTAGCGTGATCACCGAATCTTCATCATGGTTCGCTTGCCTTCCCTTCAACAAAAGGCTTGGGCCGGAAATTTCGTAACGACCGTCGAACATCTTAGGACCTTTTTGGAGCCAGTATTTCCAAATCGTAATAGTTTGCGTCTCTGGGTTCACCTCAAAATGATGCCAATCGTATGAACCGTTTGGGTGTTTGAAAACGCAAAGATGCGCTCGATTTCGCTCGAAGAAAATAACGTTGGGCCCAACGGGAGGTTGAGATTGGGCCGATGAGTTAACCACATCCCACGTTCCATCGATCGGGGTGGGCAGGCGATTGTTGTAATTCGCAACCCAATATGTGAATAACGCCGGTACTAAGATCACCAACAGTCGCGCAGCGTGTTTTCCAACGGTTATGACTCCAGACGATGTTGACGGCTCTACGTCTTTCCGTCTTGTCCAGAACAATTCGCGTAGCGCGCGCAGGTGAGGAGCAACGATGATCAGCAATCCCACTTCGATAAAAACCGCAACCAGCAATGCGCCTAGATCGACCGCGTAGAACACATCAATCAGAATGATATTTCCGATGAGGGGCAGAAGCAGACAACACGCTAACAGCGTCGTGCGCCGAAACATCAGCAGAATGCCACCGAGGACCTGGACCAGGGCAATGATGTTTCCGTAGAACTTCGAGTATCCGAAGTAGTACCAGGTCAACCAAAATCCACTGACCTGGCCCATGGGTTTGTCGAGCTCAGAGTCAAGGATTGTAAACTGCGAACCATTAAGTTTTGCAAACCCGTAGGTGATAACGAGGAAAGCGATGACGAAACGTAGAATTGTGCGAAACAGTTTCATGCCGCGATCAAGTCAGCCACTGCAGCACTTCCTCTTCTTCCTTCTTCGGCGCGCCGCCAACCACATGAATGAAATACTCCTCAAGCGATACCGGTCCCTGCTGAAGACCGTTATCGTCCACGCGAATGCCCTTGCGTAACTCGTCGAGTGGACCGGCCGCGAGCAGCTTTCCTTTTGAGATGATTGCGATGTCGCTGCAAAGGCGCTCAACGATTTCGAGTACGTGTGAAGTTAGAAAAACGGTCAGCCCACGGCGGGTTAATCTCGAAAGTAAATCCTTCAGCGTGCGCGAAGCGATTGCATCAACTCCTTCAAACGGTTCATCCAGAAATAAAATCTCGGGACGATGAATCAACGCGCATGCAAGCGACAACTTCTTTTTCATTCCATGAGAATATTCAACGATTAGTTTTTTTGGCTCATCACGAAGCTCCATCAGGTCAAGCAGTTCTGGCGCTCGTTCTGCAATATCCTGTTTCTCAAGTCCATACATGCGCCCGGTAAATGCCAGCATCTCGGCGCCAGTCAATCGCTCAAACAAATTCAGGTCTTCCGGAACAACACCAATGCGCCGCTTCACCTCCAGCGGCTCGATTGAGATATCGCGTCCGAGCACCTGAATCCGACCACTCGTCGGAGCCAACAATCCAGTCAGCATTTTGATCGTGGTGGATTTTCCAGCTCCGTTCGGCCCCAGAAATCCAAAGAAGCTGCCGCGTTGAATTGTAAGGTTGAGATTGTCTACCGCAACGAAATCACCGAAGCGACGAACAAGGTTCGATGTTTCAACTGGGTTCGGTGCTGTTGACGCAGCCGTTTCTGATTCAAGCATTGATAGGGTTGTACGCGGGGAGTCGTAAGGTCGTCAAGCAGGAGGTAGCGCGGCTAGAGGTGTAGAGTACAGCCTTCAGACTGCGGTCCGTTGAAAATCATCTCCGAAGAAACTAAGCGGCAAGCTAAAGCTTGTACTCTATACACCTGTTCCGCAGAGCCGCGGTTGTACGTGGGGAGTCGTAAGGTCGTCAAGCAGGAGGTAGCGCGGCTAGAGGCGTTTAGAGGTACAGCCTTCAGACTGCGGCCGTTGAAAATCATCTCCGAAGAAACTAAGCGGCAAGCTAAAGCTTGTACTCTATACGCCTGTTGCGCCAAGCCGCTTATGAGCCACTGAATTCGGACTTATATGGCTCCCGCAGACCTTTCTTGGCTGCATCGTGAGCCGCATAGATATCGGGCCTGGTGAGGACTTGTCGATACTGCGACAGTGCATCGTTACGCTTCCCTGCCAAATCAAAAGCCCGGGCGGCATAAAGATGGGCTATTGTCACTAAGGCGGGGTCGGCCTTATCAACCCTGGTAGCGGCGATAAACTCTTTCGCTGCCCGGTCACCTTCGCCGGCAGTCAATAACACCTCTCCATACTTAAAATGAACCAGATCCAGCACGCGCGAGATCGGATTACGCGGTGATTTGTCGCGTAAGAGATCGTCGAAGATCGCAAAGGCCTCGCGCTCAGATTTCACGGCCGCATCGAGTTTGCTTGCCTTGCGATCGACTTCAGCTTGAGCCACCAGAGCCGCGGCAGCTTCGAGTTTGAAAAGGTAATTGCGCGGATACTTCGCACTCTGGGCTCGCGCATGTGCCAAGGCATCTGCAAACCGTTTCTCACGGCTATAAAGAATGATCAGCAACGAGCGCGCATCGCCACTAGCCCAGGATTCCCCCTGGGCCAAGCGTTCAAGCATTTCCAGGCCACGCTTCTTTGAGCCGCGAAAACCGGTAATGCCGGCAATCACCTTGATCGGAAGAGGCAACGAACCAACCACGTACTCATAAAGTCCGATCGTTAAGCTGGCGTCCGTGTAGTTTGGATCAAGCTTTAATACCTCGCGATGGTGTTCGACCGCATCGTTTCCATTACGCAAAGCTGCGAAATGGCGACGCTCCACCGCTTCCTCAAAAGATGCTTTCAGACCTTCAATCGCGCCAAGCCAATAAAGTGCCTCAACGTTTTTCGGGTTTTGTTTTAGTAACACCTCCGCCCGCCGGCGCGCCTCGCGGGTCAACATGCGAAATTCGTTGACGACTTTGGGATCGGCTTTGTCGTCACCGCTGGAATAGAACGTTTCCGAACTGTAAAGCGATGATTGCAGCCGGCGTGATTCGTAGAGCGTCTTTATCCAAACTCGTGCTGCCAGGAGTTGTGGACCAGCCGGATGATTTGGAAAACGGCGATCTAGTTCTTTGAAGTCTGTCTGCGCCTGGTCGTAGTCAAAATCGTAAAGCGCGGCGAGTCCGCTATTGCGCAGGGCGTTATATGCGGCCCGATCGCTTTCCGTCATCGCGTCCGTAGTTTGACCTGATATGGGAGCTGCGAGTCCAAACGCAAGAATCAGCAGAAAGAAAAAATACTTCAAAGGTTACTGCCTCCACTTCATGTCGAAAGCTAGCCAAAAGCTTCCAGATACTTCACCCCAGCGCCGGTATTAAACAGTACGACCGAATCATCGGGTTTAATCTGACCCGAATCTATCAACCGTCTCAACGCCGGCAAACATGCCGCTCCTTCAGGTGCGCAAAACAAGCCTTCAGTTGCGCCTATCTCTCGTGTCGCCTTGATCAACTCGTCGTCAGAGACGGCGATTGCCGTTCCCCCAGATTCTTTGATGGCGTCCAAAATCAAAAAGTCGCCAATTGCTCGTGGGACACGTAATCCAGATGCGACCGTGCTCGCATTCGGAAACTCGTCAGCAAAGCGCTTCCCTTCTTCAAACGCTCGCACGATCGGAGCACAGCCGCTTGCCTGGACCGTCACCATGCGCGGGCGCTTCGAATCTATCCAGCCCATTCGTTCCATCTCGTCAAACGCTTTCCACATACCGATCAACCCGGTGCCGCCGCCCGTCGGATAAATGATCACGTCGGGCAACCTCCAATCGAGTTGTTCCGCCAACTCGTAGCCAAGGGTCTTTTTGCCTTCGACGCGATAAGGCTCCTTCAAAGTCGAAACGTCAAACCATCCTTCGGCGTCTTTGCGTCGGGCGACCTCCGCACCACAGTCTGTAATCAAGCCATCCATCAAAGTCACGTGCGCACCGGTTTGTTCACACTCGATCACATTTGCACGCGGAGTGTCTCGAGGCATGAAGATGAAACATTCGATTCCGGCACGAGCGGCGTATGCCGCCAAGGCGCCGGCTGCATTTCCGGCAGATGGCACTGCGAGCTTCTGCGCGCCCAGTTCCTTTGCCATCGACACCGCCGCCGACATCCCTCGAGCTTTGAAACTCTGCGTCGGATTCTGCGATTCGTCTTTGATGAAGAGTTTGTCGATTCCAAGTCGTTGACCTAACTGCTCTGTTTGAAGTAACGGGGTTAAACCTTCACCGAGCGAAACAATGTTGTCCTCATTCTCAACCGGAAGTACTTCGCGGTATCGCCAAAGGTCTGTCCGCCGAGACTTTAGAGATTCTTTCGTTAATGACCGGGCGGCGGCTTCAAGGTCATAGCGAACCAGAAGTGGTTTTCCACATTCGCGACAGAGGTTGTGCAACCGTCGTGCCTCATGTTTCAAATTGCAGGCCGCGCATTCTAGATGCGAAACATTCATGATTTAGTGCCTTTCAAACTGGAATCAGTAGCTTCTAATCAGTGTCAGATGGGGATGCTTTGCGGCAGTTGGAGCAAACCCGTTGCACCTCCGCCGCAACACGGAAAATCAAGATAAGTCCCGAGAATTGGGGATGTGAACCTCAGTTCGCGATTTCTGAATGCAAGCTGTCCTCGTAGGGACCCGAATAAGAATCTCTGTGCCCGCTCTGTGTTCTCTGTGCCTTTGTGCTGGATGCTTATCAACCCAGAGACACTGAGGACACTGAGATCGCACAGAGAAAACGGAAATCGAAACCATCCATCGCACCCAAAGTGACAAATCACTGTCAAACCAAGTATCTTGTCCCTTCCCCTTTTACCTATCACATTTTTAAGGAGCAAAATGCCAAATCGCACCGCCGCAATTCAAACGAACCATGGAACCATCCGAGTAGAGCTGCTTGAATCGGATGCCCCCAAGACTACCGAGAATTTCATTACGCTGGCTGAACGCGGCTATTACGACGGTGTTATTTTCCATCGTGTCATTAAAGGCTTCATGATCCAGGGCGGCGATCCTACCGGCACCGGCCGTGGCGGTGAGTCAGCCTGGGGTGGACGCTTCAACGATGAGATCGACTCATCATCGGCGCTCTACCAGCGGGGCTACAAGAAAGGAACGGTAGCCATGGCTAACGCCGGTCCAAACACTAACGGTTCGCAGTTTTTCATTATGCACGCCGATTATCCGTTACCACCCAGCTACACTATCTTCGGACGCGTGACGGATGGAATTGACGTCGTTGACGCGATCGCTACCACCGCGACCGATCGGGGCGATCGACCGACTGCCGAAGTCAAAATCGATAGCGTCACAATAGAAGGCTAGCCGCAGCGTTAGTCAATGAGTTGATCCTTGAGGGGTGGCACTTCGGTGGCCACCCCGTTTCGTTTGAAACAACCACCCGGAATTCGAGGTCGATTGCCTACAACGAGGCGTTTCGAATTGCGTCCAACACAAACTGTTTCGCCGCGCGGACCGAATCTTCCAGAGTTCTTCCCGTCGCCAATCCGGCGGCAATTGCTGCCGACATGATGCATCCAGTTCCATGAAGGTCTGCCTTGGGAACCCTACGCTCGCGAAACACTGTCACCGCTCCTTCATCGTCAAGCACGTCGATAGCTTCTGCTGAATCTTCTTCGTTATCCGCGCCATCAGTCTGGCTACTCTTCAAGTGGCCGCCCTTAATCACGACCGCGCGGGCGCCCATCGCTCGTATCGCAATCGCAGCTTCACGCATCGTTGCCTCGGAGTTTATCGCTCTCGAAGTAAGCCGCTCGGCTTCAGGAATATTTGGCGTAACTACTCGGGCGAGCGGAAGCAGATCGCTGATCAGGACTTCAAGAGCATCTTCCTCCATTAACCTTTGGCCAGACGACGACATGATTACTGGATCGACAACCGGCGCAGGCAAACCGGTTTCACGAAACAGACGCGCAACTTCCATTACAATTTGTCGAGTAGGCAGCATCCCGGTTTTCACACATGCAGCTCGGTCATGGAGTAGTGGCATCAATTGTTCTCGCACCACCACATCGCTTTGGTGAAGTGCTCCGAATACCCCATCTGAATTCTGGAAAGTGATTGAGGTGATCACTGCCACAGCGCGACACCCCAACGCTCTAAAGGTTTGCGCATCGGCCAACACACCGGCGCCTCCTGACGGATCGAAGCCGGCGATCGTGAGCGCTAACGGGAGCACCCGACTTACTTCAACTCCCGATCCCGTTTTCATCAAAACTACTCCTGGCTTCATTAACAATCTCAACGAGTTGTGGCGGACTACTCAGCATACTAATGGCTGCGATTCCGCTCGCCCCCGACCGAACACAGTCTAAAGCGTTGCCAGAATTTATTCCCCCAATTGCCAGAACCGGAAACCCTGAAAGCTGCGCAGAGACTCTTCGTAGCGTTTCAAGTCCGAGTGGGGCACCGTATTTCAGCTTTGACGAAGTCTCGAAAATCGGACCAAGCACGACAAAATCAGCGCCTTGCTGTTGTGCCGCCGAAGCTTGTTCAAGCGAATGAGTGGAAACGCCGATGAGCAACTCTGGGCCAAAGGTAGTACGAATTACGCCGGCCTCGATTGATTCGCTGGTCAGATGGACACCATGGGCGCCGGCTCCGACAGCGATATCCGCCCGATCATTGACGAGCAACAGCGTCGAACTTCCGTTGACAATTCGCACGGCTGCCACCGTCAACTCATAGAGCACTTTTGCTGGGAGCTGTTTTTCGCGAATCTGTACGAGATTGATCCCAGCGGCTACTGCGGCTTCGATCAGGTTCAGAATGTCTGTGAAGGCTTCGGAGGAGGTTGTGCTGTCAGGCTTTGTCTGCCCGCTCGTGATCAGGTAGATGAATTTCGCTTGGGGATGAAGTTTCATTGGTCCGTGGCTTGGCGGGCTCAGTACTTTCCTGAAGTGCACGAACAGTTTGCCTGAAATGAAAGATTTCCCAAAAGGCGATGGCAATGTTGAGGAGGCCAACACCTGTAACTGCACCGCGAACCCAACCTGAAGCGACAACGGTCTGGATTCCATACATCCCGGTCTTGCGCGCAGCGTAGAGGAGGAAGTAGTTATTGCCCCATTCGCTCAGACCAAGCGTGCCCTGCGGAATCCACGGCAGAAGCGTAAGCACGATGCCGATTTCAAGGCAAAGGATGATGTAGAAGATGACGCTTAACTTAGCGGACATAAAAACGGTAAATGGTGAATGGTGAATCGTAAATGGTGAATGGAAATGGTGAATCGTAAATCACCATTTACCATTTACCATTCACCATTATTCACTCTCCATGGTTCTGACGTGATTGAAGTTCATTGAGCCGATCAGCAATGTCACGATAGTCAACGTCAACCCCGTAGACCTCTGTGAAAGCAGCTACCGCCTGGTTCAGCTCGCCCATTTGTTCAAAAGCGGAGCCCAACTCATACTGCAATGCTTTGTACTCGTCCTGCGAACGGCCCGGCGCATCGATTCCCTTTTTGAACCAAAGCACCGCCGCCCGCGGCATCGATTTTTGTACGAAGCAATGGCCCAGCATATTACAACATTGGAAAAACCTTGGGGTGCCGTCGGCCGGGGTAGCTAATGCTGCGGCTGCCTGAAATTCCCGAATCGCTTCATCAAGGAGATCCATCTCCTTGTAGGCAGTGGCCATGTTGTAATGTGTTTCGTAATCCTCATTGGTACTTGCGACTTCATCGCCTTCGGCTTCCATCCGAAACTCTTCAAAAATTTCGGCCAAGCCAGTATCTATCCCGCTACGAACAGGAGGCGCTTGCTGAGCTGGCTCTTCAATGTCGCCGAAGATTACTTGCGGGGTCACCTCTTCACTGACCTCGGCGGCCAGCTCAGGTTCGTCGAAAATTACTTCAGGCGTGGGTTGTTTGCTTACGACAGCACTATTCGCAAGCTTGGCACGGCGCGATTCGATTTCAGGATGTGACCCAAACTGACGTTCGAGCAGTTCAAGAGTGTCGGTGGCGATGTCTGAGTAACCCTGGGTAATGTAGAAGTCTACACTCTCGAGTTCCTGCTGCATCATCGCCTGCACTCGGGCTGCGCTTTCTGCATCGGTCTCAATTTCCCGGTCTGGGGATGTTCCTTCGTTCGAATACGAATCGGATAGTATCTGAACTTCAGAACCCGCATCCTCCTCGAGTTCATTCAGATCCGCGAACGATGCATTGGCGTCAGTTCGGCTGGCCTCCGAAACGGAATTCCACTCAAACTCGGCGACGGGTTCCTCTGTGAGCTGAACGTCTGTTTCGACAACCTCTCCGAATCTATCGCCCACGAGCGAAAAATCATCGTATGCACTCTCGGCCGGAGCCTGAGCATCCATTTGCGAAGGCTCAACCACCTCCTCGAGGGATCCGCCAAGCTCTTCAAGACGATCTATGAAGCGCTGCTCATCGGGAGCAAGACGCACTAACTGCGTAAGGGCATAGCGCTCCTCTTCGGTCAGCCCTGCGGCTTCAGCAGATTCAGCGAGGCGCTCCAGCACCGATCGCAACTTGTCCATATCGCGCTGCCACCAATGAACTCGGGCGAGCAATCGCAACCCGGCAATCTGTTCTGGTTCGGCTTTAAGGAGTTCGTCGACCAGCTCGAGCAGATCGTTTTCCTCGCGACCTGAGAGCATCGGTTCGATTATGAGTTCCAGCACGCGGGCTGCGTCGGTCGCATTTCCCATCCGCAGATACAGACGGGTCACTTCGATGTAGCGGCGATAGTGTGATGCATCCTCCGACATGAGGTTAGCAATCAAACGCTCCGCCCCGCCTGGGTCGTTTGCTTCCAGATAAGCGTGGGCCAACATGTCGAGAAGTTCTCGATCGTCAGGTTGGTCTTCGACTGCCTTTTCCAGGAGTTCTGCAGCCTCGTCCGACGTGCCCAGTGCCGCATGCACCGAAACCAATCCGCGGAGGACCGTCTTGTCCTGAGGTAGCAGGTCAAATGCTTTGTTATAAGCATCGAGAGAGCGCTCAAAGTCGCCCTTCTCGAGCATCCGGGCTCCGCTTTCACAAAAAGCCTTTGCCGCCTCCCCGCTCATGCCCTCTTTGAGATAGCCTTGGGCCAGTTTGAGTCTGACGTCAGTGTTTTGCGGATCGAGGTCGGCGATCTGGTGAAGAACCTTAAGAGACTCTTTGGTCTTTCCCTCACGTGTGTAGGCATCAGCTACCACAAGTAGTTGCGCGCGGGCGTCCACGGTCAACCCTTGAGCACTGTAAAGTTCGGCAAGCTTAACCGCGGTCTCAGGATCGCGAGGTTTGAGTTTCTCGATCTTCTTGTACATCGCGATCGCTTTGAGTCGGAACTGCTGTTCACGATAGTGTTCCGCGATGCGAGAAAAGCAGGCCACTGCCTCCTCTTTGTCGCCGGCGCGCGCAAGGAGGTCTCCCAACATGTTGAGAGCGGTGAGATCGTCATAATCGTGCTCGACGATCTGACGATACTCTTTTATGGCAGCGTTAATTTTTCCCTGTGAGAGGAATTTTTCAGCAGCCTTTAGGACCTTAGCCTTTTCGAAAGCCATTAAGAGTATTATGTATCACTGAATATGGGATCGGAGTCAAACGCGGAGGTGTGTAAGCGACGGCGGGTACCAACCATTTTTTGATTTGCGGCCTTTTCCCTGGATGAAAAGACCGAAAGCTACGCTATCACGCGCAAAATATTGCTGTCAACGAGGTTAGCTTTCGAGTAACGGAGCCCTACCAGCTTTCGACCGAATCCTTCAGACACAACTTTAAAGAACCTGTTTCGCCAATCCTATGATTACAGCTTTCCTGGACGTTGACTCCAGCGTCCGGCGCCATCTTGAGGCCTCGGGATTCTGGGTCCTCACTGCGACGATTGTTATGGTCTTCTTGGCCATTCCAGGTTCGACCGCCGCCCAACAGAAAGCTCGAAAGCCATCCCGCCCGCTGCGCAAGCCTGACGTCATCTATTATTCGACGCCACCGGAGACGGTTGATGAGATGCTCCGCATGGCTGCAATCAAGCCCGGTGACGTGCTGTACGATCTGGGTAGCGGCGACGGACGCATTCCGGTCGCGGCGGCCCAAAGATTCGGGATCCGTGCGGTTGGCGTGGAGATCGACCCGAAGCTGGTTTCGGAGGGTGAGGAGAATGCGCGTAAAGCAAACGTCGCGTCGCTCGTTCGTTTCCGAAATGAAGATATGTTTGTAATCAGCTTACGTGAGGCGACCGTAGTCACACTATATTTGTCGGAAAAGCTAAATGTGCTGTTACGCCCAAAGCTTCTGCGCGAACTGCGACCAGGCTCGCGCATTATCTCTCACGATTTTCGCATGGGCGATTGGCCGCCCGAGGAGACCGTGCGCGTGCCGTGGCTAAAAGGATTCCGCACGGTTTACAAGTGGACCGTGCCTCCGGCTAAAACAAATGCTAACCGGGGATATTTACGACGTGGACCAAGATAACAGGTTTGGAAGGTGGACTTGTCCCCGCTCTTCGTCCCAGTTCTCAAATCTCAAGCAAAACACTTGTTAGTAATGTCAGAGGTTGCAGATGCGGAAGTAAGAGCGGGGATAAATCCGCCTTCCTGACCTGTGAGTTTCCCGGGCCGCAAAAGATTCCTCACCACTTAAGTCTCGCAAATCATCAAACCACGTCTGCAAAGTTCTTCCGCGTGCGCGCAAACCACCAGTAGCCAAACAGAAACAGCACCAGGGCGAAGACGCTAAAGTAAGCGAGGCTAGCCCAATCAGGCGCCACGCCTTCCAACAATATTCTGCGATGGCTGCGAACTAGCGCCGTAAAAGGATTGATGTTGATGAACGTGCGGTACGCGGGGGGCACAATCGATTCCGGATAGATGATTGGTGTCAAAAACATCCAAGCCATTAGCACCAGCCCAACGCCTTGCGCGATGTCTCGCAAAAACACCCCGAGCGAAGCCACCAGCCACGCCGCCCCAATTGCAGCTATTAGTTGGGGCACAAGCAACAAAGGAAACCACAGCACAGTGGCATGCAAATTCCGATGAATTACCAGCGTGGCCAGAATTAACGCCACGGTCCCAAACAGCTGCGTAACCAGTGACGAAAGCGCCTGGGCCACCGGCAATGTTTCAAGCGGGAAAACTACGCGCTTCACCAGGTTCGCATGCGAGACAATCGTGGTGGCCGATTGCTGGACCGTCTCCTGAAACATGGTCCACGGCAATAATCCACAGAACAAATAGATCGCGTAGTCCCAGTGTGTCCCACCGCTTCCGAACCGCGCCCCAAAGATCCCAGCAAATATGAAAGTGAAGATCGCGATCGTAGTGACGGGGGTCACCACCGCCCAGAGGATTCCCAGTAACGAACCTTTGTAGCGCGCGGCAAACTCACGCTTAGCGAGGGACAGGATCAGATCCATGCGCCCGGGAAGCTCCCAGAGCGGTCGCCACACCGCGCGCCGTGCTGCTTGTGCTGAAATCATTGGTGGGGTGAATAGTAAATGCTTGGGAGTGAATAATACAGAAGACGCAAGGACAATTCACAAAGGGCAATATTGCTTTCTAACTACTTCACTTCAATACGTAGGTTATCACCACTCTTTTCTCGTAGTAGTTTCAAAATATCCGCAATGTCTGCGTTAAGCCACCATATCTTCATTATCAGACCGTCGGAAAACTCTAACGTTAGATTTTCATTCTTCTTCCAAATCGCACCGACAAGCTCTGAATACTGCTTTCGTATCTCCCCAAGATGACGTAGTGACCTTTGTCGGATCCCACTGGCATCAAAGATTATACGGTGGAAGAACACCTCGATGAACGAACCGAGAAATACAGGGAGCATGACAACCATCAGAATTCGCGCAAACCATCCACGCGTATTCCAAAAGTTGATTACGACTCCTGGATACAAGGCTAGTGAAAGTAGCATCATTGCAAGCGGGATCGTTAAGAGACGGAGGAGCCAATGTTCGCGCGTAACATATTTCATTATTTAACCTATGGTCCGTCCTTACTCTCACTCAAACCATTCGAAAACAATTTGAAAGTGGCCTTGTCGAGCGTTGTCTTGCGCAATGCCAATCTCATGATCGCCCTGTTTGTAAATGGCAAAGTTCTGCGCTTCACCAAAAATGTTAGGCCCAGGCGGTTTCTGAAGTTCCCAACCCAGCTTCGGGAGAGTCTGATCGTAAAACTCTCTTAACTCAGAAAACTTTGCATCCGACCGGTAAGAGTATGAAAGGCTAACCTTGCCATGCTTGAGCACAGTGCGCTCAGACACCTTCTGAAGGCCCGAGTATACGGGTGTTTCCGCAGCAATTTTCCTGAGTTGAAGAAGCTTTGCCTTTTCCCTCTCACCCGCACAACTAATCGTGCCGATACCAATAACAGTGGTTAGAGCCAGGGTAAATATCTTTCGATAAGCATTCGCGGCGCAACGCTCAGACAATACAGGGAAATTCGATTCGTTCTTGACCATCTACTTTGAATAAGATGCGTAGTCAGCGTCACTGACGAGCGGAGTGAGGCCCGTACCATCTAGTGCGATCTTGCATATGGTTGAACGGAATCTGTTTTTAATTCTCTGGACACGACTGAACAGAATTTCATTTCCGCCAGGGAGCCATCGCGGGCTCCTCGCATTAATCCCTGTCGGAACAACGTTTCGGAGGGTGCTGGTTTTTAGATCAAAGACTGAAATTACCTGCTCAGGTTTTCCAGTATCGATTGTGCGATCAAACAATAGATACCGCTTATCTGAGGAATACGAGAATCTACTGGCACTGGAGATTTCACCCGATTTGAATAACTCGCTAACCGCTATTTTTTCAACTGCGTTACCATCAAGACGCGCTTCATACAGCGCTCCCAGGGTATGAAATAGGATTGATTGATCATCCGGAGCCCAGGAATCAAGGTAGACTCCCTCGCGCTGGGCCACGGCATCCCAGCCTTCGGTGATCCTATTCCGAAGAGTGCCGGTGTCTGGATCGAGGATACCCAGGGATGGGCCCGTTGTGTCGGTACTTCCAATCAAAATCGCGATTCGCGTACCGTCGTTTGACCATATGGGATTCGTAACGCGAAGGTCTCGGAGAGTCACAAAATCGCGAATTTCCTTTGATTGAAGATCCAGAATTCGAAGTCGCCCGGCCGGCGTGAAGACCTGCTTAAGGACTCCCTCGGCCTTCTCTACAGATAAAAAGGCGACCCGTCTCCCAGTCGAGTCGAGGTGGGGATTCTGTCCCTCAACGAGCTTTGTCTCTTGCCCACTTGAAACACTCGCCAGATAGATCCAACCACCTCTGGAGAACGAGATTCTCTCTAAACCCGGCTGAATGCGGCTGATCTCAATACGAGACGATGAAGTGCTTGAAACTTGCGACCGAACTCCGACCGATTCTGCATTTTGCGCCCGCAGGCTGAACGCGAATATCGCCACAACGAGAGTTCCTAGAGAAAGCAGAACGAGTTGCGTCACTTTCGGCAAAAATTCCTCCGCAATCCTGAAAGGTACTCCCATAAGATCGTTGTCACCCATCCAACCAACCGTGATCCCCGGGCGACTCTTAATGCCAGTCTTTAACCGACTCGTTAAACCAAACGATCGCCTTCGCCTTAATTGGTTTAGATGAACGAATTCTTACCGTCCGGTATTCTCGATCTCGCGGAAATTCCTCAGGGTAGGGGAGGCCATACACTGGAGAGAATGTCTTCCGGGCACCCGTAAAAACAAGAATGAATCCATTGATCAGTGATAGTTACCGGCCCCGAGAGTTTTACCTCATAAGAATCTCGCAGGCATGCAGTATTCACGAATGTGACCGCGAAACAGAGGAGCACTCCGAAACCATGCTGGAGAAGACTTCCCATACAATACCTGCTCTTTCACAAGTTAATGTTTCGGAAATACTCTTGGGATCCGATCCAAAGCCGCTCCGAGTGACCGTTGAGTTGAAACCAATGCTTAAGGTCCTTCTCATCCGATTACGATCTCGCTAACGTGTAAGATCATGGTCGTTCTTCAGAACTAGTGGCCGATATCGGAAGAGGGTGTCCGGTAGCTCATTAATGTGTATGTCGAAATGTCGCTCTTCGATCATGAAGTTATGGGCTTCACCCTTATCCCTCAAATCAAGAGTCTGGTCGTAATACTCTCTTAACTCAGAACCGCGCACCCAAAAGATAAGAGTATGAATTGACCTTGCCATGTGTGAGCACAGTGCGCTCAGGACAACTTTGAAAGGAAATGTGTCGATACCAACTGAAGTACCACTAACTGTTGAAGTTCGCACATCACCTCAACGGTAATGGTAATTTGGAATTTGCGCGGGCCCAAAACCCTAATACGACGATAGACTCATCTCTCACCCTCGGCGACGATCTTTCCGTCGCGGAAAGCGAAAAACCTATTGATTCCATGGTTATTGTTAACGCCCACTCGGACATTGTAGAGATCCCGCTCCACAATCGGAGCAGGAGTTCCGCTTGATGGTTGAACCTGAATGAACCCGTTGGGGACTTCGCCATAAGTGATGGTCCCAATATCATCCAAGCGTCGAACGTTCCCTGGGCTTGGGGCCAATTCCCAATAAACCTTCAATAACATTAGTCGCTCTCCGTCGCCTTGCCGGTTGGGCTCACGATCTAAATCCGGTCCGCTTATCTGAAAGTGATCGAGCGTGCCCGGCCCGGATAGCACGAACCGGGCGGGAGGTCCCGTCTCAATTACAAGAGTTGTGCCTCGGCTACAACTAGTCAACCCCAAGGAGGCAACAACTAGTAGGGAAAAGAGGAGTAACAAAATGTGGCTGCGAAGCGTAGCGTTAGTTCTCATTGGGGACCACTCCCGTATAGCCCACGTCCGCGGGGCGTGCATATGTTACGACGGATCCAGCTTCTAATATTCGCGAGTTCGTTTGGATGTCTCCTCAAATACGCTCCGTACTCGAACGCCGCTCGACCCAATCGCTGATCGCCGGCGTTGTCTGGTTGTGGCAGTGTGAGGCTAGGCCTGATGCCATATTGACCCGCTAGGTAGATATCGAGCCTTCCATTAATACCCATACTGAGATAGGCAGAAAAATGGTGCGTTTGGTCAGCATTGCGTCCGCCGATGGGAAACGGCTCAGGTCCACTGTCTCTGTACTCCTCCTTAAACCCTGACCCATTGGATGCATAGTACGGATTGATCTGTCTCAGATCTCCTGGCGAGTATTTCTGAGCGTCCGCGATAGTTCTGATGGGTCCTCCGTGATACAACCTGCTAAATTCGTTATCGAAATTGAGAAGCGCCGTTTGAGGGTCATCACCAACGTAGATCGTCGAGTCCTCGGCAACATCGGCCATAACTCTACAAGCGGTTTGGTTACCGCCTGGCAACCAGTCAAAGTTCCGCGCGCTTCTTTCATCGTCACCCACACCATCCGGGTTTCGTCCGCGCTTCTTGCCATTCTTTTTCCCTCTCCCTCTCGGCTGAGGTTTGGGCTTTTTTAGTTTAGGCGGTCCATACAAATTGAGTCTGCCGTAGCCTAGATTCTCGTCCGTAAAGTGCAGGAACTCCCACTCGCTGCCGTTGAATCTTGGCCTACAGTTGTTGTCCGGACATCCGGCAGCAGCGCCGACGTTGATGAGGCCCGAGACCAAACTGCAGGGAACCGGTTGGCCATCCAATGAACAGCCTGATGGACCATCGTATGGATTGCCCTTGTTGCCGTAGCTACCGGTGTATTCATAGTCAGGCGTCATCTCCGGCGGCTGCGGATCATTGAGGGGCACGTCGTTACCGAGCGGATCAAACTCAATGCGGGCTGCTAGTTCCCCTGCGGGGTTGGTTTCGCGCGCGCTATTCGTTTGCGGATCGACATGAAGCCAATCCACTTGATTGTTCTTTTGCTTTGCGAGTATCAAACCCGCGGCATACACTAACGACTCACGCTTCTGTCCGTTCTGGTCAAGTTCGATAATTACGTTGTCGTCTAATACAGTCGAACGTAGGTAATAACTCGTCTTGAAAGAATAAGCCTCCAGGTTGTACTGCTGCTGTTCAACTCGTTTCGCACGTTGACCATCCGCATCATAGTCTTGATAGATCCAAAGCTTTTTGGTGAGCGCGATGTCTACCTGGGTGGTTTCAAAAACTCGTGTTTTGTTGCCGGCAGCATCATAGGTGTACTCCTTGTTGTGATCGTGAGTTACGTGGCCGTCGGCATTGTAGGTCCAGTAGCTGGGCTGCGGCGGGCAACAACTCGGGTAAGAACTGGGCGTGCTAAGTGTATAGATATTACGGTTGTTCAGATACTGACTGGTGGTGGTGTCGTAGTGTCGCCATGAGCCGTTACCACGCTGGGTCATATTATCGAATTGATCGTAGTTGAACGTTTGATAGGAAGCTGCCGCACTCGTTGTGAAACCGGTCAGCCGGCTGGCATGATCGTAGCCATATCCTCGATTGAACCGCTCATCGGTCCGGTCGAAAGCAGCCGCGATTTGGCCGTCCGGGTTGTATTCATAGTCGCTGCGCGCGCGCTCGCCCTGGCCTACAGGAGTACCAGGCACTTTCACTTGATAGCTCGATATCTGCAAACGGGAATTGAAACCATTGTTGAGTCGCAGCCCGTTGCCGTAGTTCATTTCTTTCAGCGCATTAGACGCACGATACTTTCTACCGGAAGCAAACTGCGACACGCCTCCGGCGAACCCTGAACCTGAAACAGCGTTCAGTCGTCCAGCCACGTCATAGACATAAGCAACGGTATTACCAAATTGACTCGGCTCGGCCAAGGCAGTTAACTGTCCCGCCAGATTGTATTCATAGCTAAGACGATAGGCGGTCGCAGAGAGTCCGGCAAAACTGCGCTCCTCCCAATCCATGCGCGATAGTTGGTCGTAATGATAATTAGCGGTACCCGTACCGTCAGTCATTGAAGTGCGATTGCCCACGGCATCGTAGCCAAATGAAACATCTGGGGTGTCGGCTACTCCAGCAGACGGATCGTAGGTAATGCCAGTGATGAGATGTCTAGCGTTGTAACTGTAGTTTGAAACTGAGCCACGGGCGTCGGTGACCTTTTCAACCGTATCGTCAGGGTTGTAATCCCAGGTAGTGGCAGTGCCCGCAGTCTGTTCGGGAACGTGCTTGGTTTTCAAGCGGCCATAACCGTCATACGTCATGAGCGTGACCTGCGACGCACTACCTTCCGGCCCGGCGTATTCGTGAACCTCAGTCAGCTGGTCGCGCGAGTTGTAAATATTAGTGGTAGCGGAATAGACGCTCGCGTCCCAGTTGAGCACCTCAGACTTCGTGGTGCGACCCAGCACATCGCTGTAAACCTTTTGCCTGCGGCCGACTTCATCGGTGAGGGTCACCACTGTGCCACCTGCACAGCCACAGCCACTGTAGCTGGCTGTTTTGGTGGTGGTATCAGGGTTGGTTGTTACGAGTGGCCGGCCGTTCCAATCATAGGTTTGCTTTGTATCATTCCAGCCAGCCAGGTCATCTCCCGTTGGCACCCAATTGGCGTTCGTCTCGGTTGGATTTGATTGCGACACTAATCGTCCCATCAGGTCATACTCAAACTTCTGTGCGCTGTAGCCTCCTGCGCTACCAGGATGATTGGTGGCACTAGTAACCACCCGGCCTGCGCCATCAAACACCTGGATTGAATATGCCTCATCGGCGACGTTGTTTACGGTTGAGAAAGTCTGGACATCGGTTGGCCCATACGCGTAGCGGGTATAGGCGTTGTTATTGACAGTCGTCGCGCGCTCGAGGCGGGCAGCGCCATCGTAATTAAGAGTTTGGATCAGTCCCTGCGTTTGTCCCGCGGGAGCCGGAGTCTGCAGACGAGTGCGGGCCCCATGATCGTAGCTGTACTTAAACTGAGAACTAAAACCACCAGCATCCGTCACCGTCGTGGGGTAAGCGAATGTGTTGCGAGAGATGTCGTCGGCGAAGGAGTCCGTATAGGCGACGCTGGTTTGATGCCCTGAGGGATCGCTGGTTGAAATCACCGAGCCATTGACATCGTAATTGATACTCGTCGTCAGGGCTTTGCTCGCATTATTTATGTCGTTGACATCATAGCGCGCAATAGAAGTGACATTGCCCCGTACGGTCGTGGAACCGTAGCTTGGATCATGCTGGACGGCGGAGGTGTTTCCTGCGCCCCCGTCGTACCCGTAGACAGTTTTTGATTGCCAGGAGCCACCGTCTGAGACTTGCTGGACGCTTACCAGACCGATGATCCTGCGGCTCAAGTAATCGCTGGCAAGATTGTAATCGGTTTGTGTTTGCCGGAGGACACCAGAGCCACCAGTTCCGTGTTCAGTGACCAGATACGGCAGGCCGTAAGCCGCGTATGCACCGTAATCAATGGTCGTACGCTTCACATTGCCGGCGTCCTGAATGTTGGATTCCGTTACGCGCGGGTTCTTCTGGTAAGCAAGCCCCTCGTCATCTTGCGTCCAGGCCAGTGTGGTCCATTTCTTGAGGTCACCTCCAAACCATGTCTCGGTTCGAGTTGTTAGCCCTCGTTGCCAGGCGGGCGAGCCGCCTGTGCCACCATAAAACTCTTTATAGATAGTACCGTCGGGAGCGATGGCCTGACGCGAGCCATCTCCTGACTCACCGTACTGGGTTACAACTTCGCTCGGTACGCCATTGATGCCGGTCCAGTTTTCCGCCCACACGCGCGTCGCTGAAAGCCGCGGACAATCATTACCTGTGGTTTGGTAGTCGTAAGCTGTGTACGCACGTTGCACGTTATCTGAAGTGCGACGGCGTATCATGTTAACTAATCCGGCTTCGGTGTATTCAAAGTTGTAACGTGAGCCGTCATGAAGGCCTACCTGCGTTAGCACCGGTATTAGCGAACCATTTGAAGTACCAACAACCGACACGCTGGAAAAGCTGGACTGCATGTTATGGGTGCCCCAGCCAAAACTCGCCCAGACGTGCGTCTCCCCCGACCAACTCTGTGTGATCGAAATCGGGTTCTGATTTGGATCGTAATTGAAGGTGATCACCCGTCCCAGCGTGTCGGTAATGGTCGTGATGTCGCCAAGCCAGTTGTAGTTGACCGTCAGGTAGTTACCATTCCGATCCTTGATCTCCGTGCAGCGAAACTCATGGTTGTACCAGCCATACGTAAGCTGTGTGCCGTCCGTTGATCGCACCAGCAGGCTGCCATTGTCAATTAGTTGCAGATAGGAGGAATCGCCGGCTTCGTAAACATTCGACGAGCCAATCTGACGCAGTTCGACCCTGCGACCTCCGGAAGAGAGTAGCAAGTAAACATTCTTTCCAACCTTGGCGTCGAAGACTTTCTCCTGAATGGTAGGAAAGCCCAAGCGAAACCCCGGACTGGGGAAACCGATGTCTTCGTCGAAGTAAAGATATGGCCCGGAGCGCGTCCAGACCTGTGACGAATAAGAGAGCGAGAGACCTAGGTCGAGCCCTGCACGGCCGGGCAGGCTCAACAGCGGCAAACTCCATTCTGCATCTCTGGCCAGCAGGCCGTTGCCTGGTTGGTTCTTAGGATCGACGAGCGCCGATGACAATGATGAAACCGCACTGGTGATCGTGCCAGTGGGAGCCAGCGTAGCCATGATATTTAGAAACTCTGAACTCTCATCGAAGCCGCGTCTCACGTATTCACGCCCCTGCAAGGGGACCACCGCCGTCCAACTGTCCCATCCGCCCTGGTCGGGCTCACGCATCAAGTAGGTCTTATAAAGATCGTAGACGTAATCGTGATCCGAGCGGTTCCGGGCCGCGTACTCGGCCGACTCGAATACAGTCTTGCCAAACTCTCTGGCAGCGAGCACCAATGAACCTTGTCCGTTTTGGTAAGCGGCGCGAAGAATGTCATTCCAGTAATTCAATTCTTCGGCATTCGGCTGACGCAGCAACGCCTTGTCGTGAAAGATTCGCACGAAACCATCGCTCCCGATCGGGCTGGTCAAAGCCTCTGTCACACTTTGTCTTAATTCCTGGATGTGCACCGCCCTTACAGTGTGGCCCACGTCGAGTCCGGGATCGGTGTAAGACGCTCCCTGCATTCCGAGTGCAATTCGCGCTTCATTAAGCCTCGCTCGCAATTCAACTATGTGTACAGCCTTGATCGACGCGCCTAGCAACTGTGCATTAGTCCATGTAGCCGCACCGAGTCCGGCCAGCGAACGCGCCTGATTGACCGCGTCGCGCAACTCTGTCAGATGCTGAGCTCTGATAATCGTCGATCCGGCAACCAATGGATCGTCAGTAAACACAGGAGGGCTCACCGGCGGCATGAGAGCCCTGGTTGTCGCGGATCGCGAAGCATGATGGGAGTGAGTCCGTAAAAGCGTTACTGACGGCGATGTTGAGTGCACAGGCAACCGATCACCGACGCGTTTACCTTCGCGTGGCGCCAATGGACGGCGTCGTGACCGTAAGGTTGACAACACAGGCGGCGGCGCCGAGGGCGTAACACCACGTCTGTTCTTCGCCTGGTTGAGATTTGGCAACACCCCTTCAGGCGCGCCGGCACGAGATCCATTGCTGTGCCTCCGGCCCAGGATACGAGCGTCAGTCAACCCCAATGGCCAAATCAATGAAATGACCAGCAAGAAACTGAGAAGCACCCGCAGGCCAACTCGCGATCGAGTAACATTGCTGTATTGCATTAGGCTCGCTCCAGGAAATTGGGCTAAGAACAATTAACCCCAGGTTTCAGCTCTCACTGCAGACTCAGTAACACCAGGATCTCGCCGCGACCTTTCGCGAGGGGTTCGAGTGCTTTGCCGATGAGGGTGCCGGGGCGGTGAATCTGAACGCCGCCTAAGTCGATGGCCTCGGACTTCATCGCGACTCCGGGTGTTTCGCTGGTGACAAGCAGGTCGCCGATCTGAATTGGACCCTTCGAAGCGTCGACCATGAGCTTTACTCTTCCAGTCGTCGCGACCAAAACTCGATTTGCGCCGGCCTCACCTAGCGTGATCCCGGGTTGGGCTGAGATCACTCCAGCAACTCGAGTGTCGTAAGCCTTCGACGATGGCTCTACGTGGTTGGATTTTGTCGGATCGAGAGTGACGACGGTTCCCGCCGGAATTGAGTGCGTTGAAGGCACCCATTCAGCTACGTCCTGATACTTGGCGTTAATCGTGCCGGTGGCAGTAATGTTTCCGGCTGCGGTTATGTTTCCTGAGCCACCCACATTGAGGTCGCCGACAACGTGGAGTTTCGCGGCGGGACTGGTGGTGCCGATACCCATGTTGCCGCTGCTATTGATGACAGCGTACTCGGTTGTGCCCGCTTTGCTTAGGAACTTATGGTTATCGAATCGGTAGAGCATCGCATTGGCGCCGACATACCCCTGGATAAAGCCGAGATCGCCGCCTTCTCCACGGAATTCAATTGTCGGGTAATAAGAGTTGGCACCTCCATCGAGTCTGATTGTCGGATTTGTGCCAGACAGGTGAAGATTGACAGCTGGGTTTGCAGTGCCGATACCAACTTTGCCGCCACTAAAATGGATATCCGAACCCGAGTTTGACCATTGTGAGCTTGGCACACTCGCCCAGGTGCTATCCCCGCGAAGAAAAGTAGCTGAGCTGGCTGTTCCCGTTCCCAGTCTTCCTGTCGAGACAGTGCCGCTGTAGAGATTTGAGGCGTCGAGGTTTGTGATAGCTGAGCCGGAGCCGGAAATCCCGCCGGAACTAGTGATCGATGTAAACGACCCTGAGCCCGGCGTGCCACTTCCAATCGATCCAGGCGATGCAAAAGTGGCTCCGCCCAAACTCGTCGCAGAGATAGTCCCTGCGCCGGTAGTAGCTAGCGATCCGCCAATCAAAAGCGCGGCGCCGTTTGTCCCTTGCGTAATATCGCCAAAGGCCGTCGAACCACCACCGCCACCACTCGAAGCTACGGTAATGCGACCCTTTGAGTCGACGGTGATGCTTGCATTCGTATAACTGCCAGCGGTTACCCCGGTGTTGGTAAGTGTAGTGGAAACGCTACCCGCTGATGTGGTGACGTCACCTGTGAGCGCCGGCATCTGACCAGCGCCAAGAGTGCCCGTCAGGTGAGCAGCGTTGCGGTTAGCTAGATCGGCAAGCGACGAAGAATCCTTGTTAATCTGCGCCCAGGTGTAGTCGCCGGTTGATGGGACCACTGCTCCAGTGCGTCCGAACCAGGAGGTTACGCCGCCACCACCGCCGCCGGTCGAAATCGGGACTCCATTAATCCGCAATCCAGTAGCATTAATCTCGCCGTTCACGTCCAACTTAAACTGAGGGGCAGTAGTGCCCACGCCAATGTCGCCGTTAGGGTTGATGCGAAGTCGGGCGGCGCTGGCTGTAGCGTCATAAATATGGAGTCCACCTGATCCTCCGACAATGTTTGTTGCGGTGGCGAAGATATTGAATTCGTGACCGCCGGTGTCAGTGCTCTTGACGGTCAGGCCGCTCCCGGTGGGAGATGAGGAAGTTATTTTGATACCAGAATTGTAATTGCCACCCACTACGTCAAGCTGCGCGCCAGGGGTTGTTGTCCCGATGCCCACACTGCCCGTGTTGTAATAGATGCTTGAACCGTTGGTGGTCCATTGGGAAGATCCACCGGTGATCGTCGCCCACGTATTATCGCCTCTCAAAAAAGTGGAGGCGTCGCGAACGCCGCTGGCCCCGAGTAGCCCGATCGGAACGGTGCCCGTATTTAGATCTCCGGCGCTACGAGTTTGAAGATCTCCAAGCGATGATGTGTTCTTGTTTATTTGTGCCCAGGTGTAATCGCCCGTTGCTGCTACAACAGCGCCTGTGCGGCCGAAAACAGACGAAACTGCGCCCCCTCCGCCTGATCCACAAGTGCCGCCGCAAGTGATATTGCCAGTCGCATAAATATTCCCGACGACGTAAAGCTTTTCAGTAGGCGAGGTGCTTCCGATCCCAACGTTTCCGGCAAAATAGTTCCGATCGGCACTTCCAGTTTGGTAGACGCCGAATCCGTTTTCGACGTTGGTTGCCTGCTGAGGCGCCAGGTATACGCCATAGGCATTGGAAATGATGCTGTTGGTAACGACGCTGGGACTCGCGGCGTAGAAATTGTGAAGATTTAAGATGTTGTGATAATTCAGCTGGGTTCGACCGAAAGCGTAGAAGGCAGTGGCGTTGGCAATTGGCCCCCAGTTGGGACCCACCGTGGATTTGATCCCCGTTTGTCCGTTCCAACTGGATCCCCAGTTCGTGCTGCCTTCGACGGCTAGCACTGTATGCGTGTTGGCCAGAGTCGCACCCGTGTTGTTGCTCGACTCCATGAAGAGATAGTTCCCCACCCGATTGGTCGCGTCATTGAAGGGATATTGTGCAGTGGTAAGAAGAGATGATGGGCTAGCAGTGCCTATGCCAAGTAAACCGGCATTTGTGAGCGTCATGGCGTTGGTCCATGTCAATCCCTGGTCGACCGAACCCGAGGGTGCCACCCGCCAACTGTGCAGACCACCAAGCTGATAATAATTAGCGGCTGGCCCGCTGGTTTTGTAGAGCCAGCCATTGTTGTAGTAGGCGTTGCTGCTGACATGTATGTCAGTGTCCAACCCAAAAAACAATGAGGTCTTAGCACTTTCAATGACCCCGCTGGCTGCAGTCCAGGTCTCGATATCATTGGTGCCTAAACCGATATGTCCACCTTGCACGACCAGTCGAGCACCGGGACTGGTGGTGCCGATGCCAACATTGCCATTCTGCAAAATGGAAAATACTTCAGTGCTACCAGCGCTATTTATCAAACTGAATCTGTTATCGGAAGCACGATTACCGAGATACCACTTATCTACACCGCCGTTCTGCAACGTTAAGTTCGCGTTGTATCCACTCGCTGCGTTGATCAGCACCTGGGTGTTATAGGGGCCTGAACTCCCAAACCTGGCGATGATGTTTATCGACGACATGATGTCGAGCTTTACCCCAGGCGAAGTCGTGCCGATACCTACGTTTCCTGAAGTTGTGGTTTTGTAGACGTCGTCGCCGTTTGAGGTCCATTGAGCCATGACAGTCGTCGTCGAAAGCATGGTCAGCATCAGACAAACAAATGACGCCTTTATCAAAAGCGAGTTTGAAATGATTCTTTGCGAAATGCGGTGAGTACGGTGAGTCATCGACGTCTTTGCCTTTCTGAGTTGTTGCCGACAAATAAAACGTTCTATTACCTGGAGAGAGATCGCGTAAGCCGATTAGGCTTGCAGGAAGGGGTTCGAGATATCCGGGAGTGAGAACCGCGTTTGCGAGCCGTGAGTAAAGCTAGTGCCTGAGAATTAATTCTAGATTGCTACCTTGCCGCAAAAATAGGATCAGTAATGCCTGGGCGTGAGGAAGTTGATCGTGAACTGAAAATTACGCGGCGCACGTTAGTTCACATCGCCAACCCTGTCAATAGGAATTCTGTTATATCGAGAGTCAAATCCCCTGACCGGAACACTGCAGTCGAAATGGATCCCAGCCTTATCGAGAGGAGGTCGTAGCGCTTAGATCACGGCGATTCTGTTGCAGGTCAAACTAAGCTTCTTGCTCATTCAGTCTCGTGGGGTGTAGGCGCGATGAGCATCCACGTCGTTGAGGAAGCGCGGAAGAGTCTGACAATTTCGGCACGGAATTAGAGGCCTGGGACACTGAGTGCGCCGACGAGATACGCGAGCTCGCCAGATTTTGATTCGAGCAGGAAGGTGTAGTCGCCTACGGGCGCGTCGGCGGCAATCGTCACATTGAAACTAATTACAGAAGTCCGACCAGAAGATTGAGTTTCCAGACTGTTTGCATCGATAGTTAGATAAGGAGAGCTTGATTTGAGTCCAGCGCCTAACACTTGATCAACGCCCTGCCCACCAATGAAAACCCTCACTTGTGTCCCAACATTGGCAACGATTGGGACGGTAGACAACTCGCCATTAACTCCATAGAACCGCGGCCGAAGTGTTCGCACTGAATTCTGAATAGGCGCCAATAAAAAGCTCATCGGGCTTTCTTTATCGGCGGAGATCCGAAGGTAGCTGCTTATCTCCGTGCGACGAAGAATTCTTCTTCGCCCAGTTGCTTTGAGTTCAGTTGCAAAGGCGGAATCATCTTCATCGACGTTTTCTACAATCGTTCTATATTGGCCGGCAGCAATGCATCCCATACTAAACTTACCACTTGCGCCTACGAGACTGCTCGCAATCACTCGGCCTGAATCCAGTTCTTCGATCCAAACATGAGCCCCGCCAACGGCGGCGTGTCTACCCTGAAAATTCTTGAGAACTCTTCCACTGACCGTCCCCATGTTTTCGCATGGGCCATACAGGCCCATGATAGCGACTCGGTCCGCTTCGCTCAAACTGCGGGCATCAAACGCCGGCTTGCCAAAGGTCCCATTGATGCCCTGCGTTTCCTGCATCGTTGACGCTATGACATTGGAGTGGTTCAAACCCAACAGGTGACCAATTTCATGAGCAAAGGTGGATTCGAGATCGTATGTGCCCGGAGTCCCGTCAGTTGAAAACAGGAGTGCAGTTCCATCTTCAGCACGCGGATTTGGATTAACAACAATGTCCGCCTCGCTAATTAATCCAGTCGCCTGATCAAAATGCACTCGCGTTTGAGCGGCGTTATTTCCGGCTCTGAAGATCGCCAGGTTCTCACTGGTCGTCGCAACGGTGACCAGATTGACTCCATCGTTGCCGATTGATCGAGCATCGGTAGCAACCACTTCAAACTTGATTCCCGACGCGGCCGACCATGAATCGAGTGCACGACGCAAGGCTCCGGTCACATCACTGCCAACGGTGATGCTGGTCGACTCTTTCAACAGCGAAGAGGACAGCGCAATTCGGATGTTTCGGATGGGCCACTTGATTGATCGTTGCGGCGTCGGAGGCATCAACGCTGCAGGTCGGCTGGACACACCCAATGCAAGAATCGCCATAAACAGGAGGATCGGGTTTACACGTCGCATTGGATCGAGCCGAAACTTCAGGCCAAGTTTTTATGTCTGCAAGAACGGGAAGGGGTGTGTGGACTCGCCCCAAGTGTTAGGCGGATATTACCACTTTTTGGCGGTTCTGAGGATAGCGAGATTTCCACCGACCAAAGAAAAACCCGCACGTTTAAGGCGTGCGGGTCTACTTATGGTCGAACACCCAGCAAACTAAGGAGCGATAGTGATTGAGGGCGCTGTCGCCGCGGCTCGGCTTTGGAACGTGCCGCTCTTCGTAACCGTCACGATTACCGGATAAGTGCCCGGCGTCAAAGTCGAAGGCAATGTCAGTCGAATTAAGTCAAACCCATACATATTTGGATTTGAAGTAACGGAGTTTGGAGTTATGTCAGTGGTGCCTATCGTGACTCTGGTTTCAGCCACCGTCACACCGCGAACGCCGGTGAGATATATCTCGAGCACGGTTGGGACCAGCGTGCCGGTGCTATCGGGCGACATCAGCGGGAAAGGTCCTGTCACACAACCTGGAATCGTCGGGTTTGTAACGTTGCAAATTAGCGCAACACCCAGCTCACCGTTAGTGGAAGTGAAGAGGTCCGGCTGTGAAGGCAGGACCTGCACAAAACCGCGGTAAGTAGTGCCGTTGTTATTTACTACGACCGTTGCGACGCCAGCAGCGAGGCTGGGCGGCATCACGAAATTAATTCCTTCGGCTGGGGATTCGCCGACAAAGTACAAGCCGGCAGCGACGCCGTTAACCGAAACTGAAACACCGGCCAATTCAATCGGCAATATTGGTCGACGATCGGTTTCCGATCCTCCAGCCCCATTCTTGTCGATCGGCGCCAGCGCTACCGTCGATCTCACGATGCTTAGTTCCCCGGCAGACAGCCCGCCAGCAATTGTGCCAGGGGTCGGTGTAGGCGTCGGAGTCGGAGCAGGAGAAGGCGCCGGACTCGGAGCAGGGGTTGCAGTCGCAACTGGGAAATTACTTGCGCCGGTAAAAAATGAAAGTACCGCGGCCGACTCGGTCGTTACTGTCGGGGTCAACAGATAGAATAGTTCACTTGAACGATCACCGTTCCCGTCCCCTAGATCCGATCCACTCAAACTGAAAGTGATGCGCGTTCGCGTGGCACTAGTCAGAGGACGAATACCTCCAAAACTTCCGATGGGATTCCTGGTTAATCTGGTAAAAGTGCTGCTCGATCCAAACGGAATCTGAGTCGAAAAGATCTGCGGCTGAATTCCAGGATTCAATCCCGTCGCCTGCGCGTCCGCTGCCGGAAACGTTCCGTCCGCTTTGAAGTTCAGCGCCGACGAAAACACCAGGGTGCTGGGTGAGAGCGCCGCGTTGTAATCAGTGAACCCGGGAAAACGAATTACATCGCCGGGAAGCTCAGCTGCGCGTGGGCCAACTCGCACCATGCTATCGCCGGATATCGTATAGACGAAGATCCCGTAGAACGGCGAATTGGTCGTGGTGTTGGCTTTGGGATCTTCGGCGAGCGACTCAAACGCAATCAACTGTCCGTCGCGACTCAAGCGTCGGCCTGGACTGAGAATATTTACAGTTGCAGCCGTAGCGTCAGTCTTTGTGCGCGTCACCTGACGAATGTTTGTCACAGCCGACCCTGTGTAATCTGCCACGTAAACTTCGGCGTTTCCGTGGCCGCTGCCGTCATCGCTGTTATTACCTGAAAGATTGGCTGACGAAAGGAAAGCGACTACCGACCCATTTGCCGAAAGTGACGGATTCTGCTGGAACCTGGAGTGGAGCTTTGGGCCAACGAATTCATCCTGGGTAGTGGTCGCCTGGACCAGAGAGAACGTCGACCAGTTGGTCGCGGTGCGCGACGCCAGAAACAACTCGGGATTGCCGTCAGTATTCCCGGTACCTATCAAGCTACGCGTTGAAATAAAGGCGATGATGTCGCCGTTGTCGCTAATAGTAGCCTCACGATTGTCGTCAGCGATGAAAGGCAAGACACCGAAGGATCCCTCAACGGGAGCACGGCTCGCAGTGGAGTTGGTTATTTGCCGAAAGCCTCCAACAGATAAATCAATGAAAGCAAACTCATCGCCTGTCGTCAGTGGCTGGTCCGTCACGCCGGGAACCAGATAAATCCAAACTTCCTGATTCGCATCAGCGCTAAGAGCGGCGCTACCAGTGCCATCGAAGTTTGCCGGATTAGGAGCGTTTGAACTGAAGACGATGGTGTAAAACCTTTGACCCCCAATCAGAATTGGTTCGGCGCTGATCATTGGCCGATTATTACTAATCTCAATCGCTACCAAACTGGTGTCCGCCGGAGTTGGTCCGGGAGTTGGTGTCGGACTCGCGGTTGGACTTGGACTCGGTGATGGTGTTGGAGTCGGACTCGGACTTGCGGGTGGCTTGAGAACGTTCCGGGTGTTCGTCAACTGAAAGATGCGGCGCTGAACGTAATCAAACAAAAATAACTCACGATTACCGTCGGCATTATTCCGATTCTGTGTCGCAACATTCCCATTAGACTCAAACACGACAAAGCGACCGTTTGCAGTAATGTCTCCTGCGCTCGTAATGAAAGGATTTAATAGTCCACCGGCGCCACTGGCTGTAATCTGGCTGACAAATGGATCAGGAGTAGCGCTCGCGGTTTGCCCTTTGACAAATGAAAACGCGCCCAAGACAACGATAAGCGCAGCCAGGGCGCACTGATAACTGAGAACTCGCTTCACAAAAGCCTCCGAAATAAAGACGCAGATACGAGCAGATTAGATGCCCCCGGGGAGCGAGCAGCAGCATGCGTGGGTGAAAAAGACTTTATCAAAGTCACCCAGCATTAAAAGAGGGGTCATTTTACGCAGAGATCATGGCAACCGCAAGCAGGGGTGATATGAACCAAAACACGAACAAAACCGCTGCCGGAGAAGTTAATGAAAGCCTGCTTGAACCACAACGTTACATACTTTGCGAAGCCGAGCGCACGCCCCAACAGCTCAGCTAAACCTGAACCTACCTCTAATCGCACCTTCACTTTACCACTCACCGAGGAACAGTTATCGTTTCGATTACATGGCTAAGGCACTTCAGGTCGAGCGCGTTTCGAAGCTGTACCGTATCTACGAGCGGCCGAACGACCGTCTGAAAGAGATGCTAACGCGTGGCAAATGGAAGCGGCACCGCGAGTTTTGGGCACTGCACGAGATTAGTTTTGAGATTGAAGCTGGAACCACTACCGGAATCGTCGGGCCTAATGGCAGCGGCAAATCCACCCTTCTACAGCTCATCACCGGCACACTCGAACCCACACATGGCAGCATTTACCACGAGGGACGCATTGCGGCACTGCTGGAACTCGGGGCCGGTTTCAACCCGGAGTTTACCGGCATTGACAACATTTATCTGAATACCGCCCTGCTCGGTTTTTCGCGCAAAGAAACCGACGAGCGCTTACCAGCGATTACACGGTTCGCTGAAATTGGCGACTTTATCCATCAGCCGGTAAAGACATACTCGAGCGGAATGTATATCCGACTCGCGTTTGCTATTGCCGTTAGCGCCGATCCGGAGATTCTGATTGTTGATGAGGCGCTGGCGGTCGGCGATGCAGTGTTTCAGCACAGATGTTTGCGCAGAATTAAGGAAATGCAGGAAGCGGGCGCCACCATCTTGATTGTCTCGCATGATCCACATGCGGTCCGCGCCCTATGCTCTCGCGCCATCTTGCTCAACGCTGGACATATGGAAGCCGACGGTGCTCCATCCGAAGTTCTAAACCGCTATCAAAAACTAATCATGTCGCGAGAAGCAGCGTATGAGGCTGTGCGTCCGGATAGTTCGGAAGCTGGCGCGATAGACGACGCTTTTCTGTTGGACGAGCCACTTGCCCCGCTGCGTTACAGTTACAGGCATGGCGACCAAAGCGCTGAAATCATCAAGGTGGATCTGGTCGATGCCGGAATGTCGCAACTCGAATTTGTCGAGTCTGGCGATCCAGTCGTGGTTAGGGTTCGGGCCCGCTTTAATGTAGAGGTTTCTAATCCTGTTGTGGGCTTTCTGATCCGCAATCGTCACGGGATACACGTGTATGGAACAAACAGCGACATTCAGCAGTCATACTTCGGAGTCGTGAAGGCAGGAGAAATAATCGAAGTTTCCTTTGCATTTGATTGCTGGTTGGCGCCTGGAGAATTTTCTATTACTACGGCGGTCCATAGCGCGGGCGGCATTAGTTATGACTGGTTAGACGACGTATTATTCTTTCGCTGCATGAGTTCGGATGTTGTTGAAGGGGTTGCCAATCTCAACGCCAGCGTAACCGCGCGCCGCGGCTTTTCTCACGCTCCGGGAATGGCGGCAAAGGGCTGAGTTCGGCGTCGTTCCAGGTTCTTAGGTTTGGAGAAGGATCGCCGTCTGGCGTCTTGTTTAATGATCGACACTCGAGATTCCGAAATAAACATCGAGCAATTGATGGCCGAAATTCGTGAGGCTGTCGCCCATCGTCAAACGAACGGACAGCGATCTCTCGCCGGCGCATCGCTCGAGTTACGCAACATCCTGTCTGCAGTTGCGGATCCGCTAGCTGAACAAGCAGAGCTGTCCCCGCTCGAGCTACAGCCAGAGTTTGTTGCCAGCGAAGACGATCGCTATCACGTCAACGACCTGCTCCAATACCACGACCAGACATTCGTTTGGAACGCGTACCGCGCCATCTTGAAGCGAGAGCCGGATCAAGTTGGGCTGGATCAGTTTCTCGCGAACTTGCGCAGTGGGCGTTTCGATAAACTCGACATTCTTGCCAGCCTGCGATTTTCACCGGAAGGCGAAAGTCGAAACGTATCGGTCGAGGGGCTTAAGCGACGCCCACTTTACAGGCGGCTCTATAACGTCCCGGTTGTCGGATACTTGATCGAGATGCTGGTTGCATTAGTGCGTCTACCGGCCGCGATTCATCGTCGTCGACAGTTTGAAGAGTATGCGTTGGCGCAGCAGGAGTTGATGGCCTCTCACATCAATCAGTTAAGTAAGGCAACTTTTCAGGCGACCAAGCCTTTTCCCGAAGAGCTCGCCGACTTGTCCCATGAGCAGAAGAGATTCGCTGAGCTGCAACACCAGCAAGTGGTTGGACTCTTTCGCGAGCAGCGCAAGATCATGGAAAGCCTGGAGACGCTGCGTGAAGAAACCAGAGTGCGGCTCGCTAGTCTACAACTTCAGCCCCAGCACGAGAGCGAACGGCCCACGGTTGATCGTCCTGGAAATCTAGACGAGTTGTTTGCCGCGTTCACCAACGAGTTTCGCGGTAAGCGTCATGAAATCAAGCAACGTCTACGACACTACCTCCCGCTGTTAAAGACGGCCCAGATCGTTGACGGCGTCCTCGACCTCGGCTGCGGTCGCGGCGAATGGTTGGAGTTATTGAAAGAGGAAGGCTTCCAGGCGCGTGGTGTGGAAACAAACCGCGTGGTGATCGAACAGGTGCGTTCGCTGGGGCTCGAGGTGATTGAAGAAGACATACTCGCGTACCTGCGACGTCTGCCATCTGAGAGTTTCAACGCGGTAACCGGCTTTCATCTAATCGAGCATCTCCCCTTTGAGACGTTGGTGGAACTACTCGACGAAACTTTGAGAACGCTTCGCCCGGGAGGCTTGGCGATCTTCGAATCGCCGAATCCCAAGAACGTGGTAGTTGCCGCTTGTAATTTCTACGCCGATCCGAGCCACCGGAAACCAGTCTTTCCAGAGACGATTAAGTTCGTCCTCAAGCACCGGGGCTTTGAGGACGTGCAACTTAAGTATCTCAACCCTGTCGAACAGAGTCCTTTTAAGAATGATCATCCGGGATCCCGTCACCTTGATATCTGGTTCTTCGGCGCCCGCGATTTCGCAGTGCTCGCGCGCAAAGCCGGGCGGATTTCTACTCCTTCGCAGAAGGTCTACTCGGAACCCACATTTCAGACTGCAATTAACCCTGCACCGAAGGTCTATTCCGAACATGCGCTTCAGATCACGATTGAAGGTCGAATCGAGACTGTTGAACTGGATCATTGCGTATCCAAAACCGGGCACAAGTTCTATGCGCGCCCACGAACCGACGACCGTAAGATTTTCGAAAGCGTAGTTGAGGACGGAGAGTATCCGTTGCCCTCGAAGTTTGATGAGCAGGACGTCCTGATAGACATCGGCGCGCATATCGGAAGCTTTTCATATGCAGCCCTCAAACGGGGAGCTGGCAAGGTCTACGCGTTTGAAGCTCACCCGGTGAATCACGCAATCACGCGCAAGAACCTGGAGCAATTCGGAGAGCGGGTGGAGTGTCGTAATCTGGCTGTGTGGCGGTCAGACATTCCCAGCGTGACTCTCTTCAACGATCGTCTCGACAGCGAGGCAGACGCGAACACCGGCGGACACGCTGTGGTCTATAACGTCGAGGGGCTGCCGATTGAGTCAGTGGGTCTGGACGAGATCATCACGGAAGCGACTGGCGGTTTCCAAAGAAAAGTCCGCATGCTCAAGATTGATTGCGAGGGAGCGGAGTATCCGATTCTGTTTTCGTCGAAATTCCTAAACGCCGTTGAAGAAATCTGTGGCGAGTATCACGAGATTCCACCCGAAGTAGTCCCGGAAGGCGCAAAGGTGCCGGGAATGCCGGAGCGGCTCGATCGCCACGCTCTCAAGAATTTCCTGGAGGGCGCAGGCTGGTCTGTAGAGCTGTTTCCATCTTCGGAAGATGGACACCTCGGTAACTTTAGCGCCAAACCGAAAAAGGATGTTCCAGACTCTGACCGATGGTGGAGAGGAACCTCGAAGTGAACCATCGGTACAGAACCGGAAGCGGTAGCGACTGTTTGAAAACACCTGCTTTCAGCGCCAAAGGCACGAAGTGTGAAAGCCTGGGCCATCGGCCCAGGTGGAACCATTCGAAAATCTTCTGAGCGCTGAAGGCGCGAAATATGATCGACCGCTGGTTAATGAAACTCTTTTAGAACGACCCGTCCGTATTTCGCGCGTTCAGCGCTTCCAGAATTAGAACCCCACCTGGGGCGCTGCCCCAGGCTTTCACATTTCGCGCCTTTGGCGCTGAGACCCAGGAAGTTGTACCGACCCCTTGTGCAAGTCACTTTAAGACGGGGTTTGAGTCGAGAAGCATGAGTCGAATTGCAATTCTAACTTCGCATCTGGCGCCCGGTGATGCCGTCAGCAACGATGTCATTGGGATGTCAGATGCCCTGCAAAGACGCGGCTACGAATCCAGAATTTACGCCGGCAGTTGGGACATCACTGAACCGCAGGTTTATCCAGTCGAAGAAATCACGCAGTTTCTCCGCGATCCGCAAGACCTTTTGATCTATCACCATTCGATTGCATGGGTGCCGGGTCAGGAGCTGTTGAGGGATTTGAATTCGCGGAAAGCGATCAAGTATCACAATGTCACCCCACCAGAGTTTTTCATCGGGATAAGTCCCTGGCACGAAGAGAAGTGCCGCGAAGGCCGCGGGGAGCTGACAGACGTTGCCGGAGCAGGCTGCGAAATCTACCTCGCCGACTCGGAATTCAACTGTCAAGATCTGATTGACGCGGGTGCGCCGACAGCAAAATGTTTCGTGGTCCCTCCATTTCATCATGTCGAACGATTGGAAGGCCTGGACGCAGACCTCGACGTGCTCGACAAATACAGAGACGGCAAAACAAACATTCTGATGGTCAGCCGCATCGCGCCGCATAAAGGACACGAAGCACTGATTGAAGCATTTGCCGCTTATCACCTTGACTACAATCGTGAGAGCCGGCTGATCATCGTTGGTAAGGAAGAAGAGCCGTTCAAGATCTACTCGCAGAGGTTGCGCGAGCTTGCGTCCTTCATGCTGATCGACGGGGCCGTAGTGTTTACCGGTGGAGTAACCGATCAGGAACTGCGAGCTTACTATCTGCTCGCCAATCTGTTCGCTATCGCCAGCGAACACGAAGGCTTCTGCGTGCCGATCATCGAAGCTATGGCCATGAAGGTGCCCATCGTCGCCTACGGCTCATCAGCCATTCCAGCTACCCTCGCCGATGCCGGAATTCTCATAAACCAGCGGAGCCCCTACCTAATGGCTGAGGCGATGCACCGCCTTGCGAGTGACGAAGAGTTGAATGTCGCCTTTGGAATCAGGGGCCGGCAACGATATGACCAGCACTTCACGGAACAGAAGATCGAAGCAGCGCTATTCAATTCGGTGAGCAGTTTAGAATCGAAATGACTCGAATAGCTCTCTTAACGCCAAGCATTACTACCGGTGACGCAGTGAGTAACGACGTGCTCGGGATGTATGACGTCTTAAGAGAGCTGGGACACGAAACCCGAATCTTTGCAGAGGGCTGGAGTTTCGATAAACCAAGGGTTTGGCCCGCACCAAGGATCCCGGATTATCTCAAAGGCACATCCGACCTCTTGATCTATCACTATTCGCGCGGATGGGACTTCGGCATAAAGCTTCTGAGTGAACGAAAGTGGCGCACTGCGATCAAGTATCACAACGTAACGCCGCCGGAATTTTTTACGGACTTCAGCACTGATTTCGCTCGCATGTGCACCGAAGGGCGCAACCAGTTACCGTTTATTGCCGGCGTTGGTTGTGACGTTTACATGTCCGCGTCGGCCTACAACGAAAGTGAATTGCTGCAATCGGGCGCACCGAAATCCAGGAGTTTTGTAGTTCCCCCTTTTCATCACACCGCTCGACTGAAAACCATCGAAAACGATCGCGAAGTACTGGATAAATACTCCGACGGCAAAATAAATATTCTGATGGTTGGTCGCCTGGCTCCGAATAAGAATCATGGCGCCTTGATTGAAGCCTTTGCTGCTTATCATCACGACTACAATAAAAACAGCAGGCTGCTGATTGTCGGGAAGGAAGAGTTACGGCTTCGCACCTACAATGGGTGGCTTCGTAAGATCGCCGCACATCTAAAGGTGGACAAGTCGGTAGTCTTCACCGGTGAGGTTTCCGATGAAGAACTGAAATCGTATTACACCACCGCACATGTCTTCGCCATCACCAGTGAGCACGAAGGCTTCTGTGTGCCCCTGGTAGAAGCCATGTCCATGAAAATCCCAATCGTGGCGTACGCGTCCTCCGCGATTCCCGGAACGGTTAAGGGTGCGGGGCTAGTATGGAGCGAAAAGAACCCATACTTGTTGGCCGAATCGATCAACTCGATAGTAATGCGTCGTGGCGTTTCTAAATCGCTTGGTGAAATGGGTTGGCGTAGGTACGCGCAAAACTTTACCAACGAGAAAATACGATCGAAGTTTCTCGAGGCGCTGAGTGGGGTCCTATGAGGAGCAGCGAGGACACTGGCCACGGTTTCAGAGAGCGAGTTCAACGCTCGCCCGAGGTTTAATGAGCTTCATCAGTCGCTTGAGCCAGCACTCATGGTTCCACTTCATCCTGATCTTGCCAGTGCTTCTTTATCTTGCCGTGGCTCTCTTTTGGCATTCCAAACAATTCTACGCGGTTACTGGCGACGAACCACACTATCTATTGGTAAGCGAATCGCTGGTTAAAGATCACGACTTTCTGGTTGTGAATAATTATTTGAATCACACGCCCGTTCATCAGGCGGCTGGACTCGATCTTTCCCAACAGCATCATCTGGGCAGTCATACGAGGGGGCAGTACAGCCTGCATAATATCGGTCTGCCTGTTCTGATTGCGATTCCTTATGCGATTGGTGGCGTGTTAGGAGCGAAACTATTCCTGGCCTTGCTCGCTGGCCTGTGGCCCTGGTTGCTCTACAAAAATTTGGGCTTGATAGTTGATTCACGCGCATGGCAAGTAATCGTTGCTCTTGCGCTCAGTGTCGGATTGCCATTTCTAGCGGCCAGTAATCAGCTCTTCCCCGATCTGCTAGGCGGAATGATTGTCTTTTACGTCGCTGGCCGAATCTTTGCCCGTACTCAGGCTCGTGAACAAGAACTACACCAGATCAAAAGCGATCTTTGGGTCGGGTGTCTGATTGCTTTTCTTCCCTGGATTCACATTCGCTTTGCGGCCCCGGCGCTTGTGCTGTTGTTGGCCCACGGCTATTTCGGTCGAAGCAAAGAGTCAGCTTTGAGTAGATTTCTAAGCAGCCGCGTTCTGTTGCCGGCGATACTTGTGGCTTGCTCCCTTATCCTCGTCGCTTTTTATCAACATACTGCGTTCGGAAGCATGTTGGGCCCGTATAGCAGCAGTGATGTCTCCATGCGCCTCAGAGATAGTTTCATGATCTTTCTTGGGTTCCACTGGGATCAGTCGCAAGGGATGTTTATACAGCAGCCGTTGCTCCTGCTGGGGCTGGTTGGTCTTCCGATGATGATCAAGGAGAATTGGGAAGCCACAATCTTGCTTGGCCTGGTCTACCTTTCAATTTTGGTGCCTAACGCAATGCATCCGGCCTGGTATGGTGGTTTCACATTTCAGGGACGATTTTGGTGGACCGCGTTTAGCTTATGGGTTTTTCCAATCGCGTATGCGGTGAGGTTCCTGACGAAAAAGAACGAGCGTCTGTTGTTAGTTTTGTGCGTGGGAAGTTTGGCTTTTCAGGGATGGCTGGCTTACCGTTGGGTATTCCAAAGTGCTTTTCTCACCAATCGAAACATTCCGGTCTGGGCCTCGACCAGCTTTTTTCAAGACACAAGGCTGATGAGGCTCTTACCGGCGTTCAGAGATTTTGATACTTATCTGAATCATCCGGCTAACTACGTCGCGTTAATATTGGGAGGCCTGTTAATTATCTCCGGATGGGTTTGGCTACGCGGTAACAGCCGAGCGCTCTCGACTACCTGGGTCGTATTTCTGGTTCTTGGTTTCTGTTCATTGATGTTCCTCTCTCCTGCTCTAGGTAACTGGAAGATCACCGCCGCCGAACTGCCAAGCCAGATCGGAACAACCGAAGGCAAACACAGAGTCGCAACCGAGAAAGATGGCCCCGGTGTCCTGATATTTGGACCATACGCGCTACTGGTTGCCGGTTCTTATCAAATTGATGTTGACTATGAATCGAGTGGTCCACCGGAAAGTTCAGCTGGGCGTTTCAGCGTGGTCTATGATCAGGGGCGACAGATCCTGGTGGATACAATGCTTCCGCCCGCCGATCCAACGCATGGCAAGACGACGCAGACGTTTACCGTGGGCCAGGATCAATCAATAGGAGCGCTTTTTGAATTTCCCGTCAGGTACACAGGCCAGGGAAGCTTGCGAGTTAAGGGTTTCACAGTAAAGAAAATCGACTAAGGCTGTATGAGCAAGGTAGCAATCGTAGTGCAACGGTGTCATCAGAGCGTGGTTGGCGGCTCTGAGTCGCTCGCCTGGCAGTATGCCAACCTGCTCAAAGACTCGTATGACGTTGACGTGTTGACTACAACCGCTCTCGACGCTGCTTACTGGGCTAATGCCTTGCCCGAAGGTCTTGAGGTTCGCGACGGGATAAACATTCATCGTTTCAAAGTCGACATTGGCTACACGCCGTACCGCACCGAACTGTTTACCCGGATGATTCGAGACTTCGGCAGGCTCGGCGCGGGAAGTCACAATGGACCAGACGGAGGAATGAAACATATTCCCTGGAGCATTTCACTCCAGGAAGAATTTGTGCGCCGGATTGGTCCATATTCGGAATCGCTGGTCATGTACCTGCGAGCCAACTGGCCGAGTTATCGGGCAATCATTTTCGTAACCTATCTGTACCCGACTGCTTACTTTGGGATTAATGAAGTACCGCGTGGTCGCGCGCTGTTTGCGCCAACGCTTCATGACGAGGAGCCCGCGTATTTGTCGGTTTACAAACACGCGGCGCATCGCGCGCATTCAATGATTTGGTTAACTGAAGCGGAGGCACGCCTGGGACAAGATCTTTGGGGAACTCTACCCGGGCAGGTGGTGGCAATGGCCATCGAAGCTAACGTTCGTGTCCCGGCTGACCGCGGTTACCCATACCTGCTTTACTGTGGCCGGATCGATCCCAACAAGGGTTGTATCGATCTGTTTGATTTCTTCATTCGCTTCAAAAAAGAGAACCCATCAGACCTTCGCCTGGTGCTAACGGGAACCGCCGACGTTCCGGTTCCCGATCATCCCGAAATTGAGTTTGACGGGTTTGTAACCGACGAAGAGAAACTGAGATTGATGGCCGGTGCGGTTGTCTACGTGATGCCTTCCGCAAAGGAAAGTTTCAGCATCGTCACGCTGGAGGCGATGGCCCAAAAGACACCCGTTCTGGCCACGAAGGGATCCAACGTTCTAGCAGATCACGTCAAGATGAGTGGTGGCGGAGCGACTTATGAGGACTATGAAAGTTTTGGCGCTCGTCTCAGTGAACTACTCGCTGACGAAGACATGCGAAAACGAATGGGCGAGTTTGGCAGGCGGTATGTAATTTCGAGATATACCGAGGAGCGTGTGCGGAAGGCGCTGATTGGCGCGGTTGAATCATGTCCCGAACCCGATCAAGAAGTCACTGCCGTCGCACTTTCAGATATTGAAGAAGCGAAGCCGGCTAAGCCAAACGGAGGTAAGGCTGACGCCCCGCCGCTTCCCCTACCCGAGGGTTGGATCGATGAAGATCTACGAAAGCTGGTTAGTTCGGTGCTGGTAGAAGATGGGCCACCGGACGAAATGAAAAACTACGCTAACTCTGATTTCAGACGCTTCGTATACACATTGAGCCTGGTGCCTAACAGGTCCGGCATTTCAGTACTGGAGTTGGGAGCAAACCCTTACTTCATGACCGTGTTGCTCTCACAATTCAGACAAGCCAAGCTGCAATTAGCGAATTTTTTCGGGGGACCTGAGAAAGAAGGTAGTCAGAAAGTATCTATCGGCCACACCGGCGAAACTCTTACGTTCCCTTATAAACACTTCAATGTTGAGGTAGATACGTTTCCATATCCGGATGACTCATTTGACGTTGTCCTATTCTGCGAGATCATCGAACACCTGCTATCGGATCCTGTTCAAGCCCTGACTGAGATCAGGCGCGTATTGAGACCCGGCGGCACGCTGGTGTTGACCACTCCTAACGTTGTGCGTCTCGCTAATGTGCAAAAGATCATCGACGGCGAAAACATCTACGATCCCTACTCAGGATATGGTCCATATGGCAGGCACAACCGCGAATACACCGCGCAAGATCTGGTGCGCTTGCTCTCGGCTAATGGGTTCACAGTCAGGACTATTTTTACGGCGGACGTTAACGACGAACACTACAGCTCGCCTGGAGCGCGGGAACGCGTTGCGTCTTTAGTAAGACACCGGCAGCCGGAGCTCGGGCAATACATCTTCTGCCAAAGCAGCGCGCTGAAAGTTTCGAAGGGCCAGGCCCCGGTGCGTGCTGACTGGCTGTATCGCAGTCTGCCGGAACATGGGTAATCGAATGGCTTCCAACCAGCTTCCCTTCCGGTCTTCCCTCAGTCATCCCCTCTTCGTCGTCTTCCTGATCTGTTTACTGTTTACGATTTTTTTCTCACCTGTACTCTTCTACGATCATCTGCTGGCGCCAAGCGGTGGCCGGCTCGGCGACGGAATTGTCTATCACCTGACCTTTTTCAAATCGAGCAAAGTTCTCTGGGACAATCTGTTGGCAAGCGGTTTTCCCATGATTGCCGATCCGCAGGTGATGGCGTGGTACCCACCTGCGTTCCTGCTCTCCTTAATACCCGGATCGTGGAACGCGTTTGTGCTGGCAGCTTACGTTATGGCCAGCTGCTTCACTTACGGCTACGTCTACACTATTACCGGCTCAAAACTGGCCGCCGCAGTGTCAGGCGTGACTTATGGCCTGTGCGGTTTCCTCGTGGCCCACATGGGCCATACGTCCATGATTCATTCCGCCGTCTGGCTCCCACTGATTGTTTGGTCGCTGGAGAAGTTGCGTCGCGAATTCAGGCGCCCCTGGCTCGCGTTGGCCTGCGCCGCTGTAGCGTGTTGTGTTCTGGCCGGGCATATTCAAATCGTAGTTTACAGTCTGGCAGTCAGCGCCGCGTACGCCTTCTTGCTGGGGTGGGTTGCGCCTATCGGACGTAAGCGATTCTACTTTTTGACTGCCGCTGTATTTGTTATCGGGCTCGGTCTTTCAGCTTTGCAGCTTTTGCCTGCAAAAGAACTTGCCGGCCAAAGTCTACGTACAGGTTTCAGTTTCCAGGACTTCGTTTCCTACTCGTTTCCCTTCAAGCACATTCCGTCGCTGGTGTTTCCGGCAGTGTTTGGTGGACTTCCGACTTACGGGAAGACTCCATACTTTGGTGAATGGAATTTCATCGAGATGTGTGGATACGCCGGCTTACTCCCGTTGATATTGGCCACGATTGGCTTGATTGCGCACCGACGAAATGGAATAGCGTTGTTTTGGTTGAGTGTCGCAATCTTTGCTTTTCTGCTGGCGCTTGGGGAACGAACTCCGCTGGCTTCGCTGGTTTATCAGCTTCCAGTTGTTTCTCAATTTCGTGCCCCCGCGCGATATGTTTTTTTGGTAGGTTTTGCTGTCAGTGTGCTTTCCGGCTTTGGCGTCTGGGCCATTCAGACGAGAAAAGTGAGCAGACGACTGCTCCTCAGCGCGTCGGCGGTCCTTGGGCTCGTGATGGTCGCCAGTTTTGCTCTGCTCTGGTCAGACAAGGTTCAAGTGCTTGCGATTGAGCGGGGCGCATCTCACTTCACTTTGCGACCTTGGGTCAACCCGGCGATTGGGATACCTTTGCTAGTCTTTGCTGCGGCGGTCATCGCACTCGTGTTCTGGCATCAACGTCCAGCCTCAATCCTGCGCCAGTGTCTGGTCATAGCAGTTCTCCTGCTTGACCTCGGCAGTTTTGGTTGGTTCATGAGTTGGCGTTTTGACGCCACTAA
This sequence comes from Pyrinomonadaceae bacterium, assembly GCA_035273425.1. GTDB lineage: Bacteria > Acidobacteriota > Blastocatellia > Pyrinomonadales > Pyrinomonadaceae > PSRF01. The sequence goes on along the minus strand of DATEPB010000083.1, from coordinate 3,820 downwards.
TAAAAATGTTTTGAACGAACCACCAACTGCAGCGAAAACCAGAGACCTGCTCGCTGACAGCCATCAACGCATGCTCTCGATCCGCGGCAATTTGGGACAAACAGATGAGTTGATTCCGAATCTATCAAGACTTTGGAATGTTCCAAATGCTACCGGCTATGGACCACTACTCCCGTCGCGCATCATGTATCTGCTGTCGATGCTTCCGGACGGCAGTGTTGCCCCTACCTGGAAAAACGCGGAGGACCAGAGTCTGAGTCTGACTTCGGTTCGTTACGTCCTACTTCCAAAAACCACCACTGCTGAAGCCCGCCAGGGAGTTTCGTGGCCCGTCGAGAACATGGATATTTGGCTGGGCCAGGGCTGCAACCATCCTCCGCGCACGACCGTTGAATTCAACTTACCGGTTTCCTTTAAGAGTGACAGCGTAGGGATTGTGAGTCGCCTGGGATGTGCTGTCCCTATCAAAGACAGCCAGGAAGTTGCGCGATTGTTTGTGACTGACGTTGACGGTCGAGTTGAAGAGCATCCCATCTTAGCGGGCCGGGATTCTTCAGAATGGTCTTACGATTGTCCAACTATCAAACCAAACATGGCACACCGACGTGCCGAAGTCTTTAGCAGTTTTCCGGCGGAAATGAATGATCAGCCTTGCCAGGGCCATTATTACGTGACGCGCTTGAAGCTGAAGAACGCAGCTCAGATTAATCGAGTTGAGATTCGATCCACCTCGAATGAGGGCGCCTTCGTCGTCGACAAGGTAAGCTTGATCGACGAATTAACTCAGACTTCTGAACCCGTCAGTACCGCGTCAACTCTGGCTGGCCCATGGCGCTTCGTCGAGACTTTGGGAGCTGCGCATATTTACGAGAACACGCGCGCGATGCCCCGTGCCTGGTTGGTCAATGAGCTTATTAATCTGAGCCCGGAAGCGGCTTTGGTCGCGATCAAGACATCGCGTTTGCCGGATGGACGCGAATTCAATCCTTCCCAAATGGCGTTAGTCGAAAACGCTTTGCAATCTAATACAGCTGATTCCGGCGCTTCGGCGAAAGTCATGCACCTATCCGACACCGTGATGGAAGTACAAACATCTTCTGCCAATCCCACGTTTCTGGTGACCAGCGACGTTTATTATCCCGGCTGGCAAGCGAGTGTCGATGGGAAGATGACCGAAATTCATCGGACCAACTATGCGCTGAGAGGTGTCGAAGTGCCGGCGGGCGTCCACACTGTCAGATTCGAGTTCAGGCCAAAATCTTTTTACTACGGACTCGGGGTGAGCATGTTATCGATCCTGGTACTCGCGGCGGCTTTGTACAAAAGTCCTGGGAAGAAATTTATGTAGGAGCGGAACGGGTTAGGCATGGGCCAAGGCCTCTCCTTGGAGTGCGCCGCCTTGTCGGCGCTTTGGCGGCGGCACCGCTTGGGGGGCCGCTTGCTGACGAATGTATGCCAGGTCGCACAAAGCCGCGACCGACCAAAGCGCCGTCGTGGCGGCGCACTCCAAGGTGAATTACCGTGATCGATGGACCAGTAAGCATGAACACGCGGAACGCAAACATGCTGTCCTATGGCAAGGCGATCGGGATTCTGCTCGGATCACGATTGGTGGTTTTCCTTGCGATGTTGTTCTCAGCCAGATTCGTAACCCCCAGCATCCACGCTGCAGGCGAAAGTAACATTCCCTGGTATCAGTACCTCTTACGATGGGATGCAGGTTGGTACCTGCAAATCGTTAGAGACGGATATTCCCACACTGGAGATGACTTAACCCAACAATCGATCAACTTCAGCCCGGTTTACCCGTGGCTCTGCCAAGCCGTTGCAGTCCTCCTGCACATCCAACCTGGTGTTGCGCTGGTTTTGGTAGCGAATGTTCTGTTTGTGGCAGGGGTACTACTGCTCTTCAAGTTGATTAGAGACGACTATGGGGAGGAAGTGAGTCTCGTTGCAGTGGCGACTCTTTGCTTTTTTCCTTCGTCGGTGTTTTTCTCCGCCGGATATACCGAGTCGCTGGCTTTGGTTTTGATCGCAGGATGCTTTCTCTCGATAAAGAGCAAGCGCTTTATCCTCGCTTCGGTTCTCATCGGCCTCGCGGTCGGAACGCGGCTCATGAGTTTGGTCTTAATCCCTCCGCTGCTGTGGGAAATGTGGCGGGAAATGGCGCCGAATAAGAAGCGCTTTTTCCTCAATGGCGTTACCACCCTGATACTGGCTACGTCCGGTTTGTGGCTCTACATGATCTACCTCTGGGTCGCGTTCAACCGTCCGTTCGCCATAGTGACCAGCAAAAAGGCCTGGCACGGCTCAGGCAGCGAGGGCGAACTTTTCAAGGTCGTTACCTTTCAGACATTCGGACATCTCGCCGACATCTGGCGCGACGGTCCAATTCCCGAAACCCTGGCCCCTTGGATCTTCCTGGGATTCATCGTGCTGCTCATTGCGTTTCGAAAGGTTCTGCCGACGAGTTACACCTTGTTCGCAGCCGGAAGTTTGGCCATGCCCTATTATTTGGCCAGCGGCAATCGAGGCTTCGGCTCTTTTACACGGTATGTAATGCTGAGTTTCCCGTTTTTCATTATCCTGGGGGAAATCTTCAGACGCCATTTGTGGCTGGGATTAACCATGATCGGCCTCTTTACCGCGTTACTGTTTATGCATGCGGCCTTCTATGCTCAGGCCTACTGGGCAGGGTAAACCAGCAACTTTTTCCCGCAAGTTTTACGGCCTTTTGCTGGCTTCATGCATCTAAATCATTCGGTTTGACAGTAACGCGGGGGCCGACCTAAACTACACATTGTCTCAACGCTGCCCGAAACGCATCGATGACGATATCTAAGCCCCTCCTCAGACAGAATTCGACCAAATTCTTCGTCGCTAAGCAGGAGAGGACAGGAACACAATTATGAAGTTTGCAATCACTATTTTTATTGTCGCACTGACTGCGGTCAGCGCTTTCGGGCAGAGTCCTCCCACCCTCAGGATTGTCACTGAGGATCCGACCCTTCCCTCAGAGCTCTTTTACGGGGACGTTAAGGTGAAGCCATTGCGCTTGCGGCCTGGCACGAACACACCAATTACCATTGATGACAACGACTTTTTCATTCAGCAGCATTACATCGACTTCCTGGCACGTATGCCGGAGCCGGGTGGCTTTCAGGGCTGGATGAATGTCATGACCAACTGTGGCATCACCGTGGCTCAGCCATGTGATCGAATCGAGGTTAGCTCAGCTTTCTTCCGCTCAGAAGAGTTTCAGATTCGACGTTACTTTGTATATCGATTCTATTCGGTGAGCTTCAAACGCGTGCCACTCTACGCGGAGTTTATTCCCGATGCCCGTCGCATCAGCGGATTCCAAACTGACGCTCAGTTAGAGGCCAGCAAGGTCGCCTTCATGAACGATTTTGTAGCCCGAACGGAATTCAAGAATAAATACGACGCGTTGAACAACACCGATTACGTGAACACCCTCGTCAGCACGGCCGGCGTCACGCTGCCCAATACAGCGCAGCTAATCACAGACCTGAACAACGGCACCAAGACCCGTGCGCAAGTACTACGTACGATTAGTGAGACGGCCGAGGTTTACAACAAGTACTACAATGAAGCATTCGTCGTAATGCAGTATCACGGTTACCTGCGTCGCGATCCTGACATTCTCTATCTGGACTGGATTAACACGATGAACCAAACCGGCGACTATCGCACGATGATCAACGGCTTTATGAACTCGGCGGAGTATCGCAACCGGTTCTAACGAAGTCACAAGTTTCAAACACGAATAAGGCCAGTTCCATTGGGACTGGCCTTAATT
>DATEPB010000082.1:0-11148 GCA_035273425.1 Pyrinomonadaceae bacterium | reverse complement strand
ATGGCTTCATGAATTCAAGTGAATACCGTCGTCGGTTCGGGCCATAGTTAACAGGCGTACAGAGTACAAGCTTTAGCTTGCGGCTTCGATAATCTAAGGGGCCTTCATTACAAACGACGCAAGCTAAAGCTTGTACTCTGTGCGCCGTTATTCATTGGGCAGAGTTTAGGTAGCGGCAAATGAATCTGGTCTGGAGTTTTTGAATGCGGACTTTTATATCTCAATTTTCCTCCCATCCTCACCTGCGTGTGGCTGTTACGCTTACAGCGTTTCTATTTATTTCACTCGCAAGCTGGGCGGTTCCTAATATTTCGCGAGCAGCCTTGCCCGACAACTCCAAATCTTCAACGAAGAGTTTGAGGCGAACGTTCGTGCCTGGTGAGATTCTGGTTCGCTTTAACCAGGCTGCGACACCAGCGACAGCTACTTCAAAGTCAGGGATGAAAACTGCGATGTTGGTTCAGGACGACGATGGCCAACAACTCGAAGTAATAATCGAAAAATTGAACCCCGGAGCTGAGATCGTATCCGGCTTGCGTATGGCCCGCGTGGCTCCCGATCAAACACTGCAGGCGATTGAAGCGTTGCGTAAACGCTCCGATGTGATCTACGCCGAACCAAATTTCATCCGCCGCAAGGCGAGCACGCCGAATGATCCTCGTTACTCAGAGATGTGGGGACTTAATAACACCGGACAGCCAGCTTCGGAATTTGGCAATCCCGGCCGGGCTGGGTTTGACGTCCATGCGGAGACGGCCTGGAATACATCTACCGGTAGCCGCAGTGTTGTTGTCGGCGTGGTCGATGAAGGAATCGACGTCAGCCATGAAGACCTGCGCGACAACATCTGGACCAATCCGGGTGAGGTTGCCGGTAACGGTCTCGACGACGATGCAAACGGATTTATCGACGACATCAATGGCTGGGACTTCGCCCACAATGATTCAAGTGTCTTCGATTACACGGCGCCGAACTATCCGCCCGCCGAAAACTATTCCGGAGATGTAGACGATCATGGAACGCACGTCGCCGGTACGATTGGCGCCACGGGCAACAATGGCATTGGAGTGGTGGGGGTAAATTGGCAAGTCAGCTTGATGTCACTCAAGTTCCTGAGAGGGGACGCCGGCGAAGGTAAGTCAAGCGACCTTCTCAATGCGCTTAGTTACGCTAAAGCGATGCGTGAGTTATGGACCACGTCGGGTGGAACAAAGGGCGCAAACCTTCGCGTCCTGAATAACAGCTACGGTGGCGATGGATTCTCCCAGGCGGAGTTGGAAGCTATTCGCGCTCTCGGCGAGGCGGGAATTCTATTTGTAGTAGCAGCTGGAAACGAAGGTCTGAATAACGACAGGTTTCCCGTTTATCCTTCGAGCTATATTTCTACCAATCTCATCTCAGTAGCCGCTTCAGGTGGTTCGGGTACCAAGGCTCACTTTTCAAACTTTGGCGAAGGCACGGTGCACTTAACAGCGCCGGGCGAGTACATCCTGAGCACTACGCCACGAAACACTTATAACTTTGCCGACGGCACCTCGATGGCTGCGCCCCATGTTGCCGGTGCGGCCGCGCTGGTTTGCGCGGCTTCGCCGAATATCTCCGTACAAAGGTTGCGTTCGCTTCTGCTATACAGCCGCTACACGGCTCCATTGGGCTATTCGTACGAGTTTAACGTGGCAACTCGACGCAGCGTTGATGCTGGTAGCGTCTTGCAGAACGTAACTAATAACGATGCAATTGCGCCCGGATCAGTCACAGGTATCAGTCCTTACTCGCCCGGATTTCCGAACTATGGGTTTACCTTCACCAACACGGGAGATGATGGCGGATCAGGGCAAGCTTCTACACATGAGATTCGTTGCTCGGATTCCGACCTTCGCGATCCCGCGGTATTCGACCTTGCGACTCCTTTGGCGGCTCCGATTTTTAACTCTAGCTCGACACATCACGCAATGGGCAGACTCCCATGGCGGCATACGTCGCTTTACGTCGGACTTAGGGCGGTAGATGAAGTAGGAAATGCTGGTCCAATAACCCTTCTACCGAATTCGATCACCACAGGAATTGGTGACCCGTATATCGTGACTGAAAGCGCAGCTGTTCCGCTTTCAACCGGTGGAACAAGACTTGGGTTGAAGGCAGATGACGAAAAGAAAACTGTCGTGCTGCCGTTTAGTTTTAGATTTTACGAAGGCGATGGCGACATCGTGGAGGTCTCATCGAATGGCGCCATCTATATTGGGCTCCCTCCGTCCAATGACTCACAAAGTTCAACCCGCATGTTGAATGGATTCAAGATGATTGCCGGGTTATGGGATGACCTGAGAACCGACAGACGTCCGGACGACGACGTTTACCTGGTCCAACCGCATGAAAATCGCATTATTTTTCGCTGGGAAGCTGTGACCTTCGACACTCCGCTGGCGCCGGGCGTTAGCCGAGGTGAGCACCCAGTAAAGTTCGAGATTGAGCTGCAAAATAACGGCACAGTAATAATGCGTTACGGCGATGGCAACCAACAGACTATCCCTGTTGTTGGCCTCGGGGGAGGTTGGCCTGAGCCTTACGAAATTTCGTCGCACACGTCCACCGAAGCGTTGAAGGATCTAACGAATGCCGGGACAATTACGTTTACGCATCGCAATCCGCCGCCGCCTCCATCTGCAAATTTGAATGTGATCATGACCAGCGGGCCAAACCCGGTCGCTGCAGGATCCACCCAGACCTACAATTTTCTTGTTCTTAATGGTGGTCCATTCGACGCGCCCAACAGCGTTCTCAGTGATCCTCTTCCTTCCGGCGTCACATTAGTTTCGTGCACGACTACTAAAGGAAGTTGCTCAGGAGCAGCGCCAGGCACAAACGGAACCGTGACTGTTAACTTAGGAACGCTTGATCGAAATGGTATGGCTAACATCACAATTGTCACCCGAGTGACAGCGCCACCAGGATCTACGATTTCGAACACGGCCACGGTTAGTAGTAATCGCTTCGATCAAGATTCCTCTAACAACTCCGTGACTGCGACCGCCCAGGTAGTACTGGCCGCACCTTTCGGAAACGTAGTCGCGATCAGTAGCGCTTACTTCATCAACTTTGCATTACGGCAAGACGGAACTGTTTGGGGCTGGGGCAGAAACGATGCCACTTCTATGGGTAACGGCGTGGTGGGTGGCCAATTTACAAACCCTGTCCCGGTCAACAGCGTATCTGCGGCGACCGCTATCTCCACCGGCGGAACGCACACTTTGGCTTTGAAATCCGATGGGACTGTTTGGAGCTGGGGGTTCAACACCAGGGGCGAGACGGGCGGTGGTCCAATGCATGTCGATCCTTTAATAATCGACGGGCTGAATAATGTGACAGCCGTTTCCGCGGGAGCTAATCACTCCATGGCAATGAAGAATGACGGCACCGTTTGGATCTGGGGCGGAAATGATCGTGGGCAGCTCGGCCTTGGATCAGAAGATTCCGTGCATCATGCTGTTCCGGTTGCTGTGCCAGGTTTGACCGGCGTCACGGACATCGCAGCCGGGACCTGGTTCAGCGTCGTTGTGCGCAACGATGGAACTGTTTGGACCTGGGGCGAAAATCAGAATGGCCAGCTCGGAGTAACCGGCGGTTCACGAAATACTCCCGTACAGGTGAGCGGAATTAGCGGCGTGAAGAGCGTGGCGGTTAGTTACAACCATGTGCTGGCATTGAAGACGGATGGCACCGTGTTCGGCTGGGGAATGAATGAATTCGGGCAGACCGGTTCTACCAGTTTTGGAACACTCAACGCTACTCCGGCGCAGGTTAATAATCTGACGAATGTGACGCGCGTGGCCGCTGGCAGGGGTTTTAGCTTAGCTCTCAAGACGGACGGAACGGTCTGGGCTTGGGGTCTAAACGGATCCGGGCAACTGGGTAAAGGACCTACTGGTTCGGAGCCGCAACCCAATCCCTCCGTGGTCAGCGATCTCTCAAGCGTCTCTTCGATCGCGGCTGGCGACTCTCATGGTCTAGCTCTGCTACGTGATGGCACTTTGCAGACGTGGGGCGACAACACGTACGCACAACTCGGCGACGGCACAAATTTCACACGCTCAACTCCTCGCGAGGTGACTGGAGTTTTAGTTGTCTCTCAGCCACATGTATCTCCCGAGAGTTCCGCCAGATACGCGCCGCTTGATGTGCGTCTAACGACCGACACACTTGGTGCAGTCATTCACTACACGATCAACGGACAGGAGCCAACGGAGAACGATCCCTTCGTCGAATCCGGCCGAAATGTGGTAGTAACTCAAAGCGTGACTCTAAAGGCGCGCGCCTATAAGAGCGGATGGTTTCCCAGTACCGTTACAACCGCGACCTACCAGATTATCCCTCCGCCTACACCTCGAGAAGTTAATTTTAGTGCGCTCGACTATGGGTTTGGCGAAGGCTCCGGCAGGGCCACCGTGACTGTAAACAGAACCGGCGACCTTTACAGCGTAGTCACCATTCGGTACGTAACCACTGACGGCGCAGAGTTGCGGGAGTGTAATGCGGCGGATGGACTGGCCTCCTCACGCTGCGATTACGCCACTACTGTTGGCACCTTGCGCTTCGAAGCCGGAGAAAGCTCCAAGACGATTTACATCCCGATCGTCAACGATGCGTATGCCGAAGGAAACGAGACGTTTAGCATCTTTCTTGATAATCCCACGGGGATAATCAGTGTGGGTCAACGCGGTTCAGCCCAAATAACAATTCAGGATGACGAGACCACGAACACCGCAAATCCAATTGATGATACCGACTTCTTCATTCGACAGCAGTACATCGATTTTCTCGGACGTGAACCTGATCCGGGTGGCCTCTCGGGGTGGCGAAATGTCTTGAACAAGTGCGGGACTACGATCGCGCAACCGTGCGATCGCACTGAAGTTTCAGCGGGGTTCTTCCGCTCGGAAGAGTTTCAGTCTCGCGGCTACTTCATCTACCGGTTCTTCTCAGTGCTGGGACGAATACCGCTTTCTGAGGAGTTCTATCCTGACTTTGCCAAGGTCAGTGGGTTCTTGACCAACGCAGAGTTGGAAGCGAACAAAGCGGCCTATGTCCATGAAGTAATGTCGCGAACGGACTTCAGGGCCAAGTATGGGTCGAGTGAAACCAACCCAACCGCATTTGTTGAAGCGTTGTTGCAGACGGTTGGTTTACCCGCCCACCCGGCGAAACAAACCTGGGTCAACACACTCACCTGGAACAACACGATGCAGACGCGCGGCGAGGTGTTGAGACAGTTGGTAGAGAGTCCTGAGGTCTTTAACAAGTATTACAACGAAGCTTTTGTGATCATGCAGTACTTCGGATATCTCCGACGCACTGCCGATGCCTCGTATCTGAACTGGATTCAGACAATGAACTCTAACGGTGGCGACTACCGCATCATGATCAACGGCTTCATGAACTCGAGCGAATACCGACGCCGCTTTGGACAGTAGAAATATGTTTTCAACACACAACACTCTTTTTGAATTCAAACATTTTAGCGGACGACGCAAGGCAGCTCGTCTTGCGCTTTTTTGCGCTGTGATGCTGCTCCCTATTTTACCGGTGGCAGGCCAGCAGCTTCCGGCGCTGGTGAGTGTCAACATGAATGGGACTGGCAGCGGAAATGAGCGCTCAGGCGACTACGGTCGTTACCGCATAACTCCGGATGGGCGGTATGTCGTTTTCTATAGCCAGGCAGGTGACTTGGTGCCGATGGACTCAACCCAAGCAGCGGATATTTTCGTTCGCGATCTTCAGCTGAACAAGACCACACTAGTAAGCGCCAAGCCCGATGGCACGAGGGCTGGCGGGATCTTTGGACTCATAAGCGACAACGGGCGCTATGTCGCTTTCTTTAGCAACGCCAGCAATATCGTCAACAATGATACGAACTCTTCGAATGACGTATTCCTTCGCGACCTTCATACAGGCACGACCAAGCTCGTCAGCGTTAACGCCAGCGGCACTGCCAGTGGGAAACTTGGTGGATCGGAACTGATTAGTCTTAGCCCGGATGGCCGCTTTGTCACCTTTCAGAGCCTGGCCGAAGATCTGACGCCATTGAATGTGAGCTCGTGGACATCAAACATTTACATTCGCGACATGGTGAACAACGTGACCAAGTTGGTCTCCATCAGCGCTGACGGAACGAGCGGTAGTAACGGGACAACGTTTGGCGGATCAACCAGTGCCGACGGCCGCTATGTGGTGTTTACCAGCGCAGGCACGAATCTGGTAGCGAATGATACTAATACTCGCGACATTTTCCTGCGGGACGTTCAGGCTGGAACCACCACTCGTTTAACGAGCAATCTCGCAGGCACAGGCGGCGGCGATAACGATTCCACCACTGGCATCGTCGACAAGGGAGGCCGTGTCGTCGTTTTCGCGTCAAGAGCATCAAATCTCGCAACGGTGCCGGACGTCAATCGACTTGCCGACCTTTTTATCTACGACATCAACTCTGGTGTGAGGAGACTCATCACCTCCAACGCAGCCGGAACCTCAACCGGAAATGATCTGGGCCCTGCGTTCTACGAACACCTTGTTACCTTTAAGATCAGTGACGACACCCGCTTCGTGACCTTCATGAGCCAGTCAAGCGACCTGGTGACTAACGATACCAACCGAAACGCTGATGACATCTTTCGATATGAAGTGGCGACGCAGGAAAAGGTGCTGGTGAGTGTCAACCTGGCAGGGAACAGCGGCCAGTATGGTAGTTCATTCGACCCTTCCATTTCTGCCGATGGTCGGTTCATTGCCTTCGCCAGCTCAGCTAATGATCTCGTCAACATGGCGGACGAGCCGAACGGATTCACAATGGATGTCTTCCTGAGAGACATGGTCGCAGGGCAGACTCTCCTTGCCAGTATCAACACCAGCGGAAACCGCACAGGTAATGGCTTTTCCTTCGAGCCCTTCATAACCGCTAATGGTAGGCGCATTGTTTTCCATAGTCGCGCCAGTGACCTGACAACGAGTGACGTGAACGGACTCCTTGAAGACGTATTCACTTTTACGATTTCAGAGCCTCCCGACGCATTTCTGTTTAGCGCCTCGAGTTACACGATTGGAGAAGACGGAGCGAAAGCCCAGGTCACTGTTAATCGATCCGACACTGCTTCGGCCGCCACTGTTGATTACGCGACCAGCGACACCGCCGCATTAGCTGAATGCAACGTGGTAAACGGCGCGGGCTCTTCGCGCTGCGATTACGCTACTACGCTTGGAACGCTGCGCTTTGCCGCTGGTGAAAGTTCAAAAACGATCTTTATCCCGATTGTGGATGACGCACATGCCGAAGGTAATGAAAAATTCACCGTCGCCTTAAGCAATGCATCGGGAGCGAGTCTTGGCTTCACTACGATCGCAAACATCACAATCGTCGATAATGATTTAGGCACTGTGAGCAATCCAATCGACGATACAGACTTCTTCATTCGTCAACAGTACATCGACTTCCTTGGACGTGAACCTGATCCGGGTGGTCTGGCGGGTTGGCGCAATGTGCTGGTGAACTGTGGAGTTACTGTCGCACCGCCGTGCGATCGGATTGAGGTGTCGGCGGGGTTCTTCCGTTCAGAAGAGTTTCAATCGCGTGGTTACTTCATCTATCGCTTCTTCTCAGCCCTGGGCCGGATACCGGTTTCCGAGGAGTTCTATCCTGACTTCGCGAAGGTGAGTGGGTTCTTAACGGCTGATCAGTTGGAAGCAAATAAAGCTGCCTACGTTAACGAAGTGATGGCGCGCGCGGACTTCCAAACGAAGTACGGCTCGACGTTGAATAATCCAACCGCATATGTTGAAGCGCTATTGCATAGAGTCGGACTGCCGTCGCACGCATCGAAGCAAAGCTGGATCGATACATTGAATGTGAGTAACACGACAGAGACGCGCGGGCAGGTGTTGAGACAATTAGTTGAAAGTGTTGAGGTTTACAACAAGTATTACAACGAAGCGTTTGTGATCATGCAGTACTTCGGTTACCTTCGCCGCACGGCTGATGCTTCATATCTGGACTGGATTCAGACGATGAATCAAAACGGCGGCGACTATCGTGTAATGATCAATGGTTTCATGAATTCGAGTGAATATCGTCGTCGTTTCGGACCATGAAATATAGAGATTCGTTCGAGCAGGGGCAGTATGTCACACCAGCGTAATACCACCAGAACCTTCACGCACTTGCTAGCAATCGGGCTGGTCTTCCTCGCCCTCATTCATTTGAAGGATGTTCCCAAAGGATTAGCAGCCGGGTGTGGTGCGCCTCAGTTCGGCAAAAATCCGCCCAATGCGAACTCCGGGGTCCAACCACGATCAATTGCTGTCGGTGATTTCAACCAGGATGGAAAGAATGATTTGGCAACCGCCAACTATGGCAGTGGACAGGGCAGCCCCAGTGGCTCAATTTCTGTTCTGCTGAATCTTGGGTCCGGTAGTTTTTCACCTCAGATCAACCTTTCGGCCGGCATTAATCCTCGATCGATTGTCACTGCGGATTTCAATTCCGACGGACGTTTGGATCTCTCGGTTCTAAACTACAACAGCGGCGCCTGTTGCATTTCAGGTTTTGCTACCACCTTTCTTGGAGACGGTGCTGGAAACTTTGCGGCTGCGGGACCACCGGTGGGTGTCGGCAACGACCCGCGGGCGATGACCACCGGAGATTTCAACAAAGACGGAAAGGTTGATCTAATTGCTACGCTCTCAAACGCAAGTGTTGCTGTTCTTTTGGGAGACGGCAGTGGGAGCTTTGGTGCGGCGACGACTTTCCCCGCTGGCGCCAGTGCAACTTCTATAGCGGCGGGCGATCTTAATGCGGACGGGAACACCGACGTTGTTCTCGGCAGCATTTTCGGTCAGGCCATCTCCGTCCTATTGGGCAATGGAACAGGTGGATTCGGTGCCTCAACTCTTTACAACAACGATGCTTTCGCAAGGTTTGTGGCGCTCGGCGACTTTAATTTGGATGCGAAGCTCGATGTCGCGACGGCTACCAGCTCAAATAAAGTCTCGGTCCTCCTAGGCACGGGTTCAGGTACTTTGGGTTCGCCGACACAATTTACTCTTCCAGATAGCCCCGAGTCTGTTGTGGTTCAGGATTTTAACGGAGATGGGAAGCCTGACCTGGCAACGACACAGAACACTGGCAACACCGTCTCGGTGTTAATTGGAGACGGTAACGGAAGCTTTGGACCGCCGGCGAATTACGCGGGCGGTGGCGGACCCTTCTTTGGCCGCAGCAGCGATTTCGACGGCGATGGCAAGCCTGATCTGGCCGTTGCAAACATCTCTTCCAACACTGTATCCGTCATGATCGGCGATGGAATGGGAGGATTGGGAGGCGGGCGTAGCTTCAGTGTGGGTTTCGGAGCCCGAAACTTGGGGGTTGGTGATTTCAATAAAGACGGCAGCGTTGACTTGGTCGCCTCAAACGATAGCCAAGGCAGTATTTCGGTACTTTTTGGTAACGGCACGGGCGGCTTTGGGAGCGACGTAAAGTATCCGGTTCGTTATAACCCACGCGATCTCGTTGTCGAAGACTTCAACGCCGATGGCAACCTTGACCTTGCGATCGGCCATGGAACCTGCTGCGACATTCCGGATAGTGTTTCGATCCTTCTTGGTACTGCAAGCGGAGCCTTTGGTCTTCCAACTAATATCAGCCCGGGAGGAGATGCTTGGGCCATCGCTTCTGGCGACTTTAACAACGACGGGAAACCAGACTTGGCCACTGCCAATAACTCAAGTAATAGCGTTTCTGTCCTACTCGGTAATGGGGCGGGCGCTTTTGCAGCGCTAGTCAATGTCCCGTTGCCCGCATCTCCAAGTGAGCTGGAAACTGGAGATTTTAATGGTGATGGGAATACCGATCTGTTGGTGGGCGCGAATATCCTTTTTGTTCTGTCCGGAAATGGCGCGGGAGGTTTCTCAGTTGGACCATCTTTCGGCGCCGGTGGTGTTCGGGTTGCGGTCGGAGATGTCAACGGCGATGGGAAAGCCGACCTGGCTACCGCAAACGGCACGCAAGATCGTCTTTCTGTGCTAATGGGCGATGGCGCAGGCAGTTTTGGCCCACCAAGCAATATTCCACTTACACAGGTCACCGACGTCATATTTGGCGACGTCAATGGAGACGGGAAGACCGATATAGTCGCCTCCACCCATTTCACCAGCTTTACAGTTCTGACCGGCGATGGCACAGGTGCATTTGGTACTAGTATCTCCTTTAACGCAGGAGGCGGCGGTGGGGGCATGTTGGCGACTGACCTGAATGGTGACGGAAAGACTGATATAGCAGGCCCCGGCGCAAGCAACGTCACAGTGTTGCTCAATAGCTGCACTGAAGCGCCCGCTATTCCGCCACAACTCACAATCAGTGATGAATCCTCGGCCGAAGGCAATAGCGGACAAACTACCCACACGTTTGCGGTCACACTCTCTGCAGCCAGCACTCAAACGGTAACGGCCAGTTATTCCACAATCGGTCAAAGCGCTAACAGCGGCGTTGACTATCAATCAATGGTTGGCCGCGTTACGTTTGCGCCTGGAGTGACAACCCAAAATATTTCTATCAACGTTGTGGGTGATTCCAATCTCGAAGGAAACGAAATGTTTCTTGTTCAGCTGAGGGATGTGCTGAACGCAACCGTCGCTGATAGTACGGGACAGGGCACAATCCTAAACGATGACAGTGCCGTACAGATTGCCAGCTCAACCTACAGCGTCAATGAGGGCAGTGGAGTTGCCTCGGTTATCGCTTCTCGCTTGGGAGATCTTTCGGCGGCTGCAACCATCAACTATGCGACGAGTGATTCAGCGGCTTTGAACGAATGCAACGTGATGAATGGCGCAGGCTCTTCGCGGTGTGACTACGCAACGAGCATCGGCACGCTGAGGTTTGCGGCGGGCGAAGGATCGAAGACGATCTTTGTGCCGATCGTCGATGATGGGTACGCGGAAGGTAACGAGACGTTCACAGTTACTCTCAGCAATCCAACCGGAACAACTTTGGGTGCAACTACAGCCGCTACCGTCACGATCCAGGATAACGATTCGAGTAGTGGCGCGAATCCGATCGATGGTAACGACTTCTTTATTCGTCAACAGTACATCGACTTTCTCGGC
>DATEPB010000081.1:0-9370 GCA_035273425.1 Pyrinomonadaceae bacterium | reverse complement strand
TGTCAGAACTATTTAGAAAAGCCCTCTAGCTAAACTATTTAGAAAAGCCCTCTGAGTTTAAGTTTGGCAAGTAGTAGCCTTGGGCTCAGCGAGCCCAAGGCGGTCCTTTGCCGAAGCTGAAACTGCGCCAGGCATGATTGGTCGGGGGCACGTATTGTTCCATGATGGTTAATGCACGGCGCCGGTTTTTGCTTTTCACCTTGATTACCGTTTTTGCTTTTGGTCGTTCCGGTAAGAGAGTGTAAGCCCGATCTCGTTCGGTGTAGCAAAAGTGCAATTCCCCATTGAGGTAGCGGCGCACGCGTACCTTGCCCTTGGCCACGGCAGTTTTGCGTGGAGGCTGAAGCTGATAGAACTGATTTTCAAACCTCACGATCCAATCCGCACTCAGAGTTCTTTCTTCCTCGATGCAAAAGATGCTGGCCAGGTCATAGCCTTTGGCTGAACGGTGAAAGTCGACGGCCGAGCGCGGCGCGACCGCAAACTTCTGGTTGAGTTGTGCGCAATAGCCCTGCTGCAAAAACTCATTGCCAGCGTCGATAGTGCTGATCTCCGCCAAACGGAACTCCTTGACCAATCGATCCTGGTAAGTGCCGTGATTGCGTTCGACTCGGCCTTTCGCTTCCGGGGAATGGGCAGTGATGATCTTGATGCCCAGTTGCTGACAGGCACGTCCAAACTGCGTGAATACTTCCTCTCCGCTATCAGCCGCCTTTTCCCTGGTCTTTTCATCAACTACGTAGACATTCTTCTTATCGGTATAGAGATTTTGCGGTATCCCATAAAGATCGATCCACTGCCACAACACCTTCATCGCCGCAAAGATTGTTTCCTCTTCATCCAACAATGACTGCGTGGTGCCTTGCGCATCGTCAACCATGTTCATCAAACAACACTTGGCGGCCCGCTCCTCAAACCACTTGTGATGCGACCCATCCATTTGCACTAACTCGCCAAAATGCGCCCGGCGTTCCCGCCAGCTGCGATGCTTAGCACGCTTCCGCCGCTTCTGCCACAAGCCAGCTTTCATTAACCAGCCGCGTAAGGTCTCATGGTCAACCTCATGACCATCAAGCGCCAACTTCTCGGCTGCCAGCGTCGGGCCAAAGTCCGGATATCTTTCCTGGTACCGGGCTAATACCGCCGCTTTGAACTCTGCCGTTTTGGCTCGGTTCGACGGTCGTCCACGACCCTGATGCAATAACCCGCGATCGCCTTGCTCGCAATACCGTTGGTATAGCCGCCGCAAATACCGATACTCGAGCTGGCAAAGCGCCGCCGCTTCGGTTTGCTGCAACTCACCGCGCTTCACTCTGGCAAAGATCTTTAGCCGCTCCCGTTCCTTCGCACTCATCAACAAATGTCCTCTCATTTGCCCACCCTTTCGGGTGCGACATCCTAGAGGGCTTTTCTATTCGGTTTCGCAGAGGGCTGTTTTATCTAGTTACGACATTTCTCTCTCAAATGCTTGACTGTTGGTTACAGGCATCGGGACGTGCCGAAGACGCCGCAGTGGAATTGAATCCTCAAAATGTCGTTTACCAAGGGCGCATTCTTGTGTCAGTCATTGATCTAGTTCCAGCCATGCTGGCACATTTGAAACGGAAGAAGCTCTCTTTTGTGTCGGACAATGCGCGCAATGAACTCACAGCATGGTTGCATGGAGCGATTGATCGGGCCGGTCTTCTAAGTGATGGCCAGTTTATTGCCAAAGAAGAATTCAAAGGATCGGGGTTCACTGGAAATGGTGGGATAGCTCGATTCCGGAATACCCTCTGGGCAGCTGCGTTCAGCAAGAAGAAACTGCCGAAGCTAGGGCCAGAAAAGATTGCTGACAAAGCAACCCTCGCGCGCGCTAAAGTAAACCGGGTCATCTATGCCGATTGACTACTCCTCAATTGACCGTGTTTTCGACGTATCTTTTGGAAAGCTCGACAGTCCAGGCGCGAGTTTAGCCTTTCCCGCACCTGGAACTCTGTCGGATGAACTGAACGTACTGATCGATAGCGGAGGGGCCAGTCTTGTTCTGTCGCATACCAAGTCTCACATGTTGGCATCGGGCAGCGTAGAGATGTGGCACCGCGCGATTCATAGCTTTCTCTGGTCCGTTACACTAACCGAGACTAGTCCTCTGTGGGCGTCCGTCATCGGATACTACGCTAGCCACTACGTAATGCGCGCGTTCGCTCATTCGATGGGAATTTTCAAATCATTCACCGCTAAAAAAGCTATTCAAATCGAAATGGTAGGTGCGCAGTTTGTCCTATCGTGCTTCACCTCAGATAAGGGGGAGCATCCTTTTTACTGGAACGCCGTCAAGGGCTATCGGAGATTTGCCACAAATCCCTTGTTTTATGAGAACCATTTACGAAGTATGGATTCGGACTCAGCGCATAGAACTTTTGCTAATTACACGGATCACGTGAATTCGTTCAAGCCTATGAAGTGTCCTGATTTGGGATGGGTGATGGAGTACATCGAGAAGATCAGCCACTTTCGATTGGGTTCCTCGGTGAAAAAACCATCACGAGATGAGTATCCCGATCTGCAAGACGTTCAGATCCTTGCTTTTCAGAGAATCGTTGCCTTTAATGACTTTCTTGATGAACGAATTCCAAGGAACCGATTCTGGCGAACTCATCGACGCCCACCTTGGTGCAAAGACGTTATGTTATTCGAAATAGAAGACTCTGGATTGGAATCACCTTCGATATCGTGAGACCATCTGCATGCTCAAACTTTTCTTCGGCAGAACAAGTTAAGCCTACCTAAACATCGACCAACGTGTGGCCTATCAAAGTACGGCTGGGATCCTACCTGATCGTCTTCACTGGTCCGGCTGGTTTCGCCGGCAGCTTCACCGGCGCCTTCAGTTTCGACATCACTTCCGCAATCCCGCGTTCGAGTTGTGGATCGCGTCCTTCGATTTCGGACTTTGGATCGTTTTCGACTTCGATGTCAGGATCGACGCCATAGCCTTCAATAATCCATTCGCCGTTCTTGTTCGCCAGGCCGGAGCCGGGTACGAAGATCGCGCCACCGTCGATGAGCGTGCCACGATTTTGAATACCGACCACACCACCCCAGGATCGTTTTCCAATCAACGGGCCCAGTCCTGACTCTCGAAACATGTGCGGGAAGATGTCGCCGTCAGAAGCCGAGTTCTGGTCCAGCAGAGCCACCATTGGTCCAATGAACACCTGATCTGGATATGTGTTGGCCTCATCGTCCGTGCGTGCGTAGTTAACACCCAACAGCTTGCGCCGCAGCCGCTCGATGAGCATGCGCGACACATTTCCACCTCCGTTGGCGCGAACGTCAACCACCAAACCCTCTTTGCGGATTTGCGGGTAATACCACTTGATAAACTCGCGGATGCCATTGGCTCCCATGTCGGGAATGTGAATGTAGCCAACTTTGCCGCCCGTGGCCTGCTCGACGCGGCGTCGGTTTTTTTCGATCCAGTCGAGATAAATTAGATTGCTCTCGTCCGTGATCGGGCGATAGGAGATGACGCGCGCTCCAGTCATCGAAGGTGTTTTGTTGACGGTCAAGCTAACCGGATTGTCAGCCTTGTTTCTGAGCAAACGATAAATATCGTCGGAGCCTTTGAGCTCTTCTCCGTCAACCGCAAGCACATAGTCGCCAACCGCGACGTTGACGCCGAGTTCGGTGAGAGGTGAACGGTAAATGTCTTCTTCGTTCTGGCCCTCAAAAATCTTCGTGATTTTATATTTTCCCGATGCTCGATCGACCTCGAAGCGCGCTCCCGGTAAACCAACGCGCGGACGCGGCGGAATTTGGAAGTCGCCGCCTTCGACGTAAGCGTGTTGAATCGTCAACTCGGCAATCATTTCCTGGATCACATAGTTCAAGTCAGAACGATGTGAAACGTATTGCAGCAAAGGTTTGTACTGCTCTCGCAGAGCCGCCCAATCGTAACCGTGCATGTTGGGTACATAGAACCAGTCGCGATAGCGTCGCCAAACTTCGTTGAAGATTTGGTTCCACTCTTCGGCCGGAACACGGTCAACAAAGAGCCCGCCAGTTGAAACTGCTTTGCGAGTTTTGTCTCCCTGCGGAGTCGCATCATAAAGAGCGTATCCGGGACCCTGGGCCACCAGTAGTTTTGAGCCATCGTCTGAAAGCACATACCCGCGAATGTCCTCGGCTATGTTTGCCTCCTTGCGATCCTTGAAAGCGAAGATCTTCAAAGTCGTCGAGCGATCTCCCTGGCGTCCGTAGTAGAACGCCGACCCGGTGGCATAAATCAGATGGCCCGTTTTCGCGACCAAGCCGCCGTAGTTGTCGGCGCCGACAGGCACCCGAGCGACGCGGTTGTCGATACCGTCAAAATCAATGGTCATCGTGGCCGGAGGTTTCGCGGCAGCATCGGGTTTTGCCTCAGCGGGTGTCGGCGTCGGACTAGCTTCGGGAGTCGCTGCCGCGCCCGCCGGTTCCTTCTTCACTTCCTTGCTAATTTCTTTCGCCGGCGGCTTAGGCTCCATTCCCGGAGGTGTGCCAACCGGTTTGGGCGCATCATCCGTTTTAGTGATCGTTACTTCATCGCTCTCCATCGGAAAGGGATGCTTAACGTCTTTCCTCAAGGCGATCGCGTAAATATAAGACGTGCGATTCGTGGCGTAGTTGAATTCGATCTGCGAAATCTGCGGTTGAAACTCGCGGTCGGAAAGGAAATAGATGTAGTTGCCCTGCGGATCCCAGGTCGGATTAGTGGAATTAAACATGTAGTCGGTCAGCCGGCGAACCCGCCCGTCGGCCGCACTCCAAACGTGGATTGCGGAAAAACGATTTGGGTTTTCATCCAGACTAAACGCCAGGAAGTTTCCGCGCGGCGCCCACGTGTAATCCCGGATTTGTCCATGTGGCGAATCGGCAACTTCAACGATGCGTCGGTCCGCGAGGGTGATTACGTAAAGCTTTCCATCCTTATCACTGAAAGCGATGCGCTTGCCATCAGGCGCCCATTCGGGTTGGTAACGCATGGCAGTGCCGCCACGAGTAATTTGCTCTGCCGGCTTCAAGCCATCCTGCGGCACGATGTACAACTCTTCCTCGCCGCTCTTGTCTGAAATAAAGGCTATGTTGGAACCATCCGGCGACCAACTGGCCCACTTGTCATGCGCTCCTGAGGAATGCGTCAGGTTACGCGTGGGACCCTTTTCAATTGGCGCGGTAAATACGTCTCCGCGAGCAACGAACAGAGCTCGCTCGCCTTTAGGGCTTAGGCCAACCGACTCGATTGCATTGGCAACCGGGATGCGACTTGGACGCCGGGCCAGGCCTTCATCGGGAACCAAAATCGAAATGCCTTCACTGCGACCGCTCTTGGTATCAAGCACCTGCAGCTCGCCATTCAACTCATAAACTATCCGGCTTTGATTGTCGGAGCTGGGCCAACGAATGTCCCAAACTTTGTTGTTGGTTACCTGCGTCGTCTTACCGGACCCAACGTTGTAGGAGTACAAATTGAAATGACCGTCGCGGTCTGAGTCGTAGTAAATCGTGTCGCCGACCCACATTGGATCGCGCGTGGCGCGAGGACCTTCCGCAATCCGCTTGGTGGCGTAAGTCTTCGTATCGAAGATGTAGAGGGCGTTTGCCTGTCCCCCGCCGTAACGCTTCTCCGGACGGAAGTCGCGCGATTGTGGCGAGTAAACGATTTGCGAGGAGTCAGGCGAAAAGTCACCGGAGCCCGCCATCGGCATCGGCAACGCCTCTGCTGGTCCACCGTCAACGGAAACCGAGTAGAGCCGCGCTATCGGCAATGCCCATGAGTCACGCTGCGACTTGAAAACGACCCTGCGACCATCGCTGGTCCAGCCATAGACCAAGGTATCCCATCCCCAACGAGGTGTGAATGGGCCCTTGGCCGGATAAAAGGTAAGCTGACGTGGCACACCGCCGCCGGCTGGCACGACATAAACCTGCTCATCGCCATCGTATTGCCCGGTGAACGCAATCCACTTCCCATCCGGCGAGAATTTTCCAAACACTTCAACGCCCGGATGCGATGTCACTCGAATGGCATTGCCACCCGAAGCAGACGCCGTCCAAAGATCGCCGCCGTAAGTGAAAACCACGCGGTCGCCATGGATGTCAGGAAACCTGAGCAGTTTGGTTTGGGCCGTGGCTGAATCAACTGACGACAGCGTTAAGGTAATAAATACGGCGGCAAAGACTGCGCGCGCGATAATGTTTCGAGAAAACAAAGAAATATCCTCCGGGTGTTTGAACTACACGGTAACCGTGATTGGTAATGATTCCTGGCTCCAGAGGAGCCATATGTTTATAGCCAAGAAGACTTAGTAGCTTTTTCCTCGCTCCAGAGGAGCGAAATGTTTGCCCTGACTTCGCGCCTTCGTGTATCCAGTGGACCACACGTATCGCTCCTACGGAGCGAAGAACCTTGTCGGCGTCGAGTTCTATAAACATGCTGCTCCTACGGAGCAAAGCAAGTGTCTGGTCCTAACGAAAGATGGCCAGCAGGAGACGCTAAAGAACTCATTTTCGATTCTTGAATGCGTCGTAAAGATCAGTATGACGACTGGTCAGCGGCACCTGCCGTCCATCAATGAACAAGTGCCGTACATGCGTGCGCGTTTCAAGCAGGTCGCCATCGGTCACCACCAGGTTCGCCATTTTGCCCACTTCAATCGAGCCCAGCTTATCGCTCACGTTCATAATCTGCGCTGGATAGAGCGTCACAGCTTTCAGCGCTTCTGCTTTCGGCAAACCAAACGCCGCCGCCATCCCGGCATAGAAGGGAAGATTCCGAACGTTTGGACCAGTGTCGCCGGTGGAAATCGCGAAGCGCACACCAGCTTGTTGCAGCTTGGACGCGTTTTCGTAAAGCGTGTCATAGAAGTCGTCTTCGCGTGCAGGCAAATCCCAGATGCCGGTTAACACAACCGGCACATTCTTCTCTTTCAAAAGTGCGGCAACCTTCCAGGCATCGTCGCCACCAAGAATCACCGGTTTCAATTTCATCTCTTCGGCAAAGCGTAGCGATGCACGGATGTCGGTCTCTCGATCGACACGGAAGATCACAGGGCGCTCGCCGCGAACGTACGGAACGAGGGCTTCGAGGACCACATTTCGATCCGGGCGCGGCAATGTCTTATCTCGGGCTGAAGCATCCTGCGCGCGTCCGTAAGCCTCCGCGTCGCGCAACACCTTGCGTATCTGGTCCACCTGTCGACCCGCCGCAGCAAGTGTTTCGCTAAGGTTCGCCTGTTGTTGCTCTGTAAAGAAGCCGCCACCGCCTCCGCCTGTGCTGCTGCGCGGATAATTGATCACCAGGGCCGCCATGGGAACGACGGCCATTTCAAACTGATTGGTTCCGGCTAAATTGATAATCGCCGCCTGGCCCGCGATCAACCCACCCAGCGGGATGGATACTGCACTCGTCACACCATCCACACGAGTTACTCCAAAATGCGCGCTATGTGGATTGATGGCGTAGATGGCCTTGGCGTTTGGATTGATATCTCCAACTTCCGACGTATCGACAGTTCCCGGAGCGCCCTGGCCCACCTCAGTCAATCCAAGGGAGGTTCCGGCGTCCATCATTCCGGGGTAAATAGATAGACCACGCGCCTCAATTGTTTGCGCGCCTGCTGGAACGTTGACGTTAGCTCCTACCGCCTCGATCTTGCCATCGCGAATAACTACAGTTCCGTTTTCAATGTCAGCGCCGCTGACCGTCACAATGCGCGCGTTGCGAATTGCGTAAACGCCGCGCGGAAAATTCACACCATCCTGCGTAGTTGGATTGCCGATCTGCTGCGCCGTCACCGACGTCAAACCGATCAGCACTACCGCAAACACCAGCAGCAGATTCAGTTTATTCATTCTCGTCACCTCCATCCCAATCGTCATGGGAGTTTGTTGGAGGACGACGCCGGGGCGCTTGAGGCGATACGCCACCTCGAGGCGGTCGGTTTGGCTCGGCCTGCTCCAGTTGAGCGCGTTGTCGCTGAAACTCAGCGCGCTTGCCGAGATCCTGTTGACGATCGAAAAACACTTCGCCATCGACGAACGTGGTATCCACGCGTGAATAAACACTGAAAGGATGGCCGTTCCAGATCGCCAAATCGGCGTCTTTGCCGACCTCGATGGAACCAACTCGATCCTGAATCCCCAGTTGCCAGGCGGGATTCCAGGTAATTAACTTGAGCGCTTCTTCTTCGCTCAAATCGCCGTAGCGCATGCCTTTCGCGGCCTCGATATTCAAGCGGCGCGCTCGCTCGTCGGAATCGGAGTTGATCGAAACACTTACGCCGGCCCGCGTCATGATGGCCGCGTTGTAAGGAATGGCGTCGTAAGCTTCAATCTTATAAGCCCAGTTATCGGCGAAAATCGAAGCTCCCGCGCCATGTTTCGCGATCTCTTTCGCGACCTTGTAACCTTCAAGAGTGTGCTGGAAGGTTTTGATCTTAAAACCAAACTCATCGGCTACGCTGATGAGCATCAGGATTTCATCCGCTCGATAATTGTGAGCATGGACCAGGCGTTTGCCTTCCAGCACCTCTACCAGCGGCTCAAGTTGAATGTCCCGGCGCGGCGGAATTAAGTTTTTTACGCCTCGTGATACTGACGCGCGGTGTTCATCCCAGTTTCTCTTGTAATCACGCGCGCGAGTGAATGCGTCTCGGATAACTTCTTCAACGCCCATACGCGTCGCCGGATAGCGGCGCTGCTGTCCAGCTTGCGGGGTGGAACTCGCGCGTTTCGGGTTTTCGCCCAGCGCGAACTTGATGCCCGGCATGGCACCGGGAAAAATAAACTCTTCCACCGGCCGTCCAAATTTGATCTTAACCACGGTGTTGAGACCGCCAATCGCGTTGGCCGAGCCGTGTAGCAAATTCAAGGTGGTGACGCCGCCGGCGAGTTCGCGATAGAGATCGGGGTCATTAGGATTCAGCACATCGCGCGTGCGCGCCATGGAAGTAACAGACAACGATCCTTCATTGATCGTGTCGAGCATGGAGTGGGAATGACAATCAACAATCCCCGGCATTAGATATTTGCCGGTCGCATCAATAATGCGAGTGTTAGCCCCGGGGCTCTTTAGGTTCTTGCCCACCGCTGCGATCTTCCCGTTTCTGATTAGCACATCGGTGTTCGTGAGAGTGCCGCGCGTGATCGTTAACACAGTCGCGTTTTGAATCAACGTAGCTGCACTGCGATCCTGCGCGAAAACTGTGGGCAACGAAGAGCCGGTCAGTACTGCAAATACAAGAACGTGAACCAGCAGCTTTTTCATGTTTAGGAGACCTTTCATCCTTTTGTCACTTCCTACTTCGCTTGAGTTCAACTCCTTGGAGTGCGCCGCCTTGTCGGCGCT
>DATEPB010000080.1:0-3480 GCA_035273425.1 Pyrinomonadaceae bacterium | reverse complement strand
CGGTTAAGACCGCTCTGGTGTTGGGTCTAAACCCGCGGACGTTTGCAGTGGCAGTCACTTATGCTGCGTCCTGCTCGTTTCTGACGCCACTCGAGCCGGCCTGCGTTCTGGTCTACACCCCCGGTCGTTATCGTTTCTTCGATTTCGTAAAGGTCGGGTCAGTGCTGACAGTGGTAGTGTTTGCGATCGTGATTTGGCTGGTGCCAATTTTCTGGCCGTTGTAAAGAACGTCGCGATTTACGTTCGTGTGTTTTCGTGTGGGTTCGTGGATCGTGCGTCGACGTTCCAGTAATACGATCCACGAACCTACACGAAAGTACTCGAACTCGTATAACGCATCGTTTTAGAAGTGCCTTTCAACGGGGAGTGAACGATGAAAAACCTGCTGTTTCCTGTATTGATATTGGTGTCTGCTCTCTCAGTTTCCGCGCAGACGAAAACGAAAGGCATCCTGCTCGAAAATCTCACCTGGATTGAAGCAGAGAAAGTCCTTACCGATAAAACGATCGTGGTGATTCCGCTGGGAGCCGCGGCTAAGGAACATGGGCCTCATCTAAAGCTGAAGAACGACTGGTTGATCGCGGAGTATCTGAAGGATCGTGTGTTGGAACGATCAAACGTCGTGGTCGCCCCCGTTGTTACCTATCATTTCTATCCAGCCTTCCTTGAGTATCCCGGCTCTACTTCGCTGCGACTGGAAACGGCGCGCGATCTGCTGATAGACATCTGCAAGAGTTTCGCCCGTTATGGACCACGGCGCTTCTATGTGCTGAATACTGGCGTCTCCACCGTCAGAGCTCTCCAGCCTGCTGCTGAGACACTCGCACGTGACGGCATAACTCTTCGCTACACCGATCTTCTCAAGATTACTGGGCCGGTGGAGAAATCTATCGGCAAGCAGCCAGGTGGAACGCACGCTGACGAGATCGAAACTTCCATGATGCTTTACATGGCGCCGGCCACGGTGAACATGCGAAAAGCTGCCAAGGATTACCATCCAAGTAATGAACGCGGCCTCACTCGAGATCCGAATGGCAAAGGGATCTATTCAGCTACCGGAATTTACGGCGACGCCACACTTGCCACCCGAGCGAAAGGCGAAAAGATCACAAAGGCTTTGATAGCAGGCGTTCTCAAAGAGATTGAAGACCTGCGACAAACTCCGGAGCTTGAACGCGCTTCTGAGCCTGATTCGCCGAAGGTCCTCAAGAACGAAAATGTGACGGGAAACAAACGGTTTTGAGTAAATGCGTGTGCCAGTATTTGAAGGACCCAGCTTAGAGTCCAACGTCGCTGGCACTTGATCCTTTTAACTTTCAAGCAGGGAAACATCTAAATGAAACTACCCATAAGTTCCGCGAAACAAACAATCGCGATCGGATTGCTCATGGCTGCCTCGCTAGTTCCCTGCTTTGGCCAGGATGCGGACTCGCGCCCAGAGAAGCGTGCATCCGAACAGAAGGTCGAAGACCCCAAGCGCGTGGAAGAGCCGTCCTCTGAAGCTAAGCCTACCGACGTGACGCGAACAGCGCAGACTAGCGCGAGTCAAACCACTAATCACAACTTCGTTTTCCCAACCAGGAAAGAGCGTTTCAATCGCTATGTGAAGAGCACCGTTGGACCTTCCAGCCTTTTCAATGCGGCCGCCGCTGCCGGCGTTGGTCAATGGCGCGACAATCCAGACGAATGGGAACAAGGGATGTCAGGTTATGGGAAACGTTTTGCATCAAGCTTCAGCCGAAACGGAATCCAGCAGACAGTCGTCTACGGCCTGGATTCAGCGCTTGGGCTCGATACCGGGTTCCGGAAGAGCCAACACACGAAGTTTGGTGATCGACTGAAAGATGCGCTCCTCGATAATGTGACCTCGCGCACGCGTAGCGGCAAACGTGTAATTTCAGTTCCACGTTTCGCCGGAGTGTATAGCAGCGCGATCATCGCGTCGGAAACGTGGTATCCCGAACGTTACAGCTACAAAGACGGTCTACGCAGCGGCACCCATGGAATGATCATGGGATTTGGATTGAATCTCATTCGTGAATTCCTGGTGAACTGGTAACGAATTGGCCTCCTTGGAGTGCGCCGCCTCGTCGGTGCTCTGGCCGCGACGGCTCCGCGCCGCTTGCTGACTAATGCGTACCAGGTCGCGCAAAGGCCGCGACCTACCAAAGCGCCGACAACCGGGGTCCCCGGCGCGGCAGCCGCGCTGGGGTGGCGTGGCGGCGCACTCCAAGGAGAGGCTTTTGACCCTACCGTGACATTCCCAATCGCCTCGCAGCGTTAAAGCGTTAGATATATAATCCGCCCCGACCTTAATCAAGGAGCCTCAACTGATACAAGACGCGGATACCTACACCGCGTCAGGCCGCTTTCAAAGGATGATACTTATGATTAATCGATTGCTGTTCTTCGTTGTCGCTTTGCTGATCACGCTCTCCTTGTCGGCTCACCAGGTGTCTGCACGACACGGAAGTCAATCAGCCTCAGTCAGAAGCATGATCGTCGAGGCGAAGTATGCCAAGCTCGACGGCACCCGGATACACTACATGAGCTACGGCAAGGGCAAAGAAGCCCTCGTGTTGATTCACGGTTGGACCATGAACGGGGACAACTGGCGTGACTCAGTCGCCGAGTTCGCCAAACGAAATCGCGTAATCGAAATCGACCTTCCCGGGCATGGCAAGAGTGACAAACCTCAAGTTACGTACAGCATGGATTATTTTGCGCGTGCCGTTGATGCGGTCCTGCGGGATGCAGACGTAAAGCGAGCAGTGTTGGTGGGCCATAGTATGGGGACACCGATTGCGAGGCAGTTCTACCGCAAGTATCCAAAGAAAACTCTCGCGATCGTCATTGTTGACGGCGCCCTGCGTCCGTTTGGCGACAAGGCGATGTTGGATCGCATGATCGCCGGTCTGCGAACTCCCGCGTATAAGGAAACAATGAAGCAGATGTTCACCGGGATGTCGGGGCCAAATCTCTCAATGGACGCAGAGCAACGAATTAGTGCTTCGTGGTTGGCGACGCCTCAATATGTGTTGGTGAGTGCGATGGAAGGAATGGCGGACGCTTCAATTTGGGGCGAAGACAAAATCAATGTGCCGGTGCTGGCGTTGATGGCTAAGAATCCGTTCTTCCCGCCCAACCTTGAAGAGTCGTATCGCGGACTCGTGCCCAACCTGGAGTTCCACATGTGGGAAGGCGTGGGCCACTTCCTAATGATGGAAAAGCCGAAGGAGTTTAACGACGCGGTCGTGGCATTTTTGGACAAGCACAAATTGTTGAAGAACTAATTGTCGGTGTGTCTTTTGGTGATTTTGTGTAGGTTCGTGGATCCCTCGTTTGGCGGTCACTGATGTTCAGCCTCTCGATGACTTGGATCGCCTAGCCTCTCACAAGTTGGGAAGGAGGATTTATCCCCGCTCCTCCTCACTAGTGTTCAACCTCCCGATAACTTTGCTAGCTTAACCTCTCACAAGT
>DATEPB010000079.1:0-22964 GCA_035273425.1 Pyrinomonadaceae bacterium | reverse complement strand
ACCCGGACAGTCCACGTGCGCGTAGTGACGATTCGCCGTCTCATACTCCACGTGTGCCGTCGCGATCGTGATACCTCGTGCCTTCTCCTCAGGTGCCTTGTCAATCTGATCGAAGGCGATAAACTGCACCTTCGGATTGTTCTTCCCCAACACCTTCGTGATCGCTGCCGTCAACGTCGTCTTACCGTGGTCGACGTGCCCAATCGTCCCGATGTTTACGTGTGGCTTACTTCGATCGAATTTTTCCTTTGACATCTCGTCCTCTTATCTTTGTAGGACAGGCATTCCTGCCTGTCTTATCGCTGGGACAGACAAGAAGTCTGTCCTACCGGTTTTTACTTAGCGACGCCCTGGACTTTAGCGATCACTTCTTCGGCAACGTTTTTTGGCGCCTGATCATAGCGCTCAAAATGCATCGTCGAAGTTGCGCGGCCCTGCGTCGACGAACGCAAGTCCGTCGTGTAACCAAACATTTCGGAAAGGGGGACAAACGAGGTAATCACCTGTGCGCCGCCTGGACGCGGCTCTGTCTTTTCGATCTGACCGCGCCTGCGCATCAGGTCGCCATTAACCGCACCCATGTAATCGTCCGGAGTAACCACCTCAATCCGCATAATGGGCTCAAGCAATACCGGTTTCGCTTTCCTTACCGCATCCTGGAATGCCAGCGAGCCTGCAATGTGGAATGAACGCTCATCCGAATCGACCTCGTGGTAATTACCGAACACGAGCCGCACACGGATATCAACCAACTCATAACCCGCAAGGAACCCACGCTCCATCGCGTCTCGAATTCCATGTTCGACAGGCTTGATGTATTCCTTCGGAATCGCACCGCCGGTAATCTTGTTCTCAAACACGAAACCTTCGCCCGGAGCCGGCTCAATCTCGATCTCAACGTGTCCAAATTGACCACGACCACCGGTCTGTTTCTTATAGATTTCTTTACCAGGCGCTGCCTGAGTAATGGTTTCCCTGTAAGCAACCTGTGGCTTACCGACATTCGCCTCAACGCCAAATTCGCGCTTCATGCGATCCACAATGATCTCAAGGTGAAGCTCGCCCATGCCGGCGATGATCGTCTGGCCAGTCTCCTGATCGGTGGAAACGTTGAAGGAAGGATCCTCCTGTGCAAGACGATTCAAAGCGACGCCCAGCTTGTCCTGGTCCTGTCGAGTCTTCGGCTCCACGGCTACGCGAATAACTGGCGCCGGGAACTCCATCTTCTCGAGGATGACGGGCTTGTTCTCGTCACACACCGTATCGCCCGTAGTAACCTGCTTCATGCCGCCAATCGCGATAATCTCACCAGCGCTTGCGTCCTCAATATCTTCACGCTTGTTGGCGTGCATGCGCATCAACCGGCCGACACGCTCTCGGGTGTCTTTGATAGGGTTGTAGGCATACGACCCGGCCTTGATGGTGCCGCTGTAGATCCGAACAAACGAAAGCTGACCCAGGTGCTTATCGGCCATGATCTTGAAGACAAGGCCCGAAAACGGCGCACTGGAATCAGGGGGACGAGTTTCAATTTCTCCGCTCTTTGGGTTGATGCCTTCCACCGGAGGCACGTCGAGGGGTGACGGAAGATAATCAACGACTGCGTCAAGCAAAGTTTGGACGCCCTTATTCTTAAAGGCCGATCCAGTTACGACTGGAACAAGCTTGAGCTCCAGGGTTCCCTTGCGCAGCGCCTTGCGAATCTCTTCTTCGGTGATCGTTTCACCTTCGATGTACTTGTGCATCAAGCCATCGTCAACACTCGCTACGGCCTCGATCAGTTTTTCTCTGGCGGCAACAGCCGCATCTTGCAAATCCGCTGGGATTTCGGTGGTCTCGTATTCAGCGCCTTTACTCTCGTCGTTCCAAATCAATCCCTTCATCGAAATTAGGTCGATGACGCCTTTTAGTTGATCTTCAAGGCCGATCGGGATTTGAAGCGCTACCGGATTAGCTCCAAGGCGGGTAATGATTGACTCAAATGAACGATCGAATGAGGCGCCGGCGCGATCGAGCTTGTTGATAAAACAAATTCGCGGAACGCCGTACTTATCAGCCTGTCGCCAAACGGTTTCTGACTGCGGCTCAACTCCCGCGACGCCGTCAAACACTGCTACTGCGCCGTCGAGCACGCGCAACGAACGCTCGACTTCCATCGTGAAATCCACGTGTCCGGGCGTGTCAATGATGTTGATGCGATACTCGACTTTGTTTCGGTCCCAAAAACAGGTGGTCGCAGCGCTGGTAATCGTAATACCGCGCTCCTGTTCCTGCTCCATCCAGTCCATGGTCGCGGTTCCCTCGTGTACCTCGCCAATCTTGTGCGAGACACCCGTGTAATAAAGGATGCGCTCCGTGGTGGTGGTCTTACCGGCATCAATGTGGGCCATGATGCCGATATTCCTGAACTTGTTTAAATCGTGCTTAGCCATTGCTCTAGTCAGTAGTCCGTTGTCAGTGGTTAGTTGAAACTCTCCTGTCCATCGCCCGCATCAACTGACGACGGGCAACTGACAACTGACATCCTTAAAACTTGTAATGCGCAAACGCCTTATTGGCATCAGCCATGCGGTGCGTGTCTTCCTTCTTCTTAACTGAATTGCCGCGATTGTTTGCAGCGTCGAGAATCTCGCCGGCCAGACGGTCAGTCATCGTCTTTTCGCCACGGCCGCGTGCGTACGAAACGATCCATCGAATCGCCAGGGCGCCGCGACGTTCCTGGTGAACCTCAATAGGCACCTGATACGTGGAGCCGCCAACGCGTCGCGATTTCACCTCCACCGTCGGTTTGACGTTGTCGATTGCGCGCTTAAAAACCTTGAGCGGCTCTTCTCCGGTCTTGGTTCCCACCTGACTCATGGCATTGTAGAAAATGCCCTCAGCCAGCGATTTCTTTCCGCCCCACATGATGCCGCTAATAAACTTCGTCACCAGAGGGCTGTTGTAAACCGGATCCGGAAGAACTTCTCGTCGTTCTGCAACTCTTCGTCTAGGCATATATCCTCAAATTTCGGATTGCGGATTTCAGATTGCGGATTCGAATCGAGAAAATCCGAAATCCGAATTTCGAAATCCGAACTTTATTTTCCTGCCGCCTTCGGCCGCTTCGCGCCATACTTGGAACGACCCTGCTTGCGATCTGCCACGCCCACGGAATCCAGGGTTCCACGAATCACGTGATAACGAACACCCGGCAGATCTTTCACGCGGCCGCCGCGGATCAACACGATCGAGTGCTCTTGAAGGTTGTGGCCTACTCCGGGGATGTAGGTCGTAACCTCAATTCCATTGGTTAGGCGAACGCGCGCCACTTTGCGCAAAGCCGAGTTTGGCTTTTTCGGTGTCTGAGTGTAGACACGGGTACAAACCCCACGCTTCTGGGGCGAACTCTGGAGCGCCGGACTGGCCGTTTTGTACTTGACGGCTTGGCGACCCTTACGGACAAGCTGATTTATCGTCGGCACTGTCTTTCCTCTTTGGCAAAAGCGCGTGCTGCATTCAGCGCGCAAAAGGGCGTTACCTGCCTCTTTCCGGAACCAGTAGATTGCTACTTCGTCCGGCAGTCAGCGCAGGCGAGCTGCCCTGGTCAATAGTTTTCGAGTTAGGGACGTTCTGACTTCGCTTTTAGGCGGGTGTGGATTCTGGCTTCCCTAAAGCCGACTTTTCTGTGGCGTCGCATAAATAGGACGAGAATCCCGATTCATCGGGACTCCGACGCGTGTCTGCGCTGGGGCAACGGGAAATCCCGAAGCGTCGCAGACGGCTTACGCCACAATAATTGTCAATCCGGCCGCACAAAACACCAGCCGGGCAACGTCTCCACACCGACAGAACCTACTGGACGTTGCATTGTTGACTTCAGACTGTCAGTCCGAAACCGTGAACTATAGTTGGCGAGCCAAAAACTGTCAAGCGGCGCCGGTGGGCCTTTTCAACCTGCCGATCTAACCAGGTGCCAAACTCCCCACCCGATGCCCCCAAGCAATAAGAGAAGGAAAACGACTGCAGCAAAAACGATCAGCTTAAACTTCCGATATCGATTGCTATCGGCTGGCGTGAGTGACCCCTGCGGAAAATATGGTGGCGGCGTAAAAGTTGCCATTACTACTCCTTCTGCTGAACTGAAACTCCGGACTCACGTCACGGCTGTCGATTGTTATTAGCCTTGCTTGGCGAAGACGTGGCGTTGCTCTCTGAAGACTCCTCGGAGTTTTCATTCTCATTCTTCTTTTTCTTTAACAAATCTTCCTGGTGCTTCTTGCCTGCTCTTATTCGCTTTACGCCTTCGCGGGCTTCCTCAAGGGCATCTTCGGCACGATAGTTTTCCGGATCGATTTCCAGCGACTTAGAAAAGGCGCCTACCGCTTCATCGTACTGTGCCAGTTTCGAAAGGGCTAATCCCAAATCGTAATAGAGATCAGCATCGTCTTCTTTCAACTTGGTGGCTTGCTTGTATTCCTTCACCGCCTCCGTATAGACCTTCAGGCCCACGTAGGTTTGGCCCAGGTTGTAGTGCGCTTCCCAATCTTTGCTGTTGTTGTCCAGGTAAGTCTTATATTTCTTGACCGCGGTTTTGTACGCTTCCTCAGCCTCCTGCTCCTTTCCGAGTGCGTCAAACGTGAGACCCAAACGAAAGTGTGCTTCGGCTAGTTCCGGATCAGACTTGATTGCCTGCTTAAACGCTTCTACTGCTTTTTCATCCTGATCGTCTCGGTAAAGTTCCTTTCCCTGTTCCAGATACGCTCGCGCCTGCGACTGCTCAGCCTGGCTGGCATTTGCCAGTCCAGAGGCGTTTGCGTTCGCATTGGCGTCGCCGGACTTTTTCCTTGAACACGCCAGTTGGCCTGCCAGGAGCAGAAATATGACAATAACGAGAGCTGGCTTCATTCCGTTTTCCAGGTATCGATATAGGGAGATGATTGGTAGAACACCTATCTACTGGAAATTACAGCTTGAGTCAAACCACTATTCTGAACCCTTCGATTTGCGCCGGGTCAAAACCGGCCACAGTCCGATCAGGCTCCATTGGCAGCTGCGCAGGGCACGATTTGGGCCCACTTTGGTGATAAAGTTATGGAAACAAGCGGCTATTCCCCCTATTTTCCATTCACCTGCTACTTGCCTGAAGTTCGTCGGCCACACGTCATGGCGGACTCGCGAATGTGGATTTCGGAAAAAGGAGTCGAAATGTTGAGATACGAGCGTCGCTTCATTGCTTTGTTCCTGCCAGTGGCACTGGTAGGGATTTTTGCCTTATCAACCTCAGCTATTGCTCAGAAAAAGGTGGTAGTTGTTGATCGCTCCTTTACGCCTCCGAACCTGAGTCTGGCGGCCGATCCGCAAGTGATTACCGTTTGTGAGGGCGCTGGACCAGCGATTGTCCAACTCAACGCCCGTGCGACCTCCGACAATCCAATTCGCTATCGCTGGACCACCAGCGGCGGACGCATCACCGGTGACGGCGCCACGGTTAGCTGGGACCTTTCTGGACTTCAACCAGGCTATTACAAAGCTTACGTCGACATCGACACCGGCAGCGGTGACGAGTTATGTCAGGCATTTTCTTCCACCGCAGTTCTGGTGAACAAATGCCCGCCTCCCCCTCCTGTCTGTCCGAATGTCTCGATCATCTGTCCAGACAAAGCGGAATTGGGACAACCGCTTACTTTTAGTTCTAACGTCACAGGCGGCTCTCCAGATGTTACCCCAATCTATAATTGGACAGTTTCAGCCGGCCGCATTATCGAAGGTCAGGGAACCCCTACGATTCGCGTAGACACCACTGGACTCGCTGGTCAGGCTGTTACTGCAACGCTTTCGATGGGCGGGTACACGCTCGATTGCAGCGCTTCCTGCTCGGTCCAACTTCCGGTGCCTCTTGAGTGCCGTAAGTTTGACGAGTTCCCAACCCTTTCTTACAACGACGAGAAGGCACGCCTCGACACTTACGCCATTGAACTTCAAAACGATCCGACCTCTACGGCCTACGTGATCGTGTATCCAGGTCAACGCGGGCGGCCGGGCGCTGTCGAACGGCAAACTAAACGAATCGTCGATTACCTGGTGAACTCAAGAGGCATCGATGCGTCACGTATTATCACCCTGGTTGGACCATCGCGAGACTCGTTACTCGTCGAGCTGTGGTTGTGTCCGCAAGGCGCTAAGCCTCCAACCGTGCTTCGCTAACGACACGTCAACCCCGACAACCAAACGACCGGCAGGAGAAAAACCTGTCGGTCGTTTTCTTGCTATACTCCCTCTCCCCAAAAAGCCCCCAACCGCTTGTCCATTAGTCTTCCGTTTTTCGGAAGAAACAGCTAGTGGCTGAGTTGTCCACTGCATCAACAACCGTTTGGAGAAATGATGACAGGAGTTCTTTATGACGTGATCATTGTGGGCGGAGGTCCGGCTGGTTTAAGTGCAGCGCTCGTGCTCGGTAGATGCCGAAGGCGCGTCTTAGTTTGCGATGCAGGTCGTCCCCGCAACGCTGCGTCTCATGCGCTCCACGGATTCATCACTCGAGACGGCATTGACCCCGCTGAGTTCTTAAAGATAGCTCGCGGACAAGTGGCACTCTACGACACCGTCGAACTAAAGCGCACCGAGGTAAGTTCTGCTGTTCGCAACAAAGATTCCTTCGACGTCACGATCGCCAACGGTGAAATTGTGAAGGCGCGCAAGCTGCTGCTCGCTACCGGCGTGGTTGACGAATTGCCCAATGTAGACGGCTTGCGGGAATTGTATGGGCAGAGTGTATTTCATTGCCCTTATTGCGATGGCTGGGAAGTTCGTGATCAACCGTTGGCGATATACGGGAACGGCGAGAGTGGATCAGGGCTCGCATTGGAGCTGCTTCTGTGGAGCCGAGATCTTGTGCTTTGTACTGATGGCCCGTCGACACTCACCGCAGAACAGGCGCAACGTATGGGCCAACACAACATCCCCGTCCGCGAGGAGAAAATCGAGCGTCTAGAGGGAAGCAATGGCCAGCTTTCACAAATCGTATTTGCGAACGGAGACAAACTTCCCAGGCACGCAATGTTTTTCAGCACTGATCAACACCCGGCTTCGGATTTGGCGCAGAAGCTGGGCTGCCAATTCACGGAGCAGGGATGTGTAGCGACGGGAGACTATGAGGCTACCAGCGTGCACGGCGTTTACGCAGCCGGTGACGCGTCACGTCTGGTCCAGTTTGTAATCGTAGCGGCCGCTGAAGGAGCTCAGGCCGCTGTCGCAATCAACAAAGAGTTGATTAAAGAGGAACTCGATTAAAGGGTCTCTCTATCGAGTAAGACTCCTCCTTGGAGTGCGCCGCCTGTCGGCGCTTTGGTCAGTCGCGGCTGCCACGACCTCGTTCCAGTCACAGTAGCTCCCTTTACTTGGATTTACCGCACCAGCGGCGCCGAGCCGCCGCATTCCAAAGCGCCGATAAAGCGGCGCACTCCAAGGAGTTGATTTAGCGCCGACTCTTTATAGGAACTGCAGCCTCGCGAATAACCTCCCCAGCTTTTTTATCGGCACGCAGTCCTTTGAAAGATGGATGTCTTACTGATCCGTCCGCCGTCCACTCGGTAAATTCAACTTCGGCGACTAGTTTCGGCTTGGCCCAGTGCGCGTCGCGCAGCCCCGGATCTTTTGGTCTAGCTGCGAATGGCATTTTTGACTCCGCGATCTGATCAAGCTTCGCCTGTAACTCCAAACGTTGCTTGATACTGAAACCCGTGCCAACCCTGCCCGAATAGACGAGCTTCCCTTTCTCATAAACTGCGAGTATCAGTGAACCAAATCCCGGAAATCCTTTTTTCGATGGTGTGTACCCAACTATCACAAATTCCTGCCGGCGGTTGCATTTAACCTTGAGCCAGTTCTTATTTCGCGTCGATTCATATGGAGAGTCGGAAAGTTTTGAAATGATGCCTTCAAGATCATACTTACACGCCTGTTTGAAAAAATCCGCGCCCTCACCAACGACGTGATCGCTGTACCGCAGCTGACCCTTCGTCTTGTCGCCACTTAGGAGTTTTTCCAGCACCGCTTTGCGCTCAACTAGAGGGGCTGACATCAGGTTGTAACCATCCAGATAGATCACATCAAAAATGTGAAACACCAAGGGGGCGTTGCCGCCACCCATTGCCTGCTGCAGCCTTTGAAAACTACTGTTTCCCTTCTCGTCAACCACCACAACCTCTCCATCCAGGATGGCAGTTCTTATGGGCAATGTCGTTAGCGCTCGGGTTAGGCTGGCGAATTTCGAGGTCCAGTCTTTTCCGTTGCGACTATAGAAGCGCACGTCGCCGTCGCGGATAAAGGCGAGCATGCGATAGCCATCAAACTTGAGCTCGTGCAACCATTGGTCACCTAACGGCGGCGCGTCGACCAGGGTAGCGAGCTGCGGCTTGATTGAACTCGGCATCGCAGCTTTGCGTGCCCGCGGAATCTTCTTTGGATCGTTTCGTGCCATGTGCTTAGCTAATCCGCTTCCTTGCAGAACCGATCGCGGTAGCAGCTATACCTTTCTTTTCGTTTTTTGCGCGTTAGGTTATAAGAGGGCAAACACTTATTGGGGAAATTCCTGTTCCCTCAAAACCAGCTTGTTTGCTTAGACATTCACAACTTACTATTAGGCCAAGAATACTTGAGGAGATAACCATGTTGAAGGCAAAAATGCGCTTATTGACGATTCTGTCGCTGGTTCTGTTTGCCGCGGCGAGTTTCCCAACGCAGGCACAGGACTCAAAGAACAAGGACCAGAAAGAAAAGAAGGTCTACACCGGCACACCCGTGCTGTGGCGCGAACCCGTTGACATCGCGTCGCGCAATCTGCTGGTAGGGGCTGGTGGTGAGGCAATGAAGCCTGACCTCTCGCGCGTCACTTTCGTCGAGGTTAAGACGGGTGGCTGGTCGACTAAATATCGCGTAAACGATGGCAAAGGCGATGAATGGGTAGCGAAACTCAGCAAAGAGGCACAACCCGAAACCGCTGCTAATCGCTTACTGTGGGCGATTGGCTACGAGACTGAGATTGCCCACCTGGTCCCCGAGTTGGTGATCCAGGGTAAAGGAACCTTTAAGAACGTCAAACTCGAAGCCCGGCCGAAGGATGTTAAGCGAGACGGGTTATGGGAGTGGGCTAATAATCCCTTTGTCGGTAAACAAGAGTTCCAGGGCTTGAAGATCATGATGGTCCTGATTAATAACTGGGACATGAAAGACGATAACAACGCGATCCTGGTCACCAAGGGTGTGACAGATTCTGAACGACGTTTCATTGTCAGCGACCTCGGCGCCACTTTTGGAAAGACCGGCGGAATCATTTCCCGTAGCCGAAACAAGCCTTCTGACTACGTAAAGGCCGAGTTTCTAAATGGTGTAAAGGGAAATGTAGTTGACTTCAACTACGGCGGGAAAATGGGGAAAGTATTTGAAGGCATTACCGTCGCGGACGCAAAGTGGCTAGCTTCATGGTTGAGCAAGCTGAGCGACGAACAACTGAAGGATGCCTTCCGCGCCGCCAACTACACCCCCAGCGAAGTAGATCAACTAGCCGCGGCGGTTCGGGCCAGGATCAATGCCCTGGCAAATCTCTAGTGAAGCTCGTAAGACAACGATCCACTAACCGAAGCAAAAAGACCGGCGCAATTAAATGCGCCGGTCTTCTTCTGTTGTAAGACAGGCATTCCTGCCTGTCACTTCTTACGTTGAAAGTTCCGCTGAGCTCCTAATGCCGCAACCGCAGCTCCGACAGACTGTAGAGTCTGTTCTACTCAGTTTCTTCCGGTGTCCCACCATCCGCTACCGCAGAACTAACTAACGGTTCCCGGACTGGCGGGACTGGAATGTTGTCGTGTCCGCCGACAATATCGGGGAACGAATCCAGGTCACGCTCGCGAGCCTGTTCGCCGGAATCATCGCGGTCGATGTCCACGTTGCGGTAATACTCCATACCAGTGCCGGCAGGAATCAACCGACCCATGATCACGTTCTCTTTCAACCCGCGCAGGTAGTCGATGCGGCCGGAAATTGCCGCCTCTGTTAGCACGCGTGTGGTCTCCTGGAACGAAGCCGCTGAGATAAACGAATCCGTCGAAAGCGACGCCTTGGTGATGCCGAGCAGTAGAGGTTCAGCCTGGGCTACCTCACCGTCGTTACCAACCACGCGTTCGTTTTCGTCAGTGAAGCGGAACCGATCCACCTGTTCCTCGAGCAGGAAGTCGGTGTCGCCCACCTCTTTGATCTTCACCCAGCGCAGCATCTGCCGCACGATAACTTCGATGTGCTTATCGTTGATGTTTACACCCTGGAGGCGATAGACCTCCTGGATTTCATTGACCAGATACTCCTGCAAACGCTGCATACCGAGAACCCGCAGAATATCGTGTGGATTCAACGGTCCATCCATCAAAGCCTCGCCGGCGCGGACGCGATCACCTTCCTGCACGTTGATGTGGGTACCGCGCGGAATGTCATACTCACGCTCTTCCCCATCGTCGCCGGTAATGATCAGTTTGCGTTTGCCCTTCGCAATTGGACCAAGCGCAACCACACCGTCGATTTCCGACATGACCGCAGTTTCTGCCGGACGTCGGGCTTCGAATAACTCGACGACGCGCGGCAAACCACCGGTGATGTCCTTGGTCTTCGTGGTTTCGCGCGGAATCTTCGCAATGATGTCGCCGGGCTCGACGTTTTCACCGTCGGCCACCATCAGGTTCGCGCGCACAGGCATCTGGTAAGTTTTCAGCACCTTATTGCTGGCGCTGCGAATTTCCATACGCGGTTGCTTCTTCTCGTCAGGCGAGTCCTTAACAACCATGCGCGACTGACCGGTTACCTCGTCCACTTCCTCGTCGAAGGTCACGCCTTCTTTCAAGTCTTGATACTTAACGTGACCAGCGACCTCAGTAAGGATTGCGAAGGTGAACGGATCCCATGTTGCCAGCAACTGATCCTGGCTGACCCGCTCGCCGTCCTCCACCAGAATATGGGCGCCGTAAACAATCTGATAGCGCGCGGCTTCGCGCCCGCGATCATCAATGATTGTTAACGAGCCGTTGCGGTTCATGGCGATGCGCTCGCCTTTACGACTCTTGACCGTTTGCAGATCCAGGAACTTGATCGTCCCATCCTGACGAGCTTCGTGCTTGGATGACTCTTCCAAACGCGCCGTACCACCGATGTGGAACGTACGCATCGTGAGCTGGGTGCCAGGCTCACCGATCGACTGGGCGGCGATAACACCCACCGCTTCGCCAATCTCCACCGGCCGTCCGGTTGCCAGATTACGTCCGTAACACTTGATGCAGCAGCCGCGACGCGATTCGCAGGTCAAGACCGAACGAATACGAACGCGCTGTACACCTGAGCGTTGAATCTCGGCAGCCAGGTCTTCGTCGATCTCAGAATTACCGTCGACGATAACGCGGCCTTCAACCGGATCGATGACATCTTCTAAAGCGATGCGACCGACGATGCGGTCACGCAGCGATTCAATCTCTTCGCCACCTTCCACAATCGCGCTGGCGGAAATGCCGCGGAGTGTTCCGCAATCCGGTTCGCTGATGATGACGTCCTGGGCCACGTCAACCAGTCGGCGAGTCAGGTATCCCGAGTCGGCTGTCTTCAGAGCCGTGTCGGCCAGACCCTTACGCGCGCCGTGCGTCGAAATGAAGTACTGCAACACGTCAAGGCCTTCGCGGAAATTTGCCTTGATGGGCGTCTCGATGATTTCACCCGAGGGCTTGGCCATCAGTCCGCGCATACCGGCAAGCTGCCGAATCTGCTGGGCACTACCACGAGCACCCGAATCGCTCATCACGAGGATTGGGTTCAACTCGCCGGACGACTTCTCGCGTTCGTCCATCGCCTTAAACATTTCCTTGGCGACTTTATCCGTAACTTCAGACCAGACCGCGATGACTTTGTTGTAACGCTCACCTGATGTGATCACACCGTCGAGATACTGCTGTTCAACTGCGATGACGTCCTTCTCCGCTCTGTCGACGAGCGGCTTCTTCGCATCAGGCGTGACGAGGTCGTCAATACCGATCGAGATACCCGCTTTGGTCGCATACAGAAAGCCGAGGTTCTTCAGGTCGTCAAGCATCTTCACCGTCATCTCGTGACCGAGACGAATGTGCGAATAGTTAACGAGTGACTGAAGACCCTTCTTCTTGAGCGTGCCATTGAAGAACGGCAAACCTGGCGGAATCGAATCGTTAAAAATAACGCGGCCAACCGTTGTATCGATTACGCGACGGACATCCTCCTGAACTGCTGCGCGCAGAATGTCCTGTGGATCGTGCTCCTGAGTCAGGTCGATTAGATCGCCTTGAATGCGAAGCTTGATTGGGGTTTGAGTTGTAACTTCCTTGGCGTCGAGAGCCAGCAACACTTCTTCGAGTGAAGCAAACACGCGACCTTCGCCTTTGGCGCCGGGCTTATCACGCGTCAGGTAGTAAATTCCGAGCACGATGTCCTGCGAAGGAACTGCGATTGGCTGGCCACTCGCGGGGCTCAGAATGTTGTTGCTGGACAGCATCAACACTGCAGCTTCGATCTGTGCTTCCGGCGACAGCGGAATGTGGACGGCCATCTGGTCGCCGTCGAAGTCCGCGTTGAATGCTGTACAAACAAGCGGGTGAATCTTGATAGCCTTACCTTCAACCAGCACCGGCTCAAATGCCTGAATTCCCAGACGGTGAAGCGTTGGAGCGCGGTTCAGCAACACCGGGTGTTCGCGAATAACCTCTTCGAGAATGTCCCAAACGACCGGTTCCTGTCGCTCAACCATTTCGCGAGCCTGCTTGATAGTGGCTGCGTGACCCTGCTTTTCCAGCTGGTTGTAAATGAATGGCTTGAACAGCTCGAGCGCCATTTTCTTGGGAAGACCGCACTGATGCAGCTTTAGTTCTGGACCAACCACGATCACCGAACGTCCCGAGTAGTCCACGCGCTTGCCGAGCAGGTTCTGACGGAAACGACCTTGCTTACCTTTAAGAGTTCCACTCAAAGACTTGAGCGGGCGATTGTTCACACCACGGAGCACACGGCCACGACGGCCATTATCAAACAACGCGTCAACAGCTTCCTGAAGCATGCGCTTTTCGTTTCTCACGATTACTTCGGGAGCGCGCAGCTCCATCAGTTTCTTCAGACGGTTGTTGCGGTTGATTACACGACGGTAGAGATCGTTGAGATCCGAAGTCGCAAATCGTCCGCCATCGAGAGGTACAAGGGGACGGAGCTCAGGTGGAATTACGGGAATCACATCGAGAATCATCCACTCGGGTCGATTCCCAGATTTCAAGAAGCTAGTGGCAACTTTCAGACGCTTCGAATACTTGAGCTTCTTCTGTTGCGAGGTCTCTTCGCGCATTCGCTTGCGCAGCTCAATCGTCAGCTCCTCGACCTTCACCATCGAAAGTAATTCTTTGATGGCTTCAGCGCCCATTTTGGCGACAAACTGGGC
Organism: Pyrinomonadaceae bacterium; assembly: GCA_035273425.1. Lineage (GTDB taxonomy): Bacteria > Acidobacteriota > Blastocatellia > Pyrinomonadales > Pyrinomonadaceae > PSRF01. The sequence goes on along the minus strand of DATEPB010000079.1, from coordinate 9,496 downwards.
TGGATAGTCACGGACCAGTTCGCGATAGCGTTCGTCGGTAAGCAACTCGCGCTCTTTGATGCCGGTGACGTCGCCTGGATCGATGACAATGTAGGATTCGAAATAGAGGACCTTCTCGAGCTCCCGCAAAGGAATATCCAACAGGTGGCCAATACGCGAAGGTAGGCCCTTGAAAAACCAAACGTGTGAACAAGGGCTGGCCAAATCGATATGGCCCAGACGCTCGCGACGAACCTTTGCTTGAGTGACTTCGACGCCGCACTTATCGCAGATCACGCCGCGATGCTTCATGCGTTTGTATTTACCGCAGAGGCATTCCCAATCGGCGACCGGACCAAAAATACGGGCGCAGAACAAACCATCGCGTTCCGGCTTAAACGTCCGGTAGTTGATAGTTTCGGGCTTGGTAACTTCGCCGTGTGACCACTGCCGGATTTTATCCGGAGAAGCCAGCGAGATACGGATTGCCTCAAAGTCAGGAGCTAATTGCGTCTTCTCTTGTTGGAATCGAAACATGTCTCTCCATTGCCAATTGCCGATTGCCAATTTCCAATTGATCTCCCGCGCCACCTTACGGGTAAATCAACCGCATGTTCAGTCTCGAGGCCCAATGCCAATCGGCAATCGGCATTCGGCAATCGAAAATGATTATCCTTCTACTGCGCTGGTAATCAGCGCTTCGCCGACTCCCTCTTCTTCACCCGCGCCATTGCCTGCAACCTTCTTGTTGATCAGCTCGACGTCGAGGCACAAAGACTGGAGTTCGCGAACCAATACGTTAAACGACTCCGGTAAACCCGGATCGAAGTCGGCCTCGCCCTTGACGATGGCCTCATAAATCTTCGAGCGGCCGGCCACGTCGTCTGACTTCGCCGTCAACAATTCCTGAAGAATGTGGGCCGCGCCGTAAGCTTCCAGCGCCCAAACTTCCATTTCTCCGAATCTCTGACCACCAAACTGGGCCTTACCGCCGAGTGGCTGTTGCGTAATCAAACTGTATGGTCCAATCGAGCGGGCGTGGATCTTGTCGTCGACCAAGTGCGAGAGTTTGAGCATGTAGATGTAACCGACGGTCACTTTCTGCTCAAACGGATCGCCCGACAATCCATCGTAAAGAATCGCCTTGCCCGACTCGTTTACGATCTCCGGCAACCCAAGCTCGGAAGCACGATTATTTGCGAGATCCAGCTTCTCCTTAATTTCCTTTTCGGTTGCGCCGTCGAAAACCGGGGTCGCAAAATGAACCCCAAGCACGCGAGCGGCCCAACCAAGGTGGGTTTCCAGAATCTGCCCGACGTTCATACGCGAAGGCACGCCGAGCGGGTTAAGCACAATCTCGACAGGCGTTCCATCGGGCAGGTAAGGCATGTCCTCTTCCGGCAGGATGCGAGCAATCACACCCTTGTTACCGTGGCGTCCGGCCATCTTGTCGCCTACTGAAAGCTTGCGCTTCATGGCGATGAAAACCTTCACCATCTTGATAACGCCCGGAGCGAGTTCATCGCCCTGACGCAGCTTGGCGATCTTTTCCTCGTAGATATCGGAAAGGATCTTGATCTGACGTTCAGTGCGATCTTCGTATTCCTTAATTTCGGCGCCGACGTCGACGCGCGAAGAGGCCATCTGCACTTTTCGCAGCAGCTTTGCGTCCACACCTTCAAGCATCTCCCGGGTAATGGGTACGCCCTTCGGAATGACAGCTTCGCGATTGACGGTCAGGTCAGCTGAGAGTTTGCGTCCCTCGAGCAATTCGCGAATTCGCTGATCGCGCTGCTCGCGAAGAATACGAATCTCGTCTTCGAGGTCGCGACGGAGCCGGTCTTCTTCTTCCTGCTCAATCGCCAGCGAACGCGTGTCCTTCTCCTGACCCTTGCGGGTGAAGACCTGGACATCAACGACGGTGCCATCGATTCCCGGAGGTGAAACGAGTGACGCGTCTTTTACGTCCCCGGCTTTTTCACCGAAGATCGCCCGCAGCAGTTTCTCTTCAGCGGTTAACTGAGTTTCACCTTTGGGTGTCACCTTGCCGACGAGGATTGAACCAGGCTTAACCTGGGCACCGATGCGGATAATGCCGCTATCGTCCAGATCGCGAAGCATGTTTTCGCCCACGTTGGGGATGTCGCGGGTTATCTCTTCAGGTCCAAGCTTCGTGTCACGGGCCTCGATTTCCAACTCCTCGATGTGAATCGAGGTGTAATAGTCTTCTTTGACGAGACGCTCAGAAACCAGGATCGCGTCTTCAAAGTTGTACCCACGCCATGGCATGAACGCGACCAGAACATTTCGGCCCAGTGCCAATTCACCGCGATCGGTACATGGCCCGTCAGCAATGACTTGTCCCTTCTCAACTCGTTCGCCCACATGCACGATGGGTCGTTGATTGATACAGGTGTTCTGATTCGAACGCTTGAATTTGATCAAGGTGTAAATGTCGGCGGTCACTTCGCGAGAGATGGTCCCGTCAACATTGTGGTCAGCCTTTATGATCAATCGCTCTGAATCGACGTAGTCGACCACGCCGTCACGCTTAGCCACTACGACTGCGCCTGAATCGCGTGCAGTTGTTTTCTCCATGCCGGTGCCGATGTAGGGCGCTTCAGCTCGGAGCAACGGCACCGACTGGCGTTGCATGTTGGAACCCATCAACGCGCGGTTCGCGTCGTCGTTTTCGAGGAACGGAATGAGCGAGGCCGCCACTGAAACCAATTGCTTCGGCGATACGTCGACGTACTCAATGTCTTTGCGCAGAGCGAGAATGAACTCGCCGGCTTTGCGCGCCGCATTGCGTTCGTTGACGATATAACCGTTCTCGTCTAACTCAATGTTCGCCTGACCAACAACGTGCTTATCCTCTTCCCACGCCGTCAGGTAAAACGGCCACGGCTCGAAGTCGGCTTTGCGACCATCGGCCGGCACCTTTTTATTCGCCTTCACCACTTCATCAAGTGGCAAATGTTCGCCATGCTTGAGTTTCGTGTCGCCGCCATTTTGTACACGCACATACTCAATGACGCTGCCATCAGTAACCTTGCGATACGGGGCCTCAATAAACCCAAACTCATTGATGCGAGCAAAGCAAGAGAGACTCGAAATCAAACCGATGTTCGGACCTTCAGGCGTTTCAATCGGGCAGATACGACCATAGTGAGTCGGGTGGACGTCGCGCACTTCGAATCCGGCGCGTTCACGCGAAAGACCGCCTGGTCCCAGGGCCGAAAGACGGCGCTTGTGAGTGATCTCGGACAGTGGATTCGTCTGGTCCATGAACTGCGAGAGCTGGCTGGAACCAAAGAACTCCCGCACTGCAGCCGTCACCGGTTTCGCATTAATGAGATCGCGCGGCATGGTGGTCTGCATTTCCTGATGGATCGACATCTTTTCTTTGATCGCACGTTCCATGCGCTCGAGACCGATGCGAAACTGGTTTTCCAGCAGTTCGCCTACGGCCCTCACCCGGCGATTTCCCAGGTGATCGATGTCATCCGCCTGGTACTCGGACGGATTTTTGCGCATCTTCAAGACGTAAGACACAACCTCAAAAAAGTCCTTAGCGGAAAGCAGTGGATCGTTGATCCGGTCGCGCTCCGGCTTGCCCATCTTGATGTTGAACTTCAAACGACCAACGCGGGAGAAATCAAACTTCCGCGGATCGAAGAACATGGCTTCGAGCAGTTTGTAAGCCGTCTGGACGGTCGGTGGATCACCTGGACGCATTTTCCGGTAGATTTCCAGAAGCGCATCGACTGGTTTCGTAATAACGTCCTTCTTCAGGGTTAGCGAGAGGATGGGTCCAATGTCATCGCGCTCTGGGAAGAAGACGCTGAAGCTGTCGATTCCACCCTCTACGATCTCCTGAAGCTTGGCAGGGTTAATCTCATTGTTTGCCTCGAGAATTACCTCGCCACTTTCTTTATTGACGATGTCTGAAACTGCGTACGCGCCGTCAAACTGCTGAATCTCAATCTCGACCTCGCCAATGTTCGACTTGCGCAGGCCTTCGAGACCGGAGTGGCTAATCTTCTTGCCGGCCTTCACGATAGGTTCTGGTCCACGGCCCTTGATATCGAAATCAACCCTCATGCCGACCAGGCTCGTTGGGCCGTGTTCAGGCACCTGGACCATCAAACGTCCATCTTCAACCCTGATCTCATCGGTGACGTACAGAGCTTTCAAAATATCTTCGTCGCCAAATGAGGCGTTCTTTACACGATCCTCAAGTGCGGCATCGCTCTTGACGAGCTTGCCGTCTACTTCCTTACCAAACCACAGTCCGAGAGCGCGCAGGAAGATCGAGGACAAAAACTTTCGCTTCCCGACGCGAACGTAAAGAAGGTTCTTCTGATCGTATTCGAACTCAACCCACGAGCCGCGGTAAGGAATAATCTTGGCGATGTAGAGAGCGCCGCGCTTAAAGAACACACCAGGTGAGCGGTGCAACTGAGAGACGATCACGCGTTCGGTACCGTTGATGATAAAGGTGCCGTTATCCGTCATTAACGGAATCTCACCAAAGAAGACTTCTTCTTCCTTGATGTCGCGGATCGACAGCGCTTCGGTCTCCGGGTCTTTATCGTAAACAGTCAGGCGAATCTTTACCTTTAGAGGCACGCTGTAACTCATGCCTCGTTCCTGACATTCCTGCTGATCGTGTTTGTGCTTGAGACCAACTGGCTCGCCGCAGTTTTCGCAAAGTTGTGGCCGAACCGAATTAAACGTGCCGCATTTGTGGCAGAGGGTTTCGCCGGCTGCGAGTGGATTTACCTTGATTGTTGAACCGCAATGTTTGCAATTGGCTCTTAAGTAATTGAGCCCCTCAAGGCGTCCGCACTTACACTGCCAGTTGCCGATTTGGTATTCGACAAAGTCGAGGGTGGCGGTACCGCGAAAATCTGAAATCGGAAACACCGATTCAAAGACAGCTTGCAAGCCAGTGTTCTCCCGCTCTTCCGGGAGGAAATCCATTTGAAGGAAGCGGTTATAGGATTCACGTTGAATCTCGATCAGATTTGGAATGCGCACCGCGGTAGAGATTTTTGAAAAATCCACACGCTCCGGCGCCTGACTGGTTCGTCTTCCCAACCCCGTGTTCACTGTTTGAAGCAGATTTGCAGACATGAGAGGTTCCTTATAGATTGCGAATGCCGATTTCGGATTGCGAATTAATTAGAGACTGGGTCTAGTTCCGCAATCCGAAATCCACACTCCAAAATGCGTTGGCGCGGTCAGAGCGCAGAACGCCCCGACCGCTTAATCACCAAAAAGCGGCTGTTTCGTCGTCAAGTTTTGCTTAGAGTAACGCGAGCGCCTCAATACTCTCTTAACTTACTCACCCGAAACACGAGTGTCAAGCCAACAACAAAACCGGTCCACAGTCTCCAGCCCAAGTCCAAAGTCAGAATACTCTGAGGCTTTGGACGTTGGACTTTCAACTAAAGACTACTTAACTTCGACGGTTGCACCCGCATCCGTCAGCTTCTGCTTGATTGTTTCGGCTTCTTCCTTGGACACGCCTTCTTTGACGGCCTTGGGAGCGGCTTCAACCAAATCCTTGGCTTCCTTCAAACCGAGCGCAGTCACTTCGCGCACAACCTTGATCACGTTGATCTTGTTGCCGCCTACAGCCTGAAGAACGACATCAAATTCGGTCTTCTCTTCAACCGCGGCCGCAGCTTCACCGCCACCGCCCGCAGCCGGTGCTGCTACTGCTGCCGCTGCTGCCGAAACGCCAAAGGTTTCTTCCAACTCTTTCACGAGCTGCGAAGCTTCCAGAAGCGTCATGCCCTTCAAAAACTCAATTACATCTTCACGTGTTGCTGCCATGATTACTTTCTATCCTCCTCAACTAGGGTTCCTAGTGCTACGGTTATGGTTATTGCAGCAGGAGAACCCACGGAACGCTTCCACGAATTGTTTGCATCGCAATTCATTGAAACGTCGGAGCCCGAAATCGACCTGACTATCGCCAAGCTCGTGTCCGCGTACGGCCCTGTGCTTCGATTGCGGAGTGCGGATGGTTGACTGCGGTTTTCACCCCACATTCAACGTCTACGCTCCAAACTTCTATCAATACATCCTGAATACGACTCCTACTGCGTCTCGAAATCCGCAATCCGAAATCGCATTCCGAAATTCTTAGGCGGCTTCCCCGCCCTTTTGTTCACCAATCTGCTTGATAACGATCGCCAGGTTGCGTGGCACCGCCGAAATGACGGTCACCAGTCGCTGCGCCTGACAATTGATCAGGAACATTACCTTCGAGATCAATTCTTCCTTCGAAGGCAGGCTGGCAATCGCTTCAACATCACGAAGCTCTACAACTTTGCCTTCAACAATGCCCACCTTGAACTTAAAAATGTCAGGATTCGCCTTGGTGAATTTTGTGATGGCCTTCGACAAACTCACCGGATCCTGTCCACCGAGCGCTACGGCCGTTACACCCTTGAACTGATCGGCTGCCTGTTCAAAAGGAGTACCTTCCGCGGCTTTGCGAGCCAACGTATTCTTAACAACGGCGTATTCGACACCGGCTTCACGCAACTGATCGCGAAGCTCCTGGTCTTTGGGAACGGTCATCCCTTTAAACCCAACGACCATAGCCGACTTTGCGTTTTTGAACTGCTCTGTGAGAGCTTCCAGGTCTTTTTGCTTTTGCGCTTTACTCTTCATCTGTGTAGCTCCTCACTCCTATTTCACGTAAGCCACTTCATCCAGCAATACGCCGGGGCCCATTGTTGCTGCCAGGTTGACCTTCTTAACGTACTTGCCCTTGGCGGTTGATGGTTTGGCTTTGACCACCGCTTCGAGTAACGCCTTCGCGTTGTCGCGCAGATGATCAGCCTCAAACGACACCTTACCGACGGGTACATGCACTACACCGGTCTTATCAACACGGTATTCAACCTTACCAGCCTTCGTTTCCTTGACGGCCGTCTTAACATCAAACGTAACCGTACCAGTCTTAGGATTAGGCATAAGGCCGCGCGGGCCCAGGACCTTTCCCAGGGCACCGACTAGTCGCATCATGTCTGGGGTCGAAATAACTGCGTCGAAGTCCAGCCAGCCTTCTTTGATCTTGTTGACCATGTCCTCGCCGCCAACAAAATCGGCTCCGGCCTCTTCGGCCTCTTTAATCTTGTCTCCCTGTGCAATAACCAGCACCGACTTCGACTTACCCAATCCGTGGGGCAAAACGATCGTGCCGCGCACGAGCTGATCCGCTTTTCGCGGATCAACGCCTAACCACATGGTCAATTCGACAGTTTCATCAAACTTAGCAAAAGCAATTTCCTTGACCTTTGAAACAGCTTCTTCCAAGTTGTACTTTTTGCCGGCCTCAATCTTTTCAGCAGCCGCGTTGTATTTCTTTCCGTGCTTTTTCATTACTTACTCCTGAGGTGCAAACGAGGAATTTCGGATTTCGGATTGCGGCTGTCGAATTTCAAATCGAAAGCGCAATCCTTTTGTCGAAAATGTCTCTCTCCCTCTCAAAAACCGCGAACCGAACCAAACAAATCCGAATTCGCAATCCGAAATTTACTCGATCGTAAGCCCCATCTGACGGGCCGTTCCTGAAATCGTCTTAATCGCAGACTCCAGGCTGGTCGTGTTCAAATCCTGAATCTTGCTCTTGGCAATCTCTTCAATCTTGGCTTTCGAGATAGTGCCGACCTTCTCACGATTGGGCTTTCCCGATCCCTTCGAGATGCCGGCAGCCTTCTTCAGCAAGTCGGCTGCAGGAGGCGTCTTCGTTTCAAAAGTAAACGAGCGGTCTGCAAACACCGTGATGACCACGGGGATCTTCAGATCGGGATCCATCTGCGCGGTCTTGGCGTTGAACGCCTTGCAGAATTCCATAATGTTCACGCCGTGCTGACCCAGCGCTGGACCAATAGGCGGAGCCGGATTCGCCTTCCCGGCGGGAACCTGGAGCTTGATATAACCTGTTATCTTCTTAGCCATAATCCGTAAATGGTAAATGGTGAATGGTCAATGGTAGCTAGCCGCTTTCGTCTATTTACCATTCACTATTTACCATTTACCTTCCTTTCATTCTTCTTCTGCGAAGGTGACTTTCTCGACGTCGAGGAAGTTCAACTCAACCGGCGTCGATCGTCCAAAGATCGTCACCGTTACCTTCAAGGTAGATTTATCTTCATTAACTTCTTCAACTTTGCCGGTAAAACTCTGAAATGGTCCCGACTTAATGCGTACCGTTTCACCCGATGCATACGAGAACTTCGGCTTCGGTTTCTCAGCGGCCTCAGCCTGCTGATTCACGATCTGATCAACTTCCTGCGGTGTCAGCGGCGTCGGGTTGTGGCCGCCAACAAAGCCGGTAACCTTTGGCGTAGACTTGATCAGATGAAACACATGATCGGGAATATGCCCGCGCTCATCGCATTCGATTTGGACCAGGACATAACCCGGGTAGAACATGCGGGACGATTCAATTCTCTTGTTGCCGCGCATTTCCACAACGGTTTCCGTTGGGACTAAAACCTTCGTAATCTCGCCTTGCAAATCCATATCGCGGATTCGCGCTTCCAGGCTGTCACGCACTTTTTTCTCGTGACCGGAGTATGTATGGAGAATAAACCAGTGCTGCATTAATAATGCTTCCTTACCAATCAGGCTCCGGTCAGCCAACTGAGCAAATTGTTAAGCTGGGTCAACAAAAAGACCCAAATTCGGTCTACCAGAAACAAATAGACTGCGAAGAAAACGACGGCCACCAGGGTTATGATCGTGGTGTTCCTGACCTCATTTAAGGTGGGCCAGGACACTCGCTTCATCTCTGCGCGCACGTCACGCACAAACTGCGACAGGCGGCCGATAGGGCCTTCCCTCCTGCCACTTAGTCCGCGCTCGCGTCGCGCTCCCCGACCCTCAACGCCTTCACCAAAGCGTGCGGCGCGGGGTGCCGGTGTGCCTGGGTTTTCTATGTCATCCATGATGTTGCCGACTTCTCTACGACTCACTTCTAAATCTATCTGGCAGGGGTACCAGGATTCGAACCCGGACTTTCGGTTTTGGAGACCGACGTGCTAACCGTTGACACTATACCCCTGTGATCAACGATGAGCGCAGAACGACGAACGCTGAACTATTCATCGTTCTGCGTTCTGCGTTCATAGTTTATTTCGTTTCTTTATGACCAGTGTGTTGGCGGCAACGGCGACAGAACTTGCTAAACTCAAGCCGATCAGGCGTGGTCTTTTTATTCTTGGTCGTTACGTAGTTGCGGCTCTTGCATACACTACACTGAAGAACAATATTATCGCGTGGCATAACTCAATTCCTGATCTCCTGAGATCTCAAATTTGAGATCTCAGATTTCAAACTGTCTTATTCAACAACTTCCGAAACCGTGCCGGCTCCAACCGTGCGACCGCCTTCACGAATTGCGAATCGCAGCCCCTTCTCCATAGCGATCGGTGCGATCAACTCGATCTCCATCGCTACGTTGTCGCCCGGCATCACCATCTCTACCCCT
>DATEPB010000078.1:0-17657 GCA_035273425.1 Pyrinomonadaceae bacterium | reverse complement strand
AGCGCCGCTCTAGATATGTCGCTAACTCTCCGTGTTAAACGTTGACCACCCTTACAGTCAGCAGGTTATTCTACTAACTGTCCTGTCAAAGTCTCCTCGAAACAAAAGTGCCGCGATCCCTAAAAAGAAGTAAGGCTACCTGTGACACCGAAAGTCGGGAAACAAAATCGACCTGAGACCGTCTCGCGTGATCGCGGCCGTGTGCTTCTGATCACGGACGAGCCTGATATTCCTTACCAGGAACGACTCGAAAACGCGGGTTTCAAAATCGTTGGCGCCTCAGCCGGCGCATCTGCTTTGGTTACCTTTCGTCGCACTCGACCTCATATCGTGGTGGCAGACACAGAATCGAAGGGACTCTCGGTACCGGAACTTGGCAGCATGTTATCCAGAACTAAGGACGGTGTGCCCCTGGTGCTGGTGGGACTAGAACCTGCAACGCTGGAGTTGCGCGCACAAGCGATTTCCGGCGGCGCTTTCGATTACTTCCAACTTCCAGTAGAGCTGGATCTACTCATTCTACGTGCAACACAATTGGTCCAAATACAACAGACTATGGACCGGTTGCGCGAGGAAGCGGATTTCGATCAACTGACGGGGTTGGCCAATCGGCGACGCTTTCGCGTGGCGTTGACTCGCGAGGTCGAGAGGTGGAGGCGTTACGGAGTTCCGTGTGCACTGCTGTTGCTGGACATCGATTACATGAAAGCTATTAACGACAGGTATGGCCACCCTTTCGGCGATATTGTTATTCGCAACATCGCCAACACGTTGTCCAGGGTATCCCGGGACAACGATACGGCGGCGCGTTTGGGCGGAGAAGAGTTTGCTTTGTTGCTTGCTGGAATTGACGCAAGAAAGGCGAGCCTTGCAGCCAATCGACTGCATGGCATCCTGAATGAGCAATCGTTTGAAGAGGTGGAGCACATCACGGTGAGTATCGGTCTCGCAGCGTGCCCGGATCACGCGAATTCAGAGCGCACGCTCTACGCGGCAAGTGATAGTGCGCTCTATGTGGCGAAGAATAACGGCAGGAACCAGGTGGCCGTGGCAGAGCCGATGCAAAAGAATCTTCCCGGGGTTTGATTCTTTGCACTCCAGGAGTGTTATTCAGCGAACTTTCCTTGCGGAATAGAGACCGTCGAAGAGGTGATCGATTTCTCCGCGCCCGTTTGCAACGAATATCAAATCATTCTGCATGTTAGCGCCGAAGGATAACTGGTAGTCTTCCGTCTGCTTCAACTCCACTTCGGTGTTGTCCTGCTTGTAATAAAGCTTGCCACTTCGAATTGTGATCTCCCAAACCTGAGGACCATTCACGTACTTTCCGGCGAAGTTCAACCGCTGTGCATCCGTCATTTGCCGTTCCGTTTTCGGCTTCTCCGGTGTGACAGGCTTAAGCGAGAGAAACAACTCCATCGCTTTCGTCCTGGTTTTCGAAAGTGTTTCACCACTCTTATTGGTTTGCACAATCACCGCGAAGCGCTGCTCAGGCGCCATTTGAATCATCGAGCCATAACCGCGACTAAAACCACCATGCATCACAGTCCGCACGCCTCGCTGCTCTAAATTCAACACACCGTAACCGTAATGCACTTCGGCAGCGCCGGGCATCGGTGCGTATTTGCCGAAAAGTTTCGTTGGTAAATCCGCTGCAAGGACCTGTTTGCCGTCGACTTTTCCTTCGTTAAGAAGTGCGATAACGAAGAGTGAAAGATCATTTACGCTGGAGTAGATGGAACCGGCCGGCCACATCGCGACGTTGTTGAATGCCGGACGGATAACGGTGGGGGTTGCTTTCCCGCTTACGTTATGGCCCATCGACAGAGGATGAGTCATGGCCTCGAGCGGGCGTAAGGTTGTGCGTGTCATGCCAACGGGAGTGAATATCAATTCCTTCATCGCGTCTGCATAAGGCTTCTTAAAGTTCTCCTCGATCACGTAACCCGCCAGCCAATAGCCCGGGCTTGAGTAAGAGTAGATGGTGCCTGGGTAGGTAAACAGCGAGTCTTCTTTCCAACCACGAACCATGCGCGCGAGCGCTTCATCGTCATTTGAAATGAATGGCGCCGCGAAGTCTGCGAAGCCCGCTGTCTGGCTTAGAAGTTGGTGCACCGTGAGCGCGCCTATTTGAGAGTTGAGCCGGGTCGCATGATTGGCAATGGCCTCGTCGAGTTTGAGTTTTCCCTGAGAAGAGAGCGTGACCAGGGCGGCGCCGGTAAACATCTTGGTGGTTGAACCAAGACGGAAGAGCATGTCGGGTGTGACGGGCGCGCCAGTCTCGATGTTGGAAACTCCAAAACCTTTAGCGAAGACAACTCGATCGCCATTCACAATGGCAACCGCGGCGCCCGGGGTGTTTGTCGACTTTAACTCTTCATTGACTACGGTTTCCAATGCTGCGAAATCGGGTTGGGTGTTTTGCGCGTTAGTGGGTAACGCGCCAAGGCTCAGAAGGAAACAGAGCAGGAGGCAATAACGTTTTGAACAATGAAGAATGGATTTTTTCATAGTAAGTAGTCTGTTGGTATGAATGAAGTCAGTATCGATTTAGCGCGCAGGTCTCGATCGACGATTAGTAATGCGACGAGCCAGCGAAGCTGGCGGGCATAGTGTAAGCCCCAGGCGAAGGTGCAGCCGTAGCCTTGGGGATCCTGCAAAAGAGGCTCTGAGCCACCGAAGTGGGCGGCAGACGCAGATACGAACGACTCTGTCGCCCGCTTTGCGGGCTGGACTATTGAACCGCCGTTACCCAACGTTTCGCTGCGCTCCACCCTGGGCTTTACTCTGCCGCGTGCTATCGTAGGCTCGTCGAAAGGTCCTCCCTACGATCAGGTAGCCCAGCCGTTGTCTTCTGTTCGTCCGCAATTACCTGCGCCAGCTCAACAATGAACGCCCGCAACGACTTCGGCGTCGCGCGGGGCACGCTGGTGTTTACCTGCACTGCTACTGCCGTCTTGATCTGCGGAAAGTACATTGCCTCTGTAATGTAGCCGGGAAAGAATCCGCTATGGCCGAACGATATCCCGAGCGGCGTCGGACGAATGATGACACCTAAGCCATATTTCGCCTCAGGCCCGAGCTTTGCCGGTACTCCCTCAAGCATGCGATCCAACAGTGACTTCTCAAAAGCCTTTCCTTCGTAGAGCAACCTGGCCCAACGCGCAAGATCTGATGCGGTCGAGGCGATGCCGCCTCCGGTCCATTCAAACTGCGGATTGATGATCATGGTCCCGTCCTTGATCATTGCATCACTGCCGCCGAAGGGATTGTCCTTTCCGGCGTAACCCTGAGACAGCCCGGCGATAGTGCGACGATCGGTGGGAAACGTTTGCGTCAATTTAAGAGGTCGAAGCACTCGGCGCGAGAGTTCCCGGTAATAAGTACTGCCTGTGATCTTCTCAATGATCATCCCCAGCACAATGTAGTTCGTATCCGAATATTCCCAACCCTGACCTGCTGCGAATGGCGCTGCAGTGTCCAGAATGTAAGAGACCAATTCTTGCGGTTTCCAAACTCGATTGGGGTCGGCTGTCAGATCTTTGGTGAACTGCTCCTTGAACTCGTAACGGACCAAGCCACTGGTGTGGTTCATCAACATTCGCACCGTGATGTCGCCAGCGTTTGGCAATCGCGAAAACCATTTAAGCCCGCCGAGATACTTCTCGATTTTGTCATCGAGTCCGAGTTTCTTTTCCTGGACAAGTTGGAGCGCCACCGCAGCCACATAAGTCTTGCCTACGCTGCCCTGGATCAGGAGGTGATCGGGAGTCATTGCTACCTTTGGTTCAATGCTCGACAGACCGAAGGCGAGTCCAAAGGATGTACCGTCTTGCAAGGCGAATCCTGCCGTGGCTCCGGGAAACTTTCCAGCCGCGTGAAACTCGTTGAGCTTCTGCTGAAGCTCTTGCTGGAGTGATTGGTTTGACTGAGTAGGCACAGGTCCCGCTTGCGCGAAACAAGGCAGAGATGAAGTAGCTAACAGCAAGGTGAGACCCAACAAGCTCGCACGAATTCTGGGTTGCATTCTGTGTTTCGTTCCTTTTATGAATTTTAGAAATGATACTCGATGAGCGAAAAGCCGAGAGTTAACCAGATTAATGGCATTCGAAGAAGTCGTGAGTGATGAACGGGCCGGGAACGATGACGAATGCGTAAGACACATGAAATCAAAACGCACAAAAGGTCGGTACAGAACCGCGACCGGGTAGCGACCGGGTCAAGTTTAGCGATACGCTCGGAGCCGGTCTCTAGTCTTCCCCGGGGTTTTCTACCCCGCAGCGACCCGGTCGCTACCGCTCGCGGTTCTGTACCGTCGGCGGTCGCTTCTGTAAGTACAGTTTGGACCACCGAAACGCCAACGCAGTTGCTATCCCAAAGTAAGGCTCGACACCGGGATCGACCAAACGATACGGTCTCGCAGAAATGGCTCACGGTACAACGCTTCCGTCAATTGCAGGCCGGAGCTCGCCGACAAACCGATCGCTGTTAACGATACTTCTCAGGACAATTTTAATCGAATCTTCCGGAAAACCTGATTCAAGGGTGAAGGTATAGCCGGTGAAGACGTCACCCGCCTGGTCTGCGCCCCAAAAGAGAAACGCGCGGTCGCTGAGCCGAAGCAGTTGCCTCATTAATGACGACGGGGACCGCACTTTATCGACATTGATGTAATTGCCTTTGTAGTAAGGGTAAATACGGAACCCGATCGTGTTCGTCGGAGTAACGCTGGCAACGATCTCAAAACTGTCAGCGTGAGACAGCCCCTGCTTGAGTACACCCAGATAATTGAACGGCTGCTTCTCGCTCTGGCCGAACGTGATGTTGATCTCAGGACCAACCTTAGTCAGTAGTTGGGCCAGGAGGTCACGAGTGCGTAAACGGGTGACTTCTTTGTCTTGTTGACCTTGGGCGGCGGGCACGACAACAAGAGTCAAAAGGAAAATGATAGCGACGCTTCGTTTCATCGTAGTCCTTTCTTCGTCGGGACCGACAAAGTGTAACGCAAACTGTTAGTTTGCGGATCGCGCAGGTTCTGATGTTCCAGTCCCGCGTTAGCGGACTAAAGAGAACTCCATACACCACTAATCATCGTTGATACGCGAAGGCCTCTCCTTGGAGTGCGCCGCCTTGTCGGCGCTTTGGCCGCGGCGACTCGGCGCCGCTTCCTGAATAATGGCCACCAGGTCGCGCAAGGCCGCGACCGACCAAAGCGCCGACAAGGCGGCGCACTCCGAGGAGAGGTTTACGCAGCAACGGCTTTCATCAGCCGAAAGAGTGGATAACTCACCGCCAAGAGAATGATCGCGTAGATGCTGTTGCGGGTGTCGCTGGCGATAGCCCCGACTAAGAACAGTATCGAACCAATCAGCGCCAGAGCGGTGGTCCATGGATAACCCCACGCCCGGTAAGGCCGTTCCTTGTTTGGTTCACGCCGCCGCAAAACAAACACTGCAATGAATGACAGGGTGTAGTTCGCAACGAAGAAAAACGCCAGGACGGTTATCACCTGCCCAAAAGTTTGCCCGAACAAAATAAAAAGGACTGCAACTGCCGCGCTCATGAAGAGAGCAACTGTGGGAGTGCCCCCTTCATTAACAACACTTGCGCGATGGGTGAATAGCCCGTCTCGGCTGATTGCAAACAGGACGCGCGTTGACATCAGGTGGTAAGCGTTGATTGCGCTTAGCATCGAAACTATCGTAAGTGAACGAAAGATCACTTCACCGTAACGTCCAAAAATAACTTGTGCTGCCGTTCCGGCCGCAAAGTCTTGTCCTGCAATCCGTGAAAGCGGAAGTACGTAGAGCAGGGCGACGTTAACCAACAAATAGATCCCAATAACGAGTAGCACTCCGCCAAACAACGCGCGCGGAACATCACGACCCGGCTCTTTTACTTCTTCAGAGAAATAGATGACACCGGACCATCCGTCGTAGGTATAGATCACAGCCTGGAGAGCAATGATTGCTCCCAGCAGCGTTAAGCCGGCAGGCTGCGCGGCGGACGTGGTGAATGAACCCTGCCCGCCCAGGATGAAAGCTGCCACGATGAGAGCGAGAAAAGCGAGCGCCTTTAACATGCTGGTGAGGTTCTGCGTTTTGCTGCCCCAGGCAATTCCTCGCCATTGGAGCAGAGCGAAAACGATTGCAACTGCAGCTGCGATAGCCACCGCCTTGCCCGCGAGTGCTGGGAAGAGTGCGCCGGTAAATTCTCCGATCACCAGGGAAACCGCGGCAGCAGAACCGCAGGTTGAAATCCAGTCGCTCCATCCGACAATAAAGCCGGCGTATTCCCCCATCGCATAGCGCGCGAAAACATATTGTCCGCCTGATCTGGGGATCATTGCGCCGAGCTCTGCTAACGAGATGGCACCGAGCAAAGCGTAGCAACCGCCAACAGTCCACACGCCGAGAAATAGCCATGGATGCGGAAGCTGTTCAGCGATATCGCCTGGAGTGCGAAAAATTCCGGCGCCGATCGTGTTGCCGATGATCACCGCGAGCCCGAAACCCACGCCAAGCACTCGCAACAACTTGCCACGTGATGCACCAGCGGGTGGGAGCCCGTTATTTTCCATATCTCATTTGACCTTCGTGAATCGCAGATTGAACTTGGAAGCAGGCCTCTCCTTTGGAGTGCGCCGCCTTGTCGGCGCTTTGGCCGCGGCGCTCGGCGCCGCTCGTTGATTAATTCGTGTCAGGTCGCGCAAAGCCGCGACCGGTGAAAGCGCCGACAAGGCGGCGCACTCCAAGGAGAGGCTTTGTGGGCTGGTCTGCGATGACAAAGGACAAATGGAAAATTATGGAATGAGATATGGAAAATCGTTCTTCCGTCGCAGTCGCCCGAACCCACACCTGCAAAAGACTTTGGCACTTTATCATTCCCGACCGAAGTTGAGTTATATTACGTCACCTCGCAGGCCTTTTCGTTCATCCGCAATCAACGTCTCGCTTAGGAGCTTCCGATGAAAAATTCATTAAAGCTGTTACCTCTTCTTTTCTTGCTCGTTGGGTTAGTCGCGTTTAGCGCGGAGGCGCAGAACGACACGATCGTTCCCGGCGACAATCTGGTGGTCGAGGGAATTCCCGCGATTCCGGCTTCAATCGCCGCTGATGTTGCGCGTTACACCGAGTTCCGTGCCGCGTCGATTTCCAGCTGGCATCCCACGCGACGCGAGATGCTCGTCGCCACCCGTTTCGCGGATACAAATCAGGTTCATCTGGTGAAGATGCCGGGCGGAGCACGCACTCAATTGACGTTTTCGCAGGAACGCTCCGCTGGCGCTTCATATCGTCCGAAGAGCGGCGAGTACTTCGTCTTCAACAAAGACGTCGGCGGAAATGAATTTTTCCAGTACTACCGCTACGACCTCGCTGATGGCGCTATCACACTCTTGACTGACGGCAAGTCACGCAATACCGGCTGG
This sequence comes from Pyrinomonadaceae bacterium, assembly GCA_035273425.1. Taxonomy (GTDB): domain Bacteria; phylum Acidobacteriota; class Blastocatellia; order Pyrinomonadales; family Pyrinomonadaceae; genus PSRF01. The sequence continues at coordinate 10,228 of DATEPB010000078.1, read as the reverse complement.
AACTGGTCCAATAAGGGCGACCGTGCGGTCTACACCTCGACACGCCGCAACGGAAGAGACAATGACCTCTACATCATCAATCCGTTGGATCCAAAAAGTGACCGCCTTCTGCTCCAGCTTGAAGGCGGCGGCTGGGGCGTAAGCGACTGGTCGGCTGACGATGGCAAATTACTGCTTGGTGAGTTCATTTCTGCCAACGAGACGTACGGCTGGATCGTGGACGTCGCGGCGGGAACGAAGACGTTGCTCACCCCAAAAGGTGGGGCCGAGAAGGTTGCTTACGGCGCAGCGCGATTCAGTAAGAATGGGCGCGGGGTTTATATCACGACCGATAAAGACTCGGAGTTTACGCGTCTTGCTTATATCGATCTGGCAACGAAGGAACACACTTACCTGACGGATCATATTAAATGGGATGTTGATTCTCTACAGTTGTCGCCCGACGGTAAAACGATCGCGTTCGTGACTAACGAAGAAGGTGTTGGTCGTTTGCGTTTGCTGGATACCGCTTCACGCAAAGAGAAGCAGGTGCCGAAGCTACCCGTCGGAATCGTTGGTGGAATTCGCTGGCATGACAACGGCCGCGACCTGGGATTCAACCTTACATCAGCCCGACTTGCGACTGACGTGTTTTCGTTAGACGTGGGCACCGGCAAGGTCGATCGTTGGACTGAAAGCGAAACCGGTGGTCTCAACACGTCAAACTTCTCCGAGGCGGAGCTGGTGCGTTGGAAGAGTTTTGATAAGCGCGATATCAGCGGCTTTCTTTACATGCCGCCAGCTCGGTTTACAGGACCGCGCCCGGTGATCATCAACATACACGGCGGACCGGAGGGCCAATCAAGACCCACTTTCCTGGGACGCAGCAATTACTATCTCAACGAGCTGGGGGCCGCCATAATTTATCCAAACGTGCGCGGCTCGTCAGGATTCGGGAAGACGTTTTTGAAACTCGACAACGGGTTTCTGCGCGAAGATACCTATAAGGACATTGGCGCACTGCTTGACTGGATTGCAACGCAACCTCGTCTCGACGCGAAGCGCGTGTTGATAACCGGAGGCTCTTATGGCGGGCACATGGCCTTTGCCATCGCCACGCTTTACAACGATCGCATCAGCGCGTCGCTGCCGGTGGTAGGCATTTCGAATCTGGTTTCTTTTCTTGAAAGAACCGAGTCATACCGGCGAGACCTGCGACGTATGGAGTATGGCGACGAACGCGATCCAAAGATGCGCGAGTTTATGTTGCGGACCGCGCCCTTGAACCATGCCGCGAAAATCAAAAAACCGATCTTTGTGGTCCAGGGTGGCAACGATCCGCGCGTACCCTTGAACGAAGCTCAGCAGATGGTGAAGACGGTGCGGGAAAACAAAGGACCAGTTTGGTATCTAATGGCGAAGGACGAAGGCCACGGTTTCAATAAGAAGAAGAACCAGGACTTCCAGTTTTATGCGACAGTGATGTTTATGAGGGAATACTTGATGAAGTGAGGTAACGGAAACTGTTAGTTTGCGGAACGCGGGCGTTAAGCAACTTAGGCTTCATGATGGACCTGTACCATCTTCTGCCGCACCACTCGCAAACTAACAGTTTGCGTTACGGAGACCCGCCATGAGATCCGCATGCAACAGCCGGTGAAACAGATGTTCGCCAGCCTCGCGACGGACTGATAGCCGGCCAGCTTGGTACGCGCGCGAGCTGAGCCCACGTTGCACTGACTTGCAAATGGCCACGTCCTCATCCTGAATGCGTTGGCCCACCTCAATGCTGGCCAGGTTTCGTTCCCGCGCGCTATCCGAAATATCCGGAAAGTAAAAGTCGAAGATTACTTCCGTCTGGTCCACGCCCCGCGGTATCACCAGATTGGTATCCATCGCGCCGTCGTACCAGTTGATCATGAAGTTGGGGTAAATCCAGTAGTACAAGGCGCGTTCACCCTGACGGACAGCGCCAGTCTGTTGTTCGGCGCCCTCACTTACGAGCGGACTCGACTGCAAACAAAATCGCTCGCCGTTTTCGATTGTGTAATTGCTATAGTCGAGCACACTGTCCAGACCTTTGTGGAGATGCGGCACGTGGTAACCGCCATCGAGATAGTTATCGACAAAGACTTTCCAATTGCAGTCGAAAGCGTAATGACGGCGCTCCACCCAATTGAACTGGTTGAGATTTAACGGCCGAATCTGATCGATCAAGTCTGCGCCAAGGAAACCTTCCAAAGTCTCGCTTGGGTGGGTATCAACTCTGACGAACACCCAATTTTCCCAGACAGCTGCTTTGATTGGAAACAAGCCATTTGCTTCACGATCAAAGTCGCAAACACCGGTGAAGTCTGGCGTGCCCTTCAGTTTGCCTTCGAGCGAATACGTCCACCCGTGATAGGGACAGCGCAGGTGAGCTGCGTTTCCCTCCAGCTCAGTCATCACAGCAGCCGCGTGGTGTCGACACACATTGAAGAAACCGCGAACAATGTTGTCAGAGCCTTTAACGATCACGATGGGCTCATTCCCGATTTCCACCGTTACGTAGTCGCCAGGCTTCGCTAACTGGTCATCGCGACAAACCATCTGCCAGGAATTAGTGAAGACAGTTTCCAGTTCCAGTTGATAAAGACTCTGATCGGTGTACCACGTAGCGGGAATGGTGAGGGCCTTCTCAAGCGGCGCCGTTGCGTCGTAACTGTCGATGATCTCTTGAAGCGAATGAGTCACTATGACTTTACAGGCACTGGCGCGGCTTGGCCGCAGTCCGTGCGGAAAGGCTCTGCCTTTCCGCCAGTATCTACATAACTCAGAGGCTACGCCTCGTCGGTCGAAGGCGCAGCCTTAAAATTTCAGGATCATATTCGGTAAGGCTGAGCCTTACCGCACGGAAGGCGGCAGAGCCGCGGCCGACCGGTGGCAAACGGGCGATCGGTCGGAACCCCCTGATCGGCGGAATCTGCGTATAGCCGTTCTACCCAATCGGAGTGGCAGTCTTGCGTTTAGGGTTGAAGAAAGGCGTTTTCACTACCCGCGCGCCGACCCGATGTCGCGTTCCTTCCACTGTGATTTCAAACTGTAGTTTTGTACCTGGACGGGTGTACCCACGCTTAACCGTTGCCAGCGCAATCATGCGTTTCAAAGTTGGGGACCACGTACTCGAAGTCGCCTTACCAATCTGTGGGCCACTAGCAAAAACTGGAACCGCAACTCTGGAAGCTATTGCTGAGACGGCGGGAGGTAAACCAACCGCCTCGTAAAGCGACTCAACCTGCGGCCAGTCAATCTCCAATCCCACGATCTCGCGCGCATGCCCACGCTTTTGTTCGGCGACCAGAGCGTTCTGGCCAATAAACCGGTTCTTGTCCAGATGGACCAGACGGCCCAGACCCATCTCAAACGGTGAATACTTCTGCTCCTCAATTAATGCCTTTTTGCTGCTATTGAAATCAACTTCAATGAGCAAGAGACCGGCTTCAACTCTCGATACGTCCAACGCCAGCATCCCCGCAGGATGAATGTCGAAAGCCCTACCGGCTTTCATCAAAGCGTCCCAAACCTGCACCGCAGCTTCACTCGCAACCCAAATCTCATAACCAAGATCGCCGGTGTAACCCGTGCGCGAAATCTCCACCGGAATTCCGTCGATCGTCGCAGCCGTCACGCGGAAGTATTTCAGGTTGCCGATATCAGCATCCTTCACCAGACTCTTCAGCAGCCTTCCGGATGTTGGGCCTTGCAGCGCGAGTGCGGCAACCGACTCCGAGATGTCTTCAATCTTCACATCCATGCCGCTCGCGTTTTGAGTGAACCAACGCAGGCTTGGATCTGCGGCGGTCCAACGATAGGTGTTTTCCTCGAGACGCGAAACAGTGCCGTCGTCGATTACCTTGCCCTGTTCGTCGCACCACGGCGTGTAGATGACCTGGCCCACTGAGACTTTGCGCATGTCTCGGGTCATGATGCGATCGACAAGTCGCGTGGCGTCACTTCCTGTTAACCGGTACTTGTAGAGCGGAGAAATGTCGATCAACGCGGCCGCATTTCGAATCGCGTTGTACTCGTGCTCGTGGTGCGGTTCGTAGGAACTGACGGCGTAATAGCCCGACCACTCGCGGTAGTTCAGGCTTTCGCATAAGGGAAATGTTCGTTCGTGAAAGGCCGTTCCGATGGGCATTTAGTTTGAAGCCAAGCCAGGATTGATTAGTTGAACTCGCTATCGTCTTCCGGGGAAGTGATTTCCTCTGCTACCAACTGTCGCCAAGCATTCATTACTTCCTGATTCGCGTGGAGCGCGTTGAGCGCTTCGCTGACCGGACCAGACGTAGTTTTTAGATCTGGGAAAGTAAGTAGCAGCACCGCCATATCGCGCCAGTCAGTACCAGCTTTGGGTTTACCACGGCGGGCATTGTAAGAAATAACTTTGTGTGCGATCAGCTCAGCGGGACTAATGACGCGAATGTCTTCGATCTTCTGTGATGGTGGAAGTGATTCCACAGGTCTGATGTCTACCAAGTGACGGTTACCAGACTTCTGAACTTGAAACAGACGGAAGCCCTTCGATTCTCCAATCACACGGATGCGCACAGCAATGTGGAAAAGTTCGCTTAGATGCGATCGGAGTTCTTCGGCAAGCTCGTTTGCACGCGTCGACATCAGATCGATGTCTTGCGTCATCCGTGGCTCATCGACGTACGCGTTGACGGCAGTAGCACCGAACACAACTACGTCGTCTCGCCCTCGCAGGAACTCGAGCACCGCGTCATGAATCGTCGCCAGCGGCAATGGCTCACGCATGACAAACTCCTTGAATGTTAGCACTCCGGCGTTCAGCATCTTTCAAATAATACGCTGACAGGCAACCTTCTCCAAGATCGTTGCTGTTCGCGCGCTCTAGATTAGAGCGTGGTCCGTCCGATTGTCAGGGCGATGGATAATAAGTATGCTAACAATTCTTCAGCAAGCAAGACGATCCACGAAAGCACACGAAGAGACTCGAAGTTGAGTTCCGTTTCGTGCCCGTTGGTGTAATTTCGTGGATCGTTTGTCGTCCGAAGTCGCTGCGGAAGACTCCGCAGTGCACATGAAGATCGCATGAAAAAATACGACGTCATCGTTATCGGCGGTGGCCACAATGGTTTGGTTAACGCGGCATACCTGGCGCGCGCGGGGAAGAAAGTGCTGGTCCTTGAGCGCAGGCATGTGCTTGGCGGCGCGGCTGTAACTGAAGAAGTGTTTCCCGGCTTCAAGTTTTCGGTCTGCTCATACGTCGTTTCTCTACTGCGCCCCGAGATCATCCGCGAACTCGATCTCCCGCGCCACGGATTGGAGATCCTGCCTCTCGACGGCACGTTCACTCCGATGCCTGATGGCGATTACCTCTGGCGGGTTAACGATCACTCACGCACGCGTCGTGAGATTGCTCGCCACTCGCGCCTCGATGCCGAAGCTTACGACGAATACGGCAAGGCGATGCTCGAGATGGCCCACTTCGTGAAGCCAATCATGAGCATGACGCCACCAGATCCAACCTCACTCAATCCCAAAGGCTTGAAGGACTTGATGTTCCTCGGCCGTCGTTTTCAGAATTTGCCTGCTGAAGACAAGTACAACCAGGTGCAGTTGATGACGATGAGCGCCGTCGACTTTCTCGACCAATGGTTTGAGACTGACGTGCTGAAGGCAACGATGTCTGCTTCAGGAATCATCGGCACTTTCCTTGGGGTGCGATCTCCCGGCACCGCTTACGTTTTGTTGCATCACTACATGGGAGAGATCGACGGCGCCTTTCGTTCGTGGGGGTTGTCTCGTGGTGGTACCGGCGCGATCTCGAACGCGATTGCCGATGCCGCGCGCGAGGCTGGCGTCGAAATTCGAACCGAAGCGCCGATTGCAAAGATTCTTTTGAACAACGGTCAGGCAAAAGGTGTGGTGCTGGATAACGGTGATGAGATCCACGCTGACGTTGTTTCATCGAGCGTCGACCCGCGTCTCACCTTCATGAAAATGATTGGTGAAGAGCACCTGCCAGACGATTTCTGCGACGATCTGAAACGCTACAAATACCGCGGCTCGTCAGGCAAAGTGAACCTCGCGCTGGATGGGCTACCGAATTTCAAAGCGAAACCCGGTGATGGACCACATCTTCGCGGCGCAGTGTCGATCTCGCCCAGCGTTGAATACATGGAACGCGCTTACGACGAAGCCAAGTATGGACGCTTTTCGCGTCGACCTTACATCGACATTGTGATTCCGAGTTTGACTGATCCGTCAGTGGCGCCGCCGGGTAAGCATGTCATGTCGTGCTTCGTTCAGTATGCGCCGTACAACTTGAAGGAAGGATCGTGGGATGAGAAGAAGGAAGAGTTTGGCGATACGGTGATCGACACTATCGCTGAGCATGCACCGAACATCAAGGACTTGATCCTTCACCGGCAAGTGGTGACACCACTCGATCTGGAACGCGAGTTTGGATTGTCGGAAGGAAACATTTTCCAGGGCGAGTTAACACTCGAGCAGCTTTTCTTTCTAAGACCGGCGCCGGGTTGGGCGCAGTATCGAACGCCAATCAAGAATCTATATATGTGTGGCTCGGCGACGCACCCCGGCGGTGGGATCATGGGCGCACCGGGTCGAAACGCAGCGATGCAGATGCTGAAGGATCTCAAATAGCAGGCGTGCAGAGTCCAAGCTTTAGCTTGCGGGTTGATTACTACGTTCAGAGTGGCGAAGACGCAACCTAAAGGTTGGACTCTGAACACCAGTTAACATGAATCGGTAGGGATCTAGAAAAGACGATCATAGTCCTGGTGAAAGAGGAAGCCGCGTAAATCCTCTGCTTACTAACAGATGGCCCAATACGACATCATCATCATTGGCGGTGGCCACAATGGTTTAGTCGCTGCCTGCTATTTGGCAAAAGCGGGTCTCAAGACGCTTGTGCTTGAGCGGCGGGAGGTTGTTGGTGGCGCAGCAGTCACTAAAGAGATTCACCCGGGTTTTCGCTGTTCCACTTTGGCCCATTCCGCCGGTCCATTTCTGCCTCATATCTTGAAAGACTTAAGTCTGGAATCGCACGGCGTTCAGATTATCAAACCTGAAACACGAGTGCTGGCGCTAACCCCTCACGGGCCATCAATCTGCATCTACAACGACACGGCTGGCACGGTTAGTGAAATCGAAAAGGTCTCATCCGCTGATGCGAAAAGTTATCCGGAATTTGAGCGAAGCTTCGCCCGCATCGGTAAAGTGCTTGCTCCTCTCGTGTCAATGACGCCGCCGCAGATTGATAATCCGAAGAAGGGCGAGCTCTTCAATCTTGGAAAATTAGGTTTGTCGTTCCGCGGACTCGGCAAGAAAGACGCTTATCGCTTGCTGCGTTGGGGCCCGATGGCGGTTGCCGATCTGGTCGCAGAATGGTTTGAAACCGAGAGTTTGCGAGCGACGGTTGCCGCCCGTGGAGTATTCGGCGCCGCTGCTGGTCCATGGTCCGCCGGAACCAGCCTCGGACTGATTTGGCAGGCAGCACTCGACGGACATCCGATTGCTCCATCGTCTTTCGTGAAAGGTGGACTGGGTGCACTAAGTGAAGGACTAGCTAATGCGTCCAAGAAGTTGGGAGTGGAAATAAGGACGTCCGCCGAAGTTGCACGAATAGAGACCGCGAGTGAAACAGTGTCGAAAGTTGTACTTAAAGGCGGGGAAGAAGTCTCAGCCCGCGCCGTCGTTTCAAGTGCTGATCCTCGCACTACGTTTTTGAAGCTCGTTGATCCGGTAGACCTTGATCCGAACTTCCTACTGAAGATGCGCAACTACCGGGCGCAGGGAGTGTCGGCAAAAATCAACCTGGCACTATCTGGATTGCCGTCTTTCCCATCGGTGAACGGGGACACGGCAAAGCTTTCGGGTAGGATTCACATAGGACCGGACATCGATTACCTTGAGCGCGCTTTCGACGCGTCAAAGTACGGCGATTACTCCCCCGAACCTTACATGGACATCACCATACCTACGATCAGCGATTTATCTTTGGCGCCCGCCGGGTCGCATGTGATGTCGATGTATGTTCAGTACGCGCCCTACAAACTGCGCGAAGGCGATTGGAATTCGCGCCGGGAAGAGTTTGCCGACAACGTGATCGACGTGTTGGCCCAATACGCACCAGATATTAAGTCGTTGATTGTTGCGCGACAGATCATTACGCCGCTTGACCTCGAACAGACTTATGGGTTGAGCGGTGGGCATATTCATCACGGTGAACAAACGCTCGATCAGTTTTTTACATTCCGGCCATTGATTGGCTGGGCCCAATATCGCACGCCGATTAAAGGGCTCTATCTGTGCGGCGCGGGTACGCATCCGGGCGGCGGAGTTACCGGCGGATCCGGCGCGAATGCCGCTAAGGAGATCGTTAAAGACTTTAAATCTAGAAAGATCTGAGCTTTGTGCTTGGTGCTTTGTACTTAGTGCGTTCAGTAGTCAGCGGTCAGTGGTCAGTTGCGCTTCAAGCAAGGGTCGTACAAAAAATAAACTCTAAGCAACTCGACTAACAACTAACAACTGACCACTGACAAATAACAAAGTACAAAGCACCAAGAACAAAGTACAAAGCACAAAGCTTTTTATGCCAAAGAAACCCTTGCGCAGCTTTGCCAGTGACAACAACGCCGGCGTTCACCCAACCATCATGGAGGCGATCGCGAAAGCCAATGATGGGCACGTGGTTGCTTATGGCGACGATCCCTTTACCGCGCGTGCGTTGAAAACATTTCGCGATCATCTGGGTAAAGACACAGAAGTGTTTTTTGTTTTCGGTGGCACTGGCGCAAACGTTCTCGGTTTGAGCGCGGCGACACAACCACATCACGCAGTGATCTGCGCTGCGACTGCGCACATTAATGTTGACGAGTGTGGCGCGCCTGAAAAATTCACCGGATGTAAGCTGATTCCCATTTCAACCCCGGACGGCAAGGTAAGGCCGGAACAGTTACCACCATTGCTGCATGAGATCGGTTTTGAACACCACGTGCAGCCACGAGTTGTCTCAATTTCGCAGGCCACGGAAATGGGCACGATCTACACGACACAAGAAGTGAAGCGTCTCGCGCGGTTCGCACATGACCATGACATGCTGCTTCACATGGACGGCGCCCGCATCTCAAATGCTGCCGCCAGTTTGAACGTCAAACTAAAAGCGATCACGCGCGATGCCGGCGTCGATGTCTTGTCTTTTGGGGGCGCGAAGAACGGAATGATGTATGGCGAGGCGGTGGTATTTTTCGATAAGAGCCTGGCAAAGGATTTCAAGTACACGCGGAAGCAGGGAACGCATTTGCCATCTAAGATGCGTTTTATCTCGGCCCAGTTTGAAGCACTGCTATCAAACGACCTGTGGCGCCAGAACGCTACGCATGCGAACCACATGGCCCAACTCCTGGAGCGTGAACTGCGCACGATTCCTCAGATCGAGATAACGCAAAAGGTAGAGTCAAACGGTGTATTTGCTCGGGTGCCAAGAAAACATATTGCAACGCTTCAGAAGCATTACTTCTTCTACGTGTGGAACGAAGAGACTTCTGAAGTCAGACTAATGACGTCGTTTGATACGACCGAAGAGGACATCCGCGATTTTATTGCAGTGGTGAAAAAGACGCTGAAGTAATAATCGCTTCCACTTGTCGGCCCGGTTTTTAGAGGCGGCACTACGTGGCCGTCCCTCACGGATGGCCAGCTCCCAGTTCCCCCTCACTAATGTGCAACCATTCACAGAAACTAGGTGGCTCAGCCTCTCACAAGTTGGGAAGGAGGATTTATCCCCGCTCCTCCTCACTCATGTACAACCATCCAAAGAATCCAGATCGCCCCGCCTCTCACAAGTTGGGAAGGTGGATTTATCCCCGCTCCTCCTCACTCATGTACAACCATCCAAAGAATCTAGATCGCCCAGCTTCTCACAAGTTGGGAAGGTGGATTTATCCCCGCTGTGCTCTGGTCTCTCACAACACCTCGGTAACTGTGCCACGCGAGCCTCGGCTTAGCCGCCGGATGTGAGGCGGAGGCTCCGCCCCGCCTAGTGCTTTGCGCCTCAACTCGGGGGGCTATGCGCCAAGTTGTCGTTATGGATAAACAGAAACCAGGGCGCAGCCCTTCCATTAGCTAATCTCTTACGGCGGGGCGCAGCCGAGGCTCAAGTTGTAGAGTTAGGGGGATGTTGGGGATGCCAGGAAAAGAGCGGGGACAAGTCCAC
>DATEPB010000077.1:0-40896 GCA_035273425.1 Pyrinomonadaceae bacterium | reverse complement strand
AAGGTGGCACCGACTTCTACCTTTATCGAACGCGTCCAGATATTCCCAAATACCTTGGCGCCCCTTCCAATTTCAATCCGTTGCTGAGCCACGATGTCGCCGGTAACCGTACCCTTGATGACGGCAATAGCTACATCAACGTTTGCGTCGACCGCGGCACCGCTGTCGACGATCAGCGTTCCTTTTTCCGAATAAACCGTGCCGGCAATGTGGCCATTAACGCGCACCACATCTCTGAAGGTTATTTGACCGGAGAGTTCAGGCTGTGATGGCGCCGACGTATTGCGCGTCTTTTGCCGAATTCCCAGGCTGCCACCGTTGCCACCCAATTGACCCAGCAGAATGCCATCTACAGGAATCATGCCCTGGTAATGAGCTTCACCAATGATCACAGGGACCTTAGTCTGTTGGTTAATCGCGACCGGATCCTTGGCGCGCAAACCACTTTGCTCGATTGATTCGCGTCCGTTTTGTTCAATAATTTTGGTAGCACGCGGATTTGTGCGAACGCGAGAATTCGCGGTCGTGGCATGCGCAGGTTTGTTAGTGATAGCTTTCCTCGCAACTTCGAGCAAAGTCTACTCTCCGTTCCTATGTCGATTTAATTCCCTTGGTACGGATGCTGTGGGAGAAAAACAATCAACCCTGGCGCAGGCGGGACTGTTGATTCCAGGGACGAGCCGCTTGAATGCGCGCAAGTTACCACAACTGGTATGAGCGCGACAAGTTGATATGCAAACTACGGGGCGGACCAGCTGTTTTTTGTGCACTCCGCACGTTGTCTGACGAGTCAGAAGCAACGGAAGAATGAAAAAACTTCGTTTAGCAGCCGCGCGCGTCCAACGCTTCAAAGTTTCGAGTCGTTGCTTGTCACTTACTGTTTGAAATACTGGCAGCCAAAACGTCATTCATCACACAGATTGCAGCTCGTTTTGGAACCTGGGCCAGCTTAAGATTTGTGATTTCCAGCGATTTGTTTCCCGTAATCGAAGCTGAGCCGAGTTTCACCCAGCCTTTTCCAAAATCAACATAAATCGGAACGAGCATCACGAAGTTATCAGTAACGCCACTTTGCGCAATGGTGCCGGAAAGGGTGCCATCGGGGTTGATTTGATAGTCGAATTTGTAGCTCGGCATTTCCGTGCCGTAAACCCATTCGTTGAAGAACCAGTCCATGCTCCCGTTTTTAGTCACATCCATGTCAGGGGTTATGTGTTTCTCGACGGCCTTTTGGAAATCGTCAGTTGAGATATCGGTATTGAAGTGAGTCTTGACGAAATCCTTCATCATTGCCTGAAACAAAGCGTCTTGAGTTTGGGCGTTATACATCATCATGCGAATCATGTGCAGAATGTAGGCGCCTTTCGGGTAGATCAGGTTCTGCGCGATGTTTCCGGTCTTGGCACTGTTAAGACGATAACCCTGAGTCACTGGTCCAACAGTGTAGGGCTTACGGTTTCTGGTTGAAGGTCTGGCTTCGACAATCTGCCGGCGTTGTTCTTCCCAGAAGTCGACAAACTTCGCGAGGTCTTTACGCACATACTGAACGTAGAGCGAAGTTGAAAGCTGGGCAAAGCCTTCGCTCATCCACTGATCGTGATAACTGTCCCAACCGATCGTGTGCCCCCACCATTGGTGAGCAATTTCGTGGGGGCCAACATAACGCCAAAAACTTGAGGTCCCGCCCTGCGACCCCATTAGTTGGGTGCGTTGGGTCGTATCCAGAAAAGCCGTGTAGGGCATGAAGACCAGGGTGGGCCACGCCTGTCCAAAATTTCCGGCTGGCTGTTGCGTCATCGCTATTCGCGTGTACGGAAGCTTGCCAAAGTACGCGTTATAGATACGGGTAGAGTTCTGGGTGTCGGCTATGGCTGAATCAGCCATCTTAGTGGTTGAGATCACGCCGAGGGTGGTGAAGGTCTCGGTGCCCTGACTCTCGGCGCGCTCGATATCACGTTGAATTTCTTTCAGCTCATCGGGGACTTGCTCATTGGCATAAAACTCAATGTTGTATCCGGTACTAGCATCGGCGACCTCTTTCTTTTTGAACTTGCCGTAGTTGAATCCTGATACGGCCAGTTCAGTAGAACCGCTCGACCACTTCGCTACGGTGTAATCTCCTTCGCGAGTTTCGGCGCCCACCATGGCTCCGGTGCCAACAAACGTTTGACCTTTCGGATACCTAAACGTCATGTCAAAAATTGCGCGATCCCCAAACTGCGTTCCACCGTTGTTTGGATACCAGCTCAGGCGAGGGATCAGAATGTAGTTGCCACCTCCGGAATCACGCAGCGCATCGCCTCCCGAGTATTGCACCGTCAACGTATATGTTTTGCCGGCTTCGAGTGGTTTCGGCAGGATAATGCCGAGGTCGGCATCTTCGTTCTTGTCTTCCTGAACGAAACTCAACTCAGTGCCTTGTTCATCGGTTACCTTGCTGACCCTTAGAGTTCTATAAAGATTGAGCAGCAGGACGCGCGTGCCGGGAACCAACGCTTTGAACGAAACCCTGTCCGTAGCGCTGATTTGGGTTCCCTTGATCGTGCCGTCAATTTCGTGCCGGGTCATGTCGATCAAGCGGTGGTCTTCAGAACTCGTTGCAGTGCCTTTGCGATACTCGTCCAGGCGATGGAACGCGGTCCAGAAACCACCATCACTGGTTCCATAGCTATAAAGCAGCACTTCTTCGGGAGACACTTCGGGAATTCCGAGCGGATTGTAAAGGTAAACCAGTTTGCTGAAACGCTTGCCGTTGATAAACGCAGTAAAGAATCCCGGGCGTTCGGGTGCATAAAGATCGGCCAGCACGCGCAGTTCTGAGTTGTCGCGCAGTTCCTTCCGCATTAGCGTCTGATTTTCACGAAACAGATCGCGCGCGCGTGTAGATTGCGGTCCTCCGGTCGACATTTTTACGCTGGTTGAATTGCTGAATTCATCGAATGTCTTATCAGTAAACCTGAGCACAAGACTGGAGACCTGCTCAGTGAGCGTTGGTTCGTCAATGAATATTTTGAGGGCATTCTGTTCAGTTCGAGTTGGAGGTATTACTGACACCTCTCCGTCTCCAAAGAAAACCGCGCCGGTGTAGCGGCCTTCAACTGGCTTGACGAAATAGACCTCGCCATTGCGCATCGTGAACGTTGCACCTTCGCGCTTCAAAACAAAGTTGGAAACAGTAGCGAAAGGTCCGGTGAAGTCCCCTTCGCTCCTCGCCTGCTGTCGGAGTTGCTGATAGACAGGGTCATTGTTCGCCTTCAAAGAAGTAGCGCCCACAGTCACACTTGCTTCCACGGCCGCTATTTCAACCTTAAGATCAACGACTGCTGCCTGGTCCTCATCAACTTTGACCGCCTCTTTTCGACCTTCATTAAAGCCTTTTGCAGAAACGACCACCGTGTAACTTCCGGCCGGAACACCTTCAACCTTGTAACGACCCTGCTGATCGGTCACGCCCGTGAAGATCCGGTTCGTCACTTCATCCGTTATCGTAACCGTGGCCCCCACGACTGCCGATCCTTTTGGGTCGACCACTTTCCCTTCAATGCGACCGCCGGCACTGTGCGCAACAATCGCGGGCAGCACAAAAAAAGCACACAACAGGATTATTGCGAGCGTAGCTCTATTTCCAGTAATCATGATTTCCCTTCCGAACTGGTATTTCCGAGGTTTCCGGGCGGGCCCCTGTGAAGGCTGTATTATTTGGGTTCAACTGCAGTGAGTCAAGCCACCATAAGCCGCATTTGTCAGCGGAATTTAGTCATGGCATTCTGATGCGGACGTTCGGTTGAAGAAGGGCTTTCCCAACCGGTCAAGGATCACAAAGTTGCAGGAAACAAAAACTAAAACGAGTCTACTGCGGGCGGTCGGCAGGGCGATTGAAGACTTCGGCATGATCGAAGATGGCGACCGCGTTATGGTCTGCCTGTCCGGCGGCAAAGACAGCTATACGATGCTGGATCTTCTGATGGATTTGCAGCGACGCGCGCCAGTCAGGTTCGACTTGCTGGCCGTTAATCTTGATCAGAAGCAGCCAGGTTTTCCGGCGGAAGTCCTCCCACAGTACCTCGAATCGCGCGGCGTGCCGTTTCGAATTATCGAGCAGGATACTTATTCAATAGTTAAACGTTTGGTACCGGAAGGGAAGACTTCCTGCTCGGTTTGCTCGCGTCTGCGACGCGGCATTCTCTATAACGTTGCGGTCGAAGAAGGCTGCAACAAGATTGCTTTGGGCCATCACGCGGACGATATTATTACGACCTTCCTGCTAAACGTTTTCTTTGTCGGCACACTCAAAGCGATGCCGCCGGTGCTTCGTTCAAACGACGGTCGCAATACAGTGATCAGGCCCCTCGCCTATTGCCGCGAATCCGATGTCGCAGCGTTTGCAGAAGAAAAACAGTTTCCGATTATTCCGTGTGATCTTTGCGGCTCGCAACCAAACCTCCAGCGCGCCCGAATCAAAAGATTGCTAACGGACCTCGAGCAGGACATTCCACACATTCGCAGTTCCATGCTGACTGCGCTGGGCAACACGATCCCGTCGCATCTTCTTGATCATAAGTTGTTCGATTTCAAAAAACTGAAAGCCACAACGGGCGATGTCGAGGCAGAGCTCGATCTTGTCCTGGGCCATACGGTTGCAAAACCGCAGCTCACGGCAATTGGCGAATCCTGATCAGTTGAGTTTTGCTAACCGCTGCCGCCAGTAACGCTGTCCCCAAACTGTACCCAGAATCAAACTCAGTCCAAGAAACGCCAGTATTAACGGGAAGAAAACCGAATCTTTGAACACTTCCCACGCCAGGTGACCCACGTAAATGTAGGCGCCGAGAGCCCCGAAAACGAGAAACACTGCTCGCTTGAGTTTCACCGCGATCCCAACCAGCGCGAGGTTAATCAAGAGATATATAAACCGTCTAAACTCTGAGCCGGAATCCATTGAAGTCAGCCCGCCCCAGAAAGCCATAAGGCCAAACAGGTAACACCAGAACGCAAAGTCTTCGGTGGCTGGCGCGTCTCGTTGCCGCAAGGTCCGATCGAGACCATAACCAACTGCGAGCGTTACCAAGCCAACCAACACGCTAACCCACTTCGTGGTGTCAGAGTCGAGCGAGTTCTGCTTAAAAATTAGTCCCGCAAGGTCCATCGAAAGAAACCAAAAGCAAAACGCCATTGGAGCGGTGAGAAAGCTGAATCGAACAAACTTCAGCGCCAACGCGGCAGCAACGATAGTCGCCAACTCCATGACGATCCATGAACCGTGAATCCACGGATAAAAACTTTGATACTCGCCGGGATCTTCCGCGGGCCATAACCCCGTCATTTTCTCGATGCAGTACGTCAAAAGTGGGACCAGGCAAACTCCAACTGTGATTAGTAAGCCTCCCGCAACCGTGTAACCATTTGCCCGCAGCCACCGCCCCACACTAACGGCAATCAACAAGTACACGAGTGTCGTGATGAAAACTCCGGTGGTGCCCAGCGTGTCCCACTTATCTCCGAGGAACCACGCGCATGCCGAAATCATCAGCATTGCCCCAAAGTAGTAGAGCACGGTAACGAGGTTGAATCCCTTCCGCTGTTCCCCGGCCGGCAACCTGGGTTCGGGAATGACGCCGCTCGCAAAGCGCTGGTCATATGCCCAACCCACAAGTCGATCGGCGTCGCTCTGGGAGAGCACTCCCTCAGCAGCAGCTCGATTTATGTCTGAGGCGGAAAGCGAAATCTCGCGGTCGCGAGCATCTTGAGGCATTCGGAATCTCCTTTCCTCTTCGGAGGCTTGAATTGTAGCACCACCCAAAAGAGTGACGGTCTTCATGTCATTGCTTCTTTATGGTTAGATATCACTCGTGAGCGGGACCACCAAACAAAGCGAGCTCGACCTCAGTGGGTTTCCGCCCGGTTCGGTTACCGAATACTCAACACTAGTATGCCTGGCTTGTACCTTTGATATTTTCACAGCTCAGTTAGGACTTGCACCGCGGACTGCGTACTCGGAGATCAAAAAATATTCACCGACGATTGCCGAGCTGACGTCGCCTAAGGCGGTTCGCCCTTTTTTTGATAGCGAAGAGAAACATCCACATTGCCCATATTGCGATGCCGCCAAACGCTGGCATGCGTTGTTAACCACCTATCGAATTGAAGGCGGCAAGTCGACGGATGCAATGCGTCGCCAGCTAATCAAAACCCTACCTAAGGCTGAAGGTCAGTTTCAGTTGATCGAAAGCAAGACTGACCGACGCTCAATCTTTTTTGATTGGCTAGACACGCTGAACCGGCATCTGGATCTGGATGACGCCGGCTGGTTGACGGAGACTACACGCGCCTATCTCGGTCGCCTGGAACCTAAGGTGAAGTGGGATGAGGAGTTTGAAGGCGTGCGCACAATTCGCCGATCGCAGCGCCTCGCTGAAGGTTGGGAGAAGGACAAGGGCCGGCTATTTCTGACCCCCGTGATCTACAACGATGTCCTGATGGTCCAATATTTGGTCAGCCGGTCGCACGTGCATGGCGGCCGCACACTGGAAGGCCGGCTAACACTGCAGGAATTGATTCGACGTTTGCGTTACGGGGGTTACTTTGACGCGAAGGGCATTTCACCCGGCGATCAGTTTGAAATTCTAGAGCAGGTGATTGAAAAACTTGCGGGTGGCAGTGGGAACACAAAGTTGTATCACATCGTCGATCGACGAGATTTCCTTGAGAAAGCGAAATCCGTCTACACGCGCTATGCGTAATAAGATAGAAGTAGGACAGACATTCCTGTCTGTCACCGTCCCGCTGAAATCCAGTCTTAGATCATCTACGATCACTACGTATGTTACTGTCTCACCAAGTCCAGCCATCATCGAACGCCCTACGCTTGAGACGTTTTTTATCTAACCAGATCTCTTGCTAATTCCTGACTAGTACCTACTACGAGCGAATCTTGATTAGGCCAAAATGCAGAGCCAAAATCTCATGCTATGTTCTACCGTCGCCACCTTCCGCATTGGCAAAAAGCCGATCGCGCTCTATTCATCACCTGGCGCCTTTTTGGCTCCTTACCTAGAAAGACGCTAATAGCGAGTCGTCGAGAATCAAATCTAGGTAAGCGATTCTTAATTCTAGATCGCGAGTTGGACCGAGCGAGCTATGGTCCAACCTGGTTGAGTGATTGCCGTTTAGCAAAGATCGTTTCAGATTCCATCTACAAGAGCGAGCGTGAGCTGCATTTTTACACTCTGAGCGCGTTCGCAATAATGTCGAATCACGTGCATATCCTGATCTGGCCGCACCGTCTCCTTTACCGAATAACAAAGTCAGTGAAGGGCTATACGGCCCGCGAATGCAACAACGTTCTGAAACGTACCGGCAAGACGTTCTGGCAAGAAGAATCATTCGATCACTTAGTGCGCAATGAAGATGAGTTCTATCGAATCAAACGGTACATCGAGATGAATCCGGTGAAGGCAGGGCTGGTCAAGAGGCCGGAGGACTGGCCATGGTCGAGTGCAGCTCTCGATCTTAAGGTGTAAGCAAGACGATGAGAATCAGTAAGTCTGTCTGACGGGTCTCAGTCGTAAGGTTGACAGGCAGGAATGCCTGTCCTACTAGCACTTCATTGCCGGATCGCGCCGGTAGCGATGCGTGACCGGCCGGCGCCTTCCGATTCCAATCGCATTGCGCGAAATGATCAGTGTCGGTGGCAATTGCCGGCGCTTAAACTCATTTGCCGGCGATTCAACCCGGTTGAGAATGTCGTAGACCATGTCTGAATCATTTCCGGCTCCGATGATCTCTTCCGGCGTTGCCTTCTGCTCAAAATACATTTTGAGAATCGGATCCAAACGGTCATACGGCGGTAACGACTGATCGTCAAACTGTCCTGGGGCCAGTTCAGCAGACGGTCGCTTGTCGATAATCGACGTGGGAATTATTTCGCCCTTCGTATTGAGGTAGCGCGCGAGTGCATAAACCTCAGTCTTCAAGACATCTCCAATCACAGCCAGGCCGCCGTTCGTATCTCCATAAAGCGTGCAATAACCCAAAGCCAACTCCGATTTATTTCCAGTCGACAGCAACAACCGACCTTCGTCATTGGAAATGGTCATGAGAATGTTTCCACGCAAACGCGATTGGAGATTCTCGGCGGCGTGTGAACTGCTGCCAGCGGCAGGCGGTTGAAGTTGAAGCTCCTTAACCAACACTTCAAACGCCTCCGAAATGGGCCGTTCAATGACTTTCATTCCCAGCCGTTGGCCCAACTCGACCGAATCATCAATGCTCGAACGCGACGAATAAGGCGACGGCATCATCACCGACAGGACGTTCTCGGCACCCAGTGCTTCGCACGCGAGCGTGGCGACAACAGCCGAATCGATTCCGCCGGACAATCCCAAAACCGCTTTGGTAAACCGGTTCTTGCGCGCGTAGTCGCGAATACCCAGCACCAGGGCGCTGCGAATCGTTTCAATATCATCGCCGGGCAAACAGCGTTCATCGGCCACGCCGCATTCAAGATCGACTGTGCCAAAAAACTCCTGGAACGGCGGCGCTTGTAACACTATCTTGCCTAAACAATCTGAAACGATACTGGCGCCATCGAAAATAATTCCGTCATTGCCGCCTACCAGGTTAACGAAGACGATGGGGATATTCGCCATCTTCGCGCGGTGGGATACCATCGAGCATCGCTGGCCCATCTTGCCCTTGTTGAAGGGCGACGCGTTGATCGATACCAGCAGCTCCGAGCCCATCGCGATCAACTCATCGGCCGGATCATGCCCGTAAAGTCTCTCCTTCCAAAATGTCTTGTCATTCCAAAAGTCTTCGCAAACGGCCACGCCCAATTTGCAGTCGCCGACAGTGAAGACTTGACGCTCGCGGGACGGTTCAAAATAACGCGGGTCGTCGAAGACATCGTATTCCGGCAACAAAGTCTTGTCTGCAAACCCGATTAGTTTGCGGTCGCGAATAACGGCAGCCGAGTTGTAAAGCTTTCGGCCGGTCGGGTTAGTGTTTGGTCGGACAGTTCCAACAACAGCAGTGATTCCTTCGGTCGCGGCGGTGATCTTTTCCAACGGGCCGAGGACGCAGCTCACAACATCGCGATCAAGAAACCAATCAAATGAGGTGTAACCCTGAACACATGTCTCTGGCAGGACGACCACATCCGACCGATCCTGTTTCGCATGTTCGATAGCACGGATGATCGAAGCCGTGTTTCCTTCGTAGTCGCCGTTGGTGGTGTTTATCTGACCGATTGTGACGCGCATCTGGTTGGAGCTTTGTGCTTTGAGCTTTGATCTTTGTTCTTTGAAGATCGTGCACGTTTCTTAGTCAAATCGCAAATCAACTCCTCGGCGTGCGCCGCCTTGTCAGCGCTTTCACCCCTCGCGGCTTTGCGCGACCTGACCCGTTTTAATCAACAAGCGGCGCCGAGCCGCCGCGGCCAAAGCGCCGACAAGGCGGCGCACTCCAAGGAGTTGGGTTTGTACCCGGTCCAGTTCGTCATTTGAGAGGTTGCTCCGCTCAGGTTATAGTTTCACCCGCGCGGAGGGGTCGCATAATGGTAGTGCAGCGGTCTTGAAAACCGCCGGCCGAAAGGCTATGCAGGTTCGAGTCCTGTCCCCTCCGCCATTTCTTTTTCCTCAACCCGTTTATGACCTCCACAGATTTAAGACGCATTGGACTAGCGATAGTGGTGCTTCACGCTGTCGTCAACCTGGTCCATGGCGCAGCTCACAGCGCGCTCCTCATTCACATGTCAACGTGGCAGAACGTTTACATCTTTGTCGTGATCTTTGCGTTGCCAATAGTTGCCGGCGTGCTCTTGTGGCGGCGATCTCGGAATGGGTTTCTTCTGCTTCTGCTGTTAATGCTCGGCTCATTACTGTTCGGCGGCTATTACCATTTCATCCTTCCCGGCCCTGATCATGTTGGCCATTTGACAGACCACGCCTGGACTATTCCATTTCAAGTGTCAGCAGTGCTGCTGGCGCTAATTGAGGCTGCGGGCGTCGTTGTTGGATGGATGGGTTGGAGTTCGCAAGATTCAAACAATCAATAAGTCTCGGCTGCAGCGCTTGAGTTCAACTCCTTGGAGTGCGCCGCCTTGCCGGCGCTTTGGCCGCGGCGGCTCTGCGCCGCTTGTTGACTAATTCGGGTCAGGTCGCGCAAAGCCGCGACCGGTGAAAGCGCCGACAAGGCGGCGCACTCCAAGGAGTTGCTTTTGGCCTCGGTTGAAGCGTGAGCGAGACATATCAATCCCTCACCGCTTGCCCGAGAAATTCAGCTTGTTATTATTAGGGCCAATTCAACAACGCGGAGGCCGTCCACTGATTCTCAATTTCTTCATTCTGATCTTGTTCTGGCAAGAGCGCGAAGGCGTTCATTGGCAAGCCTGGTCCTATCTAAATCGAGTCTTCACCTTCGGCCGGATCTCCGTATCAGTCGCAACCCTCGTGCAGGGTATCGCCGTTCTCGTACTAGCTCTGGCTTTATCGAGGTGGGTCAGCTCACTCCTGGAACGCCGGATTGTCAAAAGAGCTCAGATAGATCCGGGGATCGGTTACACCATCGGCCGGCTGTCGAAGTACCTCATCACGACCATCGGCGTACTCCTCTTCCTGCAAGTCGCTTTCAGCGTGGATCTCACTTCGCTCGCCGTGGTCTTCACTGCACTGTCGGTCGGAATTGGTTTTGGTCTGCAATACATCGCCGCCGACATCGCTTCAGGGTTCATACTTCTTTTCGAGCGGCCGGTGCGGGTTGGTGATCGCATAACCATAGGTAACGATGAGGGTGACGTGAGGAGTATTAATCTTCGCACCACTACCGTGATTACCAATGATCGCATCGCCATCATCGTGCCCAATTCGAAGCTTGTAAGTCAGCGAGTGATCAATTGGTCCTATGGCGATCCCCGCGCACGCATTCCAATTCCCATCAGCGTTGCGATCGACTCAGACATCGATCTGGTGACCGAAACACTTCTACTGGCGGCTGAAGGAATCGATCGAGTTCTGACGGATCCACCTCCGAAGGTGCAATTCCTAAGTTTTGGGGGCTATTCGCTCGAGTTTCGGTTGCTCGTTTGGACGCGTCATCCCAGCCGTCACCCACAGATTCGAAGCGACATCAACTACCGCATTGAGAAACTCTTTCGCGAGCGCGGGATTGAAATTCCGTATCCCACACAGGAGTTTCTACTTAAGACGCCTGAGGCAGTGCGTGCAGGTGACGACTTGATTGCTCTGGAGAAGTCCAGCGTTAGAGACACGGAAGAACCAGGCGACGATCGAAACTCACCACGCCGGGGATAACCGACACCCGACTCCCCCGACACTCCTTCTTGATTGCACAAACCATCCAACTAACGGTAGGCTAACGTCCGACTGAGTGATGGCTCATTCAGCGAGCTCACCGCCAGAAACAAGTCACCATGAGACCTGCTCGATCGATCAATCCTGACCGGCCAGTAGTTGCTGACAAGCGCGAAGCGATATTGCGTGCAGCCATCAGGGTCTTTGCGCATAACGGCTACTTCAATTCCAAAGTCGCAGACATCGCCAGCGAAGCCGGCGTGGCCGACGGCACGGTCTACCTCTATTTCAAGAGCAAAGAGGAGATTCTGCATTCGATTTTCGATCGCAGTATGGAGGAGGCAATCGCGGCCGGGAAAAAGAGGATGAAACACATCTCCGACCCGCGCGAAAAACTACGCCGCATTGCTCATTTGCATCTCGAGCGCCTGGGCGCTGATCGCGATCTCGCCGTCGTTTTCCAGGTTGAACTCCGCGGGTCGACGAAGTTCATGGAAGAGTTTTCCGCAGCCGGCTTTGCCGAGTACCTCAACCTCATCCGCACAACTTTCGAAGAAGGCCAGCGAGCGGGCGTCTTTCGCCCTGAAGTAAATGCCAAAGTGGTGGCCAAGATTCTCTTTGGCGCCCTTGATGAAATGGCTACCAACTGGATTCTTTCCAAGCGCCGGTACAAGCTCGCGCCGATGGCCGATCAGGTTATGGACATTTTTCTAAACGGAGTGGCCGCAACGTGACACCGATTACTCAAACTCCGACGACGGAATTACACGTGGCCCAAGCGGAGCGTGTCCCGCTAAGTCCTGATGAGCCCACGACGTTGGTCGAGGTGTTTGAGTACGCAGTTCGAGCTCACAATCGGGCCGATGCCGTTAATTACAAGCAAAACGGCCGATGGGTATCGGTCTCATCCGATGAACTGCTCGCGCGTATTCATTGCGTTGCTGCCGGAATCCATTCCCTGGGAATCTCATCTGGCGATCGAGTGGCAATACTTTCCGAGAGCCGGCTCGAGTGGACGCTGAGCGATGCAGGCTGCCAGTTTGCGGGCGCCATCGATGTCCCGATTTATCCCACGCTCACCCCTACGCAAGTTGGTTACATCCTTAAAGATTCAGGCGCGCGGGTTTTGATCATCGTTAATGAAGCGAAATTCACCGAAGTGCGTGACGTAGTTTTGGGGTGTACTTCGTTGGAGCACATCGTCTTCATTGAAACGCCATCTACCGATCTGACCTTCGAACTAGGCCGCGCAAATGTGCCGTCGCTTTCTCTTAACGACCTCGAAGAGAAAGGCCGCCAGAAAATTTCGGAAGACGCTGGCCTTATCGACCGGTTGACCAGCCAAATTTCGCCTGATGATTTGGCGACGTTTATTTACACGTCCGGTACTACAGGTGAACCGAAGGGTGTGATGTTGGCGCATTCCAACCTGGTTTCAAATCTGGTTGATTCGTCGGCTCACTTCTCTTTTGAAAACGACGATAGCGCCTTGTCTGTGCTGCCGCTTTCACACGTGCTGGAACGCGTCGCTATGTACATGTACATCTATCACGGGATGGCGGTTTATTTTGGTGAGTCACTCGAAATGATTGGCCCAAACCTCCGGGAGGTAAGACCGACAATCTTTGTGGGCGTCCCAAGAATTTTCGAAAAAATACTTGCGCGCGTGAAAGAGAAAACGGCTGAGAAGGGCAAGCTCAATGTAGCGATTCTTGATTGGGCCATCACAGTTGCAAAAGAACAGGCAAAGTTGTCTGTTCGCCATCAGAAGATTCCGGCGCTGCTAGCGCTCAAGCACAAACTGGCTGACAAACTGATTTTTTCTAAGATGCGAACCGCTCTGGGTGGCAGGATTCGACTGCTGATTTCAGGCGGCGCGGCATTGCCTGAAGAGCTTGGTTACATCTACATCGGAGCCGGACTGCCCATCGTTCAGGGTTATGGTCTGACTGAGACATCACCCGTAATCACCGCTGCACGACTGGACGACAACCGCGTAGGCACTGTTGGCAAAGCGATTCCAAATGTCGAGGTGCGGATCGCGAGTGACGGCGAGATTGAAACTCGTGGTCCACACGTGATGCGCGGCTACTACAACAAGCCTGCAGAGACAGCTGCGGTGATGAGCCCGGATGGTTGGTTCAAGACGGGCGACATCGGCACGCTCGACGAAGATGGATTTCTGCGCATCACGGATCGTAAGAAGGAACTCTTCAAAACGTCGGGCGGGAAATATATTGCCCCACAACCTATCGAGCAGATGATCAAAGGTTCGCAGTTTGTAAGTCAGGTGGTCTTGATCGGAAACGGGCGCAGGTTTGCGGCGGCGTTGATTGTTCCTGATTGGGAACGCGTCGACGCTTATGTCCAACTGAAAGGGCTCAAGCCAGGAACTCGCGCGGAGCTTTGTCAGAATCCCCGCATCATCGACCTATTTCAGCGTCAGGTGGCGTCGTTAACGACCGAGTTGCCGCAATATGAAAGCGTAAAGAAAGTCGCTCTCCTCGAGCATGAAATGACGATTGACGGCGGCGAACTCACGCCAACTATGAAAGTGAAGCGTAGAGTGGTAGACGAGAAGTACCGTAACGTTATCGATGCTCTTTACGCCGACCCCGACGTTCACAACACCGCAACCTAGACTCAACTCCTTGGAGTGCGCCGCCTTGTCGGCGCTTTGGCCAGCTGCGACTGGGTCGCAGCTTGGTTCGCTAATGGGGTTGACTGAAGCTCGGTAGTATCTTGTCGGAGAAGCGCGGCGCCGAGCGCACGCGCGGCCAAAGCGCCGACAAGGCGGCGCACTCCAAGGAGTTGACTGTCGGTTGGGAATTTAAATGAGCCTACCGAACCACGACGGGTCGAGTGGGCAGATGCAGCTTAGCGAGAATTTTTTCTGCGGCATCGCGTCCCGCCTCAAGATACAGAGCATCTCCATAAAGTCCACCAGTTCTGGAGTTGGGAACTATGGTTCGGTTTCCTTTATAGGGATAGGTTCGGCCGATACCAACCACCTTGGCTGTAGTCGGCGCATAGATAGTAAATTCGACGAACACGTCTCGAATATCGGGAAAAGCGTTCGCCTCGGCGCTTAATTTCTCAACATCAACCTTCAGAAAAACGACGTGTATCTCACCAGTCTTGGCTTTCTTCGATGCATCACCTCGATGGATATTTTGGTTTACCCCAATCACTTCAACTGAAGCCGATTCGTTAAGCCTGCTTACACAACCCTGTAACACAGCACTCTGGCTACTAAGCGGGATTTTGGAAAAAGCATCGAGATCGTCGACCGCAATACTCAGACCCAGACGCGGCTTGGGCGGTTTTGGTGATGGTGCGGGGGTCTCGGCTGCGACGGGAGTCGGCGCCGGGGTAATTGTCGTTGATTTGTTCCCGCGCCGGCCCGATTGAGCACCGACGGTAAAAAGAAACGTCAGGAACAAAGCGACCGCAACAATCGATGGCATCGTCTTCAAACTTATCGAATATCTTTTCATGGTTGTGCGATTCGAGGAGAAACAAAACCGAGGAGTTGCCGGCATTGTAACTTGATCCGCCTACAGGCGTACAGAGTTCAAGCTTTAGCTTGCGGGTGGGTATGCACGTTCGCAGTTTGGCAGACGCAAGCTAAAGCTTGAACTCTGAACACCTGTAGGCGGTTCAGGCTTTATCGTTTTGCAGGTTAGACTGAACGAAATTTCGTTTCGGAGGCTGTGCGTATTGCCGTCACTCATCATCAGCAGAGTTCGCGATCAAGCGCGTGGCGTACGTTCCTTTGATTTGATGCCCGAAGGCGCCAGCGTCTCCCACGGCGTCTCGTTCATCCCCGGCCAGGTGGCCGTGCTTTCGGTTCCGGGAGAGGCGCCAGCCTATTTTGCATTCGCCAGCGCGCCCGAAGATCCCGAACTCGAAGTTCTCGTCAAGCACAAAGTAGGAGCGAGCACTCTCATCTACGACATGCAACCCGGCGAACGCATTGAACTCGTAAATGTTGTCGGTCACGGCTTCGCGCTTGATGAACAAGCGGGAAAGGATCTGGTGTTTGTGGCGATGGGCACTGGCGTGGCGCCTTTGCGTTCGGCCCTGCGACATGTCCTGAAGCGCAAACAGGACTTTGGACAGTCGGTCGTTCTCTATGGAGCCCGCACGCCTGACGATTTTTGTTTTCGGGACGAAACGGAATCCTGGGAAGAGGCAGGTGTGGAATTGCGCCAGGTGGTCTCCAGACCTGACGGACACGATTGGTCTGGTCCAACTGGTTATGTGCAGTCACTCCTGGATCATGTGCTGCCGGATTTGAAGTCGCCGGTGGCGCTTATTTGCGGTTCGATGGAGATGATCGACCAAACGCGCAATCGGTTGGGCCAGATGGGGTTTGCGCCGCACGAAATACTGACAAACTATTAACCGCGGAGAACGCCGTTACAACTTTCCCTCGGGGGCACACTTCACGCATTTGCACCCCATCGGCTCAATAATGTCTTCGAAGTATTCATTGCCGTAATCGTAGGTTACTTCCTCGCCAACCTTAATGTTGCGTTTGGACCATATCCAAACCCGGCGACCCGATATGAGCGCCTCGGCATTGGGCCGGCAAGAGTGGTTGATGTAGCGGGCGATGTTGCTGCGGGGACTACCGTCGATAGACCACTTCGAATTCACTCCGAAGAAATATTTCCCGTCGCGCTGGTCTACAACTTCATTAGGAAGGTACGGGCCAGTGTATTCGATAATTCGTTTGCCTTTTGGAATTGGCTTTAAGGTGAAGAAACCCAGACCAGTAGCAGTGCGTTTTATTTCGTAGTCTTTCCCCTTGATCATTCGTCTCAGTTATCCATGGTTTCAAGTAAATTCCAGCCCTTCACTCTACAACGAACTTAGATCGATGAGAAGTAGACTAGCCTTCCTGAGAAGTGTTGAGCAATCGCCACTCCCATACCAGCCCGACGTCTGCGTCTTCATCAGTCCCTATTAATTGAAACCCCAACTTCTTTAAGACGGAACTCGAAGCACTCACTCCGGGTAACGTTTGCGCGGCGACTGTCACCGACGGCGTTGCTTCTCTTGCGAGTCGAATTAGCTCAGCCGCCATTCGCGTGGCTACGCCTTTCGATTCGTGTTCCGGAAATGTGAAGTAGGCGATTTCCGCGCGATTGTTTTCAGGTGGCGACTTGAAACCACAGGTGCCAACACACGTGTCACCTTCGACGGCGAAATAACAAATCCAGGGCGGTTCGTAGCCGGCGGCGCGATAGAGCTTTCTAGTTCCCTTGATAACCTGAGCGGCAACATCGGGCAGTTGCGGCGCCGATTTTGGCCAACGTCCCGTTTTTCTAATGGGGATTAGTTCCAATGGATTGTCCTTCAAAAGTAGTCGTAGCTCACCACAGCGAGAGGTTAATCATCGCTCCGAGTGTCTGAGAAAACAACTCGAATATTGTTGCAACCATTCACTGGTTAATTCAGTAATAGTCGGCGAGGAGATTCAATCTTAATGCGCAAATCCATATTTCTGTTTCTGATTCTGTTTTTTGCATTAGTCGCTTTTGCGCAAACCAGGTAAGCAGGTGTCGTCGCGTTTATCAACGTGGACATTATTCCGATGGACCAGGAGCGCGTGCTGCGCAATCAACCGTGATCGGCCATGGATTAATTGCCGGGATAGCTTTTACTCTGTCCGCCAGCTTCGCGGGCTCGTTAAGGTTTCTATGAGAATGATTTCAAAATATGTGTTGCCGATGGCTGTGATTTTCTGTGTTTGGCCAATTGTATCTGGCCAGACGCCTCCCTCAAAAATTCAGTTTCCGGTAACCCCAGAACTCTTCATCTCACAGTTTCAGGGCGCCGAGGGCATCACCTTCAACGCAGAAGGCAAACTCTTCATTGGTGCGAACAACGCGATTTGGATTGCCGAACCCGACGGCTCAGTTAAGAAGATTGCCGACGTCCACCGGCATCTGGGCCAGGCGCGCATCGGCCGCCGCGATATTCTCGCTTGCGACTTCGGACCGACAAATGTGTTCGCCGATGGTCCAAACGATGACGGCATCGTTTGGCGGATCACTCCTGAAGGCCAAAAGACAGCAGTCGCGCGCGGCATCGCCGATCCCAACGCGGTCGTCGTTCTGCGTGATGGGACATTATTGGTTTCGGATGACGGCACCGACAAGATTTATCGCGTCAAGGATGGGAAAGTGTCGATCTGGTCAACCGCGGTTCCTTTTCCAAACGGGCTGACCCTGTCACTCGATAATCGCACTCTTTACGTCGCCCAGATATTCAGTAACCTGAAACCCATCGTTGTTGACGACCGCATTTGGGCTTTCAAGATAAAAAACGGCATGCCCGATGGACCACCTACCGTAGTTGCGCGCAGCGGAGGCAAGGCGGTGGATGGACTCACCACGGATGAACTTGGGCGAGTGTATATTGCAGACAACGGCGCCGGAAAAATCTTCCGATACGATCCGAAGTCCAACGAGGTGATACTCATTGCCGAGGGAATGCCCAGTGTCGCCAGTCTCGTGTTCGGAGAAGGGAAGTTTGATCACGAAGCAATTTATGCTACTTCGACCATGCGCGGCGGTGGCAAGATCTGGAAGATCAAGGTTGGCGTCAAAGGCGCGAAATATAATCGTTAATTGAAGGCGATTAGCGAGCCCAAGTTCAACTCCTTGGAGTGCGGCGGCCGGCGCCGCTTTGGCCATCCATTCGCACTTGAGGCTCTTGATAATCCGTCACTCTCTAACGCCGAATCCTGGACCAAAGCGGCGCCAGGCCGCCGCACTCCAAGGAGTTCAATACAGCGCGCGATTAACTTTCGCCTCTCAAGGTTGGAGCCAGTTCTCCTAGCGAAAGTTTCCTCGATCCTTATAATGCGCCGCATGGCCCAGGACAAGAACCCTAACCAAACCCCAAAAGACAGCATTCAAAATCCAATTTCGCGTCGAGGCTTTGTGAAGGCCGGTCTCGTGGCCACGGGCGGTCTTTACCTGGGCGCGCTCGATTCATTTTTCGATGCCGTGCCCTCAACCTCTGCATCGAGCGAGAGTGCGTTACTCGGATTCAAGGGTCTTCCTGTCTCAGCCGATGATGCAGTCGTGGTTCCTCAGGGTTATTCCGCCAGGGTGCTGATAGCGTGGGGTGATCCCGT
Organism: Pyrinomonadaceae bacterium; assembly: GCA_035273425.1. GTDB lineage: Bacteria > Acidobacteriota > Blastocatellia > Pyrinomonadales > Pyrinomonadaceae > PSRF01. The sequence continues at coordinate 22,434 of DATEPB010000077.1, read as the reverse complement.
TTCCGATGGGCCGGCTTTCAAGCAAGACGCCAGCAATAGTTCTCGCGAGCAGGAACTGCAGTGGGGAATGCACAACGATGGTCTGGCCTATTTTCCGATTCGTGGTTCTGAACGAGGCCTGCTGGTGCAGAACAATGAATACATGGACGATGCGCTGCTTTTCCCGGACGGAACAGCGAATTGGACGGCGGAGAAAACCAGGAAGGCGCTGGCTGCTCATGGGGTCGGCATCATTGAAATCGAGCGCTCGCGCCAGGGTGAATGGAAGGTCGTGCGTCCCTCGAAATATGCGCGACGCATCACAGGTTTTACGCCAATGAAAGTTGGCGGACCGGTGGCGGGCGAACGAAGGCTTCGTACCAAAGCCGATCCTACAGGCCGTCTCGTTTTAGGAACTCTTTACAATTGCTCGATGGGGGTAACGCCCTGGAACACTTACCTCACCTGCGAGGAAAACTTCGACGACTATTTCCGCACCGCAGTTGAACCACCGGCAGGTTCCATCGAAGCTCGTTATAGATTGGACACCAAGGGTGATGGTTACCTGGTCCATCTAACTGATCGCCGCTTTCGTGTCGCCGATGAACCGAATGAACCAAACCGTTTTGGGTGGATAGTTGAAATCGATCCCTTCAATCCGCGATCTGTACCGATCAAACGCACAGCCCTGGGCCGAATCAAACATGAAGGCGCGAAGGTACAGGAGACTCGAGATGGCAGAATCGTCGTCTACTCTGGCGACGATGAGACGTTCGAGTATATCTACCGCTACGTTTCACGATTGCCCTGGCGTGAAGCGCGCAAGCGAGGGGTCAGCCCTTTGGACGACGGCATTCTCTACGCGGCGAAATTCCACGCCAGCGGAGCTGGTGAATGGCTGCCGCTGACACCGACCAATCCCGCACTCATGAATTGGTCGCTCAATGACATCCTGATCAATACCCGCGGGGCAGCAGACGCGGTAGGCGCCACGAAAATGGATCGTCCGGAATGGATCGATACGTTTCCCGCGAGTCTGAGCGCGATCGTTTCGCTAACAAACAACACGCGTCGCGGGGTTGCTAAGAATCCAGGCCCAGACGCAGCTAACCCGCGGTCAAAAAATGTCTATGGTCATTTGATCCGCTGGACCTACGAGCACGACTGGACTGATTCCCATTTTCGTTGGGAAATATTTGCGGCGGGTGGCGATCCGCAATCTAACAAATCGGCCACAGTGATTGGTGACAAATATGGATCACCCGACGCTCTTCATGTGACTCGGAGCGGGAGACTGTGGATTGGAACCGATATGAGCCGAGCAACGATCAACCGTGGCGATTACCAAGGGTTCGGAAATAATCAACTGCTCTGCGCCGATCCGAACACACGTGAGACCCGGAGATTCCTGGTTGGGCCAAACGGTTGCGAAGTCTCCGCGATGTACGCGACGCCTGATGAACGAACCTTATTCGTTAGCATTCAACATCCCGGTGAACCGCGGGTTGGTCTTAGCGATCCGGCGGATCCAAAGCGCAATAGCTCCTGGCCCGATGGACCAAACGGCGGCCGGCCACGTTCTGCGTGTGTTGTGGTTACAAAGGACGATGGCGGAGTAATTGGAACCTAACCTCAGCACCCTTACCTGAACTTGACTCGCATCCAGCAATGGAGAAGTTTGCGACCTAACCAGCATACCTCTCATACGCGCCCCGCAGTCTCCCAGCAGTAGCCCGACCGTCAGGAAGGGCGTCATGTTGGCGTAGACACTCGGAAGGGACACTTAGGTGAGCACCACGCCCTCGCTGACGGTCGGGCTACTGTTCCGAGATCGATAAGAAAAAAGTTGACACTTTCGGTGGTTGTGGAGTATACCACCACCACGGTTACTCCTTCTGGTGGAAAACACCAAACCCTGATATGAAACGAACTAAGCACATTGCGCCAGCAAAAGCGGGCTGTTTGTTAAGAATCAAGAGTGCCAGCGAGATGTTTAAGCCGGCCGAGAAGGCAGTGGCAGACTACGTCTTAGCTCATCCCGAACAGGTTATGAGCATGTCCGTCTCTGAGGCGGCGCGCGACATCGAGGTAGGAGAATCAACCGTCATTCGATTCTGCCGCGCTCTCGGTTACAAGGGCTATCAGGAATTCAAGCTCAGGCTCGCCCAGGATCTGGTCGAGCCTGTTGAGTTTATTCACGAGAACATCAGCTTTTCCGATTCGACTGCAGATCTCGCGCAAAAGGTATTTCAGACCAATCTTAAAGCCGTTGAAGACACTATGCGGGCGCTCGATCCTGACATGATCGAAGTCGCTGCCAAAGCTCTCGCGGCCGCCCGGCGAATAGACATTTACGGCGTTGGCTATTCCTCGTTTACGGCTTTAGACGCCAAGTTGAAATTTGTCAGGTTCGGTTTGAGCGCAGACGCGTTCGGCGATGCCCATCTCCAGGTGATGGCTGCGGCTTCGCTGTCACCAAAGGATGTGGCGATTGGTATCTCGAACACCGGAAGCACTCGAGATGTCGTTGACGCGCTCACCATCGCCCGAAAGTCAGGCGCTATCACGGTGGCGATCACAAACTTCAGTCCGTCGCCGATTACCCGCGCAGCCGATGTCGTGCTCCTCACAGCATCACCGGAATCGCCCCTGGGCGGCGAGGTACTAACTTCAAGGATTGCACAGCTCTGTGTACTCGACGTGCTCTCCGTAGCTCTGGCCGTCACGCTCGGCGAGGGTTGTTTGGATTTGATCAAGAAGACGTCCGACGCGGTTAAGAAAAAGCGCTACTAACTACTACCGATCTGCTTACTGCTACTTGCGATTAGTGAAAAGTCTCTTCCCAGGAGAGACAGTTGTGGTCCATCGGTTTACCAAGCAGGCATATGCGGATCGGTCAATGCACTCCCCAGACTTATGTCCAAAGCCAATGCCCCAGCAGGGCACTCAGGAGATTCTTGCTATGAGAAGAAACATACCCCCAACCTTTCTTAGCCTTTTCCTGCTCTTGCTCACACCGTTTATTGTCGTCGGTCAGTCCGAGCGAGGTGCGTTGGTGGGCGTTGTCACAGATAGTTTGGGGGCGGTTGTCCCCGGGGCTACCGTCACCATCGTCAACCTCAGTAACAATTCGACGGTGACCGCAAAGTCGAATGACGAAGGACTCTACGAGGCGCCATTTCTGATCCCGGCAACTTATAAGGTGAGTGTTGGCGTCAGCGGCTTTAGTACGGCCGTGATTAATGAAGTGGTCGTAAACGTGGGCCAACGAACGCGGCTCGACGTCACGCTTACTGCCGGTGATGTATCCGCAAGGCTGGATGTGGTTGATACCCCGGCGTTGCTGCAGACTGAATCCGCGAGCATTGGACAGGTAATCACCGATAGACAATTGACTCAATTGCCGACTCAAACACGCAATATCTACGGCTTTCTTTTGCTTGACTCAACCGTCAATAACGGTCCCACCGGCAACGCCGAAGCGTTTCGCATCGAGACCGGGGGATCGATGTCGATTTCCGGAACCAGACCTTCTTCAGTGACATTCAAGACGGACGGCGCCGCAAACAATGACCCAACTTTCGGAACGCCGACCATCACTCCTTCAATCGATTCCGTCAAGGAGTTTCAGCTTCTAAACAATGCCTACTCAGCGGAGTTTGAAGGCATCACGCAGGTTAGCGTCGCCACCAAGAGTGGCTCCGGTCGATTTCATGGTTCGGCGTTTGAGTTTCTCCAGAACGACTATTTTCAACCGCGCAATCCAAATGGAACTTTAGATTCGCAAGGAAGGCGTTCAAAAAACAAACTGAAATACAACCAGTTTGGCGGCACCATTGGAGGCCCGGTTTGGTTGCCCCGTTTTGGTGAGGGTGGGCCAGTCTTCTTCAATAAGGACCGAACATTCTTTTTCTTCAGTTACGAAGGTCTCAGAAACAATGCTCGGGCGATTGCTTTTACACGAGTGCTGACCCAGGCGGAGCGGCTCGGCGATTTCTCGTCTAACCTGGGAGCTTGTCTGGCGGTAGGAGGCGTTCAGGTTCCCCAACTCAATCCAAACGGTACGCCTTCAGGTCAGTGTGTGAGGGCCGGTCAAATCTTCGATCCTGCGACGACAGTGGCTAACCCAGCCTTCAATCCGGGGATAGCAACGTCGGCACTGAACCCACAATTTATCCGCCAACCGTTTGCGAACAACCAGATTCCGTTTGCTCGTTTAAATCAAAACGCGCTCGCAATGATAGACGTCCAGCAACCATTGCCGAATTTCGTGTCTGCCTCGGACTTAAACTATGCAGCTCCGTCCGGCAATAACTTTTTGAATAACCAGTGGTCTATTCGCCTGGACCATAAGGCTTCAGATAACGATCACATTTATGGCAGGTATACATCTCAGAATAACCAGCGTGATGGTGAGTTAGTTCTTGCGTACCAGCAAAAGAACATTGTCGGCAATGGGCGCGTCCTCAACACCACCTGGACGCATAGTTTTTCGCCAAGCATGGTGAACGAGCTTCGGTTGGGTTATGTGCGGGGCGTGTATGGAGACAGCGTGACGGAAATCGATCCCAGACAGTTCGGCGTTCGAAATACGAGTCTCAACACACTGCCGAGAATTTTTCTCTCATCGGGTACCGCCCTAAACTATGGCGGTTTCAGCGCATCAGTTTTGCAAACAATCCAAAATACCTATCAGGTGGCTGATAATTTTTCTTACATCCGTGGTCGCCACTCTATGAAGTTTGGATTCAAAGGCGATCACAATCGGTTCAAGAACGCAGATTTCATCAACGCCAACGGGACGCTTCAGTTCAGTGGACTGTTTAGCATTGCGAACAGCAGTCTTGAAGCAAACGCCAGCCGGCCCAACTCGATTGCAGACTTCCTCCTGGGACAAGCCAATGCGCAATCCCTGGCGGCAACTCAGCCAGCTTATCTGAGTAATACTCCCTTGGCGTTTTATTTCCAGGATGATTGGAAGCTATCGCGCCGGCTCACCTTAACCCTGGGCTTGCGTTACGAGATCCACCAGCCATTTAAGGAGGCAAGTCTCGGAGGTCGGACCGTTGATTTTGAAAATGGCGGGCATCTAATAGTTGCAGATCCGGAAGTCGCACGGTTGGCAAACAGCCCGCTCGTCGTCTGCTGCACCGGAGAGCGTGTGGTGAAGACGGATAGAAACGATTTCGCTCCCCGCCTTGGCATCGCGTATCAGCCCTTCAAGAATGACAACACCGTGATCCGTGCAGGTTGGGGAATTTTCTACGCTGATACGTCGCAGTTTTTTCATTGGCTCTACTATGCACCACTGCGAGGCACTTCGATTTTCCAACCTCGCGTGGCCACTTTTACCAACCCAGCGGCTAACCTGGCAGATCCGTTCCCGGCGTCCCAGTTCCCGCCTGCAGGCAGTGGACTAACCATCTCGATACCCGCTGGAGTTAATCCTGCTGCAGTCAACAATCAACCCGTTGTCAATGCTTTCGGTATTGGTTCATACGACACGCCTGAATCACAACAGTGGAGTGCTGGAATACAACGTGAAATTTGGGGAAACATGGTGCTCGACGTGAGCTACAAGGGTTCAGTCGCGAAGCACCTTCCGGTTCAGTGGTTCTTTAATCAGCCCAGCTTTAGCCCGACGACGGTCAACTTTGCCAGCGCCACTGCGGCTGCCAATCCTTATTTGCGCAGGCCATATTCTGCGTTCACGATTGGTTCAAACATTGTTGCCAACGTGCTTACCTCCAACTACAACGCGGCTACTGTTGAAGTAGAAAAACGATTCTCTGACGGCTACACCTTTACCTCTACTTACACCTGGTCCAAGAGCATTGATCAAGGCGCAGAAGTTTTTACGCTGGGCCAGAATCATGCCTTCCTGCCAGATAACCACAACTTCGATGCCAATCGTGGAGTGTCGGCCTTCGACGTTCCTCATCGCTGGGTCACAAACGGCATCGTGGAATTGCCATTCGGCAAGAACAAGCGATATCTAAATAGCGGTGGCATCGTGGACAAGTTGGTAGGAGGCTGGCGGTTTTCGGGAATCTTCCAATTGCAGTCAGGACTGCCAATCCAACCGTACGTACTCAACCGGCTGACCAACACCGGTATCAGTATTCTCGAACGCGGGAATTTAGCGCTGAGTGATCCTTATCTCAGCGGAGATGCGTGGGATGAAGCCGTCAGAAACTGGCATAACGGTGCCAGGTTGGCCTTCATTAGACCAGGCGCAATTGACGTCAACTACGCCCCCGGCACTGGCGGCAACATTGGCCGCAATATTTTCCGGGCTCCTTATGGGCGCCGGTTGGATCTTCAGATGGCCAAGGTAACTCGATTAGGCGAGAATGCGAGTTTGGAGCTGCGCCTGGATGTCTTCGATGTTACGCGTGAAGTCTTGCACCTGACATTCATTAACGGTTCAGTAACCGGTGCGGCCGTTCTCAACCCAGCGAACGTTGCCAATGGCACGCTTGGGACGATCCCCGGCAGGAACATTTTCTTCCGTCCCCACACGATTCAACTTGGGGCCAGGTTCACTTTCTAATGTGGTCACCGGACACCTGGGCTGCGGAACCACTCAGCTCAGGTGTTCCGGATTGTTCCTCTGGTTGATGTCGCGCTCTATAGTCATCAGGATAATCAAAGAGCTTCACCGCTTCGAGGACCACCTTGTTAAAAGCAGGATTTAGTAAAGTTTGCATTTCACCTCCCATTGGATCTCCGCTCGCCGGATTTGCGGCCCGCGAAGGCGTGTCGGCGGGAATCCACGACGACCTCTATGCGCGTGCCCTGGTGGTATCAAATGAGGCGGTGGCGTTTGCATTGGTCAGCGTAGATCTGTTGGCGCTTCCCAGCGAGTTTGTGAAGCGACTTCGAACAGAGATTCAGAGCAAGACAGGGATTCGTGGCGACGCTGTTATGATCGCCTCCACCCACACACATGCGGGGCCGGTTACGATCAGGACTTTCTTCAATCCTGAAGAGAGTGTCGATGCCGGCTACATGAACTTTCTCGCCGCGGCGATCGAGGAAAGTGTGAGTAATGCTTGGCGTGAACGTTTTCCCGCGAGAGTTGGAGTAGGAGTGGGCCGCGTGGAAGGCGTCGGAGTCAATCGGCGCAGCCCGGATCAGCGGCCGATCGATGAACAAGTGGGCGTCATCAAAGTTGATGACCTAAACGGGCGCACGCGGGCAGTTCTTATGAACTATTCATGTCATCCAACGGTCCTGGGTCCGGACAATCTGCTGGTCACGGGAGACTTTCCGAATTTCGCAGTCGAGGAGATCGAGCGCAGCCTTGGTCCTGACAGCCTGGCAATGTTTGTTAACGGCACGCAGGGCAATATCAGTATGGGCCACTCATCCGAGCTTAGCGCGATCGGCGTGATTACGCCGGGACGTACTTTTGAACGGGCTGCCGAGCTGGGCCATCTGCTTGCCGAAGCGACACTGGTTGAGTTGAAGTCTATTCCCATGACAGACACGCCGGAGCTTTCCGCACTTACAATACCCGTGAACCTACCGTTGAAGGATTATCCACCACTTGAAGAAGCCAAAAAGTCGTTAGCCGAAGCCGAGGCGGTTCTGGAAAAACTGAGCGCTGAGGGTGCACCTCTGGAAGAAATAATGCCGGCGAAAACACAACGGCTTTACGCGTCGATCACGAATTTCTATGCTCGTGAGACACAGCCGCTGCCCGACGGACATCTGCCAATCGAACTTCAAGGATTCCGTGTGGGCGACGCAGCTTTCGTCGCAATTCCCGGTGAGGTATTTGTCGAGATTGGCCTGGCCCTTAAGCAGCAGTCACCGCACAAGATGTTTGTTTTTGGAATAGCGAATGGGTACATCGGTTACGTTCCTACCAGCGAGGCGTTCGAAGTGGGTGGCTATGAAGTTGTTTCTTCAAAATGCCAGGCCGGCGCTGCTGATGTGTTGATAGACGAGGTGGCCGGTCTTACTAAGAAACTGTTTAGCAACCACGCTGTCAGCAATTCCCCCGCATTCGTTTCGACCGGCGAAAGAGCAAATGACAGATAAATTACGCATCGGAGTAATCGGGCTCGGCATCATGGGGGAGCAGTATGTTCGTATCTACAACGCGCATCCGCTGACGCAGATCACAGCCGTTTGCACGCGCCGTGAGGAACGCGTTAATGAGATCGGCGACAAGTATGCGATCAAGACGCGGCTAACCGACTATCGTGAATTGCTCGCCCGCCCGGATGTTGACGCTGTATGTGTTGCTACTCCTGATTTCGCGCACTTCGAACCAGTCAAAGCTGCATTGCTGGCAAACAAACATGTGCTCTGCGAGAAACCGTTTACCACCGAGTTGAGTGAAGCCGATGAACTGCTTGCTTTGAGTCAGTCGCGAGACAAGATAAAGCTGCAAGTGGCTTTTAACCATCGCTGGCTGTCCTCCTACTACCAGGGTTTTTCATCAATTCGCGCCGGCGCAATCGGTCGTCCGGTGGCCGGCTATGCTCGTAAGAACGACACCATCTGGGTTTCGACCGAGATGATCAATTGGGCCGCGAGGTCAACGCCGATTCACTTTCTGGGAGCGCATGACATTGACCTCATGCGTTGGTTCTTCGATAGCGAGCCACTTGAAGTTCGTGCCTATGGGGCGAAGGGAGTCTTAACGGAACGCGGAATCGATACCTATGATGTAATTCAGGCCCAGGTCAAATTTGAGAGCGGAGCTTTTGCGACGTTTGAATCATCATGGATTTACCCGAACACGTTTCCGACGATTGTTGATTCTTTCGTGGAAGTCATTGGCAGTCAGGGTCACCTGCACTTTGACCGAAAGCGTGAGTCGATCGAGATGAGCACGCCCGCGCAGTTTACCTATCCGAAAACTTTCCTCACTCATGAAATCTTTGGAAAACTGCGCGGCGCTTTCGTCGAATGTCTCTCAGACTTTGTCGATTCGATAATTAACAACACGAAACCCAAAGTAACAGCATTTGACGGCCGGCAAGTCACGGCGGTGCTGGATGCGGTCACTCGTTCGCTCGAATCCGGTGGGACGGAAGCAGTGTCAAAGGTGGCGGCGACAACAAAGCAAATCAATCCTGGTTGAAGAAGTTCTCCCTCTGCGGCTGTTTCGGTAGATTGTGAAGACACTGCGCAGTCCGCTCGCGTCGGAAGCACACTTGCTAGGCTTACGCTGAAAGCGTTCGCAAATTTCAGCCCAGGGTTTGCTTTGAAACCCTGGGACAAGAACGCACCCAAAAGTTCGGCGCAACTCTGAAGGAGTTGTGCTGGCATTCGAAGCTAAGCGTCCCGTCGCAACTCCTTCAGAGTTGCGAAGAATCTGGGCCGCTGTCTTACCCAGGGTTTCAAAGCAAACCCTGGGCTGAAATTCGCGAACGCTTTCAGCGTTAGGCGCATGGGTTGCACGCGTGATGATTGCGGGACTAGTCCAAAAGCCAGGACCGACGCGCAGACCAATGAGCTGAAGAAACCATTAAGACACTACATGCCTACAGGTCTCCACACTGCCGATCACATAGTTATCCTCGGCTATTTCGTACTCCTCACGTTAATCGGTTTCTATTTCTGGAAACGAATGCGCCATGTGCGCGACTTCTTCACCGGAGGTAACGCAATTCCGTGGTGGCTTGCCGGCGTCTCGTTTTACCTCACGGGTTTTAGCGCATTTTCGTTCGTGGCCTACTCAGAGATGGCCTATCGCTACGGGTTCGTTGCCGTGACCCTGGCGTGGAGCTCGGCGGTAGCTATGGCCGTGGGCACCATGTTTATGGCGTCTCGCTGGCGACGCGCCCGCATCATCAGTCCCGTCGAATTTCTCGAAGCACGCTACAACAAACAGATCAGGCAAATATTGGCGTGGGCCGGCATTCCGCTGCGGGTGGTGGATGACGGGTTGAAGATTTATGCCACGGGCGTGTTCGTCTCGGTGGGTATGGGCTACGACCTGAAGATGAGCATTATCGTGAGTGGCGCGGTGATGCTGCTCTATACGTTTATGGGTGGACTATGGGCAGTTGTTGTAACTGACTACATTCAATTCATCATTCTCACACTCGGCGTCATAGTGCTCTTTCCTTTGGTATTTTCGCAGGTGGGCAGCTTTGGAGCACTCGCTAATGGCGCACAAGCGGGGTTCCTGTCACCTGTCGGCGCGCCATTCTCGCCACTGTATGTGGTCGCGTTCTACCTGCTGATTATCTTGAGTTACAACGGCAACTGGGCCTTTGCGCAAAAGTTTTACAGTGTGAGCGATGAACGCGCGGCGCGAAAGGCGGGGATGTTGGCCGTCGGTCTGAAGATCCTTGGCCCACCGCTTTTTATCCTGCCTGCGATGGCCGCGCGCAGTCTCATGCCTGAGCTCATGCAGCCGCCAAATTCGCCGCAGTATACCTATGCAGCCTTGTCGCTCAAATATCTTCCGGCCGGGTTGATGGGCCTGATGATCGCCGCGATGTTCTCCGCCACCATGTCAACGCTCAGTGGTGATTACAACGTCATCGCGAGTGTCATGACCGAAGACATCTATCGCCGGCTTTTTGACAAAGAAGCCAGCCAGCGACGTCTCGTAATCGTAGGACGCATCGCCACGCTGCTCATCGGAGCCATCACGATCACTATCGGGGTCACACTAATTGCGACCGCTCGGAAGGGGCTGTTTGAAGTGATGGTCACAGTGTTCGGCATCTTTATTGGACCAATGTTAATTCCGATGTTGCTTGGCCTGCTAAGTCGTCGGGTCACCTGGCGCGGGGCTGCCGCGGGAATTGTGGTGGGCCTTGCATCCGGTCTTTCGTTTTATTTCTACAAAATACTGGTGCTGGCAAGGCAGCCAGGCATCGATGCGAACTGGCTCAGATACGACTACGAAGCAATCAGTATTCTCGTCAATTTTTCGGTAACGCTACTGGCGATTCTGTTGGTGAGCACGTTTGAAAAAGTGCGGGCAAGTGAACGGGCGAAGATCGATGAATTCTTCGTCCGGCTCACAACTCCAATCGATGTCAGCAAAACGCATTCGCGTGTTACCGGCGAAGTCTTCTCTCCTTTCTACATCATTGGGTGGGTGACGGGCGGCACAGGTCTTCTCCTGTTGATCGCCAGCATGGTCCAACCCGCGGGCGTAGGCCGGTACATAAACCTCGGCGCGGGAATAGCAATCTGCCTCCTCGGCTACGGCTTCTACGGCTTGCACAAACGCGTAATGAGAAAGGTCTTAGCGATCGCTGCCGCGGACAAGCTGGCAGCAGCAGCGGCAGCTGAGGAAGCGGGATAACGGCGGCCTCGTAATCAGATTGGAACGGGAGACTCTTGAATCGCATGAAACTGGCGGTCTTCAAGGAAAACGGAACAGACCGGGTAGCCATTTCAACCAAAGACTCCGAGCGGGTGTTTTTGGATGTTAACGCGTTGGCAGAACCACTCAAACAGTGTGGGTTTGAATTGACAACCGATGTCACTGCGCTCATCGCTTCGTTTTCCAATACGAATCCGCCATGCGCGGATCTTGAACCATTAATTTCCCGGTTCTCCCGCGATCAATCGCACTCGCAGGCACGTCTTGATATCGAGAATCTCAAACTGGAAGCGCCCATTCGACGACCCGGAAAGATTATTTGTCTCGCTGGTAACTATCGAGAACACATCGTTGAGAGTGGCTTTGTTGCTCCGGCGGAATCTGCGACCTTTACTCAACAGTTATTTCTCAAACCTGCCACCTCAATCATCGGCGACCGTGACGACATCATGATTGGAAACAACAACGAGACGGTTGGCTGGGAAACAGAACTGGCGGTGATTATCGGCAAGCCTGGGAGAAATATTGAGCCCGCAAACGCCTACGATCATATCTTCGGTTACACCATCCTTAATGATGTTTCCGAACGACGTTTGAATTCCGGCATTGCAAATCGAACCAAGCGCGAAATGGACGGTTTCTTCGATTGGCTGGCAGGCAAGTGGTTTGACGGGTTCGCGCCTTGTGGTCCATGGATTGTGACCGCAGATGACATTGAAGACCCACACAATCTGGAAATCAAACTGACCGTCAATGGGCAAGTCCGCCAGCAAGGAAACACTGGAGATATGATCTTCCGCATTCCAGATCAGATCGCTTACATCTCTTCAATCATGACGATCGAGCCGGGAGACATTATTTCGACGGGTACACCTGTAGGCGCGGGCGTGGGTGGCGTGGCGGCGTTGCAGGATGGCGATGAAATGGTTTGTGAAATCGAAGGCATCGGAACCTTGCGCAACAAAGTGAGGGCAGGCAATTGAGAACACTCGATTGGACAGTTGTCGGTCTCTACTTTCTCTTCATGCTGATAGTCGGGCTCTATTTTATGCGTCGCGCCAGCCGCAGCCTTGCCGACTATTTCGTATCAGGTCGAGATCTTCCCTGGTGGGTGATCGCGCTCTCGGCCGTCGCCACTTACACAGATGCAGGACTAGCGCCGGCTGTCACCATGCTGACCTGGCAGGGTGGTCTTCTCGGCAACGCAGTCTGGTGGATTCCTTATGTGGTTTGGATGCCACTCGGTGCAGTTCTCTGGTCGAAGTATTGGCGCCGGCTGGGCACTGTCACCTCGGCTGAGTTGCTGAATATCCGTTACAGCGGAAAGGTGGCGCACGCGTATCGCGGCATCTACGCGGTCTTCATGAGCTTTGGTTTTATTGTCGTGCTCATGGGATATGTGTCCGGTTGGTTGGGCGCAGCGCTGGGACCAATACTTGGCTGGGAACCGCTTAGCCTGATTCTGTTTTCCGCAATCGTGACTGCCGCTTACACAGTTGCTTCGGGTCTTTCGGGCGTCGCTTATACCGACGCTTATCAGTTCGGAATTTTTCTGGTTGGCAACATCATTCTGGTTCCAATTGTGCTTTTTGCTGCCGGAGGCATGGAACACGTTTATCAGACGATCGAATTAACCCGCGGTGCTGTGGAGTCAGAATCCTTCTTTCGGGTGCTACCACCCGTAAAAGGCTTGGACGTGCTCACGGTTATGGCGTTCACGGTACAGGGCCTCTTTTTCGCGGCTTCGCCTACCGGTGGTGAAGGGTTCACGGCCCAGCGTTTCATGGCGGCTCGCAACGAATTTCACGCCCAGGTGGGCCAACTCTTCAACGCACTGCTGACCTTGATCGTTCGCGTAGTTCCATTTCTCTTCCTCGGCGTTATCGCTGCTGCTCTTTATGCGCCGGGAAGTGTGACCGAGCCGGGTGAGATTTGGGCGCGCATGGTCCGCACTTATGCCCCGGTCGGTCTCCTGGGACTTCTGGTCGCCGGCATTTTCGCGGCCTACATGTCGACGGTTAGCACGCTCATGAACTGGGGCGCGTCTTACATTGTCAATGATTTCTACAAACCTTTCGTGCGTCCGAAAGAAAGTGAAAACCACTACGTTTGGGTAGGACGCATCGGCTCAGTCGTCATCTTTGCACTCTCTCTTTTCGTGGCCTACTACTTTGTTGAGGGATTGCGGGCGTGGTTTTTGTTCATCAACTCCGTGGTCTTTGCTTTCATCCTGCCGCTTTCATGGCTCAGGTTCTTCTGGTGGCGACTGAATATCTATGGTGAAGCAGCAGCGCTCATCATTGGACTGCCACTCAGCTACATCGTGTGGTTTCCACTCGGCTTCTCGAATGAGCAAGCTCATCCCTTCTGGGAAGGGTTCCTGCTTCTATTTGGTCTGGGCTTCGCCACCATTGTCGTCGTGACTTACCTGACGCGTCCGGAGCGAATCGAAACTTTGCGCGAGTTTTACGCACGTTGTCGCCCGCCTGGTTTCTGGGGACCGGTGGTAAAGGACTTCGACCCGCAGCTCAGACGCGAGATCAGGCAGGAAACATTGACTGACATTATCGATTGTGTGCTTGGAGTTGTCTTTTGCACCTCGGCGATCCTCGCGGTGATCAGTCCGTTGGGAAGGCATTGGTGGATCTTCGCCGCCGCGATGGGTGTGTGTCTGCTTAGCGGTGGTCTATTCATCGTGCGCTGGTCGCGACGCGGAGTTTTCCGGTCGCTCTCCGCTAAGCATCAGGAACAACCGGAGCTGCCGCCGGCCTGACTGTTGAGAACTAAAGAGAACGGCTTGCTCAAGAAGTCGGATCCATGGTCACGCGAAGCGTTCTCATTAACACCGTGGCTTCAGCCCGGTGATCGCGCGGCCTTGATAAAGAAGATTAACCGTTTCAACGGTTTCTTGCGGGCGACTGTAAAACCGTTGAAACGGTTTGGGACCATCATTACTTGTCGGGCTCACCGGGCTAAAGCCGCGGTGTTAATGAAATCGCTTCGCGTTGCTACGCGTTGGAGGCTTTGTGCAAAGCCAAAGAGAACGAAGGGAAGTTGGAATGATTTTCGAATTCAGAAAAAGGATTTGGCTTCGGGGCGTTACAACAGTTTCGCTACGGGGAAGAAAGGTGCGCGCGGCGTCACTCGAGTTGCTAGTGACGATGACGCTACTGGTTTTCGGGATCACCTTAGGCCTTCCGAACACGGCTGGAGCTCAAACCGCTCTTCGCGAAGGTCACGCTATCTGGGCGCATCCTCCAAATGTCGGTAAGACTGCCGAGTCTGTCCGCGAGTTTGTCGCGCAGGTCAAACGCGCCAACATCGACATCATCGTCATGGACATTAAAGGGATGAACGGTGAGATCTATTGGCGCAGCAAGAAATTTCCGCAGGCGATTGCGAAAGGTTACGAGTCTTTTGATGTCCTTGAACATCTCACCCGCGAGGCACATGCACAGGGAATAAAGGTGGATGCGTGGCTGGTTGATTTCGCTGAGGGTGAAAAGGGAGCGGCATTTCGCGAACATCCTGAGTGGGCCATGCTGAATCCTGACGGAAACACCACCGCCTCGGAAACTTTGGGTGTCGCCAAACGCCCTTATCCGTATGTGTGGATGTGCCCGGCGCGGCGGCCCGGCTACACGGATCAATGGCTGTTGCCAATGATCGAAGAGATTGCCTCGAACTACGCAGTCGATAGCATTCATCACGACTATGTCCGCTATCCCGGTGACGTTTCTCCTGATGGTTACTGCTTCTGTGACTACTGCCTGAAAAACATTCCGCGTCACGCGATGCTAAGTTACGAGACCCGCCCTCAGCGTTTCCGCGTGAAGCATATCCAGGAACGTATTGAGGCTAACTGGTGGAGTGACCCGACCATGATTCCGGCCGACTGGCCACAACGAGATCGCCGGGAAATGGCCGATTATCTATTAAACGGCCGTTCCATTCCGGGTGGTCCACCAGACATGCGTTATTTCTTTTACGATTACCGCGTTACTCAGATCGATAGGTTTGTCCGGGAGACGCACGAGCGGGTTAAGAAGATCAATCCGAAAATTGAAATCTCGGCAGCGGTGTTTAAGAACCCGGTGCAGAGTGCGCGCTTCATTGGGCAACGCTGGCATGAATGGTCGCGCTGGGTCGACGTCTTCATGCCCATGACTTATCGCAGCCATTTCGCTGGTAGCTTTGAGGACTATCTGGCCCACCTAACCGAAATTACACAGCGTCAGTTGGAATGGACCAGACGCGAACAGCCTTTATATGCGGGGATTGCTTCGACGTATTTGTATCGCGAGGAGATGCAGCCGCTCGAGGACCTGCGCGAACGAGTAACCGAACTGAAGAACCTGCCGGTAACCGAAGTCGCTCAGCGCAACACCAAGGCAACCGCGATCAAGGAAACGTTTGATCTGCTTCGAGTGCGCCTCAAACAATTTGCTCCTCAACGGGAGCAGGAGATCGGAGCGCTCGTTGCCACTGTGGTGGCCGACGATGCAAGCAAGGCGACTCCTGAAGCGATCGACAAGCTTACTGCGGCGTTAGTTCAGCTTCGCCGCGATCTGCCACCCGGATTCTGTCCCCCAGAGAAACTGACTCGCGCCATCGAAGCGGCCAGGCAGGCCAAACCTGACGGGGTAATCATTTTTTCGGCGGGAAATCTGACCATCGAAAAGCTTTGGCCCACTTTGGAGGCTGCGTTTAAGCGTTAATTGGTTTTCTCTGTGCATCCTCAGTGTTCTCTGTGTCTCGGTGGTGGGCTGCTTTTCCCACGTAAATCAACCACGGAGACACAGAGAACACTGAGGATGCACAGAGAGTTGAAGACATCTAAGAAAATGAAACCATCCACGAAAATGCGCAACGCAACACGAAGCCGAGCCTTTGTTTCGTGCATTTTCGTGT
This sequence comes from Pyrinomonadaceae bacterium, assembly GCA_035273425.1. Taxonomy (GTDB): domain Bacteria; phylum Acidobacteriota; class Blastocatellia; order Pyrinomonadales; family Pyrinomonadaceae; genus PSRF01. The sequence continues at coordinate 6,236 of DATEPB010000077.1, read as the reverse complement.
GGGTTCGTGGATCGTGTGTGCCGTTACTGCTTTGCGTTCTCGCCGCCTGCATTCTGACAGAGAACGGGATTGCTCAAACCGTCAACACGCCTCCGAAGCTGACCCAGCCCTACATCATGCGCGAGGATTTTCAAGGAGACAGTTTGGGCCAGTGGGCCAGCTATCCTCCGGCGCAGGATGTCGGCTACGAACCCAGCCTGGCGCCAACCTCGAAGTACGACGCTCCCGGTGGCCGCTCGTTAATGCGCGTGGTGAAGCCGAATATTCCGGGTCCTTTGCGGTTTGGCTTCATCAAGAGAATTCAAATCGTAGTTAGCAATGACGCATCGCTCCGCTTCGCTTATCGCGTGAACGCCACCGGGACCAGCGCCTCAATTGAAACTGGATTGGCCGGAACAAATGGAACGCTCTACACCAAAACAACAACAGTTCAGGTGGACCGCTGGTCGCAGTCGGAGTCGAAGTTATCTGAGTTCAGGGACTCAAAGGGAAATGCACCGCCCGTCGGTCTTCATGTGGAGGCTGTTTACCTGACCGCGCTCCTGAATGAGACGAATCCCGACACCACGTATCGATTCATCATCGACGATCTATCAATCAAGGCCGAGCGCGAGAGCCAGTTTCTAGTGACCACGCCTGCTACCGAGGTAATCGATCCCTGGCGAGTGAGAATCAGTGAACAATCCTACCGCGCGGGCGACAAGATTGCGCTCGAAACCTCAGCGCCCGCCCGGCTCTCACAGGTTAACTTCATATTGAAAAGGTCCGACGGCTCGATAGCCGCATCCGAGAAACTCTATGACGATGGCACTCATGGGGACCGGCGTAGCGCAGACGGCATCTGGTCCAACAATAACGTTTACTCGATCAGCGCGGCTGACCGCCCCGGCTTGTGGAAAGTTGAAATGGTAGGTTCCACCTCTAGCGGCAGTATGAGCGCAGAGGTCCGTCTACTAGTTCACCCTCCAGCCATTCAAGTCAACGGTGTTCATCCTCGACTCTTTTTTTCTGCGGCCGATCGCGCAAAGTTGGTTGAACGTTCGCGCGACCCGAAACTCGCCAGCTTGTGGGCAAACGTGCAGACAACTGCTAAGAACACTCGTGCGACTGGAGAACTCGCGCACGGTGGCAAGGTTTTCGAAGTTCTGGATTCGGAGTATTTGCTTCCATCGTTACTCGCTTATTTTGACGTACTCAATCGAGCCCGCTCGCGGATCGCGCACAACGCTTTTGAGGCCTACCTAACCGATAGCGCCGAGGCCCGCGCCGCGGCCAAATCGGCAATGCTCGCGGTGGCAAATTGGAAGCGATGGCAGCCACCGTGGTTTAACGCTCAGGGACAGCATACTTACTATCCGGCCGGACTTCTGGCCGCGGATGTGGCGCTGGGCTACGACCTTCTTTACGACCATCTAACAGAATCGGAACGAGCACAGATTCGAACGGCGTTGATTGAAAAGTCGATCATTCCTACCTACAAGGAATACGTGCTTGATAATCGCGTCCTGACGAACACGAGTAACTGGATTGCGCATACAGTCGGTGGCGCACTGATCGCTGCCGCTGCGATCGCAGGTGATGTTGACAGGTCAAAAGGCCCGAGCGACAAATTTGAAATCTATGTTCACGGTCTGTTGTTAAAACTCGAAGACCATATGGCTGCCAGCTATCTGGCTGATGGAAGCTACGGCGAAGGGATCAGCTATCACGAGTTTGATATGGAGACGCTTGGGCCAGCGCTCAATGCCGTCCGTCGCTCTTTTGGAATCGACTACTGGAAGCAAACGCATGTGCTCGAGTCGTTTCGGTATCCTCTCTACACGTTGGCCCAGCCGACGAGCGGTAGTTTGGACATGGGTGACACACATGCTCCAGCGGGCCATGGCATTCCCGCGCAAATTTATGAATCGAAGGATCCGGTAGCGCGTTGGTATTTCTCGCAATTCGATCGTCCCTCGCTCAGCAAGTTTATTTTCTATGATGATTCGGTCGCGCCGGTGACACCGCGACTGCCGACCTCCCGCATCTTTGAGGAGAAAGGAAACGCAGTTTTCCGCAGCAGTTGGAACAAAGACGCAATCATTTTCCTTTACCGCGCCGGACCCAACTTCAACCATCATCATGCCGACCAGGGGTCTTTTCTGTTGAACGCGTTTGGTGAGAACCTGGTGACCGAAGCGGGTTGGTCTGACTATTACAAAGACCCGTACTATGCGACGTTTTTCACCCAGGCTGTCGGACACAACACAGTCTTGGTTGACGGCAATCCCGAGAGTCAATCAATTGCCGACACTCCGCAATTCAAGGCCCTGGATAGATATCCACGCATCACCGATTCAATCACCAGCGAATTTTATGATGGCCTTAGCAGTGATTTAGCGGCCGTCTATCAAAACCGCTTGGAGCGCTACCAACGACGGATTGTTTTTGTGAAGCCGTATTACTTTGTTGTTTTTGACGACTTAAGAGCGAATGGAAAATCTGCGCAGTTTGATTTCCTACTTCACTTACCCGACCGAGACAAACTGAAGGTCGAAGGTCTAACGGCAACTTACCGAGGTGCTTCGTCGGCGCTGGCAGCTCGTTCGTTTGCACCGGCCGGCGCAAGGTTGACGGTCGAAAAAGGACGCATCCCGTACCACGTGCTTTCGGCCCGCACGCCCGCGGAGACGCCCGCCGAACCCGCCTATCTCGTTTTCAGAACCGCCAACCCAACGAACGAAACTCAATTTCTGACGGCCTTGGTTCCGTCGAAAACTGAAGGCGCGGCGCAAAGTTTGATAAAGCAAATGTCTGAGATTGTTGGCGGGAATGTAAAAGGTATTCGCGTCGATCGTGGAAACGAAAAGGATTTGGTGATCTTTCGTAGCGGCGACGGAAGGCAGAGTATTCGCGAGGGAGAGTGGGCGACAGACGCAGCCACGCTTTCAGTGACGCTGAGCGCTAACACGCTAAAAATGTTTGCGGTCCAGAATGGACGCTCATTGCGACGCGGAGATCAAACTCTGTTCTCCAGTGCATCCCCGGCCAGTATCGCGTTGAACTTCAGTGCGGCGGAAGTTGATGTCGTTTGCAATCTACCGTCGGCGGCCAGGATCAGTTTGTATGTCGGCAAGAAACCAGTCCGAATATTACTTGACGGCAAGGAAATCAGTGCTAACGCGTTCAGCTTCAATAGCACCGACGGCACAATCTCGTTAGAGATGCCAGGTGGACAACACGAACTGAAAATCATGTTTCGCTGAAGAGAGCTTATGAAAAAGGCATTGCTACCCGTTCTGGTGCTGGCGTTTTCATTGTTTTGTCCAAACTCGTCAAGCGCCCAAACGGAGCCTCCCACCAAGTACAAAGGTTTTCTCGGAACATATCATCCGATTAAGGGAACTGCGTACGGTGGTCCAGGTTGGAAAGAAGGCGAGCTGATGCAGCACGCATTCAATTTTGGCCAAAACGCAATCCTGGTAAAGGGTTCACATGCTGGATACGCCTTCGAAGAAAATATCAAGAACAGTTGCGGGGAATGGGACGTGAACAGGGTTTACGGAATTGTCCTGCCGCCCTCCGAATTTGGCGCGGTCAATCAACCGAAAGATTCGGATCTTTGGAAGCCGTTTGAGAAGCAGCCCGGTATGATCCAGGCGGCGCACCGGTTCTCGGAATTATCAAAGCGCTGCCCGCAAGTCGCGGGAGTAATCATCGATGACTTCTTTAACGACTTCCCTAAGGAGATGACTCTGGAAAACTTGCGGGACATGAAAGACGCCCTTAGTGGAAAAGCGATTGATGATAACGGCAACGTCGACAACTCGTCTCCGGCAACCACTCCCCATCTGAAACTCTACATTGTTGTTTATGAACATCACCTTAATCTGAAAGTTGAGCCGCAAGCGCTCGAACTGCTCGACGGCGTATGTTTCTGGATGTGGAAGCAGACGGAGAATTACAAAAACTTCGACGACTACATGAAGACCGTAAGTCAGATGTTCCCGAATAAAGAGGTAATCGCGGGTGTGTACGTGCGTCACTCGAAGCAAACTCCTGTGGTCGCGAGTGTGCATCACATGATCGAGCGCTCAATCGATTTATACGCGCAGGGGAAAATCAACGGACTGCTGATCTTTTCGGCGGTCTGGCTGGCGCAAGAACACATCACGAAGGAGCGCTGGGAGGAGCTTGCGTTGCCGCAAATGTTAGGTCGTGTCTATTACCCTTTCCTGGGTGAAGGAAAGGGACGAGTCGTCCATGGTAAGACGAAAAAACCAATCGGTAACGCCCTCGTCTCGGTCAGTCGCGTAGTTAATGGAAAGCTGATGGCCACGACCCGAAAGCTAACTAATGAGCGCGGTGAATATCGATTTGACGGATGGGCCGGAGCGAGTTCGAAAGCGCTTGTGGATTACGAGATTAAAGTTGAAAGCGATTCATTCAAGCCGCGCACGATGCGCATCCGCCTACGGCCGGGCGAGAGTACAAGGATGGATGATGCCCGTTTGCAATTGAAGGGGCTGTAGGGTCGAAAGTTAACACAGAGGCTTTGCCCTAAAAGTGGGCAACACCTATGAGGGCGTAGCATTTTTCGCGAAGCGATTTTAGTAGCACCGCGGCTTCAGCCCGGTGATCTATGGATTATTAAAATCGACTAACCGTTTCAACGGTTTCCGCGCAACAGGAAACCGTTAAAACGGTTAGGGGCAGTTGTCTGGCTTTGTCCACCGGGCTGAAGCCACGGTGTTAATGAAATCGCTTCGCGTAAACGCGCGACCAGACTTTTTCAAGCCTAACAAATGGAAACTTCTCTGAACACAGATTGGAAAATCCAGCGCCGGGAGTTCTTGCAACTAGCAGGATCAGGTGTTGCAGGCGCCGCGTTGTTCAATAGCGCCCTGCTCGCAAAAGCGCAAAGACCTCTGCCGAAGAGTGAATACGACTATGTTGACTGGAGTTGGCAGAAGTGGCGAGAGATAACCAAAGCGTTAAAACCTAGGGCGACCGGTGAGCAGGCAGGTAAAGCCGAGTTGATTGATTTGCTCGGGAGCGGAGATCAAAAAATCGCTACATCGCAAGCATGGCAAACGCGACGTGCAGAAATCAAAACTCGGCTACTGGATTTCGTCGGTGAGTCTCCCCGATCGAAACCACCGTTGGCTGCAAAGATTACCGAGGAAACCTCTCGTGACGACCACACCTTGCGAAAGCTCGTCTTCCAAACCGAGCCGAACGAGTTTGTGAGTTCGTATTTGCTGATTCCGAAAAATTTGCGCGGCAAGACACCGGTCATTCTCTGCCCACATCAAACTACGCAGGAGGGTAAACGAGAACCCGCCGGGCTTGCAGGCAATCCGCAATTGCAAACTGCTCTTCATCTGGTCAAGCGTGGTTTCGTGACGTTTACGTATGACGCAATCTGTTTCGGCGAGCGGCACGACGCGGCCAGCGGACATTATGGCGATGCAATTCCATTTTACCACCGGCACCCCCGCTGGTCCTTAATCGGCAAAATGGTTTGGGACCTGAGTCGTGCTATCGACTACCTCGAGACGCTTGATTTCGTTGACTCATCGCGCATCGGATCTGTTGGCCACTCGCACGGGGGCATCACTACGATCTTTGCCATGGCATTCGAGGACAGGTTGAAGGTGGGCGCAAGCAATTGCGGCTTTGACACGTTTCGTATTGATGGCAACGTCTGGCGCTGGTCACACGCTACGGCGCTCATGCCGCGACTAGGGTTTTATGTTGGCAGCCGCCATATCAATATGGACTTCTATCGCGCCGTGCCGGATTCCGAAGTGGTCCAAACACCATTCGACATGCATGAGCTGTTGGCGCTGATCGCGCCGCGGCCGCTCTTCCTTTCAACTTCGGATGAGGATTTCGTATTTCCTAATGCGGGTTGGAGTGCGCGTCGCTCGCTTGCTCGGATCGAGCCCGTTTACAAAATGCTTAATGCGGCGGGAAACATTGGAAGTCACTTCTTCAGTGGTGGGCATACTTTTCCGGCGGAGGTTTCAAGTCGGGCCTATGATTGGTTGGAGCAGCATTTGAAGGCATAGCCAAGCCAGCTTCGGGTCGCGAAGCGTTCTCATTAACACCGAGGCTTGAGCCGGGTGATCACGCGGCCTTCATAAGCAGGTAACCGTTTTACGGTATTGACATACTTGACTCATCAACACCGAAGGTGTTCGCGAATTTCAGCCCAGGGTTGCGCTTTGGCAACCCTGGGAACAAGAGACCAG